>CAYMMX010000050.1:0-1500 GCA_964391675.1 uncultured Muribaculaceae bacterium | reverse complement strand
ACTCGTCAAGCGCGATACGAGGCCCCCTTTATGATTTCAGTTCCCTTTTTTCTCGATCTTGGCCCAGGAATCGCGCAGCGAAACGGTCCGGTTGAAAACCGGTTTTTCGGTGGTTGAATCCTTGTCCGCGACGAAGTATCCCGTCCGTTCAAACTGAAAGGCGCGGCCGGGCTCGGCCGAGGCAATGGACGGCTCGACGAACGCGTCGGCGATTCGCGTCAGGGACTCGGGGTTCAGGTTGTCGAGGAAACTCTTGCCCGGCTCGATTTCCATCGGGCGTTCCGGGGAAAACAGGTGATCGTACAGATTGACCTGCGCTTTCACCGCCGTGCTCGCGAGGAGCCAGTGAATCGTTCCCTTTACCTTTTTCTCTCCGGCGGCGTTCCCTCCCCCGGTTTCGCCGTCGTACGTGCACGTTACCTCGACGATTTCGCCCGCATCGTTTTTCCTGAAACCGGTGCAGGTAACGATATACCCGTAACGCAGGCGCACCTGGGAACCCGGATACAGCCGGTAGTATTTCGGCGGCGGCGCTTCCATGAAGTCGTCGCGCTCGATATACAGCTCGCGCCCAAATTGAATCGTGCGCGTGCCCGCGCTCTCGTCCTCGGGATTGTTGACGGCCTCGAGCGCCTCGACCCTGCCCTCTTCCCAATTTTCTATCACGAGGCGAAGCGGCTTCAGGACGGCCATCGCGCGGTACGCTTTTTTATTGAGGTCCTCGCGCAGGCAATGCTCGAGCAGCTGGATGTCGACCATACTGTCGGTTTTGGCGACGCCGATGCGCGACAGGAAATCCCTGATGGCGTCGGGCGTGTATCCCCTGCGGCGGATCCCGGAGATCGTGGGCATGCGCGGATCGTCCCACCCGGAAACGGCCTTGCTGTTGACCAGTTCCAGGAGCTTTCGTTTACTTAAAACCGTATAATTTAAATTCAGACGGGCAAATTCATATTGATGCGACGGAAAGATACCGAGCTGTTCAATGAACCAGTTGTACAGGGGCTTATGGTTTTCAAACTCCAGGGTACAGATCGAATGCGTAATCCCCTCGATCGAATCAGACTGACCGTGCGCGAAATCATACATCGGATAGATGCACCACTTATCGCCGGTGCGCGGATGGACAGCATGCAGAATGCGGTATAAAACAGGATCCCGCATGGAGATGTTCGGGGAGGCCATATCGATCTTGGCACGCAGGACCTTTTCGCCGTCCTTGAATTCCCCTTTTTTCATCCGCTCAAAAAGATCCAGGCTCTCTTTGGCTGAACGGCCGCGGTAAGGGCTGTCCTTTCCCGGCTCCGTCAGCGTCCCGCGATGCTCCCGGATCTCATCCATCGACAGATCATCAACATAGGCCTTGCCGTCAGAGATAAGCTTGACCGCCCATTGATACAACTGATCAAAATAGTCCGAGGCGTAATATTCGTGCCTGCCCCAGTCAAAGCCCAGCCAGCGCACGTCTTCTTTAATCGAATCGATGTATTCCTGTTCCTC
>CAYMMX010000049.1:629-1521 GCA_964391675.1 uncultured Muribaculaceae bacterium | reverse complement strand
CGTGCTGTTGCCCTGAATAAGCTGTCTCACCGAACCATCTGGATTGTAGCTGCATATGGCCATCTCAAAGGGATATCCACCGCTGGATCCATCAGAGATGATGAAGCCTTGGCTGGTCGTCGGAAGAAGGGCTATCGTGCTTTCCACCAAGCCGTTGGCGGTGAAAAGGTAGTTGGCAACATTGATCTGGCTGCCTTGGCTTGAGAAGAGGTCAATGTCATAGCTGTCCCTCGTGGGGACTATTGTAAGCGAATAATCAATGGGCATATTGCCAGAGACCTGCACGCTGAGACGGTTGGACTTGAGGGTCACAATCGCAAAGGCGTTGAGAGCTATCATCAAGACAATCGCTATGGCTATAAGCTTCTTCACTTCTCTTCCTCATTGGCTAATCTAGCAGAAACCATAACAGTTGTCAAGAGTTGACATTAACCGTGCCATTAAAAGAACATCCAACTCATTTTATTCATCATAACATCTTTATATTAAATGAGTTGAACTTATGACATATCGCATAGAACATCATATTTATTGAATAATCAGCACAATGAGCCTATACTATGGCCTGCGGGTGCGTAGCGAAGTTGGATATCGCGTGTCCCTCCGGAGGATAAGGTCGTGGGTTCGAATCCCGCCGCACTCAGTCAGTCGTTCGTCTCTTCCATCCTTTATAGGTTCCAAACAGCACCGCTGTGGTGACTATCCAGGCAGCTGGAGTGGCAAGAGCCACTCCGGTGTAGCCGATGGCATCTGGAAGGAAAGAGCACACTATGATCCTGGAGACAAGCTCAAGGACTCCCCCAAGAAAGGGTATGAAGGCATAGCCTATGCCTTGCAGGCAATTGCGATAAAGAATAAGCAGCCCCAGCAGCGGGAAGAAAGCAGCCATGGC
>CAYMMX010000049.1:0-619 GCA_964391675.1 uncultured Muribaculaceae bacterium | reverse complement strand
GTGCATAGCCCATGACCGCTGAATCCGCCTGGCTCACGAAGAGCATTATGAAATCCTTGCCAAGGAAGAATACCAGGACCATGGAGATAGCACAAAGCACCAGGCAGTAAATCACAGCCGTCCTGACACCCTCCTTGACCCGATCTACCTGCCCCGCTCCGATGTTCTGACCGCAGAAGCTTGCCATGCTCACTCCGATTGATATGAAGAAGACCTCCACGAAGCCGCCTACCCTGGAGGCTGCAGTGAAGCCTGCCACCGCCAGAGAGCCAAAGCCGTTGAGGCTTGTCTGGATTATCATGACTCCTATGGCTGTGACAGAGCACTGAAGAGCCATGGGCAGGCCTGCTCTCAAGTGCACCCAGGCACCCTTCAGGCTTTGTAAAAGCTCACTGGCCTTATAGCGAAGGATTGGGAAGCGGATGCAGCTGTAAATCGTGCATAGGACTGCACTGACAAGCTGGCTTATGACCGTGGCATACGCTGCTCCATCCACCCCATAGCCCCAGAAGCCAACATAGAGCACATCCAGGACTACATTGAGCAAGGATGCAAAGATCAGGAAATATAGAGGCGTGCGGCTGTCTCCAAGGGCCCTTAGCTGGGCAGCTATCATGTT
>CAYMMX010000048.1:0-1533 GCA_964391675.1 uncultured Muribaculaceae bacterium | reverse complement strand
TTATCGATTTGTTTATTATTAATGCTGAAAAATCTCAAATATTTTATTCCAATTTTATTTTTATTTATTTCAATTATTTTTAATGCAAGAACCGGACTTGTTCCAGTTTTTATTTTTATTATAATACTTTTAATAAATAAGCAAATAAAATTAAAGCAAATTTTATTGACAATGATTTTAATATTTGTAATAGGATACATTGTAAGATATTCAATTTTTGCACAACAAAATGAAACATCATTAATATGGGCACTATCCATTTTTACCGATACTCAAAATTTTGTTAAAGGGAATGAGAATAGTGGTAATTATAGCGTTTTATTTAATCAATTTCTTTTTTTTCCTTCAGATTTTTTAGGATTAATATTTGGGAAAGGTGTAGATGTTTTTGGAGCAGGTGATCGTGCTTCTGATGTAGGATATGTAATTCAAATTTTTAAAGGAGGAATTTTATATTTAACACTGATGCTAATTTTTTTATGGAAATTGTTCATAAGAAATTTTAAAAATGCTTCAAATAAATTTTTCCCAATTTTGTTTTTTATAACAATAATAATTGTAAATATTAAAGGAAATGCTTTTTTCCTATCTTCAAGTTTTTTCAGACTTTTTACTTTTTACTATGTATATTCGATTTTAACTAGCGAAATGAATTTATTAAACTCTCAAACAGAAAGTAAAATTTAACTTATTATATTGTATAATAGAATGTATAAATATCTATCAATAATTACAATTGTTTATAACGATAAAATAGGTGTAGAAAGAACAATAAAAAGTGTTACTAAACAGACATTTCAAGGTATTGAATATATTGTTATTGATGGTGGTTCAAAAGATGGGACAAAAGAAAAGATAGAAAAATATAATGATTGTATTACATATTGGGTAAGTGAAAGAGATAAGGGGATTAGCGACGCTTTTAACAAAGGAATTAAGAAAGCTACCGGAGAATGGATAATGTTTCTTAATGCAGGAGATGTGTTATTTTCTGATAAAATTATTCAGGAGATTTTTGAACAAAAGATTTTAGATAGAAATAAAAGCTTTATTTATTTTGGGAAAATTAAAGTTATCAATAATATTAGTAAAAGTTATATTTATGGTCAGGTTTTTAATAAAAAAATATTTTTAAAAAGAATGACAATATGTCATCAGTCAACGTTTTTTAATAAAGAATTTTTTAAACAATATGGTTTATATAATACAGAATTTAAGATTGCAATGGATTATGAATTACTTTTACGACCAAAAAAGCACAACTATATATTTATTGATAAAATTATTTCTATTATGAAAAGTGATGGTATTAGTCAGACAAATATTAAAAATGTATATTTAGAATATGCTAAAGCAAAACGACTTCAAACAAAAAAAAGTATATTCCTAATATATTTTGAATTTCTTTACTTTTATGTAATATATCTTTTAATGAAAATATTTAAAAAATGGAAATTATAAAATATAATAAATTAGATTTATATTAATATTTGTAAATATTATGTCTAGAATACCAAAGACAGCCTATGCATT
>CAYMMX010000047.1:0-1561 GCA_964391675.1 uncultured Muribaculaceae bacterium | reverse complement strand
GTGCTCCAGCATGGCACCGTCTTGGTCAGCGTGGATTTACCCAAAATGTTCCGGCTTCTACAGCTTAAAGGCGCCTCCTGCACGCAAGCCGCGGACATCGGCAGGCGAAAAATCACCAGCATCCAAGCTGAGCTGGGACACAAAATCAGCCCCGGCACAGTCGCCAACGCGCTGACACAGGGATTTAGGGCAATACTGAAAATCCAGCTGCATGAGGGCGAGCTTACAGGCGAGGAAAAAGCCGCCGCAGAACAGCTTTGTAGAGAAAAATACGCCACGCAAGAGTGGAATCTGGGCGGAAAAACCGCTTAGGCTGCTTTCTCTTTGTGCCACCGGATGCCCTGCGCGGTATCCTCAAGCACGATGCCCATTTCTTTTAGCTGCGCGCGGATGGCGTCGGCTTCTTTCCAGTTCTTGGCTTTCCGAGCTGCCTCACGCTTCTGCACCAGCGCGTCGATGTCGCTGCCCAGCGCCTCCTCCACCTCGACTTTGCCGATGACGCCTAAAACGGCGTCGATACGCATCATCAAGCCGCCCACATCCGCTGCCTCCTGCTTGCTAACCAGGTTAGCATCTAGCAGCGCGTTCATTTCTCGGACGAAATCAAACAGCGCCGACAATGCGATGCCGATGTTAAGGTCGTCGTCCATGGAGCCGCCGAAACACGCCTCCAGCTTCTCGGTCAGGGTGGCGACTTTGCCCACCTCGGTTGTGCCCTCGGCTTCATGCAGCCGCCGCACGAAATTGCGCAGCCGCTCCACCGCCGCCTTCGATGCATCCAAGCCTTCGAAGGTAAAGTTGAATTGCTGGCGATAATGCGTACTCATCAAGAGGTAGCGGATAACGATGGGGTCATAGCCCTTCGCGAGGAGGTCACGCAGCGTGTAAAAGTTGCCTAGACGCTTGCTCATCTTTTTGCCCTCGACCTGGAGGTGCTCGTTATGCATCCAGTAATGCACAAACGGCTTTCCCGAGGCGGCTTCGGACTGGGCGATCTCGTTTTCGTGGTGCGGGAAGATGAGGTCCGAGCCGCCGCCGTGGATGTCGAAGGTCTCGCCCAGATACTTCATGCTCATAGCCGAGCACTCGATGTGCCAGCCGGGCCGGCCCATGCCCCACTCGGTTTCCCAGAACACATCGCCGTCCTCTGGCGTCCAGGCTTTCCAGAGCGCGAAGTCCTGTGCCTCCTCCTTAGCGTACTCGTCCTGGCTGACCCGCGCGCCGGCTTTGAGTTCGCCCACTTTAAGATGCGAAAGCTTGCCGTAACTTGGGAATTTGGCAACTGAGAAATAGATGGAGCCGTCTTCGCCTCGGTACGCGATGCCCTTCTCCATCAGCGCCTTGATCAACGCGACCATTTCGGCGATGTGGTCGGTGGCTTTGGGGTAATAGTCGGCGGGGAGGATGTTGAGGGCTTTTATGTCTTCAAAGAAGGCTTTAACATAGAAATCCGTGAATTGCCCCAGCGCTATGCCCTGTTTCTGGCTGCCACGGATGGTTTTATCGTCTATGTCGGTGAGGTTCATGACGTGTGTGACCTTGTAGCCGCGGTAGAGTAGCC
>CAYMMX010000046.1:0-1567 GCA_964391675.1 uncultured Muribaculaceae bacterium | reverse complement strand
TACTCTCACAACGCAACCTCAATTTAAATTTAATGCTACACAAATAAAAAGTTTAGTTTAAACCCTTTTTCTGCTTTTTACAGTAGAAAATAGGGGAATTATTAAAAAATATGTATTAAATACTTTATAAAAGATTATTAATTTTTTCTTAACTTTAAAAAAAATATTGAAAAATTGAAGTATAAAGATAATAAAGAAAAAATTTGGTTATAGAAAAAAAAAGGAGAAAGTTATGGGAATTAAACCTTTAGGAGACAAAATCGTAATTAAAGTTATCGAAGACAATGAACAAACATCAGGAGGAATCTTTATCCCTGATAATGCAAAAGAAAAACCGCAAAAGGGTGAAGTTATCGCAGTTGGAGCAGGTAAAACTCTTGACAGCGGCGAAAGAGAACCTATGGACGTAAAAGTTGGCGATACAATTTTGTATGCTAAATATTCAGGCACAGACGTTAAACTAGACGGCCAAATTTACAAAATTTTACCAGTAAAAGATGCATTAGCAGTTATTGAATAGGCAGATAAAGGAGAAGGAAAATGGCAAAACAAATAATCTTTAAAGAAGAAGCACGTAAGTCACTATTAAAAGGTATTGATGCAGTTGCTGACGCTGTAAAAGTAACATTAGGGCCAAAAGGTCGTAATGTAATATTAGAAAAAAAGTTCGGTGCACCTCAAATTGTTAACGACGGTGTTACTATCGCAAAAGAAATTGAACTTAAAGACGGATTAGAAAATGCAGGAGCTCAATTATTAAAAGAAGTTTCATCTAAAACAAATGATGTTGCAGGTGATGGAACAACAACGGCAAGTGTATTGGCTCAAGCAATAGTTAAAGAAGGATTAAAAAATCTTACAGCTGGTGCGAATCCTATCAGTATGAAACGCGGTATTGATAAGGCAGTTGAAATTTCAGTCGGAAAAATCAAAACTATGTCAAAAGCCGTTCAGACAAAAGAAGAAACTGCACAAGTTGCGACAATTTCAGCCGGAAACAACCCTGAAATAGGGGAATTAATAGCAGAAGCTATGGAAAAAGTCGGACACGACGGCGTTATTACGGTTGAAGAATCAAAATCTTTCGGTACAAACCTTAAAGTTGTTGAAGGTATGCAGTTTGATAAAGGTTATATTTCACCTTACTTCGTAACTGATGCTGAAAGAATGGAAGCTGTTTTGGAAGATGCTTATGTTCTTTGCGTAAACAAAAAAATAAATCTAATCGCTGATTTGGTTCCTGTATTGGAGCAAGTTGCGCGTGACGGCCGTTCATTGTTGTTAATAGCAGAAGATATCGAGGGCGAAGCTCTTGCAACTCTTGTTGTAAACACAATGAGAAAAGTTCTTAGAGCCGTTGCTGTTAAAGCACCTGGCTTTGGTGACAGAAGAAAAGCTATGCTTGAAGATATTGCTATCTTAACAGGTGGCGAAATGTTCACAGAAGAACTTGGAATTAAACTTGAAAACGTTACAACTCAGATGATGGGATTTGCAAAACGTGTTGTTGTTACAAAAGACGAAACAACAATTGTTGTTGGAGACGAAACTAAAAAATCTGTTGAAG
>CAYMMX010000045.1:0-1604 GCA_964391675.1 uncultured Muribaculaceae bacterium | reverse complement strand
TTGTAACTGCTCACAAATTTGAGTACCGCTCTCAATCCCGGTTCTTGCCCGCATATTACAAAATGGTAAAATCAATTTGCAAAGATTGACAACCATCAAAACTATGCGCGGACAATTATCAATCCAAGACCGGCAGGCACAGCTCATTACCCGCCTGAAAAATATCAATCAAAAACAGAAAGACGCCATCAGGGATTTAAAATCGGAATTGGCAGTTAAAGACAAACAAATCGCCAGGCTCGAAGAACAATTGCGGGACAAAGAAAAACAGCGCCAGGAAATGCTGGCGCGATGGTACAAACCCAACAAGAAAGCTGAAAACAATGAGCCAAGGAAACCAAGAGAACAATCATACCATCGCCCCAATCCTTCCGACAGCGAAGTCAACGAAGAGCATTCGTTCCCGATCTGCAACTGTCCAATCTGTAAAAAACCATTAGGCAATATCGCCGATACCTCATTCAAATACGAAGAAGATATCGACCTGGCGCCCAGAAAAACCGTCAAGAAATTCATCATCCATCGTTACTGGTGCCAAAATTGCCAAACATTCGTGCGTTCAAGCAAGATTCCCGAAATCCAAAGGATCGGTCCCAATATTTTAGGTTATATCCTTTACGCCCGCTATCGTTTGCGCCTGCCTTACAACCTCATCAAAGACAGTTTGCTCGATCTGCATGACTTCAAAATCTCCGAAGGCGAAATCAGCCAGAAACTCAAAGAAGCTCAAGAGTTATTCGGAAAAGATTACGATGCGATTTGCAAATTAATCCAGGAAGCCAAAGCCGTGTACGCCGATGAAACCGGCTGGCGGATGAACGGCGGCAACTGGTGGCTGTGGGTATTCGTCACCGAAAAGGGCATTCGCTATGTGATTGAAGAATCCCGCGGCAAAGGCGTGCCGCAACTGGTTCTGGGAGGGAAAACCGACCGGACAATCATTTCCGATGGCTATGCCGCCTACGGAAAACTACCCGGCGACAAACAGCAATGCTGGGTGCATTTATTGCGCAACGCCAAAGCCGCTTCGTTTTTGCTGTATTCCGATCTATTGAAAATATACTTTGATTTGACGCAGGAATTAACCAAGCCGGTTAATGAAAGAAAACCGACAACCGAATTCCAAGCCCGCTTGCAAGAAATCATCCAAAAGAAATACCGCGATCCCGAAGCGAAGAAAATCCAAAACCGCTGCCAAAATCATCTGTCCTTTTTATTTACCTGCTTGAATTATGAAAATGTCTTGCCGGAAAACAATACCGCCGAACGCGCCATCCGCAAACAAGTGGTTATGCGCAAAATTTTTGGCGGCTCGCGTTCGGTTGACGGTGCCAAAGCGCACGAGGTCAACACCTCGGTGATCGAAACCCAATTGCGCCAGAATCCCGGCCAATCATTTTTCAAAGTCATGCTGCCGCTTATCAATCAGCGCCGCTCAGGATTGTGAGCAGTTACAAATAGTTCTTTTTTGATACGCCGTCTGATTCCGCCGGCCTTAGGCCCCATTCCTCCAATAATCGATACTTCAACTTTTTCCCGCCCTTTTTGTCTTCTATTCTCTATTCATTAAAATCATCTTCGTTTCTATGCGATAAACCCCTCAA
>CAYMMX010000044.1:0-1657 GCA_964391675.1 uncultured Muribaculaceae bacterium | reverse complement strand
AGGCCGACCAGGTTCTCGGGGCGCGCCAGGCGTACGGGCATGCCCAAAACACGGCTGGCCAGGGTGCGCAGGCCAGGCAACTGGCTGGTGCCGCCAGTGAGGACCATGCCGGCAGGGAGCAGTCCGTCGTAACCGGATCGCTTGATCTCCTGCAGCAGTAGTTGGAAAGTTTCTTCCATGCGGGCTTCGATGATGTGGGCCAGGTCGCGGCGGCTGACCTGGACGGGTTGTTCTTCGCCGTAGGCGCGCATGGTGAAGAACTCGTCCTCGCCAACTTCGCTGCGGATGGCGTGACCGTATTGTTTTTTGATCTGCTCCGCCACGTCGGGGCTGACGTGCAGACCGACGGAGATGTCCTGGGTGACGTGGTTGCCGCCGACGGCCAGGACCATGGTGTGCCAGACGTCGCCGTTGATGTAGATGGCGAGATCGGCGGTGCCGCCGCCAATGTCGCAGATGCAGACACCCATCTCGCGCTCGGTCTGGTCGAGGACGACCTCGGCGGAGGCGAGGGGGTTGAGGACGAACTGGGTGGTCTCGATGTTGGAGGCCGCGACGCACTGGCGCAGGTTTTCGACGGTGGCTTCGGCAGCGGTGATGATGTGGGTTTCGACTTCCAAACGGTAGCCGAACATGCCAACGGGCGAGTGGATGCCTTCCTGGCCGTCGAGGTTGAAACCGCGCTGGATGACGTGGATGATCTCGCGGTTGTGGGGAATGGCCACGGCGCGCGCCTGATCAATGGCCTTGTAGATATCCTCCTGCTCGACGACACCGCCGGAGATACCGACAACACCGCGGGAGTTGACCGAGGAAACGTGCGAACCGGCCAGACTGACCAGGGCGGAGGTGATCTCGAGGCCGGAGGTGCGCTGGGCTTTTTCCACCGAGCGCGCAATGGATTGTGAGGCCGCTGCCAGATCGACGACAGTACCTTTACGGATCCCCTGCGACGGTTCGATCCCGACTCCCAAAATACGCATGCCGGTCTCACCTTCAAGGCGGGCCACCAAGGTGCAGACTTTGGTCGTTCCTATATCAATACCAACAACAATAGGCTCATCCATAAATTACCTCGTACTGTAATAAGGTGCATCCACAAAGGCTACGCTGACCAGCGTGGGCTGGATGCCTTTTTTGGTTAGAGTTTCGATGATCGTCTGGTATTCGGCAAGTTTGAAAGCGATATTGCTCATGTCGATGCCGAAATAGACATTCCAACCGCGGCTATCGTTCCAACCCATGCCGGAGATGGGGTCATAAACCAGGGCTGCGCCGGATGGAAGCTGCGCGCCCAGGCTGATGGCGGTTTGCAGCACACTGGGATCGATGTAATCGATCACGGGTGCCTTGTCGGTGTCCACCTTGTCTTCAGTCTCAGCTGTTTCCGCGTCTTCGGAGGCGCTGGTGGTTGAGAGCAGGGGAGCTGAGGAGGAGGAAGTGATCGACATGAGTGAGCCGCCGTCGCCGCGGGCGGGGAAGACAACACCTTCGGCATCGATCCATTGGGTCGATTCAGGTCCGACCCAGGAGACGATTGGCTGACGCTCGGTGACGGTGAGGACGACGGTATCCGGTAATTTGACCTTGAGGTGGATATCCGTCAGTTCGGGGAACGCTGTGACAATGGCAGCAATCGTTTTTTGGCGGTCGAGGG
>CAYMMX010000043.1:1167-1872 GCA_964391675.1 uncultured Muribaculaceae bacterium | reverse complement strand
GAGTTTAGCAATATTATCTATATTTTCAAGGACGTTAGCGATAGAATCGCTTCTACTTTCGCCTCTTGCTTTTGCAACTGTACAATAAGAACAATAGTAGTCACATCCATCCTGAATTTTCAGGAACGATCGGGTTCTGTCATTGGAAGAATAGGCTGACTGAAAAGCAGAATCAGTAGAAATTGACTTATTCAATAAATAGTCAATAACTTTATTTTTATCACGATTTCCGAATACAGCGGATACTCCCGGCCACTGAAGAAGAGTTTCCGATTTAAGAGCACCCATGCAGCCGATTCGGC
The DNA here is from genome assembly GCA_964391675.1 of uncultured Muribaculaceae bacterium. GTDB lineage: Bacteria > Cyanobacteriota > Vampirovibrionia > Gastranaerophilales > Gastranaerophilaceae > CAYMMX01. The sequence continues at coordinate 1,570 of CAYMMX010000043.1, read as the reverse complement.
AGAAGAAGTAACAGCACAACTATTTACAATAATAGAATCCGGAGAATCAGAAACGGATAGTCCATTTTCCGTTAATCGACGCATAATATCGGAAGATTCGCTATAATTAAGCTTACAACCAAGGGTGAATATTGAAAATGTGGTACATTTTTTCATGGCTGCAAAAGTAAGAAAGAAATTAATGCGGCACCGTGAAGAAATAAAAAAGATAGAAAATTATAAGCGAATTAAAACAATAAAAGAAATCCAACTCAATCGGATTAGTAAAAAAAATTCAATCTAACTTAGTTAAATATATTTAATTATTAAGATCCATATAAATTTTATATTACTTTTGCAGCCTTAAAAATAAAAAAACAAAAAGAGATGAGGACTAAATATTTTGATTTAATATCACAGACTT
>CAYMMX010000043.1:0-1157 GCA_964391675.1 uncultured Muribaculaceae bacterium | reverse complement strand
CAAGAAGAGTTCAAGGTTGAAGACAATGAACTTTATTTTCAAGATGTTCCTTTGATGGATATTATCAAGCAATATGGAACTCCTTTAAAAATCACCTATTTACCAAAAATTTCACAAAATATACAACGGGCAAGACGTTGGTTTAACGTCGCTATAGCAAAATCAGATTATCAAGGGGATTACCATTATTGTTACTGTACAAAGAGTTCTCATTTTGAATTTGTTATGAGCGAAGTACTCAAAAATGATGTACATATTGAAACTTCTTCAGCCTTTGACCTTAACATTCTTGAAGTTCTAACTGAAAATGGTCAGTTTGACAAAGAAAATTATATTATCTGCAACGGATTCAAAAAGCAACAATATATAGACAATATATGTAATTTACTTGGAGCAGGTTTTATAAATACCATACCGGTATTAGACAGTAAACATGAGCTGGAATTACTGGACAAAAACATTAACAGCAAGTGTAAGTTAGGCATTCGGATTGCCTCAGAAGAGGAACCCCGATTTGAATTTTATACTTCGCGGTTAGGAATCCGTTACAACGATATCATTCCATTTTATGAAAACAAAATCAAAAACAATTCCAAATTCGAGTTGAAGATGTTGCATTTCTTTATCAATACCGGAATTAAAGACACTTCTTACTATTGGAATGAACTTTCAAAATGTGTCAGTTTGTATTGCGATTTAAAGAAAATTTGCCCGGAGCTGGATTCTCTCAATATCGGAGGAGGATTCCCGATCAAGAACTCTTTGTCATTTGAATATGACTATGAATACATGAGCGAAGAAATCGTTTCCCAAATCAAACAGATTTGCGACCGAGAAGGAGTCAGAGAACCGGATATATTTACCGAATTCGGATCTTATACTGTGGGAGAAGCCAGTGCAGTCCTTTATTCTATTGTACAACAAAAACGTCAAAACGACAGAGAGTTGTGGAACATGATAGATAGTTCATTTATGACAACGGTGCCTGACAGCTGGGCTATTAATCAACAATTCATTATTTTGGCAGTAAACAACTGGGACAGGGAATATGAAAGAGTCTTTTTGGGCGGAGTTACTTGTGATAGTCAGGACTACTATAACTCGGAAGCACATTTAAATGCAGTTTTTCTCCCTAAAATTTACAAAACTGAAGACAG
>CAYMMX010000042.1:0-1921 GCA_964391675.1 uncultured Muribaculaceae bacterium | reverse complement strand
TTTTATCATTTAATAACCGGTCAATGGTCTGAAAAAGCAGCGGTCCGCCGTTTTCGCCGGACACGATCAGGGCATGTTTAATGAACCCGTTGTCGATCATATTAGCGGCAACGACAAACGAGCTCATGACGCCCAGACACGCGTTGGACAGATCGAAGAACATGATATCCGTTTGCAGTTCCAGATTGTGATGAACGATCGAAGACGTCGATGGCTCCAGAAAATCGCGGCAGACGGAGGCATGAATCAATAAATCAATCTGGTCCGGCTGCACGATGTTTTTCTCAAACAGATTACGGGCGGCCTGCGTGGATAAATCGCTGGGCATGGTTCCGGGCGGCCAGAACCGCCTTTCCTTAATGCCGGTCATCAGTTCGATCCGTCCCGCGGGCAGTTTGAGTTTTTCATACAGAGGCGCAAGCCGCTCCTCGATTTCTTCCGACGTCATGACCTGCTCGGGAAGATGATAAGCAAAAGAGGAAATGACCGCGTTGGTAAATCTCATGCTGTTTCTCCGTTCATCAGACCATGAAGATTCGCCATGGAAATACCGCTGAGCATGGCGCCGACGATCCCCAGGAAGCCCTGATCCGTGCCGCAAATAAACAGGTTTTTTATGCCGGTGCGTCCGTCTCTGACTTTCTCGGTTGTGCCGTAAACCGCGCCCTTGAAATGACTGGTAAAGCGGGTAATAGTTTTGGGTGTGAAAACATCATGGTAAAGCAGCTGGGCCTGAAATTGCGGAAGCACTTTTGCAACAAGTGACAAAGCCGCATGACATACTTCTTTTTTCTTTTGAAGATATGTTTTTCTGTCCAACGCGTTCCATTGATCAAAATTGGCAATAAAGGTGATTCGAATTAATCCTTCATCGTAATCATCGGCTCCGAAATTGTTCGGCAGGCAAATGACGGCACTACGATAATCACAAAGATCCCGGGACTTTTTGTAGTCGTACGTATCATTGTCATTGTAAAAAATAATGGTTTCTTTAATGCCCGCATCAACGGGCTTTTTGTCAAAAAATAAAATGGTTTCCGCAAAACTCATATTGCCGACAGCAGGTATGACCTTTTTTTTGGAAACAATGTTCATGGTTTCGGGCAACCCGATGGAGGAAATGATTTTGCCGGTCCGGATGTTTTCTCCGGAATCGAGCGTTACGCCGGTCACACCTTCATTTTCCACCTCTATTTTTTTAACGCCCGTTCCCAGACGCAATTCGCCGCCGGCTTGTTTGTATTTCTCAATCAGCAGGCTGATGATGGTGCGCACCCCGTTTCGCGGACGGCTGAAGCCTTCCAGATAAATACTTTTGAACATAATGACGAACTGGGAAAAATCCATATCATTTTCCCAGGCGCTGCCGTAAATCAGCAGGGGACAAAAAAGCATTTCCAGCAAATACTCATCGGAGATCACTTCCCGGACTTTTTCTTTGGCGCTTTGCGGTTTGTTGTTCAGATTAACGTCATCAAAATGGATAACCAAATCAATCAGTCTGGCAAAATGATCTTTTTGATGGGGAAAGTGTTGTTCGATGTCTTGCATCAGTAACTGCGGATCATTGGCGAATGCGAGATCGTGCGCAGGAAACACAATGCGCGAAAAATTCTGTTGCGAGAGCTCCAGCTTTTCGTATGGGATTCTTAATTGTTTAAGCAATTTCGTTAACGGCCGGCCCCGTTCCCCCTGGCGGGCAAAATTGGTCATCGCATGAAGCCCGACATCCAGTTTCCGGCCCTGGCGGTCGTAGTAGGAATTCAGACCGCCGGGAATTTTATGCCGTTCCAGTATGCAGACTTTTTGATCAAACATCGCGAGCCGGATGCCGGCCGCCAGACCGGACATGCCCGCGCCTATGATTACCGTATCATATTGTGTCATTATGCCGGACTTACAGCAAACTTGGGGCCGAGAT
>CAYMMX010000041.1:0-1954 GCA_964391675.1 uncultured Muribaculaceae bacterium | reverse complement strand
CGTGATCTTTCGATCACCCAATGGGGCCCCTTTTTACAGGCGGCCCTCAATCGCAACCCCGTTGTTGTAGAAAAAACGAAGACCTTGTCCGACGAGGAACTGATTGAGACCTTGGCGAACATAGCCAACGAATCGGTTTATGATGGATCACGCGTTGCTCAGCCTGACGAAGTGTGGAACTTCCAGCGCGGGGACGGCGTAGAACGCGCCATTGCGCTGGCTAATGTTTGGAAGAAACGCCATCCCGAAACCCCGATCACACTCCGTTGCGAAGGCACAGAGATTACTCTTCAACTCGGCGGTCGCGCCATCCGATTTGAGAGCAGCAAGGGGTTAATTCAAGAGGTTGCTTTTTGAACACGAACACCGTTATCGGAATTGCCTAGACGCTCGCCGGAATAGCGCGATTCACGCAACGGCTTCCACCACCAAGCGTTGTCGAGATACCACTGAACCGTGCGGCGAATACCGGTATCAAAGTTTTCCTGCGCCTTCCACCCCAGCTCGGTTTCGAGCTTCGTGGCATCAATGGCATAGCGCCTATCATGGCCCGGACGATCGGTTACGAAGGTGATCAAATCCTTGTACAACCCCGACGCTCGCGGTTTCAGCTCGTCTAAAATCGAACAGATTGTTTCGACCACCTCCAGATTGGTCCGCTCGTTGCGTCCGCCCACGTTGTAGGTTTCGCCCGGCTTTCCTTTCTCCACAACGCAGACCAACGCACGCGCATGGTCCTCCACATACAGCCAGTCACGAATGTTATCGCCTTTGCCGTACACGGGAAGCTTCTTCTCATCCAGCGCATTCAGAATCACCAGCGGAATCAGCTTTTCCGGAAAATGATACGGACCATAGTTGTTGGAGCAGTTGGTCACCACCACCGGAAGACCGTAGGTATGGAACCACGCCTTCACCAAATGGTCGCTGGACGCTTTGCTGGCGGAATACGGTGAGCGGGGATCATACGGCGTAGTCTCTTCAAACAGCCCTTCCGCACCAAGCGATCCATACACCTCGTCCGTGGAAATATGGTGAAATCGGAAGTTTGCTTTGCGCTCTTCAGGCAGGCTGTTCCAATATTCACGGGCGCACTCCAACATCGTGTAGGTGCCGACCACATTGGTTTCAATAAAGGCCGCCGGGCCGTCAATCGAGCGGTCCACGTGCGACTCCGCCGCAAGATGCATCACCGCATCCGGCTGAAAGTCGGCAAAGAGCGCGCTTACCGCCTGCTTGTCGCACACATCCGCTTTTTCAAAGCGATACAACGGGCTCTCCTCAATCTCCGTCAACGAAGCCGGAACTCCGGCGTAGGTCAATTTGTCGAGGTTCAGCACCGAATACTGCTTTTCTTTCACGAGATAGCGGCACACCGCCGAACCAATAAACCCTGCACCGCCCGTTACCAAAATCTTTTTCATTTACCCTGAACCTCCGCCAGAACGCTTTCCCCATGCTTTTCGACAAAGTCGGACAACTCGTCTTCCCAGCCCTTAAACACATTCATCCCCAGCGCCTTTAAATGCGCATTTTCCAAAATCGAATTCGTCGGCCGCTTGGTCGGCGACGGAAACTCCTCGCTGGTGCAACGCACAAAATGATGCTCCACACCCAGCTTTTCCAAAAACTGGCAGGCGAGATCATACCAGGAGCAATAGTCCTCTGAAGAAGCGTGAAAAATTCCGCTCGCCCTCCGTTCCGCAACCGCGCGTATTTGACGCGCCAGCGTATACGACCACGTCGGCGAACCAAACTGATCGCTCACCACTTTCAGCTCCTTGCCTGGATTCTGCAGAGTAAGCCGAAGCATGGTTTTTAGAAAATTTTTCCCGGAGGCCCCGTAGAGCCAAGCCGTGCGTAGAATAGCGCTGTGCGCACAGCGTCCCATCACAGACTGCTCCCCCGCCAGCTTGGAGCGACCGTAGGCCGAGATGGGCGCCGCGACGTCGTC
>CAYMMX010000040.1:0-1965 GCA_964391675.1 uncultured Muribaculaceae bacterium | reverse complement strand
CGGCGGTTTTGCGCGAACCAATGATTGGGGTAATGACCGAGACTACGGCGATCGATCTTTTGACGCCGGCGCACCATTCCGAAGAGAGACTAGCGGTGTATGAACCGCTTTCGTGTTGCGGGGCGTATTTGCTGGATCAGAAAACCGGCAAGGTGGCGCGGTGTTTTGCGGCAAGAACAATTCTAGCGACCGGGGGGTTGGGGCGGATCTATGAATTTACGACCAATCCGGAGGGGGCGCGGGGGGATGGAGTGGCGATGGCGGATCGCGCCGGGGCACGCACCATCAACCTGGAATATGTGCAATTCCATCCGACGACATTTTTCCATCCGGCATCGCCCCGATTTTTGATCACCGAAGCGGCGCGGGGCGAGGGAGCAAGATTGTGCGATAAGAACGGCAGGCCGTTTATGCAAAAATACGACAAGCGGGCGGATCTGGCTACGCGCGATATCGTGGCGCGGTCGATTTATAAGGAGATGTTGGCTACGGGGGCGAAGAGCGTTTATTTGGATATGAAGTCGTATATTTCCCAGACCAAAATTGAACAGTGTTTTCCCAATATCAAGGAAACTTTGCTTGTTTATGGAATAGATATTACAAAAGACCTGATTCCGGTAGTGCCGGCGGCGCATTATTCGTGCGGCGGGGTATATTCGGAAGTTGAGACGGGCCGGACGACGATTAACGATCTTTACGCGGCGGGTGAGGCGGCGTGTAATGGGTTGCATGGGGCAAATCGTTTAGCCAGCACGTCGTTGCTTGAGGGCTTGGTGTGGGGCGTGCGCGCGGCGCGGGATATAAAAAAATCGGCAAAGCTAAAACCTTTTAGCGCGTATTGGAAAAGCATCGGGCCATGGCAGGTGTTAGGTGATGTAACCGCCGATCCGTCGCTGATTTCCCAGGATCTGCAAACCATCCGGGGAATAATGTGGAATTACGTGGGACTGGAACGAACGACGCCGCGGCTTTCCCGGGCAAGAATCGAATTAGGGCACGCGGAGCGGTCGGTGGAGCAGTTTTACCATAACAGCGCGCTGACCGATGAACTTCTGGGATTACGTAACATTGCGCGAACCGCGGTGTTGGTGGCGGAAGCGGCTTGGGCAAATAAAAAAAGTGCGGGATCTCACTATCGGGTATAGCCGGGGAATGAACCACCCTTTCTGGCATACCCTTTCTGATAATTGATTAAATTTAATATTTGCATTAGATTAAATTAGGAATATTAACAGCTAGAAGGAGGTATTGATACGGAAAAGACCGATATATTGAGGCTAAGGATGAGGGATTTGTGTTATAACAGCGATTATTACAGTCCGAGCGTTTTTGACCACAGCTGCAAGGTTGAGAAGATTGCGGTTTATTTGGCAAAAAAGTTTGGCGGCCATGTTGAAATTTGCGCAGTTGCGGGCCAGACGCATGACATTGGCGCGGTTATTTTTGGGCGCAATGGCGAGAACGGCGAGGGCCATCACATAACTGGCGTGCGGGAGGCCGGGAAAATACTGGCTGATTTATATCCGGAATGGTTTATCAAGAGGGTTCAGTATTGCATTGAAGTCCATCGGGGAAGCACGTTAAATGTTGTTCGGGAAACTAAAGAGGCGCAAATTTGCGCCACAGCGGATGCTTGGGAACATTTTAAAAATGTTCTAGAATTATTATGTAGCCCGTTAATGAGGGAATGATTTTGGGTAAACAAAAAAACAGGATATTGTCCTGTTTTTTTGTTTCGCGTTTAGGCGAAGGTGATGGCGCAACCTTTGGCGTTGGCGCGGCCGGTACGGCCGATACGGTGGATGTAATCGTCGAAAGTTCGCGGCACCGTGTAGTTGATGACGTGCGTTACTTCCTTGATATCAAGGCCGCGGGCCGCCACATCGGTGGCGACAAGGACATTTACCTGATTTGCGCGGAACATTTCCAACGCCCTTTGGCGCTGGCTCTGCCGCTTGTTGCCGT
>CAYMMX010000039.1:0-1992 GCA_964391675.1 uncultured Muribaculaceae bacterium | reverse complement strand
GAAACAATTGCATCATCACATCTGGAACTGGTTCAGGAAAAACAGAATCATTTTTATTACCGCTATTTGCACAGCTTGCAAAAGAGTTTGCAAATTGGCAAGCACCTCATGAGAAACCTGCAAGCATAAATACTTGGTGGAAGGAAAGAGCAAACGGAGGGCTTACCACAACACAAATTGTAAATACCTCAAACTTCACTCTGAGTGATGCAGCAAGACAGAGGCTACACGAAAGAAGAAAAGCAGGAATAAGAGCATTGATTCTTTATCCGATGAACGCATTGGTAGAAGACCAAATGAGTCGGTTAAGAAAAGCGCTTGATTCAGACGATACAAGACAATGGCTAAACACAAACGCAAACGGCAATGCTATTTATTTTGGCAGATACAACGGCAGTTCACCAGTTGCAGGTGAGTTGAAAAAACAAACTTATAGAGGTACTGTAATAAATGACAAGAAAGTCAAACAATTAAAGGAAGCGTTACGAACAATTGAGGAGAACTTTGAAAATGTTCAAGACTATATTGATAGACATCTTCCAAATGAAACAGGGTATATCAAATTAAGCCCTGAAAAGAAAGTTGAAAAAATAAAAGAGCTTAAATCCTTTTTCCAACGCCTGGACGGAGCAGAAATGCGAAGCCGATTTGATATGCAAGTTGCACCACCTGATATTCTCATTACTAATTACTCCATGTTAAGCATCATGCTCATGCGTGATATTGACAAAGGAATTTTTGACGAAACAAAACGATGGTTGGCTTGCGAAGATTTACCGGCAGAGCAAAGAGAGGCAGAAGAGCCAAACAGGATTTTTCATTTAATCATTGACGAGTTACACTTATACAGGGGAACGCAAGGCACAGAGGTAGCATACCTGCTCAAACTTGTGCTCAACCGTTTGGGCTTGCATCCGCATCATCCGCAGTTACGCATACTTGCATCCAGTGCATCCCTTGAAGCGGGAGATACAGACAGCAAAAAATTTGTGTGTGATTTTTTTGGAGTGAGCCAAACACACTTTGACCAAAAGTTCAAACTAATTGAAGGAAAAAACAATCCAGTTACTCTATTTCCTGAGAACGGAAGAAAACTTCCAATCAATCCTTTCAAAGAAATTTCCGAAGTGTTTTCGAATGCAAAGGGCAACTTTGGCGATGTAAATTTCATAGCAGCTTGCGATAAGGTAGCAACCGAACTTTCGATAACATTTAGATTACCTCAAGCCGGAAACGGAATTTCAAAATTGCTTGTTGCGATTACAGACCCTTCTTTACAACTGAAAGAGAGGTTGTATTCGCCTTGCAGCGATTACAAAGCAGTTTGTTCAATCCAAGCAAACGGTGATGATGCAACAGAAAAATATTTTGCTGAAACTATTTTTGAAACTACAACTGACAAAGAAGATTTACAAAATGCTTTGCGGGGATTGCTCATTGCAAGAGCTATGTTGGATGAACCGGAATTCAGAACAGTTGCAGATGCAATTCCTGATGAAAGGAAATTGCCACGATTCAGATTTCATTACTTCTTTAGAAACATTGAAGGAGTTTGGGCATCGGTGAAAGCAGATGACATTGATAACACAACTTTTGCAGACGGGGAACGGACAGCCGGAAAACTGTATTCAACAACAAAAATAAATTCAGAGAGAGGCAATAGGGTTTTGGAATTACTCTATTGTGATAATTGCGGAACAATTTTGTTTGGAGGAAGCCGATTGGTTACAAGAAATAAATCCGGCAATCAGTCCTTTGAATTGTTGCCAATCAGTCCAAACATTGAAGGTATTCCAGAAAAAACACCGGCAAAACTTGTTGAGAAAAGAAGTTACCAAGAGTTTGCAGTTTTTTGGCCTTGCGGTAATCAAGAGTTTACAAAGCATGACAGGGAGCATGGAATTCCGGTCGACTATTGGAGACAAACAACAGTGAACCCTTTCAATCAAGGGGATTACGAGGCAAATTGGATTGAAGCATCACTGAATTGCA
>CAYMMX010000038.1:0-2009 GCA_964391675.1 uncultured Muribaculaceae bacterium | reverse complement strand
GTATCTTCATTTAAAATTTGAATTTTCGGATGGACAAACATATGGATGGAGTTATTATTTTTCTCCAGAACCCACGTATGATTAATTTTTTTTTAGAATTTAAGGTTCAATCGCATTTCAATTTTTCTATTCCATTTCTAAAATAATAATACAGTAAATAAAAACACCCAATAACAGAAAAACTGCATATTGGGTGTTTTTGTAGGGGTGGAAGATGGGATTCGAACCCACGACCAACGGAACCACAATCCGCTACTCTAACCTACTGAGCTACATCCACCATTTAAAGAGTGGCAAATTTACAAAAATTTGATTAAAAAAAATAAATAAATGAAAAATTAATCAATAGTGTCCTAAATTCCTATCTTTTCTAAGAAATTTTTCACAGCAAACTATTTGATCTTTCAAGGGTAAAAATAAATAAACCAAAGAACTTTATTCGGCTAAATTCATTTTCCCCCAAAAATATTTTATCCAATGTATTAGTTAAAATACTATTTTTATACTCTAATCTTGTGTTTTTGTATCTTAGTGTTAGACATTGTAATTTTTCATATATAATACGGAATATCTGATTATTATAAAATTTACTTGTATTAAGTTAGCACCAAAATTATTAACATAATATACTGTTTATATGATATTTGTATTTTTTTTCATTTACTAAGTAAAAAAAAGAATAAAGATTTGTCTAAAGAAAATTCAAAAATAAAAGTTTTATTTATCTCAAGCTGGTTTCCAAATCGAGTAAAACCTACCTTAGGCAATTTTGTTCAAAAACATGCTGAAGCAGTTTCTCTATTTGCTGATGTTAGCATTTTACATGTTTGCTTTGATGAAAATCTAACAGAAAAAAAATCTGAAATAGTTTATTGTTTTGAAAAAAATATCAATTCTATTTTTATTTATTTAGAAAAAAACAAATTCCCTATTTTTCGATTTTTAAAGTACATAAAAGCATATCGCAAAGGGCTAACTTTAATAAAAGAGAAATACAGCAATCCTGATATTATCCACGCAAATATTGCATTTCCGGTTGGACTGGTTTTTATTTTTATTAAAGCATTTAAAAAAATTCCGTTTGTTCTATCAGAACACTGGACAGGCTATCTCTTTCAAACTCATACAAAGATAGGCTTTTTAAGAAAATATTTTATAAAGAGGATTTTAAAAAAGGCAGCAATGATAATGCCCGTATCTGCTGATCTTAAGGAAGCAATGGAAAGCATTGAATTCAAAGGTAAATATAAGGTCGTGGGAAATGTTGTGGATGATGTATTTTTTAATCACTATCCTGATAAACCAAAAAAAAATAAATTTAAGTTCCTTCACGTTTCGTCTCTTGATGACAGACAAAAAAATATAAGTGGCATCATCAGAGCAATTCATCAAGTTTCAGAACAGAGAAAAGATTTTGAAGTGCTTATTATTAGTGACGGTATGGCCGGTACGTTTATTCAAAAAGCAAGAGAACTTAATATATTAAACAATTTTGTCTTTTTTGAAAACAAAAAGAGTACTAAGGAATTATCAGACATAATGCATCATTCAGATTGCTTGATCATGTTCAGTCATTTTGAATCTTTTTCTATTGTTATTGCAGAAAGTCTGGCTTCTGGTCTGCCTATTATTGCAACACGTGCAGGGGGAATTGCAGCAGATATTTCGCAAGAACAAGGAATCATTATTAAACCAGGTGATGAAACTGCACTCATAAATGCTATGTTATATATTATCGATCATCATGATGAATACCAAAAAGAATTACTCATTACATTTGCGAAAAAATTCAAAGCTAAAATAATTGGAAAAGAATATTTAGAAATATACAAAAATGTACTCAAAAGCGAATAAATTTAATAATATTGTATTAAATGTTCAATAATATACTCATCACATTAGCTTCAAGAGTGCTGAATGCATTGTTTAGTTTTTGCATAATTATAATAACAGCTAATCAATTAGGAGCTGAAGCTGTTGGAACCATAAGTTTAATAATACTTGGGATT
>CAYMMX010000037.1:847-2103 GCA_964391675.1 uncultured Muribaculaceae bacterium | reverse complement strand
GCGTTGGCTCTGCGAGCCAATTCCTTGTTGTAGCGTTGGCTCTGCGAGCCAATTCATCATCGCCTCGGGAAAGCATCTCCCAGCAAGCGTATCGAGTGCGTTCATCGGGCCAAAAGCGTCACCTTTGGGCATCCTGCGGAATTCTCTGATTGTCGGAAGCTAGGCATGAGAAACCTCCTTACCTAAAGTTCAGAAATCAAACGGAGGAGCGCAGGGTCATTTCAGGGGGCTTCAAGCTATTGTTAACACAATCGATAACAAGGGGGTGGGAGCAAATGAACCGCTCCTGTGTCGCTATTTCAATGCTGAAAATTATCTGCGCTTCGCTGCGAATGTGTCTGCGACATCCTTTGTTGTGGCCGTTACAGAGCCCGGCCCTCCAGACTGTGAGGATTCGCCCGATGTGGGTCTACGACAGCTTTTGCTTTGGTAAGTGGTAAAGTTGGGGGAACGAAGAAAAATACGGCGTGATTGACAAGCAAACACCTCAGAGATACTTTGAGGGTGACACTGAGGGTTACGGAATAACTTCCGGTGTTTCTTCCCTTGATCCTGCGAATCGATTGGGGAAGGGCTCTGCTCTGCGGCGGCAATAAGGGAAAACCGACTGGTTGTCGGCCTTGGCAATAAAAAAGGAATCAAAGGTTTCGCTTAAAACATGACCACCCGTGGTCCAGATATCGGGTAAATCAGAAGGAGATCGCATGAAACGGTTAAAAATGTGCTTTGTGCTGTGTGCAGTCGTTTGTCTATCGGTGTTGTTTGAGAGGGAGGCCGTCGGGGCTTTGGATCTGACGGACATTGCCGTGACCGCTCGTCCGGAATGTGCGATTAGCGCTGCATTCGACGGCGAACGATATATGTTGGGTCTTCTTGATGGAGAGGATATTGCCGCTCAGTTTGTTTCGGCTTCCGGCCTGCCGGACGGAAATCCGATTCCGATTCCCGGGGCTGCGGGCATGCCGCCGGCCGTTGCGTATGGTTCGAACGTCTATTTGATGGCGTGGGTGGGAATCGACGACGGTTCGGTGAACGGACAGATGGTGACGCCAGCTGGTGAGCTGCAGGGCGGTTCGTTTGTCCTTTCACCGCCTGGAACGGCCAACGTTGATATAGGAACCTGCCATGCGGCATACGGCGGGGGCCGGTTCCTGGTGGCGTGGGAGGATATCCGTCTGGATCCGGATCCAGATGAAGAGGATACAGATGTGTTCGGGCGGCTGGTCAATCCGGACGGCACATTGTTTCTGGACAAC
>CAYMMX010000037.1:0-837 GCA_964391675.1 uncultured Muribaculaceae bacterium | reverse complement strand
GCGATCAGCATGGCGACGGCGATGACGGCAATCTATCAATCGGGTTTGACGGCCAAAATTTTCTTGTGGTCTACAGTTCGGAACCGCGCACGATTAGTGAAGATGGCGAAGACGTGTACGGACGGTTTATTTCTCCCGTCAGCGGACTGGCGGGCCCTTCGTTTGTGATCGATCAGAACGATGTTCCGAGCAGCAATCCGACCGCGACGGTCTTTGCCGACGGTCACTATGCCGTGCTGTTCCACGAGAGCCTCGCGACGGCGAATGCGGAATCCTGGCAGATCTATGCGCGGTTCGTCTCGACCAACGGCGTGGTTTCCGGCGACCGGATCCATATCGCGGGCAACGAAACCACAGCCGCGCAGTTTCCCTTCATGGGCTGGAACGGAACAAACTACCTTGTTGCGCTTCGCGAAAGCGCACCGGAGCAATGGACGGATGGCGACGAGGAAGACGATTCGGATTTTATTGATACCAACGGCGTGATTCGGGCTCGCTGGTTCGATGCCGAAATGCAGCCGGTCTCTGCCTGGATCGACGTGACCGGAGTTTTTGGTGACAACGAGGCGGTGCTGGCGGCCATGGTGCTGCCTGCGGATAACGGGTTTGAGCTGGGCATCCAGACCATTGATACCAACTGGATTCCGGTGAATGTGTATGGCGTAATCGTCGATGATTCAACCGTTGAGCCGGTCGGGGTCGGCGACAATTTCAACGACAACAGCAAGGACCCCGCAAAATGGGGAAATGATTTTTATTTCGGCACAAACACAGCTGCGGTACTCAACGAAGCGAATGGGCGGATGGAGTTTACAAAGCCTGCGGGGGTCGATAGCG
>CAYMMX010000036.1:0-2347 GCA_964391675.1 uncultured Muribaculaceae bacterium | reverse complement strand
CTACATGGAATATAATCCCAACAAGGTGATCAAGATGATCCAGAACGGGCAGAAAGATAAGGTGCTCTCGAGCTCGACCATCTGGGTGTGCCTGTCTTGCGAAACCTGCATCACCCGCTGCCCCAACCAGGTGGATATCGCACGGATGATGGATGTGCTCCGTCAGATGGCCATTGAAGAAGGCCGGGCCGCCAAAGAGGCGAATGTCCTTAAATTCCACGAGGCGTTCCTGTCCAGCATCAAGTTCGGCGGCCGCGTTCATGAAATGCTGATGACGATCCACTACAAGCTCAAATCCGGCGACTTCCTGTCGGATGTGGACATTGCCCCGAGCATGTTTTTCAAGGGGAAGCTGGCGCTGCTTCCGCCGCGGACGCGCGATCTGAAATCGGTCCGAAACATTTTTGAGAAGACGAAGAGCAAATGATGAAATGTTGCGCGCCAGGCCCCGGTGGCCTCGCGCGTTGAAGTAACAGTTTAAAAGGAGGCTACTCTCTTGAAAGTTTCTTATTATCCGGGCTGCTCGCTGCATGGGATGGCAAAAGAGTATGATCAGTCCATGAAGGCCGTCAGTCGAGCCCTCGACATCGAACTTAAAGAAATTGACGATTGGTCCTGCTGCGGAGCATCGGCCGCGCACAACACGAATTTTGATCTGTCCATCGCCCTGCCGGCGCGCAACCTGATCGCCGCGGAAAAGGACGCCATGGACGTCATGGTTCCCTGCGCCGCCTGCTTCAACCGTTTCAAAACGGCGGAGCATCACCTGAAGGCCGACAAAGACCTGAAAGCCCGCATCGAGGGCGTGGTGGGCGCCAGGTATTCGGGCGGAATCAGCATCCGCAACCCGATCGACGTGATTTACAATGAAATCGGCGTCGATGCGCTCGCGGCGAAAACGGTAAAGCCGCTCGCGGGACTGAAGCCGGTTTCGTATTACGGCTGTCTGCTGCTCCGTCCGCCGGAGGTCTGCCAGTTTGAAAATTATGAAAACCCCTTCATGCTCGACAAGATCATGGGGGCCGTCGGCGCGGACGTGAAGAACTGGTCTTACAAAACCGATTGCTGCGGCGGTTCGCTGTCGGTCAGCAAGACGCCCATCGTCGTGGCGATGTGCGACAAGCTGATGGGCGCGGCCCGGGAGGCGGGCGCCAATTGCGTGGTCACGGCGTGTCCGATGTGCCTGGCCAACCTGGAAATGCGGCCCAGCCCGCAGATGAAGATGCCGGTCTTTTATTTTACGGAACTGATCTCGCTTGCGCTGGGGCTTCCCGGATCGCAGGAGACTTTTAAGACGCATTTGACGGATCCTCAGCCGCTGTTGAGTCAGTTGCGGCTGGTTTAGCCGATAGGCTGACAACCCCGACGCTTTTGAAGTTGGATAAAAAAATACACTAGGGACAATTATGGAAAAACGTTTGATCAAAAAAGATGCACTGGCGGGCATTGCCAAAAAAATGGCCGGAGATTTGCTGGTTTGGGCGCCGGTAAAGAAAGAAGACAACGTTCTTTTTGCACCCCTTGGCGCGGGCGACGAGCCGTTTCTCGCCTACCTGAATACCAAGAATGCGCCGAAAAATGTTTTCTTCCCGCACACGGAGACCCTGATGAAATTTACCCGCACGCCGAAAGGCATGGAGTTTTCGTCGGAGGTCAATAAAGCCGACCAGTCGGTTTTATTCGGCGTGCGTCCCTGCGACGCGCACAGCTTTGTCCTTTTGGATAAGCTTTTCGACCAGGAAAAGTACAAGGACAGCTACTACATCGACAAACGGAAGAACACGACGGTGATCTCGCTGGCCTGCGTGAAACCGCCCTATACGAGCTGCTTCTGCACGTCGGTGGACGGGGAGCCGGTTTCGGCCGACGGCGCGGATATTCTGCTCACCGACATCGGCGGCGATTACCTCGTGGAGTTCGCGACCGAAAAAGGGGAAAAGCTCGCCCCGTACTTCGGAGAGACGAAAGCCGACGCGGCGGCCGAGGCGAAGAAAGCGGAAGCAGCCGCCAAGGCTAAAGAGGCGATAGCCTCGAAGATCCCCGCGCATGAAATCAAGCCGATTCTGGACGTCAATTTCGACAACCCGTTCTGGAATACGATTCACGGCAAGTGTCTGGCCTGCGGCACGTGCACGTATCTGTGCCCCACCTGCCACTGCTTCGATATCAGCGACGAAGTCAAGGGATCGGACGGCGTGCGCCTTCGGTCGTGGGATTCCTGCATGTTCCCGCTTTTCACCAAAGAAACGTCGGGGCACAATCCCAGATCCTCCCAAAAGGAACGCTGGCGTCAGCGCGCGATGCACAAGTTCAAGTACTATGTGGACATGTTCAACGCGATCGCCTG
>CAYMMX010000035.1:0-2397 GCA_964391675.1 uncultured Muribaculaceae bacterium | reverse complement strand
TGTATGGATACACCCGACTTTTGTGCCTTTCGTATCATATTCCGATTTTTACTAGACATTTTACTCCAGATTTCTCCCTCCGACTTCAGTGACAATGAGATTGTACTGCCTAAGTCAATAACTGGAAGTATGGTGCGCATTAGCCCAACATTTTGTAAAATAGGATGGTATCTTGTAAATGAGGATATTATCTTGTTACTTATTAAAAATTGGTTATATTCACCAATGAAGTTTTTTAGAGAAAGGGGAGTGGGGTTTCCCTTGAAAATGAATCCGCCATATCCATAGGGAGTTATGATGTCGAAAAAAGTGGTTTTTTCTATATAATTACTAAAAAAGGGATGTGTAGATACATCCCGTTTAAACATAGCACAAACAGCCTGACAATCTGAATCTTTGTACCAAAAAAGAATTGGGTCGCCGTCGCCGTGTGCTTTAAATGCTTGTAAATAGCCACTTAAATAATAAATGTCGTGGTTTGGAAACCCTGTAACAATTTCATCCCAATAGTTTGCTCTTTCTATATTTATTATTTCTATCATCTTTATTATTAACTAATAGCGTCTTCAATAATTTGTTTCATAATAAATATGTCTTGTTGGCTAAATCTGGCATCACAAGGTATTGAAAGCATCCTTCTTGAAAAATTTAAGGAATACGCTGATGTATTTTCCGGTATGTGCCATAAAACAACCGGATATAAATTGTTTTCTATCAACTGATTTCTAATATTATCTCGTTGTTCTTCCGATTTCAGAGTAAAAACGAAGGAAAAAATATTGCAGTCTTCTGTCTCCGGGTTATGTATCTCAATGTTTTCTGACCTGATCGATGATAGGATCAACCAATTTGCACGTTTCCGTTCATCCCACTTTTGAAAATCAAATGAAGAAAGGTATACACGGCATTCAGGTGTAATTTCAGATATTGGTAATTTTTCAAAATCTGTTTCGGTCTCGATAAACAATTTACGGAACAATTGTTTTTGACCGTTATCTTTTGCCAGATAATCACTTTTTAGTTTCATGGCATTCCCTCGCTTAGTAGCTAGAAGAATATTAGCTGCTGATTGTTCGGGTTTTATCGGTAATTCATTGTTTTTGGGTGACCACAATACACCGCCCTCCGGTACAGGAATTGTTTTTCGTATTGATGCAATACACCAATCGGCATTGCTCGTTGATGCCCAAGTACCTGTGATGTCATGCGAATGATCTTCTATTACGTCAACCGGAATTGAAGTATTGTCACGAAACGATCGCAAGCCGAAATAATTCATTCGCAAAAGAACATCGTTTTGGACAAAAGGAATATTCTTTACTATTTGCGTATCGTTTAAACCGGGAGCATCCGGATAAAAGCGAACATTAATGCCAGTATCCTTAATAGCCGAAACAATTTCGTAGCAAAAGTATTCAGGCACCCAAATACGTTCCCATTTTTTGAAGGAAAGCAAATGCTGAATAGATTGCCTGCCGTTGGCGTATAACTGCCTATTAAGTAGTTGATTTGCCTTGCAGCTTAAAAAATCAGTGTTGGGTATGAAATGAAAATCAGAACCGAATTCAATCATCTTTTATTAAATGCCACGAAGTTCAAGGAAACGGTTGAGAGCCATCTCCTCTTTATAGTTTTCGAAGAGTTTATGAACATCATATACTGGCTCATATCCAAGTTCCTCTCTCGCGTTTGTGATATCCATCAAAAAGCCACCACCACTCTTTCTATCGGGATCAACATACTCAATCTTTGAAGGCTTATCCTTTGGTGAGAATACATCAATAATTGCCTGACATTGTTCCTCCAATGTCACAGGTATACCTGTACTTACATTGTAGAAACCACCTTCGCGATCCACAAGACATGCTTTGCAAATCATCTGAGCGCAATCATATACATGCACCATATCTTTAGCATACTTAGGATTTCCCCATATCGTCAGTGGTTCGCCCTTAATTGCCTTATTAATCTGTTGATAAATAGGACGCATAGTCTTCACGCCATTAGGATAGTAGTACTGATATGGGCTGTATTCATAAATTGTAGGGAATCGGAAAACAAATTTCTTGATTCCGAATTCTTGATAGTAGTGTTCCATCATCTCTAGCGCACAATTCTTGGCGATTACATAAACAGCATGATCACCAGTGTAGCTGAAATTTGGCTTATCGTATGGATCGATGATGTGATCCTGTGGATAGAGTGACACGTCAAATACTGTTTGACTGAACATGATTCGGTCAGCCTTTACCTTGCGACAATATTCCAACACATTTGTAGTGCCAATTACAATACTGTCAATATATTTTCGAGGATCATAGTCGCTCATGTATGATGGAATCTCAGCTGCAAGGTGGATAACAGCATGTACATTCTCTTTAGGCAACTTATCGAAAT
>CAYMMX010000034.1:0-2424 GCA_964391675.1 uncultured Muribaculaceae bacterium | reverse complement strand
TTCCATTTGACGCCGGTCGATTCAGAACTGTCAGCAACCAGCACCTGACCATCTGATCCAACCGGAACAATCTTCGGGCTTGCAACAGTATCGGCAGCCAAGATATCGCCTTTATGCTCAAAGATTGCAATCGGTATCTTGCTTCCTTCTGAATCAAACGGATTGACATTCAGCTTGATGATCGTATCCCGTATGACAACCTTACCGGCTATTTCTTCTGTGATCTTGATTTTCATCTGGTCACCTGCTTGTGAACTTTTACATCACCTTCTAATAAGTACTCAGTCGTTCCAGTAACACTATTGATATACCGAATGTCATAACTCCCTTTTGTAAAAAGAATCTTTTCTGTAGTGGCAGCAGCTAAATACAATGACACTTTTCCGGTTGCCGGAATCGTAGTAACGGTAAAATCAATCTTCTGATTCGATTCCGGTATCTCTCTGATCTGTGCATCAAAGGTGTAGTTGGTAAGGGGAATAGCCTGATCGCTGTCATCTAACAATTCCAATGACAGGTTGTAGTCTGACCCTTGTTTTATTTCTATTGTGTATAATTCCGGCATCATGATTTCAATTCACTCCTTACCAGTTGATATGCCTCATCTGGTGTTGGCATCTTGCTTGTCAATAATTCAACAACGTCATAAATCCGACCGGCATAATATGCTTTCAGCCGTGCAATCTTCAGTACAGTTTCGTATGTTTTCGGAGAAACATAATGCCAGTAATCTCCTTGTACCATCAGGATGGTTGGCAGTGGAGGTGTGTATACCCAAAAGTCAACCACCTGCCCGCCAGGTACATTGCGTCCACCCATCACTGATCGTTGAAATTCATATTTCAATTTCATCTTATTCAGAGCCAGAGCCACCCAGTATTCTTCTTTAGAATCCGGCATGATTCCTTGCACCGGCTGAATAATCGGGAAGTCATTCTCTACCTCTAATGACCGAATCTTCTTCGTATAATTCGGGAGCTTTACCTTCCGCCCTATTCCGGTAGAACTCTTTAGCTGAAATGCTTTCATATATCGCATACCGTAATCGTTCCCATGTACCCTTCACCGCATTCATGAATCCGATTGAACGATACAGCATTGAGATATACTCGTTTGTTATCAAACAGTTTCCTGTCACAGCGCATATTCAGTTTGGTAATATTCGAAGCCCAATCATCCAATACTTCCTGAAATTCCTCGGGATCAACGTCCTCATAATCACCGAGTAAATTCACACTTTCAGCCACAATTCTATAGGGGAATGAATAGGAATATTTCAGATCAACACGCCCGACTGCTTCGATTACCACAGCTTTCACGCGCGGTGTCTTGGTCTTGTCCGTTGTCTGCAAGCGCAATCGATAGCGCATTCGCTTTCCGGTTACACCATCCTCTTCATTTAGGATGATCTTCTGTGATGGATATTCGTTGAACGCTTCAGACAATGTATGCCAAACAGTCTCGTTATCCGTCTGGTAATCTGCTTCAATGAATACTTCATCTTCTTCTAAGTTCTCTGAGATGACTTTCAGCGCATCCCATTGTTTGATAATGTCGGTCATTCCTGCGGTATGCCAACTGGAAATCACTACGCTTTCATGGGTATACAGCGCATGGGTATCATAGATTGCTTTCAGTGTCTTGGATGGCATAACCAGATACATAATGTCATCACCGCAGTTGAACCATAATCTGTCCGGTTCATCGGTCGGAATTGCCTGATAGGTCAGATCGTATATTCGTTCACCAATATTCGAAGCGCGGAATAACTCATGCCAGCCTGATCCGTTGTTCAGCAGGATAGAACTATAGCCGGTTGCCCCTGCATCAATGGTCGCAAAGTATTGTCCTGGGTATCCGAGTAATGAGGATACACGCCCTTGTCTGTCAGATGGTAATCCGGCATCCCTGTCCGGTCCGTTTGAATCGAGTTGCTGGTTGTAATATCGCTGAATCGAATTGCCGGTTGGAAAGTACAAATAGATATTGCTGGTCTTGGCAGAAGAACCGTTGTTCTCTTCCATGACAGTCTCTAATTCCGGCAGGCTGAGCGGATCGGCATAGTCTATCTCATAATCAATCGTATCTGTTCGGATAATAAACGGCATCCCTTCCCGCATCACCCAGATATGCTTGCGTGCAGTGTCTGAATCATCATCCGAGTATTCAACAATCTTCGTAATTCGCCCGAATGAATCATGAAATGCAATCGGTTCATGAAAGCGCAGGCTGTTCTCTGTGGTGATTAATATGTTATTGAAACTCGGATTGGTTCCTGATACTGTCATCTTGCATCTGCGGTATCGCTTCGTTGAATGAGCCGCCAGATAATATGTTCCGGCAGCATCCGCGACCTGAAATGTTTTTACATCCGTGAATACTGCGTTATCATCCGACTCCTGAATTGTGACATATAACTTCGGG
>CAYMMX010000033.1:0-2483 GCA_964391675.1 uncultured Muribaculaceae bacterium | reverse complement strand
CCTGCTCCCAAAGCAGGCGCGATAAGCCGGGCTACGCTACACCCCGAAAATATGGAATAAGAACTTTTTTTAAGTTTAAGTCTGCAAATTTATAAAAAATTATATAATAAAAGCATCATTTTGAAAAAGTTTTATTTTTTATATTAATTTCCGATTACTTTTGCACGTTTATTACATAATTTGTTAATTATGTTAAGCTATTTAGGGGCGTGGAATGCAGATGGTTGAAGATTTATTTCTTGTCGTTTTTATAACACTTCAGTATTTTCTGTTTCGTCGTTTTTGTAAAATAGTTTTAAATTTTGCAAGAGGATCTTCAAATCAATGTTTGCCGGCTGAGTAGACTAGTCAATTGGGTGTAGTGCTTTTATTGTAGAAGCTCCTTTCTTTTTTTCAAGATAACACCTTCAATGCAATTATGAGAATTATCAATTAAATCTTCTTCTGCCAAATTCTCTAGGAAATTGAATTCCTTTAGTAAAACAAGTAGCTTAGGAAAAGAAAGTGAATTATAAAAGGTTAACATCATTTCATACGAAGACATTTGAGCTTGAATGAAATCTATGTACTTTTTATTTAAGCTTTTATGTTTCTCTAATAAAGGGCTAAATTCTTTAGCATACTTAATAAGATGATATAGATGACGAAAAAAATGTCCGATTGCATAATGATACCGTTGAAAAAATAAAGCATAAACAGATTCTATCCTATTATTCAATGGTAAATATTTTATATCCTCCCAACATTGTTTTGTAATCCCATAAAACTTATTTGCATACCTTAATTTCTCCTTATTGCGTATTTTCATTTCTTCTATTTTCGCATCCTCTGGCATATAGAAATTGGGACTATTTGGGTTTAAATATTCCTCAATTTCTTGACCAACATTGTATAGATACTCTTCACTATCATCGAATATTCCTAAATAGTATTCACTTTCAATTGATAACCAAATATTTCTCATTTCAATCTTGGAATATGCAAAAAAATCTCTGCCCTGTATTGTGGATTTAACTGTCAAAAAATTATTATTAAGTGTATAAAAGTAGGCTTTAATGCCATCTGTAATATCTTGTTGAGTTTTTAAAAGGTTAAAAAATGTCATTTCAAATGTTTCAATTTCAAATGCAGTCTGTTGCAGGTTTATCGCCTCATCTTGTTTAACAATTGATGACTGTTGAGCTTTAAGTGTTTTATATAAAAGTAAAATTGCAACAAGAGAAAAAATTGAACCAACAAAACCACCAACAAAATCACCATATTGTCCAAACAACTCGGAATTGCCTATAAATGACCAATCATTAAATGGTTTTATCAATGTAAAAAGAATTGTGGTTACTGTTCCAATTACTAAAAGAACTACAGTCAATCCAATTGCATTTTTGGAAATGCAGTTTTCTTCTTTATTCATATAGAATTTTGTTTAGTAGTTTTTAGCATTACTCCTAACGAACCGAACCAAAACCCTTTTAGCACACTGTGCTTTCTTTCCTGTTACTTGCCATTTAAGCAGCATAAAGTTAGCAACTGGGCTGATTCACTACTGTTATTATTTATTTAAACATTTAATTAACTCTTTTATTCTAGTTTTATCCGATATAATGAATTCATAGGTCAAATATTTGTCTCCACTTTTGAAACCTATTTTGATTTTAGATAAAGAATTCTTTTGTACGAATGGTAATGAAAACTCATCGAGATTTACAATAAAAGAATTATACTCATTACTATTGATTATTTTTGTTGCAGTAGTAGATGAAGTTAGGTTCCTACCATAAGAGTTGTTTTCTCTATATACTGTAATTAGGAACGGAAATTCTATACTATCTTTAATTGAAGTTGAAAAAACAATGGAGAATTTGCCAAAACCATAAGATGCTGATACATAAAGTAAAGAATTTGTCGAGGTATTCCCTATTAGAAAATCTTCAGTTCTTTTTCCATAATTGCCATTATATACTATTTTGCATGTGTCTTGTTGTGAGAAACTGAAATGACTAATAATCATTATTATGTTTATTAAAATTATTTTTTTCATATGCGTTTTTTTGGTTCAACTAATTTCAAGAATCAATATATAGTTATTTTGTAATCGTCTTTTCCCAAATATTTTTAATTGCTTCTTCTAAAAATGAAAGCATAATATCAGAAGAATTTATCAGAAATTCTTTATGTAAAATTATGGTATCTGAAAAAAAATATAACATCTTAGCGTTTTATTCATCCTTCCTCAACAAAAATACAAAAAAAACAAAATGAATTAAATTTGTTGATTATTTGTTTGAGTCAGAAAGGATTATTTTTATTTTCTTCAATTTATTGATATAAATTTTTGAATTAGCTAATAACTGCCAATTCCGAACTTCGAAAGTTTGTCACCCCTTCGGGGTTTCACAAATAAATAAAATGAAAAACATCTTCAAAATTTCAAATTTACAATCAATACAATCCCGAAGGGATGACATTATTATAAAGAGAAAATC
>CAYMMX010000032.1:2171-2509 GCA_964391675.1 uncultured Muribaculaceae bacterium | reverse complement strand
CTTTCGCTCAATAATGCTCTTCTCGCAATCTTAGCCGCAGCATCTGATAGTACGGCCGAACTACCTACTGAAATAATCAAGCACTTCATACTTCGTTATCAGCAAATGAAGAACATGGATGAGTGCTTGTCGCTTATTAACCAGTTCAATGGCCAAACAGTAAAGATTGCTGAATTTGCGGCAATTAAAGATGCCACTACAACCATAACATTGGATGGCGATGTGGTTTATGTGGACTACAGTCTGCCTGTGACCAAAGAAGGCTGGCATCTGATACAGAATTTCAACGAGCTACATATATCGCTTGACAATAATCAGTATGTTGCTGAAACAGGCGA
>CAYMMX010000032.1:329-2161 GCA_964391675.1 uncultured Muribaculaceae bacterium | reverse complement strand
GATTTTTATATAGAGTCCTCTAAGGATAATCTTGGCGAAAATGGTTGCTTTTCGGGGCGTATTCGAGTAAACCGGCTTTATGGTTCTACTTTCGTAAAAGCGGATAAAGCCTACATCCGTTGCCTGATACCCATTGGCAACGTTGATTGGAATCGTGATATAAATACCTGTGCTGCTTTTATCAAGAATGGTTGGACTCTTGGCCTCCTTGAGCTTAAAGACGGTAGCACGTTACTGCACGTTTATCCTTGCAACAATGGTGACAAGAAATATATGGTAGTTGAAAGCCTGACGGAAACCACTAGCCCAAAGATGGCAGAGTACGTGTATTCTGTCGCACTTTCTTTAGGCTTCATCACAGGCATAATCCATCTGGGCAAATGCTATGAATTCACTTCCAGTGAGCCCGAATTTACCGAAAACGTAGCTATGGCCTACCATACTATGCGTCCCTCTTCAGACACTGGCATGAGGATTTTCACCACGAATATGTACTATGTTCGCGAGACTCTCAAAAGTGCTAAGGTTCAATTGCAGGACAAGTCACCTCTCTACAACGAAAACAACGAGTTCCAAGATCATTTACAAGACTGGCTACAGCCTGACCAAATGCAGAGGCTCTTTGCTGTAATTCAAGGTGATGCAAAGGTTGCACGTGCCGTGGTTACCATCATTGAAAGTGCCAATTTCCCGTTGGAGTATCAAGCCGGCGTACGTGCCATTGTTCTCGAAACCCTGGCGCATTCTGTACCTGGTCCTAAGCCCATTCCTGACGATGAGCTGTGGAGTCAAATGAAAAGCGAACTTGATGCGGTTGTAGCCAAATACAATAATAATGAAACTGGCGAGCAACTTATAAGTGAAGAAAGCCTGACCATATTGAGCAAGAAGATAAGTTCGATGAACAACCCCACTAATGCGGACTCGCTGGCAAGGCCGCTGGAGGAAGCAGGCTATGCTTTGCAGCCCAACGACAAAGAAGCACTTAAGATGCGTAACATCTTCCTTCATGGCGGTTTGGTGAAAGGTAGTCTAGAGAAACAAACTAATGAATTAATCTATCTGTCTCTAATGCTCCACAAATTGGCTTGCATCATCATCCTTAAACGAGCATGTTTCAGTGGTTACATCTTGAACAACCCCGTGTTGTTCAATTGCGAGAAGGCTGTTGCAGCAGGAGAGAAAGTGTTGATTATGATATAAATGCTTGGGCATACTATTGATCATGAAGATTAATATTTACAATCTATATCAAATCATTGACTCTATCAAGGATTCATTAGTTGGGCAAAAATGGGTAGATCTATGCGATAGCGTTGGCTTTAAAGATGTATACGATGACAAAGGTCTGCCAGATATTGGTAAGTTAAACGGTCAACGTCCGTCAAAGAAAGAATATCTTCGTAAAAGATTGTCTGAGTTAAACGGGAAAAGTGAGCTTCGTGTTTTCTTTGAACGTTTTCTCAATAGCAATACTCAATACAAAGATGTAATAGCAAAAAACATCAAAGATGATGGATATCAAATTTCAGAAATTGAAGATTCGCTGACAATAATTGGAGGAGTAACAACCAAGCCAAAGCCAGTTAAGACAGAGGCATACTTTGACAATATCGCCAATCAAGTTATAAACGATTTGGATAAAGCAAGAGTTTCTATTCATGTTGCTATGGCATGGTTTACTAACCAAAAAATAGCAAATAAGCTAATTGAAAAGTATAAAGAAGGCTTGGATGTAAAAGTGGTAGGTTACAAAGACCATACAAATGTTAAATTCGGGGTTGATTTAGGTGGTATTCCTCATAAACTAATCAACGGAACTCGCGGTGGTA
>CAYMMX010000032.1:0-319 GCA_964391675.1 uncultured Muribaculaceae bacterium | reverse complement strand
TGGTAAGATGCATCATAAATTCTGTGTTATAGATAACCAGAAGGTTATAACGGGTTCATACAATTGGTCGGAGAATGCAGAGAATAAAAATGATGAAAATGCGGCTGTCATATATGATGATGATAGAGCTTCTGATTACTCTGTGACCTTTAGAGATTTGTTTAGATAATAGAGATTACAACATGAATATATTAGTTACTGGTGGAGCTGGTTATATTGGTTCCCACACATTAATTGAGCTTTACAAAGCTGGTCATACCGCCGTGGTGGTGGACAACCTCAGCAACAGCAATCCAGAAGGATTACGTCGCGTGGCGGA
>CAYMMX010000031.1:0-2574 GCA_964391675.1 uncultured Muribaculaceae bacterium | reverse complement strand
CCTTGACGTCGCAGCCGATGTTGCGGGCGAAAGCGAGCGCCCGGGCGGGATCCGAAAGATCCGCGGGTTCCATGCCCGCGATTTCCAA
Organism: uncultured Muribaculaceae bacterium; assembly: GCA_964391675.1. GTDB lineage: Bacteria > Cyanobacteriota > Vampirovibrionia > Gastranaerophilales > Gastranaerophilaceae > CAYMMX01. The sequence goes on along the minus strand of CAYMMX010000031.1, from coordinate 2,486 downwards.
AAGCGCGTCTTTCACCGGCAAGCGGCGCCAGGGCGGCGCGAGGTCGATGGAGGTTCCCTGGTAGGTGAAGGAAAGTTTGCCGAATACATTTTGCGCGAGAAACGCAAACAGCTCTTCCGTGAAGGCCATCAGATCTTCGTAGGTCGCATAGCTCTGATAGAATTCCATCATCGTGAATTCGGGATTGTGAAACGTGGAAATGCCTTCGTTGCGGAAGTTGCGGTTGATTTCGTAAACCCTTTCCAGGCCGCCGGTGACCAGACGCTTCAGATAAAGCTCCGGCGCGATGCGCAGATACAAGTCCTGGTTGAGCGCGTTGTGGTGCGTCTTGAACGGCCGGGCAACGGCGCCGCCGGCCCGCGGCTGCATCATGGGCGTTTCCACTTCCAGAAAATCGTGCTGGTCCATGAACTGGCGGATCAGCTTGATGATCAAACTGCGGCGGACAAAAATCTCTTTCACCGCCGGATTGGAAATGAGATCCAGGTGACGCTGCCGGTAGCGGGTTTCGATGTCGGTAAGCCCGTGCCATTTTTCGGGCAGGGGATGAATGGATTTGGCCATGAGCCGCAGGCTTTCGGCTTCGAGCGTCAGTTCCTGGGTCTTGGTCCGGAACAGTTTTCCGCAGACATAAACGATATCGCCGACATCCAGCTTTTTAAACAGGGAAAAGTCCTGTTCGCTGAGAAGATTTTTCGCCACGTAGCACTGCAGCCGGCCCTTGCGGTCCTGAATCTTGACGAAGGCTGCCTTGCCGAAGCTGCGCACGGCCATGAGCCGTCCCGCAAGCGAAAATTTTTCCGAAAGCGCAGCGAGGCTTTCACTGTCCGCCCCGCCGAAGCGGGTGAGAATTTCTTCCGTCGTATGTGAGGGCCTGGCGTCATTGGGGTATAAATCCACGCCGGCCGTTTTTAAGGCCGCGATTTTTTCCAGGCGGACCTTTAAAAGATCATTTTCTTCCATAGTTTCTCCGCTTTTTAAAAGTCAACTTGACTATATTTTTTTATCCGATTAGTCAAGCATGATTGTCGGCCGGGGCGCGCCGCCGCCGGCCGCTTGACGAGGGAGCCTTTCCGCCGCGCCCGGATTTTTCTTAAAAAAGAAGACGCCGTTGCGGATTTGCCGGAGATCGGTGCGGGGCGTCCGGCAAATCCCTCCCTTTGGCGCCTGTAAAAATGTGTTTGCCTGCGCTTAAGTTTTATGTATGATGCGGGCACTTCATTTTTAAGGGGGGGAATATGGTCAACAAAGCGATCTTAGTCGGCAGGCTGGGCAGAGACCCGGAAGTTCGCTATACGCCGGACGGAACAATGGTGACAAATTTCACGATGGCCACCGACGAAACCTACAAGGATAAAAACGGCGAAAAAGTCCAGAAAACGGAATGGCACAGGATCGTCACCTTCGGCAAACTGGCGGAAATCTGCGGCAATTACCTGGTCAAGGGAAAGCTGATTTTCATCGAGGGGCGGATTCAAACCCGCGCCTGGGAGGATAAGGAAGGTGTCAAGCGCAACACGACGGAAATTGTCGCCAACGACATGAAAATGCTGGATTCCAAGGGGCAGACCAAGGCCGGCGCCGATGCGTCGCCGGAGGCGTCCTACGCGCCCAATGGTGGAACGCCGCTGGAAGATGTTCCTTTTTAAACCATCAAGAGCCGACACTTTCAAGGAGGAAAACCCTTTTCAGTGCCGGCCCTGAAATGTTTTTATTTATCCTCTTCTTTTTTCGCCGGCGCGGCGCTGTCATTCTGCTCGGTAGAAACGGACTTTTTGAAATTCTTGATCCCTTTGCCCAGGGCAGAGCCGATCTCCGGCAATTTTCCGACGCCGAAAATAATAAGAATGATCACCAGGATGATCAGTAATTCCGGTACACCTATTCCAAACATATTTTTACCTCTTTCTTTTTTTTTCAGGGCAGGCGCAGATGAATCACTTCGCCCCGCCTTCCTAAATTATCAATATTTTTTCCGTTTAATTGCAGCCGGATGCCTCCGGCATTGCCCACATCAATGTTAAACCGCGCCGCCTTGTAGGAAACCGTTTCTCCCTCTTTCAGCAGGACCTGAAAAGGTTCTTTATCATCGGTTTGAATCCGAATCCAGGTTTCTTCTCCGGCGCGAATCACCAGCGACGACTGTTCTTCTTCTGCGACGGCCGCCTGCGTCCGCTCCGGGTTCGGGGCCTGCGCGGCAGCCGGTATTGCCCCCGCCGGCGCCTGCTGATCTTTCCCGTCGAAAATCGGACGGGACGACAGGATGTCCTGCACGTCCCCGAACGGAGGAAGGCTTCCCGCGTCGCGGACCGGCTGGGCTGTCGCCTGGCCGGCGGTTGTGTCCGCCGCTGTTTCGGTTTTCAGAACCTCGTCCTCGCCGGCTTTGTTGACCAGGGTTACAAAAAAGGAAACGGCCGCAAAAACCACGACAATGCAGGCGATCCACAAAAAGGTTTTGTAGCGGTGCAGCTTCATGGCCAGCGGCG
>CAYMMX010000030.1:0-2941 GCA_964391675.1 uncultured Muribaculaceae bacterium | reverse complement strand
GCGTTATGTTTTAAATTGGGCTGGTAAAAGCGATGCTTTTAAAGTGTTACAAGCACCAACAACAAAGACTTTAATCCCAGCAAAAGACGAATCCATAAATTTTGACGAAACCGAAAACATTTTTATAGAGGGCGAAAACCTTGAAGTGCTGAAAGTACTGCAAAAAAGCTACTTCGGTAAAATTAAAATGATTTACATTGACCCACCTTACAATACAGGAAATGACTCATTTATTTACCCTGACAAATTCTCTGAAACAAAAGAAGAATATTTAAAACGTGTAGGCGACAAAGACGAGGACGGCTATATGACCAAAGACGGACTATTCCGTAAAAACAGCAAAGAAAACGGGCAATACCATAGCAACTGGCTCAATATGATTATGCCCCGCCTCTACTTAGCAAAAAATTTATTACGGCAAGATGGAGTGATTTTTATTTCTATTGATGATAACGAAGTGCATAACCTAAGGTTATTGATGAATGAAGTTTTTGGTGAGGAGAATTTTGTGGCTGGTATTACAGTTAAAGCCAATCCAAGAGGAAGGCAATCAGATAATTTTATAGCAACACTTCATGACTATTTATTGTGTTTCGCAAAAAATATTAACAATGTTGATTTAGGCGGGATTCCATTAACACAAGAAGATATTGAAGATTTTGACCAAGATGATGGAGATGGTCAACCATGGAGAGAGTTAGGTTTAAGACAAAGAGGTGCCGCTTCTTTAAGGAGTGATAGACCAGAAATGTTTTTCCCAATTTATGTAAACCCTTCGGATTGTACAGTTAGTTTAACTAAAAATAACAATTACAGCATAACTGTATTACCCAAAAAATCTGATGGTCGAGAAGGTCGATGGATGTGGGGCTATGATAAAACAAAGAATGAAATCAATAGGGTTTATGCAAGATTAATTAAAAAACGCAATGAGTTTGATATTTTCATAAAAGATTATTTAGAACGTAATGACGAAATTAGAACAAAGAAACCCAAATCAATATGGCTTGACAAAGATGTAAATACAGAAGCCGGTGGTAAATTGCTAAAGAAAATATTTCCAAATTCAGGTTTTTCTTATCCTAAACCTGTTGGACTTTTAGTAAAAACTTTGTTAATAGCGACTTCTGAAGATGATGTTATTTTAGATTTCTTCGCTGGTAGTGGCACAAGCGCACACGCAGTTATGGATTTAAACAGAGAAGACGGAGGCAATCGAAAATTTATTTGTGTACAACTACCTGAACTGTGTGAAGAAAAAAGCGAAGCCTACAAAGCAGGTTATAAAACTATTGCCGACATTAGCAAAGAACGCATACGCCGGGCAGGCAAGAAAATAGAGGAGGAAGCCATTGCGGAAATAAAAAAATTGGAATCAGAAATCAAAAAATTGCAAGGCGAATTACCAACTGAAGAAACAAAAACAGAAATTGAAAACCTGAAAACCCAAATAGAGCAGTTAAAAAATCAGGATTTAGGTTTCAAAGTTTTTAAATTAGATGATAGCAATTTCAAACAATGGCAACAAATTGAGGGCAAAGATACCAAAGCACTTGCCGAGCAAATGAAATTGTTTGTTGACCCTGTTTCTGAATCTGCAACCATTGAAAATATGGTGTACGAATTTTTGCTGAAAAGTGGTAAAGATCTAAATAGCCGGATTGAGAATAATGACGGGTATTTTCTTATCAACGGCAACGAATTGGCATTGATATTAGAAAAAGTAAGCCAGAAACTCATAACCAAAGTAATGAGCGAATACCCAAAAAAAGTAATTGCTCTCGACAAACTTTTTAAAGGCAACGACCAGTTGAAAACAAATACCGTACTGCAAATGAAAGATGCAGGCATTGAATTTAAAACAATATAAGGAGGCTTCATTATGAATTTACAACAGTTATTTTCGAAATTAGAAATTAATGAAAGTGATTCTTTAATCCTGCTTTCAGATAAAGATTGGAAAAAGAAAGTTACTTTTCCCAGCCGTGTTATTCGCTTACTGGAAGATACGGACAAATGGTCGCCAAAAGCAATTTTTTGTTTCGATAATAAACCTCTGATATTATTTTTTGAAAATCCTGAAAATAAAGAAGAGTTACATAAAGCCGTTTGGAACTTCAACGAAGCACCTATTGCTATTATTTTAGAAAATGATGCAGTTACAATTTATAATGGATTTGCAATAAATGAAAAAACTGAGTTATTAAAAGAACTTGGTGGAGAAGAAATATTGAATGACTTTAACTATTTCGAGTTAGTTACCGGCAAAACATTTGAAAAGTATAACGAGGATTTTAATTATCTACACAGAGTAGATTACCGATTATTAAAAAATATTGAAGAAACACAAAAAGAATTTCAAAGAATCGGTTTTAACAACCGCCAAACCGCCAATGCCTTGCTCGGTAAAATTATTTTTATCCGTTATTTGGTTGACAGAAAAGTAAAATTAAATTTTGACGGCGTATCAAGAGAATGGACAAATCCCGAGTTTTGTGATTTATTATTGGATAAAGAGCGTGTTTATAGTTTTTTCAACTATTTACAGGATAAAGACAGGGGATTTAACGGAAATTTGTTTCCGATTAAAAAAGATTCTTTTGATGAGATTCCCAATGAAGCTTTTAGGCTTATTAAAAATCTGTTAGAGGGAGGAGATATAAAAACAGGTCAGCAATCACTTTTCCAGTTGTACGATTTTTCCGTATTGCCCATTGAATTTATCAGCAATGTATATGAACGGTTTATTGGAAAAGAGAATCAGGCAGAGGCAGGAGCCTATTATACACCAACTTTCCTTGTTGACTATATTATTAGTCAAACCGTTGCAAAAAAGCTAAATACAGATGACAATACCGTTTCCTGCAAAGTGCTTGACCCTGCTTGTGGTTCGGGGATTTTCCTTGTAGAAACGTTGCGTAAAATAATAGAAAAACACATC
>CAYMMX010000029.1:0-3073 GCA_964391675.1 uncultured Muribaculaceae bacterium | reverse complement strand
CCGATTTTCAGGCCAAATGTTTTAAACGGATGGAAGAATTTAAACAAGCCGAAAACGTTACCACCATCTTTGTATCCCATGCTATGGCCCAAGTTGAATCCTTCTGTACTCGGGTTATCTACCTCAATCACCACCAAATTATTGCTGACGGTAACCCCCACGAAACCATTCAAAAATATTCAAATGAATAAAATAAAAGAACACATAATAAATCAATTCACCCAACAAGTTGGATACGTACCAAATATCAATAATCCAAAATCTTTTAATGAAAAAATACAATGGCTTAAATTATATTATCGTGACCCATTAATGACACAATGCGCAGATAAATATGCTGTTAGAGAATACATTAAAGAAAAAATTGGTGAAAATTATTTAATTCCACTTCTAGGTGTATACGATAATGCCAACGAAATTGATTTTAATAAATTGCCAAATAAATTTGTATTAAAAACCAATTGGGGAAGTGGACAAAATATCATAGTTAAAGATAAAACAAAAATTAACGAAAAAGAGTTAATCGATAAATTAAACAATTGGCTAAAACCAGAAAATTCTCATTATTTATATTCTTATGAGTGGGTATATAAAGACATAAAACCTAAAATTATCTGTGAAAAATATATTGGAAAAATAAATTTAATTGATTACAAATTTCATTGTTTTAATGGGGAAATAAAAATAATTTTAACATGCTCTAATAGAAACAAAATACTAAAAAAAAATTTTTATGACATAAATTGGAAACTATTACCCGTAAAACGAATAAGTCCAAACAGCAGTAAAAAAATACCAAAACCAAAATATTACAATAGAATGCTAGAAATTGTTAAAATTTTATCAAAAGATTTTCCTTTTGTTAGAGTAGATCTCTATGAAGTAGAAAATAAGATATTTTTTGGAGAATTAACATTTTATCCAGGAAATGGAATGGAAAAATTTGAACCAATAGAATGGGACTACAAAATAGGAGAATATTTAAAACTTCAATATAATCCAAATATTTTTTCAAATACTTCAAATCTCAAAAATGAGTTAATTTCAAAAGAAATTAAATACGGGGGAATAATTACTAATATACCCCGAAACAAAGTTAGTCCTCATGACCCAAGAACAAAAGAACAAATTACAACAGGTGGAATGACTGGTGGTGACAGAATGTTGCATCATAAATATGCAAAATATTATTCAAAATATCTCTTTCCATATCTTAAACAAAAAATGACTTTGGTCGAAATTGGAATTTTAAAAGGCTCTGGTTTGGCAATTTGGTGCGACATATTTCCAAAAGCAAATGTAATTGGTTTTGATATAGATCTAGATCATGTTAGAAAAAATTTATTAAACTTAAAAAAACTAGGAGCTTTCAAAAAAAACAATCCAAAATTGTTTGAGTTTGATCAATTCAAAAACAATAAAAAATTACTTAATAAATTATTTTACAATAATAAAATCAATATATGTATTGATGATGGATATCACTCCAATGAGGCAAATATAAATACTCTTAAACAAATATTACCTTTTTTATCACCAAATTTTATATATTTTATTGAAGACAATGTTGGTGTTCATAAAAAATTAAAAAAGATATATCCTCAATATAAAGTTGAAAATTTTAAAGAACTAACGATCATCACTAATCCTGAACAGGAAATTTTTAACTATTTAGAATATAAAAAAATAAGAAAAGCAAAAACAGTAGTTTACACAGCTTTTACAGACAATTACGACAATCTGATTCAACATAAATATATAAGTAAGGATATTGACTATATCTGCTTTACTGACAAAAAAATTAAAAATCCCGGAATATGGGAAATAAAACCGATTAAAGATAATCTATTAGATCCTAATCGCAAAGCTAAAGAATACAAAATATTTCCCAATAAGTTTTTACAGGAATATCAATATAGTGTCTGGATAGACGCTAATATTGATATTAACAGTGATTACTTAGAAAAAACTATCAAAAAAATAACGAATAAAAAAAATAGTATCGCTGTTAATCCGCATTTTGAAAGAGATTGTATTTATCAGGATGCAAAAGAATGTATCAGTTTACAAAAAGATAATCCGGAAATCATATTAAAACAAGTTGAATATCTTAAAAAACAAAATTATCCAAAAAATAATGGTCTTTTTGAGAACAATATAATTTTTAGGGAACACAACAATCCAAAAATTATTAAACTAATGGAAGATTGGTGGTGGATGATCGAAAATTTTAGTTACAGAGATCAATTAAGTTTTAATTACGTTCTTTGGAAAAATAAAACAAAATGTGATAAATTATTCTCTCAAAATGCCCGATTTATGAAAGATGATTTTACATTAAGGGAACATAACACAAAAATAGTTTCGACATTATTTGTTGACAATGGAAATGACTTTTATAACGACGACTTTATTCAAAAAATAGTTATTATATCAGCCAATCAATACAAATCCATCTTTGATTTAAGTGAATTTAAAAAAATTAAACAAATTAAATTAAATATTTTAAAAAATAGATTTTGCCAATTTAAAATTAGTAAATTAAAAATAGATGGTAAAACAATTTTTTTATCAAAAATGAAGTATGAAACTAACGGCACCCTGCTTGACAATGGTTATATTGATTTTTCAAAAACATTAGATCCTCAAATTATTATCAACATAAACAAAAAAATAAATAAACTAAAAATCATTGGAAATATTAACTTTTATAATACAGAAAATTTATATATTGACTCCACTAACCAAATTAACACCTTAGTCCACGAGAAAGAACAAATTAAACTTGACTCCACTAATCAAATTAACACCTTAGTTCAAGAGAAAGAAAATATACAAAAAGAAAATAAAAAACTAAGATTAGATCTAAATAAAATTCAATCTTCAAAAACATACAAACTTTGGCAAAAGTACAACCTGGCTTTAAAAAAATTAAAATTAAAATTAAATAATTAAACACTCAATAAAACCATAATTTATTTTAAATTAACAACTACTAGACAATGAACCTCTACCGCCAATTAGTTCCCGAAATCCTCCGTACTCAAATACGTAATCCTCAATATATTTTCCA
>CAYMMX010000028.1:0-3435 GCA_964391675.1 uncultured Muribaculaceae bacterium | reverse complement strand
TTTTGGTATTTGCAAAATCTGTTTTTAAAATTCGATTTAATAAGTTTTTACTTTGTTTTGTTTGAGATATAGCAAAAGTAGTTGAAATACCAGTACCTATGATACTTCCTATTAATGGTGCGTTTTTTAATTTAGCCTTTTTTTCTTTTGATTGTTCATCTATTTCTGTAACTCCAAAGACGGGAGTTGCAGAAATAAATCTATTATAATTATATGAGAGTGCTTTAGTCATTATTTCCTTATTAGTGGTCGCAAGCATTTGCACCTGTTACAAGCGTACCGTTTAAATAATCTAAAACTAATTTTTCAGGGACTTCGGCAGGACAACCTACAATAACTTTTATACCTTGTTCTTCAAATAACCCTTGAGCACGTCCACCCATTCCACCTGCAAGGACAACTGTTGCACCTTGCTCGGCTACCCAAGGAGGAATAATTCCTGGAACATGCTCAGGAGGTGTAATTTTTTTTTGAGCCATAAATTCTTGTTTATTTTCATCAACATCAATGAATGTAAATGCTTCACAATGTCCAAAGTGTTGACATAACTTTCCACCATTTGTCGGTATTGCAATTCTCATCTTTTCACCATTACACGAAACCTTTGTAGTCCCGTCCTTTCTAATTTTATGTACTAACTAATTAATTTATCATTTCTTGCGGACTTAGATTAATCAATGCACTCGCTGATTATGTCGCTGTCTCTCTATATTTTTGAGATTTGCCCGCCCGCATCTGTTTTTTTCTCCTTTTTGTCTATTTGCTTATAAATTATAATTGTATGCTTATTTTACATTTTCAATATTCATGTAAAACCCGAACATATAAAAAATTGCCTCAATTAATTTTTTGTTATTTTTTCGATAATTTTTTCCATAATTTTTCCTGTAATTGTCTCAGAATAGAAATACATGAATGGTTTTCCGGCGTCACCGGCTTCTACAATATCTGCTTCAAGAGGGATTTTACCCAAGAATGGAACATCCATTTCTTTTGCCATAGCCTCTCCACCGCCTGATTTAAATATTTCTACTCTTTCTCCGCATTTTGGACAAATAAATCCGCTCATGTTCTCTATTACACCTAAAATTGGAGTGTTTAGTTTTTTGCAGAAGTTGACTGATTTTTTAACATCTACGACCGCCAATTTTTGAGGAGTAGTAACAATTATTGCACCTGTCACATCACCCAAAGTTTGAATAACTGAAAGGGGTTCATCCCCTGTCCCAGGAGGACAGTCAACTATCAAATAATCAAGGTCTTCCCATAAAACTTCTGAAATCATTTGTTTAATAAATCCCATTTTCATTGGTCCACGCCAAATAATGGGGCTTGTCGTGTCTTCAATCATAAATCCTACTGAAACAACTTTTAAATTATCGCTATAATTAATTGGTAGGATAAACGATCCTTCGCTTTCTGCTCTTTTCCCCTCCAAACCTAAAAGCGTTGGGATACTTGGTCCGTGAATATCAACATCAAGAAGTCCTGTTTTAAATCCTTTTAGAGCAAGGCTCATTGCAATATTTGTTGCTATGGTACTTTTACCAACCCCACCTTTTCCAGATAATACAACTATTGTATTTTTTATCTTACTTAATCTTTCTTTTAACATTTCATCTTGTTGTGTTTCATCCATTTAATTATCCTCTTATCTTTTCTTCTAATTTTTTCCACATTGTTTTTATTTTTTCTGAAATTTCTCCATCAGGTGAAAATTCAATTAAACTCTGTTCTTTTATCATAGCAGAAGTAAAATCTTTACTGTAAGATATTTCTCCCACTATTTCTATATTTTCTTTTTTACAAAATTCTTCAATTTGTTTTGTCATATCTAAGTTTATATCAAACTTATTAATACACATACAAGCAGGTATGTTAAAGTGTTTTGTTAATTTTAAAACACGCTCTGCATCATGAAGACCTGACAATGTAGGTTCTGTAACCACAACAACAAGACTTGCTCCTGAAATTGAAGCAATAACAGGGCAGCCAATTCCCGGAGAACCATCCACTATTATTAAATCTTGCCCCTCTCTATGAGCTAAAAGTCTTGCATAGTTTCTGATTTCTGAAACCAGTTTGCCAGAATTTTCTTCTGCGATACCTAGTTTTGCGTGAATTAGCTTGCCAAATCTTGTATCAGACTCAAACCACTCACCTGATTTTGTTTGCTCAAAGTTAATAGCTCCAACTGGACATTGAAAATAGCAAGTTCCACAACCTTCACATCCTATTTCATTCACTATAAAATCTGTTGATATTGCATCAAATCTGCAAACTTCAATACATCTACCGCACTGAATACATTTTTCTTTTAATATCTCGGCTTTTTTCCCTGAGAAAAATTCGGTTGTTTTTATAATTTCAGGCTTTAAAATCAAATGTAAATCCGCGGCATCTACATCACAATCAACCATTATTTTGTTTTGAGCAAGTGCTGCAAATGAAGATACAATGCTGGTTTTACCTGTTCCGCCTTTTCCGCTTATAATTACAAGCTCTTTTGTTGCCATTATTTTGCCTCCTTTACAATATTTACAAGAGGTTCAAAATATTTCTTAAATTCAGGCATTGCTCTTAGAACAAGCTCTCCTTTTGAATAACATTCAGCTATTTTTCTATCTTCAGGAATTTTGGTTAAAATATTAATATTTTCTTCTTTTGCCCAATCCTCAATCAGTTTGTCATTCTCGCAAGAACGGTTAATAACAATTCCAAAAGGCAAACCGATTTTTCTAATTACATCAACTGCAAGTTTTAAATCGTAAAGCCCAAAAGGTGTGGGTTCAGTTACCATAACAACAAAATCAACCCCATCAACTGCTGCTATCACAGGACAGGAAGTCCCAGGCGGGCAGTCTAAAATTTGCAGTTTAAAACTCGCTTTTTTTTCTTGGTTGCTCGCATTAAACGGCGTTACGGTCTCGGACTTCTCCGAGCCCTCCAGCCTCTGCTCGCAATCCGCTTTTTTTACAGCTTTAATCAAAGGTGGCGACATTGCTTCGCCTATTCTTGATTTCCCATGAACAAAATTAAATCCTTGTGCGTAACCTGCTTCAACAACTCCAACTTCCCTACCTGCTTCTGATATAGCCTCGGCAGGACAAATTAATTTGCAGCTTCCACAACCGTGACAAAGCTCTTTAAAAATTAAAACTTTACCTTTAACAAAAGCTAATGCATTATATTGACAAACTTCTGCACATTTTCCACAAGCGATACATTTTTCTGTATTGATTTCAGGCACAGGAACGAAAACACTCTGTGAATAATTAAAATTGGGTTTCATAAATATATGACAGTTTGGTTCTTCAACATCGCAGTCTAAAAGAGCAACATCCTTATAAATTTTTGAAAGAAAGTATGCCAAATTTGTTGATACTGTACTTTTACCTGTTCCACCTTTTCCGCTTGCTACTGCAATTTTCATTT
>CAYMMX010000027.1:0-3524 GCA_964391675.1 uncultured Muribaculaceae bacterium | reverse complement strand
TCCGGCCGTCGGCATTCTGATCCGGGACACGGGCCGGGGCATCGGCCCCGAGGAGCTGAAAAACATCTTCAAACCCTTTTATACCACCAAGGATAGAGGCGTGGGGCTGGGACTCGCCATTTCCCAGCGGCTCATCCGGGAGCACGGCGGCGCCATCCGCGTCAAATCGATTCCGGGACAGGGCAGCGTTTTTTTCATCCGCCTGGCCGCCGCCGGCCCGGATTGATCACAATGCGCCTTGATTTAATCGCCAAGTTCGAATAGTGGGAAGCCATGAACAGGATACTGATCGTTGACGATGAACTGAACATGCGCCTGGTGCTTGCCGCCATGCTGAAAAAGGAAGGCTACGACGTCACGGCCGCCGCCGACGGAGCGGAAGCGCTCCGGATCCTGGAGGCGGGACCGGTCGCCGCCGTGGTCACGGATTTGAAGATGCCGCACATTGACGGCATGGAACTGCTCGACCGCGCAAGCCGGCAATACCCGGACATCCCCGTCATCATCATCACCGCCCACGGTACGGTGGCGACGGCCGTGGAGGCGCTGAAGAAAGGCGCGCTCGACTACATCACCAAACCGTTCGAACTCGAAGAGCTGAAAAACGTCGTCTCCAAGGCCATCAAGACGCGCAACCTGAAGGAAAATGAGCTGCTCCTGCCCCCGGAGGACATCGAGCGGGCCGGCATCATCGGCGCGAGTCAGTCGACTCTGGAGGTTTTCGACGCGATCAAACGCGTGGCGCCCACAACCACGACGATTCTGATCACCGGAGAAACGGGCACCGGCAAGGAGCTGGTGGCCAAGGCCATCCACCGCAATTCACCGCGAAAAAAAAATCCGCTCATCAAAATCAACTGCGCGGCCATCGCCGAAACGCTGATGGAAAGCGAACTGTTCGGCTACGAAAAAGGCGCTTTCACGGGCGCGGCCATCACCAAGCCGGGCCGGTTCGAGCTCGCGCACAAGGGCACGCTTTTTCTCGACGAGGTGGGGGAAATCCCCCGCGACATGCAGGTGAAGCTTTTGCGCGTTTTGCAGGAACAGGAATTCGAGCGGGTCGGCGGCCTCAAGACGATCCGGGTGGACGTCCGCATCATCGCCGCCACCAACCGCAATCTGCAGCAGAGCGTGCAGGACGGATCCTTCCGCGAAGACCTGTTTTACCGGCTCAATGTTTTTCCGATCACCGTGCCGCCACTGCGGGAAAGGACGGACGACATTCTGCCGCTCGTGAAGTTCTTTATCGAGAAATTCAACCGCAAGCTCGATTTGGCCGTCGCCGGCATCGATCCCGCGGTCACGGAGATGTTTCTGCGTTATCCGTGGCCCGGCAATATCCGGGAGCTGGAAAACCTGATCGAACGGATGATGCTTTTGGCCGAAACGCCGCTCATTACCGTCGACGAGGTTCCGCCGGAATTCAAGGCCGGTTTGGAAGCAGAGGCTCTGGCCGAAACGGCGGGCGATAAAAAACCCTTCAAGGACCGGATGCGGACGCACATGGAAAACGCGGAAAAGCAGATGATCGTCCAGTGCCTGGAAGAGTCGGGAGGCAACGTCACCAGAACCGCCAAACTGCTGGGGCTGAGCCGCAAGGGATTGCAGCTCAAGATGATCAAATACAATCTGCGCAAATAACGCCGCCGGCCAGCCTTGCGCCGCAGACGGCTGCCCGCAGGCGCTTCAGAATGCGCCGTCCCAACCGGCCAGCCGGGCTCACAACCACCAGGCGGCACGGCCCTTCAAAACGCAGTTGAGTTTCTGGCTGTGGGCGCAGCTGTCGCAGTGGGAGTTGGAAAGCAGCGTCAGCGTGATGGTGTTTCCGGCAATGACGCCGTTTACACCCAGAATCGAAAACGCCGTGATGTTCTTGGCAGAGCTTTTAAAGGCCGCCGCCGGGGCCGTCAGGCTAAACCGGCGGAAAACACTTTTTTAACGTATGGTCAGAGCATTAGATGTGAAGAGTTGTTTCGATCCTGCGGATCAGTTCCGCGCTGCCGACCGGCTTGGCGATAAATTCCCGTCCGCCCAGCATGCCTGTTTCCGGTCGCACTTCCTCTTTCTTTACCAGCGCCGTGACGAAAATGATCGGGATGTTCCTGGTGCGGTGATCCCGCAGCAGTTCCTCGGCAACCTCCGCGCCGGATTTGTCCGGCATCATGATGTCCAGCAGGATCAGGTCCGGCCGTTGCATCTTGGCCAGGCGCAGGCCTTCCTCACCGGTCGCGGCTGTGGTAACCCGGAAACGGGCTTTGGGTTCATTTTCCAGATTGAGCTTGACGAAAAAGGTAAACGACTCCTCATCGTCGACAGCCAGGATGTGAATGGGTCTTGCCATAAAAATACTCTCGCGCCGGGCTATGTCACCGGCAGTTCTACGACCATGTTGGTTCCTTTGCCGTTTTCGCTTTCAGCGTATAGGATTCCTCCGTGCATGTCAATAATTCCCTTGGAGACGGAAAGTCCCAGCCCCGTGTTGCCGACGGCTTTCGTCGTATAAAAGGGGTCGAAAATTTTCGAAATCCGATCCGCCGGAATGCCGCGCCCGGTATCCCGGAAGGATATCCGGACGACCTGCTTTCCTTTGCTTTTCGCGATCAGTTCCGTGCGGATGGTCAGCGCCCCCCGTACCGGCATGGCTTCGATGGCGTTCAGAATCAGATTGACAAACACCTGCTTTAGCTGGTTGCCGTCGACGGCAATACCCGGCAGGTCCGGGGGATACTCCTTCGCCAGTGAAATATTTTTTGTGTGAAATTCATGCTCCGTCAGAATCAGGGAGTCGTCGAGCAACGCCCGGATGTCCTGCCGGACGGGCGCCACCGGCATCTGGCGGGCAAAGCTGAGGAGCCCCTGGACGATCCGGTCGGCGTGCTGCACCGCCTGGTTGAGCCGGGTGAGAGATTCTTTTTGCAGCCGGCTGGCCCGGAGCGTCGCCTGCAGATAATCCACGCCCTGCAGGATGACGGCCAGGGGATTTTTGATTTCATGAGCCACGCCCGCGGCCAGCATGCCGATGGACGCCATCTTTTCCTGCACGATAATCATCTCCTGCTTCCGGCGCAAGTCGTCGTAAGCCCGCGTGAGCTCTTCATGCTTGACGTGCAGTTCCAACCGGGTTTTCTTAAGCTGCGTGATGTCAAATGTGGTGCACCGGATCTGGAGAAAACGGCCCCGGTCATCCCGGTCGGCCCTGGCGTTGAGCAGCACCGGAAAAACGGACCCGTCCCGGCGGACCATGTCGAATTCGACGTCGCTCTTCTGCCCCCGACGCCGGACAACCGGGAGGATCTTCCGGTATCTCGCGGCGCTCTCCGCCGTCATCAGGTCGCTCCATTTTTTCTTTCCGACGATGTCCTCCCGCTCGTAGCCCAGCCATTTCAGCTCCGTGTCGTTGATGCGGCGAAACTTACCGTCGGGACCGACGGTGTGGTACCCGCAGGGGGCGTTGTTGTAAAGATCGCTGATCTCATCGGCATACCGGCGGAGCTGCATTTCCGCCGTCCGGCGCTGGGTGGTGT
>CAYMMX010000026.1:0-3578 GCA_964391675.1 uncultured Muribaculaceae bacterium | reverse complement strand
AAATAAGTGGGAATAAAATGAGTGGGGGTGCAGAGTAAATTCAGTTCCTCTCTACACCCTTATTTTTATAAATTTTTTAGAAAATCAAAAATTGATAGGGAGACAAATGCCGCTTAAAGAATACAAACCAGGAACCACTTTTCCAGGTGTAATCGGGCGCACATTTGACCAGTCTGAACCATCATGCTATGACCCGGATGTCAGACTCTGGGAAGAATGCTCGTATGAAGAAAAGAAGCTCTATGTCCGCATGACGGAAGTCTTTGCCGGATTTCTGGAACACACCGATTACCATATAGGCAGGTTGCTGCAGTTTCTAAAAGACATTGGCGAATTTGAAAACACCTTGATTATGGTTATTTCCGACAATGGTGCCAGTTCCGAAGGAGGTTCTACCGGACCGGTCAACGAGAATTTATTATTCAACAATGTGCCTGAGGGACAGCACCAACTGCGCTTCGAGTTTGAGGTGACAGGTAAGCCAGATGTTGCTAACGGTAAGGGTGCACCCGGAAAGGCTCAGCTCTATATAGACGGGAAATTAGTCGGCCAGGCTGAGGTCCCTGTAACGACTCCGCTTATACTCGGGTTAACCAGTGGGGTTACCTGTGGCTCAGCTCACGGATCACCGGTCACATCTGATTACGAGCCTCCTTTTGAGTTCACAGGCAAGATCTACAGGTGACCGTGGACGTGAGCGGCAAACTGATCGAGGACAAGGAAGCTGAAACACGCATGGTCATGGCACGGCAGTAAACGGAAATATATCCAGGAATCAGGGGACTGCCAGTTCTTCAGAAATGGTGAGAATCATTACGGATAAAGTCTCCAGAACTGTTTTGTCGGAAGTGTGATGCACATTGAGCCTGGTTATTTCGATGCAGAGGGGAAAATACTGAATGACACAAAACTATCTGCCTCCCAGGATTCATGTGCTGGCCAAGCCTACGGGAGCGATCTGCAACCTTGCCTGCTCCTATTGTTTCTTCCTGGCTAAAGAAGCACTCTACCAGGGTAGCAGGTTCCGAATGTCAGATGAAGTTCTGGAAAACTACATTCGGCAGCTTATAGCAGCCCACCGCAGCTCGCAGGTAACTGTTGCCTGGCAGGGAGGAGAACCCACACTTATGGGAATAGACTTTTACCGGCGTGCAATCGAACTGCAGGAAAAGTACAGAAAACCGGGTATGGTATTCGAAAACACAATGCAGACAAACGGCACGCTGCTGGACGACGAATGGTGCCGGTTTTTTAAGGAAAACAGTTTTCTAATAGGGATCAGCATCGACGGTCCTCGTGAATTGCACAATGCATATCGGGTGGACAAAAAGGGAGAAGGGACTTTTGACCGGGTCATGCAAGGGCTTTACCTGTTGCAAAAACATGATGTGGAATACAACGTCCTGACAACAGTCAACCGAGTTAACGCTGACTATCCGCTTGAAGTTTACCGCTTCCTGCGGGATGAAGCCGGAACAGACTGGATTCAGTTTATTCCGGTTGTAGAGCGAATCAATGAGGAAGGGCATGCTCTTTACCAGAGAGGAGAAACGGTCTCAAACCGTTCCGTGCAGCCTGAACAGCTTGGAAGTTTTCTGAGCCGTATTTTCGATGAGTGGGTTAGAAATGATGTGGGAAAGGTATTCGTGCAGACTTTTGAAGCTTCTGCTCGCAGATGGCTTGGGCTGCCTTCAGGCATGTGCGTTTTTGAAGAAACGTGCGGTATAGGGCTTGCTCTGGAGCATAATGGGGATCTTTACTCATGTGACCATTTTGTGGAACCGGACTATTTGCTTGGCAATATTCTGGAAAAAGAGATAAGCGAGCTTGCCGCAGCGGAAAAGCAGTACAGGTTCGGGCAGGATAAACGCGACTCTTTGCCTCATGTATGCCGTGAATGCGATGTGCTCTTTGCCTGCCAGGGAGAGTGCCCAAAGAACCGTTTTCTGACCACTTCTGCCGGAGAAAACGGCCTGAACTATCTTTGTAAGGGCTGGAAAGCTTTCTTTCAGCACATTGATTTTCCGATGAAGATAATGACAGGCTTAATTCGCAGGGGTTATCCGGCTTCGGAAGTTATGAGAGTTATGGCGCTGGAAGATGCTTTTTCCCGGGCAGGGCGCAATGATCCCTGTCCCTGCGGTAGCGGACGAAAGTTTAAACGCTGTCATGGCACAAGAAAAAAAGAAAGAAATATTTGAAAGGAGGAGCCTGAAACAGATAAAGTAGAGAGTTCAGCTGCAAGCCCGGACCTGTAGTTTGATTTTGAAAGAAGTAAAGCTGAGAGTAAAAGAAAAAATTCATAGTTGAGTAACATAAAAATTCATAGTTTTTTCTATTGAACTTAAGAAGGCTGTTTAAAAGCGCTAATTCAAGATATCAATCAATCAATCAATAAATCAGTCAATCAGTCAATCAGTCAATCAATCAATCAATCAATCAATCAATCAATCAGTCAATCAGTCAATCAGTCAATCAGTCAATCAATCAATCAATCAATCAATCAATCAATCAATCTTTTGGGGGTTAAGAATGGAAGAAAAGAAACCAAATATACTGGTCATCTGGGGAGATGACATCGGAATCACCAACCTGAGCTGCTACAGCGACGGGCTGATGGGATACAGAACGCCGAATATTGATAGGATTGCTGATGAAGGTATCAAGTTTACGGACTCTTACGGTGAGCAGAGCTGCACTGCCGGAAGAGCTTCGTTTATCACCGGCCAGAGTGCTTTCCGTACCGGACTGAGTAAGGTGGGAATGCCCGGAGCCAAGATGGGACTTCATTCCGAAGACCCGACAATTGCCGAATTACTCAAACCTCTTGGCTATGCGACTGGCCAGTTTGGAAAGAACCATCTTGGGGACCGAGACGAGTTTCTGCCCACCAACCATGGTTTTGATGAGTTCTTTGGCAATCTCTACCACCTGAACGCTGAAGAAGAACCTGAAGAACGTGATTATCCACCTGAGAAAGACTTTCCTAATTTCAAAAAGAACTATGGCCCAAGGGGCGTAATCCATAGCTATGCCGACGGCCGCATAGAGGATACCGGTCCATTGACCAAAAAAAGAATGGAAGACGTAGACCAGGAATTTCTGGATGCAGCCGTCGATTTCATCAAAAGTCAGCATGAGGCGGAAAAGCCGTTCTTTGTCTGGTTCAACACTACAAGGATGCATTTCAGGACTCACATCCCTGACAGGATAAGGGGACAGTCGGGACGCTGGCAATCCTCATACCATGATGCTATGATTGAGCACGATCGGCAGGTAGGCGTGCTGCTTGATCTGCTGGACGAAATCGGCATTGCCGACAATACCATTGTTATCTACAGCACGGACAACGGACCACATATGAACTCCTGGCCCGATGCAGCTATGACACCGTTTCGCAACGAGAAAAACTCCTGCTGGGAAGGAGCTTTCCGTGTTCCTGAGGTTATGCGCTGGCCTGGCAAGATTCCGGCAGGCACAGTTTCTAACGAGATTGTGAGCCACCTGGACTGGCTGCCAACTTTGCTTGCAGCCGCAGGAGAGCCGGATATTAAGGAGAAGCTTAAAAAAGGCCACAA
>CAYMMX010000025.1:0-3694 GCA_964391675.1 uncultured Muribaculaceae bacterium | reverse complement strand
GGCTGTACTATTTTAATCTAAAATATGCCTTGACTTAATCAGCAGACCCTATTTATTCAAAAACATTATTCTGAGTTTTTTCAATAAAGAAATTTTGTAATTTTAAAAATGAGATTTTGCAATATCATACTCTTTCAAAATATATTCTGCTGAAATCAAATTATTTTTTCTTTTAACCTTTTTCTGTTGTAGTATTTATACTGCAACTGAACAAAGCAATAATAAAACCGACAGTTTGGAGAAAGAGATAAAAGAAGAATGATGTTAGCAAAGAAGCAGCAACTTATTATGAAATGGGTGTATATTATAAAGGAATTTATGACTATGAAAAATCAATAACATTTTTTTAAATCAATTTCTCTTTTCGAAAAAATAATAGTAAAAAAGATATTTCTAAACTGTATATTCTCAACAGTTTCTCGCCAAATAATGATGGGAATAATGACACATGAAGCGTAAGGGGATTGAATGTCGACCCCGATAAATATGAAGAAACGATTTACGACAGGTGGGGGAATATTATGTTTCACACTACAAAATGGAACAGCGGAAGCTTTGCTGATGTTGTTATTGACTTATGGATCAACACAAAAGAAATTGATGGTGTTGCCTATCATTATGTAGGGAAAACAGGGCAAACGCATCTAAATTTTAGCTTCTACAACCATTGAAAACACTGAAATCATTTTTAAAAATTTAATCAAAAATTAAAAATATTTGAATTATGTATTTTTATAAACAGTTGAACTTCATAGTATTTGTATTAATTTAGATGCGTTTGCCCTGGTAGGGAAAATTAATTTGGTAAAATAGTCATGAAAAATGTATATCTTTGGACTGTTCTAAAAAATGAGGTCGATAATACATTAATAGAAAAACAAAGATGAAAATATTTTTACTCATAAATCTAATGATAGCGTTTGCACAATCTGCTCTTCCGCAAAAAATAGAGAGAAAAATTATTATTAAAAACAATAACTTTTATTATACCACAATTGATGAAGAATTTCAGATTGCCACTTTGCATATTGGGAAAACGACGGACTCATTAAATGCTGCAAAACATTATGCTTTGCCTGCTGGCAGAAATTATGATGAACCTGTAAATCCTTTTTCATGGGATGTTTGCGACAGTATGTTTTATGCAATTAATTTAATAAATCATTCGCAAAATGATAAAAGAAATTCGTTAAGATGTTTTAGCTTGAACTCATTACATGAATGGGACAGTACGATTACAATCAGAGATATGTTGATGCAAAGTATTGAACAAAATAATTTCGCATCAAATGCGCCTTATTCATTCATCAAGAAAAATGTTTCAAATATTATGAATAACTTTTTCTATGATGGTATAGCAATAAATGATTCGTTGTATAGCATGGCCATTACGAATAATAGGGAATTGACATTTTGGAATTTTAATGGACAAACATGGGAGCATGGAGAAATAAAAAAGTTTTTACTTACTGGACACTTCTCACTTTTTTCTTACAACAAAAAAACATATATGCTCCTTAATAACGGCGAGCTTTACGAAGCTACATTAGATTCGTTTAATCTGGTAAAAAAACTACAAGGCACATTACTTAATGAAGGAACCATTATAATTAACAGGGATGATAACACCATTAAATTTTTAAATAATAATAGCATTAATTATAAAATTCCTTTGAACAAACTCATACAAGAAAAAACAGTACAAATTTTTTAAAATAAAAATGTTATGAAAAAAATTTCTATTATTCTCATTATATTATTTTCTGCAGCCATAGCAAAAGCTGATGATTTGACTGCTGTTGTTACAGGAACCACAACCGGTGGAAATACAGGGTCAATAAACTTGACTGTTAGCGGAGGGGTGTCTCCTTACACATATCAATGGAGCAATAATGCAACAACAGAAGATATTAGCGGATTAAGCCAGGGAACCTATACCGTTACCGTAACCGATAAATATTGCGGTACGGCTGTTTTATCTGTTTATGTTGATAACACTACTGAAATAAAAGAAAACAAAGTTTCTGCTTCATTACAAGTTTCTCCCAATCCTGCAAAAGGATTGGTAACTATAAATACTACAAACGCATTTACTCAAGCAACCTATAAATTGATTGATATTACAGGTCGTACTGTTATGGAAGGTTCCAATTTTTCAGGAAATGATTTTACAATAGATATTTCTGCACAATCCGAAGGATTGTATCTAATTGTAGTAAATCAGGGAGAAACTTTTTTACGTACAAAAATTATTAAAGAATAAACGCAGTATAAATTTTAGAAGAAATTTTTATTAAACCACTAAACTATGAAAAAGATAATACTTGCTTTTGTTATATCATTCCAATTCTTTTATGCAAATTCTTTTTGTCAGAATTTTACTTATGCTAAAGTAATTCCAAAAACTGTTTCATTCAGCGGAAGTATTACCATCAAAAAAGATGAAGGAGGAAATTATTCTGCACCACAATGGTCATCTTCAAATTCAAGGCAAAGTCCTGTTGCATATGTAAGCGGTACTGCGCCTACTGTTTCAGCAACATTCACTACAACATGCTCCAATATTCCATCATCAGTGTATATCAGAGGAACATCATCCGATTCAACATTATTCGCTCAGAAAAATGTAACCATAAGCGGGTCCACTTTTACATACCCATCTACAACAGGCAGTAAGGTTTTTCAACAAGGAGTTGTTCGCTTTTTTGATCCTTATACAATTAATTGGGAGATTTCTTTCGATGCAGGAAACACATGGAGAACTATTGGTTCAACAAGCAACACACTATATGTAACAAAAAGTTCTCAATCCAGTTCTTCTTATAACTACCACACCGTATTTCATCTGAGTTGTAAAAATGCAAATTATCAAACTTCTGATACGGCTATTATAAGCCATGTCTGGGAAGAATTTACGGACCAGGTTATTTTAAATTACAAAGGCGATAGCTTATACTACTACAAAGACTGGAGTTCACCAAATGTTACACTCTCAAGTCTGCTGATGTATAAGGATGCCGAATGTTATACGTTTGCATATTTATTTATTGCTATGATAAAAGTCCAGGGAATTGCAAGCACTAATAATTCCGTTAACATTGAAGCCGATGCTTTATATTACTGTGGTTATACATTGAATGGTTTTCTTGTGAAGAACTGGAGTTTTGGTACTTCACAAACATCAGGCTGTTCAGATTTTCCTTATAAAAACACATTTAATTCTCTTTATAATTCCACTTATAACGGGTATGCTTTTATAAAGTCCGAGGGAACCGATGTAAAGGGAGTTGCCGGGCAATGTAATAAAAATCCACCTTCATGTTTCAACAACCATCAGGTTGCTAAAATAAACGGAGTGTATTACGACCCTGCATATGGCGTAAAATATGGCACTTCGTTAAGTAATATAAAAAACATTGCATTAAGCGGTTGGAGTATTATAGTTTCATCCTATGGTCTGTGGTATATGACGAATGATGTTAGCAAAGGCGATTTAGTTGAAACAATCACTACATATTAATTTTTTATTTTAATTATCAGAGTATAAAATCAAATTTTATTTTCGATTTGTTAAAAATATAAATTTGAATTTTTAATTTTTAAAAATTCAAATTTTCACAATAATTTATTATTTTCGTAACCTTCGTTCGCGCGCGTTTAACGTAGTGTAACGCGCCTGCCTTGCCGGTAGGCA
>CAYMMX010000024.1:0-3861 GCA_964391675.1 uncultured Muribaculaceae bacterium | reverse complement strand
GTCCGAAACGATTTGGAGTACAGTAAAGTAACAGGAAAGAGTATGAGAGGCTCATCGATCAATCAATTGAAACATTTGTACGGGAAATATGCTGACCCAAATTTCAATACGTTTGATGAGTTTGTTGAGATATTGAAAGGGTATGAATAGATAAACGATTAATAGTCAATCGATTGATAGTAAATCGATTACGAAATGTTGTATAATTAAGACAAGTCATGCTTCATTGATAAGCGGCTGGAATAATATCCAGCCGCTTTTTCTGTTTAAGGCAGACTATCTAAATAGCCATAAGGAGATATTTCAAAATGAGTAACGAAATGGAATTGAACGGACAACAGGCAGGGCAGCCTGTTTCACCTGATGCGAAACCTTCCGATATCGGACAGGACGCAATGAATCAGCCGTCCGTTTCAAATTACGTGACGAAAGAGCAGTTAGATGCAGCGAAGGCGGAGTGGTTGGAACTATCAAAGAGCAACGCACAAAGCCTTGTCGACAAGAGAACGAACGGAATCAATCAAAGAATTGAATCGCTTAAAGCTGTAGGGATCACTGCGACACCAGAACAGGCCGCTAAATTGATCGAAAGTGAAGCGAAGCAATTGCCTTCCGATCCGAAGCCTGAAGCCAAACAGGCGAAAGATACAGGGCAGGTTGATGATGAAAAGGTATCTTGGATTACTGCGGCAAAAGGTAATCCAGATGATCCGTACTGGGGACAAGTTTATCAGGTCTCTAAAACATTCGGTGGAATGACCATCACACCGGATGATCCAGAGATTGAGCTGATGAATAAACAATTTCCTGACGGTGAATCTTTTGTTTCGGCTTTCTTGCAAGCGTGCAATCAGAAATATCTCAGGCTGAATACACCGCAAACCAGCCTTGCTTCAACTCCCTCCATATTCGGGACGAATCGCAAAAGCAATTCAATGCCGGATAATACGCCTCCTGATTTCTTTTATCAGAAGGCATTCAGCGGGAATCGATAGCAATGTATTTATGTAAGGAGAAATACCTATGGATTACTTGACTTTAGCTGATTACTATCAGCAATCACCAGTTGAATTAGTCAAAGGGATTGTACAGCAAATACGCTGGAAGTCTACTTTGTTTGATGCGCTGAGTTTTGCAACTACCGGAACCCTTGCAGTAAAGAATATTCGTGAATCCGGCGCGGATGATGACGAAGTGTTGTGGGTTGATATTGGAGAAGAACTCAAAAGCGGAACTACTACAAAGCCGGAAGAAGTTCAGAGCAGAATGTTCAAATTTGGTAAGAACATTGATACTCCCGTTGAACTTGTTCAGGATAAAACTCCGAAGCTGTATGACCCGCGACAACGAGATACAGAACGAACCATTGATAAAATGATTCGTCAATTTTCGGATGTACTGATCAACAACACCAATGCGGTAAATCCAAAAGCGCCACTTGGGTTAAAGCAATGGATCAAGACTTACCAGTCAGCGCAGGAATGTGTCGCTGTTGCGAATGGTTTAGATTTGTCTCCAACCGGCGCGAGTTATTCATCCAACAACCTGTTATTCTGGCGTGCGTTGGATAAGTTGTATGATATGGTCGATGGCGGGGCAACCCACCTCCTTTGTAATGATCAATTCATTCGGTGCGCAAAAGCACTGCAGAGAGAATCCGGTATGTTGAGCACTACACAGGATGCGCTTGGCCGTGAGATTGTTTCCTATGGTGGAATGAAATTCGTGGATGTCGGCCGCAAGAGCAAGGCTGTCGGTACACGGATTATTACCACCTATGAAGATGTTGCCGGAGATAACGGAACAGATGGAAGCGATCATTATACATCAATCTATGCAGTCCGCATGGATAAAGAACACTTCCAGCCAATCCAAATGGCACCGCTCGAAGCGAAGGACTGGGGAGTTTTACCTGGGACCGAATACTATCGAACTTCTGTGAAGTGGAATATCGGGTACATGATCACGGATTCCATGTCCGTAGCTCGTATGTACGGATTCAAGATGGAATAAGGAGGGACATAAATTATGTTTGATCTTAATTTGATGCTCATTGATTCGCTGGCAAATGTTACTGATGATGTAACCGGAGAAGCGATCGATTTCAAGGGCGGGGATTTAACCGACCAGTATTATGCGATTCAGGTTCCCGCTGTATCAACGGATGATTCTGTCGTGGTAAAGATTCAGCACTCCGCGACTACAACGGCAGAGGATTTTACTGACCTTGTTTCCAGTCCGTCTATTACCGTTGCCGGAGAGTATGTGCTTCATGCGCGAAGCAGCAAACGCTATCGTAGAGCAATCATCGATGTGACTGGCGAATCTGTCAATCTTGGGAAAGTTCGCGTTGGTGTGGTTGCCGGAGGTACTTATACCAACTGGTAAGCAAAAGAAATAAGATAATCCCCGGATGATACAGTCCGGGGATTCTTTGAGAAAGGATTTCATGTCAGCAAAAAAAGTTGTCACTGTGACGAAAAGAGCTGCAGACATAACCACCAAAGAAGAGATTCAAGAAGTCGCTGCTCCCGTTGTTGAAGAAGTAAAACCTGAAATAAAAGAACCTGTCATACCACATTTGAGTGAGCTTTATACGATGGTATTCCGTAATGATCACGGCAATTTATTTGGTGTAAGACGTGGTATGAAACTCGGGACGATTGAGTTATATGAGAAAAGGAGTTTGTAATTATGACAAAAAATTTTATGGGTCCGGTCGATGAGGAACCGATTGAGTTCACCGAAGCATCCGCTCTGGCGAATATCATATCCGGCGAAACACTGAAAGTTGTCTTTGGAAAGATTCTAAAAGCGTTCAATGGAACCACCGGACATGATCACGATGGAACTAACAGTAAAAAGATTGTGGTTGCGAATGTGACCAATGCGGTTGCCGATACCGGAGACAGTATGACGGGTGCTTTATCCATTCAGCCCAGTACAGATGTTGTGCCGTTGACAGCCAAAGGAAAAGCGTCAACTACCAAGAATCTGTTAGAAGCACAGCTATCCGATAACAGTGTTAATTTTGCGGTCGGAAAAGACCCAGGTACATTCACTATAAAGGCTGGAACAAAGCCGTCTGCCGCCAATGCAACCGGCGTTGCCGGAACCTTGATTATTGCGGCCGATGGAATTTACCTGTGCACAGCTACTGACACCTGGGTAAAAGTTGCATTAGCGACATGGTAAGGATGAACGATGAACCTGCCTGAACTCGCTCTTGATCTTGCAGAATACGCACAAGGCGTTGAGGAATATACCGCTGATAGTTATGACAGCACAACCAAGACATTCACGATCAATGATCTTTCTGGACAAGCCGGAGTATTTAGTGGTGGTGGAACACTTTGGTATACCGATGCCGATGATGTAATCGGTATGAGAGAGATAACACAGGCGGCAGGTACATCAATTGTAATAGCAGAAGCATTGCCGACAGGTTACACTGTCGGCAGTATTCTTATTTCTCCATCACAGCCGTTCAAGATGCGTGATTTTGTATCGGCAATCAACGTAGTGTTGAGCCTATATCCGATTACCGATACCGATTCTACGCTTGATTATGACAAGACGCTCTCCGAATATACCATACCATATGGGGTAACGAATGATATACGGCGTGTCGAAATCTACCGAGATGAATTAGTCGGTCAGGAACATTGGGAGGTTTACCCTTACTGGTGCGTTAACAATGGCAAATTGATATTCTATGGTGCGCCTTATCGATACACAGATGACAATCCAATTCGAATTACCTATGTCCGCAATCATGGGCGCGTATCGTATAACGATGATGTGAATTCAGCGGTACGAAAAGATTATGTACGCTATATGGCATATCTGAATTTATACCGT
>CAYMMX010000023.1:0-4677 GCA_964391675.1 uncultured Muribaculaceae bacterium | reverse complement strand
CCGAAAACGGATTTAAAAACTTACAAGGTAAAACCGTTCGCAATATAGGTATTGCCTGGTTAATAACACTACCGGTAACGGTACTCATGTCTGGTCTGTTATTTTTGCTCCTCCGTTGGATAATGGGGTAAGTATAAGTATAGCAGGCGAGGGAAGGAAGTCTGAATACATTGCTCCTATCTTAAACGATACGCAAATGCGAATATAGAGCTTATAATTAAGTTGGTTAAAAAATATTCATAATTGATAATTTATTTTATCAAATAAAAAAATCATTTTAGAACCCTATTTTACCAGTTTTTGCTTCTTGTTGAACATTTTTTGGCAATAAACTAATTAAACCCCAATTCACTTCGCGTAGGCGGTCATAATTTTTATTTTGAATTGCTAAATGACCCGCTTCCATCAAACTTTTAGCTTGTTCTTGGTCGTTGAATAGTTGTGGTTTTTCAAGTAATCGTTTAAATCTTGCTTCAAGAAATCCTGGAGTTCTCCACAAAATATTACTACCCAGAGAAAGTAGTTCATCAATTGCTTCCATAATTTTTACAGGAGTAATGGAATTTAAAAATGCCTGTTCCTTTCCGACAATTTCATTATATAATTTATGGTCGTGGTCATTTCCATTTTCATCAACAATTTTTTTGCACCATTCTTTGTCCTCGTAATATTTTATTTTCAAAACTGAAATACGCTTATCTCTTGTAGCGTTGTCAATTTCTTGTGCAATTTTTCTTTTGTTATCTTCAAATTGAAATTTTTTATCCGTTACATCATCTTCAGTAAGTTGATTTGAATTATTTACAAGATCTGATACTTGTTTTTTTAATTCTGTGAGTTTATCTGCCGTCTCATAATCTTCCCTTTCAACCGCTTCTGAAATTTCCGTTTCTAATTTTTCATTAAGCGTTTCAACTTCATCTTGCAATTTAGTAACTGGCAAATGTCTTTGTGATGGATTAAAAACTTCGGTGAATTGTTGGTCTGACATTGGAATATAAACTGTCACTTTTAAATCTCTGCTTTCCGACATTTCCAGAGTAATTTCTATTTCTGTTCCTCTTAAAATATCTCTGCTGACTTTTTTACCGGTAATTTCAATGTAACCAATTGAATAATTTGCTTGCGGAATTGATGTATGCGGACCCTCACAAACATTGATAACAATTTTATCATCGCTTCCTTTAATAATTGATTTGCGGAGTGGATATGATTTACTTCTTTTTTGTGGTAATATTGTATTCTTCTGAAAAAATAAATCAAGTTTTGTTTCGTCAACCGAAGTTTCCATATCTGGGTCAATATCTACTTCAAGGCAAATATCATTTGGCAAAGGTTGTCCTGCAACATTATATTTTCCTTGTGCAATACCGATTAGTTCAACATCCGTTTCAACAATGTTATTTTGCCCGTCAAGAATTGTAAATCTGAAAAAATTATATGAATTCTTTAATAATGGTATATCTTCAGAAATTCTTGTAGTAAGTTTTTTCCTACCACTGTCATACCCTTTATCCTCACGTGTAATTTGATAAAATAAACCGTCAATATTTCCATCTATTTTTCCCGCCAGTATTTCTTCGTCTTCTTGTGATGTTTTTTGATATGCAAGTTTAACTCTAATACCACTAACAATTTTTTTTGATTTTTCCTGTTCATATTTTTTTTCTTTTGCCCCTGCATAGTATGCTGCACCGATTGCAATTGCTGTTATCGGATCAATATCACAATTAATTGGTATTTGTAAAATTTCCTCAACTCTTTTTCTTACATATGGTATGTATGTCGAACCACCTACCATTAATGTAAATTGCATATCAGATGGTTTTAGTGAATTGCGGACTAGAATTTTTTTAATCATTTCAATAGTCTTGTCAACACATTCTTTCACTAAACTTTCAAATTCTGAGCGTGCAATTTCAAAAGTTGTATCAATTTCATCTTCATTATCATCCTTGAAATCTCTAAATTCAATTTCTGCTGAAGTTCTGCTTGAAAGTGTAATCTTTGCTTGCTCCGCTATTAATAGCAATTTATAATAAAGAGCATTGCGTTTTCCTTTTTCACTTTTTAATTCTTCTTCAAGTTTATTGAATTTAAAATTTTTATTTAGAAATGGAATTATCATTTTTTCCACCATTAAATTATCAAAGTCAGCACCTCCAAGAAAATTGTCACCTTCATGGTCAATAACTTTCATTTCACCATCTCTAATTTTAATTAAAGCAACATCAAAAGTTCCACCACCTAAATCATATACAAGCCACTGTCCATTTTGCAAATCCTTTTCTTTATGTTTATTTGCATATGCTAAGCTTGCGGCAATAGGCTCTTGTAAAAGAATTACTTGTTTAAATCCTGCTAAATAACCTGCTTCCTTTGTCGCATTTGATTGAATAACATCAAAAGAAGCTGGAATTGTTATTACTGCTGCTTCAATTTGTTCGCCTGTATGAATAAAAGTTTTTAATTCCTTTAAAACTTCTGCGGAAAGTTCAATCGGCGTTTTGGATTGGTCAATGTTTTTTACTTTAAAACTTTCCGTAGTTCCCATTTTCCTTTTAAAAGTACCGAATACATTTTTTGCATCTTTCTCGAAATATGTTCTCGCCCTACTACCAACTATAATCCTGTCTTTTTTATAATATACTACAGAAGGAAGTGTTTCTTTTCCTGTTTCTAAAGGATTTTTAAAAACCTCTACTTCGCCTTTTACAAATTTGGCAATTGCTGAATTTGTTGTTCCTAAATCAATGCCGTAATTAATCATTTTTTCCATTGGATTATTTTTTAATTTTTTGATTGTACAATTACAATAGCTTTTTGAACTATCATACTTGTATTTCCGTATTTAATATAAATAATTGGTTTAAGAACTTCAATAATTTCAAGATTTTCATGACTTGCGCCTGAAATTGTTGCTTCGCAATCGGTTCTTGTTATATCATAAACTTCACCGATTGGATTGTGATAACTTAAACCTTGTCCATTTTGTAAAGCTTCTGTTTCAAAATAATTTTTCATCTTTTCGATATTTCTTTGAATAGAATTTTGCTCAATCAATTTTAAAACCTTTTGCTCTAACTCAAAAATTTGATTAAGTAAAAACAAATATGGTTTGAGTATTTTTATTGATGGTTCCATAATTTATTTTTTTTAATTTAAACTATCTATATGAATTTATTATGGCAATTACAATTAAAATAGCAATTCCGCCAACCATTATCAACTGCCATGTTTTTTGCCATTTGTGAAGTTTTAATTTGCCAAAAAAACGATAAGTATTATTTCCATCATATTTCAATGAATATCTTGCAATAGGAAAAATTGGAATAAAAAAAACAACAAAATATAAAGTATCATTATAAATTGTGGTACCAAACCCATTAGTCGTTTGCATCAAGGGAGCTTCATCGATTGGCTCACCATTTTTAATTCTTTGTCCATTAATTTTAATATTTATTTCATTTAATTCATTATATGTTTTATTTATTCTTATTTCAGTCAAAGAATTAGATGAAATACTTTTTGCAATATTTATAATCTCAAACGCAGTATTAATTTCAAAACGCGGATAACTATTATAAGCATCTATAGCAAGTAACCTAATAGATTCAGCTATTTTACTACGCATGCCAAGGAAATAATTTGGTAATAAATTTAACAATGTAATATTTACTTTGCTTAATACAAGTGCTTGAAGAGTTAAATATTGCGAATTAACAAAAGGAGAAATTCGATTTTTTATTTTTTTACTAAAAAGAGAGATTTCTTCTTCAATATTTTTTAATATATTATAAGTATTATTAAAACAATTTTCAAATTTATTTTTATCTACTATTGGTTTAACAGATAATATACTTGATACCGCTTCAGCATTCCCTTTCTGAAAATTTCTAGAAAGAATTTTGTTGTATTGCTCACAAAAAAAAGGGCTAATGAAATCTATGAATTCTGGAAGTTTATAAATACTTTCTTCTTGGTAGTTTTCAAAAAAAGAAAGAGTCCCACTCGTTAGAAATTTATTTAAATGTTCGTTTTTACAAATAAAAAAATGAAATTCTTTTTTATCTCGGTTATCCAAATCATCAATTGCTCTTAGGCAATCACCTTTGTTTAATTCAACTTCGTTGTATATAATCGTTTTGGAATCACTTAATTCAATTTCAGCAAGTAATTTTTTCTTAGCTCTGCTAATTGTTGCAATATCAATGTCAGAAAGATTCGCTTCATTGATTCCTAAAATGCTGTAAGGATTAATATAGTACATAATTATTCTTTATACTTAATTCAAATGTAGCTATTTTTTAAATACAATTCATAATTATTGTGAATTTCATTATTGATTTTTATAATACATTAAATCAAGTATTTGGAAAATAAAAATATATTTTGTAATCTATTATGTTAATAAAATTTAGTATGTAGTGTTTTTTTTAAAATAATGTTCTTCTAAGTACTAATTATTAGAAGTTAGATTTTATTTCTCAGATAATATCCTTGAAATTTTGTATTATTGTATTTATTACTTAAATCTAGGTAAATTAATCCGTATAGTATCTCAATTTTTACTTTCTTATTTTATATCTGCCATAAATTAGTTTTTTAATCGGTAATTCTTCCAAAATTTAATTAACTTTATACAAATTGTTTTCCTTATAATATGAAAAGGAATAC
>CAYMMX010000022.1:5438-6014 GCA_964391675.1 uncultured Muribaculaceae bacterium | reverse complement strand
CTAATAAGATAGAGGCTCAGTACGTGGAATCTGCTGAAGGTTCCATAAATAAGATGCGGGCCAAACTGAAGGAGCTTACTGCTGAATATAATAAGCTGGCCCCGGCTGCAAGGAATCAGGCTGCTCCTGCTATTAATAAACTTACAGAGGAGTTAAAAAAAGCTGAAGGGGCAATCGGGAATAACACGCGCGGAGTCGGTTCCTATACAAAGTCAATCATCAATGCTGCCAAACAGATGATAGGGTTTGTTTCCCCTATTGCACTGGTTACGGCTACGCTTGGCAAGTTAAAAACAGCATTCGGGGAGACAGAACAGGGGACAAGGTTTTTCGGTAAGTTCAACCAGGGCTGGAAAACGTTCTGGCAGAACATTACCACTAATATGTCGATGGAGGAGTTTGCTAAGAGCATCGGAAAGGCTACCGATGTTGCTGAAAAACTTGATGAGATACGCAGGGGTGATAGGGAAGACTTAAAAACATTTGCTCAACTTGAAACAGACATTGCCATATTAAGATATAAGGCTGCGGATGCTACCCTTTCAGAAACAGAACAACTTGAAGCATTAAAAGAAT
>CAYMMX010000022.1:0-5428 GCA_964391675.1 uncultured Muribaculaceae bacterium | reverse complement strand
AGGAAAAGGAGGATAAGTTAATCAGATTAAAGATAGAAGACAAGCAGGAGGAGTTAGATGCTATTAATGACCTGTTAGTCGCACGTAAGAATGATGCTACATTATTAGACAGACAGGCTCAGTTAGAGGCTGAAATAATCCAGATACAGGGGGAAAGGAACCTCCGGCTTGAATCGCGGTCCAGTGCTTTGAGAGTAAGTATTATAAAGAACAATAAAGAAGTAACCGAAGATGAAATAAAGTCAGCTAAAACTCAATTATTAGGTGCAAGCATGGCTGATCTTGGCAGGGTTGAATCGCACCTTCAGGCTTCGATAGAAATAGGTGACATCCGTGATAATGAGCTGAAACATAACGAAAAATTATTAGAGGAGCAGAAACGACAGGTAAAAGCTGCTACCGACTATGAGATACAGGAGGCAAACAGGGCGAGAGAGGAAAAGCAAGCTATCATTGATGAGTCTTTTTCTATTGTGTCCGGTTCCCTTTCCTCTTTAGGTGACTTATACCAGATGCAAAAGGAAAACGAGCTTTCCGCAGCCGGGGACAATGCGAAGAAAAGGGAAGAGATAGAGCGCAACTATGCGAAGAAGCAACAGGCATTGCAGGCAGGACAGGCACTTATCGACGGGGCAGCTACAATAGTGTCTATCTGGAGGAAATGGGCACCTATATCGATTCCTTTAGCACAGCTATTTTCAGCACTTTCGGCAGCCACAACTATTGCCCAGGTAGCTATTATTAAATCACAGAAATTTGCCAAAGGTGGTTCTGGTGTTCTGTTTGGTCCGTCACATTCCAGTGGTGGTATTAATGTTGGGATAGGTGAAGCCGAAGGAGGGGAACATATTGCTATCACTTCCCGGAAGATGACATCAAGGTATGGTTCAAAGATGCTTGATGCTGTTTCTAACTCTATAAATCAGGGCAAATTTTTTGAGGTATGGGCGAATGTAAATAAGGGAATGGGAGTTTCGGATCCATATACGAAGAAAATGTATGATCTAATGGCAAAAACACCTATTGTATATACAGATACAAGCGGTAGTACTGTTAAGGAATATCCCAACGGACAGAAGTATGTAATTAAAGGATTTAGCAGAAATTGACAACGAAGTATTACATAAAAATACCTGGATACGATTACGCTCAAATCTATTTGAGCAATGAGCCTGTCATTAAAATGGAACAGGAACCCGGAGAGATATTCTTTCGTGAAAAGGTTGATAAATTCAAGATAGGAGCTTTCAAGAATGGATCGATCTATACACTTCTTGAAAACTATTGGTTCACTCCAGCAGCCTTTGGGACTGAGATAAACTACAAGATAAATATAAATGGAGTAGATAAGTTCTTCTTTTATGATACTATCAGGGCTGGGAATCTTGATACTCAGAATAAAGTATATGAATGTACTCCGGAGCCGGATGACGACTATAAGCCTATAATGAGGCTTTATAATAAAAAGTACGATAACAAAGACGGTAAGTTATTTCTGCTTGATACTGCACCTTATTACCCGAAACTTGACACTACTAATGTTTTCGTTAATAGTACGTTTAATTCATTTTCTGACACAGCCGGGGCAGTATCTTACACAAACACTTTGACAGGGGCGGCTTATGCGTCTAAGGCCCTAAATGCTGCTGCTATTAATGGAACGGTTATTACAGTCGTAATTAAAAATCTTACCATCACAGCAGGAGCAGAACCCCGGATGAGACTTGTAGATACCGTCGGAGGAGTAGGGTATAGTAATCAGGTAAATATTACAGCAAACGGCAGATATGAACTATTAGTCATAGGGATTGGATATACGTTGATTGAATTATCACAGGTCAACTTAGGCACGTCGTCAGGTGGAAGTTTCACCTATGAGATATATCCGTCATTAGTGGCAGCAGACAGTGGGGGACATTCTCTTTATAACGTTCTGGACAGGGTTATTAATCATGCAAATTATTTTAACCTGTCTTATGATATAGTATCTACTATCCTTTGGAATGATAGCTTAGAATCAGATAGACCGTCCTCAATAAATTCTTATATGGTGGCAAACCCAAATAATGATTATGTCACTGAGAGTTCCGCGATATGGAATTATGTCGGGTTATACAGGGTTGACTGCTTCACCACAAACAAAGAAGATAATATTGAGTTAAGCCTAAAGGACATAATGGACATCCTTAAAGCAAAGAGACTGTGGTGGTTTATTGATAATGACGGTAGGTTAAGGATTGAACATGACAGGTATTTCCGGTCTTACGATTTTCAGTTAGACTTAACAGAATTAGCCTATAAGAAATCCGAGGTAGACCATAAGAAATACAGTTATGATTTAGACGGGAATAACCAGATAAACATAATTGAAAATAACGCTGTTAATGACGACTGGGACGTTCCGAGGATTGAATTTGATCCTAAGATTACAGGTGATAAGGTCCATGACATAAGATGCAATTTCACTACTGATATAAAAAACATTATCGATAATAGCAGTAGTGTTTCTTCGGGTGGACTTGTCTTATTAAGATTAGATTCCCATAACTGCATTCCTTTTGACGAAAGTATCACAACGCCGGGGGCATATTACCCCAATGAAAAACTTTCCCCTTTGTGGATAGCGACAAACTACATGGATTACTTTGCCGAAGCGGAAGACGGGACCATAAATGGGGTTTCCCATATTTTTACCCACATTAAAGAATCTATTAAACAGACAAACTTAAAGTTTCGCTATGACGGTGATCTGTCATGGAAGAAGCCTTTTACTCTTGCAATAGGCGAAGGGTGGCCGACAAGTTTGGAGTATTGGCCCGAAACAGGATATTATTCAATTAATGTCGGGTATAACCCTTATAAAATAAAACTTCATTCAGTACCGACAGGAACGATGGGTTCACCTACGGCTGACAGTACGGACATTACGGCTGATTCAACGTTAATAACAGTAGACTCAACGATATGAAAACAATATACGGATCACTGCCATTTTATGATGCTTTGTCGAAACAGGATAAGGTCAGGACAAATGCGAACATTCCTATCCATTGTCCGAAAGAGCAGTTACCCCCATTTTTAGTTCAGGTAGGTACGCATACGGCTACTGTTACATCCATAAAACTTGTTAATTGCTCCGGAGGTGAAACTGATTTGCTTACCTATTTTAGTTCATTCCCGGCTGTTGCACAGGCGACATCTTCAGCACTTGGGTACTACATTCAGCACATAGCAACGGCTTTAACAAGTGATCTTCCATTAGGCTCACATTATGTCAAAATCACTAAGCCAGACGTAACGTATTATTCGGATTGGATTCACGTTTCAAACATGGCCACTCCGATGGCCCGGTTTTGTAAGATTGAGTTTAGCAATACGAATAATCTCGGAGACATAAATTACGGTGACGGTTATTCACAGGTAGTCTGGTTAGAGGCTGTTTTGAATAATCCTTCTCATGAGACAATAAATACAGGGGAAGAAAAAGACGGGATATTTATCCCTGAAAAGATAGTTACAAAATATACTTATTCTATTATAGCTTACGTCACACGGGCTATGCACAGATGTTTAGTAAGGCTCCCACAACACGACACAATAACGATAACAGATGAACTTGGCAATACCTATACTCCCGATCCGGGTAACGTGACAATAGAATCAGACTGGGTATATAATGATATCTGCAAGCTGACAATAAAATTCAATGATGGAGAAAATACGCAATTTAGTTGGACATTATAAAAAAATAAAGAGATGAGAGACGCAGCATTAGACAGGATTACAGGACAAGCCAATCCCGGCAACCAGCAGTTCTTACAGATAGTAGCAACAGGGGTTACGGCTACTGTTGACTTTTGGGCGGTATCTGCGGTAGACGGTGACGCTGTTCTGTCGCAGTTAACAAACAAGGACGGTAGTGATGCACTTGGTTATTTAGGCTCTGGATTTACTATGTACCAGGATGTGTTATATACCGGAAGATTTGGCAGCATAAAACTTACGTCTGGAAAGGTAAAGTTAGAATTAAACGAGCAATGAAAAAGATTCTTATTTTATTTTTAGGGATATTGCTTTTTGCTTGTCAAAAGCAAATTGTTCCTATTAAGAGCAGGTCAGCTACAGTAACGCTTACGGACGTAAATATAGGCACAACAGCCAACGACGGCACTGGTGACGCCTTGCGGACGGCCTTTCAGAAAGTAAACGCTAATAATGCTTTAATTGAGGCTGCAATCGCCACAACAAGCACAACAACAGAAGTTAGAGGGATAGTTAATGATTCTATTGACGCATTAAAAGAGTTAGCCGTTCCGCTTTCCTCTGTCGCTTTTGCGAAGGCTGATTCAAACCAATACGGAGAAGCAACTACCCGTAACTGGGTTGAGAACTATGTCGCATCCAACGGGGGTACGGGTTCGGGGGGTTACGAGTGGACTGAGTTTATAGTAGGGACTACGGCGGGCGCACCTGCAAACGCTGATACGGCTTTTACAATAGCGGACATGGCAGGCGATGTTATTGAATTATATCGGGGGACAACCTTAGACCTTCATAAGCAATGGCTTAATGAGACTGCCACAAATGGAAAAACAGGGTATCGGTATAACTCCGCAGGGCAGATAGTGGTTCGTCCGGCATGGTCAACAGGGGACAGGGCATATATCAAAGCGGTGACTCCTTCGGCTGTCACTAAAGATATTTTGTCGGGTGGTGCTAATTCACTCCTGACAGGACTCCGGGCCGGATGGAAGATGGACGAGACTTCAGGCACGCAGGTTAATGACGTGCTTTCGACTTATACGGGGACGACAAATGCAACTGTTAACCAAACCGGGAAATTTGGAAAGGCACACTCTTATAACGGAAGCCAGTTAGCAACATTCGGAACTGATGTAGGGGACTTAGGCACAAATGATTTTGCTTATTCAGTATGGATATATGTGCCTACGCTTCAGAGTGACTATAACGGCTTTATTGAGATGCAAAGCACTTTAGTATCATTTTATGCGATGGTTGACGCAGATAATTATATAAGAGCAGTAATCACCTTTGATGATACTAATTACATCAATATAGTAAGTAACGCAGCTATTTCAGCATCTACATGGACTAACATCATAGTAACGTATGACAGAAGTGGCAACGGGACTATGTATGTTAATGGAGTAGCCCAGACCGATGTAGAGGATATTTCAGCACATTCGGCAGTTGATGTGCAGAGTAATATGAACTTCAGGATTGGAAGGGGAGGTACTTCGACCTGGTACTTCAACGGCTCGATTGATGATGTTTACCTGTGGACAAAAGTTCCCACTCAGGACGAAATAGATAATATTCAACTTGGTACTTATCCGTGGTAATATTATGAAAAAGATATTTATTGTATTTTTACTATTCATCCCGTTGACGCTTTGGGGGCAAAGCT
>CAYMMX010000021.1:0-7985 GCA_964391675.1 uncultured Muribaculaceae bacterium | reverse complement strand
TCAGAACTTGAAGAAAAGATAATTTATTACAAACAAAAACTAAAAGAGTTATGAAGCCGGGAATAGTTTATTACAAGACTGACAAAAAGTGGAAGGTTTTAAAATATTTAGATCACAATTTTAAAAGCATTGCAAGTGCAGTAACTTTTATAAGACATCAATATTCTATATATGGTTTAACTTATATTAAATTAAAAATAAAAACCGATTATGGGGTATTGTTTTGGGATAACTACTAAAAACATGACAAAATACAGTAAAAAACATGATAAAAGTCATTCTTTTAAATTAAATTGTAGTATATCTTTGACCATATAAATCAAAACTAAAGATTATGAAAACAGGACAACAAGTTACTATTAAAGACGGTAGTTATATGACCACGGTATCAAGTGGTAAAATAACTCATTACGGATCATTTAATTCAACAGAAATAATAGGATTATGTAAGGATGTTTTTACTATTGTAGCTCTTGGTGGAGAATATCCAACCGACAACAGCATAGTTGAAAGAACTAGATTAAACAATTGTATTATTCAAAACAACGAAAACGGAGAGATTTGGTTTTGCGATACAACTGTAAATTTAAGATTAATAGAAAAGGAAATTCCAGAATATACTATTGAGCAACTAATTAAAAAAGTAGGTCACGAATTTAAAATTAAAAAATAACTTTTGCGAACGGTTTTTGTTCTGGTTCGATTCTAGAACGCAAACAAAACTAATACCTAATATTATGAATCCTAAAATTTATCACGAAACGGTTGACAAAAGAATCCTTGAGTATCTAAGTGCAATCGGGCATAAAGATTTTTACGAAACAGTCAACAAAGATAACAAAGAAAAAGAGTTTTACATTGATCTGTTTTTTAACGAACAGTGGGAATATCTTTTTCCAAATACAAGTAAAGCAACATGGAAAGTAGAGGTTCAATTTGTAGTCGAGTATAAAATGAATTACGAAATATCAAAAGATCGCGAATACTATGCCATTAATTTAAAGACAGGGAAAAAGGTTGATTTGTCTATTTTTCACAGATCAGAAACTTACAACGACTTACAGGCTGAATTTGAAAAATGGTTAGCCAGTGATGACCGCGATATGAGTGAAGATGTTTATTCAAACGATAATATTTTATGAGAGAATTAAAACTAAGTTATCCTTTAGATCGTAAAATCGAAATTTTAACCAAAGATCAGGAGCTTTGTAAGAAAGCACACGCTAAAAACAAGGAACGCGAAAAAGATGGCAAATTTTACGTTTTAAAAGGGTTTGCCCCTGCAACGACTATATTTATACCTAACGGCGAAAACGTCAAGGAATACATTGAAAATTACATTAAAAAACTAGAATCACGAGTTAGTTCACTTCACAAAATAAAAATCTAAAACAATGAACAAATATAAGCAAGGTCAAATGATGAGCTTTTGGGGTTATATTTTAACCTTTCTAATGGCTTTATTTTTTATTTACATTTATTTTTTCGGATAATGAATGTTTTAAGTTTATTTGATGGTATGAGTTGCGGTCAAATTGCATTTGATAAATTAGGTGTTAAATTTGATGGTGTTAATAATAAGTATTTTGCAAGTGAGATTAAAAAACACGCTATTGAAACAACGCAACTTAACTACCCTAATACAATACAATTAGGTGATGTAACTAAAATTAAAGCAAGTGATTTGCCTAAAATAGATTTGT
The DNA here is from genome assembly GCA_964391675.1 of uncultured Muribaculaceae bacterium. Lineage (GTDB taxonomy): Bacteria > Cyanobacteriota > Vampirovibrionia > Gastranaerophilales > Gastranaerophilaceae > CAYMMX01. The sequence continues at coordinate 6,282 of CAYMMX010000021.1, read as the reverse complement.
TAATTGGTGGCAGTCCATGTCAGGATTTTAGTTCACAAAATAAAGAGCGTAAAGGATTACAAGGAATTAAAAGTAATTTGTTTTTTGAATATTACAGATTGCTAAAAGAGATAAATCCAAAATATTATTTACTCGAAAATGTGATAATGCTGCCTGAACATTTCGGAATTTTAACCAGATATATGGAAACATATCCATTTGAAACTTGTGGTAGTTTGGTAAGTGCAGCTTTAAGGCGTAGATTATTTTGGACAAATATAGGACCTTACTATAATGATTTATTTGGATTTAGACATTGTAATATTCCACAACCAAAAGATAAAAAAATAACTTTGCAAAGCATTTTAACAAGTGGCTATACAGATAGACTAAAAAGCAACGCACTAAAAACTGCTAATGGATTTACAATATCAAAAGATGTTATCAAAAATATAAGTTTTGTAAAAAGAAGATATTTTGATTCTGGTTTTGATAATGTTATATTTGATTCACCTGATTTTGATGTTAGTAAAGGGATTAGATTTTACAATAATATTGAATTGGAGCGATTGCATAATATACCTGATGGTTACACAAAACATTTACCAGTTAAAAAAGCGCACGATTTAATTGGTGACGGATGGACTGTTGATATTATTGTACATATTTTTTCTTTTTTAGATAAAAATAGTTTGTAATTCAGATTTATTTATTAATTTTGTCAATGTCTAAACGGTCGAAAATGAAAATAGAATTTACTTATTTAAAATATCCGGCAACGGTAAAATTAGCATCTAAGGGGTCTCGACCACCCAGACGGATGCTTTTTTATTGTTGTCGGTTTTTTTATTTTTATAGCTTATGAAAACAAATGTAGTAATGATTCGCAAAATGGGTAATTTTAATGTTACCCAAAGAACTAATGACTCATTTTTTAATGCAACAGAATTGTTAACACAATGGAATAACTATTCTGGAATGCAAAAACAAATGATCCATTTTATGGATAACAACTCAACAAAAGAGTTTATACAATTACTTGAAAGTGAGGTACAAACAAAAGAACGTAATTACGTTGTTATGCAAAAACGTGGCAAAAACGGTGGTACATGGATGCATCCTTATTTGTTTATTGACTTTGCGATGTGGATTAACCCTAAATTTAAATTGGATGTTATTCGTTTTGTTTACGATCAGTTAATCCAATACCGACATTTAGCTGGGGATAATTACAGAGGCTTAACTTCGGCTGTTCAAAGATTCTCAAATGTAAATTATTCAACACTTGCAAAAGGTCTTAATTATATTGTTTTTGATAAACATGAAGAAAATTTAAGACAGAAAGCAACTCAAGAACAATTAAACCAACTTACTGAAATTCAAAAGCAATTAGCGTTTTCTATTGATATGGGTTACATTAAATCATTTGATGAGCTTATAAATGAGATGCGTAGAATTTGGAACATGAAACATAATATATTTCAAAGATAATGGCACAAAGAATAAAACCATTTAGCAACGGAGCTGAAGCTATGTGGTGGATGGAAAATAATTGTGATAGGTGTATTAGAGCTGATTGCTACGCTAAAAGATGCATAAATTATTCGTTTAAGACAGGAGAAATACCTGTTAGACAAGCAAATTGGATAGGTTATGAAAATAACCGTTTAAAACAATATTGTAATAATCTTAATAAACCAAATACGAAAGTAAAAAACACTCAGTATTTACAGGATAAATTTCAATATAATCTTTTTTAACATGGCAAAAGACCCAGCAATATTATTTTATACTTCTGATTTTCTCTCAGGTACTTTTACATTGACTGATGAGCAAATTGGTAGGTATATAAAATTACTTTGTTTACAACATCAAAAAGGATTTTTGACAGAAAAAGATATGTTAAACATATGTAAATCGTATGATGAAGATATTTATTTAAAATTTGTAAACGAAAACGGAAAATTTTACAATAAAAGGATGCGTGAAGAAATAGAAAAACGCATAAAATATTCTGAAAGTCGTAGAAATAATAGGATTAATAAATATTCATCTAAAAAAGATATGAATAACATATGTAAATCATATGTTGAACATATGGAAAATGAAAATGAAAATATAAATGAAGATATAATTAATAATAAAAGTTATATTAAACTTTTTGAAAAAGTTAATTTAGAATTTAAACTTAATAACGAATTTGAAAATTTAATATTAACTTGGTTAAAGTATAAATCAGAAAAAAATCAATCATATAAAGAAACAGGATTAAAGACTTTAATAAAAGGCCTTTTAAAAGATAGTAATAACAATATTGAATTAGCTCGGGATATGATTGAAAATTCAATGAAAAATAACTATGCCGGTATATTTAAAGTAAATGCAAAACAAAATAATAGATTAAAACATGATACAGACTATTGATGAAATTATTGAACGAGAATTAAAAAAACTCGAAGATACTAGATCTAAAATAAGAAGCAATAGAGCTTTTATTAAACTTGAATTTGAAAAGTTTAAAGAAATAATGGTTTTAAATATTAATCGCATAATTGCAGAAAGAGGAATATTTAGTCATTATGAAGAAAATGAGAACTCAGAATATATTTTAAATCAATTATATTTTCATGCTACTGGTAACGAAGATAAATTTAATGGTAAAGTTACAAAGGGTATAATGCTAGTTGGTAAAAACGGGGTTGGTAAAACATTATTATTAACAGCATATTGTAATTTTAGATCAATATTTTGGGGTTCACGTATCAATTCATTAAATAGCAGATTATTAGTTTTGAGTATAAAAGAAAATGGTTATGATAATTATACAAAAAGAGATTTGATGATAGATGATTTAGGAAAGGAAAGCAAGGAATTAAACGACTTCGGAAATAAAATACAACCAATTTCAGATTTATTGGCATTCAGATATGATTCTGGAGCATTAACATTTATTACTTGTAATTACAACATGAATACTTTAACCGAATTTTACGGATTAACCACAACCGACAGATTAAAAGAAATGGTTAATATAATAGAATTTAAAGGTGAATCTTTAAGAAATTAAAGAAAAGATGCCTAATTTATACGAACAAATAATGAAAGGAAAGAAATGATTTTTACAACAGAAATAAAAGCTATTGATCCGAAAGATGTAGACTTGAATACTTGGGCTGGCCCTAATATTGATGCTATTTCTTACACTTTTGCTGAACAACATTTACAAAGAAACGGTTTAGGATATTGCGAAATAACAGGGCAATTGATTTCAGAAATAGATGAATTTACCGGAGAAAAAAAAGACTTTGATTTTGAAAATAATTAGAAAACATGATAAAAGTCATTTTTTTAGTAAATAATTATAGTTAGTTTTGATATTATGTTTATACTCAAATTATACGACAGAGAAGGTACTGAATTACAAGAAGGAAATTATGTAAAAGTATCAAACGGAAAAGGCTTTAAGTTTATTTCTGAAGTAAAATATCTCGAAAAAGAAAAAGCAATTGCCCCTTTTCATACATTTAGTTTTCATTCGTTTGTTAAAATTGATAAATTACCAGAAAACGTTAAATTAGCTAACGAAAATCGTTATCATATATGGTATTTAGAAAATGAAGAGGCTGACGAAAAAGCAAGTGATTTTGATAAATACTTAATTGACTGGAGACAATGTGAACATCTGTTAAAAGAATCGTGTTACAAAATTGAAAAAATATTTATACAAAAAACACTATTTTAAACCGATAGCTTATGAAAATATGACAGATTAAGCCCCTGACAGCCTTTTATCAATAATACAATTTTTAAATTCACACTCAGGGGCTTTTACACGAAATTAACTAACTTAAAATATGCCGGGGCTATTCTTTTAATACTAACTGAGGGGTTATCAATTAATTTTTTTAGCTCCGGCAAACTTAAAACTATGGAAGAAAAAATATACAAATTAATAACCAAGTATTCTGTTAAGTTGCTTATTCTTGAATTAACTGGAATAGGATATAAGCAGAAAGAACTTTATAAGAAAATACTTATCGACTTAAAAAAGTTAGTTGATATTGAAACTGACTCTATGGAACTTATAATAAGCGAGGTTCGTAAATATCAAAGAGTACCAAATAACTTTACTTATACAAAATCACAAAAAAGAGATGTAGTTTTTGCCAGACAGTTATCAATGTATTTTGGTTGTAAGTTAACAAAGTATAGTTTAATGAAAATAGGCTCTTATTTTGGCAAAGATCACGCGACAGTTTTACACGCAAAAAAGACAATAAACAATCTAGTTGAAACAGATAGGCTTATAAGGTCTGATGTTTATCAGATTAATAAGAATATACTAGAAAAAATAAACAACAGTTGACAATCTAATTATTTAGAATTGTTATAAATTACATAGTATTGTGCAAAAATGTGTAAAAATATTTGCATTGTATAGGTAAATTGTTGTATATTTACTTAACAATTAAAACATACAACTATGAAACTCGATCTTTTAAAATCTAAAATGTGGTCTCCAAAATCAGAAATGGCAAGATTTTATTTTGAAGAAAAATTTGTTCAGGTAAATATTTCAAGAGGTTGCGCATATTATAAATTAGTAGGGTTTACCGAAGAACTTGAAAACGAAGATGAAGTAAGAAGTCAATTAAGTTATTATACAAATGTTCCTGTAAGCAGAATTTATCTATCTAAATTTTAATAATATGAAACTATCAGAAATTTTAACAGAAGCGAAAAATGGCGGATTTTTATTCAAAATAGCCGTAAAAGATGCAAGTAAAATAATAGCAAACGCATCTGGGGAATTAAGTTTTGCGAGTTCTATTTTTCAAAGAAAAGGAGTTGTCAATTTACAAGAACTTGAATCTGTAATAAAAAATCATTCCGAACATGAAATGATAATCAGATTAGGAAAAATAGATTATTGTGGTATAATTGAAATTGATGTGTAATGAAAATAGGTTTAATAGATAATGATCTTTGCACTAGGAAAAATCATTCTTTTCCAAATTTAGCTATAATGAAACTATCATCTTGGCATAAAAAACAGGGTGATGATGTAAAACTAATATCATTTGATGAAATTAATCCATATAGTTTATTTCAATCAAAATTTGATATAGTTTTTGTAAGTAAAGTATTTTCTGATACACAAACTCCAAATTTTATAAATTCATTACCGTTTGTTAAAAAAGGAGGGTCTGGTTTTTATTATGATTTAGCCGAACCGCTTCCTTATGAAATAGAGCATAGTTTTCCTGATTATTCAATTTACGACAATATACCAAGTTGTAATAATTCTTATTATAAAGATTATTCAATTGGTTTTTTAACAAGAGGTTGTATTAGACAATGTACTTTTTGTATAAACAGAAATAGTAAAAAAGTTGAACATCATTCTAATATAGAAGAATTTTATGATAATAAACGCCCTTATATAATGTTGCTAGATGATAATATTACGGCATATTCTGGGTTTTTTAAAGTATTTGAACGGTTAAATAATACAGGATCACCTTTTGTTTTTAAACAAGGGATGGATTTTAGATTACTGACTGAAAAAAAAATGAAAGTATTATGGAATAGTAATTATTATTCAACATCGAAAACTAATAAAAACAAAAAGACCAATAGAACTTTTCATTTTGCCTTTGACAATATTGAAGATTACGATATTATTGAAAAAAAACTAAGAATATTTAATTTAACAAGACCGTATATGCATAATATAATGTTTTATGTATTAGTTGGATATGATAGAAATAATAAATATGATAGTGATTTTTTTGAAAAGGATTTTATCGACTTATTAAAAAGAATTGATTTATTGTTTAAATATAGTGCATATCCATATATTATGATTCATAAAGACGTTGAAAAATCTTATTTAAAAAATTATATAAAACAATTAAAAAATCTATGTAATGTTCCAATGAATATTACATCAAAAACTATTAATCAAGCACTTTTGCAGAGCAAATATTATGATTTGATTGACTATTTACAAAAAAATCACAATTGGTTTTTAGATATAAAATATAATTCAAAGAGAATAACCATAGATCAATTATGAAACCTATACTAATAACAACTAAAGCAAACGAAAACCCGAAGCCATTTAAGCATCTTCGTGATTTTTGCAACTTTTACGGGTTAAAAGAAAATACCGTGTGCAGGTGGCAATTTCCAAAGTTTATAAAACGCCTGGGAATTACTGTTTATCGAGAATTTTTTTTAAACAGTTGACAATCTAATTAATAATCAATATATTTGCAAAGACATTATTAACTAAAAGAA
>CAYMMX010000020.1:0-10357 GCA_964391675.1 uncultured Muribaculaceae bacterium | reverse complement strand
AAAAAGAGGATTCTTCTTGAAGGAGCTATTAATCTACCATTTAAAGGTATGGACGAAGCTTTTGAGGTTGTTAAAGATTTAGATTGTGAAGTGTGGTGTGTTTCCTATGACGGAAAGCCAAAACCCGAATGGCATTGCGATCGATTTTTTGAAAAAGTGCCCATGGATATGATGCGACGTATATATTCTTCTTGTGATATTCTGCTAAAATTATCTCGTGTCGAAGGCTTTTTTGGCCCACCATTAGAAATGATGGCCTGTGGCGGCGTCCCAATCGTCGCCAAAGTTACCGGCTATGATGAATATATCGTCGACGGCTACAACGCCCTTGTCACCGAACCGGACAACATCCCAAAAACCAAAAAAATTTTACAAAAACTAATTAATGAACAAAAATTGTATAATCTCCTAAAATCAAATTCCCAAAAAACAATTGAAAAACTTTCATGGAATAAAAGCATTAAAAAAATACACAAAATATTAGCATAATGAAAATTTTAACTGTCTGTTGCTTCTATCCACCTTACGAACCTAATGGAGGAGCTTCAATTCATGCACACGAAATTACCAAAGCTTATCAAAACTTTGGAAATGAAGTTGCTGTATTTTGTGGTTATCTCAACACAAGTATTCCAATAAACACAATTAGAAAAGATACCTATGAAAACATAAAGGTAAATAGAATCACCTTAAATTATCAATCTTTTGATAATCCAATACAAAAAATCACAGGTTCTCCAGAAATACTGACAGCTTTTAAAAATATAGTTTCACAGTTTAAACCAGACCTTATTCATTTTCATTCTATTCAAGGACTAGGCGCTAATATAGTCAAATACGCCATAAACAATCATATAAAAGTAGCTGTAACATGTCACGATTCATGGTGGATATGTCCACGACAATTCTTTCTTAAAAGTGATAAAAAAACTTTTTGTAAAAACAAAAACCTAACTGATTGTAGTTTATGTTATGCATATTTAGAAGACAAAACTAACATATTAAAAAACATTAAAAAGGAATCCGAAATTATCAATAGAGATAAATATTTGTATGACATTTTTGCTAACATCAACTACGTTATTTTTCCATCAGAATTTATAAAAAATATTTATAGTAAGTATTTTATAAAAAAGAACTGGTTAGTTTCTCAAAACGGAATTCCCGTATATAAAAAATCTAAAACAATTAAAACAAAAAAATTCAAATTTCTTTATACTGGTGGTAACTCAGATGAAAAAGGTGCAAGTCTGTTAATAAACACTTGGCAGAAATACTTTTCAAAAAATAAAAATTTAAAACTAGACATTTATGGAAACGGTTCACAATTTTTATCTTCAACAATATCTGCTCCAAATATAAATATTTTTGAAAATTATAAAAGACAAGATGTCATTAAAATATTTAGTAATCATAAAGCTTTAATTTATCCATCAATAATTCCTGAAAATAGCCCAGTAACTATTAAGGAAGCATTTTCATTTGGAATCCCCGTGATTGGATCAAATGTTGGTGGTATACCAGAATTAATCAAAGATGGAAAAAATGGATATATTTTCAACAACAACAATTCATTTAGTCTAAAAAAGAAGATTTCTGAATTAATTAATAATAAAAAATATAATTTGCTCAAAACTGAAGCCAATAAAAGTGTCAAAACTATCGATCAACAAGCAAATGAAATTTTATGTTTTATAAAAAATAGAAAGATAACTTTAAATAATTTTAAATTATCTGATACCTTCATATCTAAATTAAGATCAATATACTATCATCCCTATTTTGAACCGTATAGTAATAATCTCTTATTTAAAATATTAATTTTCAAGAAGGAATCACTTAAGATAACTCCTAAAAAAATAATGCTATTTAATCTAGATTTTTCTCGTAAATATATATTTGATAAATATTTTACAGATATTCAAAACAAAAGATTTACAGAAATAGTTAAATTACCAGAATTTCATACAAGTAATAATTATTTATCTTTATTAAAAAATAAATATTGCAATTGGCTAAAGATCTTTTCAATACTAAAAAAATCCAATATAAAAACAGTTGTCTTTCCAATTCCTGACATCTTTTATTTACGCTACATTAATAGGTTTTTATTTATACTATTTGGTATAAAGTATTTTATATTTCTTGATAAAAATATTATCATATACAAATTCCAGCCTAAAATAACAATCAATAAAAACCCATATTTCAAAAGAGAATTATCTAAAACACTATTTAAACTTTTAAAAAGTTTTTTTTATTTTATTTTTTTTTCAATTTTAGTCTTTAATGTCATCAAAGCTTTACTAACTACAAAATACGGTCTTAAAAAAACTTCCAATCAAATACATAAAACTATTTCTCAAATGTCAATAAAAATAATCATTATTAATGTTCTTCTTCTTCCACTTAAAATTATTCGATTGGTAAGTAATTATATTTTAAATAACTATTTAATTAAATGAAAATCATCGGATTTGGACTAGATTCAAGAAGTGTCTATAGTACTAAATATCGCCTAGAAAAATATAAAGATTTATTCAATAAAAATGGAATAAAACTTGATATCAAACCAACCATACAAATAAGCAAATTCGAAAAAATATATTCAATTAATAAAAGATTAGGAGATTTTGCTTACTATGGATTACATTTATTTGACATCATTATCAGCGTACTATCCTCCACAACCTACGATGTAGTTTTTGTACAAAGACACTTATTTCCTGGTAAAATTTCATTTTTAGAAAATTTATTAATAAGATGTAATAAAAATATCGTTTTTGATTTTGATGATGCAATTTTTACTATTCCAAAACATTTCCGCTACAAAAATTGGAAAAATGATCCAAATGCTCAAAACGAATACAATAAAGTTGTTGCTTTAATAAAAGCAAGTAAGCTAATAATTGCTGGCAATGATTATTTGAAAAAATATGCAAAAAAATATAATAATAACATAGTTGTTGTTCCAACTCCCATAGATTTGGAACTTTTCCAAAACCCTAAGATAAATTATAAACTACATAAACCTGTTCAAATTGGTTGGTACGGCAGTTGGGGAAATCAGCCTTATTTAGAAAGTATTATGCCAGCAATTAAAAACTTATCAAAAAAGTACAATATCGAACTTAATGTAATAAGTGATAAAAATTATTATAAAAAATATTCATTTATTAAAAACACAAAATGGAATGAAAAGGATGAGGAAAGACAACTAACCAATTGTGATATTGCCATAGCACCATTACCGTCAGATGAATGGACAAGAGGTAAATGTGGTTACAAAATCCTAAAGTATATGGTCTGTGGACTACCATCAGTCGTTACTCCAATTGAGATTCAAAAAGATATCATTGATCACAGTATTAACGGATTTCATGCTCAAACGGAAATAGAGTGGGAAAAATATCTTGAAAAATTAATTAAATCATTTAAATTAAGAAAAGAGTTTGGTATCAAATCACGAATAAAAATAATAAAATATTATTCTCGAGAAAAACTCGGAAAAATTATCATTGAAAATATTAAAGCTATTTCGTCGTAAAAACTTTAAATGAAAGTTTTTCTCCATCTCCTTTAACTCCTAAATATTCATTATCAGGAACATAAAAAGGAGATAAGCGTATACATAGATCTGAAATAAATATTGGGTCAAATGTTTTTTTAAATTCACCATCAAAGCTTTTTTGGTGGATATTAGTATAACTTGAATACAATACCTCTTTACATTCACTATCCATAATTTCAAGTTTATACGAGCCTACCTTACCAGGAGATCTATATTTAAAACTAATGCCATAAACTTTATTTTCGCCAATGTGACATTTTACTATTGCATCATTTACTACCAATTTTGTCACATTATCTCTATCAGATCCACAAAACATATGATTGTATCCCAATTTATCTTCTATTCCAATCCATTCGGAATAATCATAAAATCTAGAATAGACACTTTTCCCAACTGAATACACCACCAATGATAAACAAATAAATATAAATATATTTTTTATATATTTTTTATAATTTACCACGTCAAGAAAAGATAATATAAGAATAATAAATGACGGAACAACTACTAAAAAATATCTCCCTGTTGGACCCAAAACATATTTATATACCAAATCAGTCCAAGTAACATACAAAGAAACAAAAACTAATAAAACCGTTGTTATTACTGACATCAGTAAAACAAGATAATTCCAAATACTAATTTTAAAATCCAAACCCTTATAAAACACTTTTACGCATAGATAAATAAAAAAAGAAAAAAACACTAAATATACAAAAAAATCTAATTTATAATCTAACCAACCAAATATACCTACAATTCCTATCAAATAGTCACCTCCATACCGAATTAACGTATCTAAAAGAACTTTTCCAAAACCTAACGGATTATGAAGTATAAAATATTTATTTACGTCTGAAAAAACCCAGTTTGGAATTTTTCTATCACCAGGTGTAGAAAATCTTGACACAGGTAAATGAGAATAAGTAAACAAAAATATTAGCCCTACCCCTATTAGGAAGACAAGCATTCTTATAAGAAATTCCTTTTTAAAATTTTTCTTATTAAAGAAATTTGGCAATAAAAATATATTGATCCAAAAAGGATAATAACCAGGCTTACTAGTAGCAATTAAAAATAAAGACAATCCGAATAATATCTTGTCCTTTATTTTAAAATTATATTTTGAAAAAATTTTATCAAGGTAAAATAAAAACACTAAAGTCAGAATCAACATTAACGTATCATAGCTATAACTAGTAACCTGATGAATAACCATAGGCAAAGCACTATAAAAATAAAATATATTCCTTATAAAATAAGACTTAATTCTTTGACTCAAAAACACAACAAGAAAAAAATACATTAAAAACGGCAAAAATCTACCAGCATAAAAAATCACATCCAAATTACCACCGCTAATTAATGAGCCAGTTTTGTAACCAATTAAGTTTGGTAAATAACCTATAAACCCAAAACTGCATAAATCGCGTAACTTTTCATTTTCCAGATTATTATCTTTATATTTTGGATGATCAACATTAAAATATTTCTGATTGACATTAAATGCCATTCTTTCTTTGTCGTGATACCCAATATAATTTTTTATACTTTTTGATACAAAAAAATACCCTTCTTTTTTATCATTATCTACATTACAATAAATCTGTTCCTTATCTAATGCATCAGTTCTTAAAAAATGAGTGGGTTCATCGGCCTTTTGAAACGGAGGAATATAAAAAGTACACAACAATCCAACTAATAGAATGTAAACAAAAAAAACAATCCTTTTAAACATAGATTTTAATAAAATAGTATCACATATCAAGAAAAATTTTATAGGTGTTAAAATAAATTCATGTCAAAACTGTTTTGTAATTTTTTTCCTCAGCTTTATACAAAGTTATATTTTTTCTATAAAAATAGATCTGATGACAAAAAGATTACATTAATAAAAAATAAATTAAAAAATAATTCAAATGTAATTGATATTGGAGCCAATATTGGATTTTATACCGTCCTATTTTCAAAATTATTAAAAAACAGTACAATTTATGGATTTGAACCAGATAAAGAAAACTTCTCATTGCTGAGAAAAAACGTTAGCAGATATTCACCCAAGAATAATAAAAATATTATCAAAATTTTAAATAAAGCTGTCGGAGAAAAAACTTGTAAGATAAAACTTTATAAGTCTCTAATGTTAAACGTAGATCATCAAACATACAATTCAGGTGAAAATAGACAGTTTGAATTAGTTAAATGCGTAAAATTGGACGACTTTTTTTCTAAAGGAACCAAAATCGATTTTATAAAAATTGATACTCAGGGTTATGATTATTATGCCATCCAGGGATGTAAAAGAATTATTAAAGATAACCCCAGTATTAAAATTATTGGCGAGTTATGGCCGTATGGTTTATCAAAATCAGGATCAAGTGTTTATAAATATCTCCAATTTTTTAGAAATCTCGGATTTACAGTTAAAATTGAAGACACAAAATTCGACCTAAATAATAAACACTGTTTTGAAAAAAAATATTATACAGATTTTTTTGCTTTCAAAAAATGAAATTAATAACAAAATATTTTAGTCATTTTTATTCCAAAGACTTGCTTAAGTTTTATCAATATAATCTTAACAAGAAAAAAAACATATTAGAAATTAATCATGAAAACTATTCACTTTTAAAAGAAACCAAAAATTTGCTACTAGTAAACTATAAAAACAACAACATAAAAACGAAAGAAAAGTTTGACTATATAATTATCCCCGATACCTTATCAACAGTTCTTGATATTCAAAAACTATTCAATAATATACATAACAATTGTAAACCAAATACAAGGCTAATTATTAATTATCACAGTTTTCTTTGGCTACCAATATTAAACCTTGCCGAAAAATTACATCTTAAAAAACCTCAGAATCGCTCCAATTGGCTAAATACAGATGATTTAACAAATTTACTAGAAATTGAAAACTTTCAAGTAATTAAATCAGGGAAAAGATTGCTTTTACCCATTAAAATACCGATAATCTCTGTTTTATTTAATAAATATATTGCCAATCTTCCAATTATAAACTCATTGTGTGTAACAAATTATCTAATTGCCAGACCTTTGGGATTAGAAAAAAATAAAAATCCTTCCGTAAGTGTGATTATCGCGGCCAGAAACGAAAAGGGTAATATCGAAAATGCTATAAAACGTATGCCCAAAATTGGTAAACATACAGAAATAATTTTTGTTGAAGGAGGATCAACGGATGGTACTTGGGAAGAAATTGTTAAAGTAGCCAAAAAGTACTCTAAGTTAGACATCAAATATATTCATCAAGACGGCAAAGGAAAAGGGGATGCGGTTAGAAAGGGCTTTTCTATTGCTACTGGAGATATTCTAATGATTCTCGATGCTGATCTAACAGTTCCCCCTGAAGACTTACCAAAATTTTACAATGCTATTGCCTCAGGAAAAGGTGAATATATCAATGGTTGTCGTCTGGTTTATCCTATGGAAGATGAAGCCATGCGTTTCTTAAATATTCTAGGCAATAAATTTTTCTCCATCGCTTTTAGTTGGTTGCTTAATCAAAAAATTAAAGATACTCTTTGCGGCACAAAAGTAATCTCTAGGGAAAACTATCTACAATTAGCAAAAAACCGTAGTTATTTTGGAGATTTCGATCCATTTGGAGATTATGATCTGATCTTTGGCGCAGCTAAAATGAATCTCAAATTTGTCGAAATTCCAATTCGCTATAAAGCCCGAGAATATGGATCAACCAACATTTCCCGATTCAAACATGGCTGGCTATTACTTAAAATGGTAGCATTTGCCATGAACAAAATTAAGTTTGTCGACTAAAATATATGACAGATATTCTTAAGAAACATTGGGAAACATGGCAAAACAAAAAAATATTGCGAGATATTTATACTGAATGGTATCAAAAAATTATTAGCAACTTATCAAATGTTCCAGGAAAAACATTAGAATTGGGTTCAGGATCCGGTAATTTTAAAGAATTCAAACCAGACATAATTACATCAGACATTGATCCACAACCATGGTTAGATATGTCATTCGATGCCCATCAGATGCCATTTCATAATAAAGAATTAGCCAATATCGTTATGATTGATGTTCTTCATCATCTTGCCAATCCACTACTTTTTTTCAAAGAAGCTAATAAAGCACTAAAAAAAGGAGGAAAAATAATAATGGTCGAACCTTATCCATCACCATTTTCAATAATTGTCTATAAATTATTTCACCCAGAACCATTTATTTTTAATATCGATTATTTTAATCAAGTAAATTATTCTAAAGAAAAAAATCCATGGGAATCAAATCAGGCAATACCATTTTTATTTTTTTTCAAACATATTAATAAATTTAATAAAACATTTTCAAAAAATTATAAAGTTATTTCCAGAGAAAAATTCAGTTTTATTCTCTATCCACTGTCTGGAGGTTTTGAAAACAAACAAATTATTCCAAATATGTTTATACCTATTGCAAAGATTTCCGAAAAATTACTCACTCCACTTAAAAGTTTATTTGCTTTTCGATGCTTAATTATTTTGGAAAAAATATAAATACGTTATATTTTTCAATCATCATCCCCAACCTTATTAGACTGGGCAATTGTCTGCAATAATATCCCCATTTTTTAATAGTAATAGAATTACAATTGACAAACCCGTAAAATTATACTCTGATTTTATCCCAGTTTTCGCAAAAATATTTATATGTTTTCTCTAAACCTTCTTTTAAACTAATTTTTGATTTCCAACCCAAAGCACTAATTTTCGAAATATCAAGTAATTTTCGTGGCATACCATCGGGCTTTGTAGTATCAAAAAATAATTCTCCCTTAAAACCAACCACTTCTTTAATCAAATAAGCTAATTCCTTTATCTTTAATTCGATACCTGTTCCAACATTTAAAAATTGCTTATCTTCATATTTATCCATCATTACAAACACAGCCTCAGCTAAATCATCTACATACAAAAACTCTCTCAAAGCATTTCCAGTTCCCCAAATTGAAACCACTTTATCATTATTCATTTTCGCTTCATGAATTCTTCTAATCAAAGCCGAAATAACATGAGAATTATTAATGTCAAAATTATCATTTTTACCATACAAATTAGTTGGCATACATGAAATAAACATTCTTCCATATTGCTCATAAATCTTCTCACATAACTTCATTCCTGAAATCTTTGCTATTGCATAACCTTCATTTGTTGGCTCCAATTTGCCAGTTAACAAATATTCTTCTTTCATCGGTTGAAGACATTCTCGGGGATATATGCAACTACTACCTAAAAACATCAATTTCTTTACATTATTTTTAAAAGCAGACCAAATAATATTGTTTTGAATTTGTATATTTTCAAACAAAAAATCTGCTTGATGTTCAGAATTCGCCTTTATTCCACCAACTTTTGCCGCTGCATCAATTACATACTCCGGTTTTTCTGTCTGAAAAAATTCCTCAACTTTAGCCTGATTAGTTAAATCTAGTTCTTCTCTAGTTCTTAAAATAAAATTTTTAAATCCCTCTTTTTTAAATTTTCTTAAAATAGCCGAACCAACCATTCCCCGATGTCCTGCAATATATATTTTTAAATTTTTATTCATTTTTTTATCTTAAATTTTCTTTCTCATCTTTAAAATCATAATCAATCATCAACTTTGTCAATTCAGAAAACTTTGTTTTTGGAGACCACCCTAATATTCTTTTAGCTTTTGAACTATCTCCAATCAACAGATCAACTTCCGTCGGACGAAAATAAATAGGATCAATTTCAATAATAGGTTTATTTGTTTTTTTATCTATACCCTTTTCATCAAGTCCCTTACCCTTCCACTCTAAATCAATACCAAGAATTTCGCAGGACTTTTCAATAAACTCCCTCACTGAATGGGTTTCTCCAGTCGCTACCACATAATCATCCGGCTTTTCTTGTTGAAGCATGAGCCACATACATTCCACATAATCTTTAGCATAACCCCAGTCACGCTTTGCCTCTAAATTACCCAAATATAATTTAGAATCTAATCCAAGTTTAATTCTCGATAAACCTTTGGTAATTTTTTTAGTGACAAAAGTTTCTCCTCTTCTTGGAGATTCATGATTAAACAAAATTCCATTACAAGCAAACAATCCATAACTTTCCCTATAATTCTTCGTTATCCAGTAAGCATAAACTTTGGCGCAACCATATGGGCTTCTAGGATAAAATGGAGTATTTTCGTTTTGAGGTGTCTCTATTACCTTGCCAAACATTTCTGATGATGAAGCTTGATATAATTTTGTTTTCACACCAGAATCTCTAATAGCTTCAAGAATTCTAAGTGTTCCCAAACCAGTAACATCTCCAGTATATACAGGCATATCAAAACTCACTCTAACATGACTTTGAGCACCAAGATTATAAATTTCATCAGGCTTAATTTGTTCTATTAATTTCGCAATATTACTTCCATCTGTTAGATCACCAAAATGTAAAAACAATCTAACGTTCTTTTCATGAAAGTCTTTGAAAAGATGATCTATTCTTCCTGTATTAAAAGAACTAGATCTTCTAATTAAACCATGAACTTCATAACCCTTATTGAGTAACAACTCTGTTAAATAAGAACCATCTTGACCAGTAATTCCAGTTATCAATGCTTTTTTCATACTTTTAATATAACACGGACAGTTATAAACATAAGAGATATAGTAAAATAACGATAATGACTAATATTTTTCCACATCATCCCCAATCTCAATGAAAAAAATATTTAATCTATTAATCCCGATAATAATAGTTTTCTTATTTC
>CAYMMX010000019.1:0-12431 GCA_964391675.1 uncultured Muribaculaceae bacterium | reverse complement strand
TCGAACTCGCGACATCTTCCTTGGCAAGGAAGCATTCTACCACTGAATTACTCCCGCTAGCGTAAGTCTATTTTATCTAATCAAGAAAAAAATGCAAGATTTTTTTCTTGATTATTTGTACATCTTTTTTAGATTCAAAATTTTATCATCATTAGCTGCTTTAGGATTCTTTTCTAAGTATTTATCCAAGTATGATTTTCCTGTTTCTTTTTTACCATTATCATTGCAAAATTTTACAAATTGGTAAATATAAAATGAATTAGTATTATCTAAATCACAGGCTTTTTTCAAATTTATAAATGCGTTTTGAGAATCTTGAATTTCGAGATAAGTTGATCCGATTAAATTATATGTTTCAGCTTTATCAGGTTCTATGCTTATTGCTTTTTTATAATTTTTTATTGCATTACTATACATTTTTTTATTTTTATATATATCTCCTAAATTTGACCATCCAACAGCCTTGGTTGGCATTTGTTTGACATAGTCTAATGCTTGTTGTAATTGAACGTCTGTTTGACCTTTATTCTTTGCTAACAACATTTTTTCATCTGTTTTATAAAAAGAAATTAGGGTGTTTATATCTCTTTGGGTTAATTTTATTTTAGGATTAACAGCAGAAGGAGCCATAACATCATTTTGATTTGGGCTGTGGCCTCTAAAACCTAAGGAATGGCCTATTTCATGAAGTGTAGAAAATAATATATATTCATCATCTAAATCTTCATTAGTATTAGGGTTTATTGAAAGAATATTTATTTCTGATTTTGAAATATTATTTCCTTGATAATATGGTTTGGAATATCCTGCTATATAGCTGTCTTGATTCGAAGTAGATTCAAGTTTTGTTTTAAAAGTTAATACTATTTGTGCATTCTCTGGGGATGAAACAAAATTAAACTTTGCGATATTGTTGCTTTTTTCTTGCCATTGCTCAAATGCTTTAATAGCTGTTGTTTTATGTTTTTTAGGTTCTATATAAACATTTATTGGGAAAGATGACCATTTAAGTATTTTACCGTCACCGGTTAAAACATAATTCAGATAGTTATCTTTATATCTTGACATATCATCAAAACTTACTAAACCTTCATTATTATTATATGATTGGCATATAAGTGATAAACCTAATTGTGAAAGCCTTGCTGCATCAGAAGTTGGTGCAAGTATAATAATTCGGTTGTATTGATTTTTAGCATCAAAAATTCGATTTTGTGACAAATATGTTTGGGCTAAATAATATCTTGCATTGACATTTTTTGGATTAATTCTTACAGCGTGTTCTAGATTTGAGGCAGCTTTATCATATACTCCTTTTTTAAAAGCATCTATTCCAACGATATAATAATCAGCAGAATATGATTTATTAGAAAGAAGAAACATTAATAATATAAATATAAGAGTCTTTTTCATAAAGATATTATAGCATAATAAACTAATTTCAGTTTATATTGCAGAACTTGATTCTTGTAGTTTAGAAAAAAGTTTTGCTGTTAAATCAGGTAAATCCATTACATCAGTAAAAGCCTCAATATAGCATAATTTGTTTTGTTGTTGTTTTTCGGCTTCTTTAAGTACTTTATCGAATTCTTTTTTTGTTCTTGCTTGCGCAATCCATGCATCACCTTCAAAAACTTCAGTTAATTTTGTATAATTCCATTTTGCTATATCATTGAAGAAATCCCAAGGATTATCTGAGAGAACTCTTTCAATTGTATAACCTGAGTTATTTATTACTATTATTATTGGCTTTAAATTGTTTCTCATCATAGTACTTACTTCTGTGCAGGTAAGTTGATGAGAGCCTTCCCCCGTTAAAAGAATTGTTCGTCTTTCTTTTGCGGCCATTTGTCCTCCAAAAGAAGCAGGTGTTGCCCAACCTATAGAACCCCATAGCGTTTGAGTGTTAACATCTGTGTTTTTAGGTAATCTGGCAGGAGCAAAACCATGAGGAATGATTCCGGTTTCGACAAATATTATATCATTAGGTTTCAAAAATTCCTGTAATCTAGGGTAAATATATTTTGCCGTTAGTTTTGTATCATCAGCATCAGCTTCTGTAACAGTTACAAAACTCGGTTTTTTTTCCGGCATGGTAATGTTTCTTTGAGTGATATTTTCACTCAATTTATCTAAAACATCTTTCATTAGAACATTTTCGTATTTTTTATGTTGAATAATTGTGTAAGTTCCTTGTATTTCTATAAAATCAGCAGGTTTAAAGGGAAGGCCTGTTCTGTAGGTATTTAAATCACTGTTAATAACTCCTACAGATATAACGCAATCAGATTCATGAAGCGAATCATGTGCAATTATATTTTCATATTCTGATAAAAAAGTCCCAAGAAATTTTTTATTATCTGCCTCTACTATTCCTTTGCCCATAAGAAGATTTGAAACAGGAAATAATGTTTTTTCCATTAATTTTCCAAATTCTTTGCGTGCATTGTATCTTTTAATCAGCACATCTGCAAGAATCATTGGCTTTTGGGCTTTATCAATTAATTTGCAAGCTTCTTCAACAATTTTTTCTAAAGTTTTTTGATTACTTTCAAATGTTTTTAATCGAGGATTATTTTCTATTTCAATTAAGCAAATATCTATAGGTATAGCAACATATACCGGTCTTTTTTGTTGTATAAATACAGATAAAATCCTATCTATTTCTTCTTTTGCGTTTTCTTCTGTTAAATAAGCGGTTGTTTCTGTAACGTTTGAGTAAGCTCTTTCAAAGGCATAATAATCAGGATGTTGAAAATTATGGTGAACTAATGCATTATTTTTGATTTTTGTTGTCGTAGGAGTCCCTACAATTTTAATTACAGGTATATTTTCTGCATAGCTACCTGCTATTGCATTTATAGCGCTAAGTTCCCCAACACCTGAAGTTGTTACAAGAGCTCCGTAACCTTTTACTCTTGCATAGCCATCTGCAGCATAACCGGCATTTAGTTCATTAGTGCATCCAATCCAATTTGTATTCGGATTATTTCCGATTGCATATAAAATATTAAAATTATAATCGCCGGGTAAACCAAAAAAATCATCTATTCCTAATTTGTTAAGTTCTTGTACTAAATAATCAGCTACTTTTATTTTTGACATCTCTCCCTTGTCCTTTTATCTATATTTCAACTATTTAAAATTTTAACATGGAAAATTATTTAATAAGAAATTTTTACATTATTTTAATGTATTTAAAAGAAATTTATTGGTTGTAACAAAATATTAAATCCCATAAGATTGTTATAAAAATTAAGTTTTAAAAACAAATTGTATGGATATTGTTACAGGCCCAGAAATCACGATTAATCGTGATTTCTGGGCCTGTTTGTTAAGTGATTTTTTTTGACATTAGGTTCCTTTTATGTTTCAATAAAAAATATATTAAACAGATTGAGGAGAACTTATGTTAACTAATCAGGAGAGAACTTTCGTTGCAATTAAGCCGGATGGAGTTAAAAGAGGATTAATCGGAAGAATCATAAGGAAGATTGAAGATAAAGGTTTTAAAATTGTTGCTTTAAAGATGTTACAGGTATCAGATGAGCTTGCAGCTAAGCACTATGAAGAACATGCCGGGAAACCTTTTTATAATGCTTTAATAAAATTTATAACAAGCGGTCCTATTGTTGCAATGGTTTTGCAGGGTGAAAATGCTATCGCAAGTGTCAGAAAATTTATGGGGAAAACTGATCCTAACGAAGCTGAAGTAGGCTCAATTAGAGGTGATTTTGCTCAAGTTATGAGATTTAATACAATTCATGGTTCAGACAGTAAAGAAAGTGCTGAGAGAGAAATTAATTTATACTTTAGATCAGAAGAAATATGTGATAACTGGGAAACCGCGTTGGAATTAATAATGAAAAATGAGTTTTAATTGTAGCTAACCGGAAAGAATATTAGCATTGAGCAAACTTAATGAAGGTTTTTTTAAATATGATTTAATACATGTATGCAAAGATACAGGAGCAAGGGCCGGTATTTTGCATACACCTCATGGCGATATTGAAACTCCGATTTTTATGCCTGTAGGGACTAATTCGACTGTAAAAATGTTGACTAATCATCACTTGGAAGAAACAGGTGCTCAAATTATTTTAGGAAATTCTTACCACCTTTATTTAAGAGCTGGCTCGGAACGTATAAAAAGTTTTGGAGGCATCCATAATTGGATGAATTGGCATAAGCCAATTTTAACTGATTCCGGAGGATTCCAGGTTTTTTCACTTTCAAATTTAAGAAAAATTACAGAAGATGGAGTTAAATTTAAAGACATAAAAGATGGTAAAGAGCATTATATTAATCCTGAAATTTCAATGAAAATTCAAGAAGATATAGGAGCAGATATAATAATGGCTTTCGATGAATGTGCTCCATATCCTTGTAGTCATAAGGAAGCAAAAGATGCAATGGAAAGAACACACAGATGGTTGGAGAGATGTTTTAATGCTCATACAAATCCAAGGCAAGCCTTGTTTCCGATAGTACAAGGGGCCTTTTTCGATGACTTAAGAAAAGAAAGTGCTAAAGTTGTTTCATCTTTTGATGCTGTTGGATATGCTATTGGTGGAGTTAGCGTAGGTGAGCCGACCGATATGAAAAATCATATAGTAGAAATTACAGCACCACTTTTGCCGCAAGATAAGCCCAGATATTTAATGGGCGTTGGAACTCCGCAGGATTTGTTAGACGGGATTCTTCGAGGAATTGATATGTTTGATTGTGTCCTTCCCACAAGAAATGCCCGTCATGGTTCATTCTTTACTTATGAAGGAAGAAAAATTATAAAGAATAAAGAATTTGAAAATGATTCAGGACCATTGGATAAAAATTGTAATTGTTATGCTTGTAAGAATCATTCAAGGGCATATATAAGACACCTTTACAGATGTGGTGAATCAACGGCACAAATACTTCTCTCGATTCACAATACACAGTTCTTGTTGGATTTTATAAAAAAAGCACGTGTTACTATTTTGAATAATGAATACGCTAAATTTATGACAGATTATTATGAGAATTTTAGTGTATGAATAATTGTTGTTAAAAAGAGCCCGAAAGTTTTAACTTTCGGGCTCTTTTTAACTTGAAATTAATATTAAGCAACTCTTACTAATTTTGATTCTTCAGTTTTTGGAATAGTTGAATCAATCATTGCCGGAGTCATTACTATTTCTTTAGCTTTGTCTTTTTCAGCACTTCTTTTTTCAATCCAGTCTGAAATATTACCTGCAAGTGGAGTAGAGATTAAGTATGCAAGACCTCGTTTTACTAAACCTGTTGTTATTAATGTTGTTAAAACAATCACTAAACCACCGGTAAAAGGAGTCTTAGATAATTTGTCTACTACTTTAACAGCTTTTTGAGGGTCAAGTTGTTTAATTTGGTCATCCGTTAAATTGAACATACTTTTTAATTTATCAGTATTATCTTTTATTATAGTTTTTGCTATATTTAAAACATTATCTTGGTGGAATAATCTACTAGAAGATTTGTTACCCTTAGCTATTTCATTTATTCCTGTTTTGCTATTTACCCTCATACCTGTATATTTACTTTGTACCCAAGGGATAAACTTTTTATCAATTAGTGCTCCTGTTGCTATTTGTCCGCCGACCATAACAATACCATTCATAAGGTCTAATGAAGCAACAAAGGGTCTATTTTCTTTAGGAATATCTTTGTTATTCCAACTTTGGGAAGTATAAAATACACAATTAATAACGTCTTTTGATATGATAGAAGCTAATAAGGCTAATGATGCAAACCTTCCCGGTTCTTTTTTATACATTTCTACTGCGCCTTTAGCTATACCAGTATCCATGAATTTGTTAAATCCTTTAACCATAAATTTATTGGTTGCGTTAATTGGTTTGGTTACAATTGAAGGGATTTTCATTAGTTAGCCCCTCCTTTCACTTCTGTCGATTCGGGTTTCTTTTTTGAATATTGTGGAAAAAATTTATCGACAAACCTAGGATAAGTAAAGTTTAATATTGTACAAGTAATCATAGTCATTGGTAAATTAAACACAATAGTTGTAAATCTACTGAATGTTTTTGATCCGCCTTTTAAGTTAGTCGCCATATTTTTTACAATATTATTTGAAATATCTATAATGCCATTTTTATTTGTAAAGATTTTTTCTACAATTTTTTCTACTTTACCTTTTGATTTAGCAGTTGTTAATTCGGTTGCATTTTTAAAGGCATCAGAAATTTCTTTTGCTATTGAAGCAATATCTTTTTGCATATATTTATTAAAATCATCATTGCTTTCTATACCTAATCTGTTTAGTAATGAGCGAAGAGTGATTACTCTTGTTGCTTTATTGCTATGGTTTTGTGCAATGTTTGTCATTGTTTTTCCTAGCTCTTCACTTAGTGTTATCTCACCATCTGTTTTTAAAGCTAGTCCTCTAACAGAATCTTTAATGGCTGTCTGTAGTTTTGGTTGGCGAATTTTAGACATTATTAAATTAAGAGAATTAGTATCTAAATTACTTGTTTTATCACCTAAAACACCTATTTCCTTTAGAAAATCAAGAGCATTTATTTCATCAAATTTACTAAGAGATGATTTTTTAAGTGTTCCTTCAAGAGCACCATCTTTGTAAAATTCAAACTTAAAAACATCACTCATTAATGTGCTTAATTTTTTATTATTAATATTATGTTTATTCAAGTATTTAGTTAAGTCTTCAGTAGTCTTTAAATTAGGAATGTTTTTTCCTATTTCTTCCCCGTTAAATAGGATTCTTGCTTCTTTTATAGTTTTATTTCCTTTAGACACTTCTACTTCTTGTATTGAAAATTTACTAGGATCTTCGCCTATTAATTTTGCAAATAATTCTGTTCTTGCTTTTTTGAATCTTTCTCCGGACTGTTTAACACATGCTTTAATATATTCTTTTGTCGGTTTTCCGTTTTTATCAAACTCTTTACCATCAAATGCATCAGGAGTATTATTTTTTATAAATTCTTTTATATATTTATCTACTTCTTCATCAGGAGATTTATTGCTTTTCTTAGCTTCTTTTATTATGTTATTTATGTCTTGTTTATAATCTTTATAAGCTTTATTGTTAAGTTTTTTTAGAAAACTGTCTGTTGGTTCAAGCCGTCCGTCTGTACCACTGATAGCACCTGAGTTAATTAAATAATCAGTATACTTATTTACTGCCATTGTTAATCCGAGGCCACCGGTTAAAGCTATACCTGCTGAAACTGGTTGACGTAGGGCACCGTAAGCTCTTGTTTTTTCATCTTTTTTAGAAAGAGGGTTGTGTCTAACCATAACATAAGCTAGTGTAGAAGTAAAAAAGGCGTTAAAAATTTGGTTTTGAATTTCACCTTGTGTTTCAAAAACACGGTTCATTAAAGACTTGAATCCTTTTTTAATTTTATTGTTACCTAAAATCCCATTAACTTTATTTAAAGTTTCATTGTTTATAAATCTTTGTGCTTCATCCAAGTTACCTAATGCACTTCCAAAGCTTGGATATGAACCATAAACTTGGTTGTTTTTTGTATTAATACTGTGTCTTTGCTGATAACTTGACTGTACTTTTTGTATTCTACTCATATTTCACGTCCACTAAAATGCAAATCTACTACATATTAATTAAAACACCTGATTTTTTTTTTTGCTATTTATAAACTATTTTTTATAAAAAATATTAAAAATTGTTACAATTCAAAAATATGATTTGGCTCAAAATATTTATTTTAAATATTTTGAGCCAAATCGCGGAAAATGGCAAATGTTAAGTGTGTTTTGGACAATTTATTAGTATTTGTTAAGCTTTTATATGAATTTTTGTTAAAATGTTATATTTTTATTTAAATAATGCAATTTCAACTTCATCTATATGATTGATTGATTGACCTGATTTAATTTTATATTCGGCTTCAGTTAAGTTTTGCTTTAACCTAACTAAGTCTTTTAATGGGGTATCTTTCATTTTTTCTAAAGTTGTTTTAATTATAAATTCGTGTTGACCTGTTAATTTAGATAGTTCAAATAATGGCAAATTTGCTGATTTAGATTTTATGATAATCCATTTTCTAATCATGGTTTGGAGAGCTGATAAAATTTCTAATGGATGTTTTTTATCAAGTAATTTTTTAAATTCTAAAAGAGCTAGTCCTTTGTCACCTTTCATAATAAAATCTGCTAATCCAAATAAATCTTCATTTGATATACAAATATCTTTAACCATTTTTTTTATTATTATTGTATCAGGATATGCCAGAAGTTTAAGTTTTTCGATTTCTTTTATAAGTTCTCTTAAATTATTGCCTATTTGTTCAATGAGAGCAAGTGATGCTTCTTTTTGTATTGTTATTTCCTGTTTTTTTGCTTCTTTATTTATCCAGTTGACTATGTCTTCTGTTTTATATGTTTTATATGTTGGAAATTCCTGACATTGTGCATGTTTCGTTATAATTCGGTATATTTTTTTTCTGGTATCTAATTTTTTCCCTTCATTTCTCGGTAGTATTACAGTAAAGATTATACAAAGGCTTTCCAAATTATCTTCCAGAGCTTTTTCTATCTCATTGAGCTGACTATCTTCCAGAGTTTTTGAAAAATAATCATTGAAATCAATCACAATAATTTGGTTTCCAAACATCATGGGTTGTGTTCTTAAAAGTGAAATCAAATCAGCAAAAGAAGGGTTATCTATAGACTTAAAATTCATTGCGGAAAAATTTTTATCAAGCAATTTTTTCTTAAGTTTTTTGATTTCGAGCTCTATATTATAATCTTCATCACCGTAAAAAAAATAAATACTCATGTGTTAATCATAGAATAAAACTTTTAAATATAAAACTTAAAAAATAATTAATTTACCAAATTTTATAATTTACTTGACGTATAATAATATAATTATATTTATTAGGAGAAGCTTAATGACATTTAAGGAAATAAAAAATAATATATATTATTGCGGATTAAACCATCGAGAAAGAAAGCTTTTTGATGAATTGATCCCTTTACCTGTTGGAACTACTTATAATTCTTATTTAATTAAAGGTAGTGAAAAAACTGTTATAGTTGATACAATGTATCCGCCAAAGTCTGATATTTATATTGAAAAATTAGAAAAAGAAGGAATTGAAAAAGTTGATTATATAATTGCAAATCATGGAGAACAAGACCATAGCGGTGCTTTGCCTAAAATGGTCAAAAAATATCCTGATGCCAAAATATTAACAAACCCGAAATGCAAAGAAATTATTCAAGAGATGCTTCATATTGAAGATGGTAAATTCCAAGTTGTTTTAGATGGAGAAGAAATTTCTATCGGAGATAAAACATTGAAATTTATTTTTGCACCTTGGGTTCATTGGCCGGATACAATGTTTACTTATATTCCTGAAGATAAAATAATATTTACATGTGATTTTTTAGGTTCTCATTCTCCGTTTGAAAATTTATTTGCAGAAGAAACACCTGAGTTATTAAATGCCGCAAAACGTTACTATGCAGAAATTATGATGCCTTTTCGATCTTTTGCTAAAAAATATACACAGATGCTAAAAGGTATGGATTTAGAAATGATTTTAACAAGCCATGGTCCTGTTTATAATAATCCAAAATTTATTTTAGATGCTTATGAGGCTTGGACTTCTGATAATTGTAAGAATAAAGTTGTTATTCCTTATGTTTCTATGTATGAAAGCACAAAGGAAATGGTTGATTATTTAACTGAAAAATTAAGCGATAACGGAATTATAGTAAAGCCGTTTAATGTTGTTGATGAGGATTTAGGTGAGCTTGCAATGGAATTAGTTGATGCTTGTACTGTTGTATTTGGTTCATCAATGGTTTTAGCCGGACCACACCCAGCTGCAGTTACTGCTGCTTATCTTGCGGGTATCTTGAGGCCAAAAGCAAAATTTGTTTCCTTTATAGGTTCATATGGTTGGGGTGGTGTTTTAGTTGAAAAATTGGAACAGTTTTTATCAGGTGTTAAAGCTGAAAAGATAGAACCGGTTATTATTAAAGGAAAGCCTAAGCAAGATGATTTTGATAAATTAGATATTTTGGCAAACGAAATATCTAATAAACATAAAGAAATAGGATTAGTTTAATATAAGTTTAATTTGTTCCAGACAATCATTGTATGTTTCGACTTCAATTATATTATCTAATTTTAAATTTTCTTTTGTTATATTTAAAACAGATGAATTTTCTTTAACTGCAAAAACTTTGATATTTCTTTTAATTGATTCAAAAACAGGTGTCGAACCGAGCGCATTATGAGGCATTACTAAAAAATCTAAATCAGATATGTTTATTCCTTCATTTAATTTTGTAATTTTTGGTGCTTGATTCAGTCCTATTAATATACAGGGTAAAAATGTAGGTGTAATGTATTCAGCACTTGCCTTAGGATTAATAATTTTTGTTGAAATTGAATAATCCTCAAAGGCTGGAGAGTGAGCTACGGGAACTTGTAAGTTTTTAGATAAATAATGAGAAATTATTGCCTCTACCCCACCTACAGGATCAACACCGATTGCACTTTCATAAGATAAATTTTCATTATCGTCTTCAAATTTACAGACTACAGCTATTGCTTCAGTCCCCTTTTTTAATAAATTCTTTCCTGTGTATAAAAGATTCTCTAGATTTTGAACTTTTCCTGTTGAAACTCCTGCTTTATCAACATAGAAATTTACTTCAACCGGGTTTGCTGTTAAATCATATATAATATCTATTCCATATACTGTTTTAACAGCATTAATTGTATTAATGTGTATGTTTAATACATCTTGCGAAATTCCTTTATCTAGAATTACACCAATTTTATTATTGATTGAAGGAATTAAATTAATTTTATCTTTAAAAAATTCATTAAGTGTATATCCTTCAACATATAGCATGTTTTCTGTTATACCTGAAAAACATGCTGCGTTTACTACATTTGGATTCACTATAAGGCGCGAAAATTCAGCAAATTTTCGCGCCCATGCACTTGCATCACCGGCATACCCCCCAATAGATGCACCAATTCCTGTTGGAACGATGAAAGCACCTAATTTATTATTTTTTTTATTAGTATTATTCATTATTTAATTATAATAAAAAAAGAGGCAAATGCCTCTTTTTTATACCTATTCTCTTTATACTTTTGTTTTTTTACTATGATGATGATGATCCGCCACCGTAGCTGAAATCTTTTTGTACATTTTCTTTTAATACTGCTTTATAGCTTTCTAAATAACTTCTTGTTGCTTGTACTTCAGTTTGTTTGTTATCTTTTTGTATTTGTAATTCACTTTCCCAAGCTGAGATATCTGCCACTTTAAGTTCATATTCTGCTTCAACATCATCCATTGCCATTTGGTAACCAGTAGAAGTATTGTCAGTATACTTAGCTTTAACAGCAGTTCTTTGTTGACATGTTTCTGTAGAAACTGCGCTAATTTCGTGTGTAGCTTCTGTTATTAGAGTCATTATATCTGTTAACTCGTTAGTAAGAAGAGCATTTTCAGCTGTATAGAAATCTATTGTTGCTTGTATTCCTGAGAAAGACATTTTCATCACCTCTTATTTATAACTTACATATATATAAAAACAAATAATTATTACTGATTTCAATAGTATATATTTTTGTTACATTTCTTTACACTAGATTAGGGTAATGTAGTGTAAAGTCAATAATATTATGAAAAATTAAATATTAATTATCAAAGAGATTTAACAAATTATTCAGTAAATCAGGACTTAGTCCCATAATATTTTCAAAACTTCCTTCTATTTTTTTTATAAAATCACCTGGAAGCTCTTGAATTCCATAAGAGCCGGCTTTGTCTAGCGGTTTATATCTTTCTACATAATCAATTATTAATTCGTCATCTAAATTATTAAATTCCACATAGCTTGTGTCTGAATCTATTTTTTGTTCTTTAGTTTTTGTGGATATTATGCAATGGCTTGTGACAACGGAATGTTTACGACCGCTTAATTTTTTAAGCATTGCTACCGCTTCAATTTTGTTTTTAGGCTTTGTTAATATTTTTTCATCAAGAATTACAACGGTATCCGCACTAATTATTAAAAAATCTTTATTTAATGGTTCTTTTTCAATAATATCAAGAACAGATTTTGCTTTATTTAAAGCAAGGACTTCAATTTTTTCATATGAAAAGTTTAAATCTTCAAGAAATTCTTCATAATCTGAAAGTTTAATTTCAAAATTTAATCCCATTTTTTTTAGTATTTCTTTTCTTCGTGGAGATGACGAAGCTAAAATTATATTTTTATTCAAACCAAACACCCCTTTAATTATATAATTATATATCAAAATACCGGCATTAATCCGGTATTTACAATTTTATATAAAAGTTAATAAGAGCCATAAAGATAAGAATTACAAATTTGAGAAAAGTGAATTAAGCAGGGATGGAACCACA
>CAYMMX010000018.1:0-12631 GCA_964391675.1 uncultured Muribaculaceae bacterium | reverse complement strand
GGGTTGGTGTTTCTGTTGGTGATTATGTTTTGAGTGGTGATACTGTTGGTTTTGTAAATGGTAGTCAATTTTTGTTAGGTGTAAGAGATACAAAGGAGAGGGTGTATTTGTGTCCGTATGTATATATGGATGACGAGGGGATTGGTTTGGTAAACAAGGAGTTAGACAAGATGGAGTATTTTGATTCTATATGTTTGTGTAAGACAGTTGGGTATTAATTATTTACAGACTCCATAATGAGAAATTTAAAAGTCAAATTTGTGATTAATAAAAACTTTCTAGTAAAATATTGCATAAGGAATTACGGAGAAGATCGCTTTAACAAAAATGCTGTATTAGAAGAGAAAGGGAATATTATAGAGTTTCAGGATATTGCATGGAAAAAATCAAAGGCTCTGTATGAGATGGTTTGCAAATATTGGAATGTAGATGAGTGGGATAATGATGGAAGGAGATATATTGAAGAACTTTCAAAGATTGATATTTTTCAGAAAATTTACCATAATACTGAAATTAATATTCCTTTGATAGAGAAAGAGTGGGAAAAGAACTATAAAAAAACTTCTGTTTATATTTCTTCTTTAGGTATAGATTTGAACGGTGAGTTTGAAATTTGTCTAATAAACTCTGCACTCTTAGCAGGAACAAATCTTGGGAATAATAAAATACTTTGGGCATATAGAGAAGACTTTCCAAACTACAATACAATATATATTTGGCATGAGATACTTCATTCAGTATTCGACAAATCAGATATAGAACATGCTTTAATTGAGTTAATAACTGACAATGAAATAAGGTATCTCCTTAATGGTACAGCATATCCTCCATTTTTGGGTCATGGTAGTTTGTTAGAAATAAAAGAAAAATTAAATCCTCTTTTTCAAGAATATTTAAAAGATAAAAGCTATCCAATATTCAAAATACTGAGAAGATTGTAGTATAATGCTTTTCCTATGGAGAGTTTTGAGTTGATGAGAAAACCTGTGGTTTTGAATGATATGGATCGTAGTAGTGATCTGTATGTTGATGATTCTAATGAAATTAAGGTAAGAATTAGGGAAGAGATTTGGTATGGGGAGTTTGAAGCACCTATTAATTACTATGGTATTTCAGATGAGGAACCGAATATTAAGGGTGTGAGTAATGGTCATAGGTACAAGGTGTGTGTTGCAGATAATTGTGTGTATCCAGAGAGGTATACAAATGTAATGGTGTATGTAGCTAAGGATAGGGTTATACATTGGTTTGTTGTTGTTAAGAATGTATAATCGCTTCATTATGGAACCAAGGGATACAGTAGAAGAGAATTTAGTTGATGTGGATAGTAGTGATCCTGTTTTCAAGAAGGTTTCAGAGGGGATATTAAATACTATTCGTTTTGAGCTTTTTATAAAGGGGTATAACAGGGTTGTATATTATCATGGTATTTCAGATGTAGAACCAGATAGGGATGTAGTAGCAGAGGGTGGGGAATACAAGATATTGGAGAGTGATAATTGTTTGTATCCAGATGTGTTTAAGAATATACAGATATTGGTTGTTAGTAAGAATGTTGTACATTGGTTTGTAGTAGTTAAATAGTATTGATATAATAGTGGTTGATATGGTGGATGTAGCTCAATTGGTTAGAGCATCGGTTTGTGGTACCGAGGGTTGAGGGTTCAAGTCCCTTCTTCCACCCCATGTAAGAATTTGAGACTTTCATAGGATTTAAATGGTTCATGAAGCTCATAGCTAAGCACTTTTTTATCACTAACTGTTATGTTCAGAAAGACCAATTTAACCAATCGGTCTATTAAGTATGTGTCATTAGTGTTTTGTATTGATGTAACAATGTTATTAAAGAAGTTCAGGAATGTATCATATTCGGGGAAATCAGCCATCGCTTCGGCTTCATATGTTTTATTTTGAGAATCCAATTCTTCTATCTCTTTTTTCAAAGCTCTTCTCTGATTAATAATAATTTTGCAATCATTCGATAATTTATCAGCAACATTTTGATTCTTTTCATCAATAAGTCTATTTGTGATTTTCTTTTCTTGTTCTTCCAACTTGAAAAGTTTCATTTTCCAAAGTCTTAATTCCTCTTTATTGCTTTTTATCAACGTATTTTTACTATCCAGATATTTTTCTTTAGTTTTGTCATATGTTTTTCTATCAATCTTTAGTTCATTTTCGAAGAAATCATATACAAAATCAAGAATAACATTACCTCTTATTGTATTAGAGAGAGGCTTGAGACCCTTTATTTGCCTTCTTTCTTTACATTTACTATTTCCGCAAGTAATTCCTAGATAGCTTCCTCCTTTTCCTTTACTCACTCCAGGAGTCATTTTGTTACCACAATCACCACATATTACAAATTCACCAAAGGGTCTGAATTCTTCCGATTTTTTCCAACCACTAGAACAACCATTATTTACCTTTTGAGCCGTTAGGAAGTCACTAGGGCTTACCATTGGCTTGAATTTAGGGTCTACTGACATATCTACTACCAAGTCACCATAACAATAATAACCAGCATAGAAGGGGTCTTTGAAAAAGTTAGACAATGAATTTCTGTTAACATTCTCACTATGAAGTTTTAATTTTTCAATAATCTGTTTTTGAGATTCTCCTTTAAGATAATCTTTCCAGGCTTGAGAATACAAATCAAAAGTATCCTTATCCTCTCGAAAGTATCCATCTCTTGATTTATAATAACCTCTCTTATCAGAACCACAATACTTACCTTCTTTGACTGTTTTATGTATACCGCGCTTTGTGTCATCAGATAATTTGTCAGAAAATTCCTTTGCCATGGCAAAAAGGATACTGAGTGTCATCTTACCAGCAGTATCGTTATTGAAAGTGTATGAAGAAAACTTTAAATCAACTATCACATCATTATCTAGCATATCAAGTATCTCACCTGATTCTTTCATATTTCGAGAGAGTCTATCAGGATGCCAAGCTATGATGCTATTATAAAAATTTCCCATTTGAATAGTATCCAACACCTTTTGAAATTCAGTTCTTTTACCTGCTATTTTTGCACTTTTTTCCTCTCTAATAATCTCAACAACCTCAAGATTATTATCCATTGCGAACTTTTTACAATGTTCTATTTGGTCTTCTATTGATTGAACTTGCCTTTGGTCATCTTCTGTCGATTTCCTAGCATATATAACATAAAGTTTTTTAGTCTCCTCTAACTGTTTTTCAGATTTATTTTTCCTCTTTTTCAATACAAATGCCTGAGAATATTTTCTAAGTGCTTCCTTGTCATAGCTACCCTGTATGTCAGAAGTTTGATTTTGCATATTACATTATATAATATCCATCTCTATCTTGGAAAAGTACCCTCCCTTTGTTATCCCTTTTTACCATCGAGTTTTTCTGTTTATTTAATTCTGCAACCGTACGAATTAAGACTGGAAGATTTGAAATAGGAATGGTGTTTCCTACTTTTTCTTCCCAAAGACTTCTCTTACTCTTTTTTGTTTTGTTTGTTCTCGTGCGATTCAAATTCCCAATAAAACATATTAAATGTCCTCTTGGGTTTGTATCAAGAAAAAAACAATTTAGAAAAAATGGAGGTTTGAAAATTCCGAATACATAACACCCAGAGGTATTACAATCATTATTTCAAGACACTCCTTTGGCAGGACATATCCTTTGTAGTAATTATGATATATCACAAATTAGCCTTACTTAAAAGAACATGAGGTGATATCCATAATTTAATAGTATATGTTTTATATATCATGACCCCCAGCTGTGGATACCCTCCTAAAAGAAAAAGGTTGATTTTTAAGAGTCAGAACCATGTGGAAAGCCTTACACTCTTATCTATTTGATTACGATGCGTGTATTTCAATCACAAAAAGGTTGTTTCTTTTTTCTTGCCCAATTTGAGTAAAATCAGCAGACCAAAAGGACAGGTTCAACAAGTGGTTGACTTAATAAATTGACACCTCAGATTCATTTATTACCCAAGAAAGGAAATCCCTGTTATATGAATCTTCATCAGCTCTATATGAGACTAAACATTTCTGATAATACATTTCTGCTGAAGCATTAATCTCAGAAGCTACCTCAACATCCAAACTGCAATCTTCATTTTTTCCATTTACCTCACAGGTCCTATTCCAATAATCTGAAACTTCTTTTGCTGCAACCTTTTTACAAGCAGAAGCAAGAAGGTTTTCTAACTCAGTCTTATCTTTTTCATTCTTATCCATTCCGATAATTACAGCAATTACAATTATTAGAAACAATATTGCAAGTAATATAGATTTTTTCATACTTATCCTATAATAAATTATCTTTACTCATAATTATAATACCTTTAACTCCATTTTTATAGTTATACCTCTTCCAATTATTTCAGAGTCCCCTTTATTGACAATCTAAATCACAAGCTAAGCCATCCTTATCAGCATCTCTCGCTGAACAACCACACACTTTTAACTGATATTGTGCTTCCTCGCAACTACTCATTTGTGGACATGTTTTACTGCAATTACAAATATAACTGGGAGATGTCTTTACAGTAGATACACTACAACTACTAGTGCATTTGCTATCAGTAATTTTTTCAGAATACGTAGAGCAATCCCATTTTTGATAAGTAACTGTACTTGTTTTACAAGAAGTACATTTTCTACTCAATTCTTTCTTTTCACAAGCACATATGTCACCCCAAAGCCCATTCTCAGAACTCTCTGCCAGCTCCTGTGCTTCTTTAAATTTAGTTTGGTATTTATATGGGGTAGAGTAGGTATATTCATGCGCATAACCTTGTTTAATCATTAATTCATTAACAAAAGTATCGCCTACCCAAACATATAGAAGTAATCTACTATATTTATCTTTAGTACCCTGAGTGTAATCGAACATTATGTTTACTTCTTTTCCATCTACAAGAGATTTCATTTTCGCAGAAGCTTCTTTTCCAAAACACTGAACCGGTTTTCTTGGGTCAACAGTCTCTGGAGTATCAATCCCTATTAACCTTACAGATGTTTTAACTCCATTATATATAATCTTGATTGTATCTCCGTCTACCACTTCTACAACCTTATAAGTTTTGGATTGAGCCTCTTTAATCGCTGTTTCTAATTCCTCATTCAATAGATTGATTTGGTTATAAACACCTTCGATTTCATCTGTAGAGGCATCATCAGTAACACCAAGTACATCTACATCCTTATACTTGGAAATATCTATATTGTAATTAGAAGCTATCGTTAAGTTTTCATTAAACTCCTTAATTATTGACTTTGTTTCATTCAGTAAGTCAGAGATATCTTCTTCTGTTTGCACAAAATTTTTAAAGGAAGATATCTCTTCTTGTACATTTGTATCGACATCTCTGGTCCAATACACAAAAGAAAAGATTATTCCCAGAATTGCAACAAAAACTATCATTCCATTTTGGAAAAATTCGTTCTTAAATTTTGAATCTTTAATTAACAGAATAATTAAGAGCGAAATTGTAATAGGAAAAAGGAAAATTGTGATAGCGAGAACTAATACGATTGTGAAAATTTTCAAAAGAACTGCCAAGACTGTATCATTTTTAATAGGTATCAGACTTTTACAAAAGGCAGTCAACTTGTTTAGCGTATTAGATTTCATTAGACCTTGGATTATACTCGTTTTAGAAGAATATTTCATCAATAGGAAAAGCCATTTAAGCTAGATTTTTTTTCTTATTAATCGTATATATTCTTGTATCTACTCTCCTTTTGACAATCTAGCAATCGCTTCCTTTTCCATGGTGTTGTATTCAGATATAAGTTCATTATAATTCTTTTCATTAATACTCACGAAATAAAGCCGCACTCTTTCTCCAGTCTTTTTCTTACATTCAAAGTCCACCATAGCATCAATCTGAAATATGCTCGAATTGAAATCCTTTATATTTCCAGTTAGTATTGAAATTTTCCCACCAATTAAGACAGCCTGTGCCTGCAAGTATAAATCTTGATAACTCGGATTCCCTGGAAGAGAAAGCCCAACATACATTTTTTTAAGCTCTATAATTTTATCCTCTATCTGACTAGAAAGCTCTTCTTTTTTTAAGGACATCCTTTTGAAGAAAAATTCGTTGTCTTTTATGAACATTCTTTTTATGATTAATTTCTCCATTCCGTCTTTTGAATTATAAAATTCTAAACATATCGGAACTGGTAAAATACAAACTTTATTAGCAAGTGATGTAAGTAAAAATTTGAGAACTTCTTGATTAACAAAAACTCGATTTAAAGCATCTGTATCCCAAAAAATAGCAATACAATCATCAAAAGTCTTATCCGTCAATATCTTCATCGTTTAATACACCTGTTGATATTAATTCCAATTTTCGTTTCATAATTTTTTCAACACGAAATTTTAACTCCTCAATTTTTTTTATGTTTTTGTCTAATTCTTTTTCTGATAATGGGGATTTTAGAACTTCTTTTTGCATCTCTTCCAATTCCTGCAAAAACAATCGTTCCTTCTTTAGAGGGCCTATCTTTTCTTCTTGTAAGTCTAACTTTTTATTTTTTTTCTTCATATTTATCACGGATAAAAAGGAAATTCCTTTTATTTCTCAATTAAATTATATCACTAAGATGAGATATTCAACAATGAAAGTTCACATACCTTCTTCCATGTCTTAAAATCTATAGTTTATAATCTCTACATTTGTATTTATTAGATTCTCGGAAATCAATTTGTTGTATTTATCTAATACTTTTTTTATACTTAATAGGGACGATAATTGATAAAGGGTATTATGTTCAGAACTTTTGAAATTCTCCACCCCATTAGTTATTTTAAGGAAATGTTTATGAAATATATCCTTGGAATACTGCTCCTCTGTGTTATGTCTACACCTGTCTTTGCTCACCCTGGAAATACTGCATCTGACGGTTGCCATTATTGTCGAACTAATTGCGATAAATGGGGTGTAGCTTGGAATGAAAGGCACTGCCACAATAAGAAATCTTCAACCACTTACGAGAATTCATTAATTTCAGAATCTGAAAATGATAACGGAACTAATTGGATTCTAGGAACAGGAGTAATAGGAATTGCCATGTATCTTATTTATAAAAACAAAAAATAATTTTATCTGTCTTCTCATGTCAAAAAGTAAAACTATTACAATAACTACAAAAAGTATAGTAATTTCTATCTTTATTATTCTTTCATTTATATTAAATATCTTTCTCATAGCTCGTATTGATAAATCAGAAAAAGCTCTATTAACCTGCAAAAATTCTAAATCAACAATACAACAAGCTCTAAATCTATGTAAAGATGAAGAAAGATCAGAATCTACCAAACAAGAAATGATAGATGCTTGCTATGAAGATGCTTCTGAGAATTATCACAAACAATGGTTAAGTTATTGTAAAACAAACAATATAAAAATTAAGGATGATAATTGCGAGATTCCTATAGACAATGCAAATGAATTTAATTCTAGCTATCAAAAAGACAAGGATACCTGTATTGCTAGATATAAATAGACTTTAAAATAGTACTCACAGAATTATTAAGCACTATTTGACTTTTTCCCCATCGAATATGAAGGTTTTTATTACACCGTCTTCACCTTTGTTCCATTTGTATTCAATGTAGAATTCACTTCGAATCATAGCACCAAATGAATTCTGAGAATCCACATAACTTGATACTTTATATGTGCTTCCATCTTTGCTAAATCCCCAATCTGTATAAGGATCAAAGAAACCACCAGGGAACTCAGCCGTTGAAGGTGCTTTCAAAACCGCCGTAACAGTATCCTCAGACCATATTTTTAATTGAGATATTTCGTCGGAGGATAAAATATAATTTGATATAGGATGTGACTCTTCACCTACTTGATATAACTTCACATCTCCATAATTTAGACTATTTACAGAACCATCTTTATTAAGATATGCCATGACTTGATTTCCATCATAGGTAATTGAGTATCTTTCTCCTTTTGCCCAGTTATCAGATTTCTGGATACTTGTAACTTTATCCTTCTCCATACCAACTTTTGGGAATATATCCAATAGCTTCTGAGCTAAATTACTTGAAATTCCATATTTACTTGCATACTCATTGAGACTTCTTTGTACACTTGCTTGTGCTTCTGCAAGGGTTTGGGCTTTCTTTCTCTCTTCATAAGCATTCTTATCGAAACTAATAAGGAAAGTTTCTTTAATTGAATCTTTACCTGAAATCAGCTCTATGTTGAATGTGTTTTCACCGTCTTTTAGTCTTAAACTATAACCTCCCTCGCACAATTTTTTAATATCTTCCTCTGAAAGATATTGCTCATTAATTTTTACAGACTCTACTTTTACACACCAATAGGTAAGCTTTTGATTAATATCTTCCGATGTCAGAGTCGTATCCAATGGGAATATCCTTTTTACTGTAGCATTTGATGGCAAACCATTTGTTGTTACTTGAATCTTTGGCAATGTAGCACTGTATGCGACAAAACATATTATGAAGAGAACTAAAGATCCAATAGCTACAAACCTTCTTCGTATGTTAAATTTTTTAGAATATAACTTCCTAATTGGAGGAAGTATTGCTAGGCAAGATATTAACATTAGAATTCCACATATGAAATTTGCTGAGATCACATTGAAAGATACAAATATTCCCAGAATAGATGACAACCAAGAGAAAGTAGGGGTTTTAATGAAAGAAAGAATATTTCTAAAAAGGGCTTTAGTATTTGAATCATAATTCTTCCACTTATGACCACATGATTTACACTCGTATGTTTTGGATATAAAAGGGAGAAGAAGAAGACCTAAACCCATGGTTAATATAAAGAAGATAATCCAACCTGCATTAATATTGCGATGGAATTTAATATTACTTTCACCACAAGAAGGGCAATTATCATTTTTAGGCATTTGTGTACCTAATAAATTTAGACGGTGGTGAGAAAAGGGAAAGTTCACAAGTGGTCCCCCGCTCACCGAGATCCCTTTCAGAATCTCCATAACTCTTTCGAGCTATGACCACACGAATGATAGTGAGACGGAGAACCGCCTCTGCATTCGTGTGTATTATGTACCATGCCAAATAATTTGGTTTAGGTATTAATATTATATCAAATATAAAAAAAATGGATAATACAAAATTTTATTGGTCAATTAACGTTGAGGAAATAATTCGTCTTGCTTCACTTTCTTCCCAGTATCTTTGTATGCCATGAGCTTTCTTGTGATCTTTTGGCGATTCTCCCCCGACAAATTTTCGACATGGATACTAACTTTGAATTCATATATATCGTTTAAGAAGTTTACTTTTTTGTTTCTTAATTCTTCCGCTAACTTTTCGTCTATAATTCCAGAATATTTATTTTTATCAATAGAAATAATACTAAATTTAGGCGCTTTTCTATCTGATGCTTCTGCATCTAAAGCAAGGAAAACTCCCTCAATAGTTTCTTCCTTTATAGTATCTTCTAACGTTTGTTTCAAAATTACGGACATTCCAGCGGCTTCCCAGCCTGAGATTCTTTTCTGTATACTTTTTCCCTCTGGAGACACTAAGGTTGTTTTAACCCAAGCATTATTGCTAGATAAGACAGTTAAGATTTTAGAATAATCAAATAATAACGATTCATCTTTTATACTTTTTATTATTTCTGTTAATTCTGCACTAGATTTGCAGGACAAGAGATTCTGAATAATAGAAAATTTTAGATAGTCAGGAGACTCATTAAAAAGATTCTTTGAACTTGGCAATTTAATTGAGAAATCTAAAGAACCATTTGCAACAGCAAACTCAGCTTTTTCATCCATATCCCGATACGTATAATTCATCATTTTCATTACAATTCTGTTTACAGAAGGAAGGAAAGTTCTAAAAACCCAATGACGAAGGGTTTTATTGATTTCAAAATCTTCATTATCAAGATAAAGATTTAGAAGAATTTTTTCATTTTCTACAGCATTTTGCTTTAATAGCTCAGTTCTTTCGTCTCTTTCTTGCTCAAAAAAAACGTCTAAATCTTCTACCATGTCATAAATTCGCGAATCATCATATTCCAATTTCTCAAACTTAATAATTTCTCCAGTTTTATTTTCATATGTTATAAAAAATTTCTCAGCATTTTTTAAACAAAAGATATCGCTAGGTAGAATCTTATTTTTTTCAAGAAGAGGTATTATGCGGGTATTTATCTCCACCAACAAACGATCTTCTGTTTTTTCATTTGACTGATACAAGCCAGAAAGGTAATAGTCTCCCTTGCTATCTTCCTCCACAGTTAAAATAGGAGGAATGGCACTTAGCAAATTCTTTACAATTTTTGTTTTATCTTTTTCCGTCATTTTTATTATTAATATCGTACCGATTTTAGGACTTTAACACTAGTATCTATATTGGTATTCTTAAAAATCCATAACAAACAATGCCCATTTTCTCCCATTAAATATTTACCTATTCCCGGCGCAATTGATACAAATGTAACTTCATTGAACTTAAACGTCTCAAGCCTTTTATTTAAATATTTTGCAATTTTCTTCGCCCTTAATTCAGTATCACATAAGGATACAGCATGTCCTTCACAATAGTTCTTATATCTTTCATAATCACTCTCTGCTTGGGAAATAAAGGTTGAAGAATCAATTTTTCCATCACGTGTTACTCTAAAGAGATCTAATTGCGGATTTAATTGAGCATCAGATGGTGGACAACTTTCAGGTAATTTTGTTCTATATAAATAATCAGTCATAAATGTATTTTTGTCATTATATACTTTTTCAATTTTCCGCGCCTATTTCTTTATAAAAGGTTTGTTCGCTATCAAACTCTTTTTTCAATTTCTCATACCATCGATTTATAAATTCAGGAAGGGAAGTATTCCAATTTTCGATATTCTTATTTATATTTGGTAAATTTATTCTGACATTATCAATTGCTACCCTAAGTTGGTTTTTAAACTTCTCAGGATCCTTATTATCGATAATTAGTTTAAATGTAATCACGTTTTCTTCTCTTGCAAATTCTACTTCTTCAAAAAGAAGCGTCCTGGTAGTTGGGCTGACAAGGAATAATTCTCTCTTACCTTTGATTTCCAACGGTATTTCAAAAATATCAATATCTACCATATATATCTCATTTGCGAAACCTGATTTTCTCTCTTGTCTTCCTTTCGAAGGCATAGGTATCTTCATTGGTTCTTTAGAAATATCCAAGGTGTCTAAAGTATATTTATCTAAGAGCATCTTCTTTATTTCTGTTTCCTCAAGTCCATCGCTGATTTTTGTTCTTAGATCGAAAAGCACAGCTTGTTCTTGCTCTTTTTCATACTGATAAAAATCCTTTTCTCCAAATATATTCATGTTTATACAATCATAATTTAAGTATTATCTGTAAGTCTTAAAATGTTTTCATTCATAGTATAGTGCACAAATTGGCTTCCAAGTTTTGTTAACACATACCCTTTTGTATTATCAAATGCAGATTCTAAAGTATTACTATTTGAATTTCGTCCTCTTCTTTCTCTTAAAAATTGCCCCTGAATATTTGTATCTTTTTTTTGTCTTATAACGCCACCTGTGCTCAGATCTCTAATTATTAATTTAAACAAATCTGCTTCTGCAGAATCTTCCGCAGGAGGTTCCCCTGAAATGTTTCTCCATATTCTATATCTAGTAATTTCTTCGTTATGGTAAATTTGTCCAATCACCGTAAAATGTAGCTCATGATAAATATTTAGCCAATCTATAAACAATCTTATTATATTATCTGTACACAAATTAGTTGCGGCAGAATTAATTAATATATTTGCTGCATATTTTTTCTTCTCAGAGGTTTCCGCTTGATCCCATATTCTTGCTATTTTTCTTGCCAATGAAAGATACTCCTCATTCGAAATCCTTTCTGTGATACCATCCCCAAGTTCGTTAAATCTTTGTAATACATACTGCATCATATCTTGCAATTCTGCGATTTTTTTCTCATGCTCTTGTAACCACTTAAGCTGTAATTCATTATATTTCCTACTCCCTTCCTCAGTTTTGATACTTACCGCAGCGCTAATAACTCCACCAACCCAAGGTATACAACCAAGAATTGCCAACACAAATTTTTCGATAATCTCATCTTTCAAATTTGGGGCATACTTCATTATCTCTAAGGAAATATCATTTGTCGCGATTTCTTCTTCATTAGACATGACAATATTATACAACAATGTTCAGAGAATTTTGTCGATATATAAAGCTATTCATAATTTGTAATCCATAATACATTCTTTAAAAGAAAGAGGTCTCAAAATGCCTAAAGGTTGCGGATGTGCAATCGTCATATTGATAATATTCATAATGATGGGATCTTCACAAGGAGGACTTGGAGGAGCAATATTGATGGGATTATTTGCAGCTGGGGCTGTCTTTGGAGCCATGAACGGTATGTTTAATTAGCTATCACAGAAATTGTGGAAGAAAAAGCCTGTAAGAAAACAGAGTATGTAGATACTTCTACTTCTCAATTTGTGTTTTCTCTCAGGCTATTTTCTTTTAAAATCCCTCTATGAAATATGTCCTTTCTAAGTTATTACTATCTCTTTTCTCAAACCAATTAAAAATCTCTACCTCATTATGATATTTAGGTAATACCTTCATAA
>CAYMMX010000017.1:0-15313 GCA_964391675.1 uncultured Muribaculaceae bacterium | reverse complement strand
TAAGTGTCCCTGCTGTTACAAGTCTTACAACACCTCTTTTTACGATACCTTTAGCCTCTTTTGGGTCTTCTAATTGTTCGCAGATAGCAACTTTATAATTTTTTTCGATAAGT
Organism: uncultured Muribaculaceae bacterium; assembly: GCA_964391675.1. Classification (GTDB taxonomy): domain Bacteria; phylum Cyanobacteriota; class Vampirovibrionia; order Gastranaerophilales; family Gastranaerophilaceae; genus CAYMMX01. The sequence continues at coordinate 15,200 of CAYMMX010000017.1, read as the reverse complement.
TTTTCAAGGTAGTTATCGATTGATTTTGCGGGAACCCCTGCGAGTGGAATTCTGCCTAAAATAGAGCCTGCATCACGACCTGTGAGAGTTAATTCAAGCTCTCTGGACATAATAACGGCATCTTCAAAAAAGGTCTCGTAAAAATCACCTAATCTGTATAACAAAATAACGTCTTGATGTTGACGTTTTATTTCAAGATATTGCTGCATTACAGGTGTTGTGTCAGCAATATTAACATCTAAACTGTTTACATGATTGATTTCTGTTTTTGTCATTGCTAAACTTATCCCTATAAAATATATTTTAACATGAAAGTATAATAATTCTTAGAAAATGTAAGGAAAAATTAATTTATGGGATGTCTTAAAAATATTTTAAAATCGATAATTTTAGTTTTTGCTGTAATTGGATTTGTATCAATTGGCGGAAAAGACTTTTTTGTAAAAAAATGGGATGAATTAATGCATCCACCTCAAGATATTATGCTCGAACGTGCAAGAAAAATTGGTGATTTTTCAAATATCGGAGATGAGTATGAAATAGATAAAGCAGCAAGTGCTCTGGGATATAATGGAGTTCTGGCAGAACATAGAGCAAGCGGACAAAAAATGATTGTTATCGATACAGGTAAAAAACCCCTCTTGACAGTTAAAGATTTTAGTAATGACTTAGTTGAAGACAAATTATTAGATTTAACAAAAAAATTCAAATATTCTGTTATTAATGTAAAAGATTTAAAAGTTACAAAAAAAGGTAAAATAAAAACTTTTGACCAGAAAGTACCTTATGTGAGATTTAGTGCCAAAATAAGCAAAATTCCATCAGGTGAAATTGAAGGAATCATTGCAGCTGTTGATACTAAAAGCGGTCAATCAAGAGTAATTGTTTCAGCTAATGAAAAAGGTAAATATTCTCAGCTTATTGCACAAGATTTTTTTAGAAGTATAAAAGAATAATTTATTAATTACCTAATTCTTTAGCTTTTTCTGCTGTTTTTTTGATAGTTTGGTATAATAGTTCTTTTAAATTAGCATTTTCCATAAAATCAACACCAACCTGAGTACAGCCGCCTTTTGTTGCTATTCCTGAAATCAATTCTTCAGGTTTAAGTTCACTGTTTAGCATTAATTTAGCAGAACCTAAAGCTGTTTGCATACTTAATAAAAGAGCATCATTATATTCTAATCCGAGTCTTTCTCCTGCTCTGGCTATTTCATTTATCATTTTATAGAAAAAGGCAGGACCTGAGCCTGAAATTGCTGTTAGAATATCAATTTTATCTTCTTCTATGACTAAACATTTTCCAATATTTGATAAAAAATCTTTAACAAACATTAAATGAGGCTCTTTAGCAAACTTACCTTTAACTATACCGCTCATTCCTTCAAGAACAGAGGCAGGAGCGTTAGGCATTACTCTTATGACGGGAACTTCTTTACCTATCTCTTCTTCTATTGTTTTTGTGCTAACTCCCGCCGCAATTGAAATAACAAATTTTCCGCTTGTAAGTTCTTCTTTAATCCCTTTTATAACGTCTTTTATATAGTTGGGCTTTACTGCAAGAATAATTACATTAGAATTTTTAACTAACTTTTTGTTATTTGTAATAACTTCAATTTCTAAATCATACTTTTTTTTCTTTGCAAATTCTTCGCTTACTTCAGATGCCATTATATTTGATTTATCTATAAACCCTGAATTTATCACTCCTTTAATTATTGAACTTGCCATATGTCCGCAACCGATAAAACCAATATTTATTCCTGTTACCTGTTTATTCTTGTTCATATTAATTAACCTTCTTTCCATGTATAGTTGACTAAGTATTGTTTTTATAATACCATTAATATGCCGTATATAAAACTAATTAAAGATTTTACAAAAATATTAAAACAGGAGAAATATAATGAGACGTACACTAGAAGGAACCAAAATAAAAAGACAAAGAGTAAGTGGCTTCAGAGCAAGAATGTCAACTCCAGGAGGACAAGAAGTTTTAAACAGACGTAGAGCAAAAGGACGTCATAAGCTTGCTATCACAGGAAGTAAAAGAGCATAAAAATATTTTAAAAGGCGGCTTCGTCACTAGACGAAGCCGCCTTTTTGTGTAATTATTTTAGTATGTTAAAAAAACAATTCAGATTAAAAAAACAAAATGCATTTAAGGCTACATACAGAATAAGAAACTCATATTGTATAGGCGGAATTGTATTATGGGTTGGTAAAGGAAAGAATGATTTAACTATCCCAACCAAAGTTGGCTTTGTAGTGAGCAAGAAAACACATAAAAGAGCTGTTAAACGAAACAGGTTAAAGCGTTTGATGAGAGAAAGCTATAGATTATTATTAAAAGACAACAAAATTGAAAAATCGCAAGAATATATTTCATTAATTTTTGTAGGATTTGAAAAAGCATTGGGATATGATTTTTTTCAAATAAAAGAAATTATGTATAAATTACTTACAAATATAAAAGGTTAGTTATATATGGAAAATACGGCTCTTCAATTTGAAAAAGTTAAGTCTATAGATAAACTTCTTCCTGCAAGAGGCCCGAACATTTATGATTCAGGAATTAAAGATAGAGAAAAAGCACACGTTAAATATGGTCCTGCATCAAGTGACCAGCCAATTTTATTAATACCTGACCCAATATATGACGAATATGGTAATGGGCTTTTGCCAGGATATTATGAATTAATGCTTTCCCAAGACAGGCAGAATTTATTGTTAGCGCAGAAACAAATTATTGTTGCAATAATTCCGGTTTTTAAAATAGAAGAAGATAGGTCTCAGGAATTGGTAAAACAGCCAAGGACATGGATTTCGCAGAAAAAATATGATAGAAAAGAAAGAAAAAAAGAGAAAAAAATAAAAAAACTTATAAAAGAAGGAAAAATGTCAGAAGAACCTGAAATATATAATAATGCTTCAATAAAATATGAGCAGGAAGGTTATTATTTAATCAAATATGAAAGAGGAAAAGTCAGAGCTTGGGGAGCATTAAAAATATAATTAAGTAATCATTGAATAAGCCGGTATTGCATTTATATCTGTGGTGTTTTGTTGAGTTGTGTTATTTGTTGCAATATTTGAACTATCAACGGAATTATTTTGCTCTGTTTTTGGGGTTTCATTTTGAGCTTGAGCCATTTCTTTTTCTTTGGCAATTCTTTCTTTTGCATCGGCAATCATTTTATCGGCATTACTTGCAACAGAATAATCTTGACCTGATGGTTCAGCAGGAGCTAATGCAGCAGCCTTTAAAGTTTGAGCGTTTGCTAAATCTGTTTCAGGATCTCCACCTTGTGTGCAGCTTAAGGATACTTCCCCACCAACGGCATATTTTTGCCCATCAGGTCCTTCTTGGTAATTATAACTTGGAGCAGAAGCATTAATCCCTGCAGCAGCAGCGATATGAGCTTGTTCATGTGCTCTAACCTCTGCATCTCTGGCTTTTAATTCTGCAACCTGCTGTTTCTCTTCTGGAGTTAATTCATCTTCTGACTTTTGGGATTTATCAGTTTTTTCAGTTGAATCTTGTTTATTTTGAGCCGATTTATCTAGGTTAGTGTTTTCCTGATTGTTTTCGGCCAATTTTTTTTCAACATTTGTTTCGAATTCTTGAGAAAGGGCTTTAGCTTCATCAGAAATAATTGCCTTATCTTCTATATCGTTATCAGAAGAAATTTTAGGCAATGTGCTTTCATCAGAGGAATCTTGTTTACTCTTGATATAAGAAACTTGAGTTGAGTTGTAAGCAGAGTTTGCTGATGAATATTCGAAATAATTTGATGTCATCCCTAATTCAATCATGCTATTATTATAACTCTTATTCAAATGCTTTTCAATATTAAAAGAATAAAAATAAAAGATATCTTTATATAAGATGTTGCAAAAAAAACATTTGCGTGTAATAATAGTGTGTGGAAGTGCATATTAAAGATAATCAGTAAATATATAAGACTTACTTTAAGAAAGCTTTAAAAAAATTATTTGATGAAAAAATAAAAAATACTAACGCGGGATGGAGCAGTCTGGTAGCTCGTCGGGCTCATAACCCGAAGGTCGTTGGTTCAAATCCAGCTCCCGCAACCATTACCAATAGGGGTTTTAGCATTTTAGCTAAACCCCTATTTTTTATCATTTGTGTAATATTTGTGTAATCGCATTAAATTTAAGCTCAATTAAATCAAGTAAATATTAATTAAAATATATTTAAGAAACTTTCAAAATGATGTGATTGAGTTACGATATAAGTGCATATCCAGTTTATTGGCTTAAATAACATATTAAAGAAAATTGTAAATTTATCTATGGATTCAACTATTCCAAAAAATGCAGATACTCCTATCCCCCAAAATATTGAACGAATTACCCACTTTAATTCTTCGTTATTTAGTATTTTTTTATTTGTATTTAGATATTCAACCATTTTGTGTAATTTTGGTCGAGGGTGGATTATTTCTGTTTGCTTACAATTTGGATGTTCTATTAATGTTGATATAATTTTTTCATAAAATGTTACGGCTGCTGAATGGTTTTTTGTTTTAAACGCAACTCGAGAAAGCCAATCATAAGCGTGAACTCTATTTGATTCATTTTTTTCACTATCTAAAGCTAATTGTAAATATAAAAGAGCTTTTGAATGTTCCCCTAAAAAATAATACATTTTACCTATCGCTAAAAGAATATCAAAACTTGTTTGCTGTGTTTTTAACATTTCAAGGGTTTTTTTATATTCTTCTAATATTTCATCTGGAACATTTGAATTATATAAGCGGTACTGTGCTTGAGCTATTCCCAAATTATATTGAATATTTTTCGGGTCTTTTTTTAAAGCTCTTTTATAATGAGTAATAGCTCTTTTATATTGCTTGTTTTCGTAATACGCATAAGCTAAATTTGAGAGATACTTTACATTGTTATGACTGTAAAAATCATTGATTTGATCTCTTAATAATGGTAAAAGCGTTTCAGAAACTCTAAATTCTCTATCATTTTTTGGCTTCTTATTTGTTTCTTTCCAAAGAGTTATAGTCCTTTTAAACTCGTGCAATTTTTGTTCGACGCAAAATAAACATTTAATTGCTTTCTCAAATTCTTCTAGCTCGATATATGAAATTCCAACATATATAATACAATATATTTGTTCGTTAAATCCCAAATAAGAAATTTTATTCTTATCAAAGAGACCAGTAATTGAAGCTAATTTTATTACATCAAGATATTTTCTATCTTTATACAACTCTTCAATTTTAGATTGAGTTGCAACCAAAGGTAAGTGTACTTTTATTTCACTTCTAGCTTCTTTGCTCAACATCTTGACTTCTAAGCTCGTTAATTTTATTTTTAACATTACTTATATCATCAAGGTTATTTTCCATAATATACTCAATCAAAGATGAATATTCACTAATATCTTTAATTCTGCTTTTTATTTTAGATGGTTCATATATTACCATATTTCATGCCTCTTTGATAATGTTATAAGGATATAAAAACAAAATATAATTGTATATTGCCACATTGGGCAACAATAGTAACATAAAGTAATACAACCTTTTACTTCATCTTAATACTATATTGAGTTGGGAAATAAATCAAGTTTTTAACAAAAAATCATTTTTATAATGTATATTCTTATTATACCGCATTTCTATATTGCTTAAAGTCCGTATTTTTCCCTACACCGCGGACTATTTGATTATTTTAAATTCAACCACATTGTTTTTCTCTATTCCATAATTTGCCAATGCTTCGACAGCATCAAGGCTTTGTTCTGTTATGGCGTGAGCATATCTCATTGTAGTGTGAATATCGCTATGACCTAAAATATCTTTAACCATAGTAATAGGCACGCCAGCCCCTACCATCCTTGTAGCTGATGTATGTCTTAAATCGTGAAACCTAAAGTTTTCTATTTTGGCAAGCCTGCAAATTGACGGAAAAGACGTCTTTAAGTCAAAGTATTTTGTCTTAGTAATAGGATTAGCAAAAACATAATCACAGCATTTTGTTTTGTGTAAAGTTTTTAATTCATCTAATAATAAAGAGTTGATTGGAATATGTCTTTTTTTACCATTTTTTGTATCTAATAATGTGATTTTTTTATCCTCAAAATTTACGCACTTCCAAGTAAGACTTAAAATTTCTTCTTTTCTCATGCCGGTGTTTAATGCACATATTAGTATTGGTATCATATATTTAAACCTATTTTTATAAAACTTTTCTACTTTTTTTCTTTCATCTTCTTTCATAAAGCTAAAATCACCATTGCAGACCTGAAACATTCTTGTTTCTTCAGCGGGGGTTAAATAACGCTCCAATTTATTTTCTTGTCTTAGCTTTTTGATAGGCTTACAAGGATTTTTAGTCATCCATCCGTTATCAATAGCGATATTAAACATTTTTCTCAAAACTTCAACATCTCTGTTTATTGTGGTAGGTGAAATATATTGAGCAGGAATTTTTTCGCCATCAACTTCTTTTGCCTTTACTTTTACTTCTTTTTTTCTATCACTCTTATATTTTTCAATATCCATAGGGGATATGTCTTTTAATTGTCGATTACCCCAAAGCTTTTTAAATTTTATTGCTTTTGCTACATTGGTTTTATAAGAACGGTGATTACTTTCAGAATACTTGATGTATTCATCTGCAAGTTCTCTAAAAGGTTTACAGCCTATATTCTCTACAAGTTCAAGTTTACCCCTCAATAAATCGGTTTTAAAGGCATTAAAATATATTTCAGCATCCTTTTTACAAGTAGCTTCCGAAATTGCTCTATGATAACGGACCCCCCTTATCATTGCTTCAAAATACCATTTTCCGCTTTTCTTATCTAAATAAACGCCCATTTTTATTACTCCTGCTCATTGTTAGGTATGTAAATTATAAAGTCGGCTGGCATGAGGTCTAAGACTTCGCACACCTTGTCTAAAACTTCAACATTGATACTTGATACCCTTTGCTTAACAAAAGCGTGTAATGTTGCGTACCTAATGCCTGTCATATCCGCTAATTTATTGATTGAGATTTCTCTATCCGCTAAAATCATTTTTAGATTATTCTTAATCATTCTTTATTATCCTTATTGAAATTTTATTTAGTTTGATGTATAATAGGTATAAGTTAAACTATTATTAGTATAATACGAAATATTTAAAAAGGCAATAGTAAAATGCAAAACTTATCTGACATAACAATAGAATTAGAAGAAATAAAATCTAATTTATACAAAGCTGAAATTACCAATATTGAATTTTTAGTGAGAAAAATAAAAAATATTATCAATTCATCAAGTGAATTAAAAACATTCTATAATAAAAAAATTGATAGCTATACAAAAATATTAAAAGATGAAAATATCCTTAATACCATCCAAAAATTATATGACAACATAAAAGACGGTTTTGGAGAAATTTATATACCTAATATTGAAGGTGAAAGTGCTGAGCAATTTTATTATTATTCTTTTAGTTATAATTTATACAAAAATCCAATGATAGATGGTCGAGGCATATATGAATATAAATCACTCTTGGGTTTCTATCAAGCCTTGATTGCAACTAATATCCATTATCTAAAAGAAAATGTAGCAAAAGAAGAACAAAATGCAATTATAGATAACATTTTCGAATCTTTTGAATTTCTAAAAAATGAAATAAATACCGTTCCTGATTTTTATGTATTTAATAAATTACTTGAAAAGAAAAATCAAATTTCACTATTAAAATTTGAATTTGTATTTAAAATATTTCTAATTTGTGCATTATCGGTTATTAATGAACTTCTAACATATGCTGATACGATTGAAAAAACTCCATTGTCATTGGATATAGCAGAATCTGCAACAGTAACTTTATTTTACAATGACAAAAATAAAAAAATAAAGATTGAAGATGAAGAATACTCTTTTATAGATGATGAACGTAATTATAAAATTATCCAGCTTTTCATTAAAAAACTCCCCGAAAAATTAACCAGTCAAGAAATAGCAGGTGAATTTAATTTAGAAAGAAATACTGCAACAAAAATTGTGAATACACTAAAGGAAAAATATCCAACACTTGGTAAATATATTACCAACTCTAAAAGACATTCTAAAGGTTATACGTTTACAATACCTGAATACAAAATCAAAAAATATTAATTGTTACGTGCATTACGTGATTATTTAAATTTACAAATCAATGTTTATATATTTATAAAGCTATCACGCTAAAACTTAGCGTGATTCGTGTCCTTTTTGGGTTGTATACTGATAATACAGGCTTATAATGAATATATACAGATAAAACACAATAAAGGCAAAGGATACCCCGATTAATATCCTTGTATAGCCTCTATTTGTGTTGAAAAAATTAGTACAACAAACAAAAAAGGAGATTTTCAAAATGGAACAACAAAATTTAGAACTTATGACTTGTAATGAGTTCGCAAAATTCTTAGGGGTAAAATTGGGGACAATTTATGTATGGATTTGCAAAGAGCATCTACCCAAAAGTATTTACAGAAAGCTGGGAAGAAAGCCACTATTTATCAAATCAAAAGTTAATCAGTGGATTTTAGAAGGTGCAAAAATGGAAGGGGGTAAATAGTCATGACCGAAAATAAAAAAGCCTCTGAAAACAAAGGCTCTGCAGATAATATCAATAATTCTATTGTAGCACATAGCACAGAGTCAGATTTTGTATATTCAGATTGGGATAAATCTGGGATTAGTAGGACAACAACAAACAAATACATATCTAAAGGCTATTTAAAATCGAATAAATATGGTTGGGAATTGTATTTTCCCGAATTATTTGAAAACAAAAAATCCGACTATTGGACAAAACGACAAAAAGAACCGACAGAAAACAAATACATCCGCCCAAAAGGTGAAACCTCTCGATTGTTTAGACCTCTTGACCTTGCCACTGACAGTCTAAATAGGGCAGAAGAGTACATAATAGTTTGCGAAGGGGAAAAGAAAGCCATTAAGGCGGTGCAGGAAGGTTTTAATTGCATTGCAGTTGCAGGTGTATGGTGCTTTAGGGGTAAAACCAAAGATGGCTTAATCCCCGATATGCACAAAATCAACTGGAAAAAGAAAACCGTTTACTTGTGCTTTGATACAGACGTAAAAGAAAAACCACAGGTAAAAAAGGCGTTATGTGCTTTTGTGGAACAGTTGCAAGAACTTGGGGCAATAGTCAAAGACTTGGATTTAACACTAATAGAGGAGTTTAAAAATTATGACAATAACTAATAAAATGGGATTAGACGACTTTTTGGTCGAATATAGTAATAGTGATTTATCAAAGATTATGAAAACCGCAAAAACCTTTAATACATTCGATATGCAAGCAGAAATGTTATTAAAAGGTATTTCAAGCGTTAATGAAGCCAAAAGTTTAGATTGGGTAATACCTGACCTTTGTGCGAGGGGATATGTTAGTTTTCTATTCGGTGAAGCAGGCTGTAAAAAGACGTGGTTGCTGCTGCATACAGGGTTAAATCTATCAAATGGCTATGATATTTTTGACCGCATAGAGGTTGAACCATCAAAAGTTCTACTGTTTGAAGGTGATACACCTGATGCAATGATAAAACAGAGATTGAATCAGCTAAAAATCAAAACGAATGATGCTAATTTCACATATGTAAACCGATATAATGCGGATGAAGAAGGCGTTGACATTAACTTATCAACAAAAACAGGCAGAAAATATATAGAATCAATGATTGCAAACTTTAAGCCCGATATAGTTTTCTTCGATACGCTAATATCCTTTATTGATACGGATGAGAGCAAGCAAGAAGAAATGAAAACCGTAACAGACACTTTACGAAAATTTGCCTCAATATATAATTGCCATATTATGGTCTGTCACCATTCACGAAAGCGAGAATCAGGCGAAATGCGGAAAAAGCTCGACCAATCCGACATGATTGGTAGTTCAGTGATGTCAAGGCTTGCAGGGGTTATTCTTGGCGTTGATAAGGGCGAAAAGGACGAAGAAGGAATTTTGAGTATCAAAAAATCTTGGTTCAAGCCCTTTGATTCGTTGAAGTTTGAACTTATTGACATGCCTGAAAATCGCATAAAAATTGAATTTGAGGCACATTCAGAGGCTAATAATAAAGCGGAAGCAATGAAAAATAAAATCATAGAATATATTAAAACCAAGTCCAAAACGGAGTTGACACGCAAAGAACTTGTTGAGGCTTTTGAGGAAGAATCAGCCGTTAAAAAAGCCCTGAAAATGCTTGAAATGGATGGTTATATTCAAGGCGGAGGCAATACGAAAAATAGAATATATACGGTCATACCCCCTAAAAAATAACCAAATCAGCCTAAAACCCTATTACTATTGAATTTCATTCGGACTTCAATGAAAACCGAATAGAACCTTTATATTTATTGAATTTAAGCCTATTCGGTTTTAAAAAAGGGTATTAGGTAAGACCTATTATTTCAGATATTGCACAAAAAATAGAGGATAAAATGTTTAACTATTCAGATAACCTAAAAATCAATCAAACAGCGCAAGAGGCGGGCATGCCAGCACGCCCCACGAGTGAAGTTATTAAGTCGGATGGTACAAATACACCTAGAAACCTTTTCGAGGGCAATAAAACGGCTCCTGTAAGGGCAGGTAGGTACAGTATTGACAAGGAACACAAGAAATTAATCGTTGACGGACACGAATATAAAATAAATAGCTTTTTCAATATCGAGAGTGCCATAAATGGCGATTTCAAGACATTGGATTACATATTCACCTATAATCACCTGAATATTAATGATTTTTCGGTTGATGAAGGTCAAAAGGTATAATTATAATAAGGAGAAAACAAAATGTTTAAGAAATTTTTAAAACTATTAAAGGAATTTTTCGATTATGATGGTCTTTACAGCATAGACGGCTTATATTTTGGGGGAGGGGAACAAAAGGAAGAAGAACCTCCGCAGGATGAACCGTTAGACTGCACAGGATTTTATCTTAGCAACACAGAAACTAACTACGGCAAAAGTCATTTTCACAGATACAAATAATCTGAAAATAAGTCTAAACTATTGTAGCAGGCAGGCATGTCTGCTACTTTACTAATGCCTTGACTATCTTATAAACATCTTGTACCTTGTTAGGATTGCTACTTAGCATATTATTTATTTCAGATAGCAAATCCTTTTCCCCCTGATGTTGTGCAAACTCAAAAACATCTGTAAACGATACATTTAAGACCTTAATAATTTTTTCCAAATTTTGAAATGATGGATAATTATAACCATTTTCAATATTGCTGATAGAAGTTGGTTCAAGCTCGACAAGCTCCGCAAGTTTTTCTTGTTTTAAACCCTTGCGTTTTCTCAATTCTTTAATTCTTTTCCCTAATAGTTTTTTATTATCCATGAAATTCCCTCCGCTTATAAGACAAGCGATAACTTCATGGTAGAAAAGACAAAATCCAAATTACATAAAACTATACTGTATTTAGTTGAGTTATTACAGTACGACTTGGGATAATATAAAGTTTGAATGTATTTTCTTTAAAAAGAACAGGAAAACTTGAAGTAATAACATGGTCAAGAGCAAATTTTATACTGAAATAGTTAAAGCAAGAGAAGAAAGAGAAGTTGAAGATACCTATAATAAAGGTATTTCGATGTATTTTTTGAAGGATGATGAGATAATCGAGCATCCTTATGCTTGTGATGGATTGATTGAAAAAAATCTTGAAATTAATATAAACGGAAAAATTGAACGAAAACTTCTAAAACTTATTATTGAATACAAGTTTGATGAAGAGCTTAAAAATGAGGTATCAAGGGCAAAAATATTAATCCAAGTTATATATTATTTGAAAAAATTTGAAGTAAATGGGCAAGTTTTACCAAATGTGTTGATGATAGGTGATAAAAATGAAGTTTTTGTCATGCATACAAACCCTTTATTAAGTTACTTGGATGAAGATACAGACTGGAAAATTGCCCCTAGCGAAGCTCATTCAAAAAATCCTGATTTGGTCATGAAAATAGCAAAAGATGAACAAATCAATCCTTTTGTATGGGATATAAATGACGATTTTTCATTTAAGGATGTAGCACATAAAATTAGTGAAATTGCGACAAACACAGTAAGATTGGTAAGGGTTACAGAGCATAACATTGCAGGTATATTTGATTATTTCGTATCAAAAGTTATAAAAAATTCTGAAAAAATATTACCTAATGATTTAGTTGGAATATTTATAAGTTCAATCATTGACAAAAATAATTGTTATAAGCATCCTAATAATCCTAATTTGTTGGTATGTGGCAACAATCAATATCAGATAAACGGCAAAGCCTTTGAGGCGTTCTTCTCTCATTTTGAAAAAGAATATACCCCAAAAGAAAAAAACAAGTTTACAGAGATTTCAGACCGCTTAATTGAAGATACAAAAAGAAGAAGAAGCGGAGAATTTTACACTCCTACGATTTTTACAGATTATGCACATCAAATGCTTTCAGAACAATTTGGCGAAGATTGGAAAGAAAAGTATGTCGTGTGGGATTGTGCATGGGGAACTGGAAACTTAACAAGAGATTACACGTTTAAAGAACTCTACGCAAGCACATTAGAACAGGCGGAACTTGATTGCGGAAGTCGGTATAATACCGAAGCTACAAAATTTGTATTTGATTTTTTAAATGATGAAATATCAAATCTTTTTGGCAGTAAATTACCTCCGAAATTATTTGAGGCATTAGACCAAGATAAACCAATTATATTTTTTATAAATCCACCTTATGCTACGGCAGGCAACAAAGGGGGCAATATTGATAGTAAAGAAGGCTGTGCAAAATCTAAAACCAACAAATTGATGAAAAATGCTAAGATGGGGCGTTGCACTGAAAATCTCTATGCACAGTTTATTTATAGAATATTATCATTAAAAAACCATTTTAAACTAAGCAATGTTTCCTTGGGATTATTTTCACCAACTGGTTTTCTTTGTGGTTCAAGTTTTGACAAATTCAGAGAATATTTTTTGAATAATTTTGATTTTAAAAATGGTGTGTTATTTAATGCTTCGCATTTTTCAGATGTAGCAAATAATTGGAGCATTTCTTTTTCTGTATGGAATGCAGGCGAAACGCAAGATAAAAATAATTTTAAATATTCAGTTATTGATACAGATGGCGATGAACAGGAAGAAATTATTGTCTTAGAGTCTAAAGAAATATATAACCTAGATAATAGCAAACCTGCAAGCAAATGGGTTAGGGAATTTACAGATAAATGTAAAACCTTTGATGCTCCTCAAATGACATCGGCACTTAATGTAAAAACTTCAGGTAAAACAATGATAGGCTCACTTACTGAAAATGCCATTGGATATTTCTTTAATGATAGTAATAATGTGAGAGAAAATCCTGTTGGCGTTGCAATGTTTACAAGTTGCTATACAAAAGGACATGGCTTATCTGTAACGAAAGAAAATATATTTAGATGTTGCTCCCTTTTAGCCGCAAGAAAAGTTATAGATTTAACATGGGTAAACCAAAATGACCAATATATGCAACCTGATGAGGATAACCCGCTTTGGGATGTTTATAAATGGGATTCTTTAGTTTATTCACTATTTCATTTTGGAGGAGGGCAAGCAAGTAATCAGACTTCTCTTAAAAATATTGACTATAAAAATAAATTATGGAATATAAAAAATGAATTTTTCTATATGTCTAAAGATGAAATTATGAACTTAGCAAATGAGCATAATTTTGATTATACCTACAACGATGCAAGGGTTTCAAAAGACCGATATGTTTATGAGCTGTTAAAAGAAAGAACGTTATCTGAGGAAGCTCAAGCGGTCCTGAATAAAGCCATTGAGCTTACAAGAAAGTCTTTTAAATATCGTGAAATGTTTGATACAGAGCATCCCGAATATCAAGTAATGAATTGGGATTGCGGTTGGTATCAGATAAAAGCTATATTAAACGAATATATGAAAGATGATTTAAAAGAATTTCAGGAATTGTATAAAATTCTTGCGGACAAAATGCGTCCGATGATTTACAAGTTAGGATTTTTAAAATAATGCAACAAATTGATGGGTTTGTCCTGCATTTTAGCTCATTAATTACTAATGTCCTTTAACTCAGAAGGTAAATTTATGAATGACTGGAAAAAAAAATATAGAGAAATGCTTTTAAGCTCAAAGGATTCTACGCAATTTGAGAATGCAATAATTTATAAAAACTTACATTTACCAAAAAAAATATATAAGTATTGCAAAGTAACCGAACATAATTTAACCAACCTTGAGAATAATCAAATATACCTGAATTCCCCAATAGAATTCAATGACCCTTTTGACTGTGCAATGTGTATAAATTGGTATGAGAACAGAAAAAATTTATTTATTGAAAATAAAGATAAATATTTGCAAAATATTGACATTAAAGCAAAATCAGAAATTTTAGAACGCATTAATAATGGTGAAGACCCTGAAGAAGTAATGATTAATGTTCTTAGTTCCTCAAAAGATGCACTAAAAAATCAGCAATTTCTTGAATGTATAAATGAACTTCAAAAAAATTATATTGATGAAATCAGTAACAAATTTCAATCTGAAAAGACATTATTATCTTGTTTTTCAGATGATTATAAAAATATTCTTATGTGGAGTCATTATGCAGATAATCATAAAGGATTCTGCGTGGAATATGATATTTCTGATAGGGATTTGCAATATGATGACTTTATGAGAATGTTGCATCCAGTTATTTATGCGGAAAATTTTTTAAATATAAATTACAGTCAAATTCAGCTAAAATATGTAGTTGGATTCTGTCTTGTATTGCAAAAATTTATTGATTGGCAATATGAAAATGAATATAGATTAATCATGAATTCAAAAGAAGAAAGATTATTTAATATGCCGATGATGCCTTCTAATGTTTATTTGGGGCTAAAGATGGAAGCATATTACAAGCGAATAATTATTGATATTTTCAAACATCATAAAATAAACCCTATTGTAATGACTAAAGATAGTTTATCTTATAATTTATCTGGAAAACAAAACTTATCTAAAAGTAGATAATATAGACAAACGCTCATAATGTTATAATAGAGTTATGGCTAAAGGGATTAAGACAGGTGGTAGGCTAAAAGGCACGCCGAACAAGAAAACAAAGACTATTAAAGAACTCCTAG
>CAYMMX010000016.1:0-17034 GCA_964391675.1 uncultured Muribaculaceae bacterium | reverse complement strand
ATGCGAACAGGGCGAACTTAACGATGGCGACGTAAGAGTTTGTGTTAGCAAACTCTACAGGAGCAGTATAAAACAAGGAGGATATTGTTATGACTGAGGTTAAGACATTTAAGATTGAGCAGAAATTTAGCGGGACTGAAGATTTGTACAAGTACATTATTGAAAATGTGAAATTTATCGGCGAATCGATAGGGATTAAGATTCAAAAGCCGTTAAAAGATATACCATTCTGCATTACAGGCAAGGAAAAAATTACCGAGCGAAATATTCTATTTTTTGCATCAAAAGATGACTATCCTGAAGCTTTAGGCGAATTAATTATACTTGCCGGAACTTTTGATGTTGATATTGTTGTATTTTTGATGCCGGAAGTAAATGTGACACGACTTGAATCATTAAATTGGCTTCAAAAAATTTGTAATGCAGATACAGAGTTCATTGTAGGTGAAGTAAATTTTTAAACGGCTTTTAAATATCCCTTAAATGCCGTTTAAAAAGAGTTTAAATAAATTGTAAAAGTTTTTGAGTTAAGTAGGCTATTTTTCTTAATAAGTTTTGATTCTTTGCTAATTAAGTATTAGAATAAAAGCTATAAATTTAATTATTCAAAGGATAAGAATGAGCTCAAATTCTCCAAAAATTTATAATTGGGAAAGATATTGGATTCCGTATGAAGAAGACATAATCAATAATTATTCTTTTTCACATACAAATACTTTCAAAGAGAAGAATTTCACATTGGCTGATTTAAGGAACGAACATGTTCTAATTTTGCTTGGAGATGCCGCCCTGGGCAAATCTACTTGCTTACTTCAGGAAGAAAAAGATTTGAAAGCACAAAATATACCTTGTAAACTGATCAATCTAAAAGGTATATCAAGCGAAAATTGGTTAAAAACCAAATTAGTTGAATTTAAACAAGAAATCAAGAACAAAAGTGAAGCCTTTTTGTTACTTGACAGTTTTGATGAAGGACACCTGATTTTTTCAAATTTGGTAGATGTTTTAATTGATGAATTGACAACTCTACCATTAGAAAAAATTCATTTAAGAATTGCATGTAGGACAGTCGTTTTTCCTAAATATTTATGGGCAGAACTAAAAAAATTAAAATATCAAAAAACATCTAAAGCAAACAAAAATGGGAAATCAGCAAAAATCTATGAAATAGCACTTAATAATATTTCTACTACTGGAGTGGCTCAAATTGAAGAAGAATTTATTAATGTAAAAACTTATAAATTTTTGCCTTTGAATATTAATGATATAAATTTGGTCCTTGATGAAAAAAATATTAACAAAGATAGGTTCTACCAAGAATTACCTTTAAGAGAAGAGTTAAAAACTCCTATTACGGCTCTCTATATAATTAATGAATATCCTGAAATATTAAACAAAAGTAAATATGAAATATACCAAGACATATCCCTAAAACTATGTCAAGAACTTTGTGCCAACAGGAAAGGAATATTGAATGCTAATGAAAGATACTATATTTCTACTATTATTGCTACATTAATGACTTTTTCTAATAAGCAATTTATATCATATATTACAGAACAAACAGAATTTGATATTACTGAAAAACTTTATTTGCAAAAATATTCATCTGATATTCGAAATATTATGAACATTACAAAATTATCTATCCCTGTTGGTAATGTTGAAGAAGTTTTAAACACAGGACTTTATACAGGTGAAACTGATAATGTTTATTTTATACAAAAAACTTATCAAGAGTTTTTGACTGCAGACTTTATTTTAGAAAACAATTTATATAGCAATTTTAAAAATTTAATATTTGATGAATATGATAAAATCCTTCCTCAATTTTCTAATATGGTAAGTTGGTTAGCAGAAAAAAATAATGAAATCTTTGAAGAACTGCTAATTAAAGACCCAGAAGTATTATTAATAAGCATTGTTAATTTTTCAGATTTAGAAAAAAACAAAAAAATGTTTAAAAAGTTTTTTGAATTAATTAAAGAAAATTCTGCTCTGGGTAGACATTCCTTATCTGATATTTTAAGTAAAATTCAACTTCCTCAAGAGGTTGTAGAATCACAGATTTTAGAACTTTTAAATGATGCTGATTCCTATGTCGTTGCTTTAGCAATAAAATACTTGGTACTAAAAGAATATAAAATACATGCAGACAAAATTTTTGAAATTGTGGTGGATAAAAATCGAAGTGTAGCTTGCAGAAATATGGCATTATATTTCCTTAGTTTTTTCAATATTACAGAAAAATTAAGTCTTATAGAACAAAATTTAGAAACTTTCTTTGTTGAAAATATTGAGAATAAAAGCCGATTACTTGCCGAATTATTAAATATATTATTACCGAGTTATATTTCTTTAGAAAATATTGGCATAATTTTTGAGCAAAATCTAAGCGAAAGATTTTACCAAGATTTAGATGCAGAAAATATAATTAAAGATAATGTAAAATTCCAACTAATATTTAACGAATTAATCTTTCCTTTATTGAGCGAAGAAAAATATATTCACAATTATTTTAGAGAAAAATTAATTGAAGAATTAAGTGAAAAATTGTATATTGAACCAGATTTAAAATATTTTTGTGAAACCTTGAACAAATCCATTGGGTGTCACGATTTAAGCAAAACTAGGTCTATTTTACATAAATATGTTGAACAGTTAAGTAAAAAAGATAAATATAAAATTTTTGATTGTTATTTTGAAATGTTTGAAAATAATATGTCAGATAAGCTTTATTTTTCTTATTATCGTTGGTTTTTCAACAAAACTGATACATTATTTTTACTGAATCAATATTTGAAAATAAAAAACACCGAATGCAAAAAATTTATGTGGGAACTATTTTTGTATTGCTCCATCCTTTCAATAATTACTATTAATGCTAATAAAATAAAATTCTTTATAAAAAACATTACTAAAGATATTATAGAGGCAATAAAAAAGAAAAAAATTACGTACCATGAATACCACTTAAAAAGTTTAATTGATAATGTTAAAGACTTTTTTGAAAATATTATCGAGAAAATAAATGATGCCTATAGGGAATTTTCTGGAAAAACCCCAATAGGTGGAATTAAAAAAGAAATTAAAAATTTCTTAAACTATAAAAATGCTGCAGCTTGGAACAATATAGTTTACGCTTTAAACTTTATAAAAAATGATGGCAAAACCTATAATTATTCTATTCCTATCGACATACAATTAATGGATGGATGGCAACTTTTTACCCAAGATGAAAAGAATTTATTAATAGAGATAGCCACGTATAACTTAAAGTATAAGCAAGTTAGCAATGAAACTAAAATTAAAAAATTAACAACAAACACTATTTATCCATTTCAAGAACTTTTATTTGCACCTGCATTCGTATTATTACTGAACAATGACATTGAAAAATTTAATAGCTTAATTAATAATAATCCGAATATAATTGAAAAATCATTGATTTTTTTAATACAATATCATATTTATAGCAACGATGAAAAACAGGAAAAACTTAAACAAGATATTCTTTCGACTCTGTTGCAATTAAAAGAAGCTGAATTTATTGCAGAAATGGGAAAAATAATCGACATTTTAATTGATGGAGCATATGAAACTTATTTTGACTTATTAAAAAGTTTTTATGAAATAGAAAATGAAAATCTTAATTTGCTATTGTTGGAAAGATTAAAAATGCTTTCAGAATTAGAAATAAGTGATATAAGATTAGCTCTTTTTGAACATATTGCAAAATATCTGGTAATCAAAAATGATGCAAATACTAGACTATACCTGGAAGAACTTATACAAAAAGAAGAAATCTCATCAAATTTAAAAGCTTTATCTGCTTATTTATTAACACATTATGAAAGCAGTAGTTTTAATGTTTATAAAGAATTATTACCTCAGGATGAAACCTTTGCAAAAATCTTTTTTCAAAAACTGGCAAAAGATTCTTGTATTATCACTAGAAATTATCCGGATAGCATAAAACCTAAATTTAATCAAATTGAACTTGCACAAATTTATATAATTTTAGAACAATATTATCCAGCTTCAGAAGATGTTTTCGCTGATGGATTTGTAACACCGAGACATGAAATAACAGATTTTAGGAATAGTATATCAAATTATGCAATAAATAGTGGATATTTAGATTTCTTTGAATATATTAAAAATAATTCTAATATAAAAATTAATAATTCTTGGGTAGAAAGAACAAAAAGGAATTATACAGAAATTATATACAAATATATTGGTTTAGACGATTTATTTGAACTTATTTTACATACAGATAAAAGAGTTATATATAATAACAAACATTTATTTGATGTTGTAATCGAAACGTTAGAAAAACTTAAAATTGAATTCAGACAAGATGCCACTTATATTAGAGTTTGGAATGAAACTAAAAATGGACATAATATTATTTTGACACCTAAAGAAGAAACCGCGTTAAGCGATGAAATTGTAAGAGAATTAAAGAAAAAATTAAAATATGTCTTAATTAATAGAGAAGTTCAAATCCAACCTAAAACAGGCGGGTCAGGTAATCAAAATGTTGATATAAAAATTGATTGTATCTTGGATGAACATAATACGGCAACAACATTAATAGAAGTAAAAGGCTGTTGGCATACTGAATTAAGAGCATCTATTAAAGAGCAGTTGGTAGATTTATACCTCAATCCGGATAATGGCTACAAATATGGAATTTATTTGATTGGGTGGTATTGGTGCGAAAAATGGACTCCTGAGGATAAAAAATCAAAAATAAATAACATTAGAGTTGAAAACAGATTTAACAATATCGATGAAATGACTACCTTTTTTGAACGACAAAGTGTAGCTTTATCTGATAATAAAAAACAAATCAAATCTATGATTTTTGATTTATCCGTTCCTGATTAAATAAAACAATAATGAATTTCAAGATTGTTTTTCAGAAACATTTCAAAGTTTTGGTTATAACGTTCGCCGGTTATTAGTCGGGTAATGTAGCTTTCTGTTAGTTTTAAGTGTTTTGCAATTTGTTTCTGTGAGATTTCTCTGAAAAGAAGTTTATATCTTATCATCCGTTCCCTTCTGTATAAAAAATGACTTTTATTTTTATTGGGACTTTTTTCCATTTTTTGTTCAAGCAATTTAAATTTTTCTCTCGTTTCTTTCTTCATAAAAACTCCTTCGCATTCCAATTATAACTCTCCTTTTAGACATTACAAGATGTAATAAATTTTGCTCTTTGATATTTTATTTATCTTCTTTGATTTAAAATATCAAAGAGGGAATGTATGCAAAAAAGTAAAAAGATAAAACAAAATAGACCTAAAACTGTAAAAGCCGATGAAGTGGTTGATTTTGGTATTTTTAAAATTGCAAGATATGATAATATATTGCAGTTCATCCCCACAAAAACCCCTGAACAGCATGAGCAATTAATGCAGGCTTTTGCAGAAGAATACCCTAAGATTATTAAAGATATAAAATCATTAGTAATAGAAATCAGAGAACTCATAACTTCATTTAACCCCTTACATTTATTAAAACATGGGTATTCTATGGCTGGCATGATTCTCGTTCGGGATATAAATAAAGAAATATCATCTCCAGTAAATTTTACAAATGAAGAAAATATCGTATTAAAGATGTTGAGCTATACTCAAAGTATTTTAATGTCCGATAAAGCTTTGCCAATTACAAAAATGATTCAAATAGAAGAGTTTAATGAGACAAATTGGGAAATATTGTATGAAAAAATTCAAAAATTATATGACAAAGTGAACTCAGAATATCATATTGCAAATTATGCTTACAATAGGGATAAACATGGTTCAATGTCCTTTAAAGAAGCTCATTTGTACATTCAAGCTCAATTAATTTGGTCTAATATTTCGGGAAAACGTTATTTTTGCTTTGAATCTGATTACTTAAAAAATTTGTTAGGCTTGCATAATGATATATTTATAAAATTATTCTGTCTATCTATAAATGAATTTGTAGATGGAATTGAGAAAGTTGCTGAATCTATTATTTTTGGATTAGGTGATATTTATAAAAGAACCGAAGAAATGATGGAAAAATATCCTGATGTTGCTCCAGAAAATATGCCTGACGAAGCTCGCGAAGTAGCAACAGAATTTTATAATAAATCTTTTGGATTTGATTTATTTGATGTTCAGAAAATTACAGGTTTTCCAAATAAACTATTAGATTGCCTATCATATGGAATAGGTGAAGAAGAATTCTTTTTGGCAGGAGAGTATGCTGGTACACCTTTAAATACTTTATCAACGAAAAAACGTCCATTTATCAAAATTGAAAATAAATACTATTGCTTTGACCAAAATGTATTATTTGATAATTTATATCGTACCATAAGACGACTGCTAATAAAATTAGAACCGGAATATGCCAATGCTTGGAATGAAAAACAACAAGAGTCTTCGGAAAGTTATTGTGTAAACTTATTTCAGAATATAATGCCAAAAGCAAAAATTTATAGAAATGTATTTTCTAGAACCTATCTCAAAAACCCAACAAAAAAAGATTGGCGAGAAAATGACGCTCTTATTATATTTGATAATCAACTTATTATTTTAGAAATTAAAGCAGGCTCATTTTCTCCAACATCACCAAACTACGATTTTAGGGCTTTTAAAAAATCTATAGATGCTCTTTTGGCAGCTCCAGTAAAACAAGGTGAGTTTTTCCTAAATACTTTTACTAAAGATAAAAGTATAAAAATTTGCAATCAAGAACATAGCGTGATAACAGAATTAAATCTTAAAGATTTTAAGAATATTACTATTTGCTCAGTCTCTTTGGATGAATTTACTCATTTTACGGCTAAAAGTCATTTGCTAAAGCCTTTAGGATATGAACTGCCAGATTATCCGGTCTGGTCATTGTCAATGGATGATTTATTGGTATTTTCGGACTTCTTCAAAAATAATCCTACTCAATTTTTCCATTTTTTATATCATCGAGTTGATGCTTTAAAAACTAATGCTGAATTTGATGATGAGATTGATCATTTAGGCTTATATATAAAATATAATGCTTATAGTCACATGATTTTAAAAGAAAAAGAAAAGATGTCTTTCAATTCTTTTTCTGACCAGATTGATAATTACTATCAAAAAATAGTTTCCAAAAACCGTGTAGAAAAACCATCTCAAGGTATTCCAGATAGAATACAAGAGCTTATTAATGCTGCAAATTACGCATCTGAAAAGTATTGCGTTAATGCTATTTCATCAATATTAAACTGCGACGGAAATCAAAGGATAGATTTTGCACAAAAAATAGATTATTGTTTAAAAAAACAACGAAATACGAATACAATACTTCCTTTTTATACTGATGATTTTACCCTAATTTGCATTCAAAAAGGTATAAATTATAATAATATTAATGAAATTGATAAATTAAGGTATTCAAATTTATATATAATGAATTCTGATAGCTCAATAGGAATTGATGCTTATTATGATTTTAATGATAAGTTATATGATATAAATTTTAGGGAATATAAAAAAACTGACTTAAATCAGTCCCAACTTAATGAAATTTATAAGTATGTTGAATATCAAAAAGAAAGAAGAGCCAATAATTATTTAATAAGCAATAATATTAAAAAAATCGGCAGAAATGAACTTTGCCCCTGCGGAAGTGGTAAAAAATATAAAAGATGTTGCGGCGAGAATAAATAACTTTTTCGTTTTTTTGATACTGTGTCGGAATGATAAATCTTTTCCTCCTTTCCTACTATTTTTGACATTCAGAGTTAATCTGTGAGTATGGACAAATACATAACAATCAAAGAACTAGCAGAGTTAAAATGTGTCAGCACCCGTGCAATTAGGCTTTCTAAATCAAAATATCAAACCAGAGAAATAAAAGTTCAGGGAGGAATGAGTTTTGAAATTCTTTTATCAAGTATAGAACCTGAATTGCAGGAAAAGTTTTTAAATAATGCAACCAAATTACATTCAACCTGCACGGCTTTGATTCCTTTGCGGCCTCAACAAAATCTTCCTGATAAAGCGAATGAAATTGCACTTGCAAGACTGGATTTAATCCGTGAATGGCAAAAGTTCAGAACAGAGCAAAGATTCAAGACTAAAGCGGACAAAGAGTTTTTGGATACTTACAACACTGGATTATTATACCAAAATATTTTTTCAAAACTTGGAACAGTTTCAATCGGAACCTTAGAGCGTTGGAAGCGACAGCTCGGGAACACAACTGATTATCATCTGCTTTTGCCCCAATATAATTATTCGACAGAATTCAGAACAATATTAACTGATTTTGAAAAACAAATTTTCTTAAAAATTCTTCTGCATCCGAACAAATTCTCCGTCGGCAAGGCAATTTCTATCACAAAACATATTTTAGCGAGGACAGAGCCTGTAGAAGTTTCGGATATAACCTTCAGGCGGTATGCAAATTGGTTCAGAGATAATCATTTTGACATTTGGACTTTGGCAAGAGATGGAGAAAAAGCCTTGAAAGACAACGTTGAACCTTTTATCAATCGTGACATTTCAAAGCTAAATGTTGGTGATGTGTTAGTCGCCGATGGACATAAATTGGCATTTTTAGTACAAAATCCATTCACAGGAAAACCTTGCAGGGCAAGTTTAATAGGATTTTTGGATTGGAAGTCAAGTTATCTTTGCGGATATGAAATTATGCTTGAGGAAAATACGCAAAGCATAGCTTCCGCCCTCAGAAATTCGATAATCAATTTACAAAATATTCCAAAAATTGTTTATCAGGATAACGGTAGAGCTTTCAAGGCTAAATATTTTACACAAACCGATTTTCAAGAAAGCGGATTTGAGGGTTTGTATGCAAAGCTTGGAATAAAAACGGTTTTTGCAAAACCATATAACGCTAGAGCAAAAGTTATTGAAAGGTTTTTCCTTGAATTTCAAGAAAGCTTTGAAAAACTGTTGCCAACATATTCAGGCTCCAATATTGAAAATAAACCCGCACATTTTAAGAGGAATGAAAAATTTCACACGCAATATTTTAAACCGAACTATGTCCCAACAATTGAAGAAGTAAAAAAACTTCTTGATACTTGGCTTGAGTTTAAACATTCTCAGCCTTGCCCGAATGATAGAAATAAAAAGATAAAACAAGTATTTGAATCAAGAGAAAAAATTAAAATCGATATTTCAAAACTAGATTATCTAATGATGTCGCAGGAGATTAAAACAATTTATCGAAACGGAATCAGATTTTTAAATACTTTTTACTGGTCGGAAAAATTATATGGCTTAAAAACAAAAGGAATAATTAAGTACAGTTTATTTGATTTAACTTCAATAAGAGTTTATTCAATCAAAAATCAATTTATCTGCATCGCGAAAAGAGTTGAAAGCATTCACCCGATGGCATATCACCTTGGCGAAGTGAAAGATATAGAAGAATTTAAGCAAAAAATACAAAGACAGAAAAAGTTAAAAAATAAAACATTGAAAGAAATTGGAAAATATTTACCGAAAGAAGAATTGAAATTTATTGAAACTGAAATTGATAATAATGTTATTTTAGCGGAGGCGGAAGCGACGCTTCCGCCTCCGCTAAAATTAACTCCAACCAAAATATTCAAAACCAATTTTGAAAAATATGAATATTTAATGCAACAAGGCTGCACAAATCAAAACGACAGGAATTGGCTAAAAAATTACAAAGAAAGCGAGGAGTATAAATCAATTTATGAATAAAAAGTTTATTATTACTAAAAATGTGAAAAAATTCATTGAATTGACCGACACACTTAAAAATGCTCCGCCGAATTTACCTAAAATGGCTTTGGTTTATGGTGATTATGGGCTGGGAAAATCGCAGACAATCTTATGGGGGGTTACAAATAATGATGCTATTTACATCCGCTGTAACTATAAAATGTCAGGTCGATGGTTATTGTCAGAGATTGTTGAAGAACTTGACGAAATCCCATATTATCAATCCGCACAACTTTTTAAACAAATTGAAGAAAAATTAAAATACAATCTAAAAATTCTTGTAATAGATGAAATAGATTTTCTCCTAAATAACGCTTCTGCAATTGAAGTTGTTCGGGATTTGCATGACAAAATCGGAATCCCAATAATTTTAGTCGGAATGAATTTGGCGGAGCAAAAATTAAAACGGCATAAACACATTTATGACAGATTACTTTGTGTTTTAAAATTTGAAACTTTTGACAAAAATGATGTGATAAAAATAGTAAAAGAATTGTCGGAAGTGAATTTTAGTGAAGAAGCACTAACTTTTATCGCTTCAAAATTTAATCAATTCCGGCAGTTAGTTAAATTGATTAATAAAGCAGAAAATATCGCAAAAATGAACAATTTGGATTTGATTACATTAGAAATTTTACAAGGAATTATAAATGCGTGATAAAATTCTAAAACTGGCAAAAAGGTTGAACAAATTCACTCTTGAAGAAATTGAACCGATTTTGAATTGTGATAACCTGCAACAAGTTTTAGGTGAATTGATCGAAGAAAAAGTCTTGCAACTTCAAAACGGAATTTATTTTTATATTAAAAACGAAACTAAAAAATTAGACTTGCCATTATTTTTTCAGTTTCATACAAAAGAAGAAATTGATATGATTGCCAAATGCTTTTGTGCTGATATTCCTGCATTGAAAACGACTTTACTTGTAGAGTCTAGCAAAACTGTTGTTGGGAATTTCTATAGATATTTTAGGGATAAAATTTTTAGACAACAATTTAAAGAGTTAAATATACACTTTGAGAAAAATCCTAAAATACCTGCAATTAGAGCTTTATATGATATAAAAATTTATTTGTATTTTTATAAAAACAAAGTCTTTGTTTCGAATAAAAAATTAAAATCTAAAAAAATAATTCAAAAACATACAGAACTTGAAATGCGGACAATCAGAGTTGCATATTATAAAGTGCGAAGAGTTTTTCAGAATTTTGCTTTTACTCAATCTTTGTATGAAATTGCAGCAGAGAAAATTTGGCGGCAAGGAAAAGATTTTCAAGAGCTTAAAAATGAGATTTATGACATGCTTAGCTTGTATTTTTATACAAATAGTTGACTGAAAAAGCACTATTTCTGAGAAAACTTTTTAAAATTTTGTACTTAAAAATTGTTTATTTTGGAAAGATTGCAGTTGTGTTTGAACTTCCGACTAACTTCCTGCTTGTTTCCGACCGATTCAACTTGCATAAAAATTACCGGTTTTTGCCCGGTGCCTCAGATATAGACTAGTCCAATACTTCAGGCTAATTAGTAAAAATATTCCTGAAAAAAACATGCACTTTTCTGGTAAATAACCGGTAATTCCGGTAAATACAGTCAATCCGCAAAAATCAGCCTCAAGCTGGCATAAACACTAAAACACAGGCGGTCGGAAAACACTTCAAATGTCCGAAATAAACCCCACTAAAATAAACACAATTCCTTTTAATATAAAACCAGTGAGAAATAATTTCTCACTGGTTTTATATTATGCAATTTTTGACATGAAAAATTTGCGCTTGGCGCGATTCGAACGCGCGACCTATCCCTTAAAAGGGGAGTGCTCTACCTGCTGAGCTACAAGCGCAAATTTTTGCTATCTATTAAGTTTTAAAATTTCAGCTATGCTTAGCATACCAAGAACATAATTTTACGTCAACTGTTTTTTACGTACAACAAAAGTTTTCTAGAAATTTAATCCGGCTTCTCTTGCAGCATCAGCTAATGCAGCAACTCTTCCATGATATAAAAATCCGCCTCTGTCAAATACAACATTTTTAACACCGGCTTTTAAGGCTTTTTTAGCAATTGCTTCACCAACTGCTTTTGCTGATTCAATATTCCCGCCGTGACTCAATTTTTCTTTCAGCTCTTTATCTATACTTGATGCTGAAGCAATTGTAACACCTTTTACATCATCAATTAATTGGGCATAAATGTGTTTTGTACTTCTATACACAGCTAATCTTGGAGCTTCTGTTGTGCCTGAAAGTTTAATTCTTATTGTTGTATGTCTTTTTTGAACTTTTACTTTTTTGTTTTCTGATTTAATCATTTTTTCTCCTTTACCCAAACCTTCTTAGAAAAACTAAGGGTTTATATGGGCTACTACATTTATTTACTTATTATTTTTTGCCTGCTTTCCCGGCTTTCTTTCTAACATATTCACCTTCATAGCGAACACCTTTTCCTTTATATACTTCAGGAGGTCTTTTTGAACGAATTGCTGCTGCAACATCACCTACTGTTTGTTTATTTGATCCCTTTACAGTAATACTTGTATTATTTTCTACAGTAATCGTAATTCCCTTTGGTGGCTCTATATTAACCGGATGAGAATAGCCTAATTGCATATTTAATATGTTTCCTTGCATAGATGCACGATACCCTACACCTTGAAGTTCTAGTTTTTTTACAAAACCATCTTTTACACCATTAATAGCATTTGCTACCAAAGTTCTGGAAAGACCATGAAGAGCTCTTGTTTTTCTTTCTTCATCGCGTCTTGTCAAAACTACTTTATTATCTTCTTTTTTAACAATAATTTCTTCTCTTACTTCAACTATTTCAGAGCCTAGTGGTCCTTTAGCTGTTATAGTTTGTCCATTTATTGTAACTTCAACTCCTTGCGGAATTTCTATCGGTAATTTACCTATACGTGACATAATTATTCTCCTTTTCTTATCAGGCGTTTCTGTCAATTGAACCTGATTACATACTTTATTTATTTGTTTATTATTGTGGAAAAATTTTACTACCAAACGTAGCAAAGAACTTCGCCCCCGATTTTTTCTTTACGAGCTTTTCTATCTGTCATTAAACCCTTACTTGTAGAAATAATAGCTATTCCTAATCCGCCAAATACTTGAGGTAAATTTTTGAACTTTGAATAGTTTCTTAAACCTGGTTTAGAAATTCTTTGTAAATTTGTTATAACCGGTTTATTTTTTTCGTCATATTTTAAAACAATTGTCAAAAATGCGAACTTACCTTCTTGTTTTGTAGAATAATCAACGATATAACCTTCATCTTTTAATAATTTAGCTAGTTCGATTTTTAGTTTAGAACTTGGCATTTCAACAGTTTCATGAGAAACCATATTTGCATTTCTAATTCTTGTTAACATATCTGCTATTGGATCAGTATTCATTTTAATTTTCCTTATTACTTTACCGGAAAAATTCCGGTCTGCTACCACTTACTAAAATTTTTTAGCAGTATGGTGAAGATATTTTATATTATTAAATAAAAGATATAAAATCTTACCAACTTGCTTTAACTACACCAGGTAATAAACCTTTGTGAGCCATTTGTCTTAAACAAATTCTGCATAAGCCAAAATCTCTGTGGAAACCATGAGGTCTGCCACAAATACTACATCTGTTGTGTAATCTAACTTTTGGATATTTTCCTTTTGCTGCAAGTTCCATACGTTTTGCTTCTTTGTTCATCATCGCTTTTTTAGCCATGAAATTCTCCTTTTTTGTTCATTTATCATTCTTATATATGGAAAGGATATTAAATTATCCCTTCATACCTTTGAAAGGCATTCCTAATTCCGCTAATAAAGCTCTTGCTTCATCATCGGTTTCTGCTGTTGTGATTATTGAAATATTCATTCCTTTAACCAAATCAACTTCTTCATATTTAATTTCAGGGAAAAGTGTCTGTTCTTTTAAACCTAATGTATAATTTCCGCGACCGTCAAAACTCTTAGAGCTGATTCCTCTGAAATCACGAATACGAGGCAAAACTACACAAATTAGTTTTTGTAAAAAATCATACATTCTTTCGCCACGCAATGTAATCATGGCACCAACCGGCATACCTTCTCTTAATTTATAAGATGCGATTGATTTTTTAGCTTTGGTTACAACACACTTTTGTCCTGCAATTTTTGTTAATTGTGCTTCTATAGCTTCAGCAATTTTTGCATTGTGTGATGCTTCACCAACACCCATATTTAATACAATTTTATTAAGTTTAGGTATTTTATGATCATTAGTATATCCAAATTTGGCTTTTAATGCTTTTTTTACATCTTCTGCATATTTCTTTTTTAAACTTTTTGTTACTGTCATTTTCTCTTTCCTTTTAATAAGATATCTCAGGTCATTAATTCATTTGTAAATAAATTTACAATAACTAACTCACACTAGACATCCAGTTGTTCACCACATTTTTTACAAACACGTATTTTTTTACCTTCGACTACATCGTGCTTGATCCTTGTCGGTTTTTCGCAACTAGGGCATACAATCATCACATTTGAAGAATCTAAAGGTGCTTCTATTTTCACTAATCCACCTTGAATTCCGGCCATTGGATTTGGTTTTTGTGCTTTTGTTACCATATTTACGCCTTCTACGATTACTTTTGATTCAGAAGGATTTGTTTTTTTAATGTTTCCAGTTTTGCCTTTATCTTTTCCGGCTGTTACGATTACTCTATCACCGGTTTTTACTTGCAAACTTTTTTTATTTGTTGATTTTGCCATTATTTTCTTCCTTAATTACTTAAATAGTTTTTTCTTTATATAACTTCAGGTGCAAGAGATACTATTTTCATAAAGTTTTTATCTCTTAATTCACGAGCAACAGGTCCGAAAACACGTGTTCCTCTTGGATTACCATCTTTGTTTATTATTACAGCAGCATTTTCATCAAATCTGATTACTGAACCGTCATTTCTTTTAATATCAGCTTTTGTTCTTACAACAACAGCTTTAACAACTTCTGATTTTTTAACTGCCATGTTTGGTGTTGCATCCTTAACGGTAGCAACAATTACATCACCTACTGCTGCAAATTTTTTGTTTGAGCTTCCCATAACACGTATGCATAAAAGTTCTTTTGCACCTGTATTATCCGCTACCTGTAATCTTGATTCTTGTTGTATCATTTTTTACGTTCCTTTTTACTTGTTTGTTGTTTTAGGTAATTAGAAATTATAACAGAAAAACTGCTTATTCTTTCTTCGTAGCCTATTTTGCTTTCTCAACCACTTCTAGAACAGTCCATTTTTTCCCGCCGGAAATTGGTTTTGATTCTATAATTTTTACAACATCACCTTCAGAACAAATATTTTGTTCATCATGTGCTTTGTAATTTTTGTTTGATTCCATAATTTTTTTGTATTTAGGGTGAGGGTTGTATGATGCAACTTTTACAACTATTGTTTTTTCCATTTTGTTGCTTACTACAACACCTTGTTTTTCTTTCTTAGGCATTAGTTTTTACCTCTTTTTCTTTTATTACTGTTTTTGCTTGTGCTATTAATTTTTTTGTTGTTGAAATTAATGCTGTGTTTTCCAATTTATGAGTTGCTTTTTGCAATCTTAAATCAAACAACTGTTTTTTAAAATCAATTATTGAACTTTTTAATTCTTCTATTGTTTTTTCACGCATTTCACTTAGTTTCATTTGTATATTCCTTTTTTTTATTTATGCTTTTTCTTTAGGTTGTTCTACAATTTTTACCTTGATAGGAAGTTTTTGTGCTGCTAATTGTAAAGCTTCAACTGCATCATTTCTATCAAAATAATCTAATTCGAATAAAATTCTGTTTGGTTTAACTACCGCAACCCAATATTCTACATTACCTTTACCTGAACCCATACGAGTTTCTGCAGGTTTTGCTGTAATCGGTTTATCAGGAAAAATTTTAATCCATACATTACCGCCACGCTTAATTTTACGAGTCATAGTTCTTCTGGCAGCTTCAATTTGACGACTTGTTATCCAACCAGGTTCAACCGCTTGAAGCGCATATTGACCAAATTCAAGAGTTGTTCCTCTGGTTTCGGTTCCTTTCATGCGACCTTTCATCATTTTACGATATTTTGTTTTTTTAGGCATTAACATTGTTCTTTATCCTTTATTATTTTATTTACTTTATTGTAATTGAGAAGAGAAAAGAATTAAAAATATTTTCTCTTATTATTTTCTATTCTGTTTCAACTGCTTTACGTCTTGGACGTCTTCCTGCGAATGTTTTTTCTTCAGAATTTCCTGATTTTTTTGCTGCTTTTATATTCAAATCAGCCTGTTCATTTGGCATTAAATTACCTTTAAAAATCCAAACTTTTACTCCGATTTTTCCCATTATTGTATCAGCTTCAGCAAAACCGTAATCAACATCAGCTCTTAATGTTTGAAGAGGTATTCTTCCTTCTTTTGCCCATTCTGAACGAGCAATTTCAGCTCCGCCTAATCTACCGGATACCATAACTTTAATACCTTGTACACCAGCTCTCATTGTTC
This sequence comes from uncultured Muribaculaceae bacterium, assembly GCA_964391675.1. Taxonomy (GTDB): domain Bacteria; phylum Cyanobacteriota; class Vampirovibrionia; order Gastranaerophilales; family Gastranaerophilaceae; genus CAYMMX01. The sequence continues at coordinate 769 of CAYMMX010000016.1, read as the reverse complement.
TTTGCATTGATTGTTTCATTGCACGTCTGAATGCTATACGTTTTTCTAATTGAAGGGCTATAGATTCTGAAACTAATTGTGCATCAGCATCAATTCTTGCAACTTCTACAACATTTACAATTACCGGTTTTTTAATATATTTTGAAACTTCTTTTTTTAAGTCTTCAATACCTTGGCCACCACGACCTACAACTATACCGGGTTTTGCGGTAACAACTGTTACGGTAGTACTTTGGGCCTTTCTATCTATTAAAATTCTTGACACGCCTGCAGTGTATAATTTCTTTTTAACAAATTTTCTGATTTTAGCATCTTCTGCTACAAATCCTGCATAATCTTTAACTTTGGCGTACCATGTACTTACCCAAGGTTGAATTATTCCTACTCTAAATCCGGTTGGATGTGTCTTTTGTCCCATTTTATTTCCTTTTCTTTATTTACTTGATATCACTTACTTTTATAGTTAAGTGGGAAGTTCTTTTCAATCTTCTGTATATTCTGCCTTGTGCTCTTGGCTTCCCTCTTTTATACGTTACACTTTCATCTGCAAAAATTTCTGAAATTTTTAAAGCTTCAGAACCAACTCCAAATTTTTCCTTTGCATTTGCAACAGCAACTTTCAAGTTTTTCTCAATCACTCTTGCTGCAAAGTATGGCATAAAACGTAAAGTTGTTTGAGCTTCTAAAACAGCTTTGCCTCTAACTTCGTTAATAACTCTACGAAGTTTTCTTGCTGTCATTTTTATATCTGTTTGTCTTGCTTTTGCTT
>CAYMMX010000015.1:0-24903 GCA_964391675.1 uncultured Muribaculaceae bacterium | reverse complement strand
GATACTGTACTTTTACCTGTTCCACCTTTTCCGCTTGCTACTGCAATTTTCATTTTTATAACATTACACGAAACAATTTGTTTACGCACCTTTCCTGACTGATTTTCTGCTTTACTAGTTTTTTGCATTATCGGCTTACTAAATTTATGCACTCTGGACTTGTATCGTTGTCCCTCTTTTTAAAGCGATTGAGCCCTCGCATCTCTTTTGCTTGGAGAATTACTAATAGCTCTCTTTATTATTTTTCTCCAAAATTTGAAATTCTTGATTTTACATTATTTAAAGTGTTTTCAAGCATATTTGCCTGTGATTTTAACAAAGATAATTCATCTTGCTGAAGAGGTGCTATTTTACTATTTTGTAAATTTGCCCTAAAACCAAAGCCTTTACCGTATGACATTTTACGAGTATTACTCACTCCATAACTACATCCCATGCCATTGCCTCTACCGCAGCCTACACCTTTACCATAGCCAACGCCTAATCTTTGCATGTTGCTATTTCCTTGGCAGTTTCCCATTCCTCTACCTGTCATTGCACCTTGCCCCATTGGGCCTGTTCCATCTAATCCTGGCATTTTCATTCTCCTTTATTTTCTAGTTCATTAATTTTTTCTTTTATTATTGACAAGTCTTCTTCAAGCGTACTTGCTTGAGCTTTTAATATTGAAAGTTCGTCAGATTTTTTCTGACCTGAATTCCAAAATCTACGAAATCCACGTCTTAATCCTAAACCTAATCCAAGTCCTACGGCAAGCCCTAACCCACGTCTCACTCCGGAAGAGCAAGTTCCTAGACCTCTACCTGTCATTGGCCCCATTCCTTGTGGTCCTGTTCCATCACCTCTTGGCATAATACACACTCCTTTCGTAAATTTTTAAACGTTAAAAAATCAAATACCTAAACTATTTTACTTTAGCAAAAATAAGTTTTGGAAAACTTTCTTGGCCTTCTTTTTGTACAAAGAAAGAAGGTTACCAGTGACCTTCTACATCTGCAGAATCAGCCTCTTTAAGCTCACCATTTTTAAATTTTTCTATAATTTCTGAAATTTTACTTTCTTCAGCAGTATAAATTTTTACTCCCGATGTCGATAAAACTTTAAAAGCCTTTGGTCCGCAGTGTCCTGAAATAACTGCATCTACATTTTTGTTCACTACGTTTTGTGCTGCTTGAATACCTGCACCTTGAGCAGCTTCAAGATTTTGAACATTATCTACATATTCAAATGAGCTATTATCTGTTTCATAAATAATAAACCCTTTAGCTCTGCCAAATCTCAAGTCCATTTGACTGTCTAAATCTTTGCCATTCGATGTTATTGCTATTAACATAATTTAGCCTCCTTATATTTCGTATTATACACTTGACAATTTAAATTGTCAAGTGTATAATAAATTTAAAACTATATATGCATGCAAATTATAACTAACAAGAGGAAAATATGCAATTAGACGAAAGTTTACCAACTTACCCGATGGGGATTGCTGCACATATGCTGGGAGTGCATCCAAGAACTTTGCGAATATATGAAGCAGAGGGGTTAATTAATCCTTGCAGAAGAGGTGGAAAAAGATTTTTTTCTCACGCAGATTTAGTTTGGATTGAATGCCTAAGAAGTTTAATTCATGATGAAAATATAAGTATTGAAGGTGTTAAAAGACTTCTTGAATATGCTCCTTGTTGGAAGTTAAAAAACTGTTCCCATGAACAAAGAAAAAATTGTCCAAGATTTAGGCATAGAGGAAAAAAATGTTGGGAATTTTCTCAACGTATATGTGAAAATTCTTGTAATAATTGTGAAATATATAATAAAGATAAATTAGAAAAGCGATAATTTAAAAGTTTACAATATGTGGGAATATTCAGAAAAAGTTAAAGAACATTATAGAAACCCAAGAAATGTTGGGATGTTGAAAGATGCTAATGCTATAGGCTATGCAGGAAGCCTTATTTGTGGCGATGCAATTACCTTGTTTTTAAAATTTGACGAACATGACAAAGTATTAGCCGCGAGGTTTTTAGCTTATGGTTGTGGTTCTGCTATTGCAGCTTCAAGCATTTTGACAGAAATGGTTATAGGAAAAACTATAGAAGAATTAAAACTTATAACAAATAATGATATTTCAGAGGCCTTAGATGGATTACCGCCTGAAAAAATACATTGCAGTGTTTTATGCAAAGAAGTTCTTGAATATGCAATTAATGAATACCTAAAAAAATAATTATTCATTAATTATAATTGCACCGACAGGACATTGTAATGCAGCTTCTCTACAATCTTTTTCATTACCTTGAATATGACCGTTATGAACTTTGGCCATACCATTTACCTTAAAAACATCACTGTTAATTGATTCACATAGACCGCAACCTGTACAAGTCTCCATAATTTCTACTTTCATGAATTTCTCCTTTTTTATAACAATGTAATATTAAAAAGGATTTTATTTTAAAACATTCCCTATTAGTATAATGTTAATTTTATTTTGTTAGTTAACAATCATAATTGTTAATAAAATAAGGAGCAATTTATGACGGAACAAAATCAACCTTCTATCCCTCTTTTAGGAGATATTTTCCCTGAAATGACAGTGCAAACCACACAAGGCAAAATGAATATTCCGCAAGATTTCAAAGGTCATTATTTTGTGTTATTCAGTCATCCTGCCGACTTTACACCTGTTTGCACAACAGAATTTGTTGCTTTTCAAAAAAGAATTAAACAATTTGATGAGCTTGACTGCAAGTTGATTGGTTTATCGGTCGATCAAGTATTTTCTCATATAAAATGGATTGAATGGATAAAAGAAAAACTTGATATTGAAATTACGTTTCCTGTTATTGCTGCAAGTGATACTATTGCAAACAAAATTGGATTGTTGCACCCGGGAAAAGGCACGAATACTGTAAGAGCCGTTTTTATCTGCGATCCCGAGGGCAAAATCAGAGCAATAATTTATTATCCGCAAGAAATAGGCAGAAATATGGATGAAATAGTTCGTGCTGTTAAAGCGATTAAAACATCTGACGAAAACAAAGTTGCAATGCCGGCAGATTGGCCCAATAATGACTTAATTGGTAACAAAGTAATTATTCCACCTCCAACAGATGTTGAAGGTTCTAAAAAACGTGCTTGTGAATTTGATAATTACGATTGGTGGTTTAGTTATAAGAATTTATAAATTATAAACAAAAAAGAAATGACCTGACAAATTTAATTGTCAGGTCATTTTCTATATTTCTTTTTTAGGTTATAATCCTTAAAAGAGGTAAAAATGGAATTTGATGATGATTTAGCTGTATATTCGATAGGAGTTGCTTCAAAGATTTTAGATGTGCACCCTCGCACTCTAAGAATTTATGAAGCAGAAGGATTGATTGCGCCACAAAGAAGTGGAGGAAAGCGTTTGTATTCAAAAAATGATTTAGTAAGAATAGAATGTTTAAGAAAATTAATTCATGAAGAAAATTTAAGCATTCCCGGAATTAAAAAATTACTAGAATATACTCCTTGTTGGAAGTTAAAAGATTGCAGTATGGAAAAGCGTCAAAAATGTAGAGAATTATGTGGTAAAAAAAGAAGGTGTTGGGAATTTTCTCAACGCACTTGCGAAAAATCTTGCCAAAATTGCGAAGTTTTTCTAGAAGAAAATAATAAATAAACCCTGTATTCCTGATAATAATGGCACTTATCAGAAATTGATTCAAAATAATTCTATTCAATATTCATGTGGGGACTTGACTTTTATTTAAAATATGTTAATATGCTAATATTAGAATATGCGAATATATTAAAATAAGGAGGTCACTATGAATACAATAGAATTAAATGATGTTAACTTCGACTCAGAAGTAAAAAGAAGTACGCAACCTGTATTGGTTGATTTCTATGCTACTTGGTGTGGTCCATGCAGAAAACAACTTCCAATTATGGATGAAATTGCAAAAGATTATTCAGGTAAAGCCAGAATAGGTAAAATGAACGTTGATGAGGGAAAAATTAAAGCAGCCGAGTTTGGTATTTCAAGCATTCCTGCTCTTTTGGTTTTTCAAGATGGACAAGTAGTTGAAAGACTTGTCGGATTACACTCAAAAAGTCAGCTTGCTCAAATAATAGAAAAATATATATAGGAGGAAGTAAATGTTTCAATTATTTTTAAAAACAGCAAAAGATTGTGAGGTTCAGCATGGCAACTGAAATGGCAAAAATAGTAAATATGTTTAAGGCACTTGCTTGTGAAACGAGATTAAAAATAGTAATGGGATTACTTGAAAAGAAAGAATGCAATGTGAACTTAATGGCAGAAAAGCTTGGACTTGCTCAATCTAATGTTTCACAGCACCTTACTATATTAAAAAATGCAGGTATAATTGAAGGTTATAGAAAAGGTACTCAAATTTGTTATAGAGTTGTTGATGAACAAACCGAAAAAATAATAAATTCGTTAAAATAGGATGTTGTTAAGGATGAATCAATGAAAAAGATATTTTTCATAGCTTTAATAGTTTTTTTAATCGGTATGAAAGTTTTTGCCGAGGGGATAAATGCTGAAGTTTCTCAGCGCCCAATCGATTTTAAAGAAGCAATCATAATTGCTCTTGAAAATAATCAAGAACTAATGGGTATGAAAGAAGCTTTGTCTGCTTCTGAAAAAGATATTGGAATTTCAAGAAGTTATTTAATCCCAAAAGTCAGAGTGGGGGAAGATTTTGTAACAACCAACAACCCTTCTCAAGTATTTGCTTTGAAGTTAAATCAGACAAGGTTATCTTCTGCTGATTTTGCAGGAGCACCTGGAACTTTTAACAGTCCTGGAAATATAACAAACTTTTTGACCTACGGATTAATTGAAATCCCTGTATTTAATAAACCTTCTTTGGTTGCTTTAAAAATGGCAAAGGCTCAATATAGTGCAAATGGCTATGTATATATTAGAAAACAGGAAGAACTTATCAAAAATGTAGCTCAAAACTATTTGCAAATCGGAACGGCACAAGAATATGTAAAAGTTGCACAGCAAGGTTTAAAGGATGCAAGCGAACATTTGAGAATTGCAAATGTTAGATATAAAAGTGAATTAGGGCTTTATTCGGATGTTTTAAGAGCCAAAACAGAAGTATCAGAAGCTGAACAAAGACTTGTAACTGCAAATAAAAATTTAAGCGTAGCTAAAAGGTCATTAGGATTTTTGCTTGGCACAAAACAATCAATTGAAATATCTAATGTAACTCCTGTATTAGATTTAAAGGCAATAGACTATTACAAAAGTTATATGCCACAAAGAAATGACTTAAGAGCCTTAGAAATCAATGTTGAAAATGCTAAAAACGGTGTAAGATTAGCTCAAGCAGATTGGTTCCCTGCATTAAACCTAAATGCTTCATATAATTTATACAACAATAGTTATCCATTCGGTGCTGAGGGCAACAACTACATAGCAGGAGCATTTTTACATTGGGATGCTTTTGACGGGATGAAAAGAAATTATGAAACCAAAAAAGCTAATAATAAGGTAAAAGAGGCCCAATTCTATCTGGAAAGCTTAAAAAATGCTATTGATTTTAAAGTATTTGAGTCTTTTGTTAGTGTTCAAGAAGCGAATAAAAACTATGAGCTAGCTCAAATTGCACTGACATCGGCAGAAGAAGGTAACAGACTTGTAACTAAAAGATGGAAAGCATCCATTTCTCCTTTTGTAGATGTTTTAGATTCTCAAACGAATTTAGATAGAGCAAGAGCAAATTTGGTTAAAAGCAGTAATGAATTAAAAGCACAATTGATAACTTTATACTTTGAAAGTGGAGTGCTTAGAGAAGAATTAAAATTAAGTGAGGGTAAATAATGAAAAGAGTACTATTAATAATGGCATTAATAATGTTTATTTCTACAGGGTGCACAAAACATTCGGATAATGTTGAACACCCTCTAATTTCTGATGTTCAGGTTGAAACAGTGAGCAAAAAGTCTGTTGATAGTTTTTATACAACCTCCGCTACAGTTAAAGCTAAAACAAATAGTGTTGTAGCTTCAATGCTTACAGGCAAAGTTACATCAATTGCAGTGCAAGAAGGAGACTATGTTAAAAAAGGACAATTGCTTTTGACTATTGATGCTAGAGATTTATCTCAAAAAGCATCAGGAGCTTACGCAGGAATAAAAGCTGCGCAAATGGCTGCAAGTTCTGCTGCCCAAAACGCCAAAATGGCAGCCAGAACTTATCAAAGATATAAAAATTTGTATGATGAAAAAGTTATTACCAAACAAGAATTTGACCAATATACAACTCAAAAAAATGTTGCAGCGTTGGAATATCAAAGAGCTCAAGCTGGAGTTCAACAAGCAAGAGCAGGACTAGGTGAAGTTCAAGTTTTCCAAAGTTATGCAAGAGTAACTGCTCCAGTTTCAGGTATTGTTATTCAAAGGAATATTGACTTAGGCTCAACTGCAATTCAAGGGCAACCCATGCTTACTATTGAAGCAGAAGACAAAGGTGGCTTGAGGTCTGAAATAGTTGCTAATATTGACGAAAGTTATTTAGGTAAGGTTAAAGAAGGTCAAGAGGCTACACTTGAAATAGGTAATAAAACCTTTAAAAGAAAAATAACAAAAGTTGTAAAATATATTGACCCAACGACTAGAACTTTCAAGGTAAAAGTTGATATTGCGGGTTTAGCTGGGGGGCAGTTTGCCAAGATTAATATTCCTGTTTCTAAAAAAGATACGATAACTGTTCCAAAAGCTGCTGTTGTTCAAAAAGGTGAACTAACAGGAGTTTATGCGGTTGATAATGAAAATGTAATTTCATATAGACTAATAAGAACGGGAAAAAATTATGGCGGCAACATAGAAATATTGTCAGGATTAACGGATGGAGACAAGATTATTACTACTGGGGTAGAAAAAGTGATAGACGGAGCAAAAATTAATGACAAATAATGAAGAAAATAATAAAGAAAAATTAGGCATCTCTGGCAAAATCGCAGAGGCGTTTATTCAATCAAAATTAACTCCTTTGATAATTTTGGCATCAATAATTTTAGGGTTTTTTGCAACGGTTGTAACACCAAGAGAGGAAGAACCTCAGATTGTTGTACCTATGGCAGATATCTTTGTTCAATATCCAGGTGCAACAGCTCAAGAAGTTGAAGCTCGTGTCACAAAACCAATGGAGCAATTAATATCTGAAATACCCGGCGTGGAGTATGTATATTCAATCATAAAACCGGGGATGAATTTAACAATTGTACGCTATTATGTAGGACAAAACGCAGAAGATAGTATTGTAAAATTATGCAATAAACTTCAGTCAAACTATGACAGAATCCCTCACGGGGTGTCCCAACCACTTATAAAAATGCGTTCGATTGATGACGTGCCGATTTTAGCTTTAACTCTTTCTTCTAAAAGTAATTATTATTCAGGCTATGAGCTAAGAAGAATTGGTGCTGAGGTTGCTGATGAGCTTAGAAAAGACTCTGATGTTTCAGAAGTGAATATTATAGGTGGGCAAAAAAGACAAGTTAAAGTCATGTTCGATCCTGCAAGATTAAATGGCTACAATTTAAGTACCTTTCAACTTATCCAATCACTTCAAAAATCAAATTTCATGCTAAATTCTGGAAAAGCTTCATCAGGGAATAAAGAATTTATAGTAGATACAGGTGGTTTTTTAAAAGATTCAAACGAAGTTGGCGACTTGGTTGTTTCGGCAAATGGGGCTCCTATTTATTTAAAAAGCGTTGCTGATATTCAAGACACAGCTCAAGAACCTGTAAACTACGTATTTAATTATGATAGAAAAAATGGAAGTAATGAAGCAATTACGATTACACTTTCAAAGAAAAAAGGAACTAATGCCACCAATACTGCTCATCGGGTTTTGCAAAAAATTGAAAATCTTAAGGGGGATATAATTCCATCTGTAGTGAACGTTTCAATTACTAGGAATTACGGAGAAACGGCAAAAGAAAAATCAGATGAATTATTGAGTCACATGTTAATTGCAACTATTTCTGTTATTCTTTTAATTGCCTTTTTCTTAGGCAGAAAAGAAGCAATAGTAGTTGCCGTTGCTGTGCCTGTAACCCTTGCCTTAACGCTTTTGGTAAGTTTCTTACTAGGATACACTTTAAATCGTGTAACTCTGTTTGCATTGATTTTCTCCATAGGGATACTGGTTGATGATGCTATTGTAGTTGTTGAAAACATACATAGGCACTTTAAAATTGAAGGTGCAAGTATAAAAACAGCCATAAATGCAGTCAATGAAGTTGGGAATCCTACCATTTTGGCAACATTCACCGTTGTTGCCTCTTTACTTCCAATGGCATTTGTATCAGGTTTAATGGGACCTTATATGAGGCCTATTCCAATCGGTGCTTCTGCTGCAATGATATTTTCATTACTTGTTGCTTTTATAGTTAGTCCTTGGCTTAGTTATATCGTACTTAAGAATACCCAAAAAGAAGGTAAAGGAGACCACCAAGATGAAGGTTTTGGAGGTAAAATGGTTGAATATTACAAGAAAATTCTAACTCCATTAATCGAAGATAGAAAAAAACGTATAAAATCGATAAAAATAGTTGTAGGTTTACTTGTTCTGTCAATTCTTCTGATTCCGTTAAAGCTAGTTCAATTTAAGATGCTTCCGTTTGATAACAAAAGTGAACTTCAAGTTATAGTTGATATGCCAGAATGCACAACTCTTGAACAAACCGCTATGGTAACTCAGGAACTCGGTAAATATATCCAAACAATTCCTGAAGTTGTAAATTATCAAACTTATGTTGGGACCTCGGCTCCATATAATTTCAATGGTCTTGTAAGACATTATTTCTTGCGTTCAGGCAGTAATGAAGCGGATATTCAGGTGAATTTTAAATCCAAGCATGAAAGACACAAACAAAGCCATGAACTTGCTAAAATGATGCGTCCTGAATTACAAAAAATCGGGGAAAAATATAACGCAAATGTTAAAATAGCAGAAATTCCACCGGGACCTCCTGTTATGAGTACTCTTGTGGCAGAAATTTATGGACCAAATTCTAAAAAGCAAGTTGAGATTGCAAGTCAAATTAAAGATATTTTTTCTAAAATTAAAGGCATTGTTGATGTTGATTGGTATGTGGAAGATCCTCAAAATAAAATCACATTTGCGCCCGATAAAGAAAAAGCAGCATTGAATGGTGTAGATACAGATGCAATTTCTCAAACCCTTACAACTGCGATTTCAGGAATGCCAGTCGGACTTGTTCATTTTGATAAAGAAAAAGAACCTGTAGAAATTATGCTTAGAATGCCTATGTCGTACCGCTCAGATATTGCAATAAATGGCGCTGGCATAACTGTGCCTAGTCAAACTGGTAATTTAATTCCGCTTAGTGCTTTAGTTAAAAAACAAAATGGAATGCAAGACCAAACAATTTATCATAAAAATCAAAGACAGGTTACTTATGTTATAGGTGATGTAGCAAAAGAAATAGAAAGCCCTGTGTACGCAGTGCTTGATATGCAGGGATTGGTTTCCAAGTTAAAAATACCAGATGGAAGTAAACTTAAACAGCTAAATATCGCTGAAGCTGATAGAGAAGATAAATACTCTGTTAAGTGGGATGGGGAATGGCATATTACACTTCAAGTATTTAGAGATATGGGGATAGCTTTTGCTGCTGTACTTGTACTTATATATGTACTTGTTGTCGCTTGGTTCAAAGATTTTGCTACACCGCTTGTAATTATGGCACCGATACCTTTGACATTGGTTGGGATATTACCGGGACACCTTATATTTAATGCGTTTTTTACAGCAACTTCAATGATAGGATTTATTGCTCTTTCAGGAATAATCGTTAGAAATTCCATACTTCTTGTTGATTTTATTCAACTTGAAATGGCAGAAGGTAATGAACTTAAGAATGCAGTAATAAAAGCAGGATTAGTAAGATTTAGACCAATATTATTGACAGCATTAGCTGTCGTTGTGGGTTCTTTTGTAATGCTGTTTGACCCGATATTTCAGGGTCTTGCAATTGCAATGATGTTTGGTGCCGTTGTGGCTACTATTTTAACACTTGTTGTAGTCCCTGTACTTTACTATGAAATGAAAAATAAAGTATAAAAATCCTGTTACATTCTTTCTATTTTTCTCTTTTATACAATCTAACTAACAAAATAGCCTATAAAGAAGGGTTTCCCTAATAATAAAAACTACTATTAAAATGATAGGACAAGAATTTTGTGAGCTGAGGTTTATTCTGGACATTTGGGCTCATTTCCGGCTGCCTGTGTTTTACTTGTTAAGGTAGATTGAGGCTAGTTTGGTCGGATTGACTGTATTTACCGGAATTACCGGATTTTTACCGAAAAAGTGCATGTTTTTTCCACAGACATTCTTACTAATTAGCCTAAAACTTTGAACCAGTGTATATTTGAGGCACTGGACAAGAATAGGTAATTTTCATGCAGTTTCAAGGAGTCGGAAGCTACTCGGAAGGATGGCTAAGGTTTAAAGGTACCGCTAATATTTGGCTATTTTCAAAAAGATTTTAAGGAAATTTTACAAATTTCCATCAGAAAAAGTACTCTTTCAGGCAATTAATTCATTAATTTCCCTAATAATTTCTTTAAAATCAGGTTGAGTTTTATACAAGGCTTTATCATTCAAGAATCCTTTTTGAAGCTTTTCGAACAAATTTTTATTAGGTTTTATTGAAATATGATTTTTTAATTCATCCCAAGTTACAGGTTTCAATGCAAAATGTTCTTTCCCTATCAAATTTATATCTTCGATAATTAAATTAATTTCATTTTGATTTTTGAGTAATACTTTAATTTCATTGGTTTCTAATAATTTATAAATATCATAATAATGGCGTGTTTTCGTTACTAAGGTTTTGCCGTTATCTTTTTCATAAATTTCTTTAAGTGCGAAAAGTTTTTCCATAAAAATTCGCTCTAAGGCTAAGACATTTATTTCAAAAGATTCTATATTATAACCTTCAAGTTTTCCTAAAAGTGCATTTTCAACAAATGAGGTTATAAATTTCTTTTCAATTTTTGGAATAATCCCACCGCGATAACCCGGTTCAATTAAAATTTCTTTTGTTACAACGCCAATAGCAGGTGTTAGCGATGGAAATTCATATTTAAAAGCGGCATGTAATTGTGAACGATTACCGTTTACATAATTCAAATTATCTAATGAATTTACAAATTCCCTTATCGCAACTAATCTTTTTTCTTTTTGGGTCTTTGATTTTGTATTTTTGGTTTCTAATATTAATAAATCAACATCTTCTGAAAATCTTTCAATTAAATTATATGCTTTTGAAAGACAGGTTCCGCCCTTAAAAACTATTTCATCTGCAAACTCTGATTGTGCTAAATTTTTTAAAATATAAGTTACCCAATAATCTTTTTCAATAATAAAAGTTTCAAGTCCAACCTGCTTTGACACTTCCTGAATAAAATATTTGAAATCTTTATGATTATGTAAAAATTGCATTTTTATCTTTCCGGTACAATTTGCCATTTTTTCGCATAAATTAACGCACTTCCTATGTTCAAGTATATCACAGAAACAGGGTTTAATGAGGCTTTGAGTTTAGCTAAAAGCTTTTTATCAAATTCGAATTCTTCTGCAATTGCACCTATAACTGCTTTTACTCTTGGCGATTCATAAATGGCAGATTTTACCAGAGACGATAAATTGACTTTGTCATTTTTTATCATATTTTTTATTTTTAAAATGCTTTTTTCTATAGTTGTATCAGGAATTTTTTTTATATCTATAATTGAATCAAGAACGATACGCTCAACAGTTCCGCCATTAACCGGTTTTTTTCTTTTTAAATAAACAATATTGTTATAATTTCTGACATCGCAATCACAAGCAATTTCAATAACATTCGGGACTTGTGTTGTAAGCCCGATTTGGTTATAACCGCTTATTCCTGATATACAACGAAAAGAACTCTTTTTCTTTATTTTCGCTATAGCCAAACTGTAGGTATCAAAAGTACTTTCACCTAAAATTGTTATTTTGGGGCGGTAATAATAACCTCTTTTAATGCGTTTAATGACATTTTCTTTCTGTAACTTGCTAAAAGCTTTAAGTACATTTAGCCTGTCAAATTTTTTAAAATCCTCAACAGACCATATTTTTTCATAATTATCATCAGATAATATTTTTTTAGCAACATTTGTTTTAGTTGAAGTCATAATTATACCTCTAGTTTTAGTATAACATATTTTAAAATAATTTCAAGTATTTACATGTATTTTATTGAAATTATATTATAAAAATGCACATTTTTTACACGACTTTTATCTTTATTCTGCACATTTTTGACAAAATCTCAAATCATCAAACATGAATTTTTCTAAGCCCAGTTTTTGCTTGATATTAAAGAAATCAGTCCTGACTTTTCTTTTTGTTATGCGGTTCCGTTTGTAATACTCATCCTGTAAAATATCTGACAGTTTCATTTTTTCGTTAATAGATTTTTGCACAATCGGCAGAAGATATTTATACTCCGATTTTACTATTGAAAACAACTGTTCGATTTGATTGAGAGTTAAAATCTGTACTTCGCGTTTCGGAATTTTTTGTAATCTTTTGACTTCTAAAACACAAGTTTTTTCAATATAACCCTCGCTTTGATAATATTTTAAAATTTGATTTAGCAGGGTCAGAATATTTTTAATCCTACGCTCGCTGATTTTCTTTTCCTGAAGATAATTTTTAAAATCTGCAACATTTTCAATTTTTATATCCTTAAGCAAAAATTTATAAAAATATGGAATGATATGTGCATTTAAAAAAGTTCTATATGCTTTTAGAGTCTCAAAAGTAAGATTTTTTTCTTTACAGTTTTGTAAAAATATTTTCACAGCTTCAAGTGTTGATATATTAGAAAATTTAACCTCAAGGTTTTTGTTTACTATTTTGACATTTTCGGCTACTTTTAATTTTTCAATATATTCAAAGGAATTACTTACAGCCTTTATTTTATTATTTTTTATAAGTTCATTTAGTACAGATTTTACGGCAGTTTCTTCAATATCTGTCATCATGACAATATCATCTAAAGTGAATATTTTTAACTTTTTTGCTGCTGTTAAAATTTTATCACGCATTCAAAATTTCCTCCGCCATAGTTTTATCAATTGTGGTTAAAGCGTTTGCCGATGCTGCTTTTTCAAGTTTGTCAATAATTTGTACAATTTGTCTGAAACTTGTTGCTTTTTGATGAATTATTCTGATGGCAGAATCTTGAATTTCAACTTCTGTCAATTCCTTCACTATTTGTTTAACATCTTGAAAATCAAATTCATCAAATTTGTAAATCTCAGAAATTCTGTCAAACAAGTGTGTATGTTTTTTGAGCTTATGTTTCGCTAATTTCATTCCGACCAAAACTATTGGCACACCTGTTTCATCGTGCAAATCTCTCAGACTTTCAATTGCCCTGAAATCTGCAAGCAAGTAATCAATCTCATCTACAATTATCATTTGGGGCTTTGATTTTAGTGTATTTACGCATTGTCTGAAAATATCAGCAGTATAAAATCTTGGAATTTCATCGAGCTCGCCGGCAAGTTCTTCCAGTAACCACTTTGGAGTCATTGAATTTGTTGCTCTGATATAAATCGCATCATGCTGAATTGCAAAATACAAGGCAGTTTTTGTTTTTCCAAGCCCTGCTTCACCATAAATCAAGCCGATTTTGCTGATATTTTCAGGTTTATTTTTTATGCTGTAAATCAGGTTCATAAAACCTTTTACGTTTTTGGTCTTAACAAAAATCTTTTTCATAAATTTTACATTCCTCTGTCATTTTGTATTCTAATAACCATTTCCTGTCTGCATTGCAGGTGCATCCATGTTTCATTAAATATTCATATTTTTCAAAATTTGTTTTAAATAATGGTCGTAAGGTTTGAGGTTCTTCGCTTTTTGTTTCATCTGGGGCGGAAAAATCAAAGATTTTTCCGCCCCTATAAATTCCTCCGATTTGTTCGACAATTGGTTCTTTTTCTTCAATTAATTCACATTTCAACACATCAAAATCTTCAACATTCAAAATTTCTTTGCAGGCTCTTATTGTTTTGTTTTTCAACTGCTTTTGCCTTTGGATTTTTTGTTTGTAATCTTCAATATCCTTAATTTTGCCGGTGTAATTTGCAAGCGGGTGCGTTAGAGTTATTCGCTCTGCTCGGCATAAAAATTTGCCATTAATCGTATAAACTTTGATGGATGAAAGATCAAAAAGGCTGTATTTTATCATTACTTTTTGTCTTAAACCGTAAAGTGCATCATTAAAATAATCTGCCTTTAAAAATCTTATACCCTGACTTGTGATTGTTTTTATCTCTTGTGCCATCATAAGGTCATCAAGTTTGGCATCTAACAACTGTTCGTTAATCTTCTGCTTTTCAATTCCTGCAAGCATTTCTTTTATCGTTTTATTTTTGCAATTCGGACAAGGCAGAGAATTTTTATAATCAAGCCAACTTTCAATCATCTGAATTGTTTGTTCAATTGTCGGCACAAATTCATTGTGCATCTCAGTATGAAATTTTTCATTCCGTTTTAATCTTGCAGGTTTAGTTTCAATACTTGTTCCGATGTAACTCGGTAATAATTTTTCAAAACTTTCCTGCATTTCTAAGAAAAAACGCTCAATAACCTTTGCTCTTGCATTGTACGGATTTGCAAAGATAGGAGTTATGCCAAGTTTTTCATAAATTCCTCTGATTCCGCTTTCCTGAAAACCGGCACTCCCGATAAAATATTTTGCTCTGAACGCTCTGCCGTTATCCTGATAAACAAATTTAGGAATTCTGCCTAAGTTTATAATTGCATTTCGTAAAGCAGAGGCTATATTTTGAGTATTTTCTTCAAGCATAATTTCATAACCGACTAATGCAGTTGATTTCCAATCAAGGAAGCCGATTAATGTTGCTCGACAAGGTTTTCCTGTAAAAGGATTAATAACTTGAAAGTTTAATTTTTTACCGTCTGCTACCAAAACATCTCCGACTTCAATTTTTGATAAATCTCTTTTTATATGCGGAATAACTTCTTCCTTCAAAGATTTTTCACCATCGCGGAGTAAAATCCACTTGTCATAATTGTTATCTCGATACCAGTTCGCAAACCGTCTGAATGTTGGATTTGATGGAATGTAATTTTGTCCGTTTTTCTCCAAAATATATTGAGTAAGTGAAATTGCTTTTCCTATACTGAATTTATTCGGATGGAGCAAAAATTTCATAAAAATTTGTTTTTCAAAATCTGTTAAACTTATTCGGCTTTCAGCTTTTTGGTAATGATAATTCGGGATTAATAGCCTAAAGTCGGAACTGTTACCTAAAATTCTTTTCCAACGCTGCAGGGTTCCGATTGATACATTTCCGATTAATGAATAAATTTTTGGATACAATAATCCTGCGTTGAAAGCATCCAAAAAATCTAAATCAAATTTTGTTTGCTTTCTCTGATTTTTCCTTTGCTTTAGCCATTCTTTTATTAAATCAAACCTTGCAAGGGCGATTTCCTTTGCTTTGTCGGTTGAATCTTCCTTGAAATTAATCGGTACCAATGAGGTTGATTCCGTTTTAATTTCAACTTTTTTATCCAAATATTTTTCCTGTAGTTCAGGCTCAACACTTGATAAAAGGATTTCAAAACTTGCTCCGCCCTGAACTTTTATTTCGCGGGTTTGATATTTTGGCTTTGAAAGACGGATTGCACGGGTGCTTACACCTTTTAAATCCGCTAATTCTTTGATTGTTATGTATTCGTCCATATCAACATTCATCACTCTTCCGACTTTCAAATGGAACCGTTTCCGAGTTAAACGAATCATTTCGACATAATTTTCTAGAAATCAGGCTTGTAAAATTCGGAAACAGAGTTAAGATGTGTGTTGCAAAGGAGGTTTTATGAAAAGAGAAATAAGAGAGAAGCTAGAATTAGTAGAACGAAAAATGTTAAAAAGTCCAAACAAAACTGGGAGCCGTTTTTTATATAGACGGGAGAGGATGATAAGATACAAACTAATTTTTCGTGAAATTACGCAGAAAAGGCTTGCAAAAGAACTAAACCTAACCGAAAGCTACATCACTCGGCTCATAACCGGCGAACGCTATAATCAAGACTTCGAAATATTTCTGAAAAACAATCTTGAAATCCATTATGGTTTTATTTGATTTTTAAACCCTTTTTAAACGGCTTTTAAATACTATTTAAAAGCCGTTTAAAAATCAACTTCGCCTATGATAAATCCCGTATCTGCATTACAAATTTTTTGGAACTGATTTAAAGATAAAACAATTAAACACATATAACAATTTCTAAAAAGTTTGTATTAAATTAAGTAGTTTTAATTGAAGATTGTTTTACAAGTTTTTTTCCATCAAGTCCTTTTTGTTCCAGCAAGTATATGACATATTTTTTAAATGACTCTGATGCAAATGGTGATACATAAACTAAAACATTTTCAGGATTAAAAAAGTCTCCCATATTATTAAAATGCAAATAGCCACCTTGTCCTAAATCAATATCTTTATGTGATTCTGAAAAATCTATAATTAATCTTTTTTCATTTTCATATTCATAGTATTTTGTTTTATATAGCAAATGAAAATATTTTTGAGGTTTTTCACCTTTAATTTTATTGATTTCATCTAATGCTAAATTAGAGTCTTCAGGTAGAGTATCAGGAAATGTATATTGAACATCCTCAATATCAAAATTAAATTCAGATACTTTATTTTTATTCAAAGATGAAAAAACATTGCTCATAGAATTTTTAATATATTGAGCATTTATTCTTACTGCAATACCTTGATTTATCTGTAGTTCACCTTTTAAGTCTGTTGGATAAATTTTCCAAAGAGCATAATTTTCAGAATCATTACAATGCATAGAACAAATAAACATTTTAGTTATACAATTTGAACATATTTGTTTGATTGTTTCAGGGATTTTAATTACAGCATTAGTCCCTTCTCTTAATTTATCATATATTTCGCCAAATCCATTTAATATTCCAGTCTGGTCATTTTGTCGGTTATTATAAAAACTTTCAACTCCATCAAGTTTCTCTTTACCATCTAAAAACATAGGTATTATTGGCATTATTAATTTATCAACAACTTGATTTAAAGAATCAACGACAGCTCCTTCTATTGGGTCTAAATTTTCTCTCAATTGCTTAGCAGAACTAAAATATAATCCTTTATTTTCAAGTAATTTTTCAAATTTATCTAAAGACATATATTTCCACAAATAAGTCATATTAAACTCCTTATATTTCTATACATTTTAAAATATAATATTTTTAAAAATTAACCGAAAGTTGTTGTAATAATAAACTGATATTTTTTAACAGTTCATACTGTATTCTTTTGGAATCATCTGCATTTTTTACACTAAATTCAATTTCTTGACTGAGCCCTTGTTGTTTTAACATTTCATTATCTTTATAACTTTTTATTCCTACAATTATTTTATATTTTTGTCTTATCAAATTATGGTATTTTTTTGTTTCAATAAGTTCAATTTTATAAACAGGTTTTATTGTTAAATTTGAAGAATTTATCGGAGTATCAATTTTCTTTTTAAACCCATAACCCTCATTCAGCTCTTTGATTTGTTCAGCTAATTCAACATTATCAAAAGAAATTGGAGATTTCATGCTTGAAGCAAGAGAAGCAAAAGCAATGTTTTTAAAATCATCCAACTTAACCTGATTTCCTTTTAACTCCATTCCATCAGGTAAAAATTTGAACATATTAGCGTGATTATCAGCTTTTGTAATTGCTGTTAATAAAACCTTATCACTTTTAGACGGGAAATTGAGCCCGTCAACAATCGGGAACATTGGCTTACATTCAACATCTTCACCATTAATTGAGATTATTTTATATTCCCAAGTCGGGATGAGAATTTCCGCTCCACCTTTTTCCGTTTTTACTTTTTTAAATATTGAAATGGTGTTTCCTACATTTAGTATTCCTGCTTTATCATTTATAAAAATATACTCGCCGTCTGTTTTTGAAATATTTAGTTCAAGATTTTTAAATTTAACTTCTGATTGAAAAGCTAAAGCAAGTTTATTCAAAATATTTTTAGTAAGAACTTCAAATCTTTCATCCTGCGAAAATTTCATATCAGAAACAACCGAGTCTGTTATTTCATCATCAACGCATTTTGAAAAAACAACTCGCCCTGATTTATCAAAAATTACTCCGCATGCAAGCATTGAATATTTATCGGTATTATAAAAATCTTTATTAGATGGAAATCTTGTATAAACCGGCTCTGTCAAATATAGTTTTAAAAAATAATCAGGAACTTCTCTGTTTTGTGCATTTTTAGAACTGAATGTCATATTTAAAGAAGCTAAATCATTTATCATTTTATTAAATGTCGCATCAACTGTCATTAAGGAAAAATCAGCATTTGAGCCAAGTTCCGTTGAAAATATATTATAATATTTCTCGCTTCCTAAATCATTAATAAACAAAACTTTAGGCTTTTTAAGCTGTGTTATTGTTGAATTTGCAAATTTATTAAAAGTCGAGTTTATAGACGGTTTCCCCAGTAATGCCTGTGCTACAGAATAATCAAGTGTTGAGTAAATAACAGAAAGCTGATTGTCATTCCCATCTACCAGTAAATCACCCTTTGCAATTCCTGCGGTAGTTCCTTTGTCTAAAACATAAAGGCTTCTGTACGAATCTTTAACTTTAGCTTCAATAACAAAAGGCTTAAAATTTTCGCTAGATTTTGTTACAACATCATTTAATAATTGTCTGTAATTATCAATGTATGCTTTAGAAATTTGTCCGTTAATATAACTCGTATTTTGTGAGTTTTCAAGACTGGTCGAAAAACCGCTGTATTCAGTCAATGGGTATGAAAATAAAACTTCCGAAGTTGCCATATTAACAAAATTAATACTCATTGTCATAGGCAAATAAATATCAAGAACCTCACCTCTTTTGTACGGATTTTCAGAAACTCTGGGGATATTTATGTAAGCCGCAAAGGTTTTGTATTTGTTTTTATCAGAAAGTTCATTTGTTGTGTTTTTGTAAATAGAACTAAAAATATCAACATACTGCTTTATAAAGTCTGCCCTGTTTTGTTGATAAACACTAGAAAACAGTTTGTTATTATCCTGAACCTCTTTTGACATAAAAACAGCCGGTACGGGATAAACAACAATATCGCTTTCTTGTGCTATTGCCTGATTTAAACAAAGTGCTAACAATGCAAATAAAGCAATTAGTTTTTTCATAGATTTGATGTTCCCTTTTTAGTAATCGGAGCGAATATAACTTGATTACCCTGTATTGTATAATCATAGTTATTAAATTTAGGGGCTAAAGTTGTTTCTGTTAAGCCCATAAAAATAGCATCTCCGACAGGGTCTTCACCATTATAATTTATAGAATACTCTAATTTACCTTGCTCAACAGTTTTTGATGTTACATTTTGAACATTAGAAACTGTTTTTAAACTTTTATTTATTGTAATTCTTTCAGCGGGTAAAAAATTCCCTTTAATAACTAAATTATATTCAGAACCTTTCATTAAACGGTTTTTTGCATAATTTTGAACAGAAGCGGCAAGTTCTTCGCCTAATTCTTCACCGATTTTTTGTGCGACTGCGGCTCTTGCATCATCTGCACTGCTACCGGAAGCGGTTGCTCTTACAGAGCCATTTGCAATACTTGAGCCGTCTAATGTTGAAAAAATTGCTACATTAACAACTCCGCTTGCAGTATTCATGCCGGTGTTCGCGTTTTTGCCGTTATCTACAATAACAGATGTACCGATTCCGAAGTAATCAGCTTTCGCAGAGTCCTTTGCATATTTAACATAACTTGCAAGTTGAGCGGAATCTTTTAATTTATCAGAAGTTATAGGAGCACCTTTAAAATAAGTGCTTTTGAACATTGAATTATCTTTGCTGTTAATATCCATTTTGTTAAACACATTTACCAAAGCAGGCAAAGTATTGTTCTGATTGTCAATGTGCGGATTTTTAGGTTGATATTCTTTTATATTTTGAAAAAATTCTTTTTCCTTATCAGAATATGTTTCATTGTGATTGTAATTTGCGGAAGATTTTGCTCCTGATGAAGCCTTTGCAGAATATCCGCCTGCTCCTGCCCAACTTACATATCCTGCTGAGCCTGATGATTTATGACTTGAAGATGCTGACTCATGGGCAGACTCTTTATTTTTATAATTTTCATTTTTATCATAGGAATACGTTGTTACTTCTTTAGTTAAAACATTTGCTGTTAAATCAGAAGGCGGGCAGAAAAATTCATCTAAAACTAGCAATATTGAAGATGAACGCACTTTTTGAGTATATAAATCTATATTAAATTGAGAAAGTTTTTCTCTAAATGCAGTTCCGTCAATAGTTAAGATAACATTTGCTACATAATTGTTGTCTTTTATCTCGCCTGAGTAATTTTGGTCAAGGATTACTGTATTAAATTGAGAGTATAAATCATTAAAAGCCGCTTGGACTTTAGGGTTTTGTGAAGCATTAGCCCCGACAGTCATATTAATTAAGCTGTTTAAAGCATTTTTTAAAGCAAGGTCTTGAGCATCGGTTACAACCGCTCTACGAACGGCATTACCCATTCTTTCATCTTGCTTTTTACGAGTTTCTGCTTGTCTTGTAGCTTCTTTTATTTGTTGCGTTTGCAAAACTTCTAAATCTGATTTATCGGCTTTTGCATTCATTTTTGTATCTTGTTTGTTACGAACATTTTTAATGTCGTACCCTGTAAGCGGAGCAGAACCGACACCTGAAACTTTGATTTCTTCGGCTTTAACAACGGCAAATAAACCTACAACAAATAACAATAATAAAGCAATTAAACTCTTTTTCATACTTATACTCCTTAATTTATAATATACTTCCTTTGATTTTTATTATATCAAAGAAAAAGCAGAAGAATTATTACCCTTCTGCTCTGTCTAATTATTCAATTAATCTAAAGGTACATTAATTGTTTTTGGTTTAGCACCTTTTGTTGCTTTAGGAACTGTAATTCCACCTGCTACAGCAATTTTTGCAAGATTAACACTTAATTCGCCTACTGATTTTGCTTGTCCCGGCAAAGTTGTTGAAAGTTTACCCAAAGTTTTTAATTCAGGTCCCATAAACGCAATTGCACTTGGGTTGCTTTGAATTGTTTTTGCCATGCCGACAGCTTGTACCGCAATGTCTGTATAACCTAAAGCCGCAAGAGAAAGATTACTTATGCAATCACCGACTAATACTTTTTGTTGAGAGGATAATCCTTTAAGCTGACTGCTTACATTTGCATTTTGAGCACTAGCTTTAACTTGTGCAGCTACATCTTGCTCAAATTTGTTAATTATAGCTTCTTTTTCTTTTGGGCTGGCTTTTTTTAATAATTCATCTCTTTGTGCTTTTAGCTTAATTAATTCTTCTTTATTAACTAAAACTGATGCCAATGCATTAACTGATTGATTTAAAGAAACGTTAATCAAGTCAACAGAGTCTTCAATTCCTTTAACCTGTTGTTTTGCTTCCGCCTTATTAAAACTTGCTGACGCTGTTAAAGCAACAGGTTTAATCGGGCTTGATATTTTTGGAACACTCGGAACTTCAAAAGCCCCAACACTAGCCGCTGATAAAACAACAACCGCACATAATAAACTAATTTTTTTCATAATAACCCCTTTCTTAACTCACTGACAAAACTTCCATATCCTAATTTTAAGTCTATCATAAACAAGTTTTTGGAATATAATCATAAACCGAAATAGCCTACATGGCTAAGTCTTATTATAAACATTTTCTTCATCATTAATAAACTTATTGCCTTTATCTCCTAACTTTGCGGCTTTACATAGACATAGAACTATCGGAAAGATAATTACAAAACCTATAAGCCATGTTTTTAAAATTATAAGTAGTATTTTCATGTTTGAAACCCTGCTTGTTCTAATTATTTACTAAAAATAGAAGCTAAAATTAGTATTATTGATAAAACTATAAATACAATATTAGTATAAATTACTAATAAAGTCAAATAAAATTAGCAAGGAATACAATTAAATATTCATGCAATCCCTTATATTATTGTTTTAAGGGGGACTTATGAAGACTTTAAAAGAAAAATTCGGACTTAGAATACAAGAATTAAGAAAAAGTTTAGGTTTTACGCAAGAAAGTGTTGCAGAAAAAATAGACATGGATATTCCGAACTTAAGCAACATTGAAAACGGCAAACGTTTTATGACGCCTGAAAACATTGAAAAAATTGCAAAAGCTCTAAATGTAGAGGTGAAAGACCTCTTTGACTATGAACATCATCAGCCCAAAGAAAAACTTATTATAAAAATTTTAGAATTCTTAAAATCCGCATCCCCGGAAGAAGTTGAGTTTATATATAAATCAGTTAAAAACTTGAAAGAATATAAAAAATAAATACCCAAGCCAATGCCTCTTGTGCACGCCTGTTACTCGGCAATTACTTATAAAGAGTTCACTATAAATATTTTAATTTTTATGACTTAATATTTTATTATTTAAAAGCTCTACTATGGTTACGTATATTTTGCTTATAACTGTTTCAATTTCTTTTATTTTATCATCATCGTTGTATTCGTCAGGTCTTTGAAAAGGTAATTTATTAAAAAATGGTCTTGCAAGAAATATATTGTTAACTTGGCTTTTTAAAAATTTGAAATTTTTTATTACAAATTTAGATCCAGATTCAACATTCAAAGCATTATCTTCTGATTCTACAATTATCTGTTCAATCCGTGAATCAAAATTATTCATTTCAAGTGCGCTAATTATAGAGCTATAAAAATAAGAAACTTTGTTAATTAAGTTTTCAGCACTTTCAAAATTTTCTAATTCATTTTTTTTAACGTATATTTTTATTTTTCCATAAAGATTTTTTAAACACCTATATTCATCATATTTTTTTCGATAATATTCTAAAGGATGTTCTTTAAAATGAATTGACTCATTATCAATTATTTTTTTAAGAAATCTAAGAAAACCAATATTTTCATCAAGATTATTGATAAATTGTTTTCTAAATTCTATCCACAAATTAGTTTCTTCTTTAGCAAAAGCATCATTAAGCCAACGTTTTTTTGCTTGATTATCAATAAGGAGCATTGCACAAACGGTTCCAATAAGAGTTATAATTGAGCCTATAATGGTTGAGATTGGATTCCAATCGAAGCCATTGCTTTGCAAATATAAAAAAGCACTAAGTGGAAATATTAACATAGGAAATAAAAGCACAAGGATTAATTTCACTCCAATAATAACTAGCAAAAGCATAAATGTTATTTTCACTATATTCCACAATATTTCAGATATGTTATTTATTTTATCCATTAAGCATCTGCACCATAATCATAAATATTCTCTCTAGTATTAGAAATTGGAATACTCAACCCAGGAACTGAAATAGTACAGTCAAAAACTAATATCTTTTCTTTGTGCTTGTAATCATATTTTATTAAATAACCTTTGTCTTCAAGCTTTTTAGCCAAATATTTACCATAATCCATGTAAGTTATATGTTCCATCTGCAAATTCAATATTACACCATTAAGAGTTGATATTGCCCCAATATAGGTTATTTCTTCATTAATCAAAACTTTATCAGTTTTAATACTCACAAAGTCTTCTTTTATTTTTTGAATATATTCATCCATAACCTTCTCCTTCACTCTTCATTAGTAATTTGCTAAGCAGGAGGGCATCCTTGCAAATACTGAACAAAACTATTATATCATACTCCAAACAAAATACATCAAAATCGCATTTACCACTTTTTATTAGAAATTATTTTACAAAGTTTGAAATATGTTTTGATTATAATGACATCATGAAGTTGAAAATTTTAGTAATTTTATTTTTGAATGTTTTTATAATGCAATGTGCCTTCGCACAACAAAATTTGTCTGCGGATGCGGATATCCAAAGGCATACACAAATTATCAATGCTCCAGTGACAGGAGAAGCTGGCAAAACTTATTTCTATTGCCAAAACGATTATAAATGTTCAACCGAACAAGTTGTCATAGAATATTATAAAAACAAGGACTATTCTGTTATGCGTGCCGAGTACGCATTTTGGAAAGGAGTTTTTATACTCTCGTTTTTAGATGAACTATACCCTGTAAGCCACTATACATCTTATGGCAAAACAGGAGTTTTTCATGATATGGCTCTTTATAAAAACCAAAAAGAGGATTTGATAAAAAAGGGAGTCTATATAAAAAATGCTGATTTAAAAGAGTTTATAAATTCACAGATTGAAAAACATGAAGCCGGTGCATATATAAGAGACCTTGATGAGTGGGAAATTGAAGGCTACAAAAATCCGACCGAATATTTTAAGTCGCCAATTGTTCAGGAATTTTTGACGAGAATTGATAATAAGATTTTTTATAAAGTTGTGAATAGAATTTTACAGGATAGAAAAAATAATACAGTCGGAACTCCTGATTATATCGTATGGAATAATAAAGAATTAATTTTTGTTGAAGTGAAGAGAAAAAACGAAAAATTAAAAGAAGAACAAATTGAATGGGGTGAATTTTTGATACAAAACAAAATTCCGTATAGAGTTGTTCGAGTTGAAGGTCAAAATCTTCCGAGTTTTTATGTCAAACTTTGATACATTTATGTCAAACTCCCTGACACACGACATGAGCAAATCGTGAACATTGACGAATATAGAGCATTAAAAAAGAGGGTCTAAACCCTCTTTTTTATAATGGTGGGCGTTGAGAGGCTCGAACTCCCGACATCTTCCTTGTAAGGGAAGCGCTCTACCAACTGAGCTAAACGCCCGCAC
>CAYMMX010000014.1:0-27089 GCA_964391675.1 uncultured Muribaculaceae bacterium | reverse complement strand
CTGGAAGCCTTTCCTCAACAACTGCCTGGCATATTCAAGAACCTGGTATAAGAGCACATTAGTAGATGGATATAAAACAATTGTGGACTCTGATATCGTGTTCAACACAAAATATGCCTGGCGCACGTCTGGTACGGTTGGCGCGGATGTGCACACGATCATGCTGCATGAGCTGGGGCATTCGCTCGGGTTGGGAGACCTGTATGCAAGTGGCGATTCGGAGCAGGTGATGTATGGATATTATAAAAAAGTGAAGATATCTCTTGGGGCCGGGGATAGGATAGGGATTGCGAAAATGTATGGGTGAATAGCCCCCTCAGCACGTTCTATCCGGCTTTATGTATGCGTATCCAGACCGCTTATAACAGGATAGGACTCTCTCCGCTTTCATCGTCCAAGGCGGAACAAGCGTGTATGGAACACACTTTCGCCATACGACCTCGGCATCTTTAAGGTGCCAGCATTCCCTTATTCCATACTGATTGTTGCCGTTGTAGAAGTTATCACGGCAACCCTGGCAACGATCTGATTTCTTCATTCTTCCTCATCTCCATTTATCGGACATTTTCGCTTATACGGGCACCCCTCACATGCGATAAACTCTTTGTCCTCATCCAGACAGCCGCCATATTCCTCTAGGCGGTCGTCATATTGGGGGGTTAGGATGAGGCCGGAAATGGTGAATGGCGGCATATCAGATCTCCGCCAATCGCTTCTCTAATGCGAACAAATGCGAACTAATCTCGCCTTTCACACGGTCGTCTCCTCCAAGTTCGGTTTCAATCCATCTGATGTGACTTCCCACCAAAGAGATTAATATAAACTTATCCATATCATCGATTTCTAGTTGCACCTCAAATCATCTCCTCATCAGCCGGATCATAGGCCCGGCAAGCCTTATATTCGCATAAGCACTCGAAAACGTCTTTTTTCCTGCCAATCTTCTTGCAGAATTGGACATTTTCAATCTTGCCATCCATGTTCTTGCGCCGCCAATAGACGTATCCACCGTATGCGATTGGCTCCATATATGAGGTTCTTTGGATTGTTTTGTCGATGTTAGGGCAGGCCATATTAGGCCACCTTCTTGATCTGTCGGTACACAGCCTCAATATCATCTATCTCCGACTCCGACAAAGGCAGCACTTCGGGATAATCATCGTCTACCAGGCCATTAGGATCTTCCTGGCGATCATAGAGGCGCTGAGCTGAAGCGAGAGACATCTCAGGCACACCTCATGTAATGGACGTTTGAATTATGCACGAACACGCTCTTGATGGTAGGAAATGAATCATGCGATTCTATAGCGTCTTCCGCTATCTGTGCGGCCTCTTCGGGCGATTCTGCCTCTACTTCGATCTCAATTTCTACAGTATGTTTCATGGTCCTTTTCATCTCCTGCTCTGTATGCCTGCCCTCTTGTGGTAGGGCGCAAGCGGGGGCATCTTCTTGAATCCGGCGATGTGCAATACCTCTTCCAGAATTTCCCTATCTGGAAGCTTGCGAATCTCCTCGATTCGTTCTTGTGATATGGGCATGTCCTTTTCATCTCCCGGGATTAAGCCACCTGGTATCCTTCCTCTTCAAGCACATCAAAGAACGCCTCGTCTACCTCATCAGACGGCTTAACGCCTCTCGCGAAGATCAAAGCTTTCAGGTGATTCAGATCATCATTTGCATTGTTAATCAGCTCTTCATATGTTGTCATGTTTTCTTGCCTCTATACCCTAGCAGGCATCGCTAGTATATTAACCTTTCTAGTACCTAAATCAATTAAGTACTCAACTTAAAAAGGTATAAATACCATAAGCAACCTATAAGCTTCTCATGAGTCAAAAAGGCAAGACGACAATAAGCTTAGAGCCCGAAGTCGCGAAGGCTCTTAAGCATTACATGGCCGATGCAGAATGCTCTTTCAGAGATCAATCCAGGGTGATAAATGATCTGCTCATGAAAGGTCTGACAGTGGCGAAAAACGAAATAGGAGAGCAGGCCGACACCTGCCCCGCCTAAGCAATCCTGGATAGTGGATTAGCATGGATAACTTAGGCGTTAATAGCATAAATGCTTTGCCATCTGAGATTATCATCCTAGAAGCTGCTCAGGTTGCCAAAATCGGCCAGAAACTCACAGAATCGCGAAGGCTCAACGATCTCCGGCAGGAAGAGATAAATGCCCTTAGACAGGACAATAAGGCCCTTTCTGAGCGTTTAGCGAAGACGGAATTTGAGCTATCCGGGAAGGATGGAAGTATCATAGCGTCTTATGATGAAGCTCTGGCGAAATTGAACCAAAGACTCGCGAAGCTTGAACATCCGGCCAAAGAACCGGGCCAAACCTCCCAGGATCGCGCCGCGAGGATAGATCACTACATGGCAGCGAGACCTGACCATAAGGCCAGCTATGAGGCTCTAAAGGGCTTCCTTGAGATAGACGATGTTAAGCTTAACCTGGCCGTTGCCGCCCTGATGAAAGGGCATCCTGGCAAGTATGCGCGGCAGAAGGATAAGAACGATGGCCGTAAGAAATGGCTCACCATAATTCCTAAGATTGCCTAAGAGATAGTTTCTTTTTAACTAAACTATTTATCGCGATCCCTAGAAGGCCCGGCTAAACTCTGCATAAAACTGAGGCGAATTTCTCAGTTTGATTGATATTGATTAGTTTGAGATAGAGATAGATAATAAGAAATTTATTATAACTGTATATAAACAAGTATCTAGCATAGATTTTCTGGTAGATAGTTTA
The DNA here is from genome assembly GCA_964391675.1 of uncultured Muribaculaceae bacterium. Classification (GTDB taxonomy): domain Bacteria; phylum Cyanobacteriota; class Vampirovibrionia; order Gastranaerophilales; family Gastranaerophilaceae; genus CAYMMX01. Next base: position 24,340 of record CAYMMX010000014.1, on the reverse strand, counting down.
GTTAAAAAATAACTACTTTCATGGAGCTGATCACCATAAGCGACCTTCCCGATTGTTGCTGGCCTTCATCGAATGAAGACGGGATTCCCGATCTCCTAAAATCGATGGAAGCAGATTTTGCAGATTATCCTTTGGCGTATGGTTCGGTTCGCCGGGATCGCGATTATGTAGGCCGAACCATTCATTTCTATGTGGATGATTACCGGTTTAACGCTCTTGGAAATGCTGTCGAATATGGGCAAGAGTTCTGGAAATTATGGGAACGTCCTGACCGTATTTGGCGATCTGGTGCCCCCTCATTTTGTGAGATCAATTTTTCCACTTCCAACGCGCAGCCCAGAGCGAGAGCCATCTGGCAAATCTATAAGAAAAGGCATTTGTCGCGATACCTGCAAGAGCACGGCATGAGATGTTTTGTTGACCTAAACGTGGCTCCAAGATGGGCAGAAGAGAACCTTTTAGGCGTACCTCTAGGTTATAAATCGTTCTCGACAAGGGTACATAAGAACGACTCGCTGCAAACGATTACCGATCAGGCAAGCCTGGCAGAATCTCACGCCGGGACAGATCAGATCAAGTTCCTGGTTTATGGGCATAGGAAAGAAATTGAAGAGCTTTGCAAGAGATCAGGATGGATATATGTGAGTGAGCAAAGCAGCATTTGGCAGAAGAGAGATGAATCTAAGGCAATGAGGAAAGCAATCGAGGTGACTTGTTAATGGGTGCTAAAGGCGGCGGGGGCGGGAATGGTGGGCGATCTGGATCTGGTGGCGACATGTCCAAGAATGGGGACGCCGGGCAGCCGGGCGAAGTGGTGAGAGAGGCGAATAAGGCGAATGCTGGCCCACTGACGCCTGCACAAGTACAAGCAACGCCTTATGAGATGATGCCCGGATGGGGCAATTTCGTAAATAAAAATTCAGTCGAAACGAAATGGGGCCAAACGGTGGCTCCTAAATTGTGGGTAAGGGGGGATAAGGAGAGGCTATATGTCCCGATGGATTCAACGCATAGCGGCACCAAGGGCAGATCACAGAACGCGGGATATATCACGAAAAAAGCAAATGATGCCCGTTATGGCGGGCAAGAATACCGGGGCCTCCACATAGTCCCGGACTCCGTTGGCAGGACGGGACGAATGAAAAGAGCCGTAGATGACTTGCTAGGCTAGGCGGATTTTTCGGCTATATCCAAGACGCGACTCAATGCCGCATCTATCGGATAGCCGAACGCTCTGAGCCTATCGCGATTGACGCGGGAAACTTGGATCGTCGTTGGGGCATCGTCGGAGAGCTGATCTAAGCTCTCTACGAAATCCGATACTTCGACGCGCCTTAGTTGGCAAGCCATTTCCATGTAATCCGTGGGATAACCACCTTTGGCGCGGGCCATCTGCATACAAGCCCGGCAGGCAACGGCCACGTTTCGCGGCACTTCCTTTTTGCCAGGATATACTTTATTCCAGGAAGTTGCCCCGCGCGCGATCTTCTCAGAGAATCCGGCAAAGGATTCTCTAAGCATTTCTTCTTCAGCGATTCTCAGTTTTTCGGGATCGGTATGTGGCAAGTCCCCCGCCATGATTCTTGCCTTCAATTCATCAGTTACCATTTTATTCCTCTCCTATCTCGCACCCATCGAATTCGTCAAACGGTACAAAGGGCTCCTGCGCATTCCAGACCGCTATTGCCTCTGTGATCATCTCATCTGAAAACGCACCCCCCGATGAGGTATTCAGATGTTCGCCGATCATGAGCGTCCCTAGATGTCCTATTGAGCATATTACTTCAGTTGCCATAGATACTATAGAGTCTATACTAGTATAAATACTTATCCTGACACATGCTAACATATATCACACTTGCAAGTTGCACATACTACCATGTATAACCTGCGAACCTCTTCCTAACCAGACCGATATTACATAGTATATAGGCATGGGAGAGAACCGTCATCTGTGGCTGGTCTTATCTGGCAAATCGCGCCTCAGCTTATCGATTTGCGATGAGGCCATTTCCAGAGCGCGACATATGGGGGGCAGAGGTCAAACTGCTATTTATAATAATGTTTCATCGCCAAAAGTCGCTTTCTGAAGACATTGCAAAATGCGGGTTACACATAGATGAGTCACACAATCAGAGCTTACCACAAGCGGCCTATTCTTGGCGGGCCCGGCCTGAAAGGATGGATCATGTCTAACCTGGGTGATCCCGAGGTTGTGGTTGTGGCGGAAGCCAATTATGTCTTTTCGCGATATCGCGAATACTGCATGGGCCATTGCAAACGTTGCCGCGATTGGCGCGCGCGAGTTAGGCGGCGAAATGAGATGAGGCGATTTATGCAGCTGGAGGTTCAAAATGTCAAGTGTAGTTGAAGATGTGGCAAATAAGCTCGCGGATATGCCGGGGCAGACGCTTGGCATATACGGCATGCAATTTCCTTCAGATGTTATAAACTGCATCGCGATCTTTCCGAGCGATGGCGAACCCGCCCTGCATTACACCGCGCTCGGAACTCTTGATTATCCGGGGGCAAAAATTCAAGTCCGATGTACCGATCCATATAATGCGTTCTCCGAAGCAGAAAAGATCCGCGCGTGGCTCGATGTGAATCCGCCTACAGGATATTACAGTTGCCGGGCGGCAGATTTGAAGGATATTACAAACGAAGCCAGCCTGTCGTTATCGGGCGGACCAAGTTATGTATTTGAAATTAAATTTATACTGTGCAAGGTCAGAGCATGAGCGAGGCAACGGTTGCTATTGGCGACAAATGGGCAAAAGAGATATCAGATGCGTTCGTGGAATGGGCATTGGAGCACGATGCTAGAAACACCGACTTCCAGATAACACCGTTTCTAAAAGAAGCATTTTACGAAGCTGGTGAGGCTCAGCAAAATGATCTAAGCGAACTCCTGAAGACGGAATGTAGCTTCAATATGCGTTCACCTGAGGCCGAAAAGTGGATAGAAAAACATGCAGCCGATCACATCAAGTACATAAACGCCATAAAAAAGCAGGCGATTAAACAGATTATACTAACTGGATTTCAAGAGGGACTTACTACCAGGGAACAGAGCAAGCTTATCCGCGAGCACATCGGGTTGCTGCCAAATCATATTCGGGCAGTAAAAAATTACCAAAAAAATCTTATCGACTCCGGTATGGACCCGAGCACAGTCGAAAAGTTGACAGGAACATACAGAAAGAAGCTGCTGAAGTACCGCGCGGACACAATAGCCCTCTCGGAGGGGCACACCGCCGCAAACGAAGGCTATCGGGCAGCTAATACCGGTGCGGTCAAACGCGGCATACTGAATCCCGATAAATGGGAACAGTATTGGATGGTCACGCGCGACAAGCGGCTATGCCCGAAATGTGAAGCAATGTCTGGAGTGCGCGCGGACCTTCCGGGTGGCAATTTTAAAGGCGATGGGCAGGGGCCGCCGCTGCATGCCCGGTGCCGATGCACGACAGGACTGCAAAGAAAAGGCAGCCCGTCTAAAGCATGGATCAAGCCGGAGGAAACATACAAACCGACGTTCGCGAAGAAGGGGGCCCCCGAAAAACCGAAAAAATCCAAGCTTCGCGGGGCGACGGATGAATTGGTAGAAATTTCTAAGCAAGTTGGCCCGCAGTACCCCGGAAGCGAGATGTTGCCCAGGAGGTGATTAGCATTCCCAAAGTTGTATGGAATAGCGCGCTTGCGGACCAATTCCAAGCAGCGGTGTTAGATGGTGCAGAAGAATGGGCACGGGGCGATGTAATGCCTCTTGCCGATGAGAATTGCCCGGTCAAAGATGGCACACTGCGCGACTCCCACGTAGTCGAGCGCAATGGAAAGACAATCGTGATAGGATACGGCGGGCCGGCAGCTCCTTATGCAGAAGTCCAGCACGAGGATCTTACATTAGTTCACACAGTAGGGCAGCACAAGTGGCTAGAGAATGCGTTTAACTGGCAACTTCCCCTGTTAAAAAGCAACATTGAGGAGCGGGTGAGCAAAATATGACATTGTTAGAAGATGACATGGTAACTGCATTGATAGCAAGCGGCTTCGCGACTGTCAAGAACACCGATATTTTCATTGACAATATCATGCCTTACCCTTCCTCTCAGCTAATGGTAAAGCTGACTGGGGGTAAGCCACCAATCACGACAACCGATAGCCAAACTCCCATGCCAGGAATCCAGGTGTATGTCGTGGGCACGGCACGAGACACGGTGGCCGCGAAGGCTGAGGCCATACGAGCGTATTTTGCCTTGAAAAAAGGCGTGATACGGCAAGCGATATGGGCGGCCAGGAGCAGCCCAGTATATCTCGGACAGATCCCGGACGACGACAGACACAAGTTTGTCGTAGAGTTTCAAGTTTTTGGATAACTAATCATAATATTTTTTCTTGCATTATTATAAACACCTTTTCAGGGTGAAAAGGCAATACTTCGAGGTATGAAAAATGACAAGCGCAGTTAACGGCATGACCGGCTCCCTGTGGATCTACACCGCAGACACACCGGCCAGCATGGTAAAGCTAGGCGAACTTTCCGATCTGAAACTCAAGATCGACGGAAAGGAAATAGATACTTCCAACTGCGATGATGCCGGCTGGGGCAGCTCCATAGCAGGCTCTCGGACATGGGAGCTGTCTGCGAGCAACAACCTGATCATGGCTGATGCTTGCTATGCGCTAATCATAGCGGCTCTGATCGCAGGCGACGACCTCTACGCATATGTCCTTCAGTCTGGCACTGCCACGTCCTCGCCAGTGGGGTGGGAGGGAACTTGCTGGGTAAGCAGCGGAAACCTGACCCTGGCGGGAACATCAACCCAACAGAAGGCAGATTGGACCATCAAGGGCAGGGGCGCGTTGGCCGCCATTCCGTGAGGCTGAGAAATGACATCAGCCGTGAGCGGCCTATCCGCCGCTCTTTTTCGGGATGAGCCGGATGAGTACGTAGTTACCGCCGCTCTCGGCTCCAACAAAGACATATGCTTCGCATCGAAAAATGGGACCACTAACAAAGTCGAGATAGTTGTGGGCGGTGTCACTGCACCGCTGTCCGTTGCCGTGGTGGGCCCGAAGCTCACCATCACCAGCGCAAACACGGACGGCTCGGCAACCAGCACCGCCGCGCAGATAGTAGATGCTGTCAACGCGGATGTCAACGCTGCCGCCCTCTTTACGGCTCGCCTCCCTCCGGGAAGCACGGGTACGGGGGTGACAGGCGCTATGTCAGAGACAACCGCCGCGGATGGTGTCGCATTCACCGATCTGGCGATGGCCGACTCTGGCGATCACCTTACATATCAAGCCGCCGCCGGATCGCGATATTGGGACCCCGCGGAAACGCTCGTGATTGAGGTAGACGCGGCCCCGGTGACTTCTGGGTGCACGGTGAATCGCATACAGGGCAGCGTCACATTTGAAACTTCCCAGGTCGGCAGCACCATCACAGCAACAGGCACGCGCCGGTCTCTTCTGGCATTCAAAAAAGTATTCGGACTGTTCGACGGAAAGCTGAAGATCGACGGAAAGGAAATAGATACGACCTCCGTAGACGACTCTGGATGGGGCTCTTCCATCGCGGGTGCGCGGTCCTGGGAGATGTCCGCGGGCCATTTTTACTACGATGGTGACATTCCAATCGATGAAATGGCGACCGCTTATCTCTGGAAGTTCTACAGTGTGTATGCGACTACACCGTTTTCAATCGGATGGGGCAGCATAACCAGCATGAGCAACCTTCTCGCCAATCCAAACGACGCCCAAAAGCAAGATATCACTGTGAAGGGCAGCGGCGAACTGTATATGGAGTAGCTTGGCTACTCCGATAATTATTTATTCTGAGATACTAAGAGGAATATCAACATGACAAATGAATCTGTGATACTTGACATGGACGAAAGCCGCGAGATGAAATGGACTTTCGGTGCCATAAAGAACTTTGAGAAGAGGGGTCGGGAAATTCTGAAGAGGCTCGACCTCAAGAACGAACGTGGGCAGGCAATCACCACTGCGCCCATGCATGCTGGATATATTATCAGCAACTACCTGCGAATTTCCGACATCCTGGAGGCCGCCGTAGCAGCTGCAACCGGCCTGAGCGGGCTGGGGGGCAAGAATGGCGAGCTGTCTGAGGCATCTGTTGCCATCGATGGCTATCTCCAGCGAGGAGGAAATATCGAGACTCTCCAGAACGAGATCTACCGGGCTTACTTGGTGTCTGCTGACCCTTCTTCTATCTTGGAGTGGGAGGGCAACCTGGCCAGAGAAGCCGAGATCAAGAGGATCAACAGAGAGAAGCAGGAAGCAAAGATGATGCTGGCCCGGGCGGAACTAGCTGCGGATCAAGCCAGACTTCTGAAGATTTCTGGCAGCGCGCCTACCGCCTAGCTTACGTCGAGCTAGGTCTTCTTCCAGAACAATTTTTTTCTCTCACTGTCAACGAACTCAATGCCCTCTATGCTCATCAGCTAGAGCAAAGAGCATGGGAACGCGAACAATCGGCATTTTCCGGCTATTGCGCGGGGCTCGCTTTTGCAATGGCCTGGAACGGAAAGCTAGAAGGCTTCGATCAATTCTTCCAAAAGCCCACGACACCAACCGAAAAAACGCAGACTTCTGAAGAATATATCGCAAGATATAACAGTTGGACGTAGGATCTGTTTGGGGCGTCATCATCCCCGATTGTTTTTGTTTGAACTTAAATCTTTGCATCGATTGTAATTTTATAGCGGAGCTACTACATGGTCGAAGTTGGACGGGTCACTGCAATTATAGACGGGGATATCTCTCAGCTCACAAGCAAACTAGCGCAAGCCAGGAGTCAAGCCACTGCAAGCGTCGCCGGTATCGAAAGCGACATGAAGAGCAAGCTCGGCGCGGGCTTGTCTGGCGCTCTGTCTAGCGGCGATTTTGGCTCAGCCGGGAAAAAGATCGGCTCTTCCCTGGTCGACGGCATCTCCTCTAGCTTCGGCCCCCTCGGGAGCGCTGTCGGGGAAGTTGCGACTGCTCTCGGGCCCGCTGGAATCGTCGCTACTGCTGCTGTAGCCGGAGCCGTCGTCATCGGCTCAGCCGCCATCTCAGCTGCGAATGAGTGGGAAGCCGGGATGTCGAAGATCAGCAAGACGACCGGCATAGAAAAGGGATCTACAGGATTCAATGAGCTGAACGATGACCTGAAGGACCTCTATGCGACCATGCCCACCACTGTATCTGAGATACAGAATGTGGCATCATCTGCGGGATCTCTCGGAATAGCAAAATCGGAGATCGCCGGATTCACCCAGGTTGCGCTCCAGATGGGCAGCGCCTTCGACATTCCCGCTGAACAGGCAGCCGTCTCTGTCGGAAAAATCAAGTCACAACTCAAATCGTATTCGGATGAAGTCAAGGACGCGAGCGGCGCCGTCAACGATTCCAAGTTTGCGCAGCACTTTGGATCTGCTGTCGATTTCGCAGGCAATGAGCTGAATGCTACAGAGTCGGAGGTCCTGGACTTTTCCACCAGGACAGCCGGCGCCTTCAGCAACCTTGGCGGGAACATGTACGAGCTGGCCGGTTGGGGCGGCGAGCTTGCATCGGTATTCTCAAGCTCTGAGCTTGCCTCGGGATCGTTCAATGCCGCGCTCAATCAACTCATGGGCACCACAAAGGGGTCCGAGAACGCCAGGGCCAAAGCGGGCGAGCTGTTGGGGGTCACTCCTGAAGAATTCCAGGAGTTGATGACCAACGACCCGACAGACACCTTGCTCGACATCGGTAAGGCGATGGAGGGCCTGTCAGATGCTGAAAGATTCCAGGCAGCCGGCATCCTGGGAGGCGGGTACGGCGACGACTTCTTCCAAAAGATGGTCGGCAAAACCGACGAGTGGCGCGGGAAAATTGAAGAAGTCAAACAGGCCGGAGAGAAAGGCGAGTCGATAGGAACTAGCTATGGCGCTGGCGTGGATCAGGCCCTCGCTCAGATCCAAGTTCTTAAAAATTCCGTAGGCGCGATACTAACCGATATAGGCGGACCAATCGGGGCCGCTATGGCACCTGTCATTTCTGCCGTCGCCGGATCTCTCAACAGTCTGCGTCAAGTAGGCGAAAATCTCTGGGGGCCCTTCACCACAGCCATAAGCCCGGCTACGGCGGCTGTTGGCCTCTTAGCTGAAGGTGTCGGGGCAATTGGTAGTATCTCCTTAGATGTTCTCGTGGGCGCCTCCGAGGCCATCAATGAAGGCTTCCAGGTAGGCAGTGCATTCGTTTCCGCCTTCGGGGAAGAGCTGACTAAGATCGTCACTGAATCGTCAACATTCCAAACCATTTCAGGATATGTCGATCAGGTAGGAACCGCCTTCGACAATTTGGCCACAGGTGCCGGAGAGGTCTTTGACAAGATCGTAGACGGCCTATCCAATGCCATCCCGACCGCCGTTTCCGGGGCAGCTTCCGCCGTGGGAACGCTCTTCGACAAGGCCGGCCTGGGCGGTGTCACGGACGCTGCAAGCGGTGTCGCTGGTTTTCTGGGCGATGTCTACGACAACGCCGCCGCGAAACTGGGCTGGGCCACTGAGAAGGGCACCACCGAGGGAATGGAGAAGGGGGCCGAAGAAGCAAAAGACGGGATCGCAGAATCCGTCACGGAGGCAGTAGACGCGGGACTGGCAGCCGCTGGATGGGATGAAGCGTACTATAATGCAGTCCTATCCAGACAAAAAGCAGGCGTCAGCCAGGACCAAGCGTATTGGCTGGAAAGCGAGATAGCCCGGACAGGGCAGGCAGTCACCCGCTCAGGCGGAAACGATTGGGAGAATGGCGGCTGGACCACCGGCACGACCATCGACAAGCTCGCCGTGAAGATCCGGCACGACGTAACCAGCCAGGGCAGCATATACACGCTCAGGCTCAATGGGCAGGATGTAGACTCGCGGACAACTGACAATTTTGACCTGACACCGCGACAGGATCTCGTAATGGACATGCTCCGAGGGCAGGGGCTGTCAGTTGATGAGGCAACCGCACTCGATCTCGCAAACAAGCCTATCGCCGCCGCGAAGATCCGGCAGTCTATGGACTTATCCGCGGATGTCTACCTCGATTTTGCCGAAAACCTCAAGTCGGAGATAGAAGACGCGGGACAGGAGATAGGCGACGCATTCACCGCAGGAGTGGTCCCGGACGCTGACGCGATAGATACGCGTCTGGACGCTATCCGCAGGCTGAAACTCTACGACCCGGAGGAATACGAGCGCCAAGGCGCGGAGGCGGCTGAAGAATACCTTATATCCCTCCAGAGCGCACTGGATGCCTACGAAGCGGCTAAGATCGCTTACATAGCGGAGCCGGGCGAAAACACTCTTTCAGACTTTAAAAAGACATTCGATCAGTTGCAAGGACTGGCCGATAACAATCCGCTCAAGCTGAAAATAGAGCCGGAAGATAACTATATTGAAGTACTAACTGCATACTTCAAGAACAATGGCAAAGTCGACTGGAATGCTCTAGGCGTATCGAATCCATCCCGTTACTTGGATTATGCCAAAAGTCAACTTGCTTCGGAAGTTTCCGGATACGCAGAGCAAGGCCGGATCGTTCCTGAGGGCGAAACTAGGGACATGTTTGTGGAGCTGCAGAATTGGTTCCATACCAACTATTCGACTCTGGATAGCGTAAATCGTACCTCTTCCGCTCTGCTTGATCAGGCAATCGCGAAAGGCGGGCTCTATTGGGATGCGCTCTATGCGCAGATGGGCCTCCTATCGACAGACATCAAGACCGCTGGAACCGTTGCCGGAAACGCCATAGAGACGAAATCCGCCGCCGGCGCTCAAAAGATATTCGATGCATCCGGCGCTTTCAAAATCGGCACCGATGCAGCCGGGCGCGATATCGCCATCATAGGCTCCCATGTGCGAAGCGATGGCGTGGCTGGCGGGCAGGCGGTCGCGGACGGATGCCAGACTGGCGCTAATACTTTGGTCGGTGCGTTCTCCTCAATAGGATCGATAGCAGGGACCATAACAGGCGGCGTCCTAAGCGGCCTATTCAATTCAGCCGCCGCAAAGTCTAACATATACCCGATAGCCGCGACCACATCCACGCTTGGATTTTCTGCCGGATCAGACTTAAACAATTTTGGAGGTGTGCCGAAGGGATGGACATCGGCAGTATCTGATGCGAGCATTGCCACCCAAAACGCGACAGCTCAGACCGCTAACCTGACAAGCGGTGTAACCGCGCTCGACGGCACTTCCGGCTCATGTACCTCTTCAGTATCCGGGCTCAACTCGGAGCTATCCCAATTTCATGTTCTGGCGGCAACAACGGCAAATACCCTTGCCACATCGTCCGCATCACTTGCCGTCTCCAACAACCTCCTGCAATACACAGCGGAAGGCGTCTCAGACTCGATGTATGATTGCGAATGCGCTATAAGCGACTTCGCCAAAGCGCAAGAGTCCACGCCAGGGCTATTTTACTCTTCTTACATTGGCCCGACATCAGGTTACTCGGGTGTGGCTGGCGGTGGCGCTGCGACCTCGATGTCGAGCTATTCGCTGCCTCCAGTATTCAGCTTCGCCAATGAAGGCTACGTGCCCTCTCCTACCCTGGCAGTGATCGGCGACCGGCCCGGTGGCGAATATGTGGTAGGTGCCGCCCGGTTTGAGAATGCTATGGGAAAAATGGGCCAAGGCGTAACAATAAATGTTACGCAGAACATTAACGGTTCGGGCCTGTCCGCGGCAGAACTGGAATATGTATTGGAAAGAAATAACAAGGCGCTAGTGGCGGAAATCACCGATGCCGCGAAAGGGTTCTAAGTCAAGGGAAAGGCAAGTATGCCTCTCCCTGCCCGGGGTTCGCCTCTCTGTATGCATCGCGCTCTCTTTCAGTCAGTAGGTTTGCGTCGTTGGTTGTTACGGTTCGATTCGACTTGCTCATGCCATCGATGACGTGAGCCACGCCGCTTGTGTTATTTCGGATCACGATAGGCTTAGTCAGGTCGAGCGGGGCATTCATCTCATACATGATTAGATTTGGGTCTTGGCCGAAGTTCTGATAGACCCATGCATTCCACTGATCGACCAGGGTGTTGAAGGTCGCGGTGTCCTGATTCGTATAGGCCGCCGCCATCTTCCAAGATAGCTGCGTGCCATTGATCATGTTCTGTTGCTCAGGCGTATAAGCAGCGGCCAGAGAAATAGCCGCTAAGAGGCTTACAAAAATTATATAAATCGCTTTCATTAATTATCACCATTTGGATCAATTACATCCCCGGTTATGCTCGGGGGCCCGCGGACATCATAGGCATAGACTTCTTCAGGGGTTGTGTACACTCCGAGAATATAAGCCGGGTCAATGCCAATCACCGCACCGATGGATTTGGTTGTGTCAATGACAGATGTCTTAGTCTCGATGCCTGCCCACCCACCAGATAGACGCGCCAGAGCAACGCTATGCTCTATGCGGGTGCCATTTGGTAGGGTATGATCCTCTAAAATCACTATTAAGGACTCGTATCCCTGGCTTTTTAGAAATTTATAATCAGCGACCGCCATATCAACGCAGTCAAACACATCTATTTGCGGTTTATATATAAAATGGTAAGAATTTAGCAAGTCTTGCAAATTCCCAATCTCTTGGCTGCTATTGTTTTCCGCGCCGCTGGCGGCCGTGATGAGCAAGAGAAGTACGACAATTTTCAGCATAATTCTGAGTAACATTTCTGAGGATATAATCATGACGGAAGAAACCGAAAAACCGAAGCGGGCCACGAAAGCGGAGCGCGGGCAAAAGCGCGAGCCACCGACGAAGAAATATCTGGCAGGAGCGGACTGATGGAAATATTACTGACGAATGCCGGTAAAGATCCTATCGAGATCGAGGCGGATAGCTGGAGCCTGAAGGAGTATCAGGATGCCCACAGAGCGGCAGACTTCTCTATTCAATGCAGCCGGAACATCCCAATCCAGCGATATGCTCATGTGGTGGCAATCGAGGACAGGAGAGTTCTTTTCAGAGGATATGTCAAGTCGCCAAAAATCAAAAATATCCGCACCAGGGAGCTAACTTGCAAGGGCGAAGAGGACTTGCTACTCAGGCGCTACACTGGAAGGTTCGCCTACCAGGCATCTACCAGATATTTGGGGCAGGTTTTCCAGAGCGATGCGCCTTCGCAGGTAGCGGATTCTTACGGCGTGACCGGCAACGTGGGACTGCTTTTCATTGCCAACTCCATGATACCGGTGCATGGTAATACTGTCATCGATCCTACGGTCCCTGCATACGACTGGTGGGCTTACGGCTCGGATTGGATCTACAAGCTGACTGGTCTCGGGCTGGATAGTAGAATCGGTTCCGCCAACATCTATGCAGAGGGCACTCTATTACCTCGTGTAGACAGCTTCACAGGCCTGCTTAGTACCGATGTATCTTGCTGGTCAGATGACAATGATCTATGGGTTAGGCTGGATGATGCCGCGCTCAATGACGGGTTCGGCCCGAAGATGATGATGTTGGCGGAAAATGCCTATGACACCGGCGTCAGGATGGGAGATATAGACCTCGATACCAGTCTTTTGACCGGAAACTTCCAGACAAACTTTGACCGGATCATGGATGTATTGATAGACCTTGCCGAATTCTACGGCCTCAACCCACGATTCCGGCGAGAGAGAGACCACACTTATTTAGACTGTCTGGATGAGCCAACCGAAACCGAATTTACTCTTTCAGAAGAAAATATAGGCGAGATCACCCAATCCTACAACGAAGATCAGAAAGTACACGCATTGATCGGATTGGGGTATGGTAGCCGCGATGTTCAGCATGTATATACGCCTTCTGATCATGCCTGGAAAGGCATATGGGTCGAAGATTCGATAGACGTAGACGAAGGATTTATCGATTCCGTTGGCAACCTGAAGCCCTATGTAGACGCTGAATACGGACTGCGATTGGACGATGAAATGTTTTCCATATCACCGTCTCCTGATTGGGGCCACAGGCCGAAGCCAAATGATATGATCCGCCTGCGTCTGGTCGGAGAGGCCGAAAGACTTTTGCAGGTCGCGTCCACAAAAACCGATAGCAAAGGCGGATATGAGATGGAGATCGGTGGCCGAAAGTCCGATCTGATCGATGCTTTCAACTCAAAAGATTCTTTGAACAGAATCTACCTGGATGAATACCTGGTCGAATTTGGCAAGGCAATAACGCTGACAGGCGAGGACTTCCAGCTAGGCGACACGACACACGGATCATGTACGGGAGCCACCGGAAATGTTACCGTCCCCGCAGAAGCTTACGAGGCCGATTGGTCCCACCGGGTAACGCTCGACGTTTCAATCACATCTGACGAAAAACCGGTATCGTGTACCGTGCTGGTTACGGTCAACGGCGGCGAAAACATCTTCTGCCAGCCGCGGCACTATCTGTTAGGAGATCCGATCACAGGACTGGATGTTACCAGGATTGTCAACTATGGATCAGCCTCCACGATAGCGGTGTGGGTAATCAAAAACGGCGAGTGGGATGGCGCGGCCTGCATCAATCACCCGACATTCGATATGAGCATCACTGTTAGGATGTGGAAGCGGACGATTCTCGGAAGCAACATCAAGCGCGGCCTGAATACTCAGAAAGTGACCTATGCGACTTGGAAGCGACTTAAGGGAAAAGTTTATGCGTGGGTGAGGAGCTAAACAATGTCAACATACATAACTCCATACTGTCAGATCCACGGCTATGACTTCTCCGATATCATTTTTGCGGAAGGCGTCGACTCATCCGGCGGCGGGCAGGGAGTCGAGGAAGTTCAGGTGCCTGGCAGAAATTATGCCGATGTCAGAAGCAAGGGGCGGGCTGCGAAAAAGTACAAAATTAGGACCATCAAGACCAAAGACCGGGAGCTACTCGAAGCCTTCTTGAAGGAAGTGAATACTGCCCCATCGGAGTCCGAGTTCTATCCATTCGATGCCAGTAGAGCGGGCTACATCGCGCTGGCGCATGCTTATCTGTCGTCTGGAATGGCGCTCGACAAGTATCTCTATGAAGCTGTTGCGGAAATCACATGCCGCGAGGCGTGGCTCTACGGGCCGGATCAGGGAATTGACATGCAGTGGACGGCACCCATTCCTAGCGTTTCCGATCTGCTGACCAATGCAGGCCACGAGCGGGCTCCGATCAGCTACATGCAGGTATCGGCTGATCGAATAGCGGACTATGTTGAGGATCTATCTGTCAGAATTACACCAGCCAGTTCTAGCGCAGAACACGACAGGGAGCTAATTCTCTGCGAAAAGATGCTCAGGGGGGATATTTTCGAACTCGGGTGGCGGGGCGAGGTCTGGCATTCTTATGATTCGCCCCTGATCTCAATGGCTGCACTGTCTTATGATTGCCACTCCAAGACATCCGGCGGTTCGATATCAGGCGGCGTGCTGACACTCGACAATTCTGATTATGTTATGATGCCCTTTTATGGGCCACTTCAGGTAAGCGGTGAGGCAGGTGCAGCCAAGATAGAGCTAACTGTCGATGCGATCACCGGTGACGGCGCCACCATCTGGAAAGCAGTGGAAACCGACTTGGGCGACATGGAAGAGCTGGATCATGATGATCTGGTAGTTGGGGCCAATACAATCTATGTCCCTGATGTCGAGGGAGAAGAGCATGTAGCCTTCGGAATAAAGGCCGCTGCAAGCGGTTCAGTTGCTATTTCGGCTCTGAAAGGTACCGTCCATAGGTACGTAGCTCCGAGCAAGATTCCTTATGCTGATCCAGATGAGACTTTCAAAATTCGTATAGAGAGTACGGCAGCAACCCAGCTCAGGTTTGTCCAAGCCTGCTACAATGATCGGTTTTGGTACTGAGGGTTATTCATGGATACTAAATATATTTTGAGATCTGAGGGAATTATAGTAGTAGACCGCGGCGCGTGGGTTTCCGGGGAGGATTACGAGGTGGGAAACCTGTCCCAGAATTCGGGGTCGTATATATGCACCGTGGACCACAAAGCGGCGGCAGCGACGGAGCCGGGAGTGGGCGCGGATTGGGCGACTGTCTGGAAGGTCTTGCAGTATGTGACGACCGGCGTTGCAGATGCCACTTACTTTAAGGCCACTGATACCGCTCCGTACATGAGGTTGATAGACGGCTCTGGCGCGGATGCGCTGGTCAGGCTATCTGCCGGCGTGCTCCAGTTCTACGACAACATCCGTGGCGCGCTCATGGCTGGATTTACGATGTCTACGGGGGTGCTCACAGCCACGATATTAGCCGTGTCGGGTGCTTGTGCAATCACCGGGGCGCTCACGGTGGCAACCGCAAAAACTGATCACCAGATGGGCCTAAACATCGCCAGAGGCATCGGTACGGTGGGCACGACTGGAGCAATAGGCGGCACATGGACGGTCTCAGAGGGCGCGGCAGACAATATCCAGATCGTGACCAGGACCGCGGCGGCTGCTGATCACTATCTCAGGATTCCGATACCTCTACCGAAGCGAAATACCGCGAGCAAGGGCGCTAAACTGAAATCGGTAACAGTATCTTATGTCGCCGGTGGAACCCTAGACACGGCCAATGATATCATCCAGGCTCAAATACTGAAACAGACCGTGCCCACCAATGGAAATGCTGCTACGGCTTCTGTTTTGGCCGGAGACGATGACGCGGATTATGACGCGGATCATAACAGCAACGCAGAACGGGTAGAGGCCGGGAACCAGACCATGACGGTTACGATACCGGAAGGAGAGCAGGCTTATGCTGCCGAAAATGAGACATTCGCGCTCCGAGTCCGAGTCAAGGACGCCTCGACTGCAAACCTGACATTCGTTCTGACTGGTGCTCTGGCGACATACGAAGCGGCAGAATATTGAGGCCACCATGCAACAGCGATATCTCCTCAGATCGGATATCCCCAGCCTCATCGGGCCGCAAGGCATCCCAGGCGGCACGCTGAGCTGGAAGGGAGAGTACGGGGCAGGGACCACGTATGCCGCCAATGACGGAGTAATTTTCGGAGGGCGGGCGTTCTATGCCCTCCAGGAGACGACCGGCAACGCGCCGCCCACATATCCAGACACCGAAAATGCCTATTGGAGCGTGTTTGCAGAGGCCGGCCAGGACGGCGCAAGTGGCATAAAAACGATATGGGCAGATATGCCAGGATCACCGTCCAAGGTGTCCGATACTTCCTTCAAAATAGTGGACACTGCCAATGCGAACGGTTACGATCTGGTCTTCTCACCCGGAACAATCGTCTCTTTTGAGAAGGCCGGGGGCGGGTGGCAAGCGGCGAAAATAATATCTGCTGCATACGATTCCAACTATGTTACTTTTGGGATCATGGGAAATACCATAGCCGCGGACCTAACAGGTATGCAGTACTGCATTCATCGAGCACAAGAGGACTGCTGGATCATTCCGGGCAACATGCCCATTGCGGCTCAGGCCAATATAGGCAAGATCCTATCCTGGCGGGAAGATCGTTATGTATTTTCGGCTGTGGTCGTCTATCAGACCTCCCCGACGACCACGAAAGGCGTCTGGGATATCAATGATGACGGTACAAGCATCTTTACCGCGAAGCTAGAAATCGCAGCAGCCGCGACCGAAGGCACGGAAACGGTCTGCGACTCGCTCCTGGCCACGGCCACGACTGCGATTGCCGCCAAAAGTAAGCTCTCCCTGGATTATGACTCGGGACACGCGACCACACCAGGAGCAGATGCCTATGTCTTTATCTGGTCGATGCCGGTAGCCTGGAGATATACGGAATGAGCAGCGCGTATAATTGGCCGCATGAAGGGTGTGAAGGACTTTGGCATTTTGAGAACGATGCCACGGACTCATCTGGCGGGGGGCATGATGGGACAGATGTTGGTGGCGTGACGTTTGCTTTCGGCAGGTTCGGAAAATGTGCGGTGTTCGACGGCACGGCGCGGTTTGAGCTGTCGACCGGGGCATACGTGGCAGAATTTATGCTCACCACATTCACGATCTTGATGTGGTACAAGAGCACCGATACATCTTCCAGATCAGTGTTATTCATGCAGGAGGGTATCACGATTGGCAGCTACACCACGCGGTATTATGGATATGATATTGAAACGTCGAATGGTCTGGTGCGACTGATCATCGGGGATGGATCGACCAGCTGGGCGCTGATTTTGGCCGGGGTGACGCTGGTCAACGACGGTGAATGGCACCTCATAGCGGCCACGCGAGACGCCGATTATGCCAGGATATATGTCGATGGAAAAATGGATGCTGAAGAGCCCAATCCAGTAGCCCCGGTATTCAGCGGGACGTATCGGACCGGCTCAATCGGCGGGGGCTATACAGACATATCGTTCAGCTACTATCCGATTTGCCAGATGGATGAGCTTCAACTGCTGGATTATGCGCTTACGCCTGCCCAAATGAGCCGCTTATATGCGTTCCAGCGAGGTATGTTGTAGGCAGCTATAAATCCCGATCCACCTTTTTCAAAACTCCTTTCTCAACCAACCCCAATATCACCCCGCTTATCGTTTTTCTGTTATATCCAAGCGCATCCGCAATATCAAACGGCCCCACCCCCGACTCGTGCATTTGCTTGAGCTTTGCCATCGCGACAGGATCTTTTCTAATGCTCGCGCGGAGTTTGCGCTTCTCAGATTTTTTTTCCTCTGGAACTCTTTTTTCGGACTTCTTCTCAGGCTTGGGCGGGGCCATCGATTTGCGATCTAGGTACTCTATCAATGCCTCGCGCAAGATAGCAGTCTTCCGCCCATGCACTCGCGCGCCATATCGCGTGTGTATATACTCGCTCAATCGCTCATTTTCGCTATCAGTGATCTCTATACATAGTTTCATGCTAGATAATATGCATGATTGATATAATAATAGATCGCTCGCATGACAGATAAGCTTATATATGCGTGGCTACTAATAGGGTAGTACTGAATTGTGAGGTTGAGGAAAATGGCATACAAAATATCGGATGGAAATGAGGTACAGAAAATAGAGAATTGGGATGAGATGATCGCCACTCTCGAGAGCTGGTTCGACTGGCTGCCCAGAATGGATTACTCTGGCGTTCCAGAAGGCGATGTCCGGGCGCTCAATGAGGCGGCCATGACCGTCATGATGAACACCGGGTATTATGTCCGGGTCGAGGAGGTGGCCTGATTGCCCACCGCCAAACCTCTTTCAGAGTGCGCCTATCGGGCGCACATCAGCATCTCCTCCGATCTGGAAGAGAAAGCCCGCCAATTGGCCGCTCAACGCAAGCTATCTGCCGTCTGCGAGCAGGCTGTCAGGGAGGCGGAAATATGATATATTCCCAGGCAGAGCCTGCCCTACGTGCCCTGACGGGCTCATCTACCAGGGCCAAGATACTTCTAGCCCTCCGAGATGGCCCCGCGCAGATTAGGCCTCTATCGGGGGTCGTTGGCGCGAGTACATCGACTGTGGCGCATTCGATTGCGGCCATGCAAGAGGAGATCATGAAGGAGGGGGCGGCCTACCGCCTGACCAATTTAGGCCTGATCCGAGCCGAAGCGCTTGACCGGCTGCTCTCCTGCCTGATCGCATTAGACGAAAATGCCGCCTTCTGGCAAGGGCATGATATAAGCGGCATTCCAGCCTCTTTACGGGCCGATATAGGCATGCTCGGAGGCGGCCTATGCGTGCAAGACAACGGCTTCGTCATGAAGTCGCTGGATGGCTTCTTGAAAGATGTCGCAAAGGCAAAGAGCATGTGGGCAGTGTCGCCAGTCATCGCGCCAGGGCACGCAGAGCTTATTACAGGGCTGGTAGAGGCAGGGGCAGAGGTGCATCTGATCCTGACAAGCGAAATCATGGCCTTGCTTGACCAAGGGCAGCTTAAGAGCTTGCTTGCCACGAGCAACTTTCACCTATACCAGATAGAGGGGGAGGTTAGAACTGCCTTCACAGTGGCCGATGATATGTTATCGCTTGGACTGTATTTGCCATCTGGCAAGTACGATACCAATCAAGATCTGGTATGCAGAGGGGCAGGAGCGGTTGAATGGGGAATGCGACTGTGGGAATATTATAAGGGAATGGCGAAGGTTGTTACATGAGATTAAATCAAATCGGAGATGTTCTTATATCTTTATACTTGGTATGTTTATTAGTAATCGCATTCCTTTCGACACTTAAAAAATAAGTCGGCCTAAGTCGCCCAATCGCGGCCTCTTCTCTTCTTTTCAATATATATCCTTAACCTATAAATATCTCCTCCATCTTTTCCTATAATCTATATACTTTCCCTGTGGTGCTATTTTTATGTCATTAATCTATATCTTTCGTCTATTGTCTATATCTTCTATTTGGATTGCTCTCAGTGCCGCACTTGGCCCGGCGATCATCTGCAAGATATATGGCCTGCCGTATGATCCAATAGCAAGCGCGATTGTTTTCTTGGTCACATGGGCGGTCTATGCGATAGACAAGGTAAGCGGCTCTCGTGAGGACTTGCTCAATGATCCTGACAGAGCCATGCTTGCCAAGTATCCTGTTAAGCAATTCGCGATGCTTGCCTATGTCGTTGCAATCGTGTTGGCGACTGCCTGGCGGCCTATCGCGATATATGCAGTGCTCGCGCCAGGGATCGCGGGAGCATTCTATACAGCACGTATTGGAGGGATCCGGCCAAAGGATGTACCCTTGGCCAAGAACCTAATCGTGGCCGCTGCAACCGCCTTCTGCCATGGATGGTTGACCGGCTGCGGCTACATGCTGATATTCTTGCTCATCCTGGCAGGCACAATATTCTCCGATCTGAGAGATATTTGCGGGGATGCCGCGAGTGGCGTCCGAACCTTGCCAGTAATCCTCGGATCTTCGCGAACGCTAATGGTCCTGGCGGCCATCAACATACCGATTGCCTTTTTGTCGCCAGTTATTGCCATCCTGATCGCACTCTTCATACTTTATTTCAGTAAGCAGAGACCTAATCTTGAGTACGATTTCTTTATTGATGGCTGGATGATATGGATTTACATGCTGCTATATGCGATTTGATAGAGAAAGAGTTATATAGGATTGATATCAGTCTTACATGTGGCGAACATGAGTATAAATAGCGTTGTTCGCCATATACAATGGGAGGGAAGAGATGGGATTGGGTAAGAAGGCATATTGTTTTCAGCTCGCGCCGGAAACGGACGCGATGATTGACCATCTAGCGGCGAAGAAGCATGTGACTAGGGGGGAAATTGTGACAAGAGCGATCATTATAATGAATGATCGAGATAATATCAATCTAAAAGTATAAATAACAGATCGCATTGATTAGAAATTAAGATTCGGTTCGGGCCAAATAGCGGCTTACCAGGCCAAGCCCGAACCAAGGAGAACATGCACCCGAAGGCACATGTTAGGCAGCCGGCACATGAACCGGCCACCCCTAGTACATATAGTCGACATCTGTCTATAAAAGCCTTCCGTGTGACGTGTTAGCACTTGGAGGCTTAGATGAGACTCTTAGCGATTGCGTTTTTCTGCATTTCATTGGCCGGGGCCATCTGCCTAGAAGAGACAGGCAACGCCACCGGCACCGGCTCGCATGTCATGGAGATTAGCCTGCCGGGCGATAATCTGACTGATGAGGAAGCGGCCTTTCTGCTTGCGGTTCATGGCTACAATGTGAGCAGAGAGGGCCTGGTTGGCCTGAATGGCACGACCTGGCATGTAATCAGGTGTCAAGCATGAAAGTGCTTGTAGCATGTGAATTTTCTGGTGTCGTCCGGGACGCATTTTTGGCTAGAGGCCATGATGCCGTAAGCTGTGACATAATACCATCAGAAAGACCAGGACCACATATTCAGGATGACGTTTTGAACCATCTTTCGGATGGGTGGGATCTCATGATTGCTCACCCGCCATGTACACATCTAGCGGTATCTGGCGCGAGATGGTTCAGAAATAAGCAGCAAGAGCAGGCGGAAGCACTTGAGTTTGTCCGGGTTCTGATGGATGCGCACGTTCATAAAATCGCCATCGAGAACCCGGTGAGCATCATTTCATCCCATATCAGGAAGCCCGATCAGGTTATCCAGCCGTGGATGTTCGGCCATGGGGAGACAAAGAAAACCTGTCTGTGGCTAAAGAATTTGCCAAAGTTGCAGGCTACGAATATTGTGGGAGGACGCGAGCCAAAAGTCCACTATATGAGTCCCGGGCTTGAGAGGGCAAAGAACAGAGCACGGACCTATCCGGGGATTGCGATGGCGATGGCGGATCAATGGGGTGTTTGATATGAGCCTCATCTTTTTGGGCATATCCCTTGCGGCCTGGTATGCGTGGCTGCTGGCGACCTCCCAGAGGCAAGCATGAGGCTCCGGGCAAAGGGCTCGCCAGGGCGATTCAACGACCTGGAAGTCCGGGCCTGCATGTGGCCCGGGTCACGATACAGCACCGGCGGCATGCCCAACCAGCCACGCAATCAATACACGGAGTCAGGCACACGCGACCGGCTGGAGATCCTTGCCTATATCGAGCAGCACGGGCCATGTTCGACATTCGACCTGGAACTATGCCTGCACCAGGAACGAAGGCCCGTCATGAGGCATGTGGCGGGCCTCTTGAGGCAAGGGCAGATAGAGACATGCTATTTTCGCGGCGAGAAATTTAGGGTGAAGACATGAAGCATTCTATTGCACATTGGATAGACGATAACAAGACGACCGCCTCCCAGATGCTGTCGGAATTTTTATCGAAAGACATCGGAGTGGACTGGATTGAGATCTCATCCCTCCATCGGCAGGGGTACCTTCGCAGGGTGGCGCGGCTGTCACAAGGGCGGAGCAGATGGATTGGGACGGCCAAGCTTAGGAGAGCTATACATGGATGATTTTGAAGCCGGTGTAATGCGAAGGCATGAGATGGTCTTGGCGACACATCCGATCCATTCTAAGCGAGACCTGCCGCCCAGGCCGACAAGCGGCCTGATTCCGGTACATGAGAAGATAGCGCAGATCAGGGAAGCTATAGATTGCTATCAGGGGCGTATAGACCAGTTGAATGCAGAGCTAGAGATATATCGAGATGAGGAGTAGGCAATGAGCGGCGGGCATTGGAATTATGAAGATCAGAATTTGGTACTAAATAATGTGCCAAGAGTATCGATTCCGGGAATTTTAGCAGCGCTGGAGTCGGCCTTCCATGTGATCGATTGGGCCGAAAGCGGTGACACCGACAGGGAAAGCGCAGAGTCGAAAGTCTATGACATTATAAAGAAATTGGGAGATGATATGTTTGACTGAAGAAGCGGTCGATGTTCTGATGGGCATTTGGGGCTATGTGAGGGGGGAGAAAGAGGAATGATTGACGAAGGCAAGAAATTTGAAGTTTTGAAGCGAGCCGTTTTGACATGGGGCGATACACTCCAGACGGATATTCTCATTGAGGAGATGTCAGAACTCACTAAGGCCATCATCAAAAGCAGACGGCATGGCGGAAAATATGCAACTCATGAAATACTGGAAGAACTAGCAGACGTGCAGATTTGCTTAGATCAATTGAAAATGATTGCAGGAAAGAATTATTTATTTGTCGGTGATTTCCAGGATGCGCTCGACCAAAGAATCATGCAGAAGATCGTTAGATTAGAAGGCAGGCTAGATAATCGAGAAAAGAGTGCCAAGGCGGGCCAAGAATGACTGTTATTATTTACACCACTGTCAACTGTCCAAACTGCCATGCGCAGATGGCCGAATGGCAGAAAGCTAACATTCCCTACGAAGAGCGGCCAATCGAGGAGCTGCTTAATGATGGCGAATTGCTGACTGATTACATTCTTGACCACAATGGGGCCAAGCCGCTTGTTGCGCCGGTGATACGAGATGGAGAGGTCTGGTTATGAAAGATCTTCTTGCTCGCATAAAATACGAAAAGTGGCACATGACGCTTGATTATGTGCCAGCGATTGACACGTTTGTTTGCGAATTGGCCGGGAAAGCCTTCGGCAGAGGGCAGACCGCGGAATCTGCTATAATTGAGGCGATTGAACGGATGGATCGCATATGAAGATCCCCTCATCAATCGAGTTCCCCTGGGTGGGCGCAACCATCCTATATCCCGGCCAGGTGCAAGCGCCTTGGGAATATTTTCTCAATGTGGCCCAAATGGTCGCCACGAGAAGCAAGTGCCTGCATAGGAGAGTAGGGGCTATTTTGGTCAAGGATGGCCGGATCATCGCCACAGGATACAATGGCACGCCGTCTGGAATGCGAGAATGCAAGGAATGTGACCGGGAGCCTGGCAAAGAGCTGCAAGATTGCCATGCTATCCATGCTGAGGAAAATGCTTTGCTGCAATGTGCTTTGTATGGTCCGAGCACAATCGGGGCAGAGCTATACTGTACCTTACAGCCATGCTATCACTGCGCAAAGCTGATCGCACAGGCCAAGATAGCCGAAGTTGTATATATAGAGAGTTATCCAGACGAGCGAGGGTTAGAATTGCTGAAAGAGGCCGGGATAGAAGTGAATCAATGGAGACGAACATGAAGATTATCGATGCGCCAAAGTTCTGTATATTATTTTTGGCCAGGTTGCTGCATAGGTTGAGGCTAATATGAAAGAGCAAGATGAAAATAAGAAAATTGACCTTCGCTTATGGCTGCCTGATCCATTGGCACTATTCCGAAAAATCTTAGGAGTGTTATCATGAACACATGTGGCCTATGCCGCTGGATCAACCGGTGCCGCCAAGAATATGCTGGCATTGCAGATAGTGACACATGCAGGTTTAAGCCAAGCGCATTCAGGATGAAGAAGACGCATAAGAGAGGCTATGTTAGAGAGACTTAAAGCCGCCTGGCAAGCATTTTGCAAGCGACCTGAGCCGCTTAATGGTGGCCATAGGTATGGCATCCAATCCAGCAGCGATATATACGCATGGGCCGATGCATATCGGATTGACTCCTATTCAGGCGAAATAATCTGGATATGTGACCGGGGCGATCATGTAGAGCTAAAGACCAAGCTGCCAGGATGGGGAATATTGGTAGACTTGAAGCCGGGAATCAGTGTCGAGGAGTTTGAGAATATAGAGACAATACATTAGATTGAATCTATATGATGTACAAATATGTACATTGATGTGCAAGATAGTACAATTATCCGCCAATATAAACATTACCAACCAAGGAGCAAGACATGCACGCAATTGAAGTATTCTTAGATAGAATCGTAAAGGTCGAGAGCAAGACCGGAAACATCAGCACTGGGAAGGTTACCCGGCTGGATGAGACGTTTGTAGAGCTGACCCATAGGAACGGGCTGAAATCGCTTATAAGCTACGATCAGATCGCGGGAATGGCTGAGATACC
>CAYMMX010000013.1:0-35188 GCA_964391675.1 uncultured Muribaculaceae bacterium | reverse complement strand
CTGTAAATCTGCCGTCGCGAGACTACGGTGGTTCGAATCCACCCCTGCCCACCATTAAAAAGAGAAATGACAAATGTCATTTCTCTTTTTTGTTTGTCTTGGTGAATGAGAACCACAAAGTGGAGATTTGTTTCAAGTTCGAGTAATCAAGAAATCCAATACTTCCTAAAAATATTGTATTTTAATAATTTATTTTATATTTATTATCTTTTCGTTTTTGATAAAATATAAACCATGCAAATATTTTATAAACTTAATTTGTGGCTTAATATTGGGCGGAGATATACTTTGCCTAATTCTGTAATGCCTTATATTCTGGCTGTTATTTTGGCATCAAAGCATTATCCTATTAATTATTTAATGGTATTTTTAGGGTTAATTGGTGTTATGTTAGTTCATATGAGTATTAATATGCTTGATGATTATTTTGATTGGAAAAAAGGAGCAGTTGCTGAATATAAAAAACTTGTTCAAAGAGGTATTATTGTTATTACAAATAAATGTTTTTATTTAGAGCAAAATTTAGTTAGTGCAGAATCGGTTTTAATTGTTGCTTTAATTTATGATTTAATTGCGTCTATTATCGGTTTATATATTTTTACAAAGGTTGGGATATCTGTTTTAATTATTGCTTTTATAACAGGAGTTGTAGGTTTATTTTATTCAGCACCTCCTTTCAGATTAAGTTACTATGGTTTGGGTGAACCCATTATTGGTTTAATATTTGGACCAATGATTATGTTTGGAGCTTATATAACGGCAGGAGGGGTATTGGATAAAACGATATTATTTTCATCTGTAATAATAGGGTTAATTGTTGCTAATATTGCTCATACACATGCAATTATGGATTTTGATTCTGATGTCGAAGTCGGTAAAAAATCTTTTCCGATTCTTTTTAAGTCTAAAGATAATGCAATAATAGTTCAGCTAATAATTTATTTGTTGGCGTTTTTAGTTTTAATTTTTGGTGTTTTTATTGGAATTTATCCAAAGGCTTCTCTCATAGTTTTATTGGTTATTCCTAAAACGATTGCTTTAGTTAAGATGATGAAAACTTCTGATAAAGAAAAAAAGCCATGGATGGGATATATTCCTAATTGGGAACAGATAAAACTCAATGGTTCAGATTGGTTTATGCTCCGTTTAAATCTTTCTATTAATATTGTTATTGATTTTATAATCCTATTGGGTATTACTTATTATCTTTTCGGATAATTATTTTTTTTATTAATTTCTCCTATTATTTAAAAAAAAGGAGAAAATATATGAATAATAAATTGGAAGGAACTAAAACACAACAAAATCTTATAAATTCATTTGCAGGTGAATCTCAGGCTCGCAACCGTTATACTTATTTTGCTTCGATTGCTAAAAAGGAAGGATACGAGCAAATTTCGGCAATATTTTTAGAAACAGCAGATAATGAGAAAGAACATGCAAAGCTATTTTATAAACATTTAGGTTCAGGTTGTGCCTCGGTTAATGCATTTTACTCATTTCAATTAGAAAATACTTTAGAAAATTTAAAACATGCCGCAGCCGGAGAACATGAGGAATGGACAGATTTATATTTAAATGCGGCAAAAGTAGCAGATGAAGAAGGATTTTTAGACATATCAAATACTTTTAGACAGGTATTAGAAGCAGAAAAGCATCATGAAGAAAGGTATTTAGGATTAATTAAAAATATTGAAGCAGGTACTGTATTTAAAAAATCAGGAGAGATATATTGGAAATGCAGAAATTGTGGCAGGACTTTAAGGGGAAAAGAAGCACCTCTGCTTTGTCCGACTTGTTTTCATCCTCAAGCTTACTTCGAAGTTCTTTGTGATAACTTTTAGTCTTAATTATCGCTTATAATGCCATTTATGATATAATTATTTCCATGAAAATCCGGTTGAAAATATTAATATTATTGTCATCTTTAGTTACACTGTATTCCTTGTATTTATGGGGAATCCCTGCAATTATTGATATTGAAAATAATACAAATATACAAAAAATTATTAAAAAAGAATTAGGTATTGATGTAAAATTAGAAGAGCCTAAAATAAAGATGGGATTAATTCCTTCAGTTTGGATTAGCGCAAATTTATTTGAAATCACTGATGGCAAATATATTCCTTTAAAAATGATTAATCCTAAAATTAAAATAAAACTTGTTCCTTTGCTTTTTGGAAGAATTCATTTAAAATATTTTTCATGTGATAACATAAGGGCTGATTTTAGAATTGATAAAAACAGTCATTTTTATATTGGAAACTATTTAATATTAAAGGTATCAGATTCAATTCTTTCTATCGAAGATTCAAAAATGAATTTGAGTGAATATGACATTAATATTAAAGATGAAACTCAAGATAAAAACATTAAAGTTAAAGGTGCTTATTTTAATTTAAAAAAATATAATTCACAAAAAATTATTAATTTTTCTACGAATTCAAATATAAAAATTAATAATCAAAATTCTATTATTAATCTTGATGTGGATTTTAAACTCCCTTTGAAAAAAGGTTTTGCTACTAATGAAATTATTTTTGATGGGACTGTTACTAACTTTAACTTAAATGATATATCTGCCTATATTAATAAATTTACTAAAGGTAAAATCACTAAAACTGATGGAATAATTAATATTCAAGCAAATACAAAAAATATTAACAGTAAAATACGAAGAGTTAAAATGCAAATGGTTGTTGAAAAATTTTTGGTTATTTTTAAGGATAAAGAATCAACAGTTTCCTTTAAAGATAAGCTTGATACAAGAGTTGTTTGTGATTTTTCAAAAAATAATATAAAGGTAAATCAATTTAAAATGGTTTCTGGCAGTATTAATCTTGATATAAAAGGAAAAATTAATAAAATTATATCAGAGAATCCTTTTCTTGATTTATCTGTTTCTATTTTTAATTCAAGAACCGAAGATTATATTTCTCTTTTGCCAAACATTAATTTTAAAAATGTTGATGTTAATATTTTGGCTCTCAAAAAATATAAAATATTTGCAGATATGTATGGAAAAATTTTTATTAAGGGTGAGTATAAAAAGCCTAAAATCACAGGTAGCTTATATTTTGATAATGCTTTTATTATAAAACCTCTAAATATACCAAAAGCTACAGTTAAATTGGAATTTTTAGAAGATAAGGTCAACCTTGATGCAATTGTTCCTGTTTCTTATAGTGAAAATGTAAAAGTAAATGGCAATCTTGAATTATATAATAGAAAGAATGTATCTTTAGATATTTCCAGTACTCAAAATGCTAATCTTGAAACCACAGAATTTATATTGAATCCTTTACATGAAATTTTCTATTTTGATTTGGGGCCATTACCGGTTATGAAATTAAAAGGAGTAGGCAATATTAAACTAAAAACATCTGGTAATCGTATAAATCCAAAATTATTCGGTGTGTTTAATTTTAAGAACACTACTTGTATAATTAATGATTTAAGTGCTGTATTAACTAATGGCGAAGGAAGTCTAACTTTTAATGACCAAAACACTTACTTTAATACGAAAAAAGCTAGTTTAAACGGAAAGCCGGTAAAAATTAGTGGAAAATGTTCTCTATTGGGTGATTTGGATTTCGATATTTTCTTGAATAATCAGAATTTTGATAGTTTATATAAAATATTGAATGATTCTAAATTATTAGTTGAAATAAATAAAGCAATTCCTTCTATAAAAAATCCTACCGGACAAATAAATTTATTTGTGAAACTAAAAGGCAAAGCAAAAGATATAAATAATTTTAAAATTGGTCAAAATATTCTAACTTCCGGTAATATTAAATTATTAGGGAATAATCTTTTATTAACAAACTTGAATATACCTATAAAAAACTTATTTGGAAATATTAAATTTAAAAATAATGATGCTGAATTCGAATTATATTCTTCTATGGAAAAATCTAGATTCCATATAGAAGGAAAAATAAGAGATCGTGTTTTACATTCAAAAGTCAAGTTAGATGATATGTTTTTTACATATTATGGTATTCCTGTAAAGATTTATAGTGGTACTTTAGAAATCCACAATGATAAATTAACACTTTATAAAGTGAATGCTTTGTTAGATTCAATGCCAATGCTTATCGATGGTTATGCCACAAATATTTTTAAAAAACCTAATTTTAATATATATATTAATGCAAAACCAAGCCAAAAATTCATAGATAAATATGTTAATAGAAACAATTTATATCCACTTAAAATTAAAGGAGATATTAATTTTTCTTCAAGGATTAATGGTACATTAGAGTCATTTAGCACAAAAACAGAAATAAATCTGCAAGATGATTCAAGTATTTATTATATGGGTGCTACAATAGGTGATTTAAATGATCCAATAAGAATATTTTTAGATGCTAATATTTCTAAAAATAAGGATAATCATAGAATTCTTGTTAATAATTTCCAATATGATAAATTAATTTCATCTCAAAACAATAAAGAATTTATATCACAACAATTAAACGCAAAAGGACAAATTGACATAAATAAAGATGTTATACTTTTAAATAATTTCAAGGTAAAAACGCAAAATCCTACAGATGCAAAAATATTTAATATATTATTTAAAAAATCAATAATTAAGCAAGGCTTATTTACATCAAGTCTATATATCAACGGGTTTATAAATTCACCAAAATTAATAGGAAATTTGAATTTTTCGGGAATAAACATGCCTATTGTGGATACAATAATAAAAGATATTTCTTTAAATTTTAAAATAAATGATGTTGATATACAAGCGAAAGGTGAAATTTTTTCTAATCAAATAAATTTAATAACAAAAATGCAAAATAAGTTAACACCACCATATATATTTAAAGATACTGATATTTATCTTGGGAATTTGGATGTAAACGAAATAGTAAAAAGTATAAATAAAATAGATATAACAGCAGGAACAAGTAAAGTTACAGACCAAAAAAATAATATTGATGTTAATAATTTAATTATTAAAAATGCAAAAATAAGGGCTGATAGCATATTTGTAAGAAATATATTTGCAAATAGTTTTTCGGCTGATTTTTCTTTAAGTGAAAAAATGTTATTTGTAATGAATAACTTTAGATTTAATGCGGCACAAGGCGAGATAAAGGGTGATTTTAAATATAATTTATTAAATTCAAAAACAGAATTAGACTTAAATATTAGCAATGTGAATGCAAACTTAATAGCAAATTCTTTATTTGATCTTTCTAATCAAATATTCGGCTCCTTAACAGGGGATGTTAACTTAACCTGTAATGGTAAATCTCATAAAACTTGCATGGATACACTAAGCGGTAAAAGCGGGTTTAGAGTTGTTAACGGAAATATGCCCCGATTGGGCTCTTTGGAGTATTTATTGAGAGCTGCAAATTTGGTTAAAAGTGGAATTACGGGTTTAACTATTAATAGTATTATTGATTTAGTTTCTCCTCTCAGAACAGGAGAGTTTGAAAATATCAATGGTAATTTTACTATAAAATCAGGGATTGCAGAAGATATCCAAATTTTTTCAAGAGGCAAGGGCTTAAGTATTTTTCTCACAGGAAAATATAATTTTTCTACTTTAATTGCCGATATGCAAGTTTTTGGCAGAGTTTCTAAAAAAATATCTAATATATTAGGACCTGTTGGGAATACTTCCTTAAACACACTTTTTAATACAATACCGGGAATTAATCTTGATGAAACGAATAAAACAGACTTTTTGTATAACCTTAATAAAATACCTGGATTTGAGCTTAACGATAAAATGTATAGAATATTTTCTGCTGAAATTTACGGTGATATTAATGGCGATAATTATGTTCAAACCTTTAAATGGGTTGAATAATTTTATTAATAATTCGTTCTGGTCATAACAATTTTAGCTTTTCGATTGTATAAATTTTCTTTAAACCAACGTCCCCTGAACTTTTTATTTGAATCAAAAACATATTGGTCATATTCATTTATATAATAATAAGCTGCAATCATTTCGCCATTTTTGTAGTATTGGTAAGACCAATAAGGAAAAACGGGATAGTTCTCAGAGAATACGTCAATCCATCTTAAGTTTCCCATTGCGTCATAATAATAAATATTTTTCATTGATTTTTTATGCTGAATCCCGTAGGCTATAAGTAGTTTCCCTACATAAAATCCACAATAATATTTTTCGGAATCTTCTTTTTTACCTTTTGAAATGTCTTCATAATCATTCAGGTAATTACTATTTTTCCAATAAGAACTGTATATTTTCTTAAAATCTTTTTTATCAATTTTATAAGTAGTATTTTCTTCAAATAATATACTTTGTATTTGTTTAATATTTTCATCCCTTTGCATTTGATTTTTTGTAATCCAATCAAAGGTAATGCTGACTTCCAGTGGTTTATTAGCTTCATTTATTGAAGGGTCTATTATTGATTGTGAAAATGCAGGTAGTGAGAATAAGGTTATAATAAAAAAAATAATAATCTTTTTCATAATTAGTTTCTCCATTTATAGCTTTGTATTATAATTATATTATGGAATATGTAAAAAACAAGTTTGATACAATTGTTGTAGGTGCAGGACATGCAGGATGTGAAGCAGCCTTATCTGCTGCAAAATTGGGATTAAATGTTCTTTTATGTTCAATAAATATTGATAATATTGCGTTAATGCCTTGTAATCCTGCAATAGGCGGTCCTGCAAAATCTACATTAGTAAGGGAAATTGATGCACTGGGTGGGGTTATGGGTGAAGTTGCTGATGCAACTTATATTCAAATGAAAATGCTTAATTCTTCAAAAGGTCCGGCTGTCAGAGCATTAAGGGCTCAATCTGATAAAAAAGAATATTCGCAGTTTATGAGAAATATTATAGAAAGTAATGAAAATATTTATCTAAGACAGGCATGTATTACAGAGTTATTAGTTAAAGATAATAAAATTGAAGGAGTTGTTGATCAATTTGGAATTAAATATTATGCCCCAACGGTAATTTTAACGACAGGTACTTCTCTAAACGGCAGAATCTTTGTGGGACTACAATCATATCCGGCAGGAAGACTTGGTGAAATGCCTGCTTATGGATTATCTGAATCTTTGATTTCTTTAGGTTTTAGTGTTAAAAAATTAAAAACAGGAACTCCTCAACGTATTGATAAAAGAACAATTGATTATGGAAAAATGACAATTCAGCCCGGAGATGAAGAGTTAAATTTTTATTCTTTTAAACCTAATCGTCCGATTAGAAAACAAATTCCCTGTTATTTAACAAGAACAAATGAAAAAACACACCAAATTATTAAAGAAAATTTAGACAAGTCGCCAATGTATAAAGGGTTAATTCAAGGTGTTGGACCAAGATATTGTCCTTCTATTGAGGATAAAATTGTAAGATTTTCTGAAAATCCTTCACACCATATATTTATTGAACCAGAGGGACTTAACACTTATGAAGTTTATGTTCAAGGGTTTTCAAGCAGCTTGCCTGCTGATGTTCAGGTGCAAATGCTTCACTCTTTACCCGGATTAGAAAACGCTCATATTATTAAACCTGCTTATGCTGTTGAATATGATTATGTACCGGCAATTCAACTTAATCATTCTCTCATGACCAAATTGGTTAATGGATTGTTTCATGCGGGACAAATTAATGGTACTAGCGGTTATGAGGAAGCTGCAGCACAAGGATTAATTGCAGGAATTAATGCATATAATTATCTAAATAAATCTGAAATGCTTGAGTTATCCAGAGATTCTTCATATATTGGAACTTTAATTGATGATTTAGTGACAAAAGATATCGAAGATCCTTATAGGATGCTGACTTCCAGGTCAGAATACCGCTTATTATTAAGACAGGATAATGCAGATACAAGATTAACTCCTGTTGGGTATAAATTAGGATTGATTGACGATTTGCAGTATAAATGTTTTACTGATAAGCATGAAAAGATTGAAAAAGAACTTGAGCGTTTATCAAAGGATAAAATTTTAAATGATGATAAATATAGAGTTAATGAAATTTTATCAAAATATGGTGAAAATATTGATAGAGGAGTTAAACTTTCGGAACTTTTAAAAAGGCCTAATATTGATTATAACGTATTAATCGAAATAGATGAAAAGACTCGTGAATTAAATTTATCTAAAGATATATATGAACAAGTTGAAATTCTTATAAAATATGACGGATATATAAAACGGCAAAAACAACAGGTTGTGCAGTCAACTAAGCTTGAAAAATATCGTATACCTGATAGTATCAATTATTCGGAAATAAAACATATATCTTCAGAAACCAGAGATAAATTATCAAAAATTAAACCAAAAACATTAGCTCAAGCATCAAGAATAGGCGGTGTAAAACCTGCGGATATTTCCGTTTTAATGGTAATGTTAGAAAAAAGTTTAATACGTAATTAGGAGATAAAGCTTTGAAAGTAGTTAAAAGGATTTTTTCTCAAAATAATAACGAAATTCAACTCATAGAGATTGTCTCTAAGTTTAATTCCAAGACGGTTTTAATAATAGGAGTAGTTCATGGAGATGAGCCTCAAGGTAAATTTTTAATCGAGAACTATTTAAAAAATAATATTAATCCAATTAACAGAATGCTATTTATTCCTTGTTTAAATCCTGATGGATTAGAAATTAACACAAGACAAAATTTAAATGAAATTGACATAAACAGAAATTTTCCGACTAAAAATTGGGTAAGAGAACCTTTTGCTTCTGAATATTTTGGAGGAGAAGCTCCAGCTAGCGAAATAGAGACAAAATTTTTAGTAGAGGTTTTAAAAGAGTATTCACCTGACATTATTTTGACACTACATGCGCCTTTTAAAGTTGTCAATTATGATGGACCTGCAGAAATATTTGCAAATGAAATTTCAAAAATTATTGAATATCCGATTAAGTATGATATTGGGTATGCTACTCCCGGAAGCTTTGGAACTTATGCTGGGATAGAAAGAAATATTCCAACAATTACTCTTGAGCTGGATGAGGAAATAGCTGTGGCCGAATTAATAAAACCGATTAATAAAGTTTTTGATTATCTGTCCGCAGTATAATTTATGATGCAGAATTAAATAATGAGTATTTTAACTGACTGATAGCATTTAATTGAACAAAAACACTTGTTGCTGCTTGCTGTAAAATCTGATAACGAACTAGATCGGCACTAGCTTCTGCAATATCTGTGTCGGCTATTTTAGATCTATATTCGGTTAAATTTTCCTCCATATTTACAAGTTTTTCATTTGCTGTATCCATTCTGTTTTCAAATGCACCCAGTTTTGATATGCTGGTTGTAAGTATGTTAGTAGCATTTTGCACAGCAGCAATATATTCATCTATCTGTTCAGTGGTCCAGTTATCACCATCTACTGAAGGATCTATATCTATTCCCAGTGCTGTCGTATCTACATTTATTAGTGCTGAACCTACATTTATATTATCAGAAGTTCCCATTCCGACTTTAAACGATAAATCCAAAGAACTTCCGTCTAATAGATTTTTGCCGTTAAAGTTTGCTGTTGATACCATATTATTTATATAGTCTAATCTTGTTCTTATTTCATTTAATATAGCATTTTTATTATCAGGGGTATAAGTTTCATTGGCAGCTTGAGTTGCTAATTCTTGTATTCTTTGAACATTTTCTATAATACTTTCCTGATAACTTTCCGCAGTTACTATCAAATCCTTGCCAACTGCAATATTAGATTGAACTTGTTTATTAAAATTTATCTCAATACTTAATGCAGAGCTTTTTGCTGAATCAACAGGATCTGAGCCTATTGATGTAAATTTACTTCCTGATGAGAGTTTTTCTAAGCAATCCTGATAACTATTTGAACTTTTTTCTAAATATCTTTTAATATATCCATTAGTAACTGTTGTTGATAATCCTATTGTCATAACCTTCTCTCTCGTATTGTTTATTATTACTCTATATTATCGGTGAATTTTACTATACCTTTAGTTTGATTATTATTTAAAAAATGGTATTTTTCTTGATATAAAGACATTTTTGACTTATTATACTTAAGTATAATAATCCATCAAATGATTGAGGTTTGTGTGCCGCATTTTTTTATAAATTCTGAATGTATAAATAATAATATGATTATAATTAATGATAAGGATAATTATAATCATATTGCTAAGTCTTTAAGAGCAAAAAAAGGCGAAAAATTATTATTTATAGATGAAAATAAAATTCAATATGAGTCTTATATAAAAAATATTTCATTAAATACTATTGAAGCAGATATTATTGATAAATATCCGTCAACTAAGATGCTTAATTTTGAATTATACCTTGCACAATCACCACTAAGAGGTGATTCTCAATATACAATAATAGAAAAAGCAACTGAGTTAGGTGTTCATGGAATCTATCCAATTTATTCGGATTTTTGTACTTTAAAAAAAAATGTTATTGAACAAAAGATTAAAAAATGGCAAAGAATTATGTATGAATCTTCTAAACAATGTGAACGGGCATTTATACCTAAGTGCTTTGAGCTTAAAACATTAGAAGAACTTATCTTGCAAGAAAAATTTAATAAAATTTTAGCTTTTACAGAGAGAAAAGCTAAAATTAATCTAAAAAAGTATTTGAATGTAAATCCAATAACTTCTAATGAAAGAATTTTAGTTATTATTGGTCCGGAAGGCGGATTTTCTGATTCGGAATTCGAATTTTTTGAAAAGAACAAAATAATAACACTTTCATTGGGTGAATTAATACTTAGAGCAGAAACAGCTGTTATTGTTGCATTAGGAAATATAGTATTATGAATAAAATATTAGAAAAACTTAATAATGATAAAATTGTTAAGTCAATTTCTGACTATGTTAAAAAATGTCAGAATGATATAAAGATTTATCTTGTAGGAGGTATTTTAAGAGATTTATATTTGGATAATGAAAATTTTGATAAAGATTTAGTTGTTGCTAATGTAAATACAGAAAAATTTTCCAGTGATCTAGCTCATTTTTTGAATGCTTCTTTGATAACATTGGACGAACAAAATAAAATTTACAGATTGGTTTTACCTGATAAGGTTAATATAATAGATATCGCTGAACTTGTTGGTAATAATATCGAAGATGACTTGAGCCGTAGAGATTTAACAATAAATTCAATTGCTCTAAATTTAAAAACTAATGAAATTATTGATACTAATGATGGATTTAGTGATTTAAAAAATAAAAGAATACGACATATTGGTGAGCAGAATTTTGTAGATGATCCATTGCGTTTATTAAGAGTTTTTAGATTTCAAGCAGCACTCAATTTTAAAATTGATGCAGGGTTACTAAATATTGTTAAAAAACATTCGCCCTTAATTAAACAAACTGCTTTTGAAAGAATAAATTATGAATTATTAAAAATGTTTTCAGGTCGACATAGTTCAAATGCTTTAAAATTAATGGATAATTCAGGTTTGTTAGCTGAATTATTACCGGCATCTCAGGAATTAAAAAATGTTCCGCCAAATTTACATCATCATTTGGGACTATTTGAACATTCAATAGAGGTTGTAAAACAAATTCAATATATTTTTGAATCATCACCTTTGGATGTTCAAACTCATTTGAACAGTCTGGATTTTGGTGGTAATACAAGACTTGCTCATTTGAAATTTGCAGGATTTTTACATGACATCGGTAAGCCTGATACTTGGACAATTGAAGATGAAACGGGGAAACACAGGTTTATTAAACATGATGATGTCGGCTCAAAAATGTGCATAAATCTGCTTAAAAAATTAAAATTCTCAAAGAAACAAATTGAATATATTTCTAAAATGGTAAAAAATCATATATATCCTTCGCATGTTGTCAGTTCAAGTGAATTAAACGATAAAATTAAAATGCGTTTTGTGAGAAAAATGGAAAACAACGTTATTGATATAATTATTCTTGCAATGGCAGATAGACTATCTGCAAGGGGAGTAGAGATAACAGATGAAATTGTAGAAAAAAATATTAATAATCTCCAGCTACTTTTAGATTACTATTTAAGCATAAAGGATTTTCTAAAACCTTTGCCAAAACTTCTTTCAGGTGAAGAGATTATGGAGTTGTTAAACATGAAGCCATCTATTGAGCTCGGAAATGTAATTAAAAATTTAAAAGAGGCACAAATATCAGGAGAAATAACAACACGTGATGAGGCTGTTAAATTCCTGCTAAATAACTAGCTATAGTATATTACAATTTTTAAAAGCGTAGAATTTACTTCCATAAAGGATTCCCACATTTTAAAAGCGTAATATATACACTAATTAATATTTTACAATTGATTAGTATATGAAATTATGTAAAAATAAAGCCTTTATGATTTTAAAAAAAGTTTATAGTTCATTATAAAACTTACATACTACTGTTCATATTGATTTAGTGGTAATCCGGATATTAATATAAAAAAAACCACTCTAGTTATAGAGTGGGTCGTTTTCTGCATCCTAATGGTCTCTTTTTAGTGTTTATATTTAGGAGTTTATATGTTTTGGGGTTAATGATTTTGAGTTTATTTGCTATTTAGTGTTTCAGCTACACTTAAATCCACTCTTTTATTATGACATAACAAAATTAAATGTCAAGCGTTTAACTTTTATTATTTAAAGTTTTGTTAAGAAGAAACTTTTTTTAGTACCCAAGATTTCTCAAAGTCTTATATAGCTTAAAAAAATTGTCAACTACTTATTTTTTTACTTGTTACAAAAAATTAATATTGTTCTAGATTAAGTCGTTCTTGTTATAACATGTATGTATGAAGAGAATTTTATCAACTTTAATAATATTATTTTTCACAACATCAAGTGTTTATGCAGCTAAAATTCCTGATAATGTTAAAAGTATAATTAAAAGCAGTTATGCAAAAACAGATTTTAGATTTGACGGTTTAATCACTTTGCCTGATGGTACTTTATATTTACCTTTGTATCCCGCGTTAGTAAAGAAGGTTGATTCGTTAGAAATTAAGAATACTGTTCCGGCGAGTAAAGGAATTATTGATAAACCTGATATTGTAGTTTTCAATAATGATTTTACTCTTTTAAAAGTTATCACGGATCAGAGCGGCAGAAAAACTGTGTTAAATATGAAAGATCCGCTTATTGAGGTTAGGACAGGACTGTTACCTCAGGACATGCTAGTTCCTTCAGGTCTTATTATTCCTGACAGCATAAAAGGCATTATTGGAAATTTACAAATACCAACTGCTGTAGATGTTGGATTAAAGGTAGCTCCGGAACGCTTTTTAGAGAGAAGAACCGTTAAAACATCCCAGACAGATAAGAATTTAGTATCAAAAGTTGCTCAACTTCAGGATAAAACTCTTTATATAGCAACGTGTTATTCAAAAAACATTCAAGTCGTAGCTGCTGAAGCAAGTAAACCATTATATGCACTTGCACAAAATTCTATTCCTATTAGTATTGAATCTACCCCTGATGAAAAGTTTATACTTTCAACGTGTTTTGGTAAAACTTTTGTTAACGTTATATCTTTGGCTGATGAAAGAGTTATAAGACAAATTGATTTAACTACTAATGCAGAAGAAATTGTTATTGATAAGGCAAAAAATATTGCTTATGTTTCAAGTCCAGAGGAATCTGCGATTTATGTAATTGATTTAAGTACAATGACTTTAAAGCAAAAAATTAAAGTTAAAGGCATGTGTGCAAAATTATCTATAAGTTATGACGGTAAAAAATTATTTTATACGGATAAAAAAAATAACAATGTATGGGTTATAGAAATTGATAATGATTTTATAATGAAAAATGTTGGAAGTTTTCCTAATGTTTCGAAAATCATTTATTCTAATGGTAAAATTTATTTAACAAGCAGGACAAAAAATCGTGTAGCTATAATCGATTATGCAATGTTGAGTTTAATTAAAGAGATTGATGTTGATTTAAAGCCAATTGATATGATATCTTATAAAGATAGAATCTTTGTTTTATCTGCACAAAATAATGTTATTCAAGTTATAAATGCAATAGATGATGAATTAACTGATAAAATTTATTTAAAAACTAATGGTTTTTCAACTAAAATTTACCAGATTAAAAATACAAATATAGCTCTTATAATGGATACTAAAATGGATAAATATTCTGTTATTGATTTAGACAAGAAACTTGTTATTAAAACTAATAATTTGGAAATCCCTGTAAGTGATATTGTTATTGTTCCTACAGTAAAGAAAATTAACAAGTGAGGACAGAGTATTGGAGTGTATCAAAGTTATACAGGAATTGGAAAATACACAAAAAGAATTCTGGAATATATCGCATCAAAGTGCTAATTTTTTAAATATGTTGATTAAAATTTCCGGTTCAAAAAACGTTTTAGAAATTGGGACATCAAATGGTTATTCAGGTATTTGGCTTGCTAAAGCACTGATTGAAACAGGTGGTTATTTAACAACTATTGAATACTGGGAAAAACGTATTATTCTTGCACGAGAAAATTTTAAAAAATGTAAAGTGGATCATATTATAACAATTAAGCAAGGTTCAGCTATTGATATTATTGCGGATTTAGATAATCAATTTGATTTTGTTTTTATTGATGCGAATAAAAGTGAATATTTAAAATATTTTGAAATGCTTGATTCCAAAATCATAAGTGGAGGAATAATTACAGCAGACAATATAACATCTCATCCTGATAAAGTTGCTCCATTTGTAGAAAAAATAAAATCAGACAATCATTATCAAGTCGAAATTCTGGATTTACCTGGCGGAATGTTGTTGGCGTATAAGCTTTAGCTTTAAAATATTATATATGGAAATAATTTTTTGTTTGATTTAGAATATATTAAAAGTAGGGACTTTAATATATGAAACATTCAAAATACTCAGCCGTAATAATTGGAGGTGGAATCGCAGGACTTTATGCTGCTTTAAAAATCAGCCAGAAGTGTAAACTTTCTGATGGTTTACTTTTAATTACAAAATCCAAAATTGGAGAAAGTAATTCACGTTATGCTCAAGGTGGTATAGTAGCTGTCCTTGATGAAAATAAAAAAGATTCTACAAGTTTACATATTAAAGACACTCTTAAAGCGGGTGCTGGATTAAGCGAATTTGGAATTACAAAATTTATATCAGAAAATTCAGATTACGTTATAAAAGATTTACTAAATTATGGTGTTGAATTTGATAAAAACGAAAATGAAGATTTTTTCTTAACTCTTGAAGCAGCTCACAGTGTAAATAGAATATTACATTCCGGAGGTGATGCTACCGGACGTGGAATAGAAAAAGTGTTGACACAAAGAGCTCTAAAAGACAGCAATATTGAAATTTATGAACAAACTTTAGCTGTAGAATTACTTACTGATTCAAAGAATGAATGTAAAGGTTTAATTGCATTTAATGATTTGACTCAAGAATATGAAGTTGTATATTCTTCTGCCGTTATATTAGCTTCAGGCGGTTTAGGACAATTATATAAATATACAACAAATCCTTCTGTTGCAACTGCGGATGGAATTGCACTGGCTTATAATGCAGGGGCGATTATTCAGGATATGGAATTTATCCAATTTCATCCCACAGCTTTAGCTCTGGATGTTGACGAAAATAGATTCTTGATCTCTGAAGCTGTAAGAGGAGAGGGTGCAAAACTTGTAAATTCCGATGGTATTGAATTTATGGAGAAATACAGTGAAAAAAAAGAACTTGCAGCCAGAGATATAGTGACAAGAGCAATTTTTAATGAAATGAAGGAACAGAACTTAAAAAATGTTTATTTAAACTCAACTCACTTGAATAAATTAATGCTTCAAAAGAGGTTCCCAAACATAACAAGAATTTGCGAAGAAAATGGTATAGATATTTCTAAAGACTATATTCCTGTTTCACCTGCAGCTCATTA
The DNA here is from genome assembly GCA_964391675.1 of uncultured Muribaculaceae bacterium. Classification (GTDB taxonomy): domain Bacteria; phylum Cyanobacteriota; class Vampirovibrionia; order Gastranaerophilales; family Gastranaerophilaceae; genus CAYMMX01. The sequence continues at coordinate 19,304 of CAYMMX010000013.1, read as the reverse complement.
TTCAATGGGAGGAATTAAAACTAATTTAGATAGCGAAACTTCAGTTAAAGGTCTCTATGCTATAGGCGAAGTAGCATCTACCGGTTTACATGGCGCAAATAGATTGGCAAGTAATTCTTTATTGGAATGTGTTGTTTGTGCTTATCAATTATCAAATTTTTTAAGTAATATTGATTTGATACCGCCAAAGCAAATTGATAAAAAAATCAAAAACGTAGTTGATTTATATATGAGCGATTATGAATATGATGAATATGATATGGATGCTTTTAAGTTAGAAATACAAACTATAATGTGGAATTATGTTGGAATCTTAAGGAATGAAAAAGAACTTAAAATTGCTAAAGAACGTATTAGTTCAATTAAGTCAAAAATACCTGAATCAATTAAATGTTTTAATAAATGGGAATATGAGCTTAAAAATATGCTAACAGTAGCAGAATTGATTATAGATTCTGCAATTAACAGAAGAGAATCACGCGGAGCTCATTACAGAACAGATTATCCTAAAACCAATGCAATTGCTGAACATAGTTGCATTTCAAAATTAGATAGAAAATTCAGTTTAGTTTAAGGAGCAAAAAAATATGAATAGTATTTTGCATGATTTTATTATAGAAAAACATGTTAAGTCTGCATTGGAAGAAGATATTGGTTTTTGCGACATTACAACAGAATTTTTAACTGAAGAAAATGATTTTTTATCCGGTTTTTTAATGACCAGAGAAAATGGTATTCTATGTGGTTGTAAAGTATTTGAGAAAGTATTTTATATTTTGTCAAATAAGATTAAGATAAATTTTTACTTTAAGGATGGCGATTCTATAGCCAAGGGCGATAAAATCGCTGAAATATCAGGCCCTGCCAGATTTATCTTAATTGGAGAGAGGACGGCACTTAATTATATACAGCGTTTGAGTGGAATAGCAACTGAAACAAATAAGTATCAAAAAGCGATAGGCGAATATTCTGCTAAAATAGTAGATACGAGAAAAACAACTCCAAATTTTAGATTGTTTGAAAAATATGCTGTAAAAATTGGCGGTGCAGCATTGCATAGATTCAATTTATCTGATTGTGTGATGATAAAAGATAACCACATACGTCTTAGCGGGTCTATTACTAATGCTGTAGACAAAATAAGAAGACATTTATCACATACCCATAAAATCGAAGTAGAATGTGATACTCTTGAGCAGGTAAAAGAAGCTTTAGGTTGTAATGTAGATATAATAATGTTAGATAATATGCCTATAAAGCAAATGAAGGAAGCTTGTAGCCTTGTTAATAAAAAAGCAATAGTGGAAGCAAGCGGAAATGTTAATCTTAATACTGTTTATGAAATAGCTTCAACCGGTGTTGATATAATTTCATCAAGTTCAATTGTTGCAAAGGCAAATACTCTTGATTTAGCTATTGATATATAAATTTATTTTAATCTACGGAGAAGATTTCTCTTACATCATCCATTGTTAATGATTTTGTTATATTCCTGTCAACTGAAATTATGCTATCTACCAGATTTCTTTTAACCTGTTTAAGTTTTTGAATTTTTTCTTCAACTGTATTCTTTGTAATAAGTCTATATACAAAAACCTTTTTCTTTTGTCCGATACGATAAGCTCTATCTGTTGCTTGATCTTCAACTGCAGGATTCCACCATGGATCATAATGTATAACGTAATCTGCACCTGTTAAATTTAATCCTGTTCCACCGGCTTTTAAACTAACTAAAAATATAGGAATACTTGAACTAGAGTTAAATCTTTCTACTGCCCCTTGTCGGTCTTTTGTTTTACCGGTTAAGTATTCATAAGGAATAGCTTCTCTGTTAAGCCAATCTTTAATCAAATCAAGCATATCTACAAATTGACTGAATAAAAGAATTCTATGCCCTTCAGATATTATTTCTTCAAGCATTTCTTTTAAATGTTCAAATTTTCCGGAATTAATTTTACCTTTAAATCCTTCTTTATCATAAAGTCTCGGGTGACAACATATTTGACGTAAACGAAGAAGCGCTGAAAATATTGACATCCTGCTTTTTTCTAAACCATTTTGTTCTATGCTCTTGAACAATTCTTCTTTTGTTGAATCTAGTACATCTAAGTAGAAGTCTCTTTGTTCAGAGGTTAATTCACAGTATGCGATGTTCTCAATTTTATCAGGTAGATCTTTTGCTACATCTCTCTTCATACGACGTAATATAAATGGATAAATCTGTAGTTTTAAACGTTTTTCAACAGTTTTATCTGCTCTTTCCATTATAGGAGTAACATACCTGAAATTAAATTCCGAGATACTAAATAAAAATCCTGGCATTAGAAAATCAAAAACAGACCATAATTCTTCTAATTTATTTTCGATAGGTGTTCCTGATAAGGCTAATTTGTGCTGAGAGATTAATTTTTTAACTGCTTGAGCTGTTTGAGACAATGCATTTTTGATATTTTGTGATTCGTCTAGAATTATATATCTGAAGTTAATTTTTTTGAGTTTTTCAATGTCACGTCTTACAAGTGCATAGCTTGTTATAATAATATCGTGCTCAGGAATTTCTTTAAACATTTGCTTTCTTTCAATACCCGAAAGTTTTAGACAAGTTAATTCCGGAGCAAATTTTTGAATTTCTGCTTCCCAGTTAAAAACAACGGAAGTAGGACAAATTACAAGTGTCGGCATGGATCCGTCTTCGTCTTTTGCTTTTTGTAGTAAAGTTAGTGCCTGAAGAGTTTTTCCAAGTCCCATATCATCTGCCAGAATACCATTCAAACCGTATTTGTACATAAACCAAAGCCAACTGAATCCTTTTGATTGATATTCCCTGAGATCAGCTTTAATGCTATTAGGAAAAGTAACATCTTCCGATGTCGAAAATGTTGACATCTGTGTCCAAAATTCTGAAAAGTTGTCACTTAAAACAAGGTCAATGCCAAGATTTTCCAGTTCATTTAACAATCCTGCCCGATATGTCTTAACAATAAATTTATCTTCATTGTTTCTATAAACATCAAAAGAATTAAATGAACGCATCATTGAATAAATATCTTGTGCAGGATATTCTACAAAACCAAGGCTTCTTATTCTACTATATTTTTCACCACTTTGTATTGTATCATATATGTCATCAAATTTTATTATATCTTCGCCAACTTGTCCATATAGAGAGATTTCAAATCCATCTGTAGAATTTTCGCAGAACTTAACCTCAGCTTTTAATTTAAAAGGTTCTTCAATAATTTTGAAAAAATTCATATCATCTTTTTCTATGAATTTCCAGCCGTCTCCTGCTTGCTTTATATAGTAATTATAAAAGTCAATGGCATTTTCTTTTTCTAAAGCTAAATTATTTGTCTGCATAGGTACGAATTTACAAGCAAGTAACATGTTGTAAGACGCTTGTTCATGTTCCAAGTTTCTTTTTATCCAATAAAGATTATCATCCTTTTTTATTGTTACATAAGGTGTTTTTTCACTGGTTTTTGAATAAGGAACTTTAACTCCGTCATACTCAAATTCTAAAGATGCTTTTAACGATTGATCGTAATCTATTCCTAATGTTACGATATTTAGAGGGGGTCTTTTTTCAATCATAAGTTTATTTATAGAATCTGAAATTTGGACTTCCATATTTTTTTGAAGTTTTGGAAGTTCTTCATAAATAAATTTTCCACCATCAGCATCTTTTAAATCAGTAAAAGACGCTTTTATGAGATTCTGTGGAACCAAGCTTACAGGAATATTAGTTGGGAATATGACATTTTTGTATCTACCCCATTTTAAATGCCTAGAAAAATATCTTATTTCTTCAAACGGATAAACTTCATCTTTATCAGGACGTCTCCATTCCAAAGCTAGCATTACATTACCTACATTTGATGAGTTTACGGAAAGAACCAAGTGCCATTCTTTGTCCGTAAATTTTAATCTCTGCTTAGTTTTTTCGTCTAACACTTCTTCTGCTTTTGCAAGTAAAGGAAACATATCTGCAAATTTAGTAATTGGAATATCATACCAGCCGGCTTTTTTGTCTTGACGTGAGGTTTTCAATAATTGTTGAAAAATTGCAACTTCAATTTTTTGAAAATTATTTAATTCAAATTTTGAATCGGATTTCTGAGCTTCGATAAGTGCTTTTAATACATTTTCAATTGAACGTACTACTTTTCCTGTTTCTCTTGACATTACAAGAATTGAGAAAAAGTTAGGCTTTCTTTTGGGGTTAAAGTGAAAAATAAAGTTTCCTGCGGGTGGATTAATTAATGCCGTATTCTCATCTTCAAAAGTTGATTCTATTTTATATTTTGTTTCTAAAAAATCTTCATAAACGTGTTCATTTATAGCTTTTAAACCTACAGCAACAGCGTGTTTACACCATTCTTCTTTTAGCGGGCAATCACAACGGGCTTCTATGGAATTTTTCTTAAAGATAAGGTCCGTTTTATATGAGTCTTGAAAGTTGCCCTTTACCCTTGCTTTGTAAAAGTTTTTTTCAGGATAGCTTTCCAAAATTAAATCTTTAAGGTATGTCTCATACCCTCTTCTCCAGCTTCCGGCAGTTGCTCTGTTTTTTATATACTTAAAATTAAATTCGTTAGTACTCACTATTTTGAGTATCTCTCTTTCTTTCTATGCTAAATAATTCATGCCGGGGCTTAAAATCCACTTTTGTGAAAATCAATAATGAAACAAAATCTTTCCAATCAAATTCGCTTCAAGGACATTATTGAGTATGTCCAACCTCGACAAGCATAAACTATCATTAACAGATTACTTTTTTATTATTGCATGAAGTTTTAAAAAAAACAATAGTTTCAATTTGAAAAATTTTTTATCTATTTTGCTTTATTTTTTCTTACTTAATGATTGTTCTGATAATGTTTTCTTTCCTGTTAATCTTGCCATAAAGTTGTAGTAGCTTTTTAAGAATCCTGTTGCATTTTGTTTTTTAATTTCTATTGCATTAAGTTCTTCTTTATTATGTGGTAATACAGGCATACCGATGGATTTTCTGTTTAAGACTTCGCCAAGTAGTGTATTCATTGCTGTAATCCAAGACATTCCAAATAATGAATTATGATATTGAGTTCTAAATGTAGAATTAAATAAATCAATTAGCATTGTTTGATAGAATAATCTTGAACCTTCTTGAACAAATCTTGCTTTAAATTTCTCTTTTGCACCATCAACATCTTCACCATTAGATTTTAACATTGCCATATTATAGTTATCGGTCATTAAGAACCAAATTGTAGCAGCTGTAGCAGATGTTTTAGCAAGGTTAGCAAGTTCACTGTTTGCTATATTAGACATATTATCAACGTTAAATGCTTTTGCGATATTATCATTTATATATGTTTTGAAGTCTTGAGTATTACCCATTTTTTTACTTGCTTTAGTTATTTTATCTATACTTATCGCTAAAGCTTTTACATTATTTTCTTCTATTGATGGTGGGAATTTTATTCCTTTTTTCTTAGCAAACATTTCGAGTATTTTTTCTGATATTGTGTATGGAAATTTTACAACACCAAACATAAATTTAAAAGGTGCTATTACAAAATCAACAAGAGGTTTAATCTTCTTATCTTTTTGACCTAAGTGTATGAATTCGCTATCATTGATTCCGGAATAAATTTTTTCATATTTATTTGCCATATATGATGAGATATTAACCAAATCTTCAGGTAAAACTTTTGAACCATTTTTACTGACATTTTTGATATAAGCTATAAAATCATCAACATTGTATTTTGTCGTTTCCGATAAGTATTTATCAACAAGTTTTTTAGACCAAGATTCAATTTCAGGAGAAAGTCCGTTAAAGAATTTTTCTGAGTCAATGTCATCAGCACATTGCATAAATTTTTCTTTTCTAAAACCATCCAATAGTCCATTAAATTGTTTTGGCATTTCTTTTTCTAATGTTTTTAATGCATAAAGTTTATTAGCTGATTCAGATACCGAACGATATATTTTTGCATATTCTTTAACACCAACTTCTTCAAGAGACTTTATGACTTGTTCGAATTCTTGTTTTTTAATTTTAGAGTTACTGTCAAAAACCAAGTTTTTGTATAAATTTTTAAAAGGTTCAGTTACGCCTTTGTATAAATTATCAATAGCTTTAGCTTTTCTTAAACCTTTTATTCCAAAGCCTGTAGCTATTACAAATGCACTTGCTTTTAAAAGAGTGTTAAAACTTAATAAAGGTTCTCTTGTTACTTCTTTAGGTGAGTTTTTTTGGACTGTATTCACTTGTGTACTTTGTGAATCCTGTATTTTTTCACTTTCATTGTTGTTTTTAGCATTGATAGTTTTTGCTTGTTCGGGAGTTAATCTAGTTAGAGATTTTCCACTTGCTAAACGAGCCATTGATTCTGTAAACAGTACAGTCAATCCTGTATTCAAAATAATTCCCAATTTTGAATTGTTAATATATTTTTGAAGTGCGCCTAAAGTTATTAAAGTTAAATAGGCATTTGAGCCAACTCTGACAACTTCTTGTTTGAATCTTGATTTTCTTTCTTTTTCAGCATCTTTTGTATTATTATTATACATCATTGATAAGTTATAAGCATCATTGGCAAGAAAAATCGCTGGGAAAAATCCTGAAACAATCCTGCACAAGCTTCTTTCATGCTTTGTGTCGTAATTTCCTGTTTTTGCATCAAATCTTTTAGCTGAGCCCTGAAATAATTCTGATGTTATATCTCCCATTTTGTTTTTTTCTACTGTTTCAAAAAGTCCACGCAATGAATTAACTTTAGATTCGAGCTTTGACCTTTGGCGTGAATTCTTTAATAATGAGGAATTATATGCATTCTCGGCAAGATTTTTTAGCGGCTTTACTTTCTGAAGTTTTTTTAATGTACCATTTAATATATCTATAGGCAGAGTTATAAAAGGATAGGCAATTCCGTCAATAATTAATCTTAAAACAGTTTTCTTTTGAAAAGTAACTATACCGTTTTCATCTATTTTTATCAGTTTTTCAGCATTTGTTGTTTTATTTGCCAGATTTTGTTTTAAACTTTTAAAAAGATCTTCGGCACTTTCTCCAAGAGTTTCTTTTGCTGTTTTAATTATTTTATTACTGTCAAATTTTTTAACAATTTTTGTTTTTTCAATAAAAACAGGTTTATAAAAAAGACCTTTAAAGCTCAAGTTTTTATAACTAGTTTCTAAAGGTCTCTTTTTATAATATTCGTGTTTAAAATCTGATAATTGAAAGGAGTAGCTTGATTTTAAGGGTGAAATTGTTTTTATTGCACATTTGTTTTCGTTACGCTGAGTATTTTGAAATTTTATATTCATCTTTTACCTGCTAATCAACTATAAATAGACTATCCCTAACTCACTTTAATTAATGAAAATGAATTGCCATTTATTAAAAAACCGTAAAATAAATATTTGCTAGCTAAAATTTATTTTAAGGTCATACTTTTACATTTATTTACAAAAAATGATTTATTATTCTTTCAGTGCATCAATTTCTGCTACTTCTTTTTCATTTAATAATACAGGTCCACCAAGTATATATGAATTTAGAACAACCTGAGCATATGACTCTGCTAATTCAAGTTTTAGATATGCTTGTTCCAAATTTGTGTCCCCGACTATAAACCCATGATTTGCCATTAAAACAGCATTGTATTTGTCAAAATATTTTGCGGTATTATCAACTAATTCTTTTGAAGAAGGGAGAGCATAGTTTGCAAGCGGAATTCCTCCAAAATAATAAATGTTTTCAGCCATAACAGGCTCTTCTAACGATTTTCTTGCTGCTGCAAATGAGCTTAAAAATGTAGGATGGACGTGTATTATGGCATTTACATCACTTCTTTTTTTATAAAATTCAATATGCAACATTTTTTCACTCGATGCTTTTTTGTTATTTTTTGAGTTAATTAAATTCCCTTCAATGTCTATTAATACTAAATCATCATAATTAAGACTTCCATTAGAAGACCCTGATGTCGTGATAATAATCTTATCTTTAATCCTAACGGAGATATTTCCGGATGTTCCAGGAGAAAACCCCTTTCTATCGATTATATTGCCATATTTAATAATTTCATTTTTAATGTTATTTTTAGTTATCATATTGCCTCATTTGAAATATTTATGACTTCAGCTCTTTCGATATCCAAATCAGAAGCATCATCATTATCATTATTGCTATTGTTAATAGCAGGAGATAAGAATGATGAATTTTGTGAACTATTATTTCCATTTTTATCTTTACCTAATGTATCAGGATTTTTAATAGTCATCTTTTTATATTCTACTGTTGATCCTTTTGCATCTAGATGCATTGCCATAGTAACAAAAGATTGTTGCCTTACTGTATCATAACCTATATTTAATCTTATATCATCAGGACCGATAGAAAAGTAGAATGAATTTTCTTGTATCATTTTCCCATCCCAACTATCCTGAGATAAGTTTAAAGAACCAAACCATGATAATGTTAGATATTTGCATAATCTAAAACTTTCTCTCATATAAGCATTTGATCTTCCATAAACATATCTGTCAAAGCCGAAAGGAGTGTTATCATTATAAGCAGATAAAAAATAACCTGCATCTTGCATCCAAGATTTATATTGAGTATGTATTCTTGGACCTATTCTTGCAATCATTTGAGTATCTCCGGTACCATAAAGAGCTGTAGCACCTTGTCCGACTATATCAAGTCTTGCATTTATAGGGCTTGTGTATTCATCGCTAAATTTATAGATAGTTTGTGCTACTTCAGCCATATACTTGAATCTCATTGTTCCAACGCTATTATCGTTATCAAAAAAGGATGTTGTATAATCTCCATCTTGAGCATAGCCTGCAGCTATACGATGAGTAAATGTCAAATCTTTATTTTTTCCTAAAAAGTTACGATAAGGAGTGTTATCTTGATAAATTAACTCTCCTATTAATTTAGGCATTCTAAATCCCATAAACCAGTCATCCATATAACTGTTAGTTCCATATTGAAATAACAAATTATCATCCAATTTTTGTAAACCTCTTGTCATAAAAATTTTATTTGCTGTCCCGTAACCAAAATCAGTTTTATTACTTGCGCTTTTAAATTTTGCAAGAGCTCCAAACCCGATAGTGTTTTCAGAACTGTTATTTCCATTGCTTTGATAATTTAATATAGGAATTAATTTTAATGTTGTTCCCTTAGGGGTGTCAAAAACAAATCCAGGACCGGCAAAAAATCCCATATTTGTTAATGTTCCTAGTTCAGGGAAATCGGCTTCAACATAATCACGATTTTTGTTTGTATGCATTGTAATAGTTGGGATTGTACCAAGTTTTTTTTCATTAAAATAAATTTCTGCATGTTTTAAGGTTACAGTATCATGCTCTTTTTTTGAATTAATAATTAAATCATTAGTTTTGATTTTAAATTTTTCACCATGACTATCTTTTTTGTAATAGCTTTTATCTTTATTGTCGATAAACATCGTATCCAAGTTAGGCCCAAACATATCGGATTTTATATCAATCATTGTCTTTTTTGTTACATACATACTACCTTGTTCTTGTATGAGTTTATCCCCATACATGTAACCTTTCCTGGCTTTTGCATGCACTTGAAAAACATCTGTAACCGGATTATCCATTAACGCATTTTCTTCGTTCATGTCTATTTTCATAAAATCACCGAACATTTCAGATCCTTCACTGATAAGAACAACATGACCTATTGCATCTATTATATTAGATGTTTGATTATATATGACTTTATCTGCTTTTATTGTAGAGTTGTTTTGAGGGAAATACATTACAACATTTCCGTTTGCTTCTAACTCTGTTCTTTCGGCAAAATACTCCATAACATCACAATTTAAAATTGCTTGATCTTTTTGAACAAGTTCTTGTATTTGTGTTGTATCTTTATTATCTTTAATCAGTTTTGCATTCCGTTTATTTTTTATCATTAGTCGTAATTTTTTTACCGGAAGTATACTACCATGAAGGTTAGAAAGCCCATCATCTTCAATAATTTCTTCATCTACAAATTTTGGTTTTTGTTTATGTGGTGCAAAGAAAGTGTCTGTATATTGATTAACATCATTAAATGACTCTCTTAATTTTTTTAATGATGTTCCGTCAGATATTACTGTAGGATTTTCATTGGCAAATACACTACAGTTTATGCTTGTTAAAAATATTAGTAATATTATTATTAATTTATTTTTCATAATTTCTTCTTTCACTTTTATTTATATGTAATTAAGTGGGTTATTCGGTCGGCCGTTAACTCTAACTTCAAAGTGGACATGGGGTCCTGTTGAATAACCAGTTGTTCCCTCAAAACCAATAACTTGTCCCTTTGAAACATATTCTCCGTTACTAACTCTAAATGAGTTTAAATGGGCATAAAGAGTTGTTGTTGGTATTCCGTTAACTTTTCCGTGATCTAAAATTACAACTTTCCCATAACCTCCATACCACCCGGAATAAATCACTCTTCCTGCATTTGAAGCTCTTACATTTCCATTAAACGGTCCGGCTATATCTATTCCTGAATGAAAGCTTCTGCTATTAAAGATGGGATGTCTTCTCCATCCAAAAGGAGAAGTTATCCTTCCGCTTATAGGTTTTATAAATCCTGAGACTATATTTATGTCTTTACCAAGCGTGCTTCTTGAAATCATAGATTGCAAACTTACGGATTGTTTTGCGAGTTCTCTTTCTGCTCTTTCATAAGTCCCTCTGTCTGTCCGCAATCTTTGAATCATGTTTTGATTTTTTGCAATTTCTTGTTGAATTGATTCTTTTTGATATTTTATATTCTTAACAGAACGCGCAAGGTATCGTTTTTGTTCTTCTATATTATATTTTAATAGAGCTATTTCTTTTGCTTTTTGTCTTGCATAAATCATTTTTTTATAATCTTTTTTTATTACAAGACCTTCGAAATATAGTCTGTCTAAAAAAATATTAAAATCTTGTGCAGATAATAAAAGTTCAAAGAATCCGCGTCTTTGGTCTTTGAAAATTTGTCTGATTCTTCTTTTCATTTGAAAATCAAGTTGTGAAAATTCAGAAAGAGCTATTGAAAGGTTATTTTCCAGCTCATTAAGTCTTCCTTGTGCTGATGAATACTGTTTCCGAGAGGTTTCTAAACTTGTTGAAGTTTTTTCTAATTTCTGTTGATTTTTATACAATTTATTTGTTTCAAGGTTTTCAAGCCATTTTAAATGATTAATTTTAGCTCTTGTTTGTTTTTGTCTTTTCTGAATCTCGCTGCGAGTTGTGTTAGCGTAACAATTAGGTAATGAAAAAATACCTGTTGTTGCCAACAGCAAAAATATAAATATTGCTGATATAATCTTTTGAATATTCACAATCACCTATTTTAAAAGCAGAGGCAACATCATTAAACCGACAGTCCAAGCTATAAAAGAAAAAGTTATAATTGCGATTATTACTTTTTGATGTTTTCTGAAAAATTCCATAGTATTCCTCTCCAATATATTTGTATTTTACTATTAAAACAATAAAAGTACAATCAATTTAATATAAATTGCAAAAAAAGTTAAAATCATATAAAATATACCTATGAAATATGAATTTTTGAATATATTTTTGGATTCTAAGGAATTAATGGTTCAGTCTAAAAAAACGATTAACCCTTTTTTACTTGAAAATAATGCTTCGCAGATTCAAAAAATATATGAATTTTATAAAGGCAGTGAACATTTACTTTATATAAACGGATTTATTGGTACAGGTAAAGCCGAAATTGTTAACTATTCAACTTCATTTTTAGCTACCGACACAATAATATTAAAATATAATTGTTTTAATTCAACAGTTTTAGATGATATTCTGCTTTCATTTTTTGTTGAATTTAAAAAATTATCTTCTCAAGGTGTAATTAGCGAACCAAAAATCAAAAGTGAAAATTTTACCCAAAAAATCAATTCATATTTTTCACAAATAGATAAATCATTTTTAATTATATTGGACTCTTTTGAATCAATTTTAGATGAAAACCGTCAGGAAATTTTGGATTTTATTTTTCATTTTCATTCTATGCAAAAAGTAAAAGTTATTATAGTAGGTAGAATTTTTGAAAGTAAGTATTTTGATAATATTGCATTAGATAGAATAACTACTTCAGCTTTAGATAAACAAATTTTTGAAAAATTTTTAAAAGAAGAAAAAATCAAGGCTCCAAATTTGATAATTGATGAATTTTATAAACATACCCGAGGATATTATTTATTTACGGCTCTTTCAATTAAAATTATGAAAGAGCAAAATATTTCGCTTGTAGATTTTTTAACCAAATTAAAAAACAGTTATCTTTTATTTGATAAGTTTTTAGAAAAACAAATTTTAACCATGATACCGACCAGTGAAAGAAATTTATTTTTATTTTTAGCTCTTATTCGGCATCCGGTTAGTCTTGATTTGTTGAAAAAACTTAATTTTTATAATGAAGAAAAAATTAATCAGATGCTAAATAATATGATTATCCTTAAAAATGGTGAAGATATATATGTTCAAGATTATCTTAAAGACGAAATCGAAGAATCAACATCTGCGAATATATTAAATAAAATGAGACAGTATATTATTGACTTATATTCAACTCAATTGCCATTAAAACCTTTAGAAAGAGATATTTGTATCTCAAGGCAAACAATGCGCAAAGAAGTTGAATATCATACATTATTTTTACCTAAAAAACCAAAAACCACTGCTAATCTTGATATAAATTATTTATCTTATTCAACGGTTTTTGAATTAGGGGAGTCCCAAAAAGCTGAAAAAGATTCACAAATTTCTGAATCAAAAAATAATCTTAATGAGTCAAAAATAGACTTAACTCAAAGGAAAAACATTAACATTAATGTTAGTAATTTGCCATTTCAAAGTAAAGAGCAATATAATATAAATAAGAAAAATGATAAATTAAACGATAAAGTCCCTGTTGAATTTAAAAAACTATCATTTAAAGAAATAATTATTTCAATTAAACAGGCAGAAAAAAGTTATGAATATTCTACGGTAATTGAGTTATGTAAAAAAGCTTTAGAATTAAAAAACGAAAAAGAATATAATACATATTTGCCTTTATTTTATACGAAAATTGCATCAGCATATAAGAAAATTGCAGATTATGAGCATTCATTACTTTATTATGATTTAGCATTAAATTTTTATCTTAAAATTGGAAATCTTTCCAAGGTAAACAGAATTAAGTATAGTATGGCTAATATTTTTTATGATACGTATAAAGTTGAAAAAGCTCAACAATTATATAATGAAATAGTAAAATCAAAGGAAAGCTTACCACTTCTACTTGTAAAATCATATTTAAAACTTGCGACTTCAGAAGAGGATACTTCAGCTACACAAAATGCTTATGAGTATTATAAAAGTGCTTTAGAATATGAAAATGAAATAGAAGATATAGCAACCTTATCAGAATTATATTTTAAATATGCATTAATTATGGATGATAGAAATGATGCAATAATTGCAATTGATTTTTATAATAAATGTATCGAACTTAGTGATAATCCTGCCGTTAATAAATTTTTATCATCAGCATATTCTAATATTGCTACTTTATATTTCGAAAAGAATGAAATTCAAAATGCTGTAATAAATTACACAAAAGCATATGAAATAGATTTTGACGGCAATAACTTGGAAGGAATTTATTATTCTGCATCTAAACTTGCTTCAATACTTCGCCGCAGAGAACCCATAAAGGCTTTGCAATATTACAATAAAGCTTTTGAGTGCGCAAAAGAAATAGGTGATGCTTTTTATATAGTATCTGCAGCATTAGAAGTAGGTGATTATCATTACGATGAAAGGCAAGATGAAATAGCATTAAAATATTATATAAAAGCATACGCAAAAGCTAAGGATAATTTAACTTCGGATAATATTCAAAAAATTAACACAAGAATTAATGATTTAAAATTTAGACTGGGTACAGAAAAATTTGAAAAACTTGCTCAAATCATTGTAGAAAGTGAAGAGTAATGTTTCTTGATAGTAATAAACTAAAAGATTTAGAAAAATTAAATATTCAACTTAGCAAACAAAAGCAAGAGCTTATAAACAAGTATTTTTCATTATTTCTTGAAAAAAATTCAAAAATAAATTTAATTTCAAAAAATGATGAAAAATTTTTATTCGAAAAACATATTTATGATTCGCTAGCTATAAATTTATTTTTCAAAAACGTTTTAACTGGCAAGACTCTTTTGGATATTGGTACTGGGGGCGGATTTCCCGCTATACCAATAGCACTCTGTTATGATGATTTAAACGTTTTCGCCGTAGATAGCATAAGAAAAAAGATTAGAATTATTGAAGAAATCAAAAATGAATTGATGTTAGAAAATTTATCACCAATATGTGACAGAGTTGAAAACATAACAGATAAGTTTGATTATGTTACTTCAAGAGCCGTTGGTTCTCTTGACTTAATTTTAAAATATGCTTCTTTTAGCCTTAAAAAAGATGGATATTTTATTGCATATAAATCTAAAAAGGTACTTGATGAAGTTAATGAGTCAAAAAAAATGCTTAAGAGCCTCCCGCTTATATTGGTAAACATTATAAAATATGAATTACCATTAAATGAAAGCTTTGAGAGGAATTTAGTAATTTTTAAAAAGGTTAAATAATATTCAGTTTTTTCCCTATAAATTCAAGTGAATTTAATGTTTTATCCAAATGTTCTTTTGTGTGGCTAGCCATTAAGCTTAATCTTAATCTCGAAAGGTTTCTGGGAACTGCTGGATATAATACCAGGTTTGAATAGATTCCATATTCATGGAGCATTTTGCAAGCTTCTTTAACTTTATAGTCGTCTCCTATAATTATCGGAAAAATTGCTGTCTCAGAATTTCCAATATTGAACCCTAAATTTAGAAGATTTTTTCTAAAATAATTTATATTCTCCCAAAGCTTTTCTCTTAAAACAGGTTCTTCAACTATAACATTAAGTGATTCAATAAGTGAGCCTGTTACTTGAGGTGTAGGAGCTGTCGAAAACATATAAGCTCTTGAGTAAAAATGTAAAAGTTCAATTAATTCTTCGCTTGCCGCTACAAATCCCCCGACAGTTCCCAAGGCTTTGCTGAAAGTTCCTGATACAATATCAACTTTTCCTTCTAAAGAAAAATGTTCAAGAGTCCCTTTACCGTTTTCTCCTATTACTCCGGTTGCATGTGCTTCATCAACCATTACATAAGCTCCATAATGGTGGGCAAGTTCGACAATTTTATCTAAAGGTGCAATATCTCCATCCATGGAATATACGCCATCTACAATTACCAATTTAGTTCGGTATTTATTTTGGCAATTTCTAAGAATTAATTCAAGTGCTTTTAAGCTATTATGCTTAAAAAATTTAACGTTTGTATTTTTGCAGCCGTCAATTATACTGGCATGGACAAGCCTATCCATTATTGCTATGTCTTTTTCATTTAATAATCCAAGCAATGATCCTGAATTTGCTCCATATCCAGAAGTATAGAGTATAGCATTTTGGCATCCTTTAAATTTTGCTATTTTTTTCTCCAGCTCAACATGTATGTCTAGTGTTCCTCCGAGAAGAGGTACACTTCCAGCGCCTGTTCCATATTTCTTCAATGCTTTTATGCCGGCTTCAATTGTTCTCGGATGTTTTGTCAAATTTAAATAATCATTTGACGCCATATAAATCATTTGTTTTTTTGAATTTGAGTATTGATCATATACTTCCATTACTGGAGACGAACCATTATAAGAAATTCTCCTATAATAATCATGTTTTAATTTTCTGGTATGATTTGCGTATTCATTAAATAGCTTTGCTCTTCCTATAAGATCTGCATTTTCTATATCGAGGAAGTCAAAAAGACTTGCATTGTCTAGGTTTATTGTTGGCATTGGCTAATGTACCCCTTTATAACTGTATATTAAACTAATATAAAATAAAAAGATACAAAAAAAAAGTATTTTTTAAAAATAGTTAATTTTTTTATTAATAATAACCAACCGGATAGTGATTTTTATTATTTATCATTTATACTATAAAAAAAGGAGGCAATATGGATAAAAAAGACTTTACAATTCTGTTGGTTTGCACGTTTATTGCGGCATTTTTGGGCTCTTTGCTTGCGATAAAACATGTTTTATCGCCTTATAGGTATCCTTATCATCCCCACCATCATTTTATGAGTAGTAATATGGAGCCTTTTATGCGTCATGATTTTGATTATCCAAAAGAATTTATAGAGTATCATAAAAAAATGATGGAGAATTTTGATGATGATGTTCAACCTTTACTTAAAAGAAAAATGAAAAATGCTAATCTTTTCTTATTTAGTAATACTGGGGTAAAAACACAAGAAACAGATAATATGTATAAAATTACATTTGACATGAAGCCGTTTAACAATAATCCTAAGAATGTAATAATTGAATCTGAGGATGACAGTATTACTATATCAGCTAAATATAAATCTAAAAAAGGTAATGAAATTAAATCAGCTCAATTCTTTCAAGAAATTGAATTTCCAACTGATATTAAACAAAATGAAATTAAAAAACAATATAAGGGGGATTCTTTAATAATAACTGTCCCAAAACTTTTAAAATCTCAAGACTAAAATATTAAATACTTAACAAAAAACTTTAATTGCTGATTGTCAATTAAAGTTTTTTTTGTTTTTATTTATTTTTCTTAGCAAATATATTTCCATTTTTGTTTTATAAGTGTACAATTAAGTTATAATATATTTTGATACGGAGACAATATTATGAAGAAAATATTATTGATAAACTTTATCATAATTTTATTAATTTCAGGTTCTTGTCAGGCAGCTGTTGAAAATAAGACAGTATACGACGGAAATAAAATTATGCAATACGATAGCCAAGGCAATCCAATTGGTTATGTTATACGTTATGGAAATACACTAACAAATTATGATAATCAGGGAAAAATTATAGGTTCAACAGTATCGGATGGAAATACAAAAAAGAACTATGATTCTAATGGTAAATTAATTGGATCAACTGTTTTTTATGGAAATACAGTAACCCGCTATGATGCTCAGGGAAAGCTTATTGATTCCACAGTAGCTGAAGGTAATGCAAAAAAGAACTATGATTCCAAGGGTAAATTAATTGATTCAACGGTTCGCTTCGGCAATACTCTTACCCGCTATGACAGTCAAGGAAAAATTATTGGAACTACAGTATATGATGGAAATACGACAATAAATTACGATAATAAAGGAAAAATCATCGATTCTATAGAAAGATATGGAAATTCTTCAGTTAAATTAAAATAATGCCAGTTATAATAAATTAAATTATCTTTTATTAATTATTTGGTTATTTCTTTTTACTTTAGCCGAATACTTTTCGTATTCTTGTTGAAAATTTTCTTTTATTTTGCCAAATGTAATATTTTTAAGGATTTTATATTTCAAATATTTTCCGTGAATTTTTTTATGATTAATAATATCTGATAATTGAGATTTATCAATTTTATCAGATTCAAGAATTGCAATTTTGTCTCTGAATAATTTAATAAGAGCATCTTCCGGAGATATTTTTGAAGTGTCTTTTTCTGATTCAAGAGCTTCCTTAAGCCATTTTAGACAACGTTCTTTTTCACTTGCAAGTACTGAATTTACTTTTTCCCAATCTATAGGTTCAAATATATCCTGTCTTTTTTCAATATTATCCAAACTGATTAATAACCTGTTTTCTAAGTTTAATGTTGACAGTATTGAATCACATCTTGAGTTATCCCATTTAGGATTTTTATGTATTACAAATGGTTTATTGAATATTAGAGCAAGGCAAAGACCATGAAAAGAATTTGTGACAACTAATTCACAGTTTTTTATTAAGTAAAGCCAATCCTCAATGCTATTATATTTATCTTTTAAAATATTAACTTCAATTACTTTATAATTATATTTTTTGTTCTGTTCAGGAATAGGGTAGCTAAGCGGATGATTATACGGTATAGCGTGTTTATAATGTATTGCCTTAAATTTTTGCGTGTTTTTTTGAACAGCTTTGAATAAATTTTTACCATTTTTGCTGTTTATAAGAACAAGAGAAGTTCCTTTTGTATCATTAAATGATTTATCAATATTATCAATTCCCCAAAAATCACCTATACTTATATCACCATTTCTTTTAACTGTTGTAAATGCACATTTATGACAACTTGGTCTAAGTATCATATTATAATGAAACGCTTTAAGATAAGAATCTTGTCTTTGATAGAAACTATAAATATTTTTATCTGTATATGTTATCAGATGATTATTACCATAAGGTAAGATTTTTTCCCTAAATTTTGTGTAAATAAATTTTTCATCGCCTATAGTCTCTTTTAAATATTTCATCCAAACCAAAGGAGAAGGTACCCCGTGACAGATTAAATCAATTGTATATAAATTGTCATTTTTACCGATAAAATTATTTACTCCTGCAACTTGACAAGGAGTTCCGCTAAACAATACTATTTTACCTTCATTAAGCAATGTTTTTAATTGCTTGTGTATATAATTCATATCAGATTGTACATACTTGGAACTTTGAAGTTTATTTAATTCTTCTTTATAGTTAATGATAATATGTTCAACTTTTCCGTTATCATCAAATGCGGCTCCGCAGACATAACCGCCTTGTTCTAATATCCAATTTGCAAATAGTGAAAAAGCGCCACCAGAAGTACTATTTGTTCTTATTTCATCAGATGCCATAACTGCATAGCATTTGGGGCTATTTGTATTTGTATTAAATTTTTCAGACTTATTTAAAGAAGGACAAACTTTTTTACATAAGCCGCAGTTTGTACATTTTTCTGTGTTGATATTCGGGTATAAAAATCCTTCTTCATCAGCAACCATTTCAATTGCTTCTACCGGGCATATGTTATAACATGCATTACAACCATAACATTTATCTTTTTCTTCTAAGATGTTATTAATGTTACTCATTATGCTCCTTTATTGTAAAATCATTTTTTTATTGATATTAATACTTCCGTTATATGATTTTATCATAAATTCTAAACAGATTATATTTTGAAGTTTTTTTCAAAAGCATAAAAAATACCAAAGGACAGATTCGAACTGTCGACCTCACGGAAGGACTCCGTGAAAAAGCTGACTAAACGTCAGGTTTTGAATGGAGGTTTGAGGAACGAAAACAACCCGAAGGGCGACCATGAAAATAAAAATACCAAAGGACAGATTCGAACTGTCGACCTCACGGGTATGAGCCGTGCGCTCTCACCA
>CAYMMX010000012.1:0-46354 GCA_964391675.1 uncultured Muribaculaceae bacterium | reverse complement strand
CAAAGAAAACTGCTAAATATGAATCATCTATAGCTTAATTGATTTAAGGTTATTTAAAATAAAAAGAGTCGATAAATTTATCGACTCTTTTTATTTTAAATATGTAAATTGCAAAAAATTACCCATCAAATTTTCATTCCATACTTGAACATTATCTGGGACACATAATACGGTTGGTGTAAAATTCCATATGTATTTAATATTTGACTGGATTAAAAAATCAGCCGTTTTTTGAGCATGTTCTCTTGGAACAGTTAATATTGCAATCTCTACCGATAGTCTTTCCGCAAGGTTTGGCAATTTTGAAATATGAAAAACTTCTTTCTCGTTTATTTTTATACCAACTTTCAAAGTGTCATTATCAAATAATGCTAAAACTTTTAATCCGTAATTTTCAAAATTACTGTATTTAGCAAGTGCAGAACCAAGATTTCCGGCTCCAATAATGAAAGCTTCCTTAGGTTTTTCAAATCCAAGAGTTTTTTCAATATTTTCTTTCAAGTTATTTACAATATATCCTACACGACATTTTCCAACATTATTAAGCAAACTTATATCTTTCCTAACTTGGGAATCATCGATTCTCAACAATGCTGCAATTTGAGGACTTGATATAAATTCATTCCCTTTTAACATATAATCTGTTAAAATGCAATGGTATAAAGTTAGTCTATTAATTACCTTTTCAGAAAACTTTTTATTATTTTTGGTATTATCCATAACCTTCCTTCAATATCTTAAAACAATTAAGAAAAAGTACTAAAATATTTGCTTAAGTTAATTATACATAAAAAAGAAAAAAATCACGATTACTTTATAAAAAAGGGGGCAGTTATTACATGCCCCCGACAGAAAAGACGGTTATTTGGTTTATATAATTCCTTTATAAGAATTAATATAAATTTGTTTTAATTCACTCATTAACGGATATGCAGGATTAGCACCTGTACATTGATCGTCAAATGCTTGTTCAACCAAATCATCAAGTTTATCCATAAAGTCTTTTTCAGCAATACCCATATCTTTAATCGAAAGAGGAATATTAACATCTTTTTTTAATTGAGTTATAGCTCTAATCAATAAATCTACTTTTTCATCATCATTAGTTCCTCCAAGATTTAATTCATCAGCAATTTGTCCATATTTTGCCTTTGCATTAGGAAATTTATATTGAGGAAATGCACATTGTTTAGAAGGACAATCTGTTGCATTAAATTTGATTACCTGATTAAGTAATAGAGCATTTGCAACACCGTGAGGAATATTAAATGCCGAACCTAATTTGTGAGCCATAGAGTGACAAATACCTAAAAAAGAATTTGCAAAAGCCATACCGGCAATTGTAGATGCATAATGCATTTTTTCTTTTGCAATCGGATCATTTTTACCTTCTTTAAATGATCTTGGTAAATACCTAAATATTAATTTAATTGCCTCTAATGAATTAGAATTAGTAAAATTAGTAGCTAATGCTGAAACATACGCTTCAACAGCGTGAGATAAAGCATCTATACCTGATGCAGCACATAATCCTGCAGGCATAGAATCAACAAAATTAGGGTCAATAATTGCCATATTTGGTGTTAATGCATAATCTGCTATCGGATATTTAATATGAGTTGTGTCATCAGTAATAACAGCAAATGGCGTTACTTCAGAACCGGTGCCGGAAGTTGTTGGAATAGCAACCATTTGAGCTTTTATGCCTAATTCAGGAATATCACAAATTCTTTTTCTTATATCTAAAAACCTCATAGCAATATCATCAAAGTTAGTATCCGGTTGTTCATACATTAGCCAAATAATTTTAGCAGCATCAATAGGGGAACCTCCTCCTAATGCTATAATTACATCCGGTTCATATGTTCTAACCATTTGAAGAGCATCATTAATAGTAGATATAGTCGGATCAGGTTTTACATCAAAGAAAATCTGATAATCAATACCTATTTCTTCTAAAACATTGGTAACACTATATACGGTTCCTGAATTAAATAAATATCTGTCTGTAACTATAAATGCACGTTTTTTACCTTTTAATTCACGCAATGCCAAATCCGTAGCGCCTCTTTTAAAGTAAACTTTTGACGGTACTCTAAACCAAAGCATATTTTCTCTCCTTTCAGCAACTGTTTTATAATTTAAAAGATGCTTTACTCCAACATTTTCACTAACTGAATTTCCGCCCCAAGAACCGCAACCCAATGTTAAAGAAGGTTCTAGTCTAAAATTATACAAGTCTCCAATTGCACCTTGTGAAGAAGGACAATTAATCATTATTCGTCCTGTTGGTAATTTCTTCGCAAAGGTGTCTATTCTATCACTGAATCTTTCATCAGTATAAAGAACCGAAGTATGACCTGCACCTCCTAAAATTACTAAATTGTATGCTTTTTCAACAGCATCATCAAAGTTTTTTGCTTTGTATAATGCCAAAACAGGAGATAGTTTTTCATGAGCAAATTCTTCTTCATTTGAAATATCTGTTACTTCCCCAATTAAAACTTTAGTGTTTTTAGGGACTTTAATCCCGGCAAGCTCAGCAATTTTAAATGCGGATTGACCAACGATAGCTGCATTAAGTTTTCCTTCAGGCATAATTGTCTTTGCAACTTTTTGTTTTTCTTTTTCATTTAAAATATAAGATCCGCGATAAATTAATTCATCTTTAACATCATCATAAACATCTTTTACAACGACTAAAGCTTGTTCTGAAGCACAAATCATACCGTTATCAAAAGTTTTTGATAATAAAACAGAAGAAACTGCCATTTTAATATCTGCTGTTTCATCAATAATAGCAGGTGTATTTCCTGAGCCTACTCCTAATGCCGGTTTTCCACTTGAATATGCAGATTTAACCATTCCCGGACCGCCTGTTGCCAAAATTGCGTCTATAGAAGAATGCGTCATCAATAAATTTGTAAGCTCAATAGAAGGAGTATCTATCCATCCTATTATATTCTCAGGCGCACCTGCTTTTACAGCTGCATCTAAAACAACTTTTGCTGCCTCAATTGTTGATTTTTTAGCTCTTGGATGCGGTGAAAAAATAATACCGTTTCTTGTTTTTAATGAAATAAGAGCTTTAAAAATCGCAGTTGAAGTTGGATTTGTAGTAGGCACAACCCCTGCTAAAACACCCAAAGGTTCTGCAACAATTTTTATACCGTTTGCCTTGTCTTCAGAAATAATACCACATGTTTTTGCATTTTTATGTTTATTATAAATGTATTCAGAAGCAAAGTGATTCTTAATAACTTTATCCTCAACAATCCCCATTCCTGTTTCTTCAACAGTCATTTTTGCTAATGGTATTCTCATCTTGTTTGCAGCTAAAGAAGCTTCTCTAAAAATTTTATCAATTTTTTCTTGAGAAAAAGTTGACATAATTTTCTGAGCTTTTTTGACTTTTGAAATAAGAATTTCTAAATCTTCCAGCGTAGAAACACCATTGGATTTATTTAAAACCTTTTCCAGTTTATCTACAGTATTTTTTGTTTTTGATGCCATTTCAATCTCCTTTTTTATATATTCTAAAACATAATTTATTTATATTCTATATTTTAATATTTATCGTGATTTATTTCACTATTTAAGTATAAAACACTCTCTGTAGAAAATCAAGTGTATATTTTACAATATTAATATTTTCTTAATATTGCAGCACAAATTAAATGAAACAATCGCGTACGCATTTTTTCATATGTGATATTTGTCACGATTATCAATTTTAAATATTCTTGCCAGTCGTGCAATATAGTTTTACATATTTTAAATATACAAACTATATTAAGAATGTAATCAATTTATTTCATCTGAACTTGAAATTAAATATTGAATATATTAAACTAAAAAAGCAATAATGGTAAAGGAGGCTATATGATAGATTTAAACACTTCGCTTCATGCTTCAGTGAATTCGGTTCCAACTGCAAAACAAGTTCAAGAAGCAGTGGTTAGCAAAAATGCACAAACAACAAGTTATCACAAAGATGAGTTACTCACTTCCTCATATCAAGGAGTAATAATCAATAAAGATAAAAATGTAATAGTTCAAATAGGAGACACGAATTTGCAAAATTATTCGGAAGCTGCAAAAACAGCCGTAAATGATGTTCGTTCACGTGCCGGACAGCCGGGGCAATTTTTAAACTGGATTGGAGTATTGCCTAAAAATCAAATTAAAAATTTAGATTCAATATACGCTTTAGCCAACGAAGCAAAAAAAGGAGGCTATACAGACTTAGCTGTTTTAGGAATAGGAGGCTCTCGCCACACAACCGAAGCTATGATGAAAATGCTAGGCAAAGATTCCAATGTTCACTTTTATTCAGGAATAGACCCTGAAAGCTTTAAAAGATTTGCAAACAGCTTAAATTTAGATAAAACTAAATTTTTAGTAGTGTCTAAATCCGGAGGAACACTTGAAACTACAGTCGCCTATCAGGAAGCTAAAAAATTATTGCAAGAAAAATTAGGTAAAGAAGATGTATCTGATAAATTTATTGCTATGACAGATCAATCAGCAGAAAAAAGTAAATTAAGACAAGTTGTAAACAAAGGAGATATTAAACTTTCAGGACTTGTCCATGACGATGTTGGCGGAAGATTCTCTATATTTGATGACGCAACATTATTTACAATGGCTTATGCCGGTGTAAGTGAAGCTGATACAAAAAAAATGCTTGAAGCATCATTATCTGCACAAAAAGAATTCTTAAGTCCTGATATTAATAAAAATGAAGCTTTAAAACTTGCTGCATTTAATACTGATGCAAAATTAAATGGAAAGAAAACTCATTTCGTTGAATACTTTGGTGATGCTTTTACAGGTGCGACATTATGGGAAAAACAAATGAAGAATGAATCTTTAAAATCAGCTATTGCAACAGATACTAATATTGGTCCCGGATATTTACACTATAATGCTGAATCAGATTTGGATGCTAACAACAAAGATTCTTTTTACACCTTTGTATATGTAAAAACTGACGATAAAGCAACAAATGCCCTTATGAACGGAGCAATGAAAGCTTATAAGGCACAGCATCCGGTTAATGAAATTATTTTAAAAGACTTATCACCAGA
This sequence comes from uncultured Muribaculaceae bacterium, assembly GCA_964391675.1. GTDB lineage: Bacteria > Cyanobacteriota > Vampirovibrionia > Gastranaerophilales > Gastranaerophilaceae > CAYMMX01. The sequence goes on along the minus strand of CAYMMX010000012.1, from coordinate 41,264 downwards.
ATCAATTGCCAGATTTATAGAATTAAAGCACTTTGAGACTTTATATACCGGTAATATATTAAGACAAAAGACAGGCAATGTAACTCCTTTAGACAAACCAATGCCTGAAGTTGTTCAGCCTAATGTAGAAATATATAAAAAAGAAGTTAAAAAAATACTTACTGATAACTAAAAATATAAGTTAAAGACAATAGACCTGTTTTTGATTAATCAAAAACAGGTCTATTGTCGTCTTATTAATTATTCTTTTGAATAAACTCAATTTCATAACCATCGGGGTCCTTTACAAAGGAAATAGTAGAGCCGACTTCACTTAATTGAAAAGGTTCCCAAAGATATTTGTAACCAAGTCCTTTGAGTTTTTTAGTAACATCATCCATTGATTCTACCTGAAAAGCAAAATGACCAAAACCTGTACCAATATTATAACCTTCTTCAGGCGTTTCATCATTATAAGTTAATTCAATTTGCACATCTCCTATTTCATCAGAAAGAAAGTATAAATCACAATCGCTTAATCTTTTTTTAGAGGCTAATTTTAAACCAATCAATTCCTGATAAAATTCAAGAGATTTATTAATATCTTTTACTCTAATCATTGTATGTAAAAATTTCATATATTCTCCTTATTATTGCTTAATTAATAAAACAACTGCATTTGCTTCAATTGCTTTACTTTGGCCTACTGCATCCATTTCTTCATTAGTTTTAGCCTTAATTGATATAAAACTTTCTTCAACATTAAATACTTTTGATAAGCATTCTTTCATTAGAGGAATGTATGGCATCATTTTGGGCGATTGAGCAATTATATTAGAATCTATGTTATTAATTTCATATCCTTTATCTAATATCAAATCATAAACCTTTTCCAATAGAACAATACTGGATATATTTTTATACTTTTCATTATTATCTGGGAAAAGCGTGCCTATGTCAGAAAGAGCTAACGCACCCAACATTGCATCAATAATTGCATGAACTAACACATCAGCATCTGAATGTCCAAAAAGTCCTAAATTATTAGGAATTTTTACTCCACCTAATATCAAGTCACAATCTTCTTGAAGTTTGTGAATATCATATCCTATACCTATTCTAAAATCTTGCTTCACTATAATCCCCCACGAATTTTTCAATAGCTTTTACAAAACCATTATTATTAACTGAGTCGGTAACATAATCCGCAACAGCTTTTAATCCTTCTGTTGCATTACCCATTGCAATTTTTATACCACCTGCCTTTAAAAGTTCGATATCATTATCTTGATCACCTATTGTTAATACTTCTTCGGTTTTAATATTCCAATATTTTTTTAAAAAATTAACGGCATTGGATTTTTTTCCATTTGGATGACAAATTTCACAGAAAAACGGCATTGATTTTACGACATGAATATCAGAATAATTTTTAGCAAGATAATCTCGCCATTGAGTAACAATATCAGGATTTTCAAAATTAATAGCTAATAGTTTATTTATTCTGTTTAAATCAAGCTTGTCAAAAGATTCAACTATAAATCCTGCATTACGTTCTCCGGTGTAACGTCTTATAACTTCATCATCATTTTCGACATATAATTGATCATTCATATACACATTTAAATGAACTTTATTAACTTTTGCCCAAGCAAAAATTTTTCTTGCTGTTTCAGGATTGACATTTGTTTCATACAAAATTTCATTATTATATTTAATCAATCCGCCTTGATAAGAAACAATAGGGGTATCTAAGCATAATTCTTGCGCAATGTAAGTTGTCGCCGAGTGCATTCTCCCAGTAACAAGCACAACTTTAATTCCCTGTTTTGTTAATTTTCTAATGCATTCTTTGACTTCGGTATTAAATTCAAAATTATGTTTTAATATCGTTCCGTCAATGTCTGTTGCTACAAGTTTTATTTTAATCATACTCCCATCATTGTAACAATTAAGCAAATTAAAATCAATTATTAAAATATATATAATAAAATTTATATATATAGCAATTTTTTAAATTCACAAGTATTACTATATACATATTAAATTTTATTAAAGGAATATATATCATGGCAAGTAAAATAAATCCATATAAAGTTGAAGCTATAAAAAGCACTAGCGAAGTTATTAAACGTAATTTTGCAAATATTCCTGAAAAAATAAAATTAAAAACAGAACCCAAAGAATCAGAAAGACCTTTCAGTGTTTATTTAGAAGCTGCTATTCAAAGGATAAATGACAGGGATAAAAAACTAAACGAATTAAAAATATTGTTAAATAACCCTAAATATAAAACAAATGACATAAAAGAAATTATAGCAACACTAAATAGGGGTAATATTCAAGATAAAATGTTCCTTAAATCCAACGGAATAACAGACCTTACTTTATTAGGACAACATTTTGATTTTTTTGCTTAATTATTTGTAAGACAATATGCTCTGGATAAAGCACAAATAGTTTTTGCATCATTAATGAACCCTGATTTAATCATTTCAAAAATTTCATTTAATTTATACTCATAAGACTCAATAATTTCACCTTCGTCCGGATTTTGTTTTTTAAATTCTAAATCAGTAGCATAATAAAGATAAAGCTTTTCATCGCAAATTCCAGGTGTTGTAAAAATATACCCCAATGGTTTCCAAGTATTCGCAATATAGCCGGTTTCTTCCTCGAGTTCTCTTATAATTGCTAAATCAGGATCTTCACCTGTTTCTAAACGTCCTGCCGGAAGCTCTAAAGAAACATCTTTAATAGGATACCTATATTGTTTAACCATTAGTATCGTATCTTTGTCTTTTTGAGCTACAACAACAACACCACCGGGATGATGTACAACTTCTCTAATAGCCTTAGCACCGGAAGAGATTTCTACGTCATATTTTGAGACTTTTATAAATTTACCATCATATACTTGACTATTTGAAATTGTTTTTTCACTAAAATCCATACCTAGAAATAATCTCCTTTACCTTCTCAAAAACAATTTCAATACTGCCTCTGGCATCAATAACCTTTATACGTTCGGGCTCTTGTTTTGCTAAGTCCAAATAACCATTACGGACTCTTTGATGAAAATCTTTACCCGCTGATTCTAATCTGTCTTTATTTTTTCCAACTCTTTGCATGGATGTTTCCACATCAATATCAAAAACTAATGTTAAATCCGGTTTAAATTTACTGGTAGCTAAATCATTTAACATTTTAAGTTGTTCTATATCTACACCTCTCCCATATCCTTGATATGCAATTGTAGAATCAATATGTCTGTCACACAAAACTATTTTACCATCAGCTACTGCAGGTTTAACAACTGAATCAATATTTTGAGCTCTATTAGCCAAAAATAAAAAAGCCTCACAGTTTGAAGACACATCTCCATCATAATTCAATAAAATTTCTCTAATTTTTTGTCCAACTCCAACACCACCCGGCTCAATAGTTGTAACAACATCAAAACTCTTATTTCTTAAGAATTCATCTAAAAGTTTCATTTGTGTAGTCTTACCACATCCGTCTGCACCTTCAAATGTAATGAATAAACCTCTCACAATAAGAATCATCCTCCTAAAAGTCAAAAGGGCGTAGGTTTAAACCTACGCCCTTTTGATAATACTAAATTAATTCCTTAACTTCTGTTGCAACATTTTTTGAATCAAGCTTAATACTTGGTCCCATTGTTGTTGTCAAATATAAAGATTTGATATATGTACCTTTTGATACTGAAGGTTTAGCCCTCAAAATTGCATCTGCCAAAGTTGCGTAGTTCTTAAGCAAATCATTTTGGTCAAATTGGATTTTACCAATAGGACAGTGAATCATACCTTGTTTATCAGCTCTGAATTCTACTTTACCTGCTTTAGCATCCTTAACTGCAGCAGCAATATCCATTGTAACAGTACCTGTTTTAGGATTCGGCATTAAACCTTTAGGTCCCAAAACACGCCCTAACTTACCTAACATGCCCATGCAATCAGGTGTAGCAATAAGAGTATCAAACTCATACCATCCTTTTTCGATTTTTTCAATTACTTCCTCAGCTCCAGCTTCATCTGCTCCTGCATCTTTTGCTTCACTGATTTTAGGTCCTTTAGCTATAACACAAACTCTTACTTCTTTACCCAAGCCAGCTGGTAAAACTGTTGTAGAACGAATCTGTTGGTCTGCATGTTTAACATCTATACCTAAACGAAAGTGACATTCAACTGTTTCATTGAATTTAGAAATTTCTTTAGAAACTTCTTGTAATTTTTTAATAGCTTCAACAGCACTTGAAGGTTGTTCAAATCCTTCAAATAACTCCTGAATCTTTTTTTGTTTTTTTGTTAATTTTGCCATTTTTATTCCTTTCTTGGTCATAACGTTTCTAAAATTAAAGAAACTGCCAATTATTAATATTAAAACCTAAACTACTCAGCAACAGTAACTCCCATTGCACGTGCTGAACCTTTAATCATTTTAACTGCACTCTCTAAAGAAGTTGCATTTAAATCTTCCATTTTTGTTTTAGCAATTTCTTCTAATTGTTCTTTTGTAATTTGTCCTACTTTATCTTTATTTGGAACAGAAGAACCCTTAGGAAGATTTATTGCTTTTTTAATTAAAACAGCTGCCGGAGGTGATTTTGTAATAAATGAAAAACTCCTGTCTTCGTAAACATCAATTACAACAGGAATAATATATCCTGCCTGAGATTCAGTTTTTGCATTAAATTGCTTACAAAAATCCATTATGTTAACACCATGTTGACCTAATGCAGGACCAACCGGAGGTGACGGATTTGCTTTCCCTGCTTCAATTTGAAGCTTGATTTTTCCTACTACTTTTTTTGCCATTTTTTTCTCCTTCTGTGGTACAAACGGGAATTACCCTTCCACATTTTATTATTTTGTATTATTACCAGTGTAAATTTTTAATTTTATAATTTTTGAATCTGCTTGTATTCTAATTCAACAGGAGTTTCACGCCCGAATATAGAAACATTTGCTCTTAACTTAGATTTATCAGGGTAAACTTCTGTTATATCCCCAACGAAGTCTGCAAAAGGACCGGAAATAATTCTAACTTTATCACCAGCTTTAACATCAAGTTGAATTTTTTGTGTCTGAGCTTGAGAGCGGTGAATAATTTTCTTAATTTCACTGTCTTTGGCAGGAACAGGTTTTTTTGCAGATCCAACAAATTTTGTAACTCCTGCTGTATGTCTTACAACATACCAACTGTCATCATCCATTATCATCTCTACTAAAACATAACCTGGGAATATTTTTTCTTCTTTTTCTTGTTTCTTTCCTGCTTTAACTTGAGTCACTGTCTTTTGAGGAACTTCAACTCTGAAGATTTTTTCACCCATATTCATATATTCAATACGTTTTTCAAGATTAACTTTAACTTTATTTTCATGTCCTGAGTAAGTATGAACAATGTACCAACGTTTTTGTGATTTTTTTGCTGCTTTTTCTTCAGAAGAAACAGTTTTTTCAATAGCATCTGTAGATTCTATTGTTTCTTCCAAGTCAACAGAAATGCCTCTTTCAGCAGAAATAATTTCTGTATTTGTATCAAAATTTTCATCTAATTTCTTTTTTGCCATAATTATCGTCTTTCTTCTACCTTTGTGGAATGAAACCTAAAACCCACTTAAAAATCACGTCCATTAAATAAACTGCAACAGTGAAAACAAAAACAATTACAACTACGAAAAGCGTTTCAGCAAAGACTTGACGTCTTTCAGGCCAAGAAACCTTGCCCCATTCAGATCTAACTCCTTTTAAATATGTTGTAATAGCATTTACTGTTTCGTTCATTTTTTTCCTTTATATAAATCGCGCCCTGAAGGACTCGAACCCTCGACATCCGGTTTTGGAGACCGACGTTCTACCAACTGAACTAAGGACGCCCAGGATACGAATAATAAATTAATTTATTATTCGTGATTCTTAAAATTATTTAGTTTCTTTATGTGCTGTGTGTTTCTTACAGGATGGACAATATTTGTTTAATTCCATTCTCTCTTTTGTTGTTTTTTTATTTTTAACAGTTGTGTAATTTCTTTCCTTACAGTCTTCGCAAGCTAAAACTACCATTCTGTCTACTTTGCCCTTGATACCCATTTGTATTAATCCTTTATATATTAGTGTGTTTACGGATAATATTACAGAATGCTCTAAGATTATATTTCTGAGGCATTCTAAAAAATCGGCTTTATCCATAAATATCATATGATAAAAAAAATAAAATGCAAATAAAATGTAAACAAATAGTAAAATAATTAAAAATGTTTATTTTAAATCTTCCGGGTTTACAGTAACTTGTTTAATTTTATTTGCATCACTCCAAGCATTTTGTAAATCCATTCTAAGTAAATTTCTTTCAATCCAACGCCTGACATATCTTTCATCAGGCCCTAATCCGCCTGAAATCTTTTCTCCGCTTTCAGCGCTATACATTGCCTCTGAAATCCCAATTCTTACAATAAAATGCGGTTGATTAGATTTTCTGGGATCCATTATTATTTTCAAGTTATTATATTTGTACAAGTTAGCACTCTTTGAATTATAACTGTCTGTCTGATCTTCAGATAAAAAAGTTTTTAATGATTCTTCTAATGAATGAAATTGCTCGTTCATAAAAATTTTCCTTAATCTAAAACACTAATATTTATTTTTTTACTAATTTTAAGAAATCCTGAATGTTAGAATCCTTAACAACTAATTTTAGTTCTACTCTACGACTCTTTGCATAGTCTTCTTTTCCATTAACTATAATCGGTTCAGTGTAACTTTTTCCTTCAACGGCAAGTGTTTTTAGCAATTTATCTGTATACTGCTTATTATATGACGTATTGAAAATATAATTCTCAACAGCATTTGCTCTTTTTAAACTTAAGTCCATATTTTTAATAAATTGTTGTTCTTTAGAATTAATTCCGGCATAAGTTTGTGAATCAGTATGTCCTTGGACAACAACATTTACAATTTTATCACTTAATTCAGGATTTGAAAATATTGTATTAATATATATAGGCATAAACTTATTAAGATATAATTTACCTTTTTGGGACAAATTGTAACTATTTACATCAAAAAGTTCCAAGTCTGAAATTTTAACTTGACCGGTTAAATTATCAATTTGAGCATTAATATTTTGCTCTTTCATATTTTTAATTAGCTCTTTTGCGACCTCACTTTGTGTCTGTTGCTGCTGTAATTTGTTCTGAGTAAATCCTGTCATTGCAAGAACAAATAAAGTCATAAAAACCATTGTCAAACCAAGAAGAAGGTCTGACATAGTAACCCAAAACACATTTTCTTCTTCTTCACTACCTGATTTTCTAAAACTTTTTCTTGCCATTTAAAACCTATTAAAATAAATCATCAACTACATCTGAACTTTGTTTCTTTGCTTGAACTGCTTTTTCTTGGAGCTTGTTAATTCCAAAAACTATATTTTCCATATAAGGAACTAATATATTAACTAAACTTTTATCAAATGATTCCTTAAAATATTTAGGCATTGCTGAAAGAAGATTATTTGTATTATTGTTCTGAAGCTTTGTTTCTTTAAGCAATTCAATTAAGAATTTTTCAGAAGAAATGTTTTCAAAAAGCTTATTGAGAGTGGTTTCTAAATTATGCAAAGGAGTCTTGCACATATTATTAAATAAAAATCTTTCAATTAATAAAAATAGTAAGGAAGTACTTACGGCAAGCACCGAAACAGTAGCTGCAATTTGCATACTAGCCATTAATCCTGAAACAGAATTAATAGTAGATTCCTGACTTGAAAAATCAACTTTTGAGAAAGCTATTCCAATGTGCATAAACGTAAATAAAGGGCCTAACCCCGTTAACAATGTTGGGGCTGTTTGAATAAATTTATAATTCATTCTTGACGTGACAAGAGTTTCTTCATTAAAGAAAAACGCCGGTTCAACTGTACACTGAATATTTGTAACAGATTGAGAAAGGTTTTGGAAAATCATTTCATCATTCTTATCTTTCATTGAAATACTTTCGGAAAACATAAGGGTGTTTTTAAAATCATTCCACAGATTTGAGACATAAGCATTAGAACTCATTACCGTATCTAATTCTTTAAATCTAAAAATTAAATCGGATTTTTTAAATCCACTTAATGTTTCTAAGATATTCAATAATTCTGTATTAATAAGTTTTACTTTCTTTACAAAATAAAAAATTATGGAACAAAAAGTTACCAATACAACTAAAATTGCAGGATCTGTTAAAATATGTATAGCATTCATAAAGCCTCCGTTAATCGCTAACATTGTAGCATAAATATTGATTTTGGTCTAAGTAAATTGTTTTGTATAGTTTTGTAAATTTTGTATATATTTATTATATAAAAACGCAATATCTCTTCAGTTTTTGTTTTTATTATTATATACATACAAGAAAGGTATATAAAATGGAACCCAAAGCAATAGGAAATACAAATTTTACATTTAAACCAAGTGGATTTGCTCAAGAATTCAAAGGTGATAATAGTTCTCCATCAGTAAACGGTTTAAATAGTTGCTTTGGCTCAAAGGATTTTTTATCTGTAACAGGCGCAGCAAACGCAAAAAATAAAAATAGTATTTTTTCATAAAAATTAATTAAAAAGATTTTTAAAAAAGAAGCTTAAAACAAGCTTCTTTTTTTATTATAAAAATATAAATCGTTGATTTTTATGCAATATTAAGGTAATATCATCATATGAAATGTCCGAAATGTGATTTTGATATAGATGAGAAAATGCTTGTATGCCCGAATTGTAAGAAGGTGTTAAAACTTGTCTGTCCAAAATGCAAAACAATAAATCAAGGTAATGTTTGTAAAAAATGCGGATTTTCAATTATTACAAAATGTCATAAATGTGGAAAAATAAATCAAACAATAAGTACAAAATGTACAAAATGCGGGTTTAATACATATACAAGTGCAGCAATAAACAGTTCTAATATTGACGAATTTGCTTGCTTGATTATTTCTTTTACAAATCTGGATGATATCAAGTCAGCGCTGGGTTCTACTAAATTATATGAAAAGTTTAAAATTAATTTAGATAAATTAGTTTATGATTATGCACAAGAAAATAATTTAGTCAAAGAAATAATTGAAGATAATTATGTACTGAGATTTAATAAAGATTTATCGTTATCCGATTCAGCAAATAATGCTGTAAACGGTTCTATTGAGATTTTAAACTCAGTAACTGAACTGAATTTTAAACTTAATAAATTAAAAGGTATAACTCTACAATGTAATATTGCAATATTAAAAAGAGATATTAATTCACAACCCGAAGACTATAAATCCGGATTTGATATAAAAATGATTTATCAAGGAAAAGATCAATCAAAATTATTAAGCGGATTACAAGTAATAACCGATTCATCTATATACGAAATGGTCTGTGAAAATTTTGAATTAACAACTCTTAGTTCTACATTTATAAAAAATCAAATGGTTATGTTCTTCGAATTAAATATAAAAAAATATGTAAAAATACCTAAAGAAGAAGAAAAAAAAGAAGAAGATTTTGACTTACCTTCATTACCAGTTTTTGATCAAGAATATTATCAGGAACAAAATGAAATTTACAATATTGATGCAATTAATTTTGATGAATTAAGATTTAATTTTATCAATTCAGAGTCATCTGATTTGATTAATAAAATTATCGAACAAATTAAATTAAAGCCAATAAATATTATATCTGTAAGGGGTGCATATAATTTAATGCCACGAACAGAGAAAATAATGAAAAATATAGAGAAACTTAAAAAATTTGGAAATGTTTTTAAAATAACTTGTCATGATGGATTAAAATACGAACCTTACGGTTTTTTTAAAGAATTAATATCAGATATATGTAATTTTTCTAAAGCACCAAGAAATTTTCATTTACATAATTTTGAAATGTTTAGGGCTATTGATCCTCATAACTACATAAACAATTTAATAAATGCAAAACTAAGAGAAAATGCTGAACCTGAAGAATCAAGAAAAGCTTTATTTAACATCTTTTTTAACCTCTTTTCTTCAATTCAAGGCTCGATGATTATTATTGAAGATTTTGATAAAATTGATGATTCATCTTTTGAAATTTTACAGCTATTCTTCGAAAAACTTGAAGAATTTCAAATCAGTTACATTACTTTTTCAAAAAAAGAGTTTTCACTGCACAAAAATGCCCACTTCCTTCTTTCATGCCAGCATTATACTGAAATAGTCGTTAAACCTTCTCAAATTAAAAACATCCTGATGAAAAATCCCCAAAAATATAAAAATATATTAGATGGGATTTATATTAAAAAAATCGCACAAAATTTTAAAGGAAGCTATTTATTTATAGATACGGCAATAGACTATCTTATTGAAACAGAATCTCTATCAATTGATAAAGAAGGAATATTAAATGAAACAGATATCCAAAATACATTTATCCCGCCGACATTAGAAGATTTATTTGCTAAAAAACTTCATCTTTTAAGTAAAGACGAAATTGCATATAAATTTTTTGTAATGTTATTATTAATAGATTCAAGAGTAGATTTAAATACTATTAATCTTTTGGGAATCCCTGATGCTCAAGTACAGATACAAAAATTAACTAATAAAAACTTAGTTTACATAGATGACAAATCAATTCACATAAATAACTACAATATAATAAAAAACAGCTTTTTAAATTCGAAGTCAAATCCTGAAACAATTAAATTAATTGCTCAGGAATTAATCAGTAAAATATTAATTCCTGATTCACCAACCTATATTGAATCAATGCTTTATAATTTAATTGGTGATAATAAAGAAGAATTTCTTGCTTGGCAAAGACTTGCAAAGTTAAACAACAGCTTAGGAGATTTTAGTTCCTATGTGAATTGCAGCAATAATTTCTTAAATTTGGCAAATAGTTGTATTGAAAATAACGAAATTGACTACAAGAAAGAAGTATACGAAAATATTTCAAACTTAGTACATAAATACTCTCCCGAAAAACAACAAGGGATTTTGCAAGAAATATTAAATAATTTTGAACAAACAGAAGATAATGAAAAAATAATAACCTTATGCAATAAAATGCTTCAGGGATATTTATTAAACGGGAATTATCAACAAGCTTTTAACGCTATTCGTAGAATTTTCGCTAAATTTCCTCATTTTTCCATTAATCCGACAAGTGAAAAATATAATGCTGCTTTCTTCTTTATATCACTAATAAAAATTGAAATTCTTTTCAGTATAGGTAATTTTAAAGACTGTATTGAAGCTGCAAATGAAATTTTAGATGTGATAAATTCAGATACTATAGAAAAAATAAAATCAACAAACTTATCAATTGATAAATTTGAAACAACAATTTTTGATTCACTTTGTTTTGCAGCTTTTGCAAAAGTTTTGATATTAGACAGTAATATAGAATTATTTATAGAAAAAATAAAAGAAAAATTTAGTAAAATTCCACAAGTTTTTACCTTGTTCAAGGCTCTAAATGAAGTTACACACGGGAATAAAGTAACCATACAATTAAATATTTCCAATACTGATGAAGACAGATTTTCTAAAATATTAATAAGTTTAATAACAGCATTTGACAAAGAAAAAGATAATTATGAAAAATTTGCTCAAAATATACATCAGGCAAAAGTTAATGCAAAATCCTACAGGTTATTCCAAATTGAACTTGCCTGCGACTTATTAATAGGGTATTCATACTTTAAACTTGCAAAAATTAAAAAAGCTGCATCAATATATAATAACGTCCTTGATTCAAGTGAAAAATTCGGGTTAAAAACTATTACTCAATTAGCTTGGTACTTTTTATCATTACTAAAATATGAAGAAGGTAACACTCAAATAGCAATAGAAATAGCAAATAACGCTGTTGTAAAAATAGAAAAAGATGAAAACTCAAGCGATTTATTATTCTTTATATTTAAAATGCATCTTGCAAATATATTATTAGAAAATAACTCTATAGAATTAGCAAAGCTATCTCAGGGAAATGCACAATTAATAAAAAACAAATACGGATTAAATTTTGATATTAATCTCGATTTCGATAAAGTAAAAGAAAACACAATAAACGAAAATCAAAATGATATTGAACAAAATCAAGATACACAGATTACAAGTTAAAGAAAAGAAAGTAAGGTTTAAGTTATGAAAATTTTATTTGCATCTGCGGAAATAAAACCATTTTCAAAAGTAGGCGGACTAGCTGATGTAGTAGGGAGCTTACCTAAGTATCTTGAAAAAGATGCTGAAATTGCTATCTTTACACCTCTTTATGGCTGCATTGATAAACAAAAATTCGGACTAAAACATCTTGAACATTCAAGATTAAAAATAGCCTTTGGGTGGAGTGAAAATATCTTTGAACTTTATATGGCAAAATTACCTGATACAAATATTAATGTATTTTTTATTGATAACCCAAAATATTTTGGATGCTTCGATTGTGTTTACCCTTTTAATATTGATGAAAGATATAACCACGAGAGATTTATTGCTTTTTCAAGAGCAATTTTAGAATATGCACAACTTTTAAATTTTAAACCGGACATAATTCATGCAAACGACTGGCACACCGGAATGCTTCCTACTTATATAAAAACTGCCTACAGAGATAATGAGTTTTTTAAAGAAACAAAAACCGTTTTTTCTATACATAATCTTTTCCATCAGGGAATGTTTTATGACGATGTTCTTGATTTTGCACAAATTCCTAAACACGAAGTCATGTATTCTTGGGGAGCCGAACTTTTTGGACATGTTAACTGGATGAGAGCAGGAATTAATTTTTCCGATAAAGTTATAACTGTTTCTCCTACATATGCTAAAGAAATTCAAACACCTGAAGGCGGCTATAATATAGATTGCACACTTAGAGATAATTCATATAAACTTTTAGGAATATTAAACGGAATTGATACAGATGAATTTAATCCAAAAACAGATAAATATATCATCAAAAATTTTGATATGAAAAACATGAAAGGCAAAATAGACTGTAAAAAGAATTTATATTATAAATTCGGAATGGAATACAATGAAGAAAGACCTTTAATCGGAATGGTTTCGAGATTATCCAACCAGAAAGGCTTCGAATTATTCTGGGGAATAGATGAAGAATTAAAAGCACTTGATGCAGATTTATTAATTTTAGGAACGGGTGATATGTGGCTAGAATCACATTTTAACCATCTTTCTCACACCACCAAAAATATCAGGGCATATACAAGATTTCATCATGAACTTGCCAATCAAATTTACGCTGGAAGCGATCTGTTTTTAATGCCAAGTAAATTCGAACCATGCGGCTTAAGCCAAATGATTGCTCAAAGATACGGAACTTTGCCGATTGTAAGAGTAACAGGAGGATTAGAAGATACAGTAATTGGTCATCCGCTTGAAAATGCAAATGGTTTTAAGTTCTGGGACTACGATGCTTCAAATATGTTAAATGGCATAAAATATGCTATACATATCTATAAAAACAAAAAAGAATGGAACAAGCTTGTTAAAAACGCAATGAATGTGGATAACAGCTGGAATAGCAGTGCTAAACACTATTTAGAGGTGTATAAAGAACTTTGCGGAAAATAATTAAAAATAAAACGCCGTACAAAAATAATTATTTTTGTACGGCGTTTTATTAAACTCTAACATTAAGAATTTCTTTTGTTTTAGTTCGTATTTCGTTATCAATAAATAAAATTTCATCAATAGAAGGATTCTTGATTACAGTATGTTCTAAAAGCATTTTCTGTACGATTTCTGAAATTTTAAATAATTTAATTTGTCCTTTTAAAAATGCAAATACAGCTTCTTCATTTGCTGCATTCAGGCATATTGGGGCAGAACCTCCTGTTATACCGGCTTCGTATGCCATTTTCAAGCAAGGGAATTTTATTAAATCCGGTTTCTCAAAATCAAATCTATTTGCCTCCAAAAAATTAAAACTTTTTGATTTAATACCTTCTACTCTTTGCGGATATGTTAAAGCATACTGTATAGGGATATGCATACTTGGCAAACCTATTTGTGCAATTACACTGCCATCAATATATTCTACTGCTGAGTGAATAAGACTTTGCGGATGTATAACAACTTCAATATCTTCATAAGACATATCAAACAAATGATGTGCTTCAATAATTTCGAGTCCCTTATTCATTAAAGTTGCACTATCTACAGTAATTTTTTTCCCCATATTCCATTTTGGATGGGCTAATGTTTGCTCAACAGTTGCTTTTTTTATATCATCAATGCTTTTATCCCTAAATGGTCCCCCTGATGCTGTTATTATAAGCTTTTTGACTTCGGATATATTTTTAATACATTGATGAATTGCACTGTGCTCACTATCAATCGGTAATATGCTTACACCATTTGCTCTGGCTGAATTCATTACAATATCTCCAGCCATAACTAATGTCTCTTTATTTGCAAGTGCTATATTAATTTTATTTTTTATCGCTGTTAAAGTAGGTTTTAAACCTATTTTACCTGATACCGCAACTATAATTAAATCATTATCGGCATTAGAACATATTTCTTCTAAACCTTCATCACCGCATAAAACTTTTACACCTGAAAAGCGTTTTTCTAAGTCAATTTTATCAGTTACATTCCTCACACAAACAACTTTTGGATTAAATTTTTGTATTTGTTGCATTAATAATGTTATATTTTCTCCTCCGGCTAATCCAAAAATTTCAAACATATCAGGAATTTTTTCAACAACTTCAAGTGTTTGAGTACCTATAGATCCGGTTGAGCCTAAAATACTTATTTGTTTCTTTTTCATAATAAAATTGTACAACAAAAAAAAATATGATAAAATCAGGCAATGGATAGAAATTTAAAAATAGGAATTGTTGGATTAGGATTAATCGGAGGATCAATTTTTAAAGCTTTATGTGCTTTAAAGTGTGATGTGTGTGCCGTATCAAGATCAAACCAAACACTTAATAAAGCAAAAAAGTATTCAACAAAAGTTTCAAAATCCCTACTGATATTAAAAGAATGTGATGTCGTATTTGTATGTACACCAATAAATAAAACCTTAGAAATTTTAGAAAAATTAAACAATATACTTAATCCCAACACTATTGTAACTGATGTTTGCAGTTTGAAAAACTATATTCCAGACAAAAACTGGCGTTTTAAGTTTATCCCCTCTCACCCCATGGCCGGAACAGAATTTATGGGCTTTGATTATTCATTTGAATCACTTTTTCAAGATGCAAAATGGGTTATAACTCCATTCAAAGAAAATAACCCTCAAGATATGAAAATACTGATAGATATAATTGAAGTTTTAGGGGCTAAGCCAATATTTACAACTGCTAAAGAACACGATGAAGCAACTGCTTTAATCTCTCATATGCCGATGCTAATTTCTCAAGCTTTGTTTGAAACCGCCAAATCTAACCCCCTTGCACTTAAACTTGCATCCAGTGGATTTAGAGATATGACAAGACTTGCTTTGTCCAATGAAGAAATGGCAAATGATATGATTAAGCTAAATTCGGTCAATATTGAGAATGCTCTGTTAAAACTGTATACATCTATAGGGAATCTTCTAAGTGAAGATTATGCATCAAAAGTAAGAAATATAAAAAAAGATAGACAAATGATGTATATAGACGGAAAAAATATTTTATAGAACTAGTATAGGATTCAAAATTAGTCTAATAGCCTATAAAAAATTTAAACTGAATAATTAAAAAAGAAGCGGTGAAAATTAAAATTTTCACCGCTTCTTACTAATTTATGAATTATTATTTCATTAATTCACCAACTGCTTTGTAAACAGACATTCTTTTAGCTGCATCTTCTTCAGCCTGTTTATAAAGAGCTTCAGCCTCTTCAGGATTTGTTTTAACAAGTGCTTTATAACGTCCTTCACTTCTTATAAAATCTTGATAGCTTTCTTTAGGGTCTTTAGCATCCCAAGTAAACGGTGATTCATTAGCAGGATTATATCTGTATAATGGGAAATATCCTGATTCTACTGCGCGTTTTTGCTCATTTTGGGTTTTACTCATGTCAATACCGTGAGCTATACAAGGAGCATAAGCAAAGATTATTGACGGTCCGTCATATGCTTCAGCCTCTTGGAATGCTTTTAAAGTTTGACCTCTGTCAGCACCCAAAGATACTGAGGCAACATAAACATAACCATAAGACATACTCATTAAGCCCATGTTTTTCTTGTATGTTGGTTTACCACCAGTAGCAAACTTAGCAACAGCACCGGTAGGTGTTGATTTTGAAGCTTGACCACCGGTATTAGAATAAACCTCTGTATCAAGAACAAGAATATTTACATTTTTACCTTGAGCCAATACGTGGTCAATACCACCGTAACCGATATCATTTGCCCATCCGTCACCGCCAATAATCCATACTGATTTGTCTGTAAAGTAATCTTGAAGTTCTTTTACTTTTGCTAACTCAGGGCAATCGCAATTAGTTTTAGCTAAAACTTCTTTAACTTTATTTTGAGCAACAATTGCTTCTTCTATTTTTGAGTTATCCCAATAAGCCATTGCTCCTTCTAAAGCTTCTTTAAGGTCAGCTGGTGTTTTTGGATTTTCAAGAAGCAGTCCGACGTATCTTTTTAATGTATTTCTGTTTTGATCAACTGCCAATCTCATACCAAAGCCAAATTCAGCATTATCTTCAAACAGTGAGTTAGCCCAAGCAGGGCCTCTGCCTTCTTTTGTCTTTGCATAAGGAATAGTTGGGAATGTACCTGAATAAATTGATGAACATCCCGTTGCGTTTGCAACAATCATGTTTTCCCCAAACAATTGAGATACCAATTTAACATAAGGTGTTTCTCCGCAACCCGCACAAGCGCCTGAGAATTCGAATAACGGTTTTCTAAGCATTGCGCCTTTAATTGTTTTGGTTGTGTTTTTACCCATAACGTTATCAGGTAATGCGTCAAAGAACAATTCATTTTCTTTTTCACCAATCTTTTCTTCTTCTTCAATTGAAGACCATGATAAAGCTGGTGTATCAGGTTTGTTAATATTGATTGGGCATTGATCTACACAAACGCCGCAACCCGTACAATCTTCACAGTAAACTTGAACTTTAAACTTTTCACCGTCTCCCGGTTTTGCATCTATTGTATTGAATGTTGCAGGAGCGTTTTTTAAGTCTTCAGGATTTATCAATTTTGTTCTGATAACAGCATGTGGACAAGCTGAAGCGCAAATACCACATTGAATACAATTTTCAGAATTCCAGTGTGGAACTCTCGGTGCTATTCTACGTTTTTCCAAACAAGCTGTACTTGTTGGCAGAACACCATCATCAGACATCGCTGAAACAGGAATATCATCACCTTTTTGTTTCATTGAAGGTCCAATGATTTTCTTAGCAAAATCACTTGCTTCATCAGGAAGTAATTTTACTTCAGGTGCACACCCAATCCCATTCAATGAAGATGGAACAGGTACTTCTTCACAAGCATTGACTGCTGCATCGATTAAGGCAAGGTTCATATTTACAATATCATCACCTTTTTTCTTGAAGGTTTTAACTGTCATTTCTTTCATACCTTCATAAGCTTGTTCAAAAGGGATAATTCCTGATACTTTGAAGTATGCAACCATCATTACTGTGTTTGCACCTTTACCACGTAAGCCAGGTTGTTGCTGAATTATTTCTTCAGCGTTAATATTATAGAATTTGATTTTATTATTAATTATAGATTCTTGCATATCTCTTGTTAAATGAGAAAATACTTCATCTTTTGAATAAGGACTGTTAAGTAAGAAGGTACCGCCTTCTTTAATACCTTTTAACAAGTCGTATCTGCCTACATATGAGAATGCTGAACAAGATACAAAGTCAGGTGCTGTAATAAGATAGGTAGATTTAATATGTTTATCGCCGAATCTTAAGTGAGATACAGTTACACCAAAAGACTTTTTAGAATCATAAGCAAAGTATGCCTGAGCATCTTTGTTTGTATAATCTCCAATAATTTTAATTGAACTTTTGTTAGCACCAACGGTACCATCTGAACCCAATCCCCAGAACATACAGTTTGTTGTCCCTTCCGGTTCTGTAACGATATGTTCTTCAACTTTTAGAGAAAGATTTGTTACGTCATCTTCGATACCCACTGTAAATCCGTGGAATCCGTTGTTTTCAGAATGTTTGTAAACAGCTAATACCATAGAAGGTGTAAATTCTTTAGAAGATAGGCCGTAACGTCCACCGATAATTCTTACGTCTTTGCAACCTACAGCTGCAACAACATCCATATACAAAGGTTCACCGATAGCGCCCGGTTCTTTTGTTCTATCAAGAACCGTAATGCGTTTTACTGATTTTGGAAGTGCTTCATTAAATCTTTTTACGTCAAACGGCCTGTATAATCTTACTTTAACCAAACCGTATTTTTTGCCGCGTTTTTCGTTTAAGTACTCGATTGTTTCTTCGATAGTTTCACAAGAAGAACCAATAGCAACGATTACATCTGTTGCATCAGGAGCACCGATATAATCAAATGGATGATACTGCCTACCAGTAACTTTTGCGACTTTATCCATATATTCCTGAACAATGTCAGGAACAGCATCATAATATTTGTTGACTGTTTCACGACCTTGAAAATATACGTCAGGATTTTGAGCTCCGACTTTTGTTATAGGAGATTCAGGTCTTAAAGCTCTATTTCTGAATTCTTCAATATATTTTGGTTCAACTAATTTTTCAATATCTTCATATGAAATTTCTTCAATTTTGTGTATCTCATGAGATGTTCTGAATCCGTCAAAGAATTGAAGGAACGGTATTTTTGATTTGTAAGTAGCTAAGTGAGCTACAAGTGCCAAATCCATTTCTTCCTGAGGTGAGTTTGCAGCTAACATTGCATAACCTGTATTTCTGCAACCCATAACATCCGAATGGTCGCCGAAAATTGATAATGATTGAGCGGCTAATGAACGAGCCGTAACGTGAATTACATGCGGAAGCAATTCTCCTGCTGCTTTATGCATAACAGGTATCATTAATAATAGACCTTGAGATGCTGTGTATGTTGAAGTTAAGCAACCTGCTGCAAGAGAACCATGTACAGCACCTGCTGCACCCGCTTCTGATTGCATTTCAGCAACGCTTACTTCTTTACCCCAAATATTTTTTTTGTGTTGTGATGCCCATTCATCAACCCATTCACCCATTGTGGATGAAGGTGTAATTGGGTAAATTGCTGATACTTCGCTTAAAGCATACGCAACATGCGCTGCAGCATAGTTACCATCAACTGTTATAGTTTTTCCTGACATAATTACTAGATCCTCCTTATATCTTCTATCTTCCTAGCGAATTATTAAATTAATACAATAAAAAGATATCTCAAATATAACAAGATTACAACTATTTTCTACTTAACATAAAGAATCCGGATAAAAAAATTTATCCGGATTCTTTATGTTAATGCCTTAATAAACTAAGCTATAGCTTCAAATAATTTATCATATTTTTCTTGCTTTGCAGCATGTATTTTGGGTGAAATTCTTCTTTTTAATGCAGCTGCTTCTTTATCGATGTTTTTAGCCATATCTACACCTACAGCATGCTTTACACTGTCAACACTAACATTAGCTGCATTTTTAAGGTTGTTTATTTTAGATAACTTAATTTTTTTACTAATTGCAATACCTGCAACAATAGCTACAGCTAAACCTAAAATTGCTTTTAATCCACTATGTTTAGCTTTCTGAGGTTCAGAAGAATTCCCAAAATTAACATTATTGACTGGTTGTGATTGTTGCTGATTTGCAGAAACATTGTCGATAGTTCTAACAGGAATATTTACACTATTAATACTATTAGATAACCCAATTGATGAAGACATTTTACACACTCCTTATATTTTTAAATACCAAATTTATAACACACCTTATACTATAATTAAGTAAATATTATATTTTTAATTGATAAAATTTTAAAAAATTAGTTTACATTAATTTACAAATTTTTGCAAAATATAATTTTGCTTTTGCTATATAATTGTATAAGGGGGTATTTTATGTTATTAGGCGTGAACATAGACCATATTGCCACATTAAGAAATGCTCGGGGAGGAGTAGATCCTGACTTAAGCAAATGTGCAATAATTTGTGAAAAGCTTAAAGTAGCGGGCATTACAACTCATCTTAGAGAAGACAGAAGGCATATAAAAGATCATGATGTAATTGAGTTAAAGAAAATTTTAACTACAAGGTTAAACCTTGAAATGGCAATGACAAAAGAAATGCAGGAGATAGCACTTAGATTAAAACCATCCGCCTGTTGCATTGTTCCTGAAAAGCGTCAAGAACTTACAACTGAAGGCGGTTTGGACGTTGCTACTCAACTTGAACGCGTTACAGCCTTTGTAACCCCGCTTAAAGAAGCAGGAATTATTGTAAGTTTATTTATAGATCCAAATGAAAAGCAAATACTTGCCGCAAGCAAAACCGGAGCACAATTCATTGAACTTCATACAGGACAATATTCTGAAAATTTTGGAACAGAAGAGGAAGAAAAAGAAATTTTAAAACTTAAAAATTCCGCTGCTTACGCCCAATCACTTGGCATAGAAGTAAATGCAGGACACGGTCTCAACTATGAAAATGTTCACCGAATGCATGAAATCCCAAATTTAATTGAATTAAATATAGGTCATAGTATCATCTCAAGAGCTATTTTTGTAGGATTTGAAACTGCTGTAATAGAAATGCAAACTCTAATAAAATAAAAACTTTTACCTATTCGGCGACTTCATCCAAAATCCCATTTTTCTCATTTTTTCAAAATAAAAGCAATGCCCACATGGAATACTATTAATAATGTATAATTACAAAATGAAAGATAAAAAACAGTGAAAAAGAAAAACAAAATTGTAAAAGAAATGCAAGCAGTAGTAGAACAGATGAGAATTGATGATATTGAAGAAAATCCAGATATAGTAAATGAATTTTTCGACTGTGACTGCTGCGGAAAATATATGTGCACTGCCGGGTCAATTCAATATGGTGATTATAGACTATGCAATGATTGTGTGTTATTCGCTGAACTTGGCTTTGAATTAAAAAAGTTCAACTCAATTCAAGACCTCGTCGATGCTATGGAAGATAAACGTTTAGAAGAAATTTGTGAATTTATTAAACAAGATGTTGGACAACATAATAACTAAAAAAATAATATAAAAAAGAGTCACTATTATAAAACTTGATTCAAAAGTGAGCTATTACTAAAATGTTGTAAAAATTGATATACTGTAAACAGTTAATACCTACACCATTAGTATAAAAACTTTATTTTTTAATATGTTAAATTTTTACAAAAAAGTAAATCTCCTCTAAATGTATTGTGTTTTATAACCAAAAATTGTTATAATTAAAATATGAAAGTAGTTACTACAGAAGAATTAATTAATTACAAAATTTTACCATTCAGCATTTTTTCTGAATTTGGTGAAAAAATTTTTGATGCCGGAGAAAATTTAACTCCCGGTAAATTACTTCAACTAAAACACATGAACGTTATTTACAGAGGCGATGATTCTGAAATAATTAATAACAAAAAAGAAGAAATAAAAATACCGGAGGAACCCAAAAAGCAACCTTCAGTAATAATAACCAGTGATAACCAAAAAGTAATTGTAGAATCATTTGATATGAAACCCTCTACAATTTTAAGAAATAAGCTTTCTGTTGACGATATAGATATTATGAATTACAGAGGTCCAATTAATAAAAAAGCAAAAATTGATCCTCAAACACAACTAAAAATTAAAGCTTTTTATTATAAAATTTTGGAAAGTAATAATAAAAAATCACCGCTTGATATGCTTGGAATGTTTGCAAATATAAGAGATAAAATAGTTCAGGATATCATTTTCGATTCATCTGAAGTTTTTTTGTCTTCTGAATTAAAATTACTGGGTGAATATAATAGATGTCATGCCTTAAATACAGCAATATTAAGCGGAACAGTAGCAAAAAAAATGGATTTGGCGGAAAATACAATATATGATGTTGTTTTGGCGGGATTATTGCACGATATAGGTAAAAATAAACTTTCCGCAAACCTTTTGTCTAAAAATAATTTGACAAGTCAAGAACAAAAAGAACTCCAAGAACATACAAAAATTGGTTATAGAATAATAAAAGCCGATATGGATTTACCTGAAAATATTGCAAAAGTTGCATTGGATCATCATGAAAATAATGACGGTTCCGGCTATCCTGCAGGTAAATCAGGAGATAAAATTAATATCGAATCTCAAATAATTAATGTTTGCAATTATTTTGATAATTTAACATCAAATCGAACCCCGTATAAAATAAAAAACACAAAAGAAGCTCTAAGAGTCTTATTAAAAATGGGAACTCAAAGATTTTCTGCAAAACCTCTTTACACTTTTGTTCACATGTTTAGCTATAATGACACTATTAACTTTGAAGAAATGGTCTTATAACAATATAATTATTAAATTATAGCCATTTTTTCTTTCAGTGCTCTTGCAGAATCTTCATATCCTGCTCTCCCCATAAGAGCATAAGTATAATTTTTTGCTTGTTCAACTCCTGGTTGATTAAATGCATCTATGCCATAAAGTTCTCCTGCAATAGCAGTTTGGATTTCAAACATATATAAAAGTTGAGCCAAATAATATCCATTAATTTTAGGAATACTTATAGTAATATTGGGTTTTTGATAATCTACCAAAGCAACTTTTGTCGCATCTGCTTCTGCATTCAACAAATCGTTGATAGTTTTACCGCCTAAATAACCAATACCGGTATATTCAAAAATTTTAGGAATTTCTAATTGATTATCAAATTCTTCAACTCGAATAAAGTTAATTATTTTATCATTAGGTCCTTCGTTATATAATTGTATTTGAGAGTGTTGATCTGTTGCACCTAATGCTTTAACAGGGGTTGGACCACAATTAATTTTTTCATCGTTTTTATTAACTTCTTTTCCTAATGATTCAGCCCATAATTGAACATACCAGTCTGAAACATACTTTAAACGTGAAGAATAAGGCATCATAACAGAAAGACTTTTACCCTTTTGTGTATCCATTAAATAATGAATAAGTGCATTTTGTGCTGCAATATTTTCTTTTATATCAGTATTCTTTAATGCTAAATCCATATCTTTAACACCATTGATTATCTCATCGATATCAATTCCGACTAAAGCAAATGGAAGTAATCCAACAGCAGAAAAAACTGAAAACCGTCCACCTACATCATCCGGAACAACAAATGTTTTATAACCCTCCTGATCAGCTAATTGTCTTAAAATTCCAGCCTTTTTATCTGTAGTTACAACAATATTTCTACGATAATTATCACCTAATTCACGCTCCATAATTTCTTTTACAATCATGTATTGAGACATTGTCTCAGCTGTAGAACCTGATTTTGTAATTACATTTACTAATGTTTTCTTTAAATCAATTAAATCTAATAGTCCTGCAATTTGATCGGGATCAATATTATCCAAAAAGAATATTCTTGGGAAATTATCTCTTTTTTCCGGAGCTAAAAGATTCCAATAAGGCTTCAATAAAGCTTCTGTAACAGCAATACCTCCAAGTGCCGAGCCCCCAATTCCTAAAACCAATACATTTTCAAACCTGTTCCTAATCAAAGAGGCATATTCTTTAACTAACCAAACGGTTTCTTCATTATAGCCTAGATTCATCCACTGCAACCATTGACCCGGTTTATCTTTTCGCTTATTCAAATCAGCAATAATTTCTGTAATTTTGGTTTTGAAATTATCAAATTCCTGTTCAATTTCAATTCCATTTTCACGCCCAATTATTGCAGATTTTACATTTCTATAATCCAATTTAAGCATTACAATACCCTCTTCTTATTATTCGACTAGCAATATAACAATAAATAAACTTGTTATTCCTAATACTATTCTTATTTGATTGTACTATCCACATGTTTAAATGTAAGTAAAAATTAAATATTGTTAAGAAATATTTGCAGCTTTATGTTTTTTTAAACTATTTTAACGATTTTGCTTAATTTTTCCTCGCTCTTTATAAAGAGTACTAAAATTTTGCCTAGCCTGGTCATAATTTTTTATAGTTGCTTCTGTCGCTTTATTAACTATATAAAATAAAATCGGAAAAGAAATAATAAAAGTAATACAAGCTAAAATTAAATTTATAAAATATCTTTTTTTTGCTTCTAATTCTTTATTTTTAGTTGAAATCTCATTCTGTTCTTTTAATATTTTGTTTATCATCTTTTTTCTTTCTTCTATAGAAAGATTTTCCATAAAATCTATATTATCAGAATTTATATAAATTACATATTTTTTAGAATTAGGTTCTTTTTTGAGTGGTTTTTGTTTCTCGTTTATATCAGTAGCGGTAACAGATTTTACTTCAGAATCCAAATTTTCAGCAACTATTTCACTTTCTGATTCTTCAGACTCTTCAATACCCAATTTACTCTTCTCAATTTTATCTTTTAGTTGAGAATGTAAAGCATCAACATCTATCAATTCTTCAAATTGAATATCATCGAATTTGTCATCTTGTGGCGTATTTTGTTCCAATTTTTTTCCTTCTTCAATATCATCTTGAGAAAAATTATTCAATCTTTTTCTCATGTTTTTTTCTTTGTGATAAACTAAAAATAATTATACCTTAAGTTTAGATAATGAGCAAGTTAACACATAAAGAATAGATATAGTTATGGATATAGACAAAAAAAAACTTATTTCATATATTAAAGACTTAAATAAACCAAAAGTTCTTGTTATAGGTGATTTAGCTCTTGATGAAATGATATATGGAAATACAGAAAGAATTTCTCGTGAAGCACCGGTTTTGATATTACAACATACTCATACGAATTTAATACTGGGTGGAGCTTCAAATGCAGCAAATAATGCTTCGGTATTAAATAATGGTAAAGTTTCAGTTATTGGCATAATCGGTGATGATTACCACGCATTACAATTAATATCCACATTTAAAAAAGCAAAAATTAACACAGAATATCTTATTAAAGATAAAAACAGAAAAACAATTACAAAAACAAGAATATCTGGTTCATGTTCACATTCTATTACTCAACAAATAGTAAGAATTGACAGGCAATCAAGTGAACCTATATCAAAAGAAACCGAGGAATTATTCTTAAATAATCTTAAAACAGCAATTCCAGATTATGATGTGATAATTCTATCAGACTATCATATTGGCACATTAACTTCAAAAATAATTAAAACATCTATTGAATTAGCTAATAAATATAACAAAACAATTGTAGTTGACGCACAGAAAGATTTAAACAACTATAAAAATATTACTTCAATGACACCAAACTTACCGGATACTCAAAATTTTGTCAAATTTATAATTAATAACGATTCATCAATGAAAAAAGCGGGTAAAATTTTAATTGAAAAAACAAATGCAAAATCAGCTCTTGTGACATGTGGTGATAAAGGAATGGTTGTTTTTGACAATGGAGATATGATTAAGATTCCTGTATTTAATAAATCAGAAGTCTTTGATGTAACAGGTGCAGGAGATACGGTAACAGCAGTTTATTCCATGGCACTTGCGATTGGAGCAGAGCCTAAATATGCTGCAATAATAGGTAATATTGCGGCAAGCATTGTTATAAGACAATTCGGGTGTGCTACAACAACAATAAAAGAAATTCTCAATAATTTGGAAAGGATAAAATTATAATGAAAAATTTCAAATTTTTAGATATTATAATAATTTTTTGTTTAGCAACTGCTTTAATCGTTGGATTTTTTACTTATAAAAACCTTAGACAAACAGCTGATAAACAAATTGAAAAAACATCAAAAATAGAATTTAAAGTCTTTTTAAGAGGGGTAACAATAACCAGTGGAATAAATCCTATAAACAAAAATGATGAAACATTTATAAGCATAAGGAACGTGCCCTATACAAATTTAAAAATAACAGATACAACAATAAATTCTAAAAAAACGGTTGTTGCTACAAGTAAAGGTTTTAAAGTTATTAATGATGCTTCACAAAAAAGTATGTATGACATTGTGGTTACAGTTACAGATATAGCAAAAATAACCAAGGACGGAGCGGTTGTCGGAGGCAATAAAATTAAAATAGGCTTGCCTATAACTCTTGAGGGCAAGGATTATAAATTTAACGGTACCGTTTCTGATATTAAAGTATTCTCTGATAATTAAATCCTAATTAAAAAATAATGATAGTTAAAAGTTCAATTATAGACATAGTAAATATTTTTTTCAAACACACACAAGATAAATGCCAGTACTTGTGGAATAACAGTTATTTCTTAAAAAACCTGGATAAATTGATTTATATTTCAATACTTAGTGTATTTATATCATCAACTTTTTGTTCTTCAGATTACATTGGGTACGCCAGTTTAATTACATTATTTTTAACAGTAATAAAAATAATGGTTAAAAAACAAGAAAAAATTGATATTAACCTGCCTGAAGCCTTTTTACTTATCTATTTTTTAATTATTATTATAAGCTTGTTTGGCTCTAGTTTATTTCATTTAAGCATTAAAGGATTTCTTAAGACTTTTACTTATCTTGGTTTTTACTTTTCTACCGTAATGTATTACAAAAACAATTTAACCAAAATACAAGATACAATTTTTATAATAGCCATTTGCGTGGCATCGCAGGGAATAATTGGAATTTTTCAAAATTTTTCTCAAGTTGCAGAAATTTCAACATGGCAAGATATTTCAAATATAAATCCTGAAGACGTAATGACAAGAGTTTATGGTTCCATCCAACCCTATAATCCTAATCTTTTGGGTGGATATTTAGTAGCAGGACTTCCTTGCTTATATGGAACCTTCTTTATAAAAGCTTTCAGTAAAAGTTTTAAACTGGCATTCACATTTTTATTACTTGCTGTTTTAACTACTTTTACGCTTGTTTTAAGTGGGTGCAGAGGTGCTTATATTGGTTTGTTTTTTATAATTCTTAGTATGTTCAGTTTTTTGGCAAAACACATTTTCAATAGCAATAAAAAATATATTAAAAATTTATTTATAACTGTATCAGGAATTCTGATATCTGTTGTTTTTTGTATTATTATGCTTATTTCTTCCATTAGAACAAGAATTCTCTCTATATTTGCGATGAGAGAAGACTCTTCAACATCTTTTAGATTTAATGTTTATCAATCTGCATTCCAAATGTTAAAAGATAATTGGATATTGGGAATAGGAATCGGAAATCAGAACTTTAGAGAGATATACGGGCTTTACATGAAAACAGGTTTTGATGCACTTAGTGCCTATTGTGTTTATTTAGAAATAGCTGTAGAGAGCGGTTTTTTTGCACTAATTGCATTTTTAGGCTTTGTTATTACTTTAATATTTAAAACTTATAAATACATAATAAAGTGTAATAACTCTCAAACATCAATCATTTTAATTACTGCTATTACCTCAGTAATTGCTGTTTTAATTCATGGCATTTTTGATACAATTTTTTTCAGACCACAAGTCCAATTTATTTTTTGGGTCATGGTCTCATTTATATCTTCATTATTAAACCCCAAAAATTGCAACTGCAGTTAGCGTTAGTATAGCAAAAAGTACTACAAATATTGCAACAACCCGAGCAAAGGAATCTTGCTTATAGACTTCTTGTTGAATGTCAATTTTGCTTAGAATATATTTAGAAAAATCTTCTTTTGAATCATTTTTCGTTTTTTCAAAAGAATTATGTAATATCCTCTTTAAGTTATACATATTCTCTAATTCAATACGTGCTTTTGGATTTGATATTATATATTTCTTTATTTTTATATTATCTCCATCATTTAATTCATTATCAATATAAGCTGATAAATTATGCTTAAATTCATTATATGAGGGTGAACTATTTATTTCATCACAAATTGTTTCACTTTTTGATAATTTATCATGAGCTTCCCTAAGACTTATTACCATCCCCTGTAATGCTTCAAGTTTTGCTCTGCATGCAGGACACTTCTCGAGATGTGCTTCAACAAATTGCTTTA
Organism: uncultured Muribaculaceae bacterium; assembly: GCA_964391675.1. Taxonomy (GTDB): domain Bacteria; phylum Cyanobacteriota; class Vampirovibrionia; order Gastranaerophilales; family Gastranaerophilaceae; genus CAYMMX01. The sequence continues at coordinate 13,187 of CAYMMX010000012.1, read as the reverse complement.
GTTGACTACTTAATTTGTCATCAATATAAAAAGATAATAAAGCACTGACTTGTGTACAAGTTAAATTAGCCGTCATAAAATTTCCTTTCTAAATATAATTTTTTAATCCATCTTGAAGTTTAATTCTTGCCCTCGCTATTCTAGATTTAACAGTTCCAACAGTTGTATGAGTTGCCTCTGCAATTTCGTCATAACTAAGACCTTGTAATTCTCTTAATATAATCGCTATTCTAAAATGATCAGGTAAATTTTTAATCTCATTTTTAATAATTTTATCCAATTCCACAGACATTGCTTTTTCAGCAGGTTTATGCCTAAAATCAGGGATTTGAGTATAATTGCCACCTTCTTCCGATCCGTTATCAATAGAAACCAGCTGGGGTCTTCGGTTAGTTTTTCTAAGTTCATCGTAAAAAAGATTTGTAACAATTTGATTTAGCCAACTTTTAAAGGTTTTTGGATTCCTTAAATTAGCCAGTCCTCTTGCCATACGCATTAATGCTTCTTGCGTTAAATCAGCAATATTTTCTCTTTTCTTACTAAGGTAAGCAAATGTTGCAAAAATATTTCTTTGTTCACGCTTGATTAATTCCTCCAAAGCTTTATAATCACTTTTTTGAGATAATATGATTAACTCATCAAGTGGTATTTTTTTATAGAAAAGCTTAGACATATTCTCCTTTTACAAAACATGTACACTATATTGCAATATTAATTAATTTCTGTAGAAATTTGCTCACTCTTTGTTATATAATCAGTTAGGGGATTTACAATAATGACAAATTTGAAAGCAATAAATATACAAAGGATAATAGATGCTAATTTAAACAGAGCAGCCGAAGCAGCAAGAGTATTAGAAGAAATTGCAAGGTTTTTAATTGACAATAAAGAATTATCCGAAAAACTAAAAAACATTAGACATAAGATTAATTCAATACAGGAAGAAAATTATGAAAACTACCTCAGTGCAAGGGACACAGAACATGACATTGGAATTGAAATAAAAAACAACACCAAAAGAATTAATATCGAAAATATATTTAAAGCTAATATTAAAAGACTTCAAGAAGCTTCCAGAACAATATCAGAATACTCTATTGAAAATTCTTCGATAAAAGATATATTTGAAAAATTACGATACGAATCATACACATTGGAGAAGATTATGTGGACTAAATTAAAAGAAAAGTATAATCAAATTAAATTAAATCAAAAAAATCTATATTTAGTTACTAATTCAGATAGTTTCAAATCTGATGATGACTTTTTAGATGCCGTTGCCTCAGCATTACAAGGTGGGGTAGATATTTTACAATTAAGGGAAAAAACAAAACCTGCCAGTGAAATTTTAGCATTAGGTAAAAAAATAAAACAACTTTGCCTGCAATATGATACAACATTTATAGTTAATGACCGAGTAGATATAGCATATGTTTTAGAAGCAGATGGTGTACATTTGGGACAAAATGACTTAGATGTTAAATCTGCACGTAATATTCTGGGAGACAATTTTATTATAGGTGTTTCCACACATGCTCCTAATCAGGCATTAAAAGCTGTAGAAGACGGAGCGGACTATATAGGCGTAGGACCTGTATTCGAAACACCTACAAAAAAAGGTAAAACTCCTGTTGGTCTGGAATATGTCAAATGGGTAAGCAAGAACATTAACATTCCTGCTTTTGCCATTGGAGGAATAAATCTTCAAAACACAAATGAAATAATTAATGCCGGATTAAAAAGAATAGCTGTTGTAAGAGCTATAATGAATGCAGAGTCGCCGCAAAAAACCGCAGAAGCTTTTTTGAATAAACTTAAAGAAAAAACCTTAATCTAGAGATTGACTAATGTTGGTATTTCGTCAATCTGATAAAATTTTGAAGCTGCAAATTTAAAATTTTCAGGAGAAGCACTAACAAAAAATTCTTCACTGCCTAAAGTTTCACTATCATTTAACAGATTATTTAACAACAAATCATTTTTTATAAACTCGGCAAAATATTGAGAAGGATCAATAAACATATCTTTTGGAGTAAACTTAGCTAAAACATCTAAAAGATAAGGGTAATGGGTACAACCCAATACAATTTTATCAGGGTAGTTATGAAGAATTTTACCTAAATAAGATTCGACACAAGCAACGCTTTTAGATTCTTTTTGTCTGCCCTCTTCAACGATTCCAACCCAAGGAGGGCAACTTGATTCAAAAATTTCAAGGTTAGGATTATATTTTTTTAGCTCACTTCCATAAACTCCTGATTTAATTGTTGCTTCTGTTGCAAGAATCCCTATTCTTTTTATAGGCATTTTTGCTATTATACTGGCACAGGATTGTATAATAGGATAAATCTTAAAACTGTATTTGTCTTTTAGTACTTCATAAGTATTTGCAGATGTTGTATTACAAGCCATAACAACAGCTTTGACATTTTTCGAATCAAAAAATTTAAAAATTTTATCTGCAATTGATACAAGCTCAGCTTTGGATTTTTCACCATATGGAATATTTTTTAAATCTGCAAAGTATATATAATTTTCATTAGGTAGAATGGTTTTTAATTTTTTAAATACAGTTAAACCGCCTATTCCTGAATCGAAAAATGCGATACTATTTTCTTTTATCTTATGGTTAATTTGTTCTTGATTCATATAACACCAATCATATAGCTAAGTGTAAAATGCACTGCTTCAACAAAAATATTTTATCAGGAACAAAAAAAAAGTTAAACCACAAGTCGGGCAATATAATAATAATTATAATATTGCTTTAAATATATTTGATTGATATAATGTAAAGAACAGGAGTTAAGGATGTTTGAAGAACCAAGTATAAGCGTTATAATGCCGGTATACAATACAAAAGAGAGCTATCTGACAAAAGCAATTGAAAGTGTTTTAAGTCAAACCCTCAGTGATTTTGAGTTTATAATCGTAAATGATGGTTCAACTACAGATGTTGAAGAAGTAATACTATCTTATGATGACAATAGAATAAAATATATGATTCAATCTCAAGGAGGGCAAAGTAAGGCTAGAAACACTGCTATTAAAAGAGCTGTGGGTAAATATATTTTCTATATTGATGCCGATGATTGGATTGAGCCTAATGCATTGGAAGAATCTTATAATAAAGCAAAAAAAGACAACCTTGACATACTGCTTTTTGGTACATATGCACATTATGAAAGCATTAATGAAGTAAGAATTTGGTCAGGAGAACTAAATTTTTTCCAAGAAGAATCAACTATTCTCAGTGGAGAAAGTCCTGAAATACATGAATGCCTCTTTATTATGAATCAAGCTTGTTGGGGAAAGCTTTTTAAAAAAGACTTTTTAATAAGTAATAATTTATTTTTTAAAGAAGGCTTGATTTTTGAAGATTTGGATATTTTATTTCGCTATATATTAAAAGCAAAAAAAATAGGTGCGCTCAAAAAAGAATTATATCATTATAATGTAAGTATTGAAAACTCAACTACCGGGACCGGCAATGAAAAACATTTTGACCTTTTTAAGATATTTGAGCTGGTTGAAGAAACATTAATTGAATATGGATTATTTGAGAAGTTAAAGTTAAATTTTTATGATTTAAAAATTCTCCTATATAATCACAGGTACGAAAGAATTTTTCCTGAATTAAAAGAGCGTTTTAAACAAAGTATTATAAATGATTTTAAAAACACTAAACTTCAATTTTTCGAAGTAAATAAATTAAAATATAAAAATGAAGTATATGAACTTCTCATAACAATGATTAAAAATCAAAGCAAAATAGGATAAAAATGGAATCAAATATAGATATAAGCGTTATAATGCCGGTATATAATACTGACGAATTTTTTTTAAAAAAAGCCATTGATAGTGTTTTAGACCAAACTTTTAAAAATTTTGAATTTATAATTGTAAATGACGGTTCAACAACTGATGTTGAAGAAGTAATACTATCTTATGATGACAATAGAATAAAATATATGATTCAATCTCAAGGAGGGCAAAGTAAAGCCAGGAACACAGCAATTAAAAGAGCTGTGGGTAAATATATTTTCTATATGGATTCAGATGATTGGATTATACCGGATTATTTTGAAAATTTATATATAAACGCTGAAAAAAATAGTTTAGATATTCTAATATCAAATGTAATTAAATACGATAACAAAACAGGAGAAACCTCCGATTGGATGATGGATATAAGTGCATTTCTTTCAGATATTGAAGTTTATAATATAAATTCTCCTCGAATAATTGAACATTTATTTTTAATAAGTCAAACCCCATGGGGGAAACTTTATAAAAAAGATTTTTTAATAAAGAATAATTTATTTTTTGTTGAGGGTTTAATTTTTGAAGATATTGAAATATTCTTCAGATATATGTGCAAGGCTAAAAGAATAGGGGTATTAAAGGAAGAAGGATATTTTTACAGATGTCAGGTAGATAGCTCTACTATGTCTAAATGTGATGAAAGACACTTGGGAATTATTAAAATAATATCGCTTATTGAAACAACTTTAAAAGAAAACAATATTTTCGATATAATTAAATATAAATTTTATGACTACAAGATAAGGTTAATAATTCACAGATACAATAACATTCAAGATGAGTTTAAAGACAAATTAGTCGATTTAATAAAAATAAGTTTTGACGAAATACACCTTAATCCTATTGAAATGCAAAAACTGGATACTAAAACAGATTTTTTAGAATTTTGTAAAAAAATAAATTATCAATTTACAAACTAAAATTTTGCAGTTTAAGTTACTTATACTTGTTTAAATATTTAATAATCCCATCAGCAATTGCTTTTGCGGTTTGTTGTTTTCTCTCCTCACAAACAAGTTCAGCTCTCTCCTGATTATTTGAAAGAAAACCGATTTCTAGTAAAACAGAAGGTACTTCTGTATGATTAATTACGTAGAATTTAGATTTAAATAATCCTCTATCTTTAGCTTTAATTTGACTTATCATACAAGAGTGTACGGTTTGCGCCAATTCAATACTTTCTTGATGATAATAATGGGTTTCTATTCCTGAAATACCTTCTTTTGAGCTTGAATTAACATGAATGCTTACGAATATATCAGGACAAATCTCAGCACAAAAATTTGTTCTATCCTGTAAAGATATAAAATCATCAGTAACTCTTGTCATTGTTACAGAAATTCCTTTACTTGAAAGTATAGCCTGAACTCTTTTAGCGATATCAAAATTTATATCTTTTTCGTTTATTCCGCACCTTATTGCTCCATAGTCAGAACCACCATGTCCCGGGTCAATAACTACTTTTTTCTTACCATCGAATTTTGGTAATATAACTACTCTAGACTGTTTATAAAGCTCACTAGAGATTTTTGACCCCTTTAATGTGAATCTAAATGATTTTCCGTCGGAACCTAAATAACAATTTAGAAGAGCATCCTTCTGAAGTGGAATAATTAACTTTAAGCCCACACCCTGCAATAATTCTATTTGCATATTTTCCAGATTTGTTCTCGCAATAGAATTTTTAAATGTATTCTCGTTATATCTTAAAGTATTGTATAAATTTACCGTTAATTTTGAACTGTCACGTCTTATACTATGAACCAACGGTGCATTAAAAGCTATAATAAATTCTGTTGTATTTGCATCCGTTTTTTTTACATAATAAGACAGTGCATCATTAGTTTTAGAAAAAAGTGATGTAACATCAAATTTTTCGGTATTCATAAATATTATTGATTGTCCATCAGAAGAAAATATAGGGAAATACTTTTCTAATTCACCAGATGTTATAACAATTCTTGCTTTATTTGAATCAAATTGCCCTACTTTAACAGTGTCTTGACCTATTTTAATTTCGTTATTTAAAATATCATTATTTACAATAGTATTTGGGATATCAAAAACAACTCTTGCAGGATTTGTCAAATACATAGGCTTTTCTATTGAAGCTGCACCAAAACCGCTTATTAAAAAACCGTTTTCTTTAGCAGTAATCTGATTTATATAATATTTTGACCGGAGTTTAAGTTCTTTTTTTATTAATTCGTTATTAACATTAATATCTTGGGTGTTTGATAGATTTTTACTTACAGCACTGTTCGTTGACTCAAAGGCATTTTGAATTTGATTTAATAGATCATCCTTTTTAGTTTCATTTGTTGCGGTTTTTAATTTTTCAACTTGAAAATTAGATATTGAGAGATTTTCATAAAAATCTTTGCTGGACTTTCTCTCATCGCTGTAAGTATTTTGAAAATAGTTATTGTTACAAATATTTTTACCATTATTCAGTTTTATAATCAGATTATTACTGACTCTATAAAAACTGATTTTTGATGGGTCAAAATCATCTTCTAAATATAAGAGTACTCTGATTTTATTTGGATTAGTTGAAAATTGATTTACTTTTACTTGTTTAACACCACCTGAACTTAAGAACCAATTTTGAGCAGGTGTTGTTAAAATAGCTGAATTTATATCAAAATAAACTCTTTTAGGATTTTGAAGCTTATATAGTTTAACATTTTTAATAATAGCATCACTTGTTTCATCTGGAGAAGTAAGAAAAATAAATGAATTTGATTCATCAAAATTTACAGACGTAACCTTGAAAACATCTTGAGAAAATACGGCTTGTGTGAAAAATAATATAAAAAATATACTAAATATAAATCTCTTCATAATCTTCGCGAAATTAATACAATATAATTATACTCCTGATTAATTATCAATCCAAAAATGTAAATTTTTTTAATCTAATTGAAAATAAACAAAAAAGGTTTATAATAATTATATGATATAGACTATAGGGGTTTTTATGAAAAACAGATGGTATGATAATCACCAAGAAACACTAGATACACTGGAAATACTTAAAAAACTTGATAGAGAATCCAAGAAAAAATTATCAAATGATATTGTAGATATTGCTAATCAAATAAAATCTATGCATAGAGAAGAAGATGAACCACCTCTAAGCATAGGTATTGAAAGAGTTTTAGGATTATATCAAAGTTCAAATTCAAGACGGTGGTACGATAGGCAAAGAGAATTAAGTAATGCCATTAAAACTATTTCAACTCTCCCTGAAGAAGACTTTTTAAACATAATGGAAGGATTATGCGTTTCTCTTAAGGATTAAAATAATAATCAATCCTTCTAAATAATTTAATTTATTTTTTTTAAGTATGATTTATTTCTTGTCGAAAGAATTATTGTATATATTTGAAATAGAAAGTTCTTTATGGCAAAAATAATTGAAAATACAAAAGGAAGAAGAATAGTTAAAATGTCCGTTGATGATATTATTAGTGTGGTTAGAGAATATCAAAGAGTTGTTAAAACTCCAAAGGATAATGATGGTATAAGATTAATACTATCACAATTTGATATGTATATCCCTGAAGACATGTAGTTATTTTTATTATAAAATAACATTGTGAAAACTTTTGAGTATGAAATTAATACTGGGGAGAAAAATATGCAAATCGATAGCGATTTGCTTGATTTTGCAGTAACTAATAGAATTAATGAGCCAATATTCCGGTTATATGGTTGGTCTCCCGCATGTGTTTCTATTGGAAGAAACCAAAATGATAATTTTGTTAATAAAACTTTTTTAAAATTAAAAAACATTGATATAGTTAAAAGATTAACCGGAGGCAGGGCTCTTTTACATGATAACGAATTAACTTATTGCTATATCTGCCCTGTTTCAATATTAAAGAATGGTGAAAGCATTTCTTCATCTTATAAGGAAATTTCTAGATTTTTAATAAAGGGTTTTGAACTATTAAATATACCTATAAACTTCACTGAAAATAAACGTCCAAATTCAAATTATAATTATTGTATGTTAATATCTACCGGTGCTGATTTATGTTATCAGGGTAAAAAATTAATAGGCTCAGCCCAATTTAGAAAAAATGGTTATATCCTTCAACACGGATCCATAAATTTCAGTTACAACGAAGAACTTATTAAGAATATTTTCAATGAAGAAATGGATAGAAAATCCATAATTTCTTTGAATGAAATTAACCCTAATCTTAAAATTAAAGATGTTATAGATGCATTAAACACTGCCTTTATAAATTAATAATTTATCATTTGACATGTATTTTTTAATACCTGGCGTTTCAATAAGAACTTTAATTATACGTCCTTTATTACTTTTTGCAATGTTTTTTTTCGGAATAAAAAATAATATGTACTTAAATATAAAATTCACCTAAAACCTCATTAAATTATATAATATTCTTATTAACCGCAATATTTCTAAGGTAAAATCATTTAAAATAAATTTTTAAATTTGTATAATCTCTATTATAGTTATAATAAGCGGTTTTTTCCTCATTTTTACTAAAAAAATTATTCATTCCATTCTTCATTGCAATATTGTTTAAATTTTCATTAAAATTACTTATAATAACAAAAAGAACTGTAACTGTAGCAAGTATCCCTAGACCAAGTTCAACAGAAATAATTCCCGGTAAATAACCTTTTATATTCATGACAAATCCCCCGTTGCTAACAACAGATACCCTAATTCATGGACCAATATTTTTATTCCACTTTTTATTAATTTCAAAACTAAAAAAGAGATAACCAACCGGGCTATATTAAAAGAGGGTACACAAATAAATATTTGTGTACCCTCTTTTAAGTTTAATCAATTAACTTATGTGCCGGGCTTACACACAGGTAGAGTTATTTTTTCACCGGCTTTATTAGCTATTTCGGATAAACCGTCTTTTAATATATCACAGCTAGTAGGATTTTGAGTATAATCATCATCAAAAACACTCAGTGCTGTTTTATCATTATTACCTGTTTCATATTTTTTAGATAACAAGTCTATATAATTTTTTAAAATAGCAGATTTAGTTATACTATTGATATCTATAGCAGGGACTTGTTCCATTATATAATCTTTTGCCCATAATTTTACTGCATCATAATCACCTTCTGTTATTGTCGGATTGCCCTCAGGATCATCCCAACATATTATAAAGCATGATTGATTTCTTCTTTCATAATATGCTATTTTAAGTGATGTTTGAAGTTTGCCTGTTAATTCAACTAAATCTAAAATCATATTCTGGTTTGTATAATTTTTTTCTGATTTATAGACATTTATTTTTCTGATTAAAACAACATCTGGATTTAAATAAGATAATAATTTATCCGTAATATCAGTAATGTATTTATACTTTACACTAGCAGATAAGGCGCTTTCTCCTTTAGCATTTAAAGGGACAATTATTGCAGATAACACAGATTGGACAACAGGGTTAATAGTTACTTTTATTTCTCCTGTAATATCTTTTGCTTTATTATCAATCGGAAGTGATTTAACGGATATATAAACTCCTTGAAGCGATGTTGTATAATTATATTTTCCAAATTTATCACAATGTTGATCCGAGTCCTTATCCATAAAAGTACAAATATGAGACTCTCCTGATAAAATTTTAACGGCAGTTGATAAATAAGCGATAGAATTACCATTAGGATTAGATTTGCTAAATTCTTGTTCTATTAATTCTATTGCTTTATTATTAGCTTTCCTTCTCAACATTTGAAGCCCTTGTTCACCCATTATTTGGACATTTACCTGAGAATTAGAATAATCTCTGTCAAACGAATTATATTGGGTTTTTGAACTATTTCCACCTAAAGTATTATTCACTCCTGATTTAGATATCATTGCGGATAAATTATCACCAAATAAACCTAAACAAATAAATAGAGCAACAACAGTAACAGAAATTCCAATCGCGACTTCTGTTGAAACCATTGCACACCTTGGCTTTGTTCTAATCATAATTCCAAACTCCTAGATTTTATAACCTATTTAAATCTCTTTTAGTTATAATTCCACATTTTTATTGATATGTACCGAATAGATTAAATTATGTAACAAAAATACACTCTCATTTAAAAAACGAAAGTGTATTTTTATGAATGATTATTATTCTAGTATTATTCATCAAACGGAGTACATTCAGGAATACTTATTTTCACATCATTATCATTTGCTATCTTTTCAAGTCCGCTTTTGAATAATTTACAAGTTGTCGGATTGTTTCTGGTATCATTACGCATGATTTTTATCATTTTAGGTAATTTACCACTATTTAATAACATATTCAAAACAGAAGTAGCATTGTTATCTGCAGAATTCAAACTTGCATTTACTTCTAAGACATAAGACTGAAAATCATTTCTTTCATCTTTATCAACAAAGCCTGTATTACTTCCTGACTTTAGTCCATGTTCAAGTCGCCCAGTACAACCACTTTTACCATTTGAATAATCGTAATCATGTCCAGTAAGCCAACCATATGTGGTACATTCTTCATGGGCATTTTTTACACTATCTTTTAAAGAAAGTGTAAATGTAGTCACAGTCTTTACTAATTCTGTTTTAGCTTTAGTTTCAGCTGTTTTTGAAGTTGATGTTGCTGTTTTAGATGGTCTTATCAAAATTGCATCTTTTCTGATTAAATTATATAAAGTTTCAGAAATATATTTGATATAACTATATTTTTCACTGTAAGACATTAAACTCTTTCCTGTTGCAGAATCTACTTTAATAGGTACACTATTAATAGTAGCAACTAACAAACTGTCTAATGACGATAATGTTACAGTTTTAACAACTGTTTTCCCACTGACATCAACTTTACTCATGTTAAGTTTTTGTCCTGATAATTCTACATTATAAGAATAACCGTCTAATTTATCACAATGCTCATCTGAATCTTTTTTCATAAATACACAAATTTTAGATTCACCTGTTAATGCTTTTATTGCTGATGATAAATATGCAATAGTATTAGCATTTGAATTTGAAGTACTAAATGATTCTTGAATTATTTCAAGAGCCTTGTTATTAGCCCTTCTTCTTAACATTTGCAGTCCTTGTTCACCCATTATTTGAACATTTACCTGAGAATCAGAATAATCTCTGTCAAATGAATTATATTCTGTTTTTGAACTGTTTTCATTAAAAACATTACCTAATTTAGTATTTGCAACTAATGTCGATAAATTATCTCCAAAAAGGCCTAATACAACAAATAGTGCAACTACAGTTAATGCTATTCCAACAGCAACTTCTGTTGAAACCATTGCAAATTTTCTCTCTCTTTTAATCATATAAATCTCCTATTTAATAAATAATTCTTTATTAATACATTTATACCACATTTTTATTCATTTGAATCAATTTTTATAAACAAATAACTATAAAAAAAATAATAATAAAATATTTTCAAATTACAATTAAAAATATAAAGATATTCTTGAGTTTTGACCATTTATAAAAATTCATAATAAGTTGAATTATTTAAATTTTTGTTAAGAATACTCAATCATAAGTCACTAAGTGGTAGTGCTAAATATAAAATTTACTTAAATGCAATATTGTGGTAAAATTTAAAATGTATTGGAGGAGGAATGGATTTTAATTCCAAATATCAGAAAATTAAAGATATTATTATTGATGACTTAAATATAATTGAATCTGATATTTCAAAACTATTTATAGAAAAAACACCCTTAAATAAAGAATTATCTAACTTTTTAACAGCACCTGCAAAAAGATTAAGACCTGTGCTTGGGCTTTTATTTTTAAAAAATATTTTAGGTGATATTAGTGCTCAACAAAGAGAAATTCTTTTGGTAATAGAACTTATTCATAATGCAACACTCATACACGATGATGTAATAGATCAAAGTACAAAAAGAAGAAACAAAGAAGCTTTAAATGTAACCTTTGATAATAACTTAGCTGTTATTGCCGGTGACTTTTTATTATCTATAGCAATGGAAAAAATTATTAATTTAAATTCCGTAGAAGTTATTAAAATATGCACACAGGCACTTAAATCAACTTGTATTGGAGAAATTAACCAATATTTTAATAAACATAAAATAATATCAATTGAAGATTATATTCAAAAATCAAAAGAAAAAACTGCTTTATTATTCCAAGTAGGAATTATTTGTGCTTTGCATCTGAGTTATCTTAAAGATTCTGAAACCACTTTAAAAATAGCAACTGCATTTTCAGAGAATTTTGGAATAGCATTCCAAATCAGAGATGATTTAATTAACGTCTTAAACTCTGATTCATTAAAAATTAACGATATATCGTCCGGAATTTATAATGCGCCTGTTATATTTGCCTATCAAGAAGATAATACCATTTTAAATACAGCTGACATAAAAACAGCAATTGAAAAAACTAATAGTATTGAAAAAACCAAAATTTTGATGGATAATTATTTTGAAAAAGCGCTTTCTGCAATTAGCTCTCTTGAGGATAATAAATATAAATCCGCTATAATACAGTTAATCAGTATATTAAAATCACATCTGTAAAAGAAGAGAATGGACTGGGATGAAATTTAAAGATTATGAAATTAAAATAAAAATAAGGGCCTGTATTAAAGAGATTTTAGAAACAACAGCTTTTGTCATTGTTATGGTTGTTTTAATAAGATTTTTTATTGGTGAAATTCGCTGGATTCCATCCGGATCAATGAAACCTACACTGGTAGAAGGAGATAGAATTTTTGTCGAAAAATTCTCAAGATTTTATTCTACGCCTAAAAGGGGAGATGTAATGGTATTTTATCCCCCTATGGTAGACCTTTCTCAGGAGCCTATGGCAATATTTAAAAGATTAACAGGTTTTTTCTGTAAAGATATAGCCTACATTAAAAGAGTTATAGGATTACCGGGAGACAAGATATTAATACAAAAAGATGAAGAAGGAAAATACTCAGTATTTATAAATGATAAAAAAATTGAAGAAGAATACATATTTGATGACTATGATTACGTTCAATGTGTCCAAGGGATGTATTGTGGACCTATGAGAGTACCGGAAAACAATTATTTCTTAATGGGTGATAATAGGGGAAATTCTCAAGATAGTCGTTTTTGGGGATTCTTATCAGGGGATAGGTTTGTAGGTAAAGCTGTATTCATATTTTGGCCCATAACCCGAATCAAAAATTTGTAATTTATTTAATAGATTTAACTTGCTATTTATGCTTGTTTATGCAAATATTGATTTGAAGCATATTTAAAAATTTAATAACTAAAATAAATTATGCCAAAGTAGCTCAGTTGGTGAGAGCGCACGGCTCATACCCGTGAGGTCGACAGTTCGAATCTGTCCTTTG
>CAYMMX010000011.1:0-58056 GCA_964391675.1 uncultured Muribaculaceae bacterium | reverse complement strand
CGCACTGTCGGTTTTATACCCATATGACGTTTTCTTCCGGCTTTACCAATTGATAAGTTTTTATACTCAGCATTTCCCAATACACCTATTGTTGCCAAACATTCTTTTCTTATCATTCTCATTTCTGAGGAAGGTAATTTTACAGTTACATAATTTCCTTCTTTTGCCATTAATTGAGCACCGTTTCCTGCAGAACGAACTAAAATTCCGCCTCTGCCAGGTTCCATTTCAATGTTATGAATAATTGTTCCAAGAGGAATTAATTCCAAAGGAACAGCATTTCCTGTTTGAATTTGAGCATCCGCTCCGCTTACAATTACATCACCAACATTTAATCCGTCAGGAGTTAATATGTATCTTTTTTCACCATCTGCATAAAATACTAAAGAAATTCTTACGTTTCTGTTTGGATCATACTCAATAGTCTTTACAGTTGCAGGAATACCAAACTTTTCACGTTTAAAATCAATTATACGGTAAGCTCTTTTTTGTCCGCCGCCTTTATGACGACAAGTTATTCTTCCTGTATTATTTCTGCCTGATTTTTTATTAAGAGGTTTTAATAATGTTTTTTCAGGTTTATCTGTAGTGATTTCCTGATAATCACTTCTTGTCATTCCTCTTTGTCCAGGTGATGTTGGATTTATCTTACGAATTGCCATTTTTTACATCCTTTATTTTTTACTTATTCTTACAATTCTGCGTTTATGCGCCCACTAATTCTTCGATTGGATCACCTTCTATTGTGACAATCGCTTTTTTACTTGATTGAGTCTGACCAGATTTATAACCCATTCTTTTTGCATGAGAAGGCATATAAACTGTTCTTACTTTTTTTACTTTTCTTCCAGGAAAAGCTAGTTCTACAGCTTTTGCAATTTCAATTTTTGTTGCAGTTTTAACCACTTCGAAAGTATATTGACCTAAAGTTGTTGCTGTCATTGATTTTTCTGTAATTAATGGTTTTTTAATTACATCATATAACTTTTCTGTATTTGTTCTTTCTGTACTCATTATTTTAACCTTTCAGTTACATCATTAACTGCAGCTTCTGTAATTACTACAAAATCAGCTTCTAATAAATCTTTAACGTTTAAGTTTGATGGTAAAATCAATCTTACGCTTGGTATATTTCTTGCTGCTAATTCTAAATATTTGTTTTCGGCAGCTTTTGTATCAGCAATAATTAAAATTTTTCCTTCGACTTTCAAAGATGAAAGTGATTTTACCATTAATTTTGTTTTTGGCTCATTAATTTCTGAAAAATCTTTAACTACAACTAATTTTTCACTTCTTGCAGACAAAGCTGATTTTAAAGCCAATTTTCTTGCTTTTTGAGGAATAGAGAATGAATAATCTCTTGGCTTTGGTCCAAATATAACACCACCGCCGGCAAATAAAGGTGAACGGATTGATCCTGCTCTTGCTCTACCTGTTCCTTTTTGCTTCCATGGTTTTCTTCCACCGCCTGCAACTTCTGCTCTTGTTTTTGTACAAGCAGAACCTTGTCTTGCATTATTTAATTGTCTTCTCAAAGCTAAGTGCATTACGTGTAAGTTAGGTTCCACACCAAAAACGCTATCGTCTAAAGTTATTTCACCTGACTTTTTTCCGTTTGTACTTAATATTGTTAATTCTTTTGACATTTTTTATATCCTTTTATTTTATATTTTCGTTATATTTTCTGTCTTGCTTCTATTAGTTCCACTTTGTTCTTGAAGGTTTGATTGTAATCATTTTTCCTTCAGGTCCCGGAACTGAACCTTTAATTAAAACTAAAGAGTTTTCACTATCAACTTTTACTAATTTTAACTTTGTGATAGTTACTCTTTCGTTACCCATATTTCCAGCCATTTTTTTACCTTTTATAACACGACTTGGAGTTGTACCGGCCCCAATAGAACCGGGTTCTCTGTGATTTTTTGAACCGTGAGCCATTGGGCCTCTTGAAAAGTTCCATCTTTTAACTGTACCTTGGAAACCTTTACCAATAGAAGTTCCAACAACGTCAACTTTTTCTATGTTATCCAATACTGATAATTCGATTTCCTGACCAACTTTATAGTCTTGAGGATTCTCTACTCTGAATTCTTGTAAATGTCTAAAGTTATCTAATTTATTTTTCTTAAAGTGTCCCATTTGTGCCTTTGTTAAATGTTTTTCTTTAGCAGAAATTGTTCCAACTTGAATTGCGTTATAACCATCTGTTTCAACAGTTTTAACTTGAGTTACAACAATTTTATCAACTTTAATAACTGTAACAGGTATTGCCAATCCTTTATCATCAAAGATTGTTGTCATACCAAGTTTCTTTCCTATTACACCTAGTGTCATATTTGTCCTTTCTACGCCTTTGCTCAAAGTGACTTTTGGATTATCCTGTTAGTGTCGATAATCACGACTCGTCCTGTAAATCACCCACTATGCTCGGGCTTGTCTTCTTGCGAGCGCTACGTTACTTAACCTGTTTGGGCTTAACTTAATAAGCTTTGCCCCTTTGCCTGCGAGGATATTCTCGCCGTAGATCACATTATATTGCATAATGCTTATTTAATTTTCAAAATACCTGTTTTTAATTAAGCTTACAGCTTAACTTCGATATCAACACCGGCAGGTAAATCTAATCTACTTAACTCTTCAGTTGTCTGTTGAGTTGGTTCATATATATCAATGATACGTTTATGCGTTCTCATTTCAAAATGCTCTCTTGATTTTTTATCTACGTGAGGTGAACGCAATACGCAATATATACGTCTTTTTGTAGGCAAAGGAATAGGTCCGGCAACTTTAGCATCTGTTCTTTTCGCTGTTTCAACGATTTTGTCAGCAGACACATCAATCAATTTATGATCATATGCCTTTAAACAAACTCTGATTCTTTGTCTTGTACTGCTTGCCATTGTTTTTCCTTTGTTTAATGTTTAGCGTAAAATTACGCTCTATAACTATTTTCTACACTTGACACTTTTGTGCCCCTGTTTGCTAGTTTCCTAATGTGTAAAATCTCAGGTACAGTTAATCGTATAATAAACAAAATTCACTGTCAACAATATATTTTGTGATTTGTGTAGATTTTGTAATAATTTATTTACCCAATAAAATAATTGGCAAATCTCTTTCTTTTGCAAAATTTAAAATATCTTGATCAATTTTATCTATACTATTATCTTTGTATACAATACCAGATATCTCAGGCTTGTATACAACCAATTCGTTCCAATCCCAAAATCTTTTACTTTTGCCTTTATAAAATAATTTATCTTGAGATTCTTTTATTGCCTGCACTAAACTGTCTTTTTCGATTTTGGCATTATTTATCTCTATATTACCAATTTGCGATAAATATTTTTTTTCGGATAATTGCCTGTATAGATTAATATAATCACTGTCACTACTAATTGTGACTTGACCATTATTAATAATGTTTACTAGGTGATTCTTTAAAAATTTTCTTTCTTCTTCAGAAAAACTTGTTTCTAATTTTTTTGATTGTCCGGATTGCTGATCACAATCTAAAGCTGTTATTATATTTTCGTTGGTTACATTTAAAAGAAGACCTAATCTATTTTGAGCAAAACTACGGTTGTCTGATGTAGATATAAAGCTTGTGCTGAAAGTATTTTTTTTAATTTTATCACTTATTATTTTATCAATAGACTCTAACCTATCATAATCACTTTTGTCCATACAGCTCAGAAAATGAACTATAAACCTCAAGTCACATTTTCTTGTTCCTTTTACAAATCCCACTGATTCCATATCATCATTATCAGCATAATCTGTAAGATTAATTACCCTATAATTATCTTTGTTAACAGTTACAACGGGAATTTTCGATTTATTAACAATTTTACTTGTAAATATTAAATTTCCGGTTTTTAAAATATTATCCAGTTGAGTTTCGATTAATTGCATTTTCTCCTGAGACAATGCATGAGAATGCAAATCATAAAAACTCGGACTTACTGCTTTTAAATCCGCTTCTGCAAATATCTTAGCCATTTTATAACTTGAATAGTTTCTAAACATTATAGCAATATCAAGTGCTTTTTTTTCACCCTTGTTGTATTCTGCTAACCAATGGTGATTGCTAATCATTTCGCATATATCTGTCTTAATTTCAAAAGGCATTTTAATTCTTTTTAGTATATTTGCAGTATGTTCTGATGAAACATACTGGTGTCCTGTATGTATTTCTGATTCTTTTTTCCCAATATCATGAAATATAGCTGCAAGTTTAATCTTTGTTTTATCCTTATCAGAAAGTTCCTTGAAATCGGAATTTTTTAATATCTCTTTCATAACTTTCAGCATATGTACATCAACACTATAAGATTGGGTTAAATGTTGTTGTTTACCTATTATATTAATCCATTCGGGAAAAGCTGCTATTAACGAATTCATAGCTTGATTAAAAGATTCATTATCTGTTATAACTTTATTGTTTTTTGTGAATTTATCGATTAATTGCATTATATTTTTATCATTTTTTGCGTTATTAGTTAAGTTTTCTGTCGTTATGAGTCCTTCATACGAATCAAAATTACCTTCAGAATCATAGGAAGGATTTATTTGTAACTTCTTAAATAATTCATCTCTATTTTTATGACTGTAGTTTTTCACTTCCCGATTTAAATCAGAAATAAAATTATGCCTTGAATAGATTAAAGGCAAACCTTCTCTTGCATATTTTTCAAAATCTGCGTTAGTTATTACATCTTCTACTTCAGATTTATTTGATAAAAAATATTTAAAGCAATCTCTAACTTTTAAGATATAAGAATCAATCGTTTTAACTCCAATTGTCTGACTGCTGTTACTTGAAGTTTTGCAAAAACTGTCTGTAGCAAACACTCTTATAGGATTAAAACTAAAATATGACAGTGCTTTTTGCTTTAAAGTACTGATTCCGGTTGGTTCTATAAATCTATTTATTCCAATCTTCATTTGTAATTATTTATTTTAATAACGACTACATTTAATAAAAACAAACAAATATAAATTTGCTAGTATTTTTACTTATTGACAAAAAACTTAATAAGATTTAAATTAAAACCATGAATTTCATAGAGAATATTAAACTTTTTTTAAACCAAATAAACATAAAACAAGAACAAATAATTGCAAGATTTATGTTTAATAAATCAATGACAATTTCGGTAGCAGAATCATGCACAGGAGGATTAATAAGTTCAAGATTAACTGATATTCCGGGAAGCTCTGCTTATATTAAAGAAAACTACATCACATATTCAAATGATGCCAAAATAAAACTTCTTGGTGTAAGCCGAGAAACCTTAAATCAATATGGTGCGGTGAGTGAAGAATGCGCAAGAGAAATGGCAGAAGGTTTATTTAAAAAAGTAGATTGTGATATAAGCCTTGTTACAACCGGAATTGCAGGACCTGAAGGATATACTGATATTAAAAAAATAGGGCTTATTTATGTTGGAATAAAAAATAAATATACGACCCAAATAAAAAAAATACAAATTAATTACCCCTATAAAAGAAAACGAATGAAATTCGCTTTCTCACAAAAGGCCTTGGAACTTTTAATAGATTTTATTAATGAAAATTACAAAGATTAGTACTGTAATGTATGTTTAAGCAGCAACAATTTGTTTTAAAACATCTTTGAAATTTGTTTTTAAAACTTCTGCAAATTTATCTGTATCAATTTGAGTTAATACAACTGCAGTCAACTCTTTTGGTAATTTAGAAACCATTTTTGTTAGATGTTCTTCATCAATAACATCAGCATGTCTTATAATATCTTGTTTATCTTTTCTTTCATTAATCATTTGAATATATGCACCGGAATCCACATTTTCATACAATTTAGGATTTTCTGAAGCCAATTTATATACAAAAGCTTGTTTATTTGCTATTGGAATACTCAATAAAGCTTCTTTATACTTATCATCAGGTAAAGATGCCATTTGCTCCATCATTTGTTTTTTATCATAATTTGCTTGCCCATCTATACCGACATCTTCTGCTCCTGCTGCCGGTTGACCGGTAGCTGCTTCTATCATTTGAGCCAAAATTTGCGGATTAATTGTCTGTAAATATTTTAATTGCTGATTTTTATCAATATCTTGCGACATTAACATTTTATTAAGTTGATCTTCCGGCATCATTTGCATTACATGAGCATCTGAGAATAAATCAAATGTCAATTTCAATAACTGTTCTTTTGGCAATTCATCTGCCATTTCCAGTAATTTATCTTTGTTAAAAAAGTTCAATCCTTGTAATAAATCATCCGTTTCTAACAATGGTAAAAGATTATCTAAATCATCTTGGCTCATATTGCTTAAAATTGCATATTTATTTGACGGATTATTTAATTCAAAAAATTCTATAAGCTTGGCGGGATTATTTAAAATTGATAAGTCAAAACTTGCTGCAGCACTATTTCCTTGTTGTGCTTCAGCCTTCATTATCTCTTCGATGGACATACCAGAATATTCATCAGTTACTTTTTGATAACTGATGTTAAACATATTACATAGCATATATTTATCTACATTTATGGCTATGCTCATAATTATTCCATCCTCGTTTTCCTTATATATATATTAACGTTTTTTATTATAATTATTTGTATAAAAGTTGTATAATTTTAAGAAATTGTAACTTATTTTAATATTTTATTGTATAATCTTAACTGTAAACAGAGAAAGGCTTAAATAATGAAATTTAGAAAATATTTTTTTGTTTTATTCTTGGCAAGTTTTATTTTCACCTTTAGCATACAAAATGCTTATTGCAAAACAATAAACAAAGAAATTCAGATTCAAACAAAAGATTCTAAGCTAATAAAAGCCAACATAAGTTATGTAAAAATAGAAGGTTTAAAAAAGTATCCGACAATATTACTTTTACATTCATTAGGTTATTCAAGCAATGACTGGGCTAATTTAATTACGGATTTAAATAATGCTGGATATGCTGTAATAGCCATGGATCTTAGAGGGCATGGCAAAAGCCTTTATAATACAAAATTTCAAAAGAAAAGTTGGGTATATTATACCCCAAAAATATATGAAAAAATTCCTAATGATATTAAGCTAATACTGGAACAAAGTGAAAAACAAGTAAAATTATTGGATTATTCAAATATGGCAATTGTTGGAGCAGATATTGGTGCAAATGCAGCTGTTCTGGTCTCAAAAGATTTAAAGAAAAAACCTAAAACTCTGGTTTTAATATGTCCTACAACCTCATTTAAAGGTTTATATATCCCTATAGCCTTGACTGATTTGGAAATACCTATACTTACAATTGTAAGTACAAAGGATAGATATTGTCTTCAGCAACAAAAAGAATTGGCTAAATTTTCTCAAGGCGGGTTTTATGCCAAAAATTACCCTAACGGCGGGATGGGAATGTTAATGATAAAACAAAATCCTTCTATGTCTCAGGATATAACAAAATGGATTATTAAATATTTACATTAAGCAACAGTTTTAACAAAATCACCAAGCAGATAGGCTTCATTAGGACCAACCAATATTTCAAATTCCGGCAAAGCTTCTTCTATTTCTTCCTTCATATGTGATAAAAGTCCCGGGATTATAATTCTTTTATTTTTTACTTTTTCTGCTAATTTGAATTTATTTACTGTTTTTGCTGCAATTTGTGCAGTGAATTTTTCCGCTGACCAAGCTGTCAAAACACTCATGCCTTCAGATGGTGTAACAACAAGATAAGCCGGTTTTTCCAAAGATTCTATCTCATTTGCGACCGCAAAATATGTCAATGCAAAATTTGTGGTTAAAAATATCAATGAATCTTCATTTGCATTATTAAACTCATAAACCTTAGACTCAACTTGCAAAGGTTTTTGAGGATCTGTATAAATATTTTGGCGTAATGTCATTAATGTTGAAATCAGAGCTTCATTAAAATCTTCAAATACTAATACGTTCGCATATTTACACAAATAAAGACTAGCCTTTGACATAAGTTTTAATAAATCATCTTCACTGTTAAAATAAATCATTACAGGATTAGAATAATTCTCGTCTTTCTCTAAAACTGCTTTTTTCCTTATATATGTAAGTATTTTAATAGTTTCAAAAACATCTTTATCTTCAACTTTTGTTATATCTGATAAATTATTATCATTTATATATGCAAAACCTAAATTATCCAATTTGCCCGCTAAATCTGAATTGTATTTATCACCTTTTAAATATATTAAATCAATTCTAAATGTTTCATTTATTCTGGTTATTTCAAAATTAATCACACTATTTAGTTTATCTTCCCAATTTTTTTCGTTTGTATCTATTACAATAGCAATTGCTGTCTTATTTATAAATGTTTTATCATGACGATACAAAACATTCTCTCCACCGACTAAAATTTTTTCTTTACCGAGTCCTAAATAAATCTCCTTTTGAGGTTTTTTCATACTTTGAGTTAAAATTTCTTTTAATTCCTCAGGTACATAAGGACAAAGTTCAATCTTAGTTTGTCCCTTTGCTAATTTAAGGGCAAAAGCCATACATGTAGGACAAGAACATTTTTTACAATTACTCTCAGGTAATTTCTTAGCCGCAGGCAAATATTTAAAAATCTGTAATCCTGATAATTCCACCATATGCCTATTTTAGCATAAAAAATTATTTCTTGAAATTTAAATATTCTTTTTTTTCATCAACATCCTGTTTAAGAGATTTAAGAACAATAAATCTTTTATTTAAAAAGTTAGAAAAAACATTAAAACATAAAGAGGGAATAAAATTAAAATAAAATCAGAGGCAAACAAATTTGTTTGCCTCTGATTTTGATATTTTGAAAAATGTATTAACGTTTTGAGAATTGGAATCTCTTTCTTGCTTTTTTTCTGCCGTATTTTTTACGCTCTTTAACTCTTGGGTCTCTTGTTAATAAACCTTCTGAGCGAAGTACATTTTTGTATTCTTCATTAACTTTAACCAAAGCTCTTGAAATACCATGTTTGATAGCTCCGGCTTGAGCAACAATACCGCCACCAACAGTTTTTACTTTTACATCAAATTTTTCTTGATTATCAGTTAAAACAAGTGGTCTGAATACCATTAATTCAACAGCAGGTCTGTTCCCAAGGTAATTTTGTAGTGTTTTACCGTTAACAAATATTCTACCTTTACCTTTAACTAATTTTACAACAGCTATAGAGGTTTTTCTGCGCCCTGTTGCCATAATTTCTTTTTCTTTAGTTGCCGCCATTATTCAACCTCCTTTGTACTATTTTTTGTTTCTTTAGCTTTAGACGAAGTCTTATCAGCTACAGCTTTTTCAACTATAATTGGTTTTTGTGCTTCATGTGGATGTTCACTTCCTGCATAAATTTTTAATTTTTGGAATTGTTCATCACCTAAAGTATTATGAGGTAACATCCCTTTTATAGCTTTTTCTAAAGCCATTGTCGGGTTTTTTTTCATTAAATCTTTGAAACTGGCTGATTTTAAACCACCCGGATAACCTGTATGGTGATAATACATTTTATCTGTCTCTTTTTTACCTGTAACTTGAATCTTTTCAGCGTTAATTACCACAACGAAATCACCAGTATCAACATTTGGGGTATATTCAGGTTTATTTTTTCCTCTTAAGATGTTTGCAATTTTGGTAGCTAATCTGCCAAGGATTTCTCCTTCAGCATCAACTAAATACCATTTTCTTTCAACTTCTAGAGGCTTTGCACTATAAGTTTTCATTTGTTTTTCTCCGTTTTTATTT
This sequence comes from uncultured Muribaculaceae bacterium, assembly GCA_964391675.1. Lineage (GTDB taxonomy): Bacteria > Cyanobacteriota > Vampirovibrionia > Gastranaerophilales > Gastranaerophilaceae > CAYMMX01. Next base: position 48,318 of record CAYMMX010000011.1, on the reverse strand, counting down.
TTAATATTCTACTTTCATAAGAGTTAACCCATAAGGATTAACCGTTTTTCCTGCTTTTGATCTGTCTTTGCCTTCCAGAATTTCTTTTATAAATTCTGGAGATAATTGTTTTTTTTCAATCATAAGCAAAGTTCCTACAATTATTCTAACCATATTGTACAAAAATCTATTTCCTACAATATCAATTATAATTGTATCATCGAGTTTTTTACACTCGGCTTTATAAATAAAACAAATATTTTTAGGGTTTACAGAACCTGAACTTTTAAAAGCTGAGAAATCATGTTCACCTTCTATGTATTTAAGTGCTTTTTGGATTCTTTCTATGTTTAAATCATTTCTTACTAACATTAAATCTCCATCGAAAGCGCTTCTTTGTTTTCTGTTACAAAAAACATATCGGTAATAACGTTTTTTAGCTGATTTTTGAGCGTGAAAATCTTCAGAAACTTCTTTTATTTCAGAAACTGAAATATCTTCGGGTAAAAGTCCGTTTAATGAGTTGATAAAGCGAGAAGCAACTATCGGTTTATCGATATCAAAATGAACTATCTGTCCTTTGGCGTTAACGCCTTTATCAGTTCTTCCTGAAAATATCGTTTTTATTTTCTTTTTTAATAATGTATAAAGTGCAATTTCTATTTCTGACTGTATAGTCAATGGGGGTTTTATATTTTTTCCCCCTTGTTTTTGGCTTCCGGAATATTTTTTCCCGATATACTGAATTTTTAAGGCATATCGATGCAAAATATTATCCTTTTATACAAGTTGTATTAATGCCATCTCAGAAGCATCGCCTCTTCTTGGCGGTAACCTGTAGATTCTTGTATAACCGCCCTGTCTTGATGAATATTTAACCCCGATTTGATTAAATAATTTTCTCAAAACAGTTTGAGCTACAACTTTTTGGCCTTCAGCAGGTTTGTCTACTACTTCTTTTGTCTTAACGTCTACAAAATTTCCTATTTCTTTGTCATAAATATATTTTGCAGCTTGACGACGTGAATGAACATCACCTTTTTTAGCCATTGAAATTAAACTTTCAACATATGGTTTTAGTGCTTTAGCACGAGCCATAGTTATTTTTATTTCTCCGTGAGTAAAAAGCTCAGTAGCTAAAGAACGCAATAATGCCTCTCTTTGATCCTTTGCCTTTCCCAGAGTATGTTTTTTACACATGTGTCTCATAATTTTGTTTCCTTTAGTTTTCTATTTATACTTCTTCTTCTAACTCAGGACTTGGTTGCAAGTCTAAGCCAAAGTGACGTAATCTTTCAACTACTTCATCAGAAGATTTTTTACCGAAATTTTTAATATTTAATAAGTCATTTTCTGATTTTTTAAGTAATTCCACCATAGAATTAATACTTGCACGTTTCAAGCAATTATATGCTCTTACAGATAATTCTAATTCTTCAATTGTAATACTTGGAAGAGTTTCGACTTCTTCAATTTCTTCTTGAACAACTGCGATTGATGAAATAGAAGGTTGACCTGTAAGTGAAGCTATTTGCATAAAGTGTTCAATTAATATTGTAGCAGATTGACTTAATGCATTATTTACATCAATTGAACCATTTGACCAAATTTCCAAAGTTAATTTATCAAAATCAAGTGAATTTCCTACACGAGCAGCTTCAACATTATAACTTACTCTTTTAATAGGCATAAAAGTTGCATCTATAGGTAACATGTCAATTGAAGCACCTGCTTTCGTTTCTCTAGGCACATCATTTGCAACATATCCTTTTCCTGATTCAACAATAATATCAGCATGGAAGCTTCCACCTTCAGCTATTGTACAAATTAACCAGTCCGGATTTACAACTTTTACTCCTGCAGGAAGCTGGATATCAGTTGCTAAAACTACACCCGGTTTATCAATATCTATTCTTAAATGTTGCGGTTCTTTTGATTCTGTTTTTACAACTAAACCTTTTAAATTTAACATAACATCAATTACATCTTCCAATACGCCAGGTATTGCAGTATATTCATGAGTAATACCTTCAATTCTTGCAGAAGTTACAGCTGTACCTTCCAAGCTTGAAAGCAATACACGTCTTAACGAATTACCAACTGTTGTACCAAAACCCTTTTCCAACGGCTCAATAACAAATTTACCATATTGTGAACCATCTGAACTTGTTGTTGTATCAACATTTTTAATTTTTAATTCCATCTTTATTTCTCCTAATTAATTATTTAGAATAATATTCTATTACAAGTTGTTCTTTGATTTCAGGGTCAAGTTCTTCTCTTTCAGGGATTCTGTCAAAAGTCACTTTTAAAGCGGCTTTGTCTATAGTCATCCAAGCAGGGGAACAAGCCATATCAATTAATTCTAAAACCGATTTTAAATAATCATTACTTTTAGATTTAACCGTAACAACATCACCTGACTTTAAAGAATATGAAGCCACATCAACTTTTTTACCATTAACCAAAACATGTCCGTGATTAACAATTTGTCTTGTTTGCTTACGTGTTATACCAAATCCTGCTCTAAATAAAACATTATCAAGTCTTGATTCTAATAATTGTAATAAAATAGTACCGGTAACACCTTTTTTACGAGCTGCTTTGTTATAATATTTTGCAAATTGTTTTTCACTTACTAAGTAAGTAAGTCTGATTTTTTGCTTTTCTTTTAAGTGAATAGCATATTCGGAAAGTTTTTTTCTAACTGCACCATGCTGACCTGAAGCCTGTTGTTTCATAGAAGAAACTAATTTTCTGTTAGATAAATCCTTTACGCCGTAATTACGGAATAATTTTTCTGTAGGTCCTGTATATCTTGCCATTTTTATTTGCTCCTTGTTTGTTTACTTAATTAAACTCTACGTTTTTTAGGCGGACGACAACCATTATGAGGGATTGGCGTAACATCCTTAATTAACGTAATTTCAAGACCTGCAGCTTGAATAGCTCTTATAGCTGTTTCTCTACCTGAACCGGGTCCTTTTATGTATACTTCAACTTTTTTCATACCTTGGTCTATTGATTTTTTAGCAACTTGTTCCGCTGCAGATTGAGCCGCAAACGGAGTTCCTTTTCTTGCACCTTTAAACCCGATAGCACCTGCTGTAGCCCATGCGATTGTATTTCCTTGAGTATCCGTAGATGTTACGATGGTATTGTTAAAAGTCGATTGAATATGTACAACGCCTTGTAGTACATTTTTCTTTTCTTTTTTCTTTGTTTTTGCTGGTCTAGCCATTTTTTTACATCCTTATATTATTTTTATTTACTTTATTAATTACTATAAAATATTGCGTATTTTTATTACTTCAATTATTATGCCGTTTTCTTCTTGGTAATTGCTAAGCCTTTTTTACCACGTCTTGTACGTGCATTAGTTTTTGTTCTCTGTCCTCTGCACGGAAGTTTACGTTTATGACGAAGTCCTCTGTATGAATTAATTTCTTGAAGACGTTTGATATGAGTTGAAACTTCACGTCTTAAATCACCTTCAATTGAATATTTAGATAATTCGTTTCTTAATTGTTTAATATCTTCATCCGTTAAATCATCCGTTCTTAAATCAGGTGAAATTTTTGTAGCTTCAAGAATTTTTTTACTTCTTGCTGGACCTATACCGAAAATATAGGTTAATGCTACTTCCATTCTCTTATTACGAGGTAAATCTACCCCTGCCAGTCTTGCCATTTTTGTTTGCTCCTTGTTATTAGTTTTGTTTAACTTTTCTTTATTATGCTCTGATTATTATATCGCTTGCTATCTATTTTTGATTGATGTCAATTAATCAGATTTTTTCTTGTGAAGAGATTCACGCAGTTTATACTGGTAAAAACTAACCCTGACGTTGTTTGTGTTTTGGGTTTTCACAAATTACCGCGATTCTTCCTTTTCTTTTAATACATTTGCATTTATCACAAATTTTTTTTACTGATGATCTTACTTTCATTTTTTTATCCTTTTATTATTTTTAACTAATGTTTATTTTAATCTGAAGGTTATTCTTCCTCTTGTCAAATCATATGGAGTCATTTCAACTTTTACCTTATCACCCGGTAATATTCTGATGAAATTTTTTCTAATCTTCCCTGATATATGAGCTAGGATTTCGTGGTCATTTTCAAGTTTTACACGAAACATTGCATTAGGCATTGATTCTAATATTGTTCCTTCAAATTCTATTACATCCTTTGACATATTTTCCTCATTTTGTCATACTATTGCTCATATATTCAATAAAAATACTAGTGCATAATCTATCGTACATGGTAAATATTTTAAAGCAAGAGGAATATAAATGTATTTTTGTTAAATCTTGGCTTATTTTTATCCTATTAATGGTGGTTGTTTTTTTATAAATGCAACACAAACACTCTGAGTATGAATATCTTGAAACGTATTTTATATTAGTATTTAAGATACTTTGTAAAGTTTTATTTACATTGTTATTAAGTTTATTTTTATATAAACAAACGGCAAAACCGTATTAAATTTTTACTTTATAACAATATTCCTCAATGGGACAGATATCACACATTGGCTTAACGGGTCTGCAAATATTTTGCCCATGTGTAACCAATAAAGTATTTATGTCTATCCAATAAGAAACAGGGAGTTTTTTTCTTAGTGCAAATTCTGTTTCTTCAGGAGTTTTGGTTTTGACATAACCTATTCTGTTAAAAATTCTATGCACATGAATATCAACACAAATAGCCGGTTTATTAAAACCTTTTGCAATAACTAAATTAGCAGTTTTTCTACCTACTCCTTTAAGTTTGATTAATTCCTCTATAGTATCAGGAACTTCTGAATTATATTTTTCCACCAGAACCTTTGAAAGCTCAATAATCTGTTTTGCTTTATTTTTATAAAAGCCAACGGGATAAATTGCATTTTCTAAGTCTTCTTCATTGACCTTTAGAGCAAACTCCTGCGGTGTTTGTCCTAGTCGCAACATTCTTAATGTTGCAGGATATGTTGTTTTATCATTTGTTCTTAAACTTAAAATGCAAGAAATTAAAACAAGAAAAGGGTCATTAAAAGTCTCCATTAGTTTTACAAAATCACTTAACGGTTGTTTTGCTTTCTTCAATTCTATAATTATTTTCTCAATATTATTCATTCTTAAGAAGGCTTTCAACATCTAAACTTGTACGTAATTTTAGAGCGAAAACTTTAAGGTAAAAACCTTTACTTGCTAATTTTGCTGCATCTTTTTCGGTAGTAATTAAAGTTCGGATATCTAAATCTGTACAAATTTTTTGTAATTTTTGAATATCTGAATCCGAATAATTATGATGGTCATCAAAATCTATTGTTTTAACAACATTATAGTCTTTAAGAAAACTATAAAATTGTTGGGGTTGCCCTATTGCACTAAATGCAAGAACCTTATCTTCTTTATTTAAACTTTCTTGTTTATCTAAAATGTTATAAATACACTCCGGCTCGATATAACAAACTATTGCATCTTTTTTTAATTTTTTTCCCATAACCTTTGCGTATTTTTCTGCTCTTGAATGATCTGTATTTTTGCTTACTATAATAAATTTATTCACTCTGTTAAAAGATTCCGGTCCTTCTCTTAAAGGCCCCGCAGGCAAAAGGTTTTCATTTCCAAATCCTTTCTCACTATCAACTAAAACAATATCTAAGTCACGATAAATTTTTCTATGCTGAAATCCGTCATCAAGAATTATTTTCGTAACGCCAAATTTTTCTATAGCAAATTTGGCGCCTTTGTATCTATTTTTTGAAGTAATTACAACTGCATTAGTATTTTCAGCAAGCCATCTTGGCTCATCTCCTGACAAATTAGCAGGATAAAAAATATTTTTTCCATCAGAAATTATGTTAATTTCTTTAGATAATTTTCCGCCATACCCTCTTGAAATTATTGCTGTTTTTTCACCAAGCATAAGAAAATGGTTTGCGATTTTTGCAACAACCGGTGTTTTTCCGACTCCACCTGTTGTAAGATTGCCTACTGATACAACGTAAGCATTAACTTTTTTAGGTTTTAATTTTCCGATATCATAAAGCTTATTTTTAAAATTACATCCTAATGCATAAAAAAAAGAGCATCCCTGAAGAAGTTTAAAAAATAAACCTTTGGCTTTTTTATCATAATGTATTTTTGAAATTACAGTTTTAAACCCCATATAAAATCACCACTTAAAACATTAATCTAAAGATTAAAAATCTTTTATTTAATTTTTCAGAGAATTTTTTCAAATTGTGAGTAGTAACCGATGTATCCTCTATTATTTGCTGAAGTTGACATTTTTGGTCAGGGGTCATACCGTTTACAACTTCTAAGGCATTAGAAATATCATTCATTGCTTTATTCACGCTATTTACTGTAGATGTTAATTGTTTTTTAAGCTTATCATCCTTTGTCATAGAAGAAACATAACTTGTTATATCATTCATATTTTGCATAATAACTTGTAAATCAGAAGCCATCTGCTTTGCGTCTGTATTATCAAGTATCTTGTTAAGATTTTTTGTTAATTTATTAATAGACTCTGCCGTAGACAATAGAGTAGGCTTAAACTTCTCATCACCAATAATATTATTAACATTATTAGCTACTTTATTAAAATTATCACTTACAGATTTTGCCATTTGCATCATAGAGTTTAAATCTTCTTTAGATGATTCTATAAGTTTTTCTGCCTTAGCAATAGTGGTTGTAGCTTTTGCTGTAAGTATGTTAATATTTTCGACACTTTGCTTTAAGTCGGCAATAACATCATCTGAAAGCAACTCATTAACTTTAATTGTAGTTTCAGTTAAAGACTCGGCTGCTTTATATTGTAAATCCAAAAAGTCAGCTATTCGCATTGGTTCAACTACAGTATACAAAGATGACTGCTGAGGGTATGGCAAATTAGAATTATCAATCATTGATATACGTAGTTTTTTCTGCTGATTTTCAGTTATTATTTGTCCAATCATATAATCAGGCAAAATTAAACCAGGCAAATTAATTGTATAATCAACCTTATAAGCATATTTTGTATTTATTTTTTCTCTAAGCAAAGGTGGAACTAATTGTGCAGAAAGTATTTGAACATTTTTAACCTTACCAACATCATAATATTTTTTATCCAGTAAAATTTGGACAAAATCATCTTTATATAATAAGTTAGAACCTTTTGCAACAGATATGTATGTAGTTCTTAACTTAGGCGGGGTTATCTCTAAAAATTGTTCACCGATAAGACCTGACTGCTGGATGGAAAACACGGATGCCTTTGGAATGGAAATACCAGGTTCAGTAATAACAAACCTTAATTTAACATAACTGTTATCTCCGTTAATAACCGGAATAATTTCTTCAACCTGCCCTATTCTTAGTCCCATCATCTGAACCCCTGAACCAGGTCTCATGCCGTTTACATCTTTAAAAATTACTTCCGTTCTCTCTCCTGAAGAAAATGAACGACCCTTTACCCATAAAATTGTAAACAATAATATTATAAGAGCTACCAGTGTTAATATCCCTACTTTAAAAGATGATGAAAATCTCATTTATTCTCCCTACTACCCATAATTATCACAATTGTATCAAAAAAAGTTCATTCTGCCAACATCTTCATAGGCCCTTCTAAAGATGCCGATATAAATTGTTTTGCGTATTCATTATCTGTTCTTAACATTTCTTCAGGAGTACCTTCAAAAACGATTTTGCCCTGATAAAGCATTATAATTCTATCAGCTGTTCTTTTTATAGTTGACATCTGATGTGTTACAACTATGGATGCCGCATTAGTTTCTTCTTTAAGCCTTACAATATAATCTTCGATTAATGTCGAAGATATTGGATCTAAACCTGATGTTGGTTCGTCATACAAAATAGTTTGAGGTTCTGTTACAATTGCTCGGGCAAAGCTAACTCTTTTTTGCATTCCTCCTGAAAGTTCAGAAGGATACTTATTTTCTATACCTTCTAAACCAACCATTTTAAGCTTTTGTGCAACAATTTGCTCTAATTGTTTATTAGAAAATTTTTTCCTAAATTCTTTTCTCTCTTTAAGAGCAAAAGAAATATTATTAAAAACATTTAGTGAATCAAACAAAGCTGAATATTGAAAAACCATAGCAATATCACCATCTGAAGTCTTAATTTCACCACTGTCCAGAGCAATTAAATTACATATGAGTTTAAGTATGGTACTTTTTCCTGAACCGCTAAAACCAACTATAGCTAATACTTCTCCATCTTTAACCTTAAAAGAAACATCATCTATAACTTTTTTATCGTCAAATATTTTTACTAAATTATTTACTTCTATACTCATTTTTATCTAATTACCTTTTAATTTTTTATTACATTCTGCTGAACTAAAAGAAGAATGCTGCAGCAAAAAGCAAATCCCATATCGCAATCGCAACAAAAGACCAAACAACAGCCTTTGTCGTTGCAATACCAACTCCTTTTGCCCCACCTTTTGCTCTATAACCACACGTACAACTCACAATAGCAATTGTAGCACCAAAAAAAACGGCTTTTGCAAGACAAACTTTTATATCCTTCATAAAAAGACCATACCAAACAGAATCAAAGAAAGCCCTATAATTCAATCCTCCGGCAATATTCGAAGCAACAGCACCACCTAAAATTCCCACAACAGAAGCAATAATTACAACTAAAGGCATCATAAGAATTCCTGAAACAACTCTTGGGACAAACAAATACTTTATAGGATTTACCTTCAAAGCTTTCATTGCATCAATTTGTTCTGTTACCCTCATAGTTGCAATCTCTGATGCAAGTGATGAACCAATCATTGAAATAATAGCAAAACCTGACATTATAACCGCATCTTCTCTTACAATTAGAATTGTTATTAACATTCCGACAAAATTACCTGCGCCTTGTTTTACCATTTCACCGGCAACCTGCATAGCAACAATTATAGAGGACATCCCCACTATAGAAAGGGTTATCGGAAGAGAACTTACTCCAAATCTTGAACACTGCTGAACAAGCTCATGTTTATCAATTTCCAATTTAAAAATATATTTAAATACATCAAAGGTTTTTTGTGCAATATCACCTAATGTTGTAAAAAAATCATTAACTTGCCTTGTAAAAAGCAAATATAATTGATATGTTGCCGATTGCTTAAAATATAAACCTAAACCTCTCATAAAAATATTATACAAAAAAAAGCATTTAGGTCTAATTATTTACAATTATTTGACATACTATAGTCTAAAATGTTAAAATTTCCAAAAAGGATGGGAGCATTGTTTAAAATTAAAACTAAAAAACAATTCGGTTTTTCTCTGGTAGAAATGTTTATGACTATTTTAATTATAGGATTGGTTGCAGCAATAACTATTCCTTCTATAGTTCAAATGCAACAGGAGCAATCTGCTATTTCTAAATTAAGGAAAACATTTTCTGCTATATCAAGAGCAATAAGCATGTCAGAAACAGAAAATGAAAACATAAATACATGGAGTTTTCCGATTGAAGGAAGTGCTGCTGATATGAGACTATGGTTTGGTACATACTTAGAATCGTATCTTAAAAATTATAATGTCATAACTAAATCAAATTCAATTATTGTAAGGCTACCGGATGGAGTGGATTTAGAACTTACAATGTCATCAACTATGGAAATAAAAGTATACATTAACGGATATGAAGGAGCTTTAGTCGTTGGGAAAAATGTTTTCTTCTATGAGCTTGTTCCAAATACTCTTAATCCGGCATTTAAAGCCTATGATAAAGGTACAACAGGCGTTGGAAGAGACAAATGGAAAACGGGAATTTATGCATGCAGTGCCGAAAATGCTGTCGAAAACAGACGCTACTGCGCCGGTTTAATAATGCATGATAATTGGACCATAGAAAAAGATTATCCTTGGTAAATATCTTTTTAAAATGATTGCCTAAATATAAGAATTATTCAGCTGATTCGTGCATTTCAGCCGTGATGTCATCGACACTGTCATGAACAGAAATAAAATGTAAATACCTTTCCATACGAAGTTTTAGCCAACTCAACATTGTGTCAGAGCCATAAACTTCAATTATTCTCATTCTTGAAAAATGTTTATAAGTCTGGTTATACGACTCTTCAATATAAGTTTTGCACTTACAATTTAACTCTTCAATTAAATCATAAAGTGTTTTTAGCCAAGCAGCTTGAACATGCATTTCGTTTACTTTATACTCTAGAATCATAAACACCACCTTTCAAGGCGAATAAAAAGGGTAAAATGTCTCACTTGATATACATACTATATATATTGTATATTATAACGGGTGTTTTCGTTATTTCTAGAGGGTAAAAGCATGAAAGTTTACAATTCTACACAAAACAATATAATTTCAGAGCAAGCAAAAATGGCTGATAACTTCTTTTTACGCAGTATTGGACTAATTTTAGAAAAACATTTCTCTGAAGGAAAAGGACTCATTATAAAACCATGTTGCTCCATACATACCTTTTTTATGAAATTTAATATTGATATATTATTTATAAATAAAAATAATGAAATTATTGCACTATACGAAAATGTAAAACCTTGGAGAATTTTACCTATTCATGCAACATCAAGTTATGTAATTGAACTTCCTTCTAAAACTATTTCGGACAAAAATATTTGTAAAAATGATTTAATAAAAATTATAAGAATATAGTTTGAAAAATAATAAATAAATTATTATATAATTTATTTATGGATAATAATTTAAAAGAAAAATTAAAACTTCTTCCCAATTTAGCAGGCTGCTATATTTACCATAACCAAAATGGTGAAATAATTTATATTGGAAAAGCCAAAAATTTAAAAAACAGAGTTAAAAGTTATTTCAATAAAACACTTGACAGTACAAAATTAAAAGTGCTTGTGCCCCAAATAAAAAATCTTGAATATATTATTACAAATTCAGAAGCTGAAGCACTGATTTTAGAATCACATTTAATAAAAAAACATCAACCAAAGTATAATATTCTGCTAAAAGACGATAAAAAATATCCTTATTTTTTAGTAACTGATGAAGATTTTCCAAGAATTATTGTAACAAGAAAAAAAAATAAGAATCTTGAAAAAGGAAAATATTACGGACCCTATACCGATGCAAGAGCAATGTATGCAACATTGGATTTTTTAAAAAAAATTTTTCCGTTAAAACAATGCAAAACACCAAAATTCAAAAATCGCCCTTGTCTTTATTATCAAATAGGGAAATGCCTAGCACCATGTCAAAATCTTGTTACATCAGAAGAATACAAAGCTCTTGTTTCTCAAGTTGAACTGTTTTTACAAGGAAAACAAACAGAACTTTTAAACTATTTAATGCAACAAATACAAAAATACTCTGATTCACAGCAGTATGAAAAAGCTGCAAGACTTAGAGACAGTTATCTGGACTTACAAAAAACGTTGGAAAAACAAAAAGTAGTATACGAAAATACAAAACTGAGCGAAGATGTAATTTCGCTAATGTATGAAGATGGTATTTTTGCAATTGTAATCTTAATGATTAGAGAAGGTCGCCTAATAGACAAAAAAGATTTTAAATACTTTATTAAAAACACAGACAAAGTTGAATTTTTTGAAACGTTTTTTAAGGAATATTACAGCAACTTATCAATGGAATTTCCTGACAAAATTGTATCAAGAGAACTTGAAACCATTGGGGAAAAAGAAGTTTATCAAGAATGGCTGGAAATTTTATCGAAGAAAAAAGTCAAAATAAGTTATGCTAAAGGGAAACAAGGTCAAGAACTGCAATCACTCGCCGATAAAAACACAAAAGTGCTTTTAAATAATGCTAAAATAGAGCAAATGTCAAAAATCAGAGATGATTTTAACGAAATCGGCTCTTTCTTAGCTGAAAAATTGAAACTTAAAAACTTCCCACACCGCATTGAATGCTATGATATTTCACATATTCAGGGAACAAATACCGTTGCATCGATGGTAACCTTCATAAATGGTATAAGTAAAAAATCATCTTATAAAAAATTCAAAATCAAGTGGACAGAAGAAGGAAAACCTGATGATTTTCTTTCAATGAAAGAAGTTTTAACACGTCGCCTGAAAAGATTGGATGAGCAAAACTGGGAAAAACCCGATTTGGTAATTGTCGATGGAGGAAAAGGACAACTCTCAAGCGTTATGCAAATTGTAAAAGAGCTGGATATTAAGGGCATAGATTTTATTTCTCTGGCAAAAAAAGAAGAGGAAGTTTTCTTACCAAACCAATCAAAGTCGATTCTTTTACCAAGAAATTCTTCCGCATTGTTTTTAATCCAAAGAATAAGAGATGAAGCACACCGTTTTGCTATTACCTACCACAGAAAACTAAGAAGCAAAGAACTTAGGGATAAAAAATCAAATAAACAGGGGAACTCTTAAAAACTAAAAAATGAGATAATAACATTGTTTAGTGTAATTTTGAGACATTCCGGATGCTAAAATATTATAAAAAATATGTTCCATACTTATTTCTGCTTCCAGCAGGAGTGATTCTTATGGTATTTTTTTTCATTCCTTTTTTTCAAACTATAGGGTTAAGTTTTCAAGATTATTCCAACAATATATATAACCCTTCTTATGTTGGATTGCAGAATTATATTAAGCTCTTTAGCTCACCGATTTTTTATAAAGTCTTACTGAATACTTTTTTATATTTATTTATTGCTGTACCAATTCTGGCAATAGTACCTTTATTTTTAGCAATACTTATAAATAATAAAATAAGGGGAATTACATTATATAAAATTCTTATTTATCTTCCGGTTATTGTATCAATAGTAGTTGCTGCAATTGCTTTCAAATGGTTATATGCCGATCAGGGGATTTTAAATTTTGGCATGCAACAGCTTTGCTTAAATCCTGTCGGATGGCTTACCGATACAAGATTTGCTTTAATTTCTGTAATTATAGTTACAATTTGGAAAGGTATCGGCTACTATATGATGATTTATCTGGCAGCACTAATGAGTGTACCTAAAGAATTATATGAAGCTTGTGATATTGATGGAGCAAATTCAATCAGAAAACATTTAACTGTTACCATCCCGCATATAATGCCTACCATAGCTCTCGTATCAACCATCAGCGCAATATCAGCAATGAAAGTCTTTGCTGAAATTTATGTAATGACAAAAGGCGGTCCTTTAAATTCCAGTAAAACAATTGTTTATTATATTTATGAAAGGGCATTTGAGAATTTAGATTTAGGATACGCATCAGCAATGGCAGTAATCCTATTAATAATAGTAATGATTTTTTCACTTATAAATATTTTATGCTTTGAAAAAAACAAATATCAAATATAAACCCAAATTGCTTTGGAAAAAATATACTTCCTTTCCAATAAAGACAAGTAAACACTAATAAAAAACAATCCTTGCGAGGAAAAATGACAAAACAAAAAAATAAAGGAAAACCAAAATGAAAAGATTTTTTAAAAATATTAGTGTACATGCAATATTGATTTTTACATCACTATTATCAATATTTCCTTTTATATGGCTTATTTCAACTTCTTTAAAGGGAAATGCCGAAAATATTTTTGCATATCCGCCTCAAATTATCCCTCAGGATTTTACATTAAGTAATTACATTGGGGTATGGAAAAGAGTTGATTTTATTGCTTATTTCATAAATAGCATAATAGTTGCAGGAGCAACAGTAGCTTTAAATTTAATTTTATCAGCGATGGCTGCATATCCACTTGCAAGAATGAATTTCTGGGGTAAAAAATTCTCATTTTTTGCTATACTTGCCACAATTATGGTTCCTTTTCAAGCTATAATGCTACCTGTTTACCTTATTACATTAAAATTAAATTTAATAGATTCAGTAAATAATTTTATGGGATATTTAGGACTTATAATGCCTTTTGCAGTAAGCGCATTTGGAATCTTTCTGATGCGTCAGGCATTTTTAACAATACCAAAAGAAATGGAAGAAGCAGCTATAGTCGACGGATGTAATGCTCTGGAAGTGTTTTTTAAAGTACTCTTACCAATGGTAAAACCATCTTTAGCTGTACTTGCAATATTCACATTCATTGGCTCATGGGGAGAATTTTTATGGCCAAGTATTGTACTAACAAAAGAATCAATGTATACACTTCCTGTTGGAGTAAATAATTTACAAGGAATGTTCAGTTCAAATTGGAGATTTATTGCGGCAGGTTCAATTTTAGCAACAATTCCTATAGTAATTTTCTTTTTAGCAATGCAAAAATATTTCATTTCAGGTGAAAATGAAGGTGCAATAAAAGGTTGAGTTTTTGAAAAATTTATAAATAATAATTTTATTTGAGATCTTCCATCAATTTTTCAAATTCGGGAAAAGAAATATTAACCCACTCAAAATTTCTAATTAAAATTGGTTTTTCACAAATTAATCCAGCAACATACAAGCTCATTGCGAGTCTATGATCGTGATAAGTTTCCACTTCACATTCACCTTTTAGTTTTGTCTTTCCTTTTATTATGAAACCGTCCGGAGTTTCTTTAATGTTGGCACCGATTTTTTGTAATTCAGTTACAACAACTTTTATTCTGTCAGATTCTTTATTTCTTAAATCTTCAGCATTTTTGATTTTTGTAATACCTTCTGCTTGTGTTGCAAGTACAGCTATTACAGGCAATTCATCAATTAATCTTGGAATTATATTTCCTTCAATATTACATCCTTTTAACTCAGAGTACTTAATCTTTATATCACCAATTTCTTCATTGGAAACAATCCTCTTATCAAGGATTTGAATCTCTGCGCCCATTTTTTTTATCACATCTAAAAGCCCAGTTCTTGTAGGATTAAGCCCAACATCTTTAATTGTAATGTCTGAGCCGGGAACAATTAATCCTGCAACAATAAAAAAGGCTGCAGAGGAAATATCACCAACAACATAAATATTTTTTGTAAATAATTCCGATTTCTCTATTGAAACTGTTTTATCTTTTACCTGAATTTCTGCACCTAAATATTCAAGCATAAGTTCTGTATGGTTTCTTGAAACAAAAGGCTCTGTAAAACTGGTTTTACCGCTTGCATGCATCCCCGCTAAAAGTACACAAGATTTAACCTGAGCCGAAGCCAATTCTGAAACATACTCAATACCATGTAGATTTTGACCATAAATATTTAAGGGTGCATACCCGTTAGAATCAATTTTTGCACCCATTAATTCTAAAGGAGCTATAACCCTTTTCATGGTCCTTTTGGAAAGACTTTCATCACCTGTCAACACAGAATTGAAACTCTGCCCGGCTAATATACCCGACATTAAACGCATAGTTGTACCGGAATTTCCACAATACAAGTTATTATTTGGTGCAGACAAACCGTTTTTTGAATTAATAATTAATGTTTTTTCAGTTTTAATCTGAGCATCAACACCAAGACTTTTAAACACTTCTAAAGTTGAATGGCAATCAGCACCTTTAGAAAAATTCTCTATAGTCGTAATTCCCTTTGCAAGAGATGAAAACATAACTGCCCTGTGAGAAATAGACTTATCGGCAGGAATTGTTATTTCTCCTCGCAAACCTTTAGAATTTTTATTAACTTCGACATTAACCATTTTATAATTAGACAACAATTAAATTAATTTTTCAAGGTATTACAATAAATCATAAGCTCTTTTTATTTCCTTAATATCTTGCCACATAAGCCATTTAGGACTGCCTTTTTCTCTCGAATCATTTCTTAAAAGATATGAAGGATGAAATATCGGCATCATTTTAGAATTATATGGTCCATCAAACCATTTACCACGAACTTTTGTTATCCCGGATGCTGTTTCTAACATTGAATTAAGCGCAACCTTACCGCAAATAAGAATTATTCTGGGTTTAAGAATTTCAATCTGTGAATCAAGATATTCTCTGCATGCCTGTTTTTCTTCCGGTAAAGGATCTCTGTTATCAGGCGGACGACATTTTAATGTATTGCAAATATAGATATTTTCCCGAGATAAACCTACAGAAGCAAATATTTTATCAAGCAACTGCCCCGCTTTCCCAACAAAAGGAATACCTTTTTGATCCTCATAAAATCCGGGTGCCTCACCAATCAACATCAGTTTATTATTCGGAGTTCCGCCTGAAAAAACAACATTCGTTCTTGTTTTATGAAGTTTGCATTTCTCACACTTTAAGCACCTATTTTTTATCTTTTTCAATTCTTCAAAAACCATATTTGAATATTAGCGTAAAAAAATATATAAAGAAATAATATGGCGATTTGTTTTTTAAAACAAATCGCCATATTATTATTTAATTAATAGATTTACACTACAGCTTTAATTTGAGGTTGAACAAATACTCTTGTAGCAAGATCTTTGTCTAGCAAATAAAGAGCACTTTTGTCATCGCCTATTAATTTTAATTTGGAAATAATGTCTTGTGCATTAGCTTCTTCTTCTACTTGTTCATCAACAAACCAATTCATATATGACATTGTTGCTCTGTCTTTTACTTCTTCTGCAACTGTTACTATGTTATTAATTAAGCTTGTAACATACATTTCATGTTTTAAGACTTCTTCCATAACATTTGATGCTCCTTCCCAACTATGAGGCGGAGTATTTATAGCAGTTAAAACCACTTTATAACCTCTGTCAATTAAAAAATCATATATAAACATGGCATGTGCCATTTCTTCTTGAGCCTGAACTCTCATCCAATTTGCAAAACCCGTTAAGCCTATATCGGAAAAATAAGCCGACATGGATAAATACAAATAAGACGAATACATTTCTTTATTTACTTGGTCATTTAAAACAATTCCAACTTTTTCGTTAATCATATTTCGCCTCCCACAATCCATGAAGATTGCAATATTCTTTTGCGGTCAAAGAACCTATATCATAACCTTTAAGCAAAAATACGGGTTCTTCTGTCGGATATAAATATTTTCTTTTTACATACCTTTGATCATCAGACACAACTTCAACAAATTGAATATAATGGTCATCTGTCATAGGATGAAGAACGCTACCAATCCTAATTTCCAATTCATTATCTTTTTTTACAAAATAAGGAACATGTTTTTCTCCTGCAGCATCAGTTGAATTTGCGTTAAGTAATTTCATAGGCTGTCCGCAGCAAACTAATTCTCCTGCACCTTCTAAAACAACTTCAACAAAATTTCCGCATAAATCACACTTATACATTTCTAATTTTTTTGTCATAATAATGCCCCCTTTCAATAATTATCATGTATATTAGCATAAAATAAAATAAACACATTAGACCAAAAGTTAAGAAAAATTTAATCTTTATCCAACATATGATAATATATTGTTATGAAAGATTTAAGCACAGAAGTAGAAAAACTAAAATCAAACTATAGGGCAATATTTATAAAAGTAAGTCAGGAAATCAATAATCAACTGGAAAAAATAAAACCCGAAGAACGATTAAATATTCTAACAAATGAATTTTTAAAAGATGCAATTGAAAGATGGATGAAAATTTTAGAATATAGAAATTATTTCTCTTGCTCTAATTGTGGTGCTTGCTGTAAATTAGCCTGCAGTGAATTTTCGCCCGAAGAATTAAAAGAAAAAGCAAATAATAACGATAATTTTGCACAACAATTTATAAGCACCTTTATTCCTTATAATAATAAAGATGAAGCAAAAAATGTTTATCCGGAATATTTTGAACTGTTAAATAAAGAAATAAAAAGTCAAAATATTACACAAGAGGTTTATTATTATCATTGCCCAAAAATAACTCAAGATAACCTTTGTCCCGATTATGAAAACCGCCCGCAAATATGTAGAGATTTTCCTGATAATCCCATTGGTTTTTTACCTAAAACATGCGGTTATACAAAATGGAAAGAAGAAGTGGAACAAACTGCTCTAATGATTAGAGCAATATCAGAAATAGTAGATTATTATAAAGAAAAAACTCAGTAAAATTCTATGATATAATCATAATATGAATGAAAAAATAACCCTTTCAGGACTTGTACAGGAAGAATTTGAAAAAATTGCGTTGAATTTAAAAGCTTCAAAATTCAGAGCAAGACAAATCCACAACTGGATATATTTAAAATCCGTAAAATCAATTGATCAAATGACAGATTTAGCAAAAGATTTTAGAGAAAAACTCTCTGAAATAGCCCAAATAACGAATGTAAAAATCAAATCAAAACAAACATCACAAGACGGTACAATAAAATATTTAATTGAATATCCTGATGAAAATTGTGTTGAAACCGTTCTAATGCGCTTTGATAACCGTGCAAATCTGACAGCTTGTGTAAGCTCACAAGTTGGTTGCGCTGTTAACTGTAAATTTTGTGCAACAGGAAAAATAGGGTTTATAAGAAATTTAACGGCATCAGAAATCATAGAACAAGTTTTAACTATTCAGCGGGATACAGGATTAAAAATAACAAATGTTGTTTTTATGGGACAGGGAGAACCTCTCTTAAATTTAGATAATGTATTAAAAGCTCTTGAAATTTTTAACAAAGATTTTCAAATAGGTGCAAGAAGAATAACAATTTCTACAAGTGGGATAATCCCCAAAATCAATAAATTAGCAGATTTAAATCTTCAATCTACACTTGCACTTTCACTACATGCCCCAATTTCTGAAATCAGAGAAAAAATTATGCCGATTGAAAATAAATATTCCCTTGATGAACTTAAAAAAGCTTTAAAGAATTATACAGATAAAACAGGAAGAAGAATTACGATAGAATATCTTCTTATTAAAGACTTAAACGATAATGTCGAAATGGCAAAACAAACCGCAATATATTTAAAAGATATAAAGTGTAATATTAATTTAATTCCATATAACCCGGTAGATAAAAATGAATTTAAAAAACCCGATAATAATTCAATAATGAAATTTAAATATATTTTAGAACATTCCGGTAAAAAAGTAACCGTAAGATTAGAGCGTGGCGCAGACATAGATGCAGCCTGCGGACAATTAGCAGGGAAATAAAATGAAAGCATTAATTCAAAGAGTAAAACAAGCAAGTGTAACAATAAAAGGAAAACTTTTTTCCTCAATAACTTACGGTATACTGATTTTTCTTGGAATTGAAAAAACAGATACAATAGAAAACGCTCAAAAATTAGCAGAAAAACTAATTAATTTAAGAATATTTGAAGATGAAAACGAAAAAATGAACAAATCCTTACTTGATACAAAGGGAGAAATTCTTGTAGTTTCACAGTTTACACTTGCGGGTGATTGTAAAAAAGGTACAAGACCTAGTTTTGACAAAGCCGCTTCTGCTGAAAAAGCAGAAAAGTTGTATGAAGATTTTGTAAAAATAATTTCTCAATACGGATTAAAAGTGGAAACAGGAAAATTTCAAGCTATGATGGATGTTTCATTAATTAACGATGGTCCTGTAACTTTCATGGTTGAAAAATAAATTATTTTGTATTATTAATGTAGTATAAAATTATAAAAAAAGCTTGCCAATATTTATTTTTAATTATAATATATAATGGATAGAATTTTGAAAAGATATAGAAAGCAAAATTAAAAAAAAAGAGAAATATAAATTTATTTAGTTTTAGTTGAACGAGGAGTTTTATTATCCCAATTAAGAGGCTTTTATTATGTATGTAAACAAGTGCACGAAGTGTGGTTCTGAGTTTGAAACAAAAAACCCCAAGAGAGTTATATGTCCTAATTGTCTGTACCCTGATAAAAAAATGTCACTGTCTTCAGACTTAAATGACAACAATAATCCGGAAAGTGAAGAAAAACCTTCACAAAGTGGCAATAATTATAGCGAACAGCAAGATAATACCCAACAGCGTTCTCAACCTTTTCAAAACAGCTATTCTCATGAACAGCCTCAACAAAAGCCCTACAATAATCCTGAAAATAGAGGCTATAATCAAGATAGAGGAGGCTACGGCAACAGACCGCAAGGTGGATATAACAGACCTCAAGGAGAATACGGCAACAGACCGCAACAAGGTGGATATAACAGACCTCAAAGTGGCGGAGGTTATCAAGACAGAGGCGGATACAACAGACCGCAAGGCAATAGACCACAAGGCGGTGGTTACCAAGACAGAGGCGGATACAACAGACCGCAAGGCAATAGACCACAAGGCGGTGGTTACCAAGACAGAGGCGGATACAACAGACCTCAACAAGGTGGATATAACAGACCGCAAAGTGGCGGAGGCTATCAGGATAGAGGTGGATACAACAGGCCGCAAGGTAGTAGACCACAAGGTGGCGGTTATCAGGATAGAGGCGGATACAATAGGCCACAAAGCGGAGGATACAATAGACCGCCAAGTGACGGACGATTTAATAGAGGTCCTCAAAGACCTCAAATGAATAAAAATAAACCTCTTTTAGTAAGTAGAGAACAACTCGAACAAATAGAATTATTATATAAGGCAATGTTGCCTTTACCAAACCCTGACGCACATGAAGTAATCGGAGCAAAAATAGAACTCGAACCAAGAAAAGTTTTCTTTGGTATAAACTTATTAAGACAAAAAATGATGTTACCTAAGCTACCTTTCCCTAAAAGAAAATTAGCAATTTCTCCTGATCAAATGTTCGCTATACAAAATTTATACGAACCACTACTACCACTTCCTCCTATAGGTTGCCACAAAATTATTGCAGCACAACTTAAAATGGATGAATGGAGAGTCCATGTCGGCATCGGATTAATAAGGTCTAAAATGGGACTTAACAGATGGAATCAAGATAGAGATGATGCTCCAGATGAATTTAAAAAACAAAAAGCAGCTGAAGATAAAAAAGAGAAAAAAACTAAAGTAAAAGCCGAAAAAGAAGAAAAAACCGAAAAAGAAAAAAAGAAAACAAAAAAATCGAAAAAAGATTCTGAAGAGTAGGTTAATTAATGGAATATATTTCTGTCGGTAAAATTCTGAATTTCCATGGAATACACGGTGAAGCCAAAGTTGGGTTTTCAAAAAATCAAGAAGATTTTTTGAAAAAACTTGATTTTATTTGGATTAATAAAAATGACAAATACATTAAACTTGAAATTAAAAATATCAGATTTAATAAAAAATTTGCATTAATAAAATTTGATAAAATAAATTCCATAAATGAAATCATTTCTTACAAAGGGTGCTTAATCTTTATCGAACAATCCTTTATAAGAGAAAATTTAGAAGACAACGAATTTCTTATTGATGAATTAACAGGCCTTGATGTTTTTGATCCGGAAGGTAAAAATATAGGAGTAATTGTTGGCGTATCAAACAATGGCTCTAACGATTTGCTTTCTATTAAAGGTCAATCCAAGAAAATATCACTGGTTCCATTTGTAAAAGAACTTGTACCAAATGTTGATATAAAAGGAAAAAAAGTTATTATAAATAATATTGAAGGCCTAATAGAATGAGATTTGATGTATTAACCTTATTTCCGGAGATGATTGATACTTGCTGCGGTTGCAGTATTTTAAAACGCGCTATTGAAAAAAGTGTAATTAATGTAAAAACGATTAATCCAAGAGATTTTACACTTGATAAACATAAGAAAGTAGATGACACCCCCTATGGAGGCGGTGCCGGAATGGTTTTAACAGCTCAACCTTTTGTTGATGCTTATGAAAGCGTAGAAAAGATAAAAAATTCGATCACTATAATGCTAACTCCGCAAGGTGAAGTATTTAATAATACTATGTGTAATGAATTTGCTAATTACGACCAAATAATAATGCTTTGTGGACATTACGAAGGCTTTGATGAAAGAATTAGAGACATTATAAAACCAAAAGAAGTCTCAATAGGTGATTTTGTATTAACAGGGGGCGAATTACCTGCACTTTGCCTGATTGATTCAATAAGTCGAAAAATAGAAGGAACTCTTGGAAAAATTGAATCGGCAAATGAAGACAGCTTTTCTAACGGGCTTTTAGAATACCCGCATTATACTAAGCCAAGAATATATAGAGGACTCAAAGTCCCTGAGATTCTGCTAAACGGAAATCATGCAGAAATCGAAAAATTTCGCAAGCAAAAAAGTATTGAAATAACAAAACAAAAAAGAAAAGATTTATATGATAAATGGATAAATAAAGATTAAATAAAACTTCTTATATAATGATTTAATGCTATTTGGAAAAATTTTATGAAAAATATAAAAAAAGAACTTATAATCTACTTCAAATCTCTTGGGATAGAAGTTTATACAAATACAAAAGCTCGCGGACACCAAGGTTTTTTTCTCAACAACCGCATAGATGTATCTAAAGATACTCCTAAAGAAAGGATTATTCCAACTCTTTTACATGAATTTGCTCATTACATTCATAATAAATTAGAGCCGCAAATAACTAAAAATGGAGGTTCTTTATCTGTTTTATTTAATTTAGATGAAAAAAATAATAAAATTGTCCAAATAGAAAAAGAACTTTTATCCGTTACTAATTTTATTGACGAAAATTCTTTGATGACAAAATTAAAAAGTCACAAAGAACAAATTAAAAACAGAATAAAAAACTATGAAAACGAAATTAAAAAAGATTATCCTAATTTCATGCGTTCAAAAAAATTTAAAGAATTTAATAAATATATAAAAAAATCAAATGCCCAGTATTTGCTTAAATATGACAGGGTTCGATTTGTTTCTGCCAGTCTTTTTAATTTATTTAAAAAAGAAGAATTTTATTCAATTGATACACTTGAACAAATGTTTCCTGATATGCCAAGAGCTTTTTGCGCTTACTTAAGACTTAAATCTGCGCAAAGAAAACAAGCTAAAAATTCAGCAAGAATAGGTCGTTTAAATAAATACTACAAAAGACCTACAGAACTTTTTGCAAGATTAGTAGAGGCTTTATATATAGACAAGGCGCGAACGCTTGCGTTCGCGCCTTACTCTGCACATAGATTTTTCGAATTATTAGAATCAGGATATTATCAAGAATTAAAAAACGTTTTTCAATTAATTTCCGGTTTTAATACTGAGATAACAGAATTGACAACAAAATATTCGTTTGCTACACGCTGAATATCAAAAACTTTTACTTTTTTTATTTTTTCAATAATTTTATCCTGAAAATCAAAACCGAGTCCCATAATTTCATAATAAGCAAGCTGATTTGCCTGTTGTGCATTTGTTTCTGTTACAAATTGCTGTTTGCCGATAACATTATTTTTTGCATTTTCTAGTTCAAAATCAGAAACAGGAATATTTTTAAGCTTATCTACTTCAGTTTCAAAGCCATCCAAACATATTTGAACATTTTTAGGTTCTGTTGCAATATATATACTAAAATTAGCACATTGCTCATTTGTTTCATAAGTACTTCTTACATGATATGCAAGACCTTTTTTCTCTCTTAATTCTATAAACAATCTTGAAGACAGACCGGCAGAACCCAAAATAACATTTAAAAGAATAATTGCAGGATAATCTTTTGAATTAAATGTTGGAAAGATCCAGCCTTTAATAATTTGAGCTTGCTGTGCATCATTTTTAATTATTTCTGAGCTTTTAGGCTTGATTAGTAAAGGAACCGGAATAGTTTTTTCTTGTAATACAGAAGTTTCTATATCTCCAATGTTCTCATTCAATAATTTTTCCACTTCTTGGTATTTAATATCTCCAACAAAAGCTAAAACTTTTTTACTTGTTGAAAGAATTTTTTTATATGCCTGAATAACATCTTCTTTAGTTATTAGATCAAGATTTTCAAGCATCTTCGTATATGTATGGCCATAAAAATGACCTTCATATAAGGTTTTATAGTAATTATCAAGGGCTTTTGTTCTTGCAGAATCAAGTTCAGCTACAATTTCTCCCTTCATTTTTATTTTTTCTTTTTCAAATTCCTCAAAAGTAGAATTTTTAATAATATCGGCAGCAATTTTTATTGCAAGAGGAAAATCTTCATTTAAGCAAACAAAGCGAAATCTCAAATAATCCTGCTTCATATCACAAGACAATTCAATAGCATTTTCATCTAATTGTTTTGCCAACTGCTCACTGGAAAGATTTTTTGTTCCCTGCAGCAATAGCCTGCTCATCAAACAATAAATTCCCGGCGTCTTTTCAACAGTATTTATTGAAAAATTTAAGCTGAATCCCACTCTGGGCGTATTTTTATTTTTCTTATAAATACTTTTTATATTATTTTTCAGATTGAATATTTGCATAATTTTCTTTCTATAAATGCATATTAACACTAACCTAAATATATCACAAAAGTTTAACAATAAATTAACATAAACAAAAGGATTCAAATAGCCATGATATAATTAAAAGGGGTAATTAAGGTTGGCATATGCAAAAAATTAAAGATTTGATAATTTCAAACCGTTTAGAAATT
This sequence comes from uncultured Muribaculaceae bacterium, assembly GCA_964391675.1. Lineage (GTDB taxonomy): Bacteria > Cyanobacteriota > Vampirovibrionia > Gastranaerophilales > Gastranaerophilaceae > CAYMMX01. The sequence continues at coordinate 24,024 of CAYMMX010000011.1, read as the reverse complement.
CTTTCAATAGTTACTATATTTATTTTTTTTATATTATTAAATATTTTTTATGGTAATCAAACTATATCAATCCTTATTGATATAGGTCATGAAGCCTATTTCCCAGAACAAATACTAAAAGGAAAAATATTATACAAAGATTTGTTTAATATTTATGGTCCTTTATCATATCAAATCAATGCCATTTATTATAAAATATTTGGAATAAGTTTAAATACATTACAAATAGCAGGTTCCATAAATGCACTTATAATTACATATTTGTTATATGCAATTTCCAGAATATTTACTTCAAAACTAACCTCTTTTGCAATAGTTTGTTTTATTTTGGTTTCTTGTATTTATTGCCCATGGACTCTCAACTATATATATGCATATTCATATGCTATGGTTTATGCTTTCTGCATGTTTTTATTTTCACTAATATTTTTACTTTTATACTTAAAGATAAAACAAGAGGTTTTTATTCCGTTAAGCTGGTTCTTTGCAGGATGTTGTTTAGCTTTTAAATATGATTATGTGCCTTATATTATACTGCTTTTTATTTTTACAATAATTATTATAAAAAATAAAAAAATAAGCAAAAAAAACATTTTTTTTAGTTTAACAGGTTTTTTAATTGTGCCTGTATTATCTTTCTCTATTCTGTTTTTGCAGGGTTTAACCTTAAATGAGCTATTAAACAGGTTTATAGAAATTAAGAATTATGCTTTTTCACAAGCCCAACAATTTTTATATTTGCATAAATCGGGGCTATATCCTCAAAAAGAGTACTTAGAAAAAAGTTTCTATTTTTTTAAGAATAACTTAGGGTGCTTTTTTATTTTACTTACACTGATTTATACTTTTTTAAAATTTAATAAAAAAGGAATTATAAATATTTTAAAATCATTTTTAATTTTATCCTTTATTTTTATTGCATTATTTTTCTTTTATTATTTTACCGTTCAAAATTTGTATTATAGCCTTTGTTGGCTTCCTTTATTTTTTCTGGGTGTTTTTATTTTTATATTATTTAACAGATTTATTCTTAAAAAAAGATTCTTCCTTGATAATATTTTTTTAATTTTTATGTTTATTATCATCATTTCTTCAATAAGAGCTACTTTCTTTTTAATGTTCAATGTTTACGGAATATTTTCACTTCCTCTATTACTTATTGCATGTAGTATTTTTACTGTTGAAATCGTTCCAAATTTATTTAAATCTATAGAAAGAAAATATATTGAAAGAGCCTTTGTAGTTATTATTTTTATAATGACAATGCATAACATTATAGTACTAGAAGCCTTTGCTCATAACAGAATCTTATTAAAAACAGAAAGAGGTTTTACATATAAGTCTTCAATTTTTTTACCTGACATTGGAATGATTATAGGACGCAGCGAAGCAATTGCTCTTAATGAAACAATTAATTATATAAAAACCAATCTGAAAGGAGATGAAAGTATTTGGGTTATACCGGAGGGTGTAATAATTAACTTTTTGACAAATCATCCATCAAAAAGCATTTATGATACAATAAATCCTCCTTATATGCAAGGTTTTGGAGAACACAGAATAATCAATGATATAAAATCAGATCCACCAGATTATATAATAATTAATACTAGAAATACTGAAGAGTATGGTTATAAATATCTTTGTTCTGATTATGGTTTTGAAGTCTGTAAATATATAAAATCTTCTTATAATCTAGTTAAAATTTTTGACTCATACTTAAATGAAAAAGATTTTTATAATATGTTTATATATAAAAGAAAGTAACAAATCATGATAGATGTCCAAAAAATTAATAAATTAATAAATTTAAATAAAAAAGAAATATTTTTAATATTTATCTTAATAGTTAGCTTTTGCTTAATGATGCTTTTTTTTGGTAATGTAGTCTCATGTGTTTTAATTGACTTAGGCAGAGAAGCTTATTTTCCAGAGCAAGTATTACAAGGAAAAATACTATACAAGGACTTATTTAATATTTTCGGTCCTTTGTCATATCAAATCAATGCCGTTTTTTATATGATTTTCGGCTCAAACTTATCAACTCTGCGCTTAATCGGGACTATAAATTCTTTATTAATTTTAGGGTTATTCTATACAATTTCAAGATTTTTTACCTCAAAAGAAAATTCTTTTATTATTACTTTATTTATAATGATAACTTGTATATTTAATCATTCAGCTTTAAATTATATTTATGCCTACTCATATGCTGTAATTTATTCATTAGTAAGTCTTTTATTTTCTGTTTTATTTTTAATCCTTTACCTGAAAACAAATAAACAAATTTTTATTCCGCTGAGTTGGTTTTTTGTTGGTTTTTCCATGGCATCAAAATATGATTATATTTTTTATGCAATTTTTCTTTTATTTTTTACTGTTTATGCTAAATTTAAAAAAAACTTAGGTATAAAATATATTATATACAGTATTTTTTCTTTTTTATCTGTACCTGTAATATGTTTTTCTATACTATTTTTACAAGGTTTAACTTTAGATGAATTACTTTATCACTCTACAGTTGTTAAAAATTTTTCTTTATCATCGACAGCTAATTATTTTTACCACCATTATACCGGGCTTTATCCTGATAAAAACAATTTAATTAGAGTTTTAAAAACTTTTATCAAAGTATTTGGCGGTTTCATTCTTTCTATGAGCTTAATTTATTTTTCATTAAAGTCTTTTATGCAAAAAAAATATGGGAAATTAAGTTTATTTTTATTTTTAACAATAATTACTTCTCTTGTTTATTATAAAAATACTCATTTAAACACTGCACTAAACTTATCCTGGATTACTTTATTTACCTTTTTTGTGTTCTGTTTTTTATTAAAAGAAAGATTTATTGATAAAAAGAAAATATTTGGCAATGATCTTTATTTATTAATTATTTTTATTGCACTGATTACCTCCTCTAAGTCATTTTTTCTTCTAAATTTTATCCCTTACGGATTATTTGCGTTTCCTTTATTATTTATTGTATGCAGTATTTTTATTTTAGAATACTTACCAAAAAGATTTAGTATAATTGATTCAGAATTAATTAAAAAATCCTTTATAATTTTCTTTTTAATATTCTCTTTAATTGTGATATATAATTTTAAAAAAAAGCATGAATATGGTCAATATGTTGGATCGAATAAAGGTGTTGTATATAATACTTGGAAAACAGAAGCAGAAACAACACAAGATGCTATTAAGTATACATTAGATAATTTTAAAGAAGGTGGAAACATTTGGGTTATACCAGAAGGAACTATGATTAATTTTTTAACTAATCACCCATCAAATGGCCTTTACTCTAATATAATGCCGCCTTATATTCAAGCATTCGGCGAAGAAAAAATAATATCTGACACAGAAAAGAGTCCGCCTAAATATGTATTTATAACAAACAGGGTGTGCTCTGATCATGGACTTAAAGATATTTGTGTTGATTACGGAATTAAAATTTGCGATTATATAAAAGAAAAATACAGTCCTGTAGTTATATTTGAAACTGTTGTATTTAAAAATGCTTATCAAATTTTTATATATGAAAGGAAGAAGTAATATTAATTATGAACTTTAATTTAAAAAGATTTATAGAATTAAATAAAAAGGAAATATTTTTAATTTTTTTATTAATTATTAGTTTTGGTTTATTATCATTCTTCTTTGGTAATATTGTTTCAGGTGTTATTATTGATTTTGGTAGAGAAGCTTATTTTCCAGAGCAAGTGTTACAAGGAAAAATACTATACAAGGACTTATTTAATATTTTCGGTCCTTTGTCATATCAAATCAATGCCGTTTTTTATATGATTTTCGGCTCAAACTTATCAACTCTGCGCTTAATCGGGACTATAAATTCTTTATTAATTTTAGGGTTATTCTATACAATTTCAAGATTTTTTACCTCAAAAGAAAATTCTTTTATTATTACTTTATTTATAATGATAACTTGTATATTTAATCATTCAGCTTTAAATTATATTTATGCCTACTCATATGCTGTAATTTATTCATTAGTAAGTCTTTTATTTTCTGTTTTATTTTTAATCCTTTACCTGAAAACAAATAAACAAATTTTTATTCCGCTGAGTTGGTTTTTTATAGGTTTTTCCATAGCGTCAAAATATGATTATGTTTTTTATGCATTCATTCTTTTATTAATAAGTATTTATATGATTATAAAAAAGAAAATTGATTTAAGACATACATTTGCAAGTTTAATATGTTTTTTAATTATACCTGTAATATGTTTTTCTATACTATTTTTACAAGGTTTAACTTTAAATGAATTATTAAGTCAAATTTATATACTAAAAAAATTCTCTTTATCTCCTTCTATAAATTATTTTTATCAACATTATGCAGGACTTTATCCGGATACAGATAATTTAATTAGAGTTTTAAAAACTTTTATCAAAGTATTTGGCGGTTTCATTCTTTCTATGAGCTTAATTTATTTTTCATTAAAGTCTTTTATGCAAAAAAAATATGGGAAATTAAGTTTATTTTTATTTTTAACAATAATTACTTCTCTTGTTTATTATAAAAATACTCATTTAAACACTGCACTAAACTTATCCTGGATTACTTTATTTACCTTTTTTGTGTTCTGTTTTTTATTAAAAGAAAGATTTATTGATAAAAAGAAAATATTTGACAATGATTTTTATTTATTAATTATTTTTATTGCACTGATTACCTCCTCAAAATCATTTTTCTTTTTAAGCTTTAAAACATATGGGGCCTTTGCATTTCCACTTTTATTCATTTTAAACAGTATTTTTATTTTAGAATACTTACCAAAAAGATTTAGTATAATTGATTCAGCATTAATTAAAAAATCCTTTATAATTTTCTTTTCGGTTTTAATTGTAATTAATATAATAAGTCTTAATACAAGAGCAAAAGTTGGTGCAACAATTAAAACTACAAAAGGGCAAATATACAGCCTTTGGGAAACAGAAGCCAAAACTACACAAATGGTAACAGATTACATTGAAAAAAATTTAAAAAATAATGAAAGTGTTTGGGTTATACCGGAAGGAACAATCATTAATTTTTTAACTAATCACCCATCAAATGGCATTTACTATAATATAATACCACCGTATATCGAAACATTCGGCGAAGAAAAAATAATATCTGATACAAAAAAAAATCCGCCGAATTATATTATAATAAACTATAGAACTTGTATCGATCATGGTCTTAGAGATATATGCGTTGATTATGGTAAGGAAATTTGCAAATATATAAATTCTTCTTATAACTTCATTAAAAATTTTAATTTTTATTTAAATGAAAAGCATTTTTATCATATGTATATTTATAAACTAAAAGATTAAGGTATAGCAAAATGCAACAAATTAAAGATTTAATATTAAAAAATAAAAAAGAGATATTTTCTATATTATCAATATTCTTATATTTTTTAATCCTGCTAATTTTTTTTGGAAATCATTTAGGCCATATAATTATTGATTGCGGAAGAGAAGTTTACATTCCCGAACAAATGCTAAACGGAAAAATTTTATATAAAGATTTATTTAATATATTTGGTCCTTTAGCATATCAAATAAACGCCTGTTTTTATAATTTGTTTGGAATTTCTATTAATACATTAAGATTGGCTGGAGAAATAAATGCTTTATTAATAATTTATTTATTATATGGTTTTTCAAGATTATTTACTTCAAGAGAAATTTCATGGATACCTACTGTTTTTATTATAACTGTTTGTACGTTTAGCTATTGGGTATTTAATTATATTTTCCCATATACTTACTCCATGGTTTATGCCTTTAGTGCTTTTTTACTTTCTGTTTTGTTTCTTCTTATATTTTATAAAAAATCTAAACCTGTCTTTCTTATTTTTAGCTGGTTTTTTATAGGTGTTTCTTTTGCTTCAAAACTAGATTACATATCTTATATTATTTTTCTTTCAGTTTTTACAATATATATGCTTTTTAGAAAAAAAATTAAGCTAAAACATATTTTATTAAGCGGAATTTCTTTTCTTTCTACACCTATATTATGTTTTTCTGTGTTATTTTTACAAGGTTTGACGCTAAATGAGTTATTATATCAGTCAATTTTTATTAAAAAATACGCAATGTCCGAATCTTTAAACTTTTTTTATAAAAACACTTGCGGACTTTATCCAAGTTTAATAGGGTTTTTACTTCTGTCAAAAAAATTAGTTTTGGTCCTCTCAAGCTTTACTCTTTTTCTAACAGGAATATATTTTTCACTTAAATATTCAAAAGATATAAAAAATGAATATGAAAATTTTACAATAAGCATAATTCTTTCAGTTTTGTTTTTTGCAGGCTTATTTTTTAGTTTGCAGGAATTTCCTTATATTAATATTGGGTGGTTACCTGTAATATCTTTATTTTTATATTTACACATTATTTATTCTAAATTTGCAAACAATAATAAGTATTTATACAATAATGCTTATATTTTATTTTTTACTGTAAGTCTTTTAGCCTCTGCCAAATCTTTTTTTATGATAAATCTTCAATCATACGGAACTTTTACGTTACCTCTTTTATTAATTTCAGTAAGTATATTTATTGCTGAGTATTTACCCAAATATTTTGTTTGTATTAACCAAAATATACTTAAAAAATCATATTTTATAGCTATTCTTTTATGTATTCCATTAGTTTTATGGTTTCATATTATAATTTTCACTGCCCACTCTTCGGTCTCTACTAAAAGAGGTTTTATATATGCTCCTTCAAGCAAAGCTGATACAATTAATCAAACTATTGATTTTATAAATTTAAATGTAAAACCTCATGAAAGTATATGGATTATACCTGAAGGAATAATGATTAATTTTTTGACAAAAAGACCCTATAACGGATTTTATGAAAATGTTACCGAACCATACATTCAAGCTTTTGGTGAAGAAAAAATAATATCAGATATTGATAAAAATCCGCCTGATTATATAATGGTAAACAACAGAGATTCTATAGATTATGGCTATCAATATATTTGTAAAGATTATGGTAAAAAAATTTGTGAATATGTAAGAAAAAAATATACTCTTATAACCACACTGTCAGGGAAAAAAGATGATGAAGGTGTTTTTTATATGATAATATATAAACACTTAACTAAAACCAGATAAAAAATGTTGATTTCACTAACTTCTTTTAAAGAAAAATCTTATTGTAATTGATTTTGTTTGTGTTACGCTATAATAAAGTGTTTTAAATGTTTATTTTAGCTAAATAAAAGGAGAACAAAATGACAGAAAAAAAAGTATGGCTTTTCAGAGAAGGAAATGCTTCAATGCGTAATCTTCTTGGCGGAAAGGGAGCTAATCTTGCAGAAATGACAAATTTAGGACTTCCAGTTCCTCCAGGGTTGACAATTACAACCGAAACTTGTATGGAATACATTAATGCAGGAAACAAAATGCCTGATGGATTAATGGATGACGTAAAAAAAGCTTTAGCGGACGTTGAATATCACACAGGAAAGAAATTCGGTGATGCCTCAAATCCGCTTTTAGTTTCTGTACGTTCAGGTGCAAGACTTTCTATGCCTGGTATGATGGAAACTATTTTGAATTTGGGCTTAAATGATAGCACGATTCAAGGTATGATTAATTTAACAAACAATGAAAGATTTGCTTATGACAGTTACCGTCGTTTCTTAACCATGTTTGGTTCTGTTGCTTGGGAAATCGAAAGAGAAAAATTTGAAGAAGTTCTTGACGAAATTAAGAAAAAAGAAGGTGTTAAATTAGATACAGAAGTTTCTGTAGAAGGTTTGAAATCTTTAATTCCTGCTTACAAAGAAATTATTAAAAATGAAACAGGCAAAGAATTTCCTCAAGATCCTTATGTACAATTACAAGCAGCTATTGAAGCAGTATTTAGTTCTTGGAATATCCCTCGTGCTGTTGCTTATAGAAATCATTACAAAATCGATCACAACTATGGTACAGCCGTAAACGTTCAAACAATGGTCTTTGGTAATATGGGTGATGATTCGGCTACAGGAGTTTCTTTTACAAGAAATCCATCCACAGGTGAAAATAAATTCTATGGCGAATATTTAACAAATGCTCAAGGTGAAGACGTTGTTGCAGGTATTAGGACTCCAAAACAAATTGCCGAATTGGAAACTGAAATGCCAGCATTATACAAAGAATATGTCGATATTGCTAAAAAACTTGAGCTAGGCTATAAAGATGTTCAAGATATGGAATTTACTATCGAAAGAGGTAAATTATACATCCTTCAGACAAGAAACGGTAAAAGAACAGCTATGGCTGCTGTTAGAATTGCTGTTGAAATGGCTAACGAAGGAATTATTACAAAAGAAAGAGCAATTCAATTAGTTGATCCTTATCAATTATATCAATTGTTATTACCTTCATTTGATATTGCAGCTAAAAAATCTTCAGTTAAATTAGCTACAGGTCTTGCAGCTTCTCCAGGAGCAGCAGTTGGTAAAATTGTGTTCAACACTGACGAAGCAGCAGCTCGTGGTGAAGCAGGCGAAAAAGTTATTCTTGTAAGAATTGAAACTTGCCCTGATGATATTCATGGAATGATCGCTTCTCAAGGTGTATTAACACTTAGAGGCGGTATGACGTCTCACGCAGCTGTAGTTGCAAAAGGTATGGGCAAACCATGCGTTGCAGGTTGCGAAGATCTAAAAATTGACCTTAAAAATGAAACATTAACAGCTTCAAACGGTAAAGTATTTAGAAAAGACGACATCATCTCTTTAGACGGTGGTACTGGTGAAGTTATGGAAGGTGCTGTAACAACAGTAACTCCTGAAATGGATGATAATTTTGATACATTGTTTAAATGGGCTGATGAAATTAAACGTCTAGATGTAAGAGCAAATGCGGATACACCTGCTGACGTTGCAAAAGCATTAGAATTAGGTGCTAAAGGTGTTGGACTTTGCCGTACAGAGCACATGTTCATGGATCCTGAAAGATTACCTTGGGTTCAAAAAATGATTATCGCAGGAACTCCTGAAGCCAGAAAAGAAGCTTTAGACAAATTGCTTCCAATGCAATACAAAGATTTCTATGAAATGTTCAAAGCCTTGGGTGAACTTCCAATGACAATCAGATTGTTGGATCCTCCTCTTCACGAATTCTTACCAAATAAAGAAGAATTAATCGCTGAAGTTGCTACATTAAAAGCAAAAGGTCAAGATGCAACTGAAAAAGAAAATCTTCTTCATATCGTTGAAGGTCTTTCAGAATCTAACCCAATGATGGGATTAAGAGGTTGCAGGCTTGGTTTAACTTATCCTGAAATAAACGAAATGCAAGTAAAAGCTATTTTCTTAGCTTGTTGTGATTTGAAAAAAGAAGGATTAAACGTTAAACCTGAAATTATGATTCCTCTAATCGGACACGTTAACGAATTAAAAACCGTTCAAACATTACTTGAAAGAGTAGCAAAAGAAGTTATGGACGAAAAAGGTGTTAGCGTTGACTATATGTTCGGTACAATGATTGAGATTCCTCGTGCGGCTCTTACAGCTGATCAAATCGCTGAATACGCTGAGTTCTTCTCATTCGGTACAAATGATTTGACTCAAATGACATTCGGCTATTCAAGAGACGATGCTGAAGGTAAGTTCTTAACTAACTACGTTGAGCAAAAAATATTGGCTAGAAATCCGTTTGAAACACTTGATACAGAAGGTGTTGGTCAATTAATGGAATATGCTTTAAATAAAGCACTTCCTATAAGACCTAACTTGAAACGCGGTATCTGTGGAGAGCACGGTGGAGATCCGGATTCAGTTAAATTCTGCCACAAAATCGGCTTGAATTATGTATCTTGTTCACCATTTAGAGTTCCTCAAGCAAGATTAGCTGCAGCTCAAGCAGTTGTCGAAGAAGGTTCACTTGCTGTTTCTCACAACTAATATTTAAACAACAGTGAAATAAACTTAAAGCGAACATGGTATTTAAACCGTGTTCGCTTTTTATATCAAATATTTATTATATAATTGTAAATGAAAGATAAAAGATAAGCGGATAAATTTAAAAAATGAAAAAAGTTTATATAGAAACTCTCGGATGTCAAATGAATAAATCTGATACAGAGAAAATGCTTGGGATGTTAGATTATCTTGGTTATGAAGAGGTTTGTGAAGTAAAAAATAAAGATAGTGCTGATTTATTAATAATAAATACATGTTCAATAAGACAACTATCCGAAGATAAAGCATACAGTCGCATTGGCCTTTGGGGGAAGTGGAAAAAGTCTAGACCTGAATTAAAAATCGCATTCTGTGGTTGTGTTGCACAACAAGACGGCAAATCTATATTTAAAAGAATGCCTTTTGTTGATTTGGTAATGGGAACTCATAATATTAACGAATTCCCGGATTTAATAAAAAGAGTAGAAAATGGAGAAAAAGTTTATGCCAATGATGAAACTCCAATTCCTGAAAGAGATTTTAGACTAAAACGTGCTCATGGAGTAAATGCTTGGGTTACAATTACAGAAGGTTGCGATAATTTCTGTACATATTGTATAGTGCCATACACAAGAGGTCGTGAGCGCTCAAGAAATCCGCAAATCATTATAAATGAAGCTAAAGATGCCCTTTCACAAGGATTTAAAGAAATTACTCTCTTAGGTCAAAATGTTGATTCTTATGGAAAAAAAGGAGATTATACAGATTGGAATCTTTCTAAACTTCTTAGAGCAATAAATTCTATTGATGGCAAATTTAGAATAAGATTTACAACCTCTTACCCTACAGATATTACAGATGAATTGATTGATACAGTTGTTGCATGCGATAAAGTATGTGAATATTTTCATATTCCCGCTCAATCAGGGTCTTCAGAAATTTTAAAAAAGATGAATAGAAGATATGACAGAGAAATGTACTCAAATATAGTTAAAAAAGTCAGAGAAAAAGTTAAAGATGTAGCAATTACAAGTGACTTTATTGCGGGATTTCCAGGAGAAACAGAAGAACAATTTGAAGATACTTTATTATTAATGAAGGAGTTAGAACTTGATTATTCAAATACTGCCGCATATTCCCCCCGTAAAAAAACAATTGCCGGAAAATGGGACAATCTATTTTTATCTGAAGAAGTTAAAACTGATAGGTTAGAAAGACTCAATGAACAAAATAGAGAAAACTGTCTTGCTTCGAATAATAAATATATGGGACTAGAATTAGAAGTATTGATAGATTCTTTTTACAATCACAAAGGTAAAAATGTTTTAACGGGAAGAACAAGAAATAACAAAATAGTTCACATACCTCATAATGAAAACCTTATCGGAGAATTTTTAAAAGTTAAAATAACAGGCGTAAAAACTTGGTACCTGAAAGGATCTCTAGTGTAAAAACATACAGATTTTTAACATTTGTTTGTTATTTTAAACCAAAATCATTAGTTAACATAATTTAATATTCAATAAAACTTTTATCAATTATTTCAAAAAAATTATCTTTACATGAGAATAAGGGGATTACATTTTATAGGGGGAAATTATTTATGCCGATAGATCCATTAAAAACAGGAACTGTATATAAAAAAGAAGGAACAAAAAGCACTCAAAATGTATCAAATGATGCAAGTTCTATCGAGATTCCTATTGCAGATAAAAAAACAGCACAAGATAAAAAAGCACAAGAAAGAGCAAGAAAATACTACGATGAATATATAGAAAACGGTAAATTAAAATATATCCCTGAAGTAAATTTATTAGGGTTAAATGTTAAAGATGCATATTACATATACACTCCGGATAGACATGAATCCTTTGCAAATTTGAAAGGGAAACTAAATTTACCAGATGGCACATTTGCAGATCAATTAAAAGGTTTTCCGGGTAATAAAGATTTATATAAAGTCGAACACCCTGTAACAATTGATGCAAAAATTCTTCATGAAGCAATTGGAGAATAATCATAAATATAAATAAAAAATATAAGCCAAAAACCTATTTATATAAATAGGTTTTTGGCTTATTAACGAATAAACATTCTTTAAAAACTTTCATATTATATCACTCACTTTATGCTATAATTTAACTTATTAATATGGAGGAATTTATGGCAGAAAATGAAAAAATTATAGCAGTTATTGAAAGAAGTGCTACAGAACAATTACAAATAGCAATAAAAGAATATAAAGGTAAAAGTTATTTAGATTTAAGAATTTTTTACACAACAGATGAAGGAGCAAACTGGCTTCCTACAAAAAAAGGAATAACTTGTTCACCGGATAATCTTGAAACCTTAAAAAATGCGATAGATGATGCAATGAAAGAATTTACCAGTGAAGAATAGCCTTAAAACAACAAGTAAAGATTTTAAAAAAAAGTCGGGCGTGTTGAATAAATACGCTCTTGTTTTAGTTAACATTAAGGGACTGGGAGTTAAAACATTTTCTTATACAATACCTGAAGAACTAAGAAATAAAATTCAAATCGGACAAGCCGTTTTGGTTCCTTTTGGCAGACAAGGTTTAATTAATGCTTTTATTGTAGGTTTCGGAGATTACTTACCTGAAGGAATAAAAGCAAAAAAGATAAATAAAATTCTAGATGAAAAACCACTTTTTACGCTTGAGTATCTGAAGCTTCTGGAATGGGTTGCAAACTACTACACATGCGATTTTGTAACTGTTTTAAATATAGCAATACCTTTAAAATTAATAGATAAAAATTCAAAAACACAGAAGTATATCGAATTTTTGAATAATCTTCCTTCCTCTTTAAATGGAAGAAGTAATAGCCTAAAACGTCAAATCGAAATTCTTAAAATTTTAGAGACTAAAGGTAAAATATCTCTTATTGAATTTGAAAAAATTGCAAAAACGACAAGAGCAACAATAAATAAACTTCAAACTTTAAATTGTGTAAGAATTTCTGATGAAGACATATACAGAAATCCTCTTGAAAACCTAGGTGTCAAGAAAAAAGAAGCTTTATATCAATTATCAAGAGAGCAAGAAAAAGTATACACAGAGATAAATAAAAAAATAAAACAAAAAACAAGCTCGCCGATATTAATTCATGGTGTTACTGCATCCGGAAAAACAGAAATTTATTTTAAATTAATTGATGACACAATTAAAAAAGGTCAAAATGTACTGTTTTTAGCTCCTGAAATAGCTTTAGCCTCACAATTGACAAAACGTTTAGCTCAAAAATTTGGAACAAAAGACGTTGCAATCTGGCACAGCAGCATATCAGAAGGTGAAAGATACGATGTATGGCAAAAATTATATAATAATGAAATTAAAATCCTAGCGGGTGCAAGATCAGCTATATTTGCCCCGCTTAAAAATATTGGGCTTATTATAATTGATGAAGAACATGAAAATGCTTATAAACAAACAAGTCCTGCTCCAAGATACGATGCAAGAAAAATTGCAGAAAAATTAGCAGAATTTCATAAATGCACCCTACTGTTAGGAAGCGCAACTCCGGATGTTGCAACTTACTATAAAGCAATTAATTCAAACAATTTATTTGAACTTCCTAATCGTTTTAACAATGCTCCGGTAGCAAAAACTTCAGTAATAAATATGCAAACAAATTCAAGACAAGCTTACAGAGGAGTCATTTCTGTACAACTACAAAAAGCAATTGAAGAAACACTTGAAAAAGGGCAACAAGTAATTTTACTAATAAACCGCCGCGGTTTTTCAACTTATACACAGTGTGAAGCTTGTGGAGAAGTGATACAATGTGAAAATTGTTCAATTCCAATGATCTGGCACAGTGAAAGTGCAATTTTAAAGTGCCATTACTGTAACAGAACAAAGACATTCCCTGAAAACTGTAATCATTGTGGAAGTAATGCTTTAAGGAACTCAGGTACAGGGACACAAAAAATAGAAATTTTAATTAAAGAATTATTTAAAAATGCGAGAATTGAAAGAATCGATAGTGATATATTAACAAAGAAAAATGCACATATTGAACTTTTAGATAAATTCCAAAATAAAGAAATTGATATACTAATAGGGACACAAATGATAGCAAAAGGTTTAGATAATCCAAATGTAACCCTTGTCGGTGTAATTTCAGCTGATGCAAGTTTCAATTTACCTGATTTTAGAGCTTCAGAAAGAGGCTTTCAATTATTGACCCAAGTTGCAGGACGCTCCGGTAGAGGAGAGTTCTCGGGAAGTGTTATTTTTCAAACATATAATCCTGACTTTTATGCTCTTGAAAGTGCTAAACAACAAAATTACAAAGATTTTTATATTACTGAAATTCAGTCAAGAGAAGAATTTGATTATCCGCCATTCTCTCAAATAATCAGATTAATATTAAGTTGCGAAAATAACTTTAGAGCAGAAAAATCCGCACAAGAAATTACTCTGAGACTAAATACAATAATAAATAAACAAGGAATTTCTGAAAGGCTTATTGTACTTGGACCTACGGCTTGTGTTATCGAAAGAATAAAAGGATTATACCGTTTTCAAATCATTATAAAGAATAAAATGGATGAAAAGGGACATATGTTTATTTCTAAATTTATGAACCAAATAACTATGCCAAAAGACATTAAACTTACTATTGATGTTGATCCTATTGATATCTTATAAAAAATTGAATTTATAATCTTGATATGCACTAAAATTTAAGGTATAATCTGATTGTTAAATAATTGAGGATAGACAATGAAAAATATAATAATGATCTTTACTATGTGTCTAATAACTTTTTTTGCCAGTCAGAAGTTAGTATTCGCTGATGAAATAATTGATTCACAAGGTAATATTATTAAATGTACCGTCGAAACTGTTGAAGAAGATTTTGTACAATACAAAAAACACGGAAACATGTATTCTTTTACCAGAGAACAATCTTCTCCGATATTTAATGATTTTGTTGATGTTAGAGTGAATTTATGGAAAGAAAAATCAATAAAAAGAATTTCCGGTAAAATTCTTTTTAAGGATATTTGGAATACTCTTATTGAAAACGAAGAAGGAAGAATAGATATACCCTTTTATAGAGTTGAAAATATAGGTGTATATAAACCAAACTAAATATAAAAATTTATTTGATGGTAAATATATTTATTCAATATATTTACCATCAAATAAATTCATTACCATAGTTACCTGATCTGATGATAAAATTTTATCATCCTTTTTATAGTTTTTTGCTAATTCATTTTCTATAAAATCTTCTTCTTCATTTTCTTGTGTATCAGGTTGATTTTTTTCCTGTTTGGGAAATTCTTGTATAGATTTACTAATTATTGGATTTTTTTTTTCACCTATATCAGGTATGTCAGATAAACTTGCCGTTTTAATTACTACATTAACACTTTTATTAAAAAGTTTTTTTGCTCCATCTTCTATTGCACTTTTCTTACTCTCGCTACTTAAGAGTTTCAAGAAATTTTCTTTACAACCAATTATTATTTTTTCTTCAGAAATTTCTAACGGTTTTGCATGCTGTGTCAAGAGAGAAACTGTCGGGGTACTTGAAATATTTTGCAACAACTGAATCCAGAAATCGTTTATTTTGTTATCTTTTGGTGATGATTTCATAACAGGCATTGGAGGTAAACCTTCATTAGTGGCTTCTTGCAACTTTGCTTCTTCAATATTTGCCATTTTTAGAGGTTTCTCTATAATTTCGTTTGTTACACTGCTTACCGGTTCAATAACTTTAGAAATATAAGGCTGTGAAGAAACGTTCTGAGTTTTTCCTTCTTCTAACTTCGATAATCTTTCTTGAATATTTAAAAGAGAAGTATTTTGTGCTAAGTTTGCCAAATCAATTACTGCGATTTCTAACCATAAATGTTGATTTGTTGTTGTTTTTATCTCTTTGATATAATATATTGTTTTTTCAATTAAAAATGATATTTGATGTGTTTCAATTAATTCAGTTTTTATTTTTAATAATTCAATTTGATTATTATTTAATTGTGTTAAATCAATTAAAAGTTCATCCTTCTTACAGTTTTTAACTATTAATAAATTCTTGAAATATTCAAGTAAATTAAGTAAAATTTGAGATGGCTCATTCCCTGAGTTATAAACTTTTTCTAACAATTCAATAGCTTCTTGTGGAGATGCATTAATTATAAAATTACAAAAATCATTTAAAGTATCAAAAGAAAGCCTACCCAATAATTTATTGACATCGTCTGTAGTAATATTTTTAGAACTATCTAAAACACTTACCTGATCTAAAAGAGCCAGAGAATCTCTCATCCCGCCGGAAGCATTTTTAGCGATAGTAAATAATGCATCATCGTCAATTTTTATTTTTTCTTTTTTTGCAATATTTTTTAAATGTGCTACTATATCCTCTGTAGTAATCCTTCTGAAATCAAATCTCTGGCAACGACTTGTAATAGTTTCTAATACTTTATGAGGTTCTGTGGTTGCCAATATAAAAATAACATTTTCAGGCGGCTCTTCTAAGGTCTTTAAAAGTGAATTAAAAGCATGATTTGTAAGCATATGAACTTCATCGATAATATAAATTTTATATTTCCCATTCACCGGCACATACTGTATTTTTTCCAAAATATTTTGAGTATCTTCAACTTTTCTGTTACTCGCAGCATCAATTTCAATTACATCAATTAAAGTTGAATTTTTTATATCAATACAACTCGCGCATTCTTCACAAGGAGTAATCGTAGGACCATTTTTACAATTTAATGATTTAGCTAAAATTCTTGCAACAGAAGTTTTACCGGTTCCTCTTGGTCCTGTAAAAAGGTAAGCATGAGTAATTTTATTTAATTTAATAGCATTCGTTAAAGCTGTTTTAATATGTTCTTGCCCAACAACTTCTTGTAAATTTTTCGGTCTGTATTTTCGATATAACGGAATATACTTTTCGCTCATATTGCCTTTTTCATACTTTACTTATAAAATTATTATATCTTAATCATTTTTAAATAGATAGTTCAAAGAGGATAATATGAATTTAATTAAACCCAAAAAATTAAATATAGGTGATACAATTGGAATTATAGCTCTTTCGGGTTGTATAAAAAACAAAAAAAGCATACTTCAAGCAAAAAAGTTTTTCGAAAATAAGGGTTATAATATAATTTTATCTAATAATATTTTTGAACAAAACAGATATTTAGCAGGGTTAGATGAAAAAAAAATAGATGAATTACATAAATTTTTCCAAAATCCTCAAATAAAGATGATTCTATGCGCCAGAGGCGGCTATGGAGCAATAAGACTTTTAGACAAAATTGATTGGGAAATAATCAAAAATAATCCTAAAATTTTTGCCGGCTATTCAGATGTAAGCGCCATTGAATCAATGATTTTAACCAAAACAGGACTGATTACTTTTCATACCCCAATGGCTAGTGGAGATTTTGGTATAAAAGAAGTTTCAAAATTTAGTAAAAAATCATTTTTTACAACACTTTCAAACACTGATAACCTAGAAATTAAACTCAATAATCAAAAGTCTAAGGTATATTATAACGGAAGCACAGAAGGAATCCTTTGGGGAGGGAATTTAGCTACAATTACATCTATGTGCGGTCTTGATTTTATACCTGATGAAAAATTTATATTCTTTTGCGAGGATTTAGCAGAAGATGTTTATAAAATAGATAAAATGTTTACACAATTATTTAATATTGACAAATTTAAAAATAATATTCTAGGCATTATTTTAGGTGATTTTATAGATATAACAAGTAAAAAATATCTTGATGAACTTTTTTTTGAAATAGGAGATAAACATAAAATTCCTATACTTTCAGGCTTTAAAATAACTCACGCAAAAGATAAAATGACTTTACCATACGGAGCAAGTGCACATTTATCAACTGATAACAAAATTCTAAAAATTATAAAATATTTAGATGATTAAATTAAAGGCAATTTTTGAAAATATCAAAAATTGCCTTTAAAAATTATTAATTATTAATTACTCATCATCAAGCGTAAAGTCAGGTGTTCCAAACATACCTTCAATTTCTTCTAAAATTGCAGAAGGCTTTCTAGCTTGGTTTCTTGCAGCAGCTCTGCGCATTGCTTCTTTGTCTTTTTCTTCGCTTGCATTTGTTAAATGATGATATCCGGTACCTGCAGGGATTAAACGACCGATAATGACATTCTCTTTTAATCCTCTTAACAAGTCTTTTTTACCTTCAACAGCAGCTTCAGTCAAAATTCTTGTTGTTTCTTGGAATGAAGCGGCAGAGATAAAGCTTTCAGTATTTAAACTTGCTTTTGTTATACCTAGCAATAAATGCTCACAAGTAGCTTCTTGTCCACCGGTTTCTTTTGCAAGTTTATTTTCTTGCTCAAATTGCTGAACCTCCACTAATTCACCTTGTAATAATTTAGTATCACCAGGCTCAAGAACTTTAACTTTCTTAGTCATCTGCCTTACTATAATTTCAACGTGCTTATCGGCAATTTCAACACCTTGCGAACGATATACTCTTTGAACTTCATCAACCAAGTACTGTTGAGCAGCTTCTGGCCCGTTTAATCTTATAACGTCGTGTGGATTTAAAGGACCACTTGTTAAAGGCTGACCTTTTGTTATTTTTTGTTTATCTGAAACAATAATATTTGAATCTATTGTATATTTAATTTCAACTCTACCATTTTCATTAACAAGATATAACCTTGGCATATCATCTTCGATTTCAATTTCGGCTACACCGTCATCTTCAGCTAAAATAGCACAATCTTTAGGTTTTCTGCCTTCTAAAAGTTCTTCAACCCTTGGCAAACCTTGAACAATATCACCTGTTTTTTGTCTCTCAAACACCAATGTAGCAAGCATATCACCACGCAGTACTAATGAACCGGAATCAACCTGTAACATTGTACCGGGAGATATTAAGTAAGGACGTCCTGTTCTTACTACAATTTCATTTTTACTTAATTTTACAACTTTACCTGATACCGTTGATTTTTCACCACTTTCAGTAATAATTGAATCTAATTTAACAAAATCACCTTCTTTAACACAGGATTTTGTTTTAATAGGCAATTTTGCTTCATAATTTTCGCAAATTAAGAGCAGTCTTCTTGCTTCTTCTTTATTATTTTTAATAGAAGCTACACCATCATTAATTGCTAAAACCTGAGTTTTTGCAACCGGAGTTTTCGGGCTAATCGTTTGTCCATGTTTTACCAATAATTCAGTTTGCAATGACGAAGATAATTTAGCACTGCTTTCAAACTCTCTGCGAACAATTAAAGTTTCTAAAACCACAACTTTTAAATTGTTTTTGCTATCTAATTCAACCATGCCTTTTAGATGAGATAAATATCCCTGCATTTGAAGAACTAAACTGGTTCTTGTCAATGTTGCTCCGTCTAAATTTCTGACTCTTGCACCATCTTTATATTGTAATTGAGTTACAGGAACAATATCTATTAATTCATCTGTTGTATCAAATTTTATAGAAACATCTTTAGTATTTATATTTAAAACTTGAACAGGTCTTACTAAAATTTGAATCGGTTGATTAGCGATATTATCATCCTCAACTGATAAACTTGCATCAAGTTCTTCATCTAAATCGTCAATATCAAGATTATCCATATCTGATTCCATAATAGTTACTATAGAAGTTTCTTTAGCTTTAATCCCTGAAGCAATTAGTGTTCCTTTTTTAATAATTTCACCTTCTTCTACTTTCAATTCATTAACGCTTGATAGTGAATGAATTTCGCCAGGTCTGATGGTGATTTCATGAATAATATCATTCATTTCTTTTAATTCTACAATACCGTCTATATGACAATATAAATCTTTAACAACTTCTGTTCCTGCTGAAACATATGTACCTGATTCTACCATTTTTAATGCTGCATCTTTGTTAACCTGATATATTTCTTCAGGTATAAAAACGACATCACCGGGTTTTGTAATTATTTGATTATCATCAACTTCTACATCAACATATCTAATCTCACCACTTGATGAAACAGAACATTCATCGTCAATTAATTCAGCAATAATCATACCGTTTTCCACAGTTGTATCTACCGGAGCTTTTACTATATATTTTTCACCTGTTTTATCAACTGTCCATATTTGTTCTTTTTTGGTTTGTTCAAAAGAAGCATTTGCCGGAATTAAAGAAGCGATTACAATAGTTAACTCTTTACCTTGAACAATCTTTTTGATTTTCTTTCCTTCAAAATTAACTTCTTCAATAATTAAATCCTCACCAACTCTTACTTCACCACCATGTTCTGAAATAGTTAAAGTTTCAGCTAATTTATCACCTTTTGAAAGTTTTTGTTCATCTTTAACAAGAACTTTTGAACCGCCCGGCAAATTATAAACATCACCGCCTAAAACCCAAACGATACCATTTTTATTAGCTGTTCTTGAAATATTACCTTGTCTGTCTTTCTTTTCATCAGCGATAAAATCTTCAAATAAAACTTCTCCTGATAAATCAGAAGTAATATCCTTTGTAGCTTTTTCAGTTAAACGGCTGCCATCTCCTTGTGATCCTGGTTCAAATTCAGCTAACTTATCACCTTTTTTAACAGACATTCCATTCACAACTAAAATTGTTGAACCCGCAGGAATATGATATTTTGTTGATCCTTTTGCTGTTTTAATTTCAATATCAGCTTCATAAGTTGCAACTTGCACAACATCACCGTGTCTGGTTCTTAATTCACGGGTTTTAATTTTAGAAATAACTTCACCTGCATCTTTTGCAATAATTTCTCTTAATGCTCCTGATCCTTTAAATACACCACCTGTGTGGAATGTTCTCATCGTTAACTGTGTACCTGGTTCACCAATTGACTGTGCTGCAATGATACCTATTGCTTCTCCAACATCAACTATTTTTTGGGTTGTCATTGCCCAACCGTAACATTTTTGGCAAACACCATATTCTAAACCGCAAGTTAAGCCTGAACGAACATTTAATTCATTTAAATCTAATTTTGCAACTTTTTTAACATCTTCTCTATCAAGAGTAGTTCCGGATGGTATTAATACCTTTCCGCTTTCATCTAAAATATCTTCAGCAATTGTTCTGCCTAATAATCTGTCAGCTAGAGGAACAATATTCTTCTCACCATCTGAAATAGATTTCATTCTAATACATTTATCTGTACCACAATCAACATCACGGATAATAACATCTTGTGCAACGTCCACTAAACGTCTGGTTAAATAACCTGAGTCAGCTGTTTTTAACGCTGTATCAACAAGACCTTTTCTTGCTCCGTAAGATGAAATAATGTATTCGGTAACTGATAAACCTTCTTTAAAGTTAGATTTAATAGGTAAATCAATAATTTGACCTTGTGCATCTGCCATCAAACCACGCATACCTACCAATTGGGATACCTGTGATAAGTTACCTCTTGCTCCGGAAAACGCCATCATATAAACAGGATTTAATCTATCAAAATTTTCAACTACTTTGTCTGTTAATTTTGCTGTGGTTTCAGACCAAGTGTCAATAACTTTTGTATATCTTTCTACTTCGGTTATTTCACCCTTTAAATATCTATGTGTTGATTTTTCAATTTCTACTTCAGCCTGATTAAGCAAATCTTTCTTTTCAGGTGGAACTTCAAGATCTGCAATTGATATTGTAGTGCCGGCTTTAGTTGCAAATTTATAGCCTAAATTCTTTAGACTATTTGCTAATGTTGCTGTTTTAGCACCACCAAACTCAAGATAAATCTGTAACAAAAGATTATTCAAAGATTTTTTATCCATAACCTTGTTAATATAATCTATAGATTTTTTTGTGTTTTTATATTTAGTTTCCATCTTGCCTACCTTTATAACTTATATTTATGCTGGCAGAACTTTATCCTGCCACTTTTTATTATTTTATCCTAATACCGCTTCTCTAACAGCTTCGTTAAATAAAATTCTGCCAACTGTAGTTTCTATTCTGTCGCTTTTTTCATCTCTTATAATAATTTTGTCATGTAATTTGATAATACCGGCTTCCAAAGCAGAAATAGCATCTTTGAAATTAAAGAAATAACCTTTAATAGGAGCCTCTGTATCTTTTAATATAGTTAAATAATACATTCCTAATACCATATCTTGAGAAGGTGTTATTACCGGTTTTCCTGTCGCAGGAGCTAAAATATTGTTTGTAGCTAACATTAACATTCTTGCCTCTGTTTGAGCCTCAATAGAAAGCGGAACATGAACCGCCATTTGGTCACCATCAAAGTCAGCGTTAAAGGCTGTACAAACAAGCGGGTGAAGTTGAATAGCCCTTCCCTCAACCAATACCGGTTCAAATGCCTGAATACCTAATCTGTGAAGAGTCGGTGCACGGTTTAGCATTACCGGATGTCCGTCAATTACTTCTTCTAAAATATCCCAAACTATTGATTCTGAACGTTCTATCTTTTTCTTAGCAGACTTTATATTTTGAACATATCCTCGCTCAATTAATTTATTAACAACAAATGGCTTAAATAATTCTATAGCCATTTCTTTCGGCAAGCCGCATTGATTTAAACTTAACTGAGGTCCTACTACGATAACTGAACGACCTGAGTAGTCAACACGTTTTCCTAATAAGTTTTGTCTGAAACGACCTTGTTTCCCTTCGATAATGTTAGATAGAGATTTCAGAGGTCTATTGTTAGGTCCAACAAC
Organism: uncultured Muribaculaceae bacterium; assembly: GCA_964391675.1. GTDB lineage: Bacteria > Cyanobacteriota > Vampirovibrionia > Gastranaerophilales > Gastranaerophilaceae > CAYMMX01. Next base: position 1,399 of record CAYMMX010000011.1, on the reverse strand, counting down.
TGTTCTTCCACGTCTGCCATTATCAATTAAAGCATCAACGGCTTCTTGAAGCATTCTTTTTTCATTTCTAACAATGATTTCAGGAGCTCCCATTTCAAGCAATCTTGCTAAACGGTTGTTTCTATTAATTACACGTCTGTATAAATCATTTAAATCAGATGTAGCAAATCTCCCACCATCTAATTGAACCATAGGTCTTAAATCAGGAGGGGTAACAGGTAATACATCCATTACCATCCAAGTTGGATCTGTTTCTGATGAAATTAAAGAATCTAATAATCTTAATTTTTTAATTAATTTACTTTTTCTTTGTACTGAACTAACCTGACCTTCAAGTTCTGTTCTAATTTCGTCAGCCATAGTCTTAATATCAAGTTCAGCTAAAAGTTCTTTTATAGCCTCAGCACCAATACCAACTTTTAATTCAGACTCTTCATTTTCAGTTATATAATCTTCATATTCTTCTTCACCTAAAAGCTGGAATTTTTTGAAGGTGCTCTCGCCTTGTTCAATTACAACATAATTATTAAAATAAATAACTTGTTCTAAATCTTTTAAGGACATATCCAGTAAAAGACCCAAGTAACTTGGAATTCCTTTTAAAAACCAAATATGACTTACAGGTGCTGCAAGTTTAATATGTCCCATACGGTGTCTTCTAACTTTGGAATCGGTAACTTCAACACCGCAACGTTCACAAATAATACCTTTATGCCTTACTCTTTTATATTTACCGCAATAACATTCCCAGTCTTTTGATGGACCAAAAATTCTTTCGCAGAATAAACCGTCACGCTCTGGTTTAAGCGTACGATAATTAATTGTTTCTGGTTTAGTAACCTCTCCGAAAGACCATTTCATAACTCTTTCCGGTGAAGCTATACTAACTCGTATATAATCAAAATAATCGATACTGGTTGACAATTGTTTTCTCCTTTTGTTATCTTGCTAACTTGCGTTAAAGATGTTCTTCTTGTCTGATTGTTTTATCTAGAACAACGCGATATATCCAAAACCTCAGTCTCAGTTTACTCGCACTACAGTTCTCCAAATGTTGTCGGTGTTTCAAAGAAGTTAATATTTAACAACTCTGAATCAATGTCTGATAAGGTTCTCTTTGGAGCTGATTTTCTTAAATCATCCATGTCGCTCATCAAATCAACTTCAACACCATCTCTCTTGGCAACTGTAATATCTAAACCAATACTTTGTAATTCTCTTACAAGTACTTTGAATGATTCAGGGATTCCTGGCCTTGGGATGTTATCGCCTTTTACAATCGCTTCATAAGCTCTGTTTCTACCATTAACATCATCTGATTTGATAGTAAGCATTTCCTGAAGAGTATAAGCCGCACCGTATGCTTCCAACGCCCAAACTTCCATCTCACCGAATCTTT
>CAYMMX010000010.1:0-63835 GCA_964391675.1 uncultured Muribaculaceae bacterium | reverse complement strand
CAAAGTAAAAACTTATTAAATCGAATTTTAAAAACAGATTTTGCAAATACCAAAAACATTTTCATTATTGCATTAGGCTCTATTATAGGAGGCTTTGCTGGTGGAATTATTGAAGATAAAGGTAGAAATAAACGGGCAAAACTTAAAGAAGCTAGTTTCCAGCTTTTATCAAATGTTGCGTTTCCACTTTTATTTCTATCTTTGTTCAAAAATGCAAATGCAAAATTAACTGAAAAATCTAGCAAAATTATTAAAAATATAGGTAACTTTATATCAGTTTTTGGAGGTGTTGCTATTGGTGCATTTATAGGTTCAAATATAGCAAACAAAATTAATAGCTCAATTTCTCCAAAAGAAGAACACAAAAGAAAGCTTGGAGTAAAAGATTTTTTGATACATGTTGATGATTTACCTGTTGCACTTGCTTTTGCAGGAATTCCATATATTGATAAATTAATTCCATTTATTCTAGTTTCACGTGGATATGATGTAGGGAAACAGTAAAAATAGAAAAATTAAAGAAGGGAAAATATGAACACTATTTACAACCACGAAGGAATAGAGAAACAAAAAAACGGAATTAGCAGCTATAATAGATTTGATGTTAATCTTGTTTTTGAAAAATTGGATTTAAGAGAAGGTTATTCATTTCTTGATATAGGCTGTGGGGCAGGGGATTATTCAATAAAAGCCTCTCAAATTGTTGGCGAAACGGGTATGGTTTATGCACTTGACCAATGGAAAGAAATAGAAAACAGATTAAACAGCAAGGCAAAATTACTGGGCATTAAAAACTTAAAAGCATTAACTTCTGATATAAAAAATAAAATTTTGCTTGATAATCAGACTTGTGATATATGTTTTATTTGCACAGTTATACACGGAATTGATTTATCAAAATATGGTGAATTTCTATTTGAAGAGCTTCATCGAATTATAAAGAAAAAAGGCAAACTTGCGATTATAGAAATAAAAAAAGAAGAAACTTCTTTTGGCCCTCCAGCAGAAATACGCTTATCTCCAGAAGAGCTAAAAGAAATTATAACAAAATATGGATTTAAGCAAATATCATATACTGACCTTGATTCGTTTTATATGATACAATTTGAGGTATTATAAATGGAGCTAATCATTTTAGTAGATGATAATATGTCTGATTGTAGAAGGCTTTTAGCGGAACACGGACTTTGTTTTTATATAGAAGATGATGGCAAAAGAATTCTTTTTGATACAGGATATTCTGATATTTTTATTAAAAACGCAATTAATCTTGGAATAAATCTTCTTGATTTGGATTATATTATCCTTTCACATGGACATTATGACCACACTTGGGGGCTTAATCATTATATGGCGTTTTATATGTCTGCGCTTGAACAAAAACAAAAAGTTAAAAAGCCGACGATTGTCACACATCCTGATACATTTTTAGAAAAATACGAAGAAGGTTTTGGCGAAATCGGCTGTATGCTAACAGAAGAAAAACTAAAAAAATGTTTTGAAGTTGTAACAACAGATGAACCTTATAACCTAACTGATAATCTTATTTTCTTGGGTGAAATCCCTCGTTTCAATGATTTTGAAGGACGAGAACCGATGGAAAAAGTTTTAAGAAATGGAAAATATGAAGATGATTATATTCTAGAAGATTCAGCATTAATTTATAAAACAGATAGCGGCTTATCAATTATAACGGGTTGTTCCCATTCAGGCATTTGTAATATCATCGAATACAGTCAAAAACTACTTAAAACAACAAAAATAGAAATTATTATTGGCGGTTTTCACTTGATTGACACTCCGAAAGATAAAATGGATAAAATAATCAGATATTTAAAAAAACAAGATATAAAACAACTTTACCCTTGTCATTGTACAGATTTTAAGGCAAAACTAAATCTATCAAGTCAATTGCACATAAAGAATTTAGGGATTGGACATCAGATGTTATTTAGCAGTCCACCCAAATAACATAATGAAACATTTTTCTATTACAAGGGTTGACAGTTTTTATATAATTTGTTATAGTACTAAAAAATTTAGTTATGTTTCTAAAGGAAGAATAAATTGAATAAAATAATTATTAAAAATGAATTACGACGTAACAACCTTCTAAGAAAGGTTGTAATTTGCAATGAATTTTAAAAACAGTTTAGTTAAATTTTAAGTTAGTACGCAAAAAACACCTTATCTAATAACAATAAGGTGTTTTTTGCGTATATGAAAGGTAATATTTTATGGATTTAAAAGGTAAGCATTTTATTAATCTTAAAGATTTTTACAAAGACGAACTTCTCTGGCTTATTGACTTTGCTCAAAAGCTTAAAGAAGAAGCTAAAGAAAACAAAGAGATTAATTTATTAAAAAATAAAACACTTGTAATGTATTTCTCCAAACCAAGCTTAAGAACAAGATTAAGTTTTGAAATCGGAATGATGAAACTGGGTGGAAATGCTGTTGTAATTAAACAAGATGAAATTATATTAGGCCAAAGAGAAAGTATAGCTGATGTTTCAAGAGTAATTTCTAAATATGCTGATGGCATGACAATCAGAACATTTAATCACGATGATGTAGAAAATTTTGCAAAATATTCTTCAATTCCTGTTATTAACTCGTTAACAGACCTTTCGCATCCATGCCAAATAATGGCTGATTTACTCACTATAAAAGAATATTTTGGAACTTTTTCAGGAATTAAACTAACCTACGTTGGAGATGGGAATAATGTAGCAAATAGTCTTCTAATTGGATGTTCTATCCTTGGTATAGATATTTCTGTTGCAACTGCAAGTGGTTTTGAACCTAATGAAAAATACTTAGAAACTGCAAAAAAAATAGCACAAAAATCAAGCTCAAAAATTGAAATAACTAATAATCCCGTAGATGCTGTTAAATCAGCTAATATAATTTATACAGATACTTGGACAAGCATGGGACAAGAAAATAAAAGTGAAAATAAGGCTGAAATTTTTAAACCATTTCAAATTAACTCTAAGTTATTAAAAAATGCTGCGAAAAATCATATAGTACTCCACTGCCTACCTGCACACAAAGGACAAGAAATAACAGAAGAAGTATTTGAAACCCATGCAAAATCAATTTTTGATGAGGCAGAAAATAGAATGTATGCACAAATGGCTATTCTTGCATCAATTATATAAAAAGGAGAAAAAATGAAAAAAGAAAAAGTAGTTCTGGCCTATTCTGGCGGATTAGATACAACAGTAATTATTCCATGGTTACAAGAAAATTATGCTTATGATGTAATCGCAGTTTGTGTTGATGTTGGTCAAGGAATGGAAACAAATGGTTTAGAAGAAAAAGCTCTTCAAACCGGCGCTATAAAATATCATCTTGTGCAATGCGAAGAAGAATTTATAGAAGAATATGTTTATCCAATGCTAAAAGCAGATGCTATTTATGAAGGTAAGTACCTTTTAGGAACTTCCATTGCAAGACCACTTATTGCTAAAAAACTTGTTGAAATTGCACTCAAAGAAGAAGCAACGGCAATTTGTCATGGTGCAACAGGAAAAGGTAATGATCAGGTAAGATTTGAACTTACAATTAAAGCATTAGCACCTGAACTTAAAATTATTGCTCCTTGGAGAATTTGGAATATGCAATCAAGAGAAGACGAAATTGCATATTTAGAAGAAAAGGGAATAGAAATTCCTATGAAAAAAGATGATACTTATTCAAGAGATAGAAATTTATGGCACTTAAGCCATGAAGGACTTGAGCTTGAAGATCCTTCACAAGAACCGAATTATAACAAACTTCTTCATCTGTCTGTAACCCCAGAAAATGCACCTGATGAACCTGAGTATATTGAAATTGAATTTAAAAAAGGTATTCCTACTAAAATTAATTCTCAAAAAATGACTCCGGTAAATATTATTAAGACCTTAAACAAAATTGGCGCTAAAAATGCAATAGGAACAATTGATCTTGTTGAGAACAGAGTTGTAGGGATGAAATCAAGAGGTGTTTATGAAACACCGGGTGGAACAATTCTCTATGCAGCCCACAAAGAACTTGAATACCTTTGTCTTGATAAGCAAACACAATCTTTTAAACAAATAGTAGCAAATAAATTTGCAGAACTTACATATAGCGGCGAATGGTTTACTCCATTAAGAGAAGCTCTTTCTGCCTTTGTTGACAGTACTCAGCAAAATGTAACAGGAATCGTTAAACTTAAACTCTATAAAGGCAATATTATCCCTGCCGGAGCAAAATCAGATTATTCACTATATAATGAGAATCTTGCAAGCTTTACAACGGGGGATTTATACAACCATAAGGATGCTGAAGGATTTATTAATCTTTTCGGTCTTCCCTTAAAGGTAAATGCATTAGTGAAAAAATACAATGAACAAAAAGAGGAGCAATTGGTATGAAAAAACTCTGGGGGTCAAGGTTTTCAAAATCTACTGACAAAAAGGTAAACGATTTTAATTCTTCATTGAGTTTTGATCAAAAATTATACAAATACGATATTCAAGGGAGTATAGCTCATGTTATGATGCTTCGCGACCAAAACATTATTCCGGCAGAAGACGCTGAAAAAATTATTACAGGCTTAAATGAAATACTAAATGATTTTAAAGAAAACAAAATAGAATTTGATTCAGAAACAGAGGACATTCACACATTGATTGAAAAATTACTTATAAAAAAAATAGGAGAAATAGGTAAAAAAGTTCATACCGCAAGAAGTCGGAATGATCAAGTTGCACTCGACATAAGGATGTACCTTAAAGAAGAAAGCAGAAGTATTCAAATTTATTTGATAGAAACCATAAAAGTATTGCTTAAACTTTCTAAAGAACATACCAAAACAATTATGCCCGGATACACTCATCTTCAAAAAGCCCAACCAATAACATTTGCACATCACTTAGGTGCTTATATTGAAATGTTTAAAAGAGACTTTCAAAGACTTGAGGACGGCTATAAAAGAATAAACCAGATGCCTTTGGGTGCAGGGGCTCTTGCAACAAGTCCTCATAACATAGACAGATACAAAACACTAAAATATCTTGAATTTGACAATATATGCTTAAACAGTCTTGACGCAGTTTCAGACAGAGATTTTACAATAGAAACATTGAGCAGTTTATCTCTTATAATGATGCATTTGAGCAGATTCAGTGAAGAACTGATTCTTTGGTCAAGTTATGAATTCAATTTTATAGAAATTGATGACGGTTATACAACAGGAAGCAGTTTAATGCCTCAAAAGAAAAATCCGGATATTCCGGAATTAATAAGGGGCAAAACAGGTAGAGTTTACGGAAGTTTAATTGCACTTCTAACAACAATGAAAGCTCTTCCTCTGGCTTACAACAAAGATATGCAAGAAGATAAAGAACCCTTATTTGATGCAGTTGATACTGTAAAAAAATGTCTCTCAATTCTTGCAGAAATGTTAAATAAAATAAGTATTAATAAAGATAAAATGCTTTCATCAACAAAAACAGGATTTTTAAATGCTACAGATATTGCTGATTATCTTGTTAAAAAGAATATTCCATTCAGAGATGCTCATGATAAAGCCGGTAAACTCGTTTCTTACTGTATTAAAGCCGGAAAGAATTTGGAAGACCTAACTTTAGAAGAATACAGTGTTGTTGATTCGAAATTTGAAACAGATATTTTTAATACAATATCTATTCAAAATTCCATTAAAAAGAGAAAAGTAGTAGGAGGACCGGCTCCTGAGGCTATGGAAAAAATAATTGATATTAATGAAACATGGCTAAAAGAAAATGCTTATTAATTCATATACTTATTTTGTAAGATATTTTTGCTATAATCTTATTTATTGATTCATTAAAAGTAATCGAGGCTCAATTGATAAATTTAGATGTAATTAAGAATAGTAAAATTAATTTTACATTTTAAAATCGTTTAAAATACTCAATTGTTGAGGTATTATTTTCGAGATTGAATATTTATCAACTATTAATTTACGTGCGGATTCTCTTAATTTAATCATTTTTTCTCTATTACAAACAGCGAGTTCCATTTTATAAACTAATTCTGATATATTGAAAAAATCAAACAATAATCCATTACTATTATCCTCAACAAATTCTAAAACAGGTTTTGTATTAGATGCAAGAACACAACATCCACAAGACATTGCTTCTAATAAAGACCAAGATAAAACAAACGGAACGGTTAAATATACATGTACTGATGAAATTTGTAAAAGCCTTATATATTCCTTAAAATCAAGTTTTCCTACAAAATGAACTCGTGATAAATCAATATCGCATTCCCCCAACATTAATTTCTTATATGTATTGTCAATTAATTTCATGCCATAAAAAACTTCGTCTTCTCCCGCAATTACAACTTGAACATTAGGACGTTTTTTTAATAATATTTCAACAGACTTCATGAAATTAGGAAACCCTCTATATGGTTCCATCCCTCTTGTAGCATAAGTTATAACTTCATCTTTAGCTGTTAATACAATATTTTTATCTTTAATTAAAAATTCAGCATTTTCATCAGGTTTGCACATATCAGTATCAATACTGTCATGAATAACTTTAATTTTATGCTGAAACTCTTTAGGAAACTGCTCTTTTTGCCAGTTAGTCGGTGTTATCCCATAATCACAACTGCATAAATCCACTAATATTGATGAATTTTTACAACGTAATTTTGCCCTATCTTCATCTGAATGGTTTTTGATGAGAAAATCAAAATCACTTCCGATTGAATTATAAAACCATTCAAAATAACATAAAAAAGGAACATCCGGATAAATATCTTTAACAAACATTGTTTCACCCCAACTATGCCCATAAATTATATCCGGTTTAAATCCATTATTTTTCAAGTTATCTAAAATTTTTGCGACAGCGCACCCATGCATAAAAGATTCATTATAAAAATTTAAATACTCATCTTTACTCCCTTGCACTTTAACATCATAAGTTATAATTTCAATACCCTCAATTTTTTGATTAACATTATTTGATATAAAAATAATTTTGTTATTTGGATTTTTTGCAAGCTCAAATAGTATATTCTTGAATTGTGCAGGAAAATTCCTGTGCATAAAAATAATATTCAATTATTTACTCCCACTCAATAGTAGACGGGGGTTTAGAAGATATGTCGTAAACTACTCTATTAATTCCGCTAACCTCATTAATTATTCTTGCGGAAATTCTTTCTAAAACGTCATAAGGAATTTTTGCCCAATCAGCAGTCATTGCATCTTGAGATGTTACTGCTCTAACTGCACAAACATTTTCATAAGTTCTTTCATCACCCATTACACCGACCGTTTTAATAGGAAGCAAAACAGCAAAAGATTGCCAAAGCTCATTATAAAGTCCTGCAGATTTAATTTCTGAAACAACTATATCATCAGCTTTTTGCAAAATTTCAATCTTTTCCTTTGTAATGTCGCTAATAATTCTCACAGCTAAACCCGGACCAGGAAACGGCTGACGATTTATAATCTCATCAGGCATGTTTAACTTTCTTCCAATCTCTCTAACTTCATCCTTAAAAAGTTCTCTGAATGGCTCAAGTAATTTTAAATTCATTTTTTCAGGTAAACCACCTACATTATGATGACTTTTTATAACATCAGAAGGGCCTTTAAAAGAAACACTCTCAATAACATCAGGGTAAAGTGTTCCTTGCGCAAGATATTTTACACCTCCGATTTTTTTAGCTTCTTTGTCAAAAACCTCAACAAATTTATGTCCGATAATTTTACGCTTTTTTTCAGGATCATCAATACCCTTTAACTCTGTTAAAAATTCATCAGAAGCATCAATATAAGTTAAATCTATATCATAATATCCCTTAAATAAATCCTGAACCTTTTTACCTTCATTTAATCTTAATACACCATTATTAACAAAAATGCATTTAAGTTGTTTTCCTATAGCTTTATTAATTAAAACAGCTGCAACAGAACTATCAACTCCTCCTGATAGTCCTAACACCACATTATCATTGCCAACAGTATCTTTTATTTCTTCAATCTTAGCTTTAATAAAATTATCCATGTTCCAGTTAGCTTGAAGTTTAGCAATTTTAAATAAGAAATTACTTAAAACTTGAACTCCATCAACAGAATGTATAACTTCGGGGTGAAATTGAATACCGAAAATAGGTTTCTCATGATGTCTTATTGCGCAGTATGGTGTATTTTCAGACTTTGCTGTTGCAATATAATCATTCGGAATACCAACAACACTATCTCCATGGCTCATTAAAACTATTGTTGGTGTTTTAATATCACTAAACAATTGGCAAGTTTGAATAATATCCATTTCATATTGTCCAAATTCTTTTTTCTCCGCTTTCTTAACTTTTCCGCCCAACATATGGCAAATTAATTGCATTCCGTAACATATACCCAAAATCGGTAAGTTCAATTCGAAAATTTCATTGGAGACAGAAGGAGCTCCATCTTCATAAACACTACAAGGACCACCGGATAAAATGATAGCTTTTGCATTAAAGTTTTTAATAAAATCCAGCGACATATTAAACGGATGAATCTCACAATAAACATTTAACTCCCGTATATTTCTGGCAATCAATTGTGTATATTGTGAACCAAAATCTAATATTAAAACTTTATCAAATTTGTTATTCATTTTCTGTCCTTAATTCTCTACTCTATAATTAGGTGCTTCTTTTGTTATAATAACATCATGAACATGGCTTTCTTTAAGTCCGCTGGATGATATTTTTACAAATTTTGCACGTTTTTGCAATTCTGGAAGCGTCCTTGAACCAATATAGCCCATTCCTGATTTAATACCACCTACCATTTGATAAATATTTGAAGCCAATGATCCACGATAAGGGACTCTTCCTTCTATACCTTCAGGAACAAATTTATTTTCATTTTTTACATTCGCCTGAAAATATCTGTCTTTGGATCCACATTTCATAGCACCTATAGAGCCCATCCCTCTATACATTTTATAAGTTCGTCCCTGATATAAAATAGTTTCCCCCGGTGATTCTTCAACACCGGCTAAAAGTGAACCCAACATAACAACATCTGCACCAAAAGCAAGTGCCTTTACCATATCACCTGAATATTTAATCCCGCCATCTGCAATTACAGGAACATCTTTCTTTTTTGCAATACTTACGGCATCACTAATTGCCGTAAGTTGAGGCACACCAATCCCTGTTACTATTCTTGTTGTACATATTGAACCGGGACCTATACCGACTTTTACCGCATCTGCTCCGGCATCGATTAAAGCCTCACAAGCTTCTGCTGTAGCAATATTGCCTGCAATTAATTCAACATTTGTGAAACATTTTTTTATTTCTTTTATTGACTCTATAACATTTTTTGAATGTCCATGCGCAGTATCAATTGTTATAACATCAGCTCCAGCGTTAATTAATGCTTCTAACCTTTCCAATTTATCTCCTGCAGGACCGATTGCAGCACCTACCCTTAACCTGCCTTTTTCATCTTTAGTTGAATCCGGATATTCGATGGCTTTTTTAATATCTTTAATAGTAATTAAACCAACTAAATTACCTTTTGATGAAACTATAGGCAATTTTTCAATTCTATACTGGTGTAAAAGAGATTTTGCATGTTCTAAAGAAATTCCCTCTTGTGCCGTAATTAAATTATCCTTTGTCATAATGTCTTTGACTTTTAAATCTAAATTTTCCTCGAATCTTAAATCCCTGTTAGTTAAAATCCCTACAAGCTTATTATCAACAGTAACAGGCAGCCCTGAAATCTTAAATTTTGCCATTATTTCTAAAACTTCATGTAATCTTTGCTCAGGCTCAATTGTTATAGGGTTAGATATCATACCGCTTTCTGATTTTTTAACAATATTGACTTCATTTGCCTGAGCTTCTATTGACAAATTTTTGTGAATTATACCAATACCACCCTGTCTTGCCATTGCGATAGCCATATCACTTTCTGTTACACTATCCATAGCAGCTGACATTATTGGAATATTAAGTTTAATATTTCTTGTCAAATATGTTGTTAAATCTGTTTCGTAGGGCAAAACTGATGATTCCTGAGGTATTAATAATATATCATCAAAGGTTAATCCTTCTTTTATTTCTAACATTTTTTCTCCTTATATAACTATTTTTATAAATATAGTGAAAAATCTTATATTTATACTATTACAATGTATTCCTTGTATAATTAATTATTAAATCAAATCCAAAATTCTTTTTGCAAAATGAATTGAATTTATCATGCCGGCTTTTCCTATAGCCATGGTTGCCACAGGGAGTCCTTTAGGCATTTGAACGATTGAAAGCAATGCATCAATACCATTTAATGGACCACCATCAACAGGTACACCTATTACGGGAATTTTTGTTTTTGCAGCCACAACACCCGGAAGTGCTGCAGCAAGTCCTGCAACCGCTATTATCACCTTTGTTTTTCCTACCTGCTCAATTTTGTCTATATATTCAAGAAGCTCTTCAAGATTTCTATGAGCTGAGTATATCTTAAATTCTGTTTCAATTTTAAGCTCTTTAGAAATCTTTAATCCTTCATTTACTAATTTTTCATCGCTTTCAGATCCTGCGATAATAACTAATTCTTTCATTTTTATTTCCTTATTTTTCAACTAAAACTTCAGCGATATCCGTTCTATAAATTTTATCTTTAAAATCAATTTTATTAATTATACTATAGATATCACCCCTGATTAAATCAATACTTTCACCTGTTTTACAAACTGCGAAAACTCTGCCGCCCTCTGAAATCATCAAATTATCTTCATTTACTTTTACCCCTGCATAAAATATTTTTGCTTTATAATTCTCAGAAAGTTCTCTTAACCCTGAAATTAAACAACCTGTTTTAGGCTTTTCAGGATAACCCTTAGATGCTACAACAACAGCAATTGTTATTCCATCTTTCCAGTTTAAGCTTACTTGGGAAAGTTTTTTCTGAGTTGCCATAATAAAAATTTCTAATAAATCACTATTTAAATGGCACATTAAAGGCTGAGTTTCCGGATCACCAAATCTCATGTTGTATTCTAAAACTTTAATACCATCCTTTGTCAGCATCAAACCTGAATAAATAATTCCCGAAAAATTAGCATTTTCTTTTATTAAAGCTTTTTCTAATTTTTCTAAATATTTATTTAAATCATTTTTTTGTACATTAGAAAGCACAACCGGACAATATGCTCCCATACCGCCTGTATTAGGTCCTAATTGTCCATCATATAGTCTTTTATAATCTCTTGCCGGGATAAACGGTAAAAGTTTTTTTCCATCAAAAATTGAAATAATCGAAAGTTCATCTCCTTCCAATTTTTCTTCGACTACGACACAAGAAGAAGCATCTCCGTATTTACCATCTAAAAATTTTTCTAAAGTTCTTTTAGCATCATACATATCTGCACTTAAATGAACACCTTTACCTGCAGCTAAACCATCTGCTTTTAATACAGGGGGGCTTATAAATTCAGACAATATTGAATCTATTTCTTCTTTAGAATTAACAACATAATATTTTGCCGTTGGAATATCATGTTTTATCATGAATTCTTTTGCAAATTTTTTAGAACTCTCTAATTGTGCCCATTTTTTATTAACGCCGATACAATTAATTCCAAAATTATTTAAAATATCAACAATTCCTTGATTTAGCGGAGCTTCAGGGCCAATTACAACTAAGTCAATACTTTTTTGTACACATTTTTTCGCTAAATCTTCAAAATTTATAAATGTAATTTCCTCACCCAAAGTCTTAAACCCATCGTTGGGTAAAGTTAAAAAAAGCTTATTAAGGAGAGGTGATTGCAAAATTTTATCCGCTAAAGCGTGTTCACGCCCACCTGATCCGTATATCAGAACGTTGTATTTCATTTTTTTCTATTTTTCCTATTATTTCAGGGCTGTATTTTTCACAAATTTTAAATATTTCATTCGAGTTTTTTTCGGGAGCTATTATACAAAATCCTACTCCCATATTGAATGTTTTATAAGCTTCTTGCTCACCTACTAATTGCTCAAGTTTTTCAAACAGCGGTTGCTTTATAATTTTATTTTTATCAATAACAGCAAGCATATCATCAGGAATTGAACGGCTCAAATTATCTTCAATTCCTCCTCCTGTGATATTTGCACAAGCATGTGCCAAATTTTTCTCAACTATTTCATTAATTTCATTTGCATAAATATATGTGGGATTTAATGCAATTTCAAATAATATATTGTCTAATTGCCCGCTATCATTTAATGCTCTAATCAAAGAATATCCGTTTGAATGAGGCCCTGAAGATTTTAGTGCAATTACAATATCACCTTCTTGAACATTTTCTTTTTTTAGAACAGAATCTTTTCTTATAATTCCAACCATAAAACCACCTACATCAAAATGGTTTTCTTTAATTAAACTACCAAGCTCTGCCGTTTCCCCACCCAAAAGAGTACAATTATATTTTAAAAGCTCATTTTTTAAAGCAATAACAAATTTTGAAGTAATTTCGACATCTAATTTATTAGTTGCAAAATAATCCAAGAAAAATAAGGGCTTTGCACCGGTACAGATTAAATCATTTAAGTTCATAGCAATTAAATCAATTGCAATTGTTTCAATTAAACCTCTTTTTGCAAGTGGTATAACTTTTGTTCCTACACCATCAGTACAGCCTACAAGATAATACTCAGGAATATAAGGATGTTCGTATAATCCCGCAAAATTTCCTATATTGTCATTTTTTATTTCTTTATTCAAAATCTGTGTAAGCATATTGCCGGCATTTATACTGACACCGGAATTTTCATAGGTTGCTTGCATTCTTTTTCTCCATCTAATATTTTATTTTTATTTTTTGATACAAAACACTTATAACACCAGCCCTTTTCACCAAAAAATTCTTTGAGAGCCTCAAAAGGTAAATATTTTACACTATCTGCACCAATATAATTTGCTATTGCCTCTTCTTTTTTGCAAACATTTGCAATAAGTTCTTCTTTTGTTGGAATATCAACACCCCAATCACAAGTATTAACTATCATTGGACTTGCTAATCTAAAATGAATTTCTTTTGCTCCTGCTTCACGAAGCATTCTTACTATTTCTTTTGATGTTGTTCCTCTTACTAAGCTATCATCAATAAGAATAATTCTTTTACCTTCAACAATAGGTTTAATCGGTATTAACTTTTCTCTTACCTTTTTAATTCTTGATTGTTGAGTAGGTTGAATAAAAGATCTTCCAACCCAGTGATTTCTCAAAAGTCCCATCTCAAAATCAATTCCTGATTCTCTCGCATATCCGACTGCAGCAGCGAAACCGCTTTCCATAACCGGAACAATAATATCGGCATTTACATCATCTCTTTTTGCAAGCATTTTCCCTAATTCTGTTCTTGATTTGTAAACATTACTTCCAAAAACGTTTGATGCCGGATTTGAAAAATAAATGTGCTCGAAAACACATTTTTGCTCTGCAACTTCTTTGGCATATTGTTTAATCTCATAACCCTGTTCTGTAATTTCAACACCCCAACCCGGTTGAATTTCTACAACTTTTATTACATTAAGCAATCCAAATGCAACATCTTCACTTGCTATAAAATATCCCTGCTCTGCTTCACAAAACATTAAAGGACGATAACCTAAAGGATCTCTATAGGCTAATACTCTGTTTGGCAAACAAAATGCAACGGAATAAGAACCTTCTGCAAAATCCTCATTTAAACATTTTCCTACTTCTTCAAATGTCCAATTCTTTGGAGGTTTTTTTAGTCCAAAAACAATTCTCTTTAACAAAACCTCCGAGTCAGAACTTGTTATAAAAACCTCACCTATTTTTTCAAATTTTTCACGAATTCTCATTGCTTTTTTTATGTTTCCGTTATGAGCCAATGAAACCTGTCCGTTAAGGTAATTTATTAAATACGGCTGAGCATTCAAAGAATTTGACCCACCCTGAGTTGAATATCTCACATGCCCTATTCCAAATCTGCCTTTTAATTTTTGCATTGAAAGTTCATCAAACACTTCCATAACAAGCCCTTTAGCTTTATGAAGAGTTTGTGATTCTTCACCTGAAGAAATACCTGCACTTTCTTGCCCTCTGTGCTGAAGTTTAAATAAACCTGTCCTTATATATGATGCGACATCATCATCTTTACAAAATCCACCGAAAATTCCGCATTCTTCTCCTAATTTGTCGCTAAACATTAGTAATTTCCTTCTCTATTACAGTAGAGTAAATTCCTTTTAATTTATTTAAACTAAATTGATAACCGTCAAATAAAATTTTATCTGTATTATCTGTTTTTCCAAGTTTAAATAAAGGAACCGAATTATTAATACAGTATTTTAATAATTCGGTTTCATTATTGGTTGATATCAAGTATCTTCCGCTTATTTCGCCAAAAAGTGATATAAGTTTATTTTTAGTATTTATTAAACTGCCACTGAATCCGCAATTGCCATTAAATAAACCTTCCAGTAATGCCCCCAGAAGCCCGCCTTCTGAAACATCCACTGCGCCGTTTAAAAGTTTTTTATCTCGTAAATAAAAAATAGCATTTTCTAATTTTCTTTCCAGTTCAATGTCTACTTTATCAATCTCTCCTCCTATAAAGTTAAAAAAGCTCATTTGGTAAAGAGACGAACCTATTTTTGAATTATCATCAATTTTTTTACCGATTAAATAAATCGTTTCATTTAATCTAAATTCTGCCTTAATTGTATCATTTATACCCGCTACACCAATCATTCCGATGGTTGGTGTAGGATATACTCTTAAATCTTCACATTCATTGTAAAACGAAACATTTCCGGAAACGACAGGAATAAAAAGTTCTTTACACGCATCCGATATACCGTCTATCGATTTTACAAATTGATATCCGACCTCATCCTTCTCGGGATTTCCATAATTAAGACAATCAGTTATTCCAAGAGGCTTAAAACCTGAAGAAACAAGATTTCTATAGCTTTCATAAACTGTATTTTTACTACCGTTATAAGGGTCCAAAAAGACTTGCCTGCCGTTTGAATCCATTGTTAAACCTATAATACAATTCTCTTCTTTAATCCAAATACCTGCAGAACCAGCTTTTGCAGGGGTAATTGAAGTCCTGTTACCTACCATATGATCATACTGGGAATAAACCCATTTTTTTGACGCGAAATTGGGATCAGAAACAAGTTTTTCAACAGCCTGTTCAATATCGATATCAAAGTCACATACTTTATCTTTGAATTCTTTTATATACTCAGGCTCATCCTCACATAAATCATATAATATTCCATTATTTAAAATAGAAGGTGAAACATTTGCAATTTGATTATCATTGAAAAATAATCTATATTCTTTTTCTGCAATAGTTTTTCCTATTTCTCTTGCCGGAATTTCGTATTTTTGAGCAATATCTAAAACCTTTTGTACACCTTGTTTTGTAGTTACAAAAATCATTCTCTCTTGGCTTTCAGAAAGCATTATTTCCCATGGCTGCATATCTTTTTCTCTTAAATGAACTTTATCCAAATAAAGCTCCATTCCGCAATTACCTTTGTAAGCCATTTCACTTGTTGAACTTAAAAGTCCTGCTGCACCACAATCTTGACAAGCTAATACCTCATCCAGTTTTAAAATTTCTAAAGTAGATTCAATTAAAAGTTTTTTAACGAAAGGATCACCTATTTGAACAGAAGGTCTGTCTTGATTTGAATTTTCACTCAGTTCCTTAGAAGCAAAACTTGCGCCGTGGATTCCATCACGGCCTGTATGAGAACCTACAATTACAACATATTGATTAACCGGTGCCGCTGATAATTTAATATCTTTTTTATCAATAATACCAACTGCCATAACATTAACTAACGGAGATGCGCAATAACAACTATCAAAACCGACTTCGCCTGCTACAGTCGGAACACCAATTGAATTGCCATAAGCAGAGATTCCTTTAACCACTCCGTCAAAAAGATTTTTTGCATGGTTTGAATTTATACCTTCATCTATTCTGCCAAATTTTAATGAATTTAAAAGAGCAATCGGACGTGCACCAAGGGCTAAAACATCTCTGATTATACCGCCTATACCTGTAGCTGCACCCTGAAAAGGCTCTACTGCAGATGGATGGTTATGACTTTCTGCTTTAAAAAAAACTACTTGGTTCCCTATTTGTACCCCTCCGGCATTTTCTTCTGCATATAAAGAACCTATTTTGGGAAATCTGGACAAATACTTTCTGGAATGACTATATCCGCAGTGTTCTGACCACATAGCTGAAAAAAGATAAGTCTCCGTTTCATTAGGTTCTCGTCCTAATTGATTTACTATTTCTTCATATTCTGAATCTGTTAGTCCCAGTTGTGAATATAAATTTTTAGTTAGCGTCAACATTACTTAATCCTTCCTTAATAATTTCAAAAATTTTCTTCCCATCAACATTCCCTGTTTCATTAAAAAAAGCTCTCTCCGGATGCGGCATCATTCCTATAATCTTTCGCTCTCTGTCGTATAATCCTGCAATATCTTCCGTCGATCCGTTTGGATTATTTTGATATGTAAGAAAAATCATATTTTTATTTTTTAATTTTTGTATTGTTTCAGCTTCAGCAATATAACGACCTTCACCATGAGCAATAGGTAATTCTATTTCTTGCGAATCTGATAATTTGAGTTTTTGCATGTTACAAATAAATCGCGTATTCCAATTATCCGTTAAAACTCCAGGAAGTAGCCCCGTTTCACAAAGGATTTGAAATCCATTGCAGATTCCAACCACAAAACCTTGCTTTTTATCAACAAATTCTTTTACAGTCTGCATAACCGGACTAAATTTAGCTAATCTACCTGATCTAATATAATCTCCGTAAGAAAAACCACCCGGTAAAAAAATTACATTATAACCATCTAAATTTGTAGAAAAATGCCAAATATATTCTGCATCCCATCCGAATTCTTCACAAGCCATAAAGGTATCTCTATCACAATTTGTTCCCGGAAAAACTACAATACCAACCTTTATGTTTGATTTAATTTCAGTCTTCATAATACCTCAAATTTTGTTATTTCATATTTTTCTAAAATAGGATTTGATAAAACTTCATTTGCAATATGATTTAGTTTTTCTTTTGCATTTTCTTCCGAATTTTCTTCAATCTCTATAGAAAAGAATTTGCCGACTCCGACATTTGGTTTTTTTTCTATATTTGTACGCTTTAATATAGTAGCTATTGCGCTTCCTTGTGGGTCTCTAACACCATCTTTTAATGTTACAACAATATTTGCTTTATATTTCATTATCTAACTCCTATTATTTCTGCAAGTTTTGAATAACTTTCTATAATGCTCCCTTTTTCTTCTCGAAATACATCTTTATCTAATGAATCCATAGTGCCTAATTTCCAAAAACGGCAAGTATCAGGAGAAATTTCATCGGCTAAAATTATTTCACCACTTGGTAATCTACCAAATTCTAATTTGAAATCGACAAGTGTAATGTTTTTTGTTTTTAAATAATTACTTAAAATTTCATTAATTTTTAAAGCCTCATTTTTAATCTTTTTAATTTCTTCTTTTGTTGCAATACCATTTTCTATTGCATAATTTTCAGAAATTAAAGGATCATTTTGTGAATCATCTTTGTAAAAAATTTCAAATAAAGGTTTTTCAAATTTAAAACCTTTTTCATAATTACTTCGTTTACAAATAGAGCCGGCTGCATAATTTCTAATAACAACTTCTAGCAAAACAATTTCAACACGTTTTGCAATCATACTCAAATCATCAATATATTTGACAGTATGTGTTTTAATGCCTTCATTTTCCAAAAGGGTAAAAAAATGACGAGCAAACATCAAGTTTAATCGTCCTTTTCCATTTATTATCTCTTTTTTCACACCATTAAATGCAGTCGCACTATCTTTATACTTTATCA
The DNA here is from genome assembly GCA_964391675.1 of uncultured Muribaculaceae bacterium. GTDB lineage: Bacteria > Cyanobacteriota > Vampirovibrionia > Gastranaerophilales > Gastranaerophilaceae > CAYMMX01. Next base: position 45,902 of record CAYMMX010000010.1, on the reverse strand, counting down.
GTATTTCGCCCGAGTTTTCGCCTTTGTAAATCTCTTTGGCCTTTCCCTCGTAAAGTAGTTCCATAATGCACGTCCTCACTCTTATATAGTTAGGTTAACATAAAAAATAGTCATGTAACCTTTTTTTAAAAAAAATTTTTTAATTATTATTTTCATAATATCAATATTTAGGTTATTACTGGACAAATAAGTATTTACACTTTGTAATAATTATTGAATAAGATTAATTAAATCCTCAATTATTTTATCGTACTCAAATTTTTCTTCAATTTTTTGCTGAAGGAAATCATTTATTTTATCCATCATGCGAATTGCATTATCACAATTTTTATCAGAGCCCTTAACATATGCACCAATATTAATTAAGTCTTCATTTTTTTTATATACTGCAAGTAAATTCCTTATTTTACCTGCGGCACTTTGATGTTCTTCACTTGTAACATCAGGCATAACCCTGCTTATAGATTGCAAAATATCAACGGCCGGATAATGATTTTTATGTGCAAGTTCTCTTGATAAAACAATGTGTCCATCAAGAATACTTCTTGCAGTATCAGAAATAGGTTCATTAAAATCATCGCCTTCTACTAATACAGTATATAGTCCTGTCATAGTACCCTTTTCGTTACTTCCTGCACGTTCTAATAATTTTGGCATTTGTGCAAAAACAGATGGAGTATAGCCTCTTGTTGCAGGTGGTTCTCCGATAGCAAGTCCAACTTCTCTTTGAGCCATTGAAATACGTGTAATACTATCTAACATAAATAAAACATCTCTTCCTGTATTTCTAAAATATTCTGCAATCGAAGTTGCGACATGTGCTGCTTTTATTTTAACCAAAGAAGGCTGTTCAGAAGTTGCGGCTACAACAACCGTTCTTTTCATTCCTTCTACCCCGAGAGTTTTTTCAATAAATTCTCTGACTTCACGACCGCGCTCACCTACTAATGCAATTACATTTAAATCAGCTGAAGTATTTTTTGCCATCATTGCAAGTGTAGTACTTTTACCAACTCCGGAACCCGCAAAAACACCTAATCTTTGCCCTTTTCCAACAGTAACAAAACCATCTACAGCTTTTATACCCAAAGAGAGCGGCTCCGTTATTCTTCTCCTTTTTAAAGGATTAATTGCTTCTGAATGAGTAGAGTATAATGTCTGAGAATTTATATCTCCAAGATTATCAATTGGTCTCCCCAAACCATCTAAAACTCGTCCTAAAAGTTGTTCTCCTACTTTAATTTTCATAGGTGCTCCTGTATTAACAACAATAGCACCGGGTTGTAATCCTTCCATTAAACCGAGAGGCATAAGCAGGATTCTTGGATGTCTGAAACCTACAACTTCAGCCCAAATAGGTGCTTCGTCAAACTTTGAATATATATAACAAAGATCGCCTATACTAGCTTGTGGACCGTCAGCTTCGATTATCAAACCTATAATTTCAATAACTTTTCCAATTTCGCGTATAGATTTGGTTTCTTTTATTATTTTTGAATATTCATCTAATTTAATCATTTTGAGATTCTTCTAAAAATTCTTCACTCGGTGTTGAATCAATCTTTGATAATAATTTATCAGCAATTTCATCAATCTGTGATTTTACTCTTGAATCCACTCTTGATAAAGGGGATTCAACAATTGTTCCATCCGGTGAAACACTACTATCCTCAATTATTTTTATTGATGATAATTGGGGTATTTTTTCACGCAATTCATCTGAAATTGCATAAATTTTCTCTGACATTTCGGGATTAACAATTATAGTTATTTCCTCTTTATCTTTTAAAGATTGAATTGCATTTTGAGTTATTTCTTTCAATAAATTATCATTAAGTTCCAATGATTTTGAACAAACTTTATGAGCTATTTCTATAACTAGTTTTATTATATCTGAATAGGCTGATTTTACTATATTATTTTTTATATCAAAATTACTTTTTGCAAAATTATCAATCGCAACAATCTTATCTTGAAGTTCACTTGTAATATTGTCAAGCCCCTCTAAACGTCCTGCCTCAAAGCCTTCATCATGAGCTTGCTGAGTAATCAAATCAACTTCTGATAATGCTTGATTTTTTGAATCCTCTATTATTTTTTGCCCTTCTGCAACAGCATTATCTATAATTTCCTGTGCTTTTTGCTCTGCTTGTAAGATTATTTCTTTTTCTTTATCTAGCGCTTCTTGAATTTTTTTATTATGAGCACTTTGCTCAATCGGAACGACAAAAGAATCGCCCAATTGTATATTATTTCTATTAATTCTACTCAATTAATTCATCCTCATTATTGTCACGTGAAACAATAATTTCACCTGCAACTTCAAGTGTTCTTATTATACCGACAATTTTACTTTGGATTTCTTGAACCTCTCTTGCTCTGACAGGTCCCATATATTCCATTTCATCTTTTAGCATAGCTTGAGCACGCTCGGACATATTTTTAAATATTTTTTCCTTAACGTCTTCTTTTGTTCCTTTTAAAGACATGGCTAAATCTTTTGTATCAACTTCACGAAGAATTCTTTGAATTGCTCTGTCTTCAAGATTAACAATATCTTCAAATACGAACATCAATTCACGAACTTCTTCTGCAAGTTCAGGACTTTGAACCTCTAACAATTCAATAACATTTCTTTCTGTAGCTCTATCCGCATGGTTTAAAATATTAGCTAAAGATTCAACACCACCTGCTTTTGAAAAATCCTGAACAACGACTGAAGAAAACTTGCTTTCGACAATTTTTTCAATATCTGAAAGGATTTCAGGATTTGTTGTATCCATATCAGCAATTTTGACAGCAACTTGAGCCTGAACCTCTGCCGGTAAATAATTCAAAACCTGTGCGGAATGTTCCGGTTTCAAGTAGGCCATTATTAATGCAATCAATTGAGGATTTTCATTTTGAAAAGAAGTCGCAAGCTGTCCAGGGTCAGCTTCGTTAAAAAATTGAAAAGGGTTTGAGTTCATTAAAACTACTAATCTATCAAGTATTCTCTTTGCCTGATCTCCACCATATGCCTTCTCTAACAACTCTTTGGCATAATCCATACCCCCTGTGGAAAGATAATTGCTTGCTTCAAAAATAGCTCTAAACTCTTCTAATATTCCATTTAAAATTTCTGTAGAAACTTTATTTAAACTTGCGATATCAAGTGTAACTTGCTCTAGCAATTCTTCATCACGAACGTTTTTTAAAACCTCTGACGCCGTAGCAGGACCCAACACAATTAAAAGTGCTGCCACTTTCTGTGTTGCTGTCATTGATTCTAATTCCATATCATTTGCCACGGCCATTAATCCTTAATATATGATGTAAGTAACTTAGCTGCCTCAGCAGGGTCAGCTAAAATTGTATCATTTAATTCCATTCTAACCCGCTCCAATTCAGGATCTAAATGAGCTTCGATTTGAGGAAGGGCTTCTCTTTGAATTTCTTCGGTAACTTCTTCTTTTATTGTAGGAAGCTGGGCTTCAAAAGCTTTTGCATTATAAGGTTCTTCTTGTCTTGCAATAGCAACACCGCCGCCAGCATTAAATAAGTTTTTAATTACTAAAAGTGCAGTTAATCCCAAAATCAACACAACCGCTAACGGTCCTATTTTAGTTGTCCAAAGTTCTATTGCGTGATCCTTTTCAAGATTTTTTTGCATTTCTTCTTTTGCTGATTTATCCTCTGCCAAGGATTCAAATTGCAAACTTGAAACAGTAATTACATCACCTCGATTGTAATCTGCTCCGCTTGCTGAAAGCACAAGATTTTGAATTTCCTCTTTTTCTTTTGCCGTTAAAATTTTATTAACAGCAACAGCTATTGTCATTCGTTTTACAGAACCGGGAGCATATACAACTTGCTTGATTTCTTTTGAAACACTATAATTAGTAGAACTTTTTTGTTTTGTATAATTTAAATTTTTATTCCCTGAACTTGCTGTAGCAGCAGGAACTTGAGCCCCATTTGGATTTGTATAAACTTCGTCTTCGGTTTGAGATGCGGTTAAGACTCCTTGTGATTTATCACTGACTGGAATATAACTCTCTATTGTTGACTTTGCACTGTCAAAATTTATATCTGCACTAACTTGAACAGTTGCATTTCCTCTTCCCATAATTTTTTCAAGTACAGTTGAAATTTTTGCGGCAGTATCTTTTTCAAAATTTGATTTAAAACTTTCCATATCATTTGAATTTTTACCTGCAGAATCATCTAAACTATTTCCGTTTTGATCGGTAATAAAAACTCTTTCCGGATCCATTCTTGGTACTGAATACGCTACAAGATTTTTGATTGCTTTAACTTGATAATTTTTAAGTTTATAACCCGGCTGAAGTATAAGCATAACAGAAGCCGTTGGTTCTTCATCTTTTTCTTCAAATATAGAACGTTCGGGTTCGGCTATTTGGATTCTGGCATTTTTTATACCGTTCATTTTCTCAATTGAACGAGTCAACTCGCCTTGAAAAATTCTTTGTCTTGTTAATTGATTTTTAAAATCAGTAGAACCAAGTTGCATATCATCTAACAATTCGAAACCTGGTGTAGAATTTTTTATTAAGTCGTTCTCTGCAACAAAAACTCTCAAATTATCTTTTTGCTCGGCAGGGACAAGCACTGTTTTTTGATCATCTGCAATTTTATAAGCGTAACCGTTTTTCTTTAAACTTTCAGTAATTGCTACAGCATCAGGTTCAGATAGATCGGTATATAGAACAGACCAATTAGGTTCTAATGACTTGACTAAGAAGAATGTTGCAACAACTAAAGTTACAACCGTCAATGCGACCATGCCAAATTTTTGGGCAAGATCTAGCCCTGACCACAGCTTCTTAAAGTCACCTATTAACATATTAAAATAATTATTATTCAATTCCATCCCCTTAAACAGAAAAGCTCTATTTAACTATATTAGTATTTTTTTCACGTATAATAACAATATAACTTCTTTTTTTATCATTTTCAATTATGTAAACATTCTTTTACATCATCTATACAAGCTTAATTAAATAAATTAATACTATTAAATTCTTACATTATTAATTTCATTATAAGCAGTAATTAATTTATTTCTAAGCTGCATGGTCATTTGCATACTTAATGCCGCTTTTTCAGCTGCTATCATTACATCATGAACACTTATATCTTCGCCCATTGCTAAAGCTTCTTGAGCTTTATCTGCAGCATGTATAGAATTATTTACAGAATTAAGGCCACCATTAATAGAATTAGAAAAACTTTTTATTAAAGTTCCTGTCGAGGAATTATCAGATAGAGGCTCAATTGCAGATTTTGCGGCAACATCATCAATATTATTCATCTGAATTCCACCTTTAACGGTAAAAGTATTTTGTAACGATGCTTGCTGATTTAAAATATTATCAAAACTTATCTCACCCGAATCAATATCAAATGCTTTATTGTTATTAAGTTGATTGTTATAATTTGTAATCGGATTAAGGTTCATACCGCTTAGACTATTTATAAAATTCATATTATCCTCCTTTATAAATGAGATTTCCTTATATAATTAGATTTAAATTTTCATTGCTGTATTCATCATTTCTTTTGCATTTTGAGCAGCAACAGCATTTGCTTCGTAAGCCTTGGTCGCTGTAACCATCCCTACCATTTCTTCTACAATATTTATATTTGGTAGTTGCACATATCCGTTAGCATCGGCATCCGGATGTGAAGGATCATAGACTGTTTTAATAGGATTTTGGGCGTCTGAAATTGATGCAACTTCTACTCCGTTAGACATTTGGCCATTATTCAACGATATTCCACTATTTATTCTCAAACGACCTGTATTAGGGTCAAAATTTGCAGAAGTAGAATTACTTGAAAAATTCGAAGCCCCTTGTGACAGTTTTTCATCATAAATAGATTTAAAACTAACCTCTTTTTTTATATAAGGACCTATTGTTCCATCCGGTTTTCTTGTTGTATTAATATTTGCAATATTACTTGATATTGCATCCATTTTAACTCTTTGGGCACTCATTCCTGAAGCTGCTACATCAAATACGTCAAAACTCATTTTTATACTCCTTTGTTATAATTATTTAATAACTTTTTATTTTATTTACTACATCTCTCCTTTTATTGCTCCAGCAATAATCCTCATTTGTTTTTGTTCGAGAGTAGCTAAAATATTATATTTCATGCCTACTTTTGCCATATCCATAACCTCTGATTCTAAATTAACATTATTTCCTTTACTATCGGAACCGGAGACAATATCATCAACAATTTGCGGTTTGTAATTATTATATATATCAGTTTGCAGATACTTTGCCTGTTGAGGCGTAAGCCCCGGATTTTGATTTTGGCCAACAGCTAAATCCAGAGAAGACGGATTATATTGTATACTGTTTTGTTCTTTTATATAGGTTTTTAAATCATCTTTCTCAACGATTTCTCTAAGCTGGCTTTCAAAATTAACTTCTTTTCTTTGATAATCAGGTGTCATTACATTAGCAGTATTAGCCGTTATAGCTTTTTGTCTAAGTACCAAACCGTCTAATGCAAGTTTAGTTAAATCCATTGTTCTTGTAGAAATTAAGTCCATTTTTTCCTCCCATCAAAGTGAATTTAAAATAAATATCACTTACCTCCTCTTAAGATTGTGATTTCAAATTCAGTAGAATTCTCATCTGATTTAACAAGTTTTAATTCAGCGCTTTGCTCTCTTAGTGTTTTTATACAAATAGCTAATCCCAAGCCTGAACCGGATTCTTTTGTAGTAAAACCATGTCTAAAAATGTTTTCCTGAATTTCCTGCTTAATAGGAAAACCTGTATTTGATATATTGACCTTTATACTATCATCTTCCAATTTGGTATCAATAATAATATCGCCCTCATCTTCAATACTTTCAACCGCATTTTTAATCAAGTTTATTAAAACCGTTATAAATTTATTTTCATCAACTAGTGCTGTTACCGGTTCAATATTCAAACAAGTAAACTTTATTTTTTTTCCACTTGCATAAATACTTGAAAGATTAAGAGACTGCTCTATTAAATAACTTAATTCATATTCTCTTATATCTGCACCACTTAAAGATTTAAAGTCAAATATCAGATTACTTGCCATTTTTAGTGACTTTTTAATACAATCTCTTGCATTAATAATTGAATTTTTGATAGATTCATCAATAATGGTTATCTTGCTTTGTTGTTTATCAATTATTGTAGAGTATAAATTACAAATAGAAAATAAATTTCGCAACTCGTGAGCAATATAACTTGATTTGGTAAGTAGAAATTCTAATTTTGAAGCTGAATCATCTTCTTTAGCTATAGTTTCTTTTTCCAATTGCGAAAGCAAAACTTCCTGATTAGTTTCATTTAAATTTTCCAGTAATTTTCTTATGGAGCTATTTAAAAGAGTATTCTCACGCCTATCAGGATTCCATTTTTCTTCGTATTTTTTTAAATCAATATTGGAATTTGAATTAATTATATCAAAAGACTCTGTTAATGATTTTGAATTATAAATTGTATATATTTGAGCAAAATTTTCAATATCGCTTTCCTCATAGTCAAATATTAGAGACGCACCAAATCTTTCTGCTAAAACATAGACAAATTCAGTATTATTCCAAATTTTTTCTTTTAATACATTTTCAAAATTATTACTTACAGGAACATCCGAAAAATCGTAAACTTTTGTTTTAGAAAATTCTAATCTTTTCAGCATATTATTAAATTCTTTTTTACTTTTATCATTTAGCCTAAATAAAACAATACCTTGAACATTTTCTTCTAAAATCGGTTCGACAATGGAACGAAACAGACCTTTTATGGTCTGTTCGTTACAAGGCTTGTTATCTTGTATATATATTAAATCCTTTAATCTGTTTTTTTTATACACCTTATTACCCCAATATACAAGTAATATCAAAATAAGTTATTACTTATCATAAATGATTACACACTTGTCATCATTAATTTTTTCTTATTTCCGAACCCGTTATTAATTGCATAAAGAACTGCTTGAGTTCTATCATTTACCTGAAGTTTTTGGAAAATATTATTTACATGTGTTTTTACTGTAGTTTCTGATATAAATAATTTTCCGGCAACTCCTTTGTAAGTGATTCCTTGAGTCAACAAATCCAAAACTTCTTCTTCTCTTTGAGTTAAATAATTAAGAAGGTTTTCTTCATCTGAGGTAATATTTATTTCTTCTTTAAATGAGCGTTGGAAATATTCAAAGAATCTTGATGAAAGAGCGGATGGAAGATAAATTTTTCCTGCTGCAACTTCTTCTATTGCATAAATCAATTGCGCGGAAGCCATTGTTTTTAGTACATATCCCTTTGCACCCAATTTCATTGCACGAAATATCAAGTCAGCATCATCATATCCGCTTAGAGCAACAACACGCACCCCTAAATCCATTTTTTCAATCTCTTGAATAGCTTGCAATCCATCTTTTTCTGGCATATTAATATCCATCAAAACTATATCCGGACGATGTTTTTTTACAAGTGAAATCCCAATATTTGCACTTGTAGAAGTTCCTACAACTTCAAACTGACCTTCTAAATTGATAATCTCTCTGACACCCGCTAAATGCTCATAATTGTCATCAATTAATAGCACTCTGGCTTTTTTCTTAAATTCCATCACTCTTCTCATCAATTATTACCTCCTTATACCCCTTTTTAAATCATTAATTATTATTTTTCATGTATCTTCATTAGAGATGATACATCTTTTTAGAGGAGGTTATCATCAATATAAAGATTGATTTTAAGACAATTTTGGGTGTATAAAAAGATTTAGACCATATGGTCTATAAATGCCCAAAAGCATTAATTTTAATGGTATTTATTTTTTATTTTTAAATTTGTATAAAAATTTGAGTAATTTAAACGTACTAATACGTATAGATGGATTTTTTTTAAAAAAAATCATCCAATAAGCCTGTTGTACTACGATTATATCCTCAGGTTAATTGAAATTACTAACTATAGACACCATGTGAAATTATCTGATTAGGTCCTATGATTTGATTAACCATATTTATTTTAATTTCTGAATGAGATGCAATTACACAGTTTTTTAATATTACATTGTCATGTATTTCAACATCATCCCATATAATACAGTCTTCGAGAACAACATTTTTACCGATAATGCAATTTTCACCGATTGTATTACAACCAAAAAATAGCGTACTCGATGCTATATAACTATCACCTTTTATATAACAACCATTTTTACCTTTTATTATTCCGGAATGATTAATTAAATATAAATCATTAAACAAATCTTTTGTAGATTGGATATATTGTTCTATTGTACCTATATCGCTCCAATACTCATTTACGGCAAAAGTATTAATTTTCATTCCCTTTGATAAAAGATCCGGAAAAACATTTTTTGCAAAATCATAAAAGGTATCAGCAGGGATATAATTAAAAATTTCATAATTAAAAATATAAATACCTGTATTAATACAGTCACTTTTAGCGTCTTTTATAAGGGGCTTTTCTTGGAATTCTTTAACAAAACCGTCTTTATCTGTAACAACAACTCCGAAGTTAGGAATTTCTTCTAGGTTAATTTTTTTAATCCCCATAGTTGCAATAGCACCTGATTTTTTATGAGATTCGATTCCTGATTTTAAATCTGCATTTGAAAGACCATCGGCAGATAATACTAAAAAATCTTTCCCTTCATCAAAAAAGAACTGGCATTTCTTGACTCCGCCTGCAGTTCCGGATAAATCCTTTTCATAAATATAGTTAAAATTTATTCCGATTTTATTATCTTTATACCTGTCAATAATCTGCTGTGCTTTATAATGAGTATTTGCAATAATATCCTTAATCCCGATATCTGTTAATCTTTCAAATAAAATATCCATTACAGGACGATTTGCTATTGGTACAAGAGGTTTTGGAACATCCTGAGTAAGAGGGTCTAACCTTGAACCTACACCAGCAGCCATTATCATTGCTTTGAAAACCATATAATCTTAAACCTTCTATGCTAGTTTATTTTATTTTTTCATAAAATATTAATTTTTTCAAATATTTTAGACTTTTTGTAAAAAATATTATAAAATTTAAAAATGAAACTATTTAAAAAGAAAAAAGCTCAACAATTAATTGAATTTCTACTTGTTGCCCCATTTATGATTATAATTTTGGGTGTTTTAACTGAATATGCTTATGCCTTAAACATAAATATGACACTTACACAAGGCTTAAAAACAGTGACTTCATCTATATACAGTAAAATCAGTCCATCAACAACAAAAAGTACAATTGATTCTCTTGTAGCATCTGAACTACAAACTTATCTTAGCAATAATAATGTCCCACTGAACAGTGAAAATGCACTTAAAGTATCTTCTGTTGTTGTAAGTAACCAAACTTCAATATTTATGGCAACTTACAAATATTATCCTGCATTTACATTACCAAATACCTATTTTAGGATTTTACCCGAAGAATTTGATTTTCTTGCAACAGCTGCAATTCCTACTGCATTTATAAGTTCTAATAATTACAGCAGTGGCATTACATCTACAGATCTTGATAAGATATGGTCAAGCACTGCTGATTTTTCCAGCCTTGATAGTTTTAATTCATCTAAAAACGGTATAATGAAAAGCGGAACAGCAGACAGGCAAAGAATGATTTTTCTTGTTCCAAATAGTTCAGCAAAAACTCTAGGGTACTCAAATCTTTATGCCTTAGTTAATTGGACTGGTTCAATTTTAATGTCGGGAACAAATACATACAACGCAAATTTATCAACAGGTATGATAAATACTTGTTCCGCTACATCATGCTCAGCGACATCAACTCCTTTTAAAAGTTTTATAACAACTTCACCAAATAGTTATTACAATATAATTATTATTAACGATGATGATGCTGATGACATAACAACTTTAAAAAATAATTGGGCATATAATACAAGCGGTTCTACAATTAATGTTGATTACAGTACTGATATTTCAAGCGAAAATGTAGATGGGATTTTAAAAAGAGCTTTAGCAATTATAACACCGCCTAGCAGTTCGGTTGGAAATTATGATAATATATCAGCTTCATCATATAAAGTAACTGCTTTGGGCTCCATGGTTATCTGTGCACCAACTTCCGTAAGCATATCGAGTATAACATCCGGCACACCTTATAATGTAAATTACATTTTTACAAACTAAGAGGAATTATGAAAATAAAAAATAAACATAAAAAAACTGGAAGTACATTAATTTTTGTTATATTTTTCTTAATAATATTTCTGGCTTTTGCTGCCTTTGCCGTAGACGGAACAATAACATTAACAAATCGAGCAAAACTTCAAAGTATAACTGAAGAAACAGCATTAGCAGCTGCATCTGAAATAAGTCAAGCCAACTTAATTGCACAAACAACTTTTAATTACTTAAAACAAGATGGCTTAAAAACAGCAACTGTTAATGTAGTAACAAGTTCTAACAGAGTTAATATTACATCTCAATACCTTTCCCAGCCTTTCTTTTTGGCTTTCCTTGGAGTATCAGGCATAAATCTGGAAGCAAAGTCTGCTGCAGTTAGTGAACCACTACCTATAACTGCAAATTATACTGGGATAAATTGGCTTACATCAAGCGCTGCTTACTTATCAGATATTCTATCTGAAGATGTAAACCTTAATGATACAGCAATACTAACCCCCATTGGAAATTTTGCCTCAAAAAGTTTTGACGAAACATCTTCAGGAATTATTTTCAATAGAATAAGCTCCGGTGACAGCTCACCTTTACATCTGGGTCCCGGAGGGTTTATAACAATTAAATTACCTGCTCCTATCATAAATAAAACAGGAAATGATTTGTATATAAAAGAATCAGGTGACGCAATAGAAGGTTATATGGTTTTTGCAGGAATTGATAAAGATCCCTCTAAACCATATGTGAATGCTTCTAACCCAGGGGGAGGAATTAGCTGGATAAACATTTCCTCTTCAGGAACGTCAGAATATAGTGCTCTGGGTAGTAACGCTCATCAAAGCGCAAACACCAAATTATCTACAAATATACAATCTAAATTTTATGGCAGCGGATACTTTGATATAGGAAAGTCTAATTTATCAATGGCAAAATATATTAGAATTATTGACGATAACCACGAAAGTGCTTTTTATAAAAATGCTTCAACAGGCAATTATTATAAAGCTAAAATTTTTGGTGAAGCGTCAACTTCAACACCCGGAGCAGATATAGGCTCCGTTCAAGTTTTAAATTATGTAAGACTGGTTCCAAGTTCTTAAAAATTAGCTTTCAGTAGTTTCATTTTTTTGTTTATTTATAACAGATTGGATTTTATCCATTATTTCATCACCTTTTTGCTGCAGCTCAGAAACTACTGTATCTGCCTTTATTTGAATATCTTTAATTGTTGTATCTGTTTTTTTAGCCATATCTTTTGAAACATCATTTAATAATTCTCTTGTTTCCTCTCCTGATTGAGGAGCTAAAAGAATTCCGGCGATAGCACCTAAAGCTCCGCCCACTAAAAAACCTGCTAAAAATTTTCCTGCTGACATTTTTTCTCCTTTATTTTTATTTACAAATAAATTATTTTTTTACAAACATTTTTATAACACTAACTAAACCTTTTACAAATCCTTTGGCTATTCCACCTGAAAGATTTTTTGCTTTATTAAATACAGAAGTTCCAATACCAAAAAGACTATCTATTAATTTTGAAATACTGTCTACTTGCTTATCTGCATTTTGTGCAATAGAATTTATACTCTTTAATGCGTTATTAAATTCTTTGAATGTAGGTTCGAGTTCTGACTTAACTATAGTTGTTGTTTCATCAATATTTTTTGTTAACTTGGACAAGTCTATTAAAAGCTTAATTAAAAAACCACCAACAATAACGATAAATAAACTCGTAGATATCGCAAGAAAAGTCAAGCCTTGATTTAAAATTATATGTGATGTCTCCATATCTATCCTTTACAACATGTTAAATTTAATTAATTAAAATCGTATTCAATATCTTCCATCTCTTTAGCTTTTCGAAGTTTTCTTGATTTAAACATATGAGATAATTTTCTGAATTGTCTTTCCAATTTATATTTTGCCAAATCGATAGATTCTAATGCTTGCTGTTTTGCTTCTTTTATTTCAGGTGAATGCTTTTCATTTAAATCATCTATTACATTTTTAAGTTCTTTTCTCGATTCTTCTCCGGGTTTTGGTGCATATAAAACACCTGCTATAATTCCTCCCACAACACCGGCTATAAGCCCTAAACCAAAACTAATAGAGTTATTTTTTTCGCTCATGGTTCACCAATCCTTTTGTTCTAACACTTTTAACCAGTATAACATGTTTATAACAAAATACAATCATTAAAATGGGTGAATGATAGATAAGAATTTGAAATACGTGATTTAAAATATATAATGCTTATACCTGTTCATTATCTTTTGAAGCAATAGTTTGTTCTTTATCATTTAATTCAGGCTGCTTTTTTCTTCCTTCAACAGCGTTTGTAATTGCTATGTTTAATTTTGGTACAGCAAATCCGAGAGCCAAAGCTGACCAAGCATATCCTGCAAATTGAGCAATGGTTAAAGCTTTCAATCTTGATTTTACTAATTTTTTTGCAGCTAAATCTGTTATTTCAGGAATTTTCTTTAACATTTGGCTGATTGTTAATGCCTTACCGTTTTCTATAACGGAAATACCAGCATTTTTAAGTGCATCATGAAGTACTTCTTCTCTTGAAACTAAAGCGCCTTTTATCCATTTTGGCCAATTTTTGCTATCTTCTTTGTTATATTTAATGAAATTTATACCATTTTCTTTAAATTTAGAAAGATTTTCCATACCTAAAGCTGTAAGCTTAGATACAAAACCTCCTAAGATTAACCAGTTTGCAAAACCAAGTGAATCTTTAATACTTGATTCTCTAAGCTCATTATCATTTCTTGCAGACAATAATCTTGAGAAAATTGTTATACCATAAACCAATTTAAATTGTTCAATAGTTGGCACAATACCTTTAAACTGAATCGAACTTAAAATATTGGAATATTTACCTATTGACCTCATAGATAAAAGTAATGCTGCTGCTGCAACCAGTTTTTTCTTTATTATAAATTTTTCTGATTTGTCTTCTTCTCCACCGCCGACAAATCCAGTTTTTCCTGTTTTCTTTTTGGTCAAATACATATTAATAGGCTGTACAGCAGCACCAATAGCGGAACACAAAGCTATTCCCAATACTGCAGTTCCGACATTGAGTCTTTTTAGACCTGTTGTAAAAGAGTTATTCATAATACTACCGGATCTTATAGCTTCATCAAATGATTTAACAACCTTTTCATTCATAAAAGAATTTGTAAGTTTTAAAAGATTATCAACATATTCTTTCACAGGAATCGAAGAAATAATCTCTTTTCCGTTAACTACATGTTTAATTTTATAATCACCCTCTGTACCTGTTGAATTTATAAGTAAAGATTTTATGTAATTATAAAGTTCTTTTTTATCTTTTATTTGTTGTTTCCACTCATTGGATAAAAATCTTGGTTTATTTTCGGCTAAGACTGTTTTATTAAGAAGTTCTTCAGATAATCTTTTAACCAATTTATCTTGTGTAATTATATCAATTGATACATTACCCTTAGGGTCACAACCTCCTGCATTAGGGCTAAAAGCTGTTGTATTGTTAAAAACTTTATACAAATATTTATTTAAATTTTCAGGAGATCTTAAATCACCGCATTCTTGTCTTATTCCTGCCAAAATATCTATAGTTTTGCTATCTATAAACATCTTGTTAGCCTTAACACCATATTTTGAATTAAAAGCTCCGGATAATAAAAAAGCAGAACCCAGACCATACGCACCTAAAGCTGCATCATTAATGTTACTTGAAAATTCTCTTCTTGCAGTTTCCCAGCCGGCTTCAGGACTTCTTGTAAAATCAACTATTGTTCTTGGCATACACATACAACCGGCATCAACTAAAGTTGCACCTACTGCCTGATTTGTTTGAATAAAATTCAATGCCGTGGTTACTAATTCTCCACCTTTAAAGGATGGTTTTATTGAACTTTTATTATCTATTGTTTGCTTTTTATCATTATTTAATTGTATTTTTGGAGTATTTTGTATTTTCATTTCCTGTCCCAGTCTTGTCTAAGTATAATCTCATTAAAAATTTAAATCTAGTCTTTTGTTAAATATCTTTTACGTTTTAAAACATGTGAATAAAATAAATTGCCTATTTGTAAAGTTTTTTTATCCATTTAATTGATTTTTTTGTAACTCTAGTTCTTTTTGACGTTCTTGTTCTGTTTTCTTTCTATATAAATTAGGAATAATCAATCCTAATGCAACTAATGAAAATCCGATATTGCCCAGTTGGCACAATGATCTTAAATCTTTTGCCTTTTTATTATTTAACAATTCATCTGATGATTTAAGAGCTGTATGTTTTGCCCAATATCCAAACCTTGTTAAAATATTTGCATCTTTTGGTACTTCTTTTAATACATTAATTAATTCAATACCTTTTGCTTTTTGAATACCTGTCGCAAGTGCTTTTGCAACATAATCACCTAAAAAATAGAAAGAACAGAATGTTGCAATATCTCTTACAGTTGCTTCTCTTAAGTCATTTTTATCTTCAGAAGACATCATTCTGCTTGCAAATGTAGCTGTGGAAATTACTCTTGCCTGATCTACACTAGGAAATATTCCTTTGAATTGAATAATATTCTTTATCATTCCCAAATTTGGTAATTTCATAATGGATAAAAGTGCAACACCAACAATAGAAGATACTGAAATCATTTTTTGCTTAGCTAATTCGATTTTTTCTTTTGCTGATAATTCTCTACTACTTGAATGCTCATAATCTTTATATATAGGTGCACCTTTTTTTCCTGAAGATTTAGACGTAATCCATCTGTTAATAGGTTGAGCAGCAATTGCCAACGGAATAATAACACCAAGACCTAAAATACTTTTTGCAAAAACTAACTTTTTTGCTTTTTTAGCGAAGGTATCAGGATCTATATCATGGGATAATTCTCTTAATATTTTTTTAGAATTATTTAAAACAGCACCAAGACCTTGGCTAAAGTATTCATCGATTACTTCACCTGTTTTTGGATTAATATGCCCCTTAATTTTAATGTTTTCAGCCACTCCTGTTTGCTTCACAATTTTGCTGTAAGGTGTATCAACAATAAAGTCTTCCCCTGCTTTTTTAGCTTCAGCCTTTGCTTTTCTTAATTCGGTTTTAGCTTCTCTTGACAATTTTATATCTTCAAACCAATCTTTAGATAAGAATTTTGATTTAGTTTTTTGATTAATAATGCTTTCGGTTATTTCTTTTATACTGTCATCAAATTTATTTCCATTTACAAAATCGGCAAAAGCAATATCTTTTTTACCATCTTTCCCAACAGTATCAGCTAATATATTTTTAATAGTATTATAAATCTTAGCATCATTCCCTTTTTTAAAAATTATTTTTTCACCTTCCGTAATAGCACTATCATCGGCTTCTTTCCAATATTTAGTAATTAAATTTATTGTATCTTCATTAGCCCAACATTCAGCCATATTAGAACCTTTTCCCAAAAAGATTCCTTGTAAAGCTCCTGCTATACCTGCAACAACAACTCCCGGGATAAGACAGTTTATAACTAATCCTGATGATTCTCTTCTTAATGCCTCCAATCCGGCGTAAGGATTTGTTTGACCTTCTATAATCGTTCTTGGAACAATTGCCGTAGATAAATCCAATACTGTAACATTTAACATCGGATTTTGCTCACATAACTGTAACCCTGCTACAGCTAAATCAATAGGCCCACCACAAAATTTAGGGGCATTTGTTTTTAGATTTTTGTCATTTTTTAAACTTGCTTGACGATTACTTAAACTAATTTTTTGAATCATTAAATAATTTTCTCTACTACACTACACTAAGCTAGGTTATTTTAAAATGATAACAGCCTGACATTGATTTTAAAAGTGACACAAAATAAAAATTGCTAGATATACACTTATTATAAAGTTTATATTAAGACAACTTTTTGAATAAATATTTAAAAATAGCACACTTTAAATCATTTTTTTCAGTTTTTTTTACTGAAATTTAAAAAAACGAGGTAAATTTTTTCAAATTAACACTTTTTTAATTCAATATTTCATGTAAATTTTTATTACAAATAAAGGAATTTAGCATATTATCCCAGTAAAATACCGGCAATACATGCCGACATGTAAGATGCTAATGTTCCACAAATCAAAGCTCTAAGACCTAATCTTGAAAGATTTTTTCTTTGATTAGGCGCAAGTTCACCGATACCACCTATCTGTATAGCAATGGAACTTAGATTCCCAAATCCGCATAAAGCAAAACTTGCAATAATAAAGCTTTTATCGCAAAGAGTATTTTTAACAGAAACTAAATCAACATATCCTATCATTTCATTTAATATAAATTTTGTCCCAAGCAAAGCTCCGACTGAACTTACATCATGTGTTGGAACTCCCATTATATAAGCAAAAACAGCAAATAATTTACCAACTATAGCTTTCATAGATAAATGATCTACATCTAAACCAATAAAAGATAAATTTAAATGAATTGTTCGTCCCAAAAAAATACCGCCTTTTCCTAAAAACCAATCAATCATTGCAATAAGTGCAACAAAAGCAATTAAAACTCCTATAACCTTAATGGAAACATCAAATCCATCCGATGCCCCTCTTGCAATTGAATCTATAACATTAACATGGGTTCTTCGTTTACTAATTTTAACTTCATCTTTTGTTTGCGGTGTCCCATCTTCCGGATATACTATCTTAGAAATAACTAAAGCACCCGGTGCTGCCATAATAGAAGCTGCCAGTAAGTATTGAGCAGGTATCCCCATTCCGACATAAATAGCCATAACACCGCCAGAAATACATGCCATACTTCCGGCCATAGAAGCAAGCAATTCTGAACGGGTAAGATTAGGCAAGTAAGGTTTTATCATAATTTGTGCCATAATCTGCCCTACAAAAGAACTCGCAACATTAGAAAAAGCTTCGGCTCCGCTCACAACCATTAATTTATTCATGGCTTTACTTAAAAAGGAAATAATCCTTTGCATAATCTTATAATAATATAATATATTAACGATAACTGTCATAAATACAGTTGTTGCAAGCAATTGAATAGCAAAAACAATAGACCCTTGTCCAAAAATTTGACTTAACCTTACAGGGTTACTTAAAGGACCAAACATAAATTTCGCACCAAGCATTGAAAATTCAAGCACTTTCTGTATAAACAAACCAATATTACCAAAAATAATTTGTCCCAATGTGGTTTTCAAAACAAAAACAGCAAGCAAAACCTGCAATAAAAACCCCATACCAACTGTTTTAATATTAATTGCTCTTTTATTATTAGATATTAAAAATGCAATTAAAAATATTACAAAAATACCTATTAAACCAAAAAATCTATCCATAAATCAATCCCACATTCTAAAATTAAGCTAAAAAACACTTACTAAGTTAGCAACAATATTTACAACTAAAACTTGAAGTACTTGTAAAACCAGTATGGCTATTATAGGAGAAAAGTCTAAGCCTCCCATTGGCGGTATAAATCTTCTAAAAATATCCAAATATATGTCAGTAGCCTCTCTCACAAATTTAATAGGCTGCTGATTCCAGTCAATACTAGGAATCCATGTTAAAAATATTCTTAAAATTATCAATAAAAAGTAAAAATAAAATATATTATTTACAGCTTTTACCAAAAACATAAATTAATTCTCCTTATAATTATAATTGAGAGTTTTTCTTTGTATTAAAACAATCACACTCTGATCTGAAATTAGGAATTTCTTCAATCATAGCAAATAAAAGTTTCTTTAGTTTTTCTAAATTAGAATTAAAAACCTGCATTACCTCATGATGAGAAACAGGAGGAACATCTCCTACAAGCCCTGCATCATAATCCGTAATTAAAGATATATTTAAAGGACACATATCCATTTCTTTAACCAAATAATTTTCCGGAAATGCTGACATGTTAATAACTTCCCAACCTTGATTAGTAAAGAACTTAGATTCAGCTTTTGTTGAAAATCTCGGACCATTTATAACAACAACTGTACCTGTATCATGAACTTTTATTCCCTGTTCTTTTGAAATTTTAATTGCTAATTTTCTTAATTCAGGACAATACAAATCTGCCGGTGAAGGGTGTGTAACAATCGGACCTTCAAAAAATGTTGATTTTCTGCCTTCAGTCCAATCAACAAATTGATCACAAATAACAAAATCTCCCGGCGCTACATGCTTTTGCAAACTGCCTGCTGCGCATGGGGAAATAACTCTTTCAACACCAATTGATTTCATCGCCCAAACATTTGCACGATAATTTATTAAATGGGGAAGTATTGTATGATTTCTTTCATGACGAGGCATGAATGCTACTTTATGAGATCCTATTTCGCCAATAAATAAGTTATCACTCGGCATTCCGTATGGTGTCTCAACTCTAATTTCTTGAATGTTCTCTAAAAAACTATAAAATCCTGATCCTCCAAAAACACCTATTTTAGCCAGTTGTTTTTTTTCTAACATTTTTTCTCCCTTACTATTACATTTTTTTACTGGAAATTACAAAAATTAACTTTTCTGTAACCCTTACTATTAAAGAATTTTACCATAAAAAAGAATTAGGGGTTGATTTTTTATATTTTTATATTAAGATAATATTACAAACCTTTCCTAAGGAGAGTGAGGCATTTTTTCAGGACTTGATTGTCCATGTTAATGAAAAAACTCACACCAAAAGGAATTTCAAGTTACAACATTAGAGGATTTACATGATTAGAAAAGCAATAGTGTACACTATTACCTTAGTGTGTTTACTATGCCCTCCAGTCAAAGCAAATCAACATAGCGTTTCAAATGTTAAGGCGTCAATTGTTAAACATTCATTAGAGATGGGGATAGATCCTGCTCTAGCGCTTAGTATTGCAAAATCTGAATCAGGATTTAGACATGAGGTTAAAAGTAGACAAGGAGCAGTAGGAGTATTTCAACTTATGCCTTCGACTGCAAAAAGATTAGGAGTTAATCCGTATTATCTGAGCGATAATATAAAAGGCGGATTAATGTATTATAAAAAACTTTATAATATGTTTGGCTCCACTGAATTAGCTCTTGCAGCTTACAACGCAGGCCCGGGAGTTGTTAAAAAGTATAATAAAATTCCACCTATAGGTGAAACTAAAAAGTTTGTTTCAAACATTATGAGTGAATATAAACTTCAAAAAGCAAATCCGGATCCTGCAATTAAAAATTTAGCTGAAACAAATTCTAAAAAAGTAACGGTTTTATCAGAAAAAATAAGTATTAATCCAATTGTTCCGGCTAATACTAAAGTAGACAAAGCAGATACAAATGCTAAAGCTCCTATTCCAGACTTAAAGGAAATTCCGTTACAAGGAGTTATATAGTTATAATATTAGATTAAATAAAAAAGTCAGAATTAATAAATTCTGACTTTTTTATTTAATTTTTTTGCAAAAGTTTTATTTTTATATTAAAATAAGAAAGCTAGGAGTTAAATTTAAATGTTTAATGAAACAAAAACACATGAAATTACAGTTGACGTTGTTATTTTAACTATAAAAAACAACTCACTTAAAGTGCTATTGGTAAAAAGAACCAACGAACCATTTAAAGGAAGATGGGCTATTCCCGGAGGATTTATAAGATTATCCGAAAATCTTGACGATGCGGCACTAAGAATTTTAAAAGAAAAAACAAATGTTGATAACATTTACTTAGAACAATTATACACGTTTGGTGATCCCCTTCGTAGAACTGATGCAAGGGTAATTACTTGCGCTTATTTTGCTCTCATAAGAGAAGAAGATGTTGACGTCTTTGATAGTAAAGATGTTGAATGGCATAAAGTATATGATTTACCTCCTTTGGCTTTTGACCACAAAGAGATTATAGAATATTCTTTAAAAAGAACTCGTGAAAGACTTGAGATGTGTCCCGTTGCATATCAGCTTTTGAGTGAACGATTCACTTTAACCGAAATGCAAAAATCATATGAATTGATAATGGATAAAAAACTTGATAAAAGAAACTTTAGAAAAAAAGCTCTTTCAACAGAGGGCTTAAGGGAATTAAATGAATTTTCAAAATCAAAATCTAAAAGACCCGCAAGGTTATATACTTTTGATAATATCAAATTAAACTCTAAAAGAGCACATTTTATTTCTAAACCAAAAACCAAAGAAATAATTCCAACACCTTTAACTTCTACAACGAAAAAATAACTAAGGAGTAAAATAAATGCTTACATTAATATGGATAATTCAAATAATATCAGCTGTTTTATTAATAATTTTAATATTGCTTCATTCTCCTAAAGGTGATGGCATCGGTGGTATTGGAGGAGCAAGTCATCTTTTTTCATCACAAAAAAGTGCTGAATCAGGTCTTAATAAATTAACAATGATTATTTCAACTATTTTTATACTATGCACATTTTTATTGGGTTTTGGAATAATTAAATAGACTAAAATTATTTTTATAAACTTTGCAAAAATAATTTTAGAGTTTTAAATGGTCTGCAATGTCCTCTAATATTAACAATCTCATTAATATTCTCATTATATTCTTTTCCGTTTATTATTGATTGTATAGAAATGTTATATTTACTACCGGTATGAATAAGTTTTTTATCATCATAATCAAATTTTCCGCTTAAATTACCTATAGAAATATTTATACTATCAACGTCATTTCCTATTTTTGAAGCAAGCTTTTTTAAAATTACAGCCTCATATGGCTTAATTAAGTCTTTTTTAGCATATAATTTAAGCTGTGCCCTAAAAGACGAATTTGAATCAGTTTTATAAACCTGCATTTAAAACCCTCTATTTATATAAATGATAAGTGATTAAACTCTATCATACAATTTTTTTGTTACATATTAGCCACTTAGGGAAGATATTAATATTATTTATACTTCATTCCTGCTAAGATAATATAATAAAAACAGGAGCAAATAAATGACAATTTTTTCACGTAACGAATTATATTGGGGTGAAAAAGCTCAAGAAACATTAAAAAACAAACATGTTGCTATACTTGGGCTTGGCGGAGTTGGTGGATTTTGTGCTGAAATGCTGGCAAGAGCAGGCATTGGTGAACTTACTCTTGTAGATTTTGATAAAATTTCAACATCAAATATTAATCGTCAAATTATTGCTTTAAACTCTACCGTTGGTAAAGAAAAAACAATACTTTTTAAAAAAAGATTAAAAGATATAAATACTAATATAAATATTAATACTATAAATGACTTTTATACCGAAAAATTAAATCAAGACTTAATAAAATCAGCACCTGATTTTGTTGCTGATGCCATTGATACAATGCGTTTTAAGGTAGATTTATTACATTTTGCTCACAAAAATAAGATTCCGATAATAAGTTCTCTAGGAGCAGGAAATCGCATAAGCCCTGAAGAACTTTATATTTGTGATATTTCAGAGATTAAAGACAAAAAAGACGTTTTTGCTTCAAATGTTTTATACCAGTTAAAAAAACGAAATATTGAGAAAGGAATTACTGTTATTACAAGCAGAGAAAAGCCTGTTTGTCTAAAGAAAATTTCTACTAAAGAAGAAATTGAAATAAAAAGTGGCGAAAAAATAGAATTTAATAAAATTACACCCTCATCAACTCCATTTGTTGCTTCTTGTGCCGGGATTTTCATGGCAAGTTATATTGTAAAATTTTTTTTTAAAAAAATAATTTATTAATTTGTAAAGTTAAGACACATATCTTCAAATACAGTTAGTGGATTTAAGTGCGATTCTATCATTTTTTTCGATTTATTGACATACTTAATGTCTAAAATAATTTTATTCTTAATAAAGATATTATCCATATTTAATTTTAATAAATTTAATAAGTAATTTTGTATCTGTTGCAAAATTACAAAATTACCATATTCTTTTGAAAGACTAAATAAATCCTGAGCTAAGTCAAAAGAATCTTTTCTTTGTATATCAGGATAAGTTGAAAAAATATCTTGTATGATAGAAAAATCTCTTTCTTCTTTTTCATATGATGGAATAAAAAAACTTTGCGATCTTGATATAATTGTTTCAAGCAAGTCATTCTTATCTCTTGTAAGAAAAAAGAACATTGTATTCTCTGGGGGTTCTTCAACAATTTTAAGTAGTGAATTAGCTGTTTCTGATTGAAAATTAGATTCATTTAAGCCTTTAATTACTTTCTTTTCTTCACCGTTTACTTTTTCGATATCAGAATCGCAAAAAATAAATATGCGATAATAATCAGAAGTGTTTAAAAGCAAGTTCTTAATAACTTGTGTCTGTTTAACTGAAATTACTGTTTTTGAATCATCATCCGGAGGCTTGTTGTCAATTTTCGAAAAAGTTAAAACCGCAGGATGTTTTCCTTCTTTTATCCAATTACAATCTAAACACTGACAAGCTTGATTTTTAAATTCTTTACAATTTAAAAATCTTGCAATTTCAATTGCAAATTCATATTGAACCTGAGTATCTTGTCCAAAAAACAATATACTATGTGAAAGAGAATGGGCTTTGCTTTTTATTCCATTTTCAAAATAATTTGTTAAAAAAGGATATTTTTCTTTTAAATGTTTTGAAAACATATTTTACAGAACCCCTTTACCTTAGCTCTCTTTAAATATTTCAGAAAATAATATTAATTGTTATTGTATAGCTTGAAAACATTCAGAGCATATTGTTTCATGTCCTTGATGTTCACCGAGTGTACGATATTTCCAACATCTTTGACATTTTTCACCAATTGATTTTGTTACCCATACGGTATAACCATCTTCTTGGTATTCACTCAAAACATTTTGCGGTTTTTCTTGAGATAAAATCGCTTGAGATGTAATAAATATATTACAAAGCTCATCCTTATTTACTTGCAAAATCTCAATAGATTCTTCTGTTGGTTTAATATAAACAGCAACTTCCAATGAACTTCCCACCTGTTTATTTGCACGTAAAGGCTCTATCGCCTTAGTAACAATTTCTCTGGTTTTTAATATCTTTGAAAAGTCCTCTTCTAAATCAAAATTATCCCATCTTGGATTTACTTTTGGCCAATCAGAAAGTAAAATGCTTTCTAACTCACCTTTTTGAGATTGAATAACATTTTGCCAAATATCTTCTGCTTGATGCGGCATTACAGGAGTTAAAATTCTTACAAGACTTTGTGATATTTCATACAAAACACTCTGACATGCTCTTCTTGAAAGTGATTTTTTGCCCGCTGTATATAATCTATCTTTTACAATATCAAGATAAAAAGCACTCAAGTCAACTGCTGCAAAATTTTGTAAATGCTGAAAGTATTTATAAAATTCATAATTATCAAAGGCTTCTGTTACTTGCTTAATTAATTGGTTTAGTTTATGCAAAGCAAATTTATCAATATTTTTTAATTCATTGTATTGAACATAATCTTGATTCGGATCAAAATCATACAAATTTCCAAGTAAAAATCTTACAGTATTTCTTGTTTTTTTAAATATCTCTACTAATTGATTAATAGCATTTGAACCTATTTTAATATCATTTCTGTAATCAACAGATGCTGCCCAAAGTCTCAATACATCTGCACCATAATTTTTAATAATTTCTTGTGGAGCAACAACATTTCCCAATGATTTTGACATTTTACGTCCTTCACCATCAAGAACAAAGCCATGTGTTAAAACTTCTTTATAAGGAGCTTTTCCTTCAGTTGCCATACATGTCAGCAAAGATGATTGAAACCATCCTCTATGCTGATCAGAACCTTCTAAATACATATCAACAGGAATATGTCCTAATTCTTCAAATCTTTTTTCTACTACTGACTTCCAAGTTACTCCTGAATCAAACCATACGTCCATAATGTCATTTTCTTTTTGAAAATTTGCACTACCGCATTTTGGACATTGGAAGTTAGCAGGCAATAATTCTTTTTCAGAATATTTCACCCATGCATCGGAACTCTCATTATCAAATAAATTTGCAACATTTTCAATTGTATCATCAGTAACAATAACTTCGTTACAATCCTTGCAGTAAAATACTGGAATCGGAACCCCCCAAGCCCTTTGCCTTGAGATACACCAATCAGAACGTCCTTCAATCATATTGGTAATCCTGTTTTCGCCACTTGTAGGAATCCATTTTACCTTTTTAATTTCTCCTAATGTTTTTTCTCTAAATCTATCAACTTTAACAAACCATTGAGGTGTCGCACGATAAATTACCGGATGCTTACAACGCCAACAATGTGGGTAACTGTGTTGAATGTCAGCCTTTGCCAATAAAGCATTTGCTGCTTCCAAATTTTCAATAACAATTGCATTACCTTTATAGTAAGGAATCCCTTTTAAATCGGGTACTTCATCAGTCCATATACCTTTTGAATCAAGAGGAGAAAGAACACCTAAATTATATTTAACTCCCACTTCGTAATCTTCAAGACCGTGCCCCGGAGCAGTATGAACTTCACCTGTACCTGCATCAGTTGTAACATGCTCTCCTAAAATTAGAGGTGATTTTCTATCATACAATGGATGTTTTGTATTTAATAATTCTAAATCCGCACCTTTACATTGACCTAAAACATTAATATCTTTTTCTTCCCAAGCAACTCCCTCTAAAAAGTTTCTAAGAAGTTCTTGTGCAATAACATAAATGTCGTTATTGTATTCAAAAAAAGTATATTCTAACCTTGGATGAAGACAAATAGCCAAATTTGAAGGAATCGTCCATGGAGTTGTTGTCCATATTACGGCATATAAATCTTTTTCTGAAATAACACCAGCTATTTTAAAAGCTTTTTTTCTATCTTCTTCTTCAAATTTAAATCTTACATAAATTGAAGTTGAAGTATGATCAGCATATTCCACTTCAGCTTCTGCTAAAGCTGTTTCACAAGATGCGCACCAATAAACCGGCTTTAAACCTTTTTCAACATAACCGTTTTTATACATTTTGCCGAAAACTCTAATTTGTTCTGCTTCAAAATTTTGGTTTATAGTCAAATACGGATGTTCCCAATCACCCCAAACGCCAAGTCTTTTAAACTCATTTTCTTGTCCTTTTAAGTTTTTAACAGCAAATTCTCTGCATTTCTTACGAAGCTCAAAAGGTGTTATAGATTCTCTTCCTCCTTTAATATTTTTCACAACAGCATTTTCAATAGGAAGTCCATGTCCGTCATAACCCGGAATATAAGGTGCATAATAACCCTTTTGTGATTTATATTTAATTAAAATGTCTTTTAAAATTTTATTTAGAGCAGTTCCTATATGAATTTTATCAGAACTTAAATATGGAGGTCCATCATGTAATACAAAAGCATTTGACGTACTTCTTTGCTTAATATTTTTTTCATATACATTAATCTCATCCCATATTTTTTGAATTTCTAATTCTCTTACAGCCGCATTTGCTCTCATAGCTAATGTGGTTTGAGGTAAGTTAAGAGTATCTTTGTATTCTATCATTTCTTTTTCTGTCATCTTTTTCCATCCTTATATGAAAACATTTATTTGATATAACTTTTTTATTATATCAAAAACTAATATTCACTATTAACATATTCATCTTTTTTTTGTTCTACAACACCAAGATTTATTGATTTAAGTTTACGTTCTTTAATAAAATCATGCATTTTTGCATAATCAAATTCATTTTCCCAGCGTGCAATAACAACTGTAGCAACACAATTTCCTATTAGATTAACGGTTGTTCTTCCCATATCAAGAATTTGGTCAATACCAAGCAGAATTGCAACCCCGATAATGGGATAATGAAAACTGGATAAAGTTCCCGCTAAAACAATCAATGAAACTCTTGGAACCGCAGCAACTCCTTTACTGGTAACCATAAGGGCAAGCATAATCATAATCTGCTGCTCTAAAGACATATTTATACCGGCTATTTGTGTAGCAAAAAGAACCCCTAATGCCAAATAAAGAGTACTCCCATCTAAATTAAAAGTATAACCGGTAGGCATAACAAAACCTACAATATTTTTAGGAACTCCGAATTTTTCCATAATTTCCATTGCTTTTGGCAAAGCGGCTTCTGAACTGGCTGTAGAGAAAGCTAAAAGTGCAGGCTCTCTTATTGTTTTTAAAAGATTTCTAAAGGATATTTTAACTATTTTGCATGCAATAAATAAAACAATTGTTACAAATATAATTAGGGCAAAATATAGTGAAAATATAATTTTTGCATAGCTTTTTAAAACACCTAATCCATTTTCGCCAACGGTAGAAGAAATTGCGCCAAATATACCTATAGGAGCAAAATACATTACATATTCAGTAAATTTAAACATAACTTCAGATAAAGAATTTAAAACATCTAAAACAGGCTTTGCCTTTTGTCCAACTGCACAAATTGCAAGCGCAAAAAATATTGAAAAAACGACAATTTGCAATAAATTACCTTCTGCCATTGATTGTATTACACTTGTTGGAAAGACATCAATAATCATTTGGCTAAAGGAATGATGAACATTAGTGGTATTAGCCATATTTGTAACTGTATTTAATGCTTCTTTATTGACAATAAGTCCAAAACCTTCGCCCGGTTTAAATAAATTTCCTACCACAAGTCCTATTATCAAAGCCAAAGTAGTAACAATTTCAAAATAAATAAGAGTTTTAATTCCTATTTTACCAATACTTTTAGCATCTCCATGACCGGCTATACCTACTACCAGAGTTGCAAAAAGCAATGGAGCAATAATCATTTTAACCATATTCAAAAATATAGTAGCCAACGGATGAAGCTTTTGGGCTAAATCCGGCATTAACCATCCAAAAATAATTCCTAGGATTAAAGATGAAAATATAGCTAATGTAAGTTTTGAATTTTTCAAAATTTTCCTCTACATGGTTATAAAGGGAATACTAATATCCACCTAGTCAATGACATTATATAATAAAAACACTACAACATGCTTCAATCAAGGAAAATCTTAATAAAAATTTTACCTAAAGAATGAAATTAGCTTGACAGAAGAGTATGGTTGGGATAAATTTATATTAATAATAACTTGAGGTTATTGTGGCACTCTGCCGAACGGAAACTGACTAAACGTCAGGTTTTGCGAGAGGGAAGGTAGACGCAAGTCTATCAATTTCGACACAGACCGTAAAATGACAACTTAATGTAAAAAGCCACGGGCCTGTGGCGAAATTGGTAGACGCACTAGACTTAGGATCTAGCGCAGCAATGTGTGAGAGTTCGAGTCTCTCCGGGCCCACCATATATCAAAATCAGCACTTTTGAACATTGTTTCAAAGGTGCTTTTTAGCTCTATGTACAGATTTCGGCCGTCATAAAAAAGTTCGAGATTAATAATTTACGGAATAGCATTATTTTCTTTAAAAATAAATTTCAAAATACTTTTACAATAAAAAACACCGATAGAATCGGTGTATAAACTTTACAAATTATGGGATAGGGGAAAAACATAGTTATTAAGCATCAAAGATCTTAAAATTTCGATCAATATTTTTTTCAATAACTTTTTTTACTGAATCAACTTCTGTCTGTAATGCTGAATGTTCTGTATCAATATTTTTTAATTGCAAATCATATCTACTATCTTTTGTTTTTATTTTTGCCATTGCTGCATCGTATTCAGATTCTGCTTGAGCAACATCGCTATCATCCATTTCTTCTACAATATCATCATTGGCGTACCAAGATGCAGAAACCCATTCTCCATCTTTATATTGTTCTAATAATATATTGCCACTTTGTATTTGAGCATTCATCCAATTGGTATCTGAAGATTCCTTTTCTCCAATTAGCTTATAACCACCACACATTTTATTATAAATATTTGTATAATGTATATCATCACCGTTTGAAGAAATTGCTTCTATAAAATCATCAGCATTTGATGAGGATTCGAATGCATCAGCCATCTCAGCAGTAACCAAAATATTACCTCTGCTATCTGTTACAGCATATTGATTTAATAAAGGCGAACCGCTACCGGTAAGACTATTATATGTCATATCAATGTAATTATATGTACCTGAAGTGCTAATATCATTCAATAACCTGAACTTCTGTTGATTTAGCGAATTTGAATATTTACTGGTAATTTTTTCTGTATCAGAAGACAATCTGATTTTTTCGTTTGAAATTTGTTGTGCTTGCAATTCCAAATCAGATATTCTCGTAGTGAGAGTTAATAGCCTAGCTTGTGAAGCTGAAAGACCCATTTCTGATACCCCTTTATTTTGTAAAGTTAAATTTCCTTACTTTGAATATCGGATTATTTCTTTAATTTCTTTAATAAAAAAGAATGTTTTGTTAACAAATGTTACAAAAGTGGTTATAATTAAGGCTTGTAAAAGTAAATCTACCATATCACCAAGGCTATATGTGGCTTTTATCTTTTCTCAGCGGACACTGGAAATTCTTAATTTAAAAGTAGCTTAATCACAAAAATTTAAAATAGTTTGAGCAATTTGATTTAAAGGTTTTATAACTTGCGCAGCACCTAATTCAATTGCTTCTTTTGGCATACCAAAAACTATACAACTTTTTTCATCTTGAGCAATTGTATTTGCTCCGGAATTTCTCATGTTTAAAAGGCCCTGTGCTCCGTCTTTACCCATACCGGTAAGAATAGCGCCTACAGCGTTTTGCCCTGCATATTTAGCCACAGAATTAAAAAGAATTTCTACCGCAGGTCTTTGATGAAACATCATAGGACCATCAAATAATGTAACATAGTAATTTATACCACTTCTTCTTATTTCCATATGTTGATTACCTGGTGCTATTAAAACTTTTCCTGTTGCTAAATATTCACCATCAACAGCCTCTTTAACATTTACGCGACATATACCGTTAAGTCTATCAGCAAAAGCTTTTGTGAAATTTTGTGGCATATGTTGGACAACAACAACAGGAGGTGAGTTCTCAGGCAGAGCTGAAATTACTTCTCTCAATGCATCCGTCCCACCTGTTGATGCACCGATTGCAATTATTTTATTTGTTGTTTTAACTGAAATAGAAGCAACCTGAGCGGAAGAGTTTGTATTAAATCTATTAGAATCTGACGTCTTGAAAACTTTTACCTTTGAAGCTGCCTTAACTTTTTCTATAAGCTGTTCACTCATATCACCTACCGAATAAGCGCTCCCTGGCTTTGATAAAACTTCTACAGCACCCAATTCCATTGCTTTTAATGCAACATCCCCTCCTTTTTTAGCTAAGGAACTAACTACCACAACAGGAATAGGATAATGCTGCATTAATTTACCTAGAAAAGTCAAACCATCCATTCTTGGCATTTCTATATCTAAAGTTACAACATCAGGCTTTAAATAAACAATCTTATCTCTTCCGACAAAAGGATCTGGTGCGGTACCAACAACTTCTATCTCCGGGTCTTTAGAAAGTTCTTGTTCAAAAACTTTTCTTATCATTGCAGAATCGTCTATAATTAATACTTTTATTGGCATATTAACCTCTTTTACTGATTATCCTTTATTATAAATTGTAGGTTCAAAATATTTAAAAGAATGTTTTAATTGAATTAAACTTTCAGAGTGACCTATGAATAAAAAACCTTTCTTAGAAAGAGCATTATAAAAATTATTCACCAATCTTTCCTGAACCTCTTTGTCAAAATAAATCATTACATTTCTACAAAAGATTACATCAAATGGATTTTTAAAAGGAAAAGATTCCATTAAATTAAATAATCTAAAAGTAACATAACTCTTAATTTCTGGTGAAATTACCCAACTGGGACCAACTTTATTAAAATATTTATTAATATAATAATTAGTTATATTATCCTCGGGACCAAATTTATAATTCCCTTCTAATGCTTTTCTTATACTATCCGGACTAATATCCGTAGCTAAGATTTTCGGTCTGATATTAGATGGCAAAATTTCTTTCAACAACATAGCTAAAGTATAAGCTTCTTCTCCGGTAGAACAAGCGGAACTCCATACCCTGAGTTCACCTGAAAATTTTGCAGATTGGCTATCATTGATTATGTCGCTGATATTTCTTTGCAGAAATTCGAAATGATTATTTTCTCTAAAAAAATTTGTTTTATGAACGGTTACAGTATCTATAAATTTATTTTTTAAATCTTTTTGTTTTTCCGAAATCGGAGGTGACACTATAAAGTGATAATATTCACCTGCATTTATAATTCCACTTTCTTGCATCAACTTGGATAATTTCTGAGCAAGCAAGTTTTTCTTGCTTGGCTCAGTATATATCCCCATGTTTTTGTACAGGTATTCGCAAAATAAATCTAAATACCGTGGCTCTATTGTAATAATTTTTGCTAGTTCCATACTATTCCTTATACCGGACTAATCTTGCAATAGTTAATATTAAAAGTCATCTAAAGGAATTATTTCCTCAGGAGATACAGATTTAGCGTTATTAACCTTTGCTAACGCTGGTTGATGTGAACTAACTTGTAAATCCTTTTTATTTGAAACTTCTAATTTTTTAACCTTATTTGCTTTACTGCTTGCATCAATCTTCTTTACAGATTCTGTCTTTCTAACAGAATTAACTTTTGCTGACGGCTTAAATTTAAGAATGTTACGACCTATTGCAGAACTTGCATTTTCAATACCATTAATTAAGCTGCTTAATGAATGCATTATACTTTTTATAGTTTCGGAATAAACACTCAATTGATCTGCAGAAGTAGCACTTTCTTGTGCAGTAGCCGCATTTGAGTGAAGAACATGCTCCATTTGTGATATAGCTTGATTAATTTGCCCAATTCCAATTTCTTGTTCTTGACTGGCCGTAGAAATTTCTTCCAATAATTCGCTAACCTTAGCCGATTCATCATTAATTTCGTTTAATGATAAGTTAACTTGATCTGTAATTGATAAACATTTTTCAGATAGTGTAATATTACTTTCAATAATATTTGCTGTATCTTTTGCAGCTTGCGCACTTCTTTGAGCAAGAGTTCTTACTTCTTCTGCAACAACCGCAAACCCTTTACCTGCATCACCTGCACGTGCAGCCTCAACTGCAGCATTTAGTGACAATATATTTGTTTGGAAAGCAATTTCATCAATTACTTTTATAATTTTTGAAATTTCTGTACTTGATTTTTTTAATTCCTGCATAGCCTCTAACATTATTCCCATTTCGGAATTTCCTTTATTAGCAGCTTCTTTCGTACGTCTTGCAAGAATTTCCGCTTCTTTAGTGTTCTGAGTAGTTTGATGTACCATAGAAGAAGATTCTTCTAATGTAGAAGATGTTTCCTGAATCGATGCTGCTTGCTCACCAGAACCTTCTGCCAATTTATGCGCCGTTGTTGTTAAGCTTGCTGACAATGTAGTAAGACTTTCTGAGGTTTCAGACAAATCACCTAAAACCTTTTTAACTGACTTAGAAATATTATCTGATACTAACCAGGCTATATACTGAGAAATAATAATTGTAGACAAACAACCTGTAACAACAAGAGGTGATGTCAAATTTCTACCCATTGTAAAACCACTGGCAAGTGAAATAAATTCTACAAAAAGAATTCCTAATACAATTTTTAATCCGATTTTAAAATTTGAAAAACTATTAAACATTTTGCAATTCCTTTACGTTATCTAACATATTTATTAATTCGTCACACAAAAATACTTCATCAATATCTAATATAATGACTACTCTGTCCTTAATTTTCCCTATTCCTAAAATAGCGCTATGCTGTAAATTTGTACCATACTCAGGAGGAGGTTCTATTTGATCATCAGAAATTGTTACAACTTCTGAAACCATGTCTACAACTATACCAAGAAGTTTTTGAAGTCCATTCATTAAAACTTCAGCAACTATAATACATGTTCGCTCATTATATTCTTTTGGTTCCATGCCGAATTTTATTCTCAAATCCATTACAGGAATAATTCTTCCGCGTAAATTAATTACACCTTTAATAAATTCCGGTGTCCGTGGAATAGGAGTAATATCCATCATTCCTATTATTTCCTTGATTTTTATAATAGAAACGCCATACCCCTCACTTCCTAAAGAAAATGTAAGCAGCTTTTGATATGTTTCAGCCATTATTCTTTTACCTCCTTTCTAAATAGGTAATCAATATCTAAAATTAAAGAAACTTTTCCTGTGCCTAAAATTGACATTCCTGAAATATATTTAAGGTGAGAAAACTCAGTGCCAACAGGTTTTACTACAACTTCTTGTCTATTAATAACATTTACTATAGGTATTGCTCTCAATTCTTGATCCAGTTCTAAAACCATAACTAAAGGAACTTTATCCGGCTCTTTAATCCCTTTGAAAAAAGTAGAAAGAGGAACTATAGGAATAATATTATCCCTTACCTTTATCATAGTTCGCTTTGATTTAGTGAAAATCCACTGAGACTCAGAAGGTTGTAAAAACTCTTTCACATTCACAGTAGGAACAACAAAGTGCTGTTCATTAATTTCAATAATCGTACCATTCATGATAGCATGATTTACAGGAACTTCAAGTGTAAATGTAGAACCAATATTTAAAGAACTTTGAATTTCTACTTTTCCACCAAGTTTCAAAATTTGGGTTTTTACAACATCCATTCCAACACCGCGACCTGATATATTATCAACAACTTTTGCAGTCGAAAATCCCGGTAACATTATAAATTCTTTTATTTCGGCATCGGTATATGTCCTTGCAGGATCAATTAATCCTTTCTCCAACGCTTTGTTATAAACTATCTCTGTATTTATACCTTTACCATCGTCTTTAACTTCTATAAATATTTTCCCGCGTTTACTGTAAGCATTAAGTTCAACTCTTGCTTTTGGTGCTTTATCAATCTCAACTCTTTGTGCTGATGTTTCTTCAATTCCATGAGATATAGCATTTTTTATCATATGCACCAAAGGATCAAGAAGTTTCTCTGCAACTGCTCTATCTATTTCTGTAGCTTCACCGGACATAACAAATTCAACGTCTTTTTTTAATTCTTGAATTGTATCTCTTGCTATTCTGGCAAGTTTTTGAAAAGTAGGTTTTAAAGCAACCATTCTTAAAGACATTGAAAGATTTTGCAGTTCACGGGTAATTCTTAAAAAACCTGACATATTAGCAACTAATTGTCTATCATCACTATAATTAACTGAAACATACTGCTCAATAAGTGCCTGATTTATTATCAATTCACCCATCATATCAACAAGGTGATCAATTTTATGATTAGCAACTTTCATGTATTCTTCATTCGCCGAAGACTGCTTAGAAGAAGAATCTTTTGGTGTCTCTTCTTTTATTTGAGATCCTTTTAATTTATCTATAACAGAATTTTGAAATTCTTTTTTTGCTATATCATCAGGAGATAAAGGTTCATTTGATTCAGGATTTTTAATTTCTTCATTTTTTTGTTCTTCATTACCTTTAATCTCAAATTCAATCATATCAGTATTTTTGTTATTAGCTTCTTCTTGAATTTGATTGTCTTGCTCATTTTCATTTGTATCTAAAGAAAACTCCACAGTTTCTTTTTCATAAGTTGGCTGTTCATTTGCAAAATTCTGTTCTGTTTGGTTATATTCTATATTGGAATTTTCTTCAACACTTTCATGTTGTTCAGCAATTTGTTTCGACTCATCATTGTTTACCTCTTGTTCAATAGTAGAAGTTTGTTTCTCAAACTCTGATATTTCCTTATCGAAAAGATCTAAATCATTTTCTGAAGAAGTATCAACTGAAGTATTAATCTCATCATTTACTGTGGTCTGCTCCTGAGAATTTTCACCGTCTGATATTTCTACTTGAATTTGTTCATTAACTTGTTCCGGAGCATTGGAGAATAATTCTGAATTAGAAAGCTCTTCCAGAGTATTAATAAGATTTTCTATATTACTAATTAATTCCTGATTTTTGTAAGCTTCAATATCATCACAAAGCTGTTTTACATAATCAGAAGATTTTAAAATTGCATCAACGATTTTAGTACTGACTTTTAATTCACCCTTACGGCATAAATCCATCATTGTCTCAGTTTTGTGGGCAACTTCTTGAATTATAGTATGCTCAACAAATCCTGACAAACCTTTTATCGTATGGAATGCCCTAAACATAGTGTGTATAATATCCATATTGTCAGGGTTCTTTTCCAAATCCATTGCATTTGATTCAATGGCATCAATATGTTCGAATGCTTCTACTATAAAGTCATCCCAAAAATCTTTTTCTATATGTATTTCTTGAAATTTATCCATCATTTTTGTTCCAAACTGTATGCTATACCAAATTTTTCACCATTTACTTTGAAAAATAGTTTTTTTGATGGTACTTTACTGATTGCCCCGAACATATCTTCACCTGCTATATAAGTAGGATTTGAAGATAATAAGATGTAGTTTTTTTCACCGCTTGATATATTAAATGCGGTTTCTACTTTTAATTTATGAGTAAATCGTCTACAGAATTCAGAATAAAAGTCTGCCAAAGCCGATTTTACATAAATATCAATTTTGTCAATTTTATTTGTTCCTATTAACTTTGAAGCAATTTCTTTAGCTGTTTTATCAGTATAGCCAAACATTATATTGCCTTCCATATCACCTGAAATCCCAACTAAAGTATTCACTTCTTCTGTAGAATTTAATGTACTAGATGGTACTTCGCACATAAATTTATGATTTATTCCAACATAAGAAAATAAATCATTAAAAATTTGTACAAAAATATCATTTAGATTAAAATTCGTCATATGTATTCTCACTGAATCCCATATCTACAATGAATTTGCCTAATTGACATTCATAATAAGCTTTCATTGAAGATACATTTGGTGTAACTATATCTAAGTCTTTTGCAGAAAAAATAGCCGGAGGACTAATCCAGATTTCTCTTTTTCCAAATGCATTATTTATATGTGTAGCAGCTCTACCGCAAAACATATTAGCAAATTCAGCCAAATATACATGTAAATCATCATCACTATCTAATGGATCACCAAAATTCATTGCTACTGCAATATTTTTTCCGTATTCAACTGATGTGTTAAGTAATATTCTGCCATTTGTATTACCGGAAAGGCCTATAATAATACAAAGCGATAATCTGTCTTCCGGTTGAATCGCAAACTCAGTATCAGCTTTTATAGCTTCTCCTGTCACTTCCTGCATAATCTCTTCGAAAGACTGTTTTGCAAGATTAAATAAAGTATCAAACTTTTTTTCTAAAGCATCCGCATCATTTATCAAAATAACCCCCTATGAAAAAATTTCTGTTAACTTTTGCTGTAATATAGCCGGTTGAAAAGGTTTAGTCAAAAAGTGACGTATACCTATTTCTTTTGCCTGATTTAATAAGGTTTCATCACCCATTGCTGATAACATTAATATTTTAGCATTTGGGTTAATTTCATACAATTTTTTAGCTGTTTCAAGACCATCCATAACCGGCATTGTAACATCTAAAGTTATAACATCTGCACGAGTTTCAATATATTTATCAATACCTAATTGACCATCTAATGCATTTCCAACGACTTCCCATTCCGTTCCTTCAAGAGCCTTACTAACCGCCTTGAATACGAATGGCGAGTCATCAATTACCAACACTTTTTTACTCATTTTAAATTTTCTCCAACTTTACTAATATTATACACCTTTTTCTTAATATACCAATACCTTATTTAAATTATATTACTTTAAGTATTTTTTTACCAATTTGTAATATTTCTCTCTACATTCTTGCAAAGGACAGTCATCTACTTGTTTACAAAATAAATATGAAAAAATATTATGTGTTTCTTTATTACTTGGTTGAATATTAAGAGCTATAGTTAAGTTACTCTTAGCTTTATCAAAATCCTGCATTAAAAGCTGTATTAAGCCTAATAATTGGTATGCCTCTACATCCTCCGGATTTAAAGATATAGCTTTTTGGCAATATTCAAAAGCTTTTTGTGAATCACCGTTAATTGCATATGCTTTCGCTATAGCTATTGAAAAATCACTTGGTAATTTTTCACTATTGGATAATTTAATATATTCGTCTAATATCTGTTTGCATTCTTCATCATTTTCAATATTACACATCTTACTTTTTAATTTTATTATATTAAATTGGATATCAACATCATCGGGATTTTTATTCTTAGCCTCATTTAACAACTCTAATGCTTTTTCATAATCTCCTTTTGAAAAATAGACATTGCATATATTTATAGTATTCTGGGATGAATTTTTCAAATCAATCTCTGCCACTTTATTAAAAAGTTGTATTGCTTCATCATAATTGCCTTCTGATGATATGACTTTAGCTAAATTGATTAAAGCATCTAAGTTTTTAGGTGATTTTTTCAAAACAGATTCGAAACATGCTTTTGCATCTTCATATTCTTCTAGTTTCATATGAGAAATTCCTAATTTTAATTTAGCATCGATATTCAAATTTATTTTTGAATCTTGTAAAAAAAACGCTTTTGCTTTTCTATAATTTCCGGATTCAAATGCCTTAATTGCTAATTTATAAAAATTTTCAACTGATTTTGTATTTTCCTTGAAAAACCATAACCATATCAAGAAAAAAATTACAGAAAATAATATTAAAATTACAAAAACCAATCCTATCAAATTTTTTCCATTCTCTCTTGCGGAGATATAATTTTAGTTATTTTAAGACCAAAATTATCATCCACAGCTACTATCTGCGCATATGCAAATTCTACACCATTTGCATATACTATTATATCCGAATTATTAACCGTATCCAATTCAATCATTGAACCTCTTACTAATTCAAGTGCATACTTGATTGGTACACGAGTACGTCCAAGTTCTGCAGTAATATTAATTTTAACATCAGATAAGCTTTCTACGCTTAAAGAAGAAATCTTGGACTTATTACTAATTGAGCTTTCATCCGATAATCCCAAATCATTCATTAAATTTTCTACAACATTTGAGCTCAAAATTAAATTTATAATATACTCTTTATCATCTTTTAAATTTAAAGTACAATTAATTACTATATCGAAATTGGAAGTATCTGTAGTAATTGAATATTCAGCTTCTTCTTTTAAAATAAAATTAGATTCTGCACTAAATATCAAATCATGCTCATAATGTTTTTTAAAATCATTCTCTGCGTTTTTAAATAATTTTTCTAAAATTTTAGAAATCGAATTTGTTTCAATTTCAGATAAACTTCCCTTATATGCATCTTCTCCTTTTCCGCCGGTTAAAACATCTGAAACGTTTGCTATTAGCTCTTCCGGAAATAAAACAACAAGAGTACCTTGGCGCTTACCTGTTGCATAATCAAGTTTATATATAGCATTATCGTCTTTTAAGCTTTCTATATCATTGTTCTTATAAACAGAGTTTATAGCAAACTTAATATTGGGGCATACGTCCGTATCTAAATTTTTACTAAGCGTTGAACTGACTGCGCTTGTAAAAACTTGAAAAAAATCTTCTATTAATTTTAGTTGTTGGCTGCTCATTAATTTTCTTTCATAATGTTAATAAATTTATGTAATACAAATATATTAAATTGATTTCCACCCATTTGCAACATCTTAAGTAAAATATCATCTTTTGATTCCCCTTGAGATAAGGTATCATCATAAAAACTTGTTATACAAACAATATGATGGTATGGTATTTTTGAATTTAAAGGAAAAGTATCAGGATTGTATGAATTAGCACTATATTTGATAATTTCTGCAATTTCTGCAGGAACAGTTTCTTCTTCAATCAATTTTTGATAACTTGCCAATGCTTTCATTTGCCTAAAGGATTTTCTCTCTATATCTTTTTTCTTAAATTTAGTTATACCAATATTGCAATAATAAGCAACTTGTTCTAATTCTTTAAGCTCTTTTTGAGAAAAACCAAGCATTTTACCAAGTTTTACAGAATTTTCAACAATATTTTTTGCTTGAACTTCATTAAATTCAAGGGGCATATCTTCCGGTTTAATTTCAGGTATAGGCTCTTTTATAGGTTCATTACTTGTTTCTTGTTTTTGATATATTTTTCTCTCTTCTTTTATAGCAGGCTCACTTAATTCAGCTGCCCTTGGTCCTTTGCTTGGGTCTTTTTCTTCTTCATACGCTATGAATGCTGATTCTACTTGTCTTGGTCCTTTTTCACCAGTTTCCTGGTCAATATTTTCTTTTGATTCAACAGGTGTTGGTTGTGTATGAATT
The DNA here is from genome assembly GCA_964391675.1 of uncultured Muribaculaceae bacterium. Taxonomy (GTDB): domain Bacteria; phylum Cyanobacteriota; class Vampirovibrionia; order Gastranaerophilales; family Gastranaerophilaceae; genus CAYMMX01. Next base: position 6,593 of record CAYMMX010000010.1, on the reverse strand, counting down.
TTGTGAGGACCTTTTGCATCACCTTTTTCAACTATATCTGAATCGTTTTCTGGTTGGCTTTTATCAACAATTTCTGCGTCTGCAATCTCTGTCTCAATATCTGAAAATTTTTCCTCTGTTTTTTGAACTTCAGCTATACTTTCTTCAACAGCTTCACTGATAGCAATTTCAGGGGTAAGATCTTCGCTTATTTCACTTACTGCTGTATCTTCTATAATCTTGTCGATTGGCGTATCTTTAATTGCATCTTTAACATATATACTTTTATAATATAGCTTTAAAAGTATATCCGGTGTAATTTTTTCACCGCCGGAAATCAAAACTTTGCCATCTTCTGTTAATACATCATCTTCAAAAGTTTCTTTATTTAAAAAATCTAATGAACAAATTTTAATCATTCCACCAACCTGATCTTAACCTTTATTTATTTTAATATGGAAAAAACATAATTACAAGTTAACCGGTATAATTATCAATTTATTCATGACTATCTTCTGAAAGTAAGATTTTTAGTTGACCTTCAAATTGATCAACAGCATGATCTAAAACTTTTTGTAAATCATCTAATGAAACATAAATTTTTGTAGCTTCATCTTTTGATCTACTTGCAAGTTCACGAACTTCTTTTGCAACTATATCAAATCCTGCTCCAGCATCTCCTGCATGAGCAGCTTCAATAGAAGCATTTATTGAAAGCAATGAGGTTTGGAAAGCAATTCCTTCAATTGCTTTAACGATAGGAGCAAATCTTGCTAAAAGTTTTTCTGAATTGAACTCTTCAACAATTAATTTTTGGAATTCGGTAACAGCTTCTCTTCGTTTATCAGAATTAATTTTTAGTAATTTTTGCTGATAATAATGACAATTTTCCGGTCTATTTAAACCGTTATATATTGCTATAGCCATATCTTTACAGTTACCATACCCGCAAGCTGAACAATTTTTGTGATCTTCCGGAACTTCTTTTAACATTGATTTATATATTTCTTCTAAATTTTTCGGAGGGACATTTAAGGTCACTTTATGATTTGAACGGTTGACATAATCACGATTATATAGCCCTGGTTTCCAATTATCTTCAATTAATTCAACAATTCTTTCTTGAATTACTTCATCTTTTTCAGGTTCTGATAACTCTGCGACATCACCATTATCTACATATCTTTGCTGCATTTGCTCTCTTCTTCTGCTAATAAGATTTTCTAATTCATCCATGGATATATGCTTACAATCTGTTCCTGTTCCACCATTACAACCTTTTTCGCAATTCAGACAGTCAATTACTAACGGTGCTTTCATGCCTGCTACATCTCTTTCTAAATGGTTTAAATACTCATAAATAGTATGAGGACCTTCGATTTTACGTATTTTTGAACGTATACCATGTGCCCATCTGTCAGCTGTTTCCATCAATCCACCGGGAGTTGAGAATAAAACAGCTCTTTCAGCAGGAGGATTATCATAATCAGCTTTAGTGTACTGCTCTAAAGATATTCCACTCTTTTTTAAATACTCTTTTAAGTTGATCATTGTTACATTATAGTCACCGTAACCTGTTTCATCAAATTCTCTTCTCTTAGCAATACAAGGGGAAATAACAGCTACTCTGTGATCCCTGTATTGAGGATAGAATTCTTTAATCATTTTAATTGTATGAAGCATAGGACTATCAGCAGGAGCAAGGTATTCTAAAAGTTCCGGTTTATAAAGTTCTATATAAGATACAATAGCCGGACAAGGCTGCGCAATTACAGTTTTTGGGTTATTTCTTTGGATATGGTCAAGATAGCTTTTTATAGTTAACTCTGCACCAAAACTTACATCAAAATTAGCACTAACGCCTTGTTGTTTTAACCATCCGTTCAAATTAAGATAGGTCATTGGGAAAGATGCAGCAATAGCTGGTGCAACAACTGTAACCATAGGAGTTCCTCGTTTTAGATCCGTAAAAAATCTTTCCGTATCATCAACTATAGTTCTTGCACCCCATGTACAAGCTTCAATACATTGGCCACAGCCTATACACAAATCATCATTAATTTTTACATGATCACCACTACCATCATTACAAAACTTTGAAGGACAAGCAGATATACAAGCGTGACAATTTTGACACTTTTCTGGGTCAACATTAATAATTTTAGCTAAACTCATTCTTAACTCCTGTTCAATTTTTAAAAATAACCAACTATATTATATCACCATACTTTATAAAAAAGCAATAATTTTATAAAAATAATAAAAATTATTGCTTTTTTATAGGAAAAACCTATAATTTTTATTTAAATTTAAACTAAAATTTGTTAAAAATTTCACTAATTCCTTTTTTTGCCAATTCAAAAATTTTGACTAATTGTTCTTGTGTAAAGGGATCACCCTCAGCCGTTGTCTGAAATTCAATTATTTTACCGCTTTCAGTTAAAACAATATTTGCATCAACCTGAGCAGAAGAATCTTCCTCGTAGCATAAATCTAAAACTACTTCATTATCAACAATACCTGCAGAAATTGCAGCAATTGGCTCGATTATCGGGTTTTGTTTTAATTTGCCATCAGACAATAGCTTATAAACTGCATCATTTAATGCCAAAAATGCACCACATATGCTTGCTGTTCTTGTTCCTCCATCGGCTTGAATTACATCAGCATCAATTATTATTGTTAAATCAGGCATTTTTGACATGTCAACACAAGCTCTTAAGCTGCGTCCTATAAGTCTTTGTATTTCCTGTGTACGCCCTGATACACTTGTTCTTTCGCGTTTACATCTTGTACTTGTGGATGAAGGTAAAAGAGAATATTCGGCAGTAACCCAGCCTTGGCAAGAGTCTTTATCCATCCATTTTGGTTTTGAAAAATCTACCGATGCAGTTGTAATGACTTTTGTATCTCCAAATTCTACTAAGACTGAGCCGAGTGCATTTTTAGTAAAATCCTTTGTGAATTTTATTTGTCTTAATTCATTATTTTTTCTTCCATCTTTTCTCATTTTTACCTTCTTTCATACTAATAATATAATTTATTCATAATCCCAAATATAAACCTGACCGCAATATCTGCATACAGCATGGTCATTCATAAATGCCAAATCCGGGACAAATGTATACCCATCTACAGTAATTTGTATTTCTTTTTTTTTATTATATTTTTGAATAAACAATTTTTCACCTTTATAATCAGGTGAGAACATCAACTCAAATTTATCTACTGATTTACAATTTTTGCAGCGAAACATATTTAACCATTCATAATTAGCTATTCTTTTTTTCTGCGCGGTCCAGAATTTTTTTATCTAACTTAACATCTGCTTTGTTTAAATTTTTATACCACAATGCCCAACAAATACTTCTTAAAGGAAGTGTCAAACCTATTACGATATAATTTAATGTTAAATTTACAATATACTTTGCAATCCACAAAGATGTCAATTCATATTTAATTGGAAATACCGATATTGATTTATTAAATTCCTCTATAGGCAATAATTGAGCCCAAATATCTACAGGAATAACAAAGATTATGCTTACATTTGTAAAATTAAAGAAAAAATTTATCATATTAGGAAAAATGCAATATGTTAAAGAACCTATGAGTATCAACAGGAAAACTGTTCTTGCAAAATTCCCTTTAATAAGGTTTACACTTTTTTGGAAACACTCAAAAATTGTCTTATCAGGTTCGAATATAAACACCTGAAAAACAAGAATAAAGTAAATAAACATTATACCTGCAATAACCCAAAACAATGGGAATATACCTATTAGAGATAAAAGACCTACAACTAACCATAATCCTATAAATTTAGGAGTTTGTCTTGTTACCATCTGTGTATGTGCAGGAAAATCATAAACTTTACCTGATTTTATCATGTTATCCACCATAGAATTTATTGCACCATATGCAACCAAATAATCCCAAAAAGCTTTAGCAAAAATTAAAAAACCCGGAAGTGTTAACAAAAGTAAAACTAACATAATTATTGAAAAATTTTCATACAAAACTTCTGCCGAAGCATTTTTAGATAAAGCTAAACTATAAAAATATGAAACAACAAAAACTAAAATAATACCTAAAACTTGGCCAAAAACAGGGAAAGTCATATATTTAAAAAAGCTCCCAAAATTAGCAAAATATAATTTTATACTTTGCACAAAGATATTCCAAACACTATCCTTAACTTTAGCCATTATTAACTTTACTCCGCTCTGTTTTTGTTTTAAAGTCTAATTTGATGTATATTTATTTTATTATAAATAAATTTTATACACAATTATTGAAAGTAAAAATGAAAAATTATATAAATATAATAAAATCGTTCACAAAAGAAGATTATTCAAAATATGTTAATTTACATATACATTCAACATATTCAGATGGTACATTAAGCCCGGAACTCCTTGTTGAACAAGCAAAAAATAAAGGTTTAAAACATATAGCAATATCTGACCACAATACGCTAAATGCTTATTTAAAAACTGATATAATAAAAGAAGATATCATAATTCCTGCAATAGAATTTGATTGTTGGTTTGGAACAGTTTTTTTACATATGCTTGGTTATGGAATAGATGTAAATAATAAAGAAATTCAATCATTTTGTGCTAAAACCAAAAGAGGAACAGAGGCGGATTGGGTAAGGATTTTTTCATTTAAGCACCCCAAAAAAGTTATAAATGCTATTCATAATGCAGGCGGAATAGCTGTTTTAGCACACCCTGCTTGTTGTTTTACAATAACGGGGCTTGAAAAACTTGTAGAAAACCTTAAAAAATTAGGCATGGACGGAATTGAAACATACTATCCTTATTCAAGGCACAGAAGAATCATTAAATTCCACAGCTCAAAAACAGTAGAAAAATTAGCTGACAAGTATAATTTAATTAAAACCGGCGGAACAGATGAACACGGAAGCCTGTAGTAATGAATCAAATATAATTATTATTGGTTAAAATTTGATTCTATAATTAACCTAATATTCTTATCAGTTATATTTGACAAAACTTCATTTTTATCTATTTCATTAATTTTTTCTAATGATTTTATAACTTCAACAGATTTTAATATTAAAGTTTGGTTGGATGATTTTAAAAGATTTTTTAATTTGATTAAAGCAGATTCCAAATGCATTTCCTGAACTATTTCAAGAGCAAAAAATACAAATTCGCTGTCTGTTTCTAACTCATTTTGCAACAAATTAACCTGTTGCGCCCAAAACTCATCTTCTATAGAATCGATAAATTCTTTAATCCCATATATTTCTTCTTTTACAATCTTATCCTCATCAAAAATATATTCTTCATTTTCCGTTAACTGTTCAAATTTAAGCTTTAAATTAACCAATAAAAGTGCTGACTTAGAATCATTCTCGTAAGGCTGAATATCAACAAGTTTTGATAAAATATCATAAATTTCAAATGCGAAAACCTGATCCAAAGAAACTATTTCACCAAAACCGCTTAAAATATAATTTAAAGCTAAAATAACATCATATTTATATTTTGTGTCAATAAGTTCTAAAAAACTTTTTAAATATGGGATTTCAGAAGCAATATTTTCAGGCATAGACGATTTTTTCATGGTTTCAAATATTGGCTGAAGAGCCTCTGTATTTTTATATGCAACTAAAAAATTGACTGCGGAAAGTTTTTCATATTCATCTTCGGATTTAATTTTTTCTATAGCCAAATTATATGATTCAATATCATTCATTGAGGAAAGGGCTTCCGCAGAATTTAAAGCCAGTGGTGAAAATTGACTATAAGCATTTTTTCTTAATAATTCTACAGCCAAAGTATCATTAATGTATGAAAAATACTTTGCACAATATGCTTTTTCTTCATCGATACCATTTTCAAGTCTGTTTAGCATTTCATCTGTTAAATCTTCATCAGCAAATCTGACAAGCCTTGAAACAATAAATTCTTCATAATCTTGAGAATAAATTTTTAAAAAATTTAATAAATTTTTGTAATTAAAATTAGTAATTACATTTGCAAGTCGTCTTTTAACATTTTCTTTTATAAAATCAAATAAAAAATCGCTTTTAGCAACAAGACTTTTAAACGCTTCCTCATCAGAAGAATTTATAATATGAGAAGCAGCAGTTTCATAATCACTCGGGTTTTTACTCGTAAGTTTTTTTACGTACTCATTATCCATAGAATTAATCTAAATAAAAAACTGTAATAACTTTGTAACCTTCTTCTGCATATTCAACTGCTTTATGAAGAGTTTTGCTTGTGTGAGATAAAAAACATATTAATTGGTTGCAGTCATCAATAATTTCTCTGTTACAAACTCTGGAGGCATCAGCCAAAGTCATCATAGCTCTATCCGGATGCTCGACTATATTAGGAATTCCGATAAGCTGATCTTGAACATCCGAAGGTTGCTGACCAATTGTTTGAGGTAAAATAACTTTTAATTTATCAGGATTAGCTTTCATTGCGCCTCTGATAGCTGCAGCATTTGTTCCCGAAGAACCGCCTGATGTTATAATTGTATTGCCTTGTTTTACAAGTGCTGTTGTAAGAGTTTCTATTAATTGTTGATGCGTAATGGGTAAATTACGGCTGCCTATTATAGCAATTTTT
>CAYMMX010000009.1:47498-64608 GCA_964391675.1 uncultured Muribaculaceae bacterium | reverse complement strand
TATTAATTGTTGATGCGTAATGGGTAAATTACGGCTGCCTATTATAGCAATTTTTTTAGCAGATTGCTGAATTGTGGCAAGCTCCATAGCTAATTCATCAACCGCATCAGGGTCACTATCAGATACACTATCTAAATCATCTGTAGGCACCATAATCGATGCTTGTTTTTCCCCATCGTCAGAATTTTTCTCTATATTAAAAATATTACCTGTTATATCATCAACCATATTTTCCTACCTTTGTATACTTTAAAAATTATCTTTTTTTTGCTACGATAATAATAACATAAAAAATAAATTTGGGAATAGGGGAATGAAAAATATTTTGAATAATCTTAATCAAGAGCAGTTGCAAGCGGTTAAGCATAATAAAGGTTCATTGCTTATTCTGGCAGGTGCAGGCAGCGGAAAAACAAGAGTCTTAACCTCCAGAATAGCCAACTTGATTAATGAAGGAAACGCAAAAGCAAGGGAAATTCTTGCCGTAACCTTTACAAATAAAGCAGCAAAGGAAATGAGAGAAAGACTTTCATCAATTTTGGGAGAAGAAACCGTTAAATATATGTGGGTAGGAACATTTCACAGTATCTGTGGAAGAATTTTAAGACAAGATATTGATAATTTCGTTTTTCCATCAGGCAAAAAACTTGATAAAAACTTTACCATATATGATGAACAAGATTCTTTAGCTGTGATTAAAAATGCAATTAAAAAATTAAACTTGGATGATAAAATTTATGCCCCAAAATTGGTTAAATCGATTATATCGAATGCAAAAAATAAAATGCAGGATGCTTTTAGTTTTTCAACTTTTGCAAGAGATTATAAAACACAAAAAATTTCAGAAATATTCGAAGAATATGAAAATGCACTAAATAACAATAACGCTATTGATTTTGATGATATGTTAATGCTTACGGTAAAACTTTTAGAAAAAAATTCCGGAGTAAGAGAAAAATATTTTTCAAAATTTCAACATATACTGGTTGATGAGTTTCAAGATACAAACCAAGCTCAATATAGTTTAGTTAAAATGCTTTATACAAATTTAAAAGACGAGCATATGGAAAACAGGTCACTATGCGTTGTCGGGGACATTGATCAATCAATTTACAGTTGGAGAGGCGCTGATTTTAAAATTATTTTAAATTTCAAAAAAGATTTTAAAAATACAACAATTATAAAACTTGAGCAAAATTACCGGTCAACAGAAAACATTTTAAATGCTGCAAATGCAATTATTGAAAACAATGAAGAACGTGTTGAAAAAAACCTATATTCACAAAAAGGTGAAGGTGAAAAAATTCTATACTTTGAAGCACAAGATGAAGGTGATGAAGCAAACTTCATCGCCAAAACTATAAAAGAATCCGATGGTAATTATAACAAAATTGCCGTTTTATACAGAACAAATGCGCAATCACGAGCAATTGAAGAAGCCTGTATAGCACATTCAATTCCATATAAAATCTATGGCGGATTAAAATTTTATGACCGAAAAGAAATTAAAGACATAATTGCGTATTTAAAATTAATTTATAATCCTCATGACTCTCAAAGCTTCAGAAGAATCGTAAACGTTCCGAAACGGGCTATTGGAGAAACTACAATAAAAAATCTCCAACTAATCGCTGACGGTAAAGATATGAGTCTTTTTGATACAGTTTTAAATATTGAAGAAGCAGATATTGAAACCACGGCTTTCAATTCAAAAACGAAAGAAAAGTTGAAAAAATTTGTTGAGTTAATCACAAATTTTCAATCTGTACAAAAAAATTATAATCTAAGAGAACTTGTTTCTCTGGTAATTGAAAAAAGCGGGTATTTAAAAGAACTTACAGATGAAAGGACTCCGGAAAATGAGACCAGAATAGATAATTTACAAGAGTTGGTTAATGTCGCCGGAGAATTTGAACCTGAAGATTTAAACAATGTACTTGGAGAATTTTTGTCACAAGTTGCTCTTGTCTCTGATATAGATGGACTTGAAAACATTTCAAACAATGTAACATTAATGACATTACACTCCGCAAAGGGTCTTGAATTCCCTACAGTTTTTTTAGCAGGACTAGAAGAAGGAATATTTCCGCATCAAAGAACTTTTTCATCAGCTACAGAGCTTGAAGAAGAAAGAAGACTTATGTATGTAGGAATAACAAGAGCTGAAGAAACATTATATCTTTCAAGTGCAAAACGCCGTCAAATGTGGGGAGAATATAAATATTACAATCCAAGCAGATTTTTAGAAGAAATTCCTTCAAACCTGCTTGAAAATTCATACTCAGATAGTATTTCATCACAAACAACATTTAAAAGTGCTGTTAATAAAATTAAAGATAATAATTTTAGTCAGGGTTTAAATAAACCTGTTTCTGCAAATTCTGACAAATATGGATATATTCCTCCTTCAAACGGTTTTGGCAAAAATTTTGTTGCACCAACAAAAAAATCATCCTTTACGAGTTCTAATCCCCCAAAAAACGATAATAAATCATCTATGAGCAGAATCATTTTAAATAAAGCGCCAAAAAATATTGAAAAGGAAAAAGAAAAAATTGATGATTTTTTCAAAGATAACGCAATTAAAAGAATGCTTGAAGAGAAAAAAAAGCAAGAAGCTGAGAAGGAATCAAAAGAACAGGAAAAATTAAATACTATCCCATATTTTTTTAATGTAGGAGAGAGAATTTTTCATGAAAAACTTGGAGTAGGCCATATTGAAGAAGTTACTCAAATAGGTGCAAGCACTATGTATACCATAGATTTTGGAAAACTTGGCAAAAAAGCCATGGATGCAACTTATGCAAAACTTAAAAAGTTTTAAAGTTTAATCATTTTTCTTATGTTAATTTTTTGCCTCATCATTGGTAATGTTCTTATATATTCTACTATTTCCAACTAGAATATTGATATAATCAGATAACATATAAATATCGATTAATTCTTTTATGATAAAATCATGAATTATGAGCAAGAAAAAGATTTTTGCATTAATAATAACAATAATTTTTCTAGGATTAATTTTTTATAAAATTGATTTTCAAAAACTTGTGCAAACATTTAAGCTTTTTGATTTAAAAAACCTTTATATAATTATACCGGTTTATGTATTAACATTATATTTAAGAGGAGTAAGATGGAAAGCTCTTCTTTTAGGTGATTCTAAATACTGTTCTTACCATTTAGGAACTGTTTTTACTGTTGGAAGCATGCTCAATATTTTTCTTCCTGCAAGAGCAGGTGACATATATAGAGCATATTATTTAGGCGAAAAAAAACAAGAAAAAAAAATGAAACTTTTTGGGAACATAATACTTGAAAGAACACTTGATGGAATATGCGTTTTTTTAATCCTGCTTTGGGCTGTCTTAGAGTATTCAAAACAGCCCTGGATGATGAACCTTGCATATACTATCGGAGCAATTTTTATAGGTAGCCTATTGATATTTTATTTAATATTTAAGTTTAATAAGGTAGATTTTATTTGTGACAAATTAATACAAATTTGCTTAAAACTACCACTGTTTATATCAAAGACACTAAATAAAATAATAGAACACGCTAGAGAACATATAAACTCTTTTATGGACGGTTTTCATGTTATGGACAGTCTAAAATACAGTGCAGAATCAATAATATTAAGCATAATTATATGGTTAATTGAATGCTATGTCGCATTTTTAATAATTAATAGTTTCCATCTTAATTTAGGGTTTTCATCCGCATTATTTGTAATAAGCTTAATATCTTTTTCAACAATGATTCCATCAACATCGGTATTTTTAGGGCCCTATCAATATGCATACATTTTGGCACTTGGAATTTTTAATGTAGATAAATCAACGGCTCTGGCTATATCAGCAGTGCATCAAAGCATATTAATGCTTGTCCTTAGTATAATAGGCGGGTTTTATCTTATCAAATTTAATTTCGAAATAAAAGATAAACCTTCAGTTGATTTACTATGCAATAACAAAAATGCAGAACTAAACTAACCTCAAAAGGTTGTATACTTCCTTAGAAAACATAATTTTAAATGTATTAGTATATTAAACAGATGTTGTTACTTTAATCTTTCCATTACCTTCTAAGATAATTTCCGTATCAACACCATCATTTGAAATAACAAGCTTTGACTTACGGATAGAATTATTATTTTCGTCTAAAACTGTGAATTCACTTACTTCTTTTATAACCATTCCCATGTGTCTTTGCCTTTCTGTTATGTTCTAAACCATATTTGGGGTGACTATTCTCATAATAACCTATTTTTAGGAAATTTCAACCCCTTTTATCATATATGTAATAAAACATGAAGAAATTATTTTTTGCGGCTATTGACATTTTTCTTTACATAATTTAAAATCACAACGGTTACAAAATTATAAGGTGGTTTTATATGGATATTGAAGAAAAAAAATCAATAGTTGAAGCTTATCAAAAATTCTTTTTCTTAAGTTTTTTAATAAGTTTTATTTTAATGCTTTTTTCAACAGTAATGTGTATTTTAATGCATGATGTACAGCTAGCGTTCATAAATAAATATTTTTCTATGGACGAAAATCAGTTAAATTTTCTCATAGGTTTATCCCTTTCAATATGGAAAATATTGATAATTCAATTTACATTGATTCCTGCTATAGCTATATTCCTAATGAGGCAATGTTGCAAATGTAGTTGTCAAAAATAAATAAAAATAAACTAAAAATAAAAAGAGACCGGTGCTACAATGTATCGGTTTCTTTTTGCGACTGGTTTTTCGTATAACTCATATATTCTTAATATAATTATTCACATTTTTTTTTGTTTTATGTAAAATAGTTTAGCGAATCAAATATAAATAGTGCTAAATAAAAATAGCATATAGAAAGAGAAAAAATGGAAACAAAGTATAAAACTAACAACTGTGGAGAATTAAATCTTGATAACTTAAATCAAGAGGTTACATTATCAGGTTGGGTAGCTTGTGTAAGGGATTTAGGCGGGATTATTTTTATCGAATTAAGAGATAGAAGCGGATTATTCCAGCTAGTATCTGACCCTCAAGTGAATCCTCAAGTTCATTCAACTTTTGAAAAGTTAAGAAATGAATTTGTTGTTACTGTTAAAGGTAAAATTACTCGCAGACCTGAAGAAACATACAACGAAAAATATCCTACAGGTCAAGTTGAAATGTATCCTGAATCAATTGAAATTCTATCAGAAGCAAAAACACTTCCATTTATGCTAGAAGACGACAGTGTATCTGAAGATATAAGATTAAAATACAGATACTTGGACATAAGAAATGAAAAAATGCTTAATAATTTAGTTACTCGCCATAAAATAGTAACTGCTGCCAGAAATTATTTAAACAACCAAGATTTTCTTGAAGTTGAAACACCTATTTTAATAAAAACAACACCTGAAGGTGCAAGAGATTACCTTGTACCATCAAGAGTTCAGGAAGGCAAATTCTTTGCGCTTCCACAATCACCACAAATATTTAAACAATTATTAATGGTCGGCGGAATTGAAAAATACTACCAAATAGCAAAATGTTTCAGAGACGAAGATTTAAGAGCTGACAGACAGCCTGAATTTACACAAATAGATATAGAAATGTCTTTTGTTGAACAGCAAAACGTTATCGATACAATCGAAGGATTACTTGTTGATTCATTTAAAGCTGCAGGTGTTGAAATTAAACCTCCATTTATTCAAATGCCTTGGCAGGAAGCAATGGACAGATTCGGTTCAGACAAACCTGATACCCGCTTTGGATTAGAACTGTTTGATGTTACAGATATAATGCAAGCTTCAACTTTTGAAGCATTCAAAGCAGTAATAGACTCAGGCGGTACAGTAAGAGCTATTAAAATCCCTGGAATCGCAAACTATTCAAGAAAAGATATGGATGATGTAAGAAACCTTGCTATTTCATTCGGAGCAAAAGGTCTTGCTTGGGTAACTTATATGGAAGATGGTGAAGTAAAATCACCAGTATTCAAATTCTTAACGGAAGAACAAATTGAAGAACTTCAAAAACGCTCAAGTGCGCAAAAAGGAGATATCGTTTTCTTTGTTGCCGACAAACCAAGAGTGGTATACGATGTTTTGGGAAGATTCAGATTATATTTTGGTAAAAAATTAAATTTAATAGACGAAAGCAAGCATGATTTATTATGGGTAGTTGATTTTCCAATGTTTGAATGGAGTGAAGATGAAGGCAGATTTATGTCAATGCACCATCCGTTCACTTCTCCTTGTATTGAAGATGTTGCAAAGCTTGACAGTGGTGATTTAGGAAATGTTAAATCAATTGCATATGATATAGTTTATAACGGAACAGAGCTTGGAGGCGGAAGTGTTAGAATTCACTCATCCGAAGTTCAAAAGAAAATTTTTAAAGCGCTTCAACTAACAGAAGAAGAAGTTACAGAAAAATTTGGTTTTATGGTAAACGCTCTTCAATACGGAACACCACCTCATGCAGGTTTAGCTATCGGTTTAGACAGATTAGTTGCGCTACTTTGCAAAACTGATTCTATTAGAGACGTTATAGCCTTCCCTAAAAATTCCGGTGCAAAATGCTTAATGAGCGATGCTCCTGGTGAAGCTTCCTTACAACAAATGAGAGAACTTCATTTAAAAAGCACAGTAACAAAACACTAAATCGGAACAAAAACAATTTAAGTCAGATATAAGCTTTAGCCAAAACGGCTCAATAAAAATATTGCTAACGCTTCAAATGACAGAAAGTTTGATTATGCAAATATTTGAAGAACTAAACATAAACAAAGGTTTATCCTTAGCATTGGGTTTTTTTGACGGTGTTCATTTAGGACATCAGGCGGTTATTAAAAGTGCTGTTGAATTTGCAAAAGAAAATAACACTAAATCAGCAGTTATAACTTTTCAAGACCATCCTTGCTGCTTCTTCTATCATGTTAAACCAAAATATTTAATCCACAGACAAGATAAAATTAAACTTTTTGAAAATTTAGGCATAGACTATCTTTATTTCTTAAAGTTCGATGAATATCTTGCAATGATGAACGCTTCGCAGTATTTACAGAATGTTATTATCAAAAACTTTGCACCAAGTGCGATTTCGACAGGATTCAACCATATGTTCGGAGCCAAAAAATCAGGTGATGTTAAATTTTTATGCACCATGCAAAAAGATTTTTGCTATACCTATATGGAAGTCCCTCCTGTTCTGTATAACTCAGAAGTTATAAGCAGTACAAGAATCAGAGAAGATTTATCTTTAGGCAACATTGAACTTGTAAATGCAATGCTAGGTTATGACTATTTTATAGAAGAAACTGTTGTTGAAGGTCAACACTTAGGACGTACAATCGGGTTTAAAACAGCAAACTTAATTTATCCCGAAAAATTAATAGAACCGAGAAAAGGAGTTTACAAAGTAAAAGTTGAATATGATAATCAAATATTTGATGGGATTGCAAATTACGGATTGCGCCCGACAGTTGCAAACAATGAAAGCTCCATTCTGGAAGTCCATATCTTAAATTTTGACAAGGATATTTACGGAGAAAGCCTTAAAGTAACATTTTTAAAGAAAATTCGTAATGAAAAAAAATTTAATTCTCTGGATGAACTTAAAGATCAGATAAAAAAAGATATTATTTCATGATTTTTAAGACTCCGGCATTAAAACTGAAATACTTACGCTATTTAGGTCTAAGTATGTTTTTGCGACCTCTCTTAAATCACAAACTGATAATTCTTCAAGAATTTCCAAATAATTTTCGATAAGTTTTAAATCATTACAAACAGTCATGTAATAGCCAATAGTTTCTCCTATTTCTGAAACCGTTTCAGCATTATGCGCAAATTGTGATTTTATTTTCTTTTTAGCTTTTAAAATTTCATCATGTGAAACCGATTCATTTTGAAGTTTTTCGATTTCTTTTTTAATTAAATCAATAGCTAAATCCTTCTTTTCCGGTTTAAAATTAGCCTGAATAAAAAAATTATCCCCATCTTTAAATTGATAATGAGCTGAATCAACCATATTAAAAATTTGTTCCGGCTGTTTTTCTATCAGATTTTGATAAAGTCTTGAGCTGGTTCCATCACCTAGAATTATTGCTAACATTTCCAGTGCTGTTGAATTTCTTAAATCACAAGCAACAGGTCCAAGGAATCCAAACATCATAAATGCGGAATTAATTTGGGCTTTTTGCTCAATATAATTTATCCCTTTGATCAGTTTATCAATTTTTGTATCTATTTTTTTAGTTTTCCTATCACCCCATTTATCAGAAAATTCATCAACCACTTTTTTAAAAATAACATCATGATCAAATTCTCCAACAATTATTGTTGTTATATTTTCCGGAGTATAAAATCCTCTATAATAATCCATTATTTCTTCTTGTGAAACTTGCGAAATAATTTCTGGAGTCCCGATTACATCACGCTTGTATGGGTGTTGAGCATACATGCCTGCATTACATGCGTTATATACTTTTGTCCACGGTTGATCTTTACGCATACGTATCTCTTCGATTACTACATGGCGCTCTTTTTTATTTTTAATATTTTTATCATTGATATCAAATGGAACACCCATTTCATAATCAGGAACAACAGGATCTAGCATCATATCTGCATGGAGTTCTATTGCTTCATAAAAATCTTTATTATTTTCGCCTTTAGGTAAAGTTACATAATAAAAAGTGTAATCTTTCCAAGTAGCAGCATTAACTATAGCTCCTTTAGCCTCTAGAATTTTATCAAATTCACCTGCAGGATGCTTATTGGTACCTTTAAACATTAAATGTTCCAAAAAATGAGATATCCCGTTATTTTTATCATTTTCGTTAATTGAGCCTGTTTTAACCCAAGAGCTTACATTAACAAGACCACCTTCTTTATGAGCAAGTACTATAGTATGACCGTTTTTAAGGTTGTAAACCTCTACATCCTCTGTCAGAAAGGGATATTTAACTAAAACTTTTTTCACTTCCATATCCAAATTATACATTAAATAATTTTATTAGGCTAAATATTAATTTTTTAAATAAATTATAATCCTAAAAGTGGATTTAAAGAATTTCAATTATGAATTATAATCATATTTATGATTAAACTTTTTTTTATAACATTTTTTATCGCAGAATTAATTATAGTAACCGCTATAATTATAAAAATATATAAATTTAATAAACAGGTTGTGAGGTTAAATAAAAAAATTTTAAGGATTAAAGAAAATGTAAAAGACATTTTTATTATAACAAGAGAGGTTCTTGGATTTTTTAACGAAAGTATAGATAAAATAAAAAAATATATTAAACAAAAAAAAGACGAATATTTAATTATTTTATCTAAAAAAATACTGCTTATTATAGGATTTCTCTCTCTAAAAGGGAAGTATAAAAAAATGTATTTTGTATATGAATTTGGAAAAGATATTTATCGTGAACTAAAACAAGAATAAATTACCAAAGCTTAATCTTTTGCATACATTATATTTTTTGTAGTATAATAACATTTGATATAAAAGTTTGTTGGAGAGAACATGGGGTATAAGATTTTATATAAAAAAGAGCTTTGTCCAAATCAATACGAATTGCGAATTGATGCACCTTTTGTGGTAAGAAACGCAAAAGCAGGACAATTTATAATATTAAGAGTTGATGAAGAAGGTGAAAGATTACCCTTAACAATAGCAGATGTTGATAAAGAAAAAGGAGAGTTAACTATTGTTTATATGGCAGTAGGTTATTCTACAAAAAAACTTGCCCAATTAAATGAAGGTGATGAAATAGCAGATTTAGTAGGGCCATTGGGACAACCTACGCATATAAAAAAATACGGAACAGTTATATGTCTTGCCGGTGGATATGGAGCTGCCCCTTGCTATTTAATAGCTAAAGCTTTTAAAGAAGCTGGTAACAAAGTTTATATGATTATGGGTGCAAGAAATAAAGACTTAATTTTCTGGCAAGATAAAATGAAACAAGCCTGTAGCGAGCTTTTTATTACAACAGATGACGGAACATTAGGTGAAAAAGGTTTTGTAACACAAGTTCTTGAAAGGATTATGAACTCAGAAAAAGTTGATTATGCAATAGCAGTAGGTCCAATGCCAATGATGAGAGCCGTTGCAAATATGACAAAAGATAAAGATATCTATACAGAAGCAAGTATGAATCCTATTATGGTTGATGGAACAGGGATGTGTGGAGCATGCAGGGTTACAGTGGGCGGTGAAGTAAAATTTGCTTGTGTTGACGGTCCTGATTTTGACGCGCACAAAATTGATTTTGATGAAGTAATTAACAGAACAAGAATTTATAAAGAACAGGAAAAAACCCACGATGAAAACTGCAATCTTTTTAAAATGCAAGTAAAGGAGTAGAAAATGAGTAAAAAAAATATTCCATATTGTCCTCTAATGAGTGCGGGTAGTTCAGTTGAGATTATTTGTGCACAAGAACGTTGTGCATGGTATTTAAAAAACTATCAAATGTGTTCAGTTTATATTTTAGCTCATAACGCAGCTTTAGAGATTTCTGAAAAGCAATCTAAAAAATAGAAAAATAATTTAAATAAGGGTATAAAATGAAAATAGCATTATGCATAAAGCAAGTGCCGGATACTGCAGACATTAAATGGACAGAAAATAATACAATCCAAAGAGAAGGCGTTGAAAGTATTATCAATCCTTTTGATATGTATGCTATTGAAACAGCACTTAGGATAAAAGAAAAAATCAAAGATACACATATAACAGTTATTTCAATGGGTCCTCCTCAAGCTCAAGAAATTTTAAAAAAAGCAATTTCAATGGGAGTTGATGAAGGTTTTTTAATTTCAGACAGAAAATTTGCCGGAGCAGATACTGTAGCAACATCAAGGACTTTGGCTAAAGCAATTCAAGAAAAAGTACAAAATGTAGATTTAATAATATGCGGCCAATTTGCAACTGATGGTGATACAGCACAAACAGGACCAAGTATTGCTCAACACTTAAATATTCCACAAATTACTTACGCAAAAGAAGTTACAGGATTTAAAGACGGAATTTTAACCGTTAAAAAAGAAGTCGAAGATGGTACGGAAATATTACAAGTTCAATTACCTGCTCTTTTATGCATGCTCAAATGTGATTATGAACCCAGAAGACCTCTTATAGAAGGCTTTATTAAAGCTCATAATTCGAAAATTGTTACTTATTCTATGGAAGAAATAAACCTTACACCGGAAGAAGTCGGAATGAAAGGTTCACCAACCTATGTTTCAAAAGCTTTCAGGCCGGAATCAAAAGAAAGCGGAGAGGTCATTAATCCAAATACAACAGATGAAGCAATAAATATCATAAAAGAAAAGTTAAAAGAATTTGAAATTATGCAATAACAACATTCGGAAATAAAACAAGGAATAAAATGGAAGAAAAATTAGAAAAAGGTATATTAATTTATGCAGAAATAACAAGGGATAATAAATTAGCCCCTGTAGTTTTAGAATTAGCAAATGCGGCTCAAGATCTTTCTGAAAAACTTAATAATGAAGAAATTTCTGCGCTTGTAATTACCAAAACCGGTGATATTGAAAACATAAAAGAAGAATTAAAAAATAACGGTTTCGACAAAGTTTACATAGCTCAAGATGAAAAACTAGTAAATTATTCAACTGAATATTTTTCAAAAATTGCTATTGATGTTATTAATGACATCAAACCGCAAATTGTATTAATTGGTGCTACAACTCAAGGCAGGGATTTAGCTCCCAGAATATCTTCTACGCTTAATACAGGCTTAACAGCCGACTGCACACATTTAGATATTAATGAAAAAGGACAGCTTGCGGCTACCAGACCAACATTTGGCGGAAATTTAATGGCAACAATTTTATGCAAAAATATGCCTCAAATGGCAACTGTAAGACCTAAAGTGCTTAAAAAAGCTTCTAAACCAATTACAAAAGAAACTCAATATATTAATTATACTGCTCAAATTGATAGCATTAATCCTAAGGTTGAAATAATAGACTTTATTAAAAATATTCAAACAACAGGAAAAAGAATTGATGAATCAGAAATTATTGTTGCAGGGGGAAAAGGACTAAAGTCAACTGAAGGATTTAAAATGCTTGAAGAACTTGCAAGCACATTAGGCGGAGCAGTAGGCGCCAGTCGTGCAGCAGTAGATGCGGGTTGGGTTGATCATTCAATACAAGTAGGTCAAACAGGCAAAACTGTTATGCCAAAATTATACATTGCTTGTGCTATTTCAGGCGCAATTCAACATACAGTAGGAATGAACGCTTCGGATAAGATTATAGCAATAAATAAAGATCCTAAAGCTCCTATTTTCCAAACTGCAGATATTGGAATTGTGGGAGATGTATTTGAAATTATACCGGCATTGATTAAAAGTTTAAAAAATAATTAGAAATTTTCAATATGTTTGAAAACCTTGAACAAATAAAAAAAGCAATAGAAATTGAGAGAAAACACCAATATATTAATATAAAAGGCAAAAATGAAACTTTCGCTAAATTTATAAAAGGTGAAATATTAAAAGCATACAAAATTTCAAATAAAAATCCTAAATGGAAAATTTTAATGGAAGCTTTTGACATTTATCCACATGATACAATGCCTCTAAGAAAAAAAACGATTGATAGATTAATTAACGTAATAAATTCTGAGCTTAGTCCAAAAAAAAACTCCAACGAGCCAAAAACACCTTTAAATACAAATCCCTCTGAACTCGATGTAATTTATATTAAAGGTATTGGTCCTAAAGTAGGTTATGCACTTAATAAACTTGGAATTTATACGGTTCAGGATTTGCTTTTTTACTTCCCGAGAAAACATATCGATTATTCAAAAAGAACCCTGATTAAAAATCTCACGCCGGAAACAAATACAACTATTTTCGGTTATATTAAATCAATCCAAGTATTCACAACGAGAAATAATTTAAGCGTTCTTAAAATAAAAATTGCTGATGAAAGCGGGAATATAGATTTAAACTTCTTTTATGCAAAAGCTAATAGAGTAATGATTGAAAGATATAAGTCTCAATTCCCAAAAGGTTCCGGAATTATGGTTTCCGGAACAGTAAAACTAAATAGTTTTGACGGAAGATTAACACTTGATAAACCACAATATTCAATAATGTCAGGAGATTTTCTGGAACAAGGGACAAATTTAAATTTGGCGCGTATAGTCCCAATATACCCGCTAAACGAAAATATCAATATAAAAATATTAAGAAAAGCTATATTTAATACTATTGAAATATACAAAGAACAAATTACTACTGTTATACCTGATTATTTAATAAAAAAATATAATTTACTAGAAAAAAAAGAAGCTATTGAACAAATTCATTTCCCACAAACAATAGAAATGTTAGAAAACGCACGTTTTTCATTAGTTTTTGAAGAACTTTTTCTAATTCAACTAAAACTTGCGAATTTAAGAGAAGAAAACAGAAGAAATAATACATCTATAGCACTAAAAATAAAGGAAAAAGGTTTGGTTAAAAATTTTATAAAAAATCTTCCTTTTGAACTGACAAACGCACAAAAAAAAGCGATTGACGACATTTTAAAAGACTTAAATTCAACTGAACCAATGCAAAGACTGCTACAAGGAGATGTGGGAAGCGGAAAAACTGTTGTTGCAACAATCATGTTACTCGCAGCTATTGAAAACGGATATCAGGGAGCTATTATGGCACCAACAGAAATTCTTGCCCAACAACACTATAATAATTTAATTCAATGGCTAACTCCTATGGGATTAAGTGTTGGTCTTTTTCTGGGAAGTAATCCGAAAAAATTAAAAACAATAATTGAAAAAGATTTAAAAAATGGTCAGACACATATAGCTGTGGGAACACATGCTTTAATTCAGGAAAATATTGATTTCAATAATCTTGGAGCTATAGTAATCGATGAACAACATCGTTTCGGCGTGAAGCAAAGAACTAAACTTAAAAACAAAGCTCAAAGTCCTCAAATGTTAACAATGACAGCAACTCCCATTCCAAGAACACTCGCTCTTACGATTCATGGGGATCTGGATTTGACAATAATAGATGAATTGCCTAAAGGAAGAAAACCTATTCAAACAAAACTTATAACACAAAGTAAACATAAACAAGCATATGAAATTATAAATAAAGAAGTTAAACTCGGCAGACAAGCCTATATAGTTTACCCGCTAATAGAAGAAAGTGAAACCCTTTCAGCTAAAGCAGCAACAATAGAAGCGGAAAAACTTCAAAAAGAAGTTTTTCCGCAATATAAAATAGGACTTTTACATGGAAAATTGAAAAATGAAGAAAAAGAGCGGATAATGTCCGACTTTAAGAATAAAAAATACGATATTTTAGTCTCGACAACAGTTATTGAAGTGGGAGTAGACATTCCAAATGCAACAGTTATGCTTATAGAAAATGGCGAAAGATTTGGTTTATCTCAATTGCATCAACTCCGCGGACGAGTGGGAAGAAGTGACTTGCAATCATACTGTATCATTTCTACATCAACGAAATCTCAAGAAACCATGGAAAGGCTACAAATTATGGAACAGACCAATGATGGTTTTGTGATAGCAGAAAAGGACTTACAAATAAGAGGTCCCGGTGAATTCTTAGGTGTAAGACAAAGCGGATTACCTGATTTAATAATATCAGATATAGTTAAAGATGCTAAAATTTTAGAACTTGCAAGAAAAGAAGCCGTAATTTTTGTAAAAAAATATAAACTTGACAAGTTTCCGGCATTAAAAAATACTACAAGCGTAAATATAATTGCCTCTCAAGATTTTATAAATGCTTAGCAATACACGATCTGAGCTATATATAAAAAAACAATCAATATTTTCGCATAAAAAGTGCTTGCAATTTTTTGTTAATTAAATTAAGATTAATTTATATTTATTTAAGAAAATCAATATTTTGTAATATAATTTATTTATATTAAGATATTTTAGGAATTAGTGGCACAAAACGTAAGGACTATGACTATGACAGAAAACGCGGAAATGCAAAATGAAATGGATGCTCGACAAAGGATTTTGGTGGCAGATGACGAAGCAAGTATAAGAAGGATTTTAGAAACTCGTCTAAAAATGGTTGGTTATGATGTAATAGTTGCAGAAGACGGTGAAGAAGCCGTTAATGCATTTAATAAAACGAATCCTGATTTGGTAGTTTTAGATGTTATGATGCCAAAAATGGATGGTTACGGAGTTACAAGAGAAATCAGAAGAACATCAGATGTTCCTATTATAATATTAACAGCATTAGGGGATGTATCAGAAAGAATTACAGGCTTAGAATTAGGTGCAGATGACTATGTTATTAAACCATTCAGTCCAAAAGAATTAGAAGCCCGTGTTAAAGCTGTATTGAGAAGGACAAGTAGTCGTGAAGCTGTTGTTCCTACAGGAAAAATTACAAAGAATGTAATTACAACAGGAAATATTAAAATTGACACAGCAAGACGTCAAGTATTCAGAAAAAATGAAAGAATTCGTCTTACAGGAATGGAATTCAGTTTATTAGAATTGTTAGTAAACAATTCTGGTCAAGCATATTCAAGAAACGAAATATTGCAACATGTATGGGCCTACCCACCAGACCATAGAATTGACACAAGGGTTGTAGACGTACATATATCAAGATTACGTTCCAAGTTGGAAACTGATCCGGCAAATCCTGAGTTAATATTAACAGCTCGTGGAATCGGATACATGTTCCAAAGAATCAATTAAAAATTAATAAAAAACAAAAAAAGCGCCTGTCAAAATTTATTTTGACAGGCGCTTTTTTTGTAATATAATTTAGGTATACGGCGGGTGTCGCCAAGTGGTTAAGGCCTCGGGTTGTGGTTCCGATATACGTGGGTTCGAACCCCATCATCCGCCCCATTTTAAAAACTGACCTTCAAAAGGTCAGTTTTTTGTATTATTACTGAATTTTATGGTTCGAACATTTATTTATTATATTGATTGTGATTTGCCAACAAGAATAATTAATTCTCTTGATAAAGAAAATTTGAAGCCAATCAAAAATCCTTTTACTAATACACCTTATGAAAAAAATGTGATTGCTCAAAAATATTCTGATCTAGAAAGACCTCTTCAAGAAATTCTACAAAACTTTTGGAATGGTAAGTTTGATTAAAATCCATTAAACTTTCTTTAATTTTTCTCATTATCTATGTCACTTTACACCTAATACATATTAATAATAAATTTATAAAAAATGCATTTTGGCTCATACTATCTGTTACATCAGCTCAAACCATGTGACAATTTACATTTTCTTGCAAGTTGAGCCGTAACAGACAATGCGAGCTAAAACAGACGAGCTAGACAGCAAGCGAGATACAGGAGCAAATTTTGCATTTACCCCTCGGAAGTTACTATGAGCCAAAGTGCACGAAAATTCACATTTCGTTCCTGAAGTGTGCACATCATAAATTTTATAATTTTACCTCATTCTCCGTACACATAAAAGTTTTAAACCAATGAATGAATTATGCAGTTTGAATGATTTGATGGGCTGAAGCCCATCCTACCTACTTTGCCATAGTTTTTTTTATTCTGTCAAACACTTAACCTATATAGTCTGTTGGGCTGAAAGCCCAACAGACATCCGAAAATTTAATTCTATTTCATTTTTGTTGGGGTAGAAACCCCAACCTACAAGCTTTTATTTTAAATTAAATAATAAAATAATTAGCCGAATAAAGGTTTTTCCATTACAGGGTTATATTTTGTTTCTAATTTAGCTTCTCCGTTTGCTTCCGCCTGCTTATAAGCTTCAACAACATTTTCAATAGGGAGGAAAGTTCTTACTCTTATACCATTATTCATTGTTAAAACCGCACCTTCATTGTTTCCAATACCTAAAATATTGCCTTCCTTCTCTCCCATATAAGGTAAGACATTTATTGTTGAAACGGCTTTCGTATTAACAACAACATCAGTGTTTTTATTAGGGCCAGATATTGTTAATAACCCTTTGAAAGATGTATTATTTACTTTTGAAATGTCCATATTTTACCTCCAATAAATTTATAATTATTTAACACATTTATTTTAAACCCCCTAAAAATTAAATTTGCT
>CAYMMX010000009.1:0-47488 GCA_964391675.1 uncultured Muribaculaceae bacterium | reverse complement strand
CCCCCCCCCCCCCCCCGATTATTACAAAACTGTTACACTTGTTAACGGTTGTAATACTTTAAGATGATTTTTGTACGTACTTATGTAAATGTATGTTATAATATAAATGTATCAATTAAGGAATAAAACAATGAGAAAAAAATTAACTAGAACCGGAAACAGTCATGCACTGGTAATTCCACCGGCTTATTTGGATATTTTAAAAATCAATAAAAATACTGAACTGGAAATAACTATTGAAAATGGTAAAATAATTGCGTTTCCTGTTAGATTTGATTGGAATGGTGTAGAAGAAGATGATGAAAAACTTTCAAAAGAAGAACTTGAAGGGATAACAAGCGGAGAAAATGACATTATCGCCGGAAGAGTTGTTAATGCAAATGAAGTTTGGGAAAGGCTTGGAATATGATTGTTCAGTTTTCCGAGACTGCCATTAAAAGCTTAATCGAAATAGATAAAACCAATGCAAAACGCATAAAAGAAAGAATTAGTAAATTTATTGATGCACCTCAAAGTTGTAATTTTAAAAAACTAAAAGGCTATAACAATAGATATCGTATCAGACAAGGTGATTATAGAATAATTTGTGAATCTAGAGAATCAGAAGTAAAAATCCTTTATATTATTGATATAAAGCAGAGAAAAGAAGCTTATAAAGATTAACATTATGGTCCAAACTATGTGATACTTTGACTCAAAGTGGGTGAGAACTTACATATACGATATTTTATGCTAATGTGTAGAAAAAGTTACGGAGTATATATGAAAAAGTTATTTATATTATGGTTATTTGTATTTAATTTAACTATCACATCTTGTATTGCTGCATCATGGGTTCAACTAGATGATTATAATTGTATTGATAAAGATAGTATAAAATTTTATACAAATGATTATGGAAATACAAATTATAATAAACGCATTTTTTGGATAAAAAATGTAGGCAATGAAAAATACAAAGATATAGAAAAAATGACTAAAAGCAAAATAGAATATGGTCTTGCTCAATATATTGTTAATTATTCAAATAACACGATTGCAACTAAATCAGGAATGACATACGATAAAAATGGGAAAATTATCTCTAGTTATTCATATCGTGATTTTGAACTTAAATATGAGTCAATTGCACCTAATAGTAATGCTGAAATGTGGGCTGATTTGGCTAAAAAGCCTAGAGCTTTGAAGCGAGCATATAAATATCAACAATATAATCAAGAAACTAAATAGTATTTTAAATATTTATACTATATCTAATTCAAATATCAATTTAAATTATTACTATTATTCAGATTAAGTATAGTTTTAGCTATATTTATTGTGTCCTCATCATGTAATAGCTGATGAGCTAATCTTATACAATTTAGTTCGAAATCTAACCCATTGGTTGCCCCATTTTTAACAAAAAACCAGACTCCCTTTGGGCATCTGGTTTTTTATCTGTAATTTTAATTCTCTCTACACTTTTTATAATATTTTTAACGGATAGACTTTTTACTTAATTAAAATTAAAATGGTTATACGAATTATACTAAATATTCCAGATTACTATATTTCTACTCTGGAGGAAAATGATTAAAAACATAAATCCAAAAGAATTTATACTAAACGCTTTTAAAAATATTGATGAACTTACTAAAAAAATTATAATTTTAGAACCTTTTTCAAATAAAACTTTTTTATTTTCAATAACTAAAGATTTGGAAAAGATAAACAATCTTGCAAAAGAAATGGATCACAAAGTATTATCCCACTTAAGTTTTAAAACCTTGATTATAACCAATTATCTTAATAAAAGAAAAATCCAATTAAGCCCGCACAACATTTGTTTAGTTCTAGAATCTCTTAAACTCATAAAACAATTATGTTTATATGTCAACAATTATGATGAATCTTTTATCGAAAAAATTAAAAACCATTTGTCTGTATTAGAATATATTATTTCATTTCACTCTGAAAAAGAGGATTTTTCGAACATAAAAAATCCTTTAAATATAATTACAAACAGAAATTTAAGTAATCAAGCCCCAATAACTCTAAAAAACATAAACAAAGAAACTGAAAACGAACTTTTTGAGCATATATTAATTGAAAATAGCGATAAAATATCAGAAATTACCGACACAATAATATCGATAAGTGATCACTTAACGGTTTTATTGACAAATTACGTATACGTAGATCAAGTTGCAGATATTAATTCTATGATTAAACAGCTTGAATACTTTTTAAAAATACAAACAGATATAGAAGAATATAGCATTCCAGGCCATAAAGAAGATCTATGCAACAAAGAAAAAACATTAGAGATAATAAACACACTAAAGGATTTATCAGAAAAGCTAAATTTAACAACAGTAAAACCTAATTTTGAATATACAATAAAAACTGCAAAAATTATTACAAATGAACTTGATAAAGAAATTGAATTAAAAACCTCGGGAGAAGACATTTTAATAAATCGTGCTTTTTTGCTTAATGACCTTAGTGATACATTAATACATATGATGTATAATTCTATATTTCATGCTTTTGATGAAAAAAAAGAAAGCAGAAAAGATAAAATTGAACTCAATGCCATTAAAAACAAGAATAAAACTATTATTGAAATAAAAGATAATGGAAAAGGTATAGATACAGAAGCTTTATGCCAAAAAGCACTTGATTCAAGATTAATAGAAAAAAAAGATTATACAGAAGAAGAATTATTAGAATTTACAATGCTGCCTCAAATAACAACATATGACAAAGCAATAAGAGGATATGTCGGACTTGGAAGAGCAATGTCAGCTATTAAGAGAAGATTTTTTAAATCTAATGGCAATATAACCGTTAAAAGTAAAATTAATGAAGGAACAGTATTTAATCTTGAATTACCAAATAACTTGGATATATTCAAAGGAATTTTATTTAGCCTGGAAAACAACTTTTTTGTAATTCCATCTGATAAAGTTAAAAGTATTGTAAAAGTAAAAGATAATACTGAAATTTTTAAAGATGAACAAAAAACAAAAATAAATTTCTTAGGCTGTATAATACCAATACTAGATCTTTCAAAATATTTTAAGCATATATCCGATAATAAAAAGACCAATTACCTGATAATTATTGAACAAAATAAAGAATTGATTGCAGTATCGGCCGAAAATTTTGTAAATTCCGATGAAATTTTTGTTAAACATCCTGTTAAAGAAAATTTTTCCCACATTAAATACTTATCAGGAGTTTGCATAAGCAACAAAGGAAATGCTGCTTTTCTTTTGGATTTAGATTATTATTATAATGAATTATTCTTTTAATTTTAACATGGCATTATCAATTTTAGTAAATAATTCAACCCATGAATAAGCTATTTTATTGCCGATTTCAGGATCGGAATTAATACTGATTTTTTTTAATTGGATTGTTCTTGCCTTAATTTCTTTTAATTTATTATCAAGATAATCAATTCTTTCCTCAACTTTCGGACGCATTTCAGAATCCATCGACTTAACTCTCGTTCTTAAAATTTCTACTTGTTCTTTCCATTCATTTTCTTTCGCTTGAATTTTTTCAAATAAAATATCCCGATTATCCATATTTTCTCCATAATATACACTTAAGTTTAAATATATATTAACTAAATTTTTAAAAAAAACTATCTCCACAAGTACATATCAGAAAATGATTCAAATATCTTAGTTTATTATAAATAATCTGATGTACAAACTAATCTTTTATAAGATAGGGCCTAACGAAACTAAAAGTTCCGAAAATTATTAACCCTATAGATAAAATATTTAACGCACCTGACATTTTTGGATATTTATTTTTTGCCATAGCCGAAATCCCTGATAGTGCAGTTCCTGTCATAAAAGCAAGGTATCCTTTAAATATTGTTCTGGGAACAGCTACCGTATCATTTAAATCAGATGAATTTTTTATACTTGTATAAAATTTATCCAGAAAATCATTTTTATTTGTTGTATTTTCATTATTTTTTTGATTTTTTAATGAAGCAGTAGCATTAGAAAAAGTTAAGGTATTGGGATAAATTTTTCCTATATGCATTATTATACCTCCACGAATAATTCAATATTGATAAATATACAATATAAAGATAAAAATTTACACCCTAATTTGAGAATTAATTTACATAAACTTTACGTTTAAAAACTACTTCTTTTCCAAGATAAAATAAACAGGTTTATATGTTAAAATTAATTTTTCATCTACCTTAAATTTTTCAATATATTGTTCACTAAAATTATTAAGGTTTCGTTTCGTCCATATCTCATTACTAAAGCAATTTACGCCCGATAGTTTTAAATGTCTTAAAATATCATTAGGTGAATCGAAGTTTAAATTTATAACATCAGAAACAGAATGTATAATCTTAAAATTCTTAATAAGCATCTCTTCTAATTGCTCTTTTCTATAATAGTTTAATGATTTATTTGTTATTGTTTTTACTTGATGCAAATTCCCATCTTCAAACGAACTAAATGCAAAGACTGCACCTTTTTTCATATTTTGGCTTATTCTACTTGAAAACACTTCAAAGTTTTCAATCCATTGAAGTGTTGCGTTGGAAATAATTAAATTAACATCAGAAGGTACTTTTATATTTTCGCAATCACCATATATTTTTAAAATTTTATCCGAATATTTTTCCAAACTGTCTAAAAATTCCTCTACAATATCATTTATTAACAATTTATCAAAGTTTAATTCTTCTATAATTTTTTTTGTTAATAATCCTGTGCCACAACCTATTTCTAACACTTTAGAAAAATTATTGCCTTTATATTCAATTAATAATTTTAAAAGCTTTTCAGTCATTTGTCTTTGTGCCGAAGCATTTTTATCATAAGAGGAAAGACTATTTTTGAATCTTTTTTTAATTAACTCTTTATTAATTATTTTCATAAACAATTATCTCTTCCCAATTATTAAACAAGTCAAAAATATAATGCCCATCATCAAGCATAATTTTTTTTGTATCCTCATTCTTTGACCAAAAATTAATTTGGTTTTTAGGTGAGAATATTTTGTCTTTATTTGAAATAAAAACTTTATTAAAAAAAGCTGTTTTATCAGAATATTGATTATAAGAATACATTTTTTTAATTAATTTTAATTCCTCTAATAATTCTTTAAAGTCTCTTGTTGAACTTTTTTCAAAATTTATTTTATTTTTATCATAAAACATATTAGAAAAAAATTTCTTATAGTTTTCTTCAGAAAAATTCTTAAGTGTTAAATTTAAAATTTTTTCTGCAATACCTTCATAATCATCTATAGGTTTTAAAGTTCCGTTAATTGCTATAACGCTTTTAAGATTATTTATCTTATCTATAATAAAAGAACTTGCCCAAACCCCAAAAGACCAAGAAATCACATTAACTTCTTTATAATTATTTATTGTTTCAATAGTGCCAGTATCAATATCAGTACTGTAATATTCGTTAAACATTAAAACATCATAACAACTAGGATTCAAGTGTTTTACGATGTTGCAATCCATGCCCCAACCATTAAAAAACAGTATTAATTTTTCAGAATCATTTTTACTTAACCATGAATTTTTCATTTAAGATAAAGCCTTAATATACTCGATTGATTCCTCAATTGTATCATAAATCCGATCTAAACTTTTTTGAGAAATACAATAAGGAGGCATAACGTAAACTGTATTACCCAAAGGTCTCAATAAAATGCCTCTGTCTAAATAAAATTTATATAGTTCAACAGCAATATCAGATAAATATCCTTCCTCTTCAACAATAAAATCAAATGCAAAAATTGAACCTAATACTCTCGCATTTTTGATATTTTTATTATTTTTAAATATCTCTAATTTGCCTAAATGATACTTATTTATCTTTTTAATTTTTTCAAGAATATTACCCTTTTTCCATATTTTTAGATTAGCATTAGCAGCAGCACAAGCAATAGGATTTGCCGTATAGGAACTGCTATGAAAAAACATATCAGATTTATTTTTGGAATAAAAAGCATCATATATTTCTTTTGTAGCTATAGTCATAGCAAGAGGAAGGTTTCCTCCGGTCAGACCTTTAGAAAGACATATTATGTCAGGTACAATATCTGTTTGTTCAAAGGCAAACATTGTTCCGGTTCTACCGAATCCTGTCATAACTTCATCTAAAATAAAAAATATATTATTTTTTTTAGCTATATTGTAAAGCTCATTGATAACAAAAGAAGGATACATCAACATTCCACCTGAGCCTAAAATTAACGGCTCTATTATTATTGCAGCAATTTCATTTGAATTTTTTTTAATAATATTGTTAAATTCAACTATTGTTTTTTCCTCCTTGCCCTTTTGAGGGTAGGGTATATGAATAACATCAAAAAGCATATTATTATAGGCTTTATTAAAAACTCCTCTACCACCTGATGACATTCCTCCAAAAGTATCCCCATGATAAGATTTTTCAAATGCCACTATTTTTGTCTTATTTTTAATCCCTTTGTTATGAAAAAACCCTACTGCCATTTTAAGTGCAACTTCCACAGAGGTTGAACCACTATCGGAAAAAAATACATATTCAAGAAGCGGCGGCAAAAATTCGCAAATTTTTGCCGCCGCTTCTTCTGCGGTATTATGAGTAAAACCAGCAAATATAACCTGCTGTAAACTTTCTGATTGTTTTTTTATAGCACTGATAATTTTTTTATTTGAATGTCCAAAAGTATTTACCCACCATGAAGAAATGCCATCAACTATTTTTTCTCCGTTATTTGAATATAAAAATTCATTTTGAGCTTTTACAATTTTTACTATTGGCTCATTTAATCCATGTTGTGTAAATGGATGCCATATTTTAGACTGATTATCTAACTGTTGATAATTCATAATTAACCTCAAAAAATTCTTTATCAAAATATTGATTAAAAACATCCGAAAAAATCTCTTTATTAATATTTTCTAAAACAGGAATATAACCTAATTGTTTTACATTAGAAAAAGATAATATTGTTTTAATATTATCTTTATTATCTTCACCTATAAAAATTAAACCTGCAATTTTTATACCTCTTGATTTCATTGCTTCTATAGACAATAACGTATGATTAATAGTTCCTAAACTTGTCTTAGCACATAATATAACCTGTTCATGCCAGTCTTTTAAAACGTCAATAAATAGTGTTTGCCTATTTAAAGGCACCATTAAACCTCCTGCAAGTTCGATTATCAAAGGTTTATTTTCAATATTTAAAGGCAAAATCAGCTCTTGCTTATTTATACTAATTCCTTCTTGCTCAGCAGCAAAGTGAGGAGAAAAAGGTTCTTTTAATAAGTATCTTTCTTTAAGGAAGTGATTTTCTGATAATTCCGATAGAATTTTTACAGTTTTTGTATCATTGTCTTGAATACATCCGCTTTGAACAGGTTTAAAGTAAGTTCCTTTAAGTATACTCATTAAAAGAGCACAACAAATAGTTTTTCCTATATTTGTATCTGTACCTGCAATCACAAGATTATTCATTTAATTATTCCTTACTGATAATATATTTAAAAATACTGCATCAATTTCTTCTTCTGTTCTATTTGAGTTTAAAGACAGTCTCAATCTTGCAGTTGCGACAGTTGGCGGTCTGATTGCTCTTATGTTAAAACCTTTAGCTTGAAGAAAAGCTGCAACTTTTATTGCTTGTTCACTATCATCCATTTGTATAGGGATTATTTGAGTTTTATGATTCAGATTCAAATAATTATCACTGGTGAATTTAATTAGTTTAAATAATTTTTCTCTGCGCCATTCTTCTTCATGTGCAATTTTTAATGCTTGTTTGACCGCAACGGCAATTAAAGGCGACTCTGCGGTTGTATAAATAAATGGTCTTGATTTATTTATCAAGTATTCAATTATATTATATGGTGCACATATTATCGCCCCACTTACTCCTAAAGCCTTACTGCAAGTATGTAGTACAATTAATTTAGTGCTATTTAATCCGTGTGTCAAACCTTTTGCTTCAAGACCGAAAAGTCCGGTTGAATGCGCCTCATCAACAATTAAATATACATTATTATAATTACTTATTATCGTTAAAATATTTTGAATATCTGCAATATCACCATCCATACTATAAATACTTTCAATACTTACCCAAATATTTTGTGCTTTTAAATTTTGAGCTTTATCAATAGCTTTTTTTAGTGATATTAAATCATTATGTTTAAATTTAATTGATTTAGAATTAGAAGAATTAACCCCTTCTCTAACACTTGCATGTATTAACTCATCATAAATTATAAAATCTTTTCTGTCCGGCAAGCTAGTAAAAATAGCATAATTTGCCAGAAACCCGGAATTGAAAAATAAACATGCTTCTGATTTGAAATAATCGGTTGCAAATTCTTCAAGTTCTATGTGTTCTTTCCTGTTGCCAGATAAAAGTCTTGATCCACCGGAACCTATTGGACTACCTTGTTTTATAGAATTTATAACAGATTCTTTTATTTTGGGATGATTTGACAATCCAAGATAATCATTAGAA
The DNA here is from genome assembly GCA_964391675.1 of uncultured Muribaculaceae bacterium. Lineage (GTDB taxonomy): Bacteria > Cyanobacteriota > Vampirovibrionia > Gastranaerophilales > Gastranaerophilaceae > CAYMMX01. The sequence continues at coordinate 38,974 of CAYMMX010000009.1, read as the reverse complement.
GAAAAGTCAATTCCTGAGACAATATCTAAACTTCTGTAGTTATTTTCATTTTTAATTTTAATTATTTTGTCTTCAAATACAGTACTCATAATTATGCTATATTATCATAAAGGCGAGTTAAAAACTTTATTAATAATTTTTTACATTAAAAGATAAAGTAAGCTCTTCAAAATATTTTTTTATTTCATCTGCTTTTATTCTACATAAATAAATATTTTTTTCATTGATTGCCATTTTGAATTCATCACAAATCTGTACAATTTTATCAACTCTTAAATTAGCACTTGCTCCCTTAAATTTATGTATAACATGAGACAATCTTTCATAATTTTCATTATTTATTTCATTCTCAATATGAGAAATTGTCTGAGGCATTGCCTCTATATAGTTATCAAATATTTCACAAGCATCTTCTTTAGAAAAACTTAATTCGTTTATCAGTCTACTAATAATATCATCATCTTGCTTAATATTATCATTTGTATTTATAGTTGTGCTATTTTCAATTTTTACATATTTACCAAGCATACAGTACAGGTCATTAATATTTATCGGCTTACTTAAATAATTATCCATGCCTGCCTCATAACATTTTTCTCTGTCTTCATTTAATACATTTGCGGTCATTGCTATTATAGGTGTATGTTTTGTTACTCCTTCAATTAATCTTATTTTCTTTGTGGCTTCATAACCATCTACCTCGGGTAACTCACAATCCATAAGAATTACATCATATTCTTTTTCTTTAAAAGCACGAATCGCTTCTTTTCCATTTATCGCTACATCACAATTTAAATTAATGTTTTTAAAAATATTGAGAATCAATTTTACATTTAATTCACTATCCTCTACAACAAGAATTTTTGCCTGAGAATCAAATTTTGTTTCTTTTATTAAATGTTTGGAAATAAACTTATTTTCCATTGATTGTTTAAATCCATTTACAGCAATAGCAATTCCTTCCAATAATTCATGTTTTTTAATGGGTTTTGTTAAATATCCCGTAAAACCCTTCTGTTTTGCCAAAATAGCATCACCTTTTTTGGTAATAGATGTATATAAAATCAATGGAATTTCTTTATTATATTCTTTTTTTATTAGTTCACTTAAATCAAAATCTAGACTTTTTTGAATCTTGGCATCAACTAAAACTACAGAAACCTCTTCATCTTTACGCCTTAATATATCTATAGCATGTTCAATCGAATTTACATCAATAACAAAACCGTTTGCATCATTTATGTAATGGCTTATTATTTTAACATCAGTAGGTTTATCATCAATAACCAATACAGTAATTCCATTTAAATTTTTAGATAAATTGTCTGTATTTAAGCTTGATGTTAAATCCTTTGCAAATGGAAGAGTGAGCGTAAAAGTAGAACCTTTATTAACTTCACTAACAACTGATATATCACCATTCATCAGATTTGCTAATTTCTTAGAAATTGCAAGGCCTAAACCTGTTCCACCAAAATTTCTTGTAGTAGAAGCATCCGCTTGAACAAATGCCCCAAAAATCGAATCCAGTTTATCCTTTGGTATACCTATACCTGTATCTCGTACCTGAAAACTAACTACTACTTCTTCTGCTGTTTCTAAAATTTTATTCACGTAAATTATTACTTCACCTTGTTTTGTAAACTTTATTGCATTTCCGATAAGGTTATTTAGGATTTGTTTAACCCTGCTTGGATCACCTAAAACTCTTTGAGGGACATCTGATCTTATAAGAGAATTAATATTTATTCCCTCTGCGCATTTATTTGATATTGCAATAGTAGTAACATCTTCTACTGCTGATCTTATATTGAAACTCGTTGAATCAATTGACATTTTACCAGCTTCGATTTTAGATATATCTAAAATCTCATTTATAATATTTAATAAAATCTCCGAAGATTTTTGAGCATTGGAAACAAATTCACCCTGAGTTTCAGATAAATCAGTATTTTCTAATAATTGCAAAAAACCTAATATCCCGTTTAAAGGTGTTCTTATTTCATGACTCATATTTGCCAAAAAAGAACTCTTCATTTTGGTTGCTTTTTCAGCGGCTTCTTTAGCAAATTGCAAAGATTCTTGTTCTTCTCTACGCTTTGTAACATCGCTTATTGTAATTAAAAGTCCCATTAACTCATTTTCTGAATTGAATAATGGGATTCTGTATTTTTCAAGTAAGAATCTTTTTCCAACTTTATTTGTAAACCAGTCTTCTTCATGCAATACATCATTTTTTGATTTTACGAAATCATCTCTGGATATTATAAAATCAGCAGTATCCTTATCGAAAATATTATAATCATTTTTATCAATTATATCATTGATATCTACACCCAACATTTGTGCAAATCTATTATTACTCTCAATATAATTGCCCTCTGTATCTTTTATTGCAATACCCATTGGTGATGAATTTAATATTATTTTTTGAGTAGATATTCCATTTTCTAATTGCTTATTCAGCATAATTATTTTTTTTCTGTTATATAAGAAAATTATTATATATAAAAATAAAACCGTTAAAAATAAATATATTGCTTCTAAAATCCTTGTATTTCCTGGATATATAGCTTGATTTGGACAAGACATAACTATTTTATAATTGTTTTTCATTTTAAAAATAAGTGCTGTATTTTGTCCCCATCTTTCTTGATAAACGACTATATTATCATTACTCGCAACTTTTTTTAAATACTTGTTCAAAAATTTTATGTTACTTACTTTTATATTCTTCATATCGCCAAAACTCATGCTTAAAATTTTGTTTTCTTCATTTAACAGCATTACATTTGAACCGATAAATTCTTTTTGAATATTGCTTATTTTTTTTGATATTTCTTTAAATGAAAGATCTATTCCAACAAAACCGATTAATAAATTATTTTTATATAAAGGTTGAAATATTGTTATTGCATTTTTTCTGTTTACATAAAAAAATTTTTTTTCTACTTGTTTTGCAATATCCTTATATTCTTTATAAACATCTTTTTTTTCAATTATTAGTTTTCCATTGCTTTTTGTATACCAAAAAGAGGAATTTGGGGTTTTTGTATTAATTTTAATCCAGACACTTTCTACATATGGGCTTTCTAAAATTATAGCTTTGACTAATTCGCTCTTTGTAAGTAAGAACTTTTTATTATAATCTTGATTATTAATTTGTTTGGTATCATAAGATTGATGAATAGTATTTGAAAGTGTTTTAATATTTGTCTCGGATGCAAGAAAAATTTGATAAATTTGGCTTGCTTTTTCTCGAACTTTAATATTGTACCTAAAAGCACTTTGACTGGTCTTTACACAACTAAATGTAAATAAGAACATTAATGCTATAAGAATAATTACCAAAAAAGGCATTATTATATCTATAAATTTAGGATTATTTAATTTCTTTTTTAATAAAGACTTTAACACTTATTGTCCTTTTTAAATTTGCATTATTAAACATAACTAAATAAGGTTAAAACTTCCAAGAACATTTAAAAGTTTTATTTTATTTATAGGTTTAATAAGGTAAGATTCACATTGTTCTCTAAATGATTTAAAAATATTTTCAACATCATCAGCTACTGTTGTCATAATTACCTTTACACAGTCTTGTCCCAAGATATTATTTTTACTTTCATAGTCTCTTATTTTGGCTAAAACATCTTGTCCACTTATTCCGGGCATCATAATATCTAAGCAGATAACATCATAAGGTTCATTCTCATTATGAGCATGTTCAAATGCAAGTAATGCCTCTTCACCGTTTACAGCAATATGACTTTCTCCATAATTTGCTAATAAATTTTGCAAGATACGCCTACAAAAAAAATCATCATCAACCACTAAACTTTTCATACCTAATCCTTCTAGCTATATTTACAACCATTTTTAGCATTATAACACTTTATCTAAAAAAATCACTAATTAAAGATTAAATATTAATTTTTATAAACATGCCAAAATCAACACTTAGAGATGACTTTGAGCATTTATACCTTTTAAAATAGATTAATGGGAAGAGTTTTAGCCTCTAATTTTTATTTATAAAAATGTTGATATTTTATTTCTTAGCAACCACTTCAATTTCAATTTTCGAGCCTAAAGGTAATGCTGAAACAGCTATAGCGGTTCTTGCAGGATAAGGTGGTTTAAAATAATTGCCATAAATCTCATTTACTGCAGAAAAATCATTTATATCTGTTAAGTAAACTGTAGCTTTAACAATATCATTGGCAGAAATTTCTGCACAATTTAAAACACAAGTCAAATTATCTAAACATTGTTGAGTTTGAATTTTTATATCTCCTTCAACAATTTTACCAGTTGAATAATCCATAGGAATTTGTCCGGAACAATAAACAAACCCGCCTGCTTCAACAGCAGGAGAATAAGGACCGACCACAGATACTCCTTTTGGTAAAAATGCTTTTTTTGACATATATTCCTCCTATCTTTTACTTATTAATTATTAAAATTTTACAACAGAAAATCCCAAATTTGAAATTAATTCAGCATCTTGTTGCGGAGTAGACCCCACCGTAGTCAGATAATTTCCTACTAAAAGACCATTTATTCCGGCCTTAATACCTAATTTCTGATATTCTTCAGAAAATCTGGTTGATCTACCGCCTGCATATCTTAGTATTGCATTAGGAAGTGCTATTCTAAATACACAAATTGTCCTCAAAATTTCTTCCTCATCAATAGAATCATTCATGTCTTCTAACGGAGTGCCTTTAATGGGTGTTAAAAAGTTTATAGGAACAGCTTTTGGACTAAGCTCGGATAGTTCTGTTGCCATTTCAGCCCTTTGTTTTCTTGATTCCCCCATTCCTATTATAACTCCGGTACAAGCCTCCATACCATATTTTTGTATTAATTTGACAGTGTTGACCCTGTCTTTAAATTCATGTGTTGTACAAATTGATTTATGAAAAGATTCGGCAGTATTAAGGTTATGATTATATCTTTCGACACCTGCTTCTTTAATTTTTTTAACCTGCTCTTCGCTCAATATCCCCAAAGAACAACACGTATGAAGACCTTCAATTTTATGGACCTCTCTAATCATTTCAAGTATTTTATCAAAATCATCGTCATTCGGCAATCTGCCTGAAGTGACAATACAAAACCTTGTAGCTCCATTTGTTTTAGCTTCAATTGCAGCTTTTTTTACATCTTCTAAAGGAAGTAACGGATGTGCATGTATTTTTGCTTTATTATGAGAACTTTGTGAACAATATTTGCAATTTTCCTCGCATTTTCCTGTTCTGGCACTTATTATACTGCAAAATTCAACATCCTTACTGAAATTTTCTCTGGTAATTTTTGCAGAAATCTCAATAAGTTCTTCGATTGGTAACTTATAAAAATTCATTAATTCTTCTATTTGTTTTTCTTTATTCATTTTAATCCTCAATAAAAAGTACAAAGATAATTTTATCATAATAATAATTTAAATATCTACGAATTTATATATATTTTAGAATATGATAAAATAAAAATACAAAAAAGGATTTACATGGAAAATAATAAAAAGAAAATTAAACTCCATATAGGCTGTGCTCATAATTATCGTGAAGGATGGATTAATATTGATGACAATAAAAACAATTCCATAAAAAAACTTGATTTAGATATTAAAACAAACTCCCCACTACCTTTTGATAAAAATTCTGTAGATATAATTTTTGATCGAAAATTCTATGAAAAAGTAATCGGAGATAAAAATTTATTTACTTCAACAATAATAAATTACAAATATATTTTAAAAGAAAACGGACAAATTCAAATTATTGTACCTGATGATAACATTAAAGACCAACTTAATACTTTATTAAAGGGATTAGGTTTTTCTGATGTAAAATTTATTGAACTTGGAGAAGAAAAAAAACATTCAAAAAATAAAATCCCTTGCCTTGTACTTATTTTTTTTGATTATAATACCACCAAAAAATCACTGGATTTTATAACAAAATTCAATGACCGACTTGATATACACATAGTTGAAAATTATAGTGAATATACTAACGAATATATTAAACCCTATGTATTAGAATTATTAAAAAAAAATAAAATAAAAAGCTATTATCTTTTTGAGGAAAATATAGGATTTAATGCAATAGAAAAAGTCGTAGAAACTAAAGCTCAATATATTAATGATTTTGATTATTTTATAATAACTGATGGTGATTTGATATCTGAAAATGATGATTGGATTAATGAACAAATAAATATATTGGAAAAAAATCCGGAAGTAATACTATCAGGCTTAAAACTAGATTTAATTAATCTACCGTCCGAAGAATTATATCCTGATTCGAAAAATTGGGTTCCTCCTGCAAAAGAAATTGAAGGCAAAAATTATCTGGATGGACAAACCGGTTGGGTATTTACTTTTATTAAAACAGAATTTTTCTTCTTTATTTTGAACTTAATTAAAAAAGAAGGCTCTCATATTTCTGATTATAAAGTTTATCAGGTAATTCAAATGTTTGGTAAAAAATGGGTAAGAACTAAAAATAGTAAAGCATATCACCTTACATGGGACATATATTCAGATTTAAACCACCCTTATACAAAATGGAAAAATTCTCACACATATCAACAAATATGGTGTCATAATAAAGATTGTAACTATACTTTATACAATAATAGCGATTTATAAATTATTAATTTATAATTAAATCAACATTTAAACAATAAGGAGCATTTTTATGCAAGTGTCACGTTGTCAATACATAATTTTCACAAATCAAGCTAAACAAAACGGCCAACCTGTTGACCACAAAGATTTAATAAATATTGGTTATATGGCAGGACGTTTTGGCATAAACTTAGACGGAAATCTTCAAGAAAATAAGAAACCCGAATATACAGATAAAGGAACAATTATTGATGTAAATTCTTGTACCGCACCTTTACTTGAAGAAAATCTTAAAACTGATGGCATAAAATTTAACAAAATTGCGTAATCTTCTTACTCTCTCGCATTAAACGGCATTATATTCAAAAAAGCCTGTTTTTCCGAACTCCAGTCTCTACTCCGTTCGCGCTTGACTTTTTTCTGTTTTAATCATATATTATTCGCATAATTAAATTTAAGGAAAGCAGGGTGAGTGGGGCATAAATTTGGCTCTTTTGCTAAAAAAATGTACTCGCAATTCCCTCACTGGTCCGCAGCCGTGCCTTTTTTTCCAAAATATCTTATTTTGCGAAAAATGGCCTCACGGAAAAACTTGTAAAACCATTTTTGGAGATAAATTTACAATAGTGAGAAAAGTCGGAATGCTTATTTTTAGTTTGTTTTGTTAGTACTCCGAGAACTGAGGAACACAGATAATAGTTTATGTAAATATATTAGGGTGACTATTATTTATCTCTTATCTTGGATATTAGCGGTGTATTACTGTTAGTATTAAAGACTTTCGTACAATTTAGCATTTATAGATTTTTGGCTGTGGCTATTTCTGAAAAGGAATACGGCTCGCATACTCGCCCTGTTCCTTTTCAGGTCCTTGTTTTGCAGACCTGCCAAAATTCACCAAGAGACAATATTTATGCTAAAGTACAGGTCTTATTAAGGAGAAAGTATGACTATTTTAACAAAGAGTTTTGGTTATCCAAAAATTGGCGAAAACAGAGAGCTTAAAAAAGCACTGGAAAATTATTGGGCAGGCAAAATTACAAAAAAAGAATTTTTTAAACAAGCAGAAGGGGTAAATGAATTAAGACTAAAGAAGCAAAAACAGGCAAACATTGATTTTATTTCGTCTAATGATTTTTCACTTTATGATTTTATTTTAGATTTATCAATAATGTTTGGTGTTATTCCTGAACGATTTGCCGATTTAGAAGATAGTACAGACATTTATTTTTCAATGGCTAGAGGCAATGATAATGCTGTTGCATGTGAAATGACAAAGTGGTTTGATACAAATTATCATTATATAGTCCCAGAAATTCATGGAAATTTCACTCTTAGAAAAAACAGGCCGCTCGAATCATACAAGTGGGTAAAAGAAAATTTATCAATAGAAACTGTACCTTCATTTGTAGGTCCGTTTACTTTCTTAAAATTGGCAAAAGGTTATGATAAAACAGATTTTAATAAACTTATTTCAGATTTATCTGCATTATACAATATAGTTTTAAAAGAACTTGAGCAAAACCAAGTGACAACTGTTCAGATTGACGAACCTGCTTTAGTTTTAGATCTTTCAGAAGAAGAAATAAAATCTTTGATTTATGCTTATAAAATTTTAACTAAAGATATTAATATTGATATTCAGGTTCAAACTTATTATGAAAGTATTTCTAAATATGAAACAATTGTAAATCAACTTCCAGTAGATGCCATTGGACTTGATTTTGTTGTAAATGATGAAAACTTGCAAAATTTAAGAAAATATGGTTTTCCTAAAGACAAAACACTTATTGCAGGTGTTGTTTCCGGCAGAGATATTTGGAAAACCAACTATAAAACTACAGCAGACTTAATCCACGAATTGGGTGAAATCGCAGGAGATTTAATTATTTCAAATTCTGCTCCGCTTTTCCATCTTCCTGTATCACTTGAAAAAGAAAAAGAAACAATGGATAAAGACTTGACTCAGCTTTTATCTTTTGCAGACGAAAGATTAGAAGAGTTAAGCACTTTAAAAGCTATAATTAATGATAATAAACCTGTTCCAATGCAAGATTTCTATTCAATTCGTGAGAAATTTAGAAATGAAGAAGTTTTAAAATCGGTGGCAGAAATTAACGAGAATGATATCGGAAGACTTTTAAAATTTGAATACAGAAAAGAAAGACAACAAGCCGAATTAAAGTTACCGCTGTTTCCGACAACTACAATCGGAAGTTATCCCCAAACGTCTAAAGTCAGAAAAATGAGAGCTGACTTTAAAAAAGGTTTGGTTACAAAAGAAGAATATGACAAATTTATAAAAAATGAAATCGAAAAAGTTATTAAATTGCAGGAAGAAATAGGGCTTGATGTACTTGTTCATGGCGAATTTGAAAGAACAGATATGGTCGAATACTTCGGGCAAAAGTTTGATGGCTTCGCCTTTACAAAAGGCGGGTGGGTGCAATCATACGGCAGTAGATGCGTAAAACCTCCCATTATTTATGGTGATGTGTCAAGACCTGAAAAAATGACTGTTGAGGAAATGGTTTATGCTCAAACTTTGACACAAAAACCTGTAAAAGGAATGCTTACAGGTCCTGTTACTATTTTAAACTGGTCATTTTTCAGAAAAGACATTACAAAAAAAGAAATAGCTTATCAAATTGCATTGGCTCTGAAAGATGAAGTCATGGACTTGCAAAATGCAGGCATAAAAATTATACAAATTGACGAAGCCGCTTTTAGAGAAGGGATGCCGTTGAAGAAAAGTAAGCAAAAAGTTTATCTTGATTGGGCAGTAAATGCGTTTAAGATTACAAATGAAGATGTTAAACCTGAAATTCAAATACACACTCACATGTGTTACTCGGAGTTCAATGAAATTCTTGAAAGTATTTATGCTATGGATTCTGACGTTATTTCAATTGAAGCTTCAAAAAGTAAAGGCAAGATTATAGGAGTATTTGAAAAATTAAACTATGACCACCAAATCGGACTTGGAGTCTATGATATTCATTCACCAAGGGTTCCATCTGTAGAAGAAATGGAAGAAATCATCAAACTTTCTGCCAAAGTTATAGATAAAAACTTGTTTTGGATAAATCCAGACTGTGGATTAAAAACAAGAGGATATGATGAAACTATTCCTGCATTAAAAAATATGGTTTCAGCTGCAAAGAAAATAAGAGAGAGCTATAAACAGCGTATTACTAAGTAAATTTTATATCGGAGGTATAAATGTTAGCCAACATTAATTTAACAAATTACAAGACACATTATACAGGTTATGACTTAATTACAAAACCTGCAAAATTTACAAACAAAATAGCACTTGATTTATTAAGCAATGAACTCAGTAAATCCATACCTAAGAGAAAAGTTTTTGACTGGATGGCAAAAGTGAAAGTAATGTGCAAAAAGTATGGAATTGAACCCAAAAGATTACCTATAAATTCTGAACATCCGGGTTCTTTAACTGAAAAAGAACTTTTATTAACATTTTCGGAAATAATGAATCCAATCATTGACACATTAAAAGCAAAAAATGTAAATTTTATGGCATAACTAAAAAAGTAACAAAGCAACAAAAAAAACTTATTTTTTGTTGCTTTGTTACTTAGTTTTATAAAGGTTTATAAATTAGAAATCACCATCTTCAAAGTCATCATCGTCATCGTCATCTTCATCTTCGTCATCGGTTTCATCGGAATCAACTTCATCAACTTCGTCACTTAAATCATCTAGGTCATCAATATCAGAATCTTCTTCATCTTCTGATATATCTTCTGTCTGCTCTTCTATATTATTTTCTTCATAAACTTCATTTGCGGTATCTTGCATATTTTCATCCAGAGCACTTGAAAGAGATTGTGAATCATCCATCATAACTCTGCCATTTTCATCTACTGGAGCTTCTTTTCCGGCATAAGGACAATCTTTTGCAACAGTTTCTGTGTATTCACGTTCAAAACCTAAAAATGTTTTTTCTTCAGTTCCATATGGATTCTGGTTGTCGTTAGGAGGCAAATTCGCAACTTTTTCACCAGATCCATCGAAATGATATCCATGAGGATACTTTTCAGCTGCAGGCTCATGCAATATTGCAGCAGCAATACCGCCACCAACAATAGCTGTTGGAACAGCCCATGCTGCAGTTGATTTAGCCTTTTCTAATTTTTCATTTTTGTTTTCCGGTTTATCTGTTTTATCATCATCTGTTTGATCACTATTTATAACAGCTGCCGTAACAGAAAATGCAACAAAAGGCAAAGCAGCTAATTTTACTCCTTCTTTTGCAAGATGTATTATCTTTGAACCTAATTCATTAACCTGAATATTCTTTTGAATACTGTTAATAGTTTTGTTGACTTGCATACCTGAGAAAGAAACTTGAGATGTTTTATTTAAACTCATTTTGTTTCCCTTTAAGTTAATTGGACTAATCGCTTTAATCATTTTTCCTACCTTTCTTTTTATTGTATTCTTGGCAAACCTAAATTATTTTCTATTTCTATTAATTCACTTTTTACAGCATTAGATCTTGTTTCTGAGAACATTATTTTTTTCTTGTAATAATTCATTTTTTCATATAGTAAGCCTCTAATATTAACATAAAACGGATCATTATCTTCATCTATTTTTTCAATTAGCAAATTAATAATTTCGTCTTCATTTATAGGTATATTTGAATACATATCTTTAGTCAGCAAATTTACACCCATTTTTATAAGTAATGAAGGAATAGGATTTACTAATGTTGGAATATCTACAACGCTTCCAAAACCTGAATCTGTGTTATATTTAGATCTAAATTTATCCAACAAGGAAACTGAATAATCCGGATTAAACTTCAATATAGTCGCTATTTGAGATATATAACTAGCCGGAGGAGCAAACTTTACCCAGAAAGTATCTATATTATTCCAATAACTGCTTTCAAAGGTTTCATTTACATCTTTCATTTTATAAGTTACTATGTCTTTTCTAAAGGAAGAAAAATCTGTATTTTCATTTATAATTAAGTTTACGTCATCATTTTCTAGAGTTGCTCTTCTTATTTCGCATCGATTTATATCAACTTCGTTATTTTCAAAATTAGATTTGTATATATTTAATGCTTCTTTAATTTTTTCAACATTATCATTATTAAATCCTTCTTCTTCTATATATCTGGCAACATAAAAAGAATCTTTACCCATTATATTTTCTATGTCGGTTAGTGAAGGAAATTCTTCTTTGATTAAAGCACAATAACCATAATATACCTCAGGAGCTAAATCATCAGGTGATACTAATTTAATATTATTACCTGTTTTTAATATACTTTTAATGGAGTCTAAAAGTGTGTAATCACTATTAAATCCTGATAACTTTAATTTATAAAATTTATCAAATAAATTAAGAACCTCTCCTTTGTTCAGCGGCAATTTTTTTATTTTTTCTAAACTACCTGATATATCATTGATTGCAATATCTTTTTCATTGTCACAAAGCGATATTAACTCTTGTATACTTTTCTTTCTGCTTTCTTTTATTGAAATATTTAAGTCACTTTTCAACAATTCTTCTTTTTTCGACAGACTATTTAAAATATCTAAATTTGTAAATAATAATTTCTTTTCTAACCTGTTTATTGTTTCGATATCATTTGGAGCTTCAATTTTTGATAATCTTAATACTTCTTTCAATGCGTTTCTACTTGCTATAGGTTTATCATTTTTTTCTTGAATTTGTGATAAAAGGCTTAATACATTAATTTTATCAAGATTTTTTACGTTTAGTTCATTTTGTCTTTGTATTGTTTCTTTTAATAAATATTCCGTTTCATTAGTTTTATTTTCAAACCAGTACATTATTCCTAAAAGTCTTAAATAATCCGGTATAGATTCTGGAGAATTAAACGAATTTTGAAGATTTTTTATTGTTTCTGCTGATTTAGGACTTCTTGCTAATTTTGCTAATAAATCTTTATCATCCGAGAAGCCTAAACTTAATGTTTTTATATTCTGGTCTAAAACATTTTTAGCTTCATCAGATAGAAAATCATCTTGTGCTGTTACATAAGTACCTGTGCTAAGAAATCTTAAATCAAGGAGTCTTTTATCTTTCCATTTTTTATAGCCTTCTTTATCATAATCTTTAAACTCGCCCTCTGTAACACAATTTATTACATCTAAAGGATCTAATTCCCCCAGATTTATCAATTCTTTTGTTGCGTCAATAAAATATAAATCTTTTATATCTCCCTGCTCATTTTTTCTTAATTTTTGTGTTATTGAAGGAAAGGTAAAGGCTAAAATATATAATGCAGTTCTTAAAGCAATCATTTCAGGACTGGAAGTAGGTACCTTATTAGCAACATCAAATAAAATATTTGATGCCGCATACGAAGCTCCAGTTTTCAGATCTTTTTTAATAATTTCATCTTTATGTTTTGAGTTTACAAATTTAGTTAAATTTTCTCCTACAAAAAGTTTTGGGAAAACAAAACTTCCTTTTCTGGCAAGTTCAGCACCTGAAGAACCCGGCATCCCCATTATAATTGGGGGAATCAATGTTGGAACCTGAGATTTCCATGTATCTACAAAATCCTTTGTCCTATAGTTTTTTTCTGTTATTGAATATATTAATCTTTGAAGATTTTGAGCAATTTTAGTATCTTTTAGTCCTTTTTTCATTAAGCCATCAAAATCTAACTCTGAAAGATTTAGGGCTTTTGTCGGAAAATATTTTTCAAATTTTTGAATATTTGCCATCCCTTTAAAAGCGATATTATTTGTATAATAAGGTGGGGAATATTGCTGTATTTGATTATTGGAATATTGTACTATAGGCTTTGTTTTGTAAACATTATTTTTGTATGCTACATTACTTTTTTCCGTTCCAATTGAATATACTTTCATTTTTACCTCTACATATCTTTCAACTTATCTTCTATCTTTGGATATATTTTTCTGATTAAAGCAACCGGTTTAAATTCGGTTGTATAAATTATAGATTCAGCATCTTCAATATCTAATGAGATATCTGTTAATATTAAATCTTTTACAAATTTTTCTGTTGAGCTGTATCCCATTTTCTTTGCGCTATTTTGTAGTGAAAATAAAATATTTTCTTCTTGCTCAGGCAATAATATACTGTTAATTTTATAATCTTTACTTGCTTTTAATAAAGAATCTTCTACAATCTTTAAAGCATAATTTTTGAAAGATTCTAACTTATTTATAGTATTATCATACCAATGAAGACTCTGAGCATTATCTGCATCCAAATTACGTCTTAAATCTATTCTTTTTATTAATGTCAAAAAATCTTGGAAATTATTTTTTTCAGTTATTAAATTTTGTATATCGCAAAGTTCTTTACTACCTCGAGAATTATTTAATATAAGCTGATAAAAAACATTCTTATATATTACGGAAGAAAGGTTAGCAGGAACAATATCACTGCCGGGATTAACCCAAGTTCCTGAGGATTTTTCTGGAATATCAGTTACAAATTCTTTTGATTTTGTCTCAACTTTTTTAATAATTTCAGATGTTATACTATTTTTTGTCTCAGTTATTTTTGACGAATAATGATTAACATCATAAAAAGATTTCTTACTCTCATTTTTAAAATTTATTAATCCCGCATCTTTTTTATTGACAAGATGTTTTTTTATTTCTTCAATATCTTGATTAAAAGATTCGATTGCTTTTTTACAAGATCTTTTACTCATATACTTTTCCGGAATTTCGGAAATTTGTGTTATTTGTTCGTGGAAATTATTACATTTTGCATTTAAATCATTTAACAAATCATTATATGTATCATTGAAAAATCTTTGATACTCTTCTTGAGGCTTTTTACCTTTATCATAATTTTCCATAAACCACTTATTTAATTTTTCAAAAGCCTTTTCTTCATTTTTAATTAATTCTTTTTTAGATTTAGATGAATTAATTAACCCACAAACCTTATTAATTTCTTCCAACTCTTTTTCATCAACACTGGCTTTTGCAAAAAAAGCTTTAATATTCTTTGTTGATCCTTGAATTTTTTCAGAAAAAACTTTATCAGCATTATCTATTAATGTTTGAAGCAGTTTGTTTTTACCGTCAATAATCTCAATAAAAGCCTTTGGTGGAGTATTTAACAATTTATGTAAGTTTTTAACTATAAATGATGTAACTATAACTCCTAACAGCCACAATAAAGGATTTGAATTAGCTTTAACAGGTTCATTTTTAATAAAAAAATCAGAATTAGCTTTAAAAGAAATATTACTGGCATATTGTTTTTTAATAAGTCTCTGTTGAATATTACTTTCACTATTTAAATGCTTAGCTATCTGAATTTGCATACTTATATCCTATTACCACATGCATAATAAATCTAAAAAAAAATAATTTGCTACTTAAACAAGGAAATGTAAATAAAATGTAACATCAACTTAATCCGTATAATAATTTATAGCTAAACATTATAATTGAATAAATACCCCTATTATTGCAAAAATAACAATAAGTATCACAGGACTAACTTTAAACCTGATTAGCAAAATCGCCGATAAAACAAAGACAGTAACCCCAATTACATTTGTAATGACATTTTTCCCTATATGAACTGCTGTAGAAATTAATAAGCCAACAATCGCAGGAATTGTTTTGTTTAAAATTTTAGTTGCCATTGCTGAATTTCTTATTTTTTCATAATTTTTTGAGATTAAAAACATCAAAGCACTACCCGGTAAAAACATTGCAAATGTTCCCACAATAGCTCCCCAAATGCCGGCTATACAGTATCCTGCGAACGTTGCAATAATTGCAATAGGTCCCGGAGTAAGCTGACTTATTGCTGTACCATCTATAAATTGTTGTTCTGTTAATAAGTGCATATTCGTTACCAATTCTCTATAAATCACAGGAATGGCAACGTATCCTCCCCCAAAAAATACAAAACCGATTTTTAAAAAAACGATAAAAACAACAAGTACAGAAGGTAATAAAAGCAAGCTAAAATTCATTTAGCCTCCTTATTATCAAAAAATCGGACAGTTATAAATCCGTATAACAAAGCTAAAATCAAGATTATAAATATTTTTAGGTCTAAAAACAGTGATAAAACAATAGTAGTTATAGCAATAATTATCGGCTCTGTTGACTTGAATTTATTTTTCCCAATCCTAAAAGCCGCCGCCAAAATAAGTGCTATTACCACAGGACTAATTCCTTTTAATGCTGCCTGCAAAGATGGTAATTTTTGAAAATGCAAATATAACGCAGATAATATAATTACAAAAATCACAGATGGAGTAAGAAATGAGAAAAGTGAAACAATTGCACCTTTAAATCCTCTCAACCTGTAGCCGATAAATATTGAAGCATTTACTGCAAAAGGGCCTAAAAATTGTCCTAAGGTAATACCATGTGCAAATTCATCAGACTCTAACCATTTTTTACGATTCACACAATAATCTTGCATCAAAGCAATAATAGCCATTCCTTCGCCAAAACCTGTTGCTCCTATTATCAAAAATATTTTTGCTATTTCATATAAAGATATTTTATTTTTTGTCATTCAATAATTTTCCCGCTTGATGTTTTAACTGCGATTTTACAATACAATCGCCATATTGTACACCAATTTCATCCGCAATTAATTTACATTTTACAGTGAGCAAGAAAAATATGTTTTTATCTTTTATATGACTTAATCCTTCAAAATTTCCCTGCCCTTTTGAAATTATCAAATCAGCAGAATTAAAATAATCTAAAAATTCATCTGAAACGCAATTTAATAAAGTACCTGGGGCATTATCCCCGTTGGTTATAACTTTTGATACAACCTTATCAACCCCCACAAATAAAGCATCTTCCATCGTAGCATCATTTAATACAGGGCTGTGTCTCACCACAAAAATTACATTCTTGTGATTAATAACTTCTAAAAATAATCTATCAAATACTATTTCGCCTGTGTTATCACCAAGATAGAGTACCGATTTAGCATTTTTTATTTCATTTAATAAATCGGCAGAATCATCAATAGGAAACTCTGCTTGAAAAACTTCTTCAATTTTTTTATCGACATTAAAATCATGAGTCGGTCCAAAATCAATAATATTTCCTGCAATTGCAATACGCATCGATTTATCAAAAGGATTTGGATCATTTTTAATTATGTTTTTATATTTTTTACAGTATTCAATTGCTTTTTTATTGTATTTATCTTTTAACGGTTTATAAGGATCTGAAATTCCAGTTACTTCTTCTATGATTTTTTTAACTTGTTTCCCTGCGGAAATTGTAAGCTGATTATAATCAACTTTTGAATAATATTCTAAAATTCTCCTTAAAATTTCTTCCTGATATTTTGAATCAAGAAGCCCTTTTTTAAAAAGGTTTAAAGTACCGTTTATTGAACAAGCTATGCAATCAGGGTTTAATATCATATTTCTAAGTTTATCCTTTTAAATCTTTATTTCTAAACTAGTTATCATATTAATTTTAGCATATAAATTTATAACTAAATCGTTTTTAACAATTTTAATTTTTTAAAATAAATCCCTTGCTAAGCAATCCGATTTTTTCATATCCGCAAAAATTAAATCCAACTTTTTGCGCAGCCGTAACTTCTTTTTCAATTGTTTTTATAGATACATGATGCGTTGGCTCAACAACCAAAAACTTAGCACCATGTTTTAGATTATCTTTCACCTGCTTAAAAAAATCTTCAAAATCCGGGGTTTCATGTACCATCCACATAGCAAGCGCAAAATCTGCTTGAATATTTAGGTTGAGATTTTCTTGTTCCGCCAAATGAAGTTTAATAATATTTTCTAAGCCTTCATCTTTTATCTTTTTTTCAACAATATCAAGCATTCCTTGTTGAATATCTAAAGCGATAACTTTTCCACTTTTAGCGACAAGTTTTGCTCCTCTAATTGAAAACCTGCCAGATCCACAACCCAAATCAAGAAAAGTCATTCCTTCTTTTAAATATGGTTTCAAAACTTTTTCATCTGGTGTGAAAAGCTTTCTTAAAGGGATATCAAATGTATGTACCATCCAAATCGGGCAAACTCTTTTATTGTCTTTCATAATTCTCCTTTACTTTAAAATTTTGGTAATAATCGTCCTGTTCTTGCCATGTATTCTGTATATTTATCACCAAATTGTGCCGTCATCAACTTTTCTTCATTACCAACTCTTGTAAAATACAAAAATGCCCAAGATACTATTCCGAATAATCCGACAAACCAATTTGAGGTAACAAATACTTGTAAAATCACCCAAATCCAACATTGAGTGTACATTGGATGTCTTATATATTCATAAATTCCATTCGTAATAAGTTCGTGTCCTTCTTTGATTTCTAAAACAGGTGACCAATTTTTGTCCAACTGCTTATGAATATAATAAAAGAATACAATATTGAAAGCTAATCCTGCAACTCCCATAATCCTCAAAATTGGTGATAAATCCATTCTGAAGGAATTTAATGCACTTGAAAAAATATAAATAAACGGGAAAAAACACATTCCTAACCATGCGACAAAAACTTTAAATTTTTCAAAATTCAATGTCATATCTTTAATCTTTGTACATTTTTTACACTTTTTTGCAAATGGAAGCCTCGCTAATGTATAACCGAAAAGTAAAATCAGCAATGCTGTTTTATAAATAATTTCTTCTTTCATACTATCACCTTTCTAATGTTAGGTATATCTAACATTAGAATAGCATATTTTTTACTATTTTTCAATATCTAAAATAAAACTTATAAGAAAAAGAGTAAAATTAAGAAATATTGACTTTCGCTTTTCTCTTTGTTTAAAGCATTTTGGCAAAATATTAAAAAAATATAATTAATACTACTTGACAAAATGTTAGGGCTCCCGTACAATTTAAATAGAAATATTATTAGGTATGCTTAACAAAGTTTTATTAATCTAACAAAGGGGTATTATGAAAATTTTAAAAACAAATGTTGTAAAAATCACATCAGCTCAACAAGCTTGCGATCTAAAAGTTTTTCACCATCATATTTACGAATATAAAAAAGGAATCAGAAATTTGATTTTAACAACCGAAAAAGCTATATATAAAGAACATATTGAAACTCGCTTGACACATGAAAATATAGATTTTGTTGTACAAGAAGTAAATACAAATAAAATCAATGTATTTTTCGGAGCAAAGGACTGTGTTGATGTTGTAAAAACTTTTATAGCAAAAAAATTAAATGAATTAACTCCGGAGCAAGATTTTATTTTAGGGATAATGCTTGGCTATGATAGGCTCAAACAATGCGGAAGATATTTAAAACTTAAAAATTCAATTAAACCAATAAAAGAAAATTTAATCGGATAATTAAAAAGGATGGGGTTTTATGTTTAAAAAATACTTAAAAGAAGCTTATAACAATGGATTTGAGGTAATTATTCAATTTGATTACTGCTGTAACTCAAGATTTATAGGAAGAATTATGGATTTGGATGATGAGCACTTTCAACTTTATCACATGAGTGAACTCAATTGTATGAGTTGGATCTTTAAAATTAAAGATATCAGATATATTGGTGTTTATAATAATGCGGGAATGGCTTTCATATATGAAGATGATATTAGCCAAAATAAGGAGATAAGTGATGGAAATTAAAATTTTATTCGGTTCTGAAACCGGCAATTCAGAAGGATTGGCACAAGGCGCTAAAAAGGATTTACAAAACTGTGGATATAAAGTTGATATTTTAGATATGGCAGACCTAACTGTAAGTGATTTAGCTAAATTTAAAAACGTTTTACTTATAACAAGCACTTGGGGAGACGGAGATCCCCCAACAAATGCAGAAAATTTCTATAAAGAATTAAAGTCTACAACAAGCGCTGATTTATCAGAACTAAATTATGCCGTTTTTGCAATAGGTCAATCATTCTATGAAAATTTTTGCAAAGCAGGTGAAGATTTTGATAAATTTTTTGCAAAATTCGGTGCAAAAAGAATCATACCAATTCAAACATCAGATGATGATTTTGATGAAAAATTTCCAATTTGGTTACAAGAAATTAAAACTAAATTTTCTGACTAATTAATCAAAATTACAAATAAACAAACCAGACATTTTTAAAAATGTCTGGTTTGTTTATTTATTTTTAAACTATTTTATTAATTTAATAAAGTTTCTTTTTCCTGATTGCAAAATTACATACTCATTTTCAAAATTTACAGAATAATTAATATCATTTATTTTTTCACCTTCAATTTTTACTCCGCCACCTTGAATAAGCCTTTTTGCTTCCCCTTTACTTTCAACAAATTTAAGATTAACAAGCAAATCCAAAAGTTTTGTACCTGCGTCTATTTTATATTCATTCAATTGTTGGGGTATTCCTTTATTGGATACAACATTTATAAATTCGTTTTTACCAAGCTCTGCACCATCTGTTCCACAATACTCCTGAGTAATTGTATAAGCTAATT
The DNA here is from genome assembly GCA_964391675.1 of uncultured Muribaculaceae bacterium. Taxonomy (GTDB): domain Bacteria; phylum Cyanobacteriota; class Vampirovibrionia; order Gastranaerophilales; family Gastranaerophilaceae; genus CAYMMX01. The sequence continues at coordinate 18,885 of CAYMMX010000009.1, read as the reverse complement.
TTAACTTTATATCACGAGGATTAACACCTGACTTTAACTGCAATTCGATATCTTTTAATTCAGATTCAGGAACATCTGTCAACAGAGTATAATATCTTATTATTAATTCGTCAGGAATACTCATTAGTTTTCCAAACATGTTTTTTGGATCTTCATTTATTGAAATACAATGTTCAGGATATGATTTTGACATTTTTTTAACGCCGTCTGTACCCTCTAATAAAGGCAATAAAATTACCATTTGCGGATGTCTTTTACTATATGAAGACTGAATATCTCTACCCAAAAGAACATTAAATCTCTGATCTGTTCCCCCAAGTTCGATATCAGCATCAACAACCACAGAATCATAAGCTTGCATCAGAGGATAGAAAAATTCATGCACCGAAATAGGTTTGTTTTCAGACATTCTTTTAGCAAAATCATCTCTTGTCAACATTTGCGCAACTGTAATTTGAGAAGATAATTTCAAAGTATCCACAAAGCTTAATTTATGAAGCCAATCAGCATTATTTACTATTTCAGCATTATTTATATCAACAACTTTTGACATTTGTTCAAAATATGTTTTTGCATTTTCATCAACTTCTTCTTTTGTTAAAGAAGGTCTGGTTTCGGATTTGCCTGAAGGGTCCCCTACCATAGCTGTAGCACCACCTACAATTAAAACTATCTTATGCCCGAGGTTTTGAAATTCTCTTAATTTTCGCATTACTACAGTATGACCCAAGTGTAAATCCGGCCTGGTAGGATCCATACCTAATTTTACACGCAATGGTGTATTTGCCTCTTTAGCCTTTTGTAATTTAACAGCAAGTTCTTTTACCCCCTCACTTACTCCGCCTGGTAAAACTTCTGCCCCACGAGATAGAATTCTTGCTTGCTGGATAAATTCTTCTTTGATTTCTAACTGATTTTGCATATTTTCCTCAACAATAATAATAATTTATTTAAGTATAACAAAAACATGCCTGTTAAAAAATTATCTACGTTGAACAGTTGATTTTATTCAAATTATCATTAATTTAAAAATAAAAATACCGATAATCAAATAGCATTGAAAATAAACAAAAAGGAGAAAAATATGAGTTCATCATTATTTTCAGGAATAACATCAGGTCTAACAAGTGCTTATTCAATATTAGCAAACGCATCATCCGGTAAAGTAACTTTGGATAATATAAATACTATAAGAAGTGATTCTAGTTATGCAACAACATTAAATCAAACTTTTGCATCATATATCCAAACAAATTTTTCATCATTAGATAAAGATAATGATGGTATTCTAAGTTCAGTAGAACTTACTAATTTAACTAATTCGATAAATTCAACAGGCCTAACCTCAGCTCAGCTTAGTCAATTAGGAACTGCTTCCGGTCTTTCAGGTGATACATTAACGCAGGTTTTGGAACACTTTGCAGACATAGACAAAAACGGTGACGGTAAAGTAACTTCTGCTGAAATTGCCGCCTATAAGTTAACGTCAGCTATGGATAAAAAGAAAACAGAATTTTCAAATAGAGCTGCAGCAAATCAATCTGTATTCTATGGTGATGAAAACGCAAGTTCTGCAGCAAATTCATCAAGTATGCTGGATTATAAATACTGGAATACAGGTTCTAATTCAAGCTCAAGCACAACGTAATACTAACTATAGATAATAAATAAGGTTTATAACAAAATCCGCAATTAACATATAAATTGTGGATTTTATCGCTGCCTGAGTTGTTGAAATACCAACTTCTTTAGCACCGCCTTTTGTTGTATAACCTTGTGTTGCACATACTAAAGCAATAACAACACCAAAAATAAAAGCTTTTAATAAACTAATGTACAAATCTCTTGTATTAAGCCACAACCAAACAGAATTTATATACCTGTAAGGATGAAGATTAATGGTAAAGAAACATATAAACATTCCACCAACGATTCCTACAAGTTCAGCAAGTAAAACTACCATAGGTACAGTAATACCTGCAGCTATTAATCTTGGAGCAAAATAATATCCAACAGGATCAACTTTTAATGTTTTTATTGCATCAACCTGAGAAGTAACCTGCATATTTGCAATCTCAGCACTTATAGCAGTACCTGCTCTTGCACCTATTGCCAAAGCAGCAAAACCGGGTGCAATTTCTCTGATTATTACAATAGCCATAGTTCCGCCGATGTAGCTGTCAGCACCAGACATTAAAAATTGTTTTGAAACCTGTATGGCAATTACAGCTGCCGCAATTAAAACAATAACAAGTGAAATAGTTAATGAATCATAACTTATTGCCGCTGCCTGAGAAATTATACTTGAAAAACGTACTTGTTTGGAAAACAAATACTTTATACTTAGTATTAAATTTTGAACACATAGCCCTAAAAAACTAATCATATATAGGCATACACCATTTTTTATACTCTGCAACTCTGCCACAAATTACATCAAAATAAAGTTTTTGCATTTTGCTTGATATAGGCCCTATAGTTCCATCTCCTAAAGGTCTATGGTCAATATTTGTAATAGGGCTTACTTGAGCACCTGTTCCACAGAAAAATGCTTCATCCGCAAGATAAAGTTCTGTTCTGTCAATTGTTCTGACCTCAACATCCATGTTTAAAACTTCTTTTGCAAGAGTAATAACTGTATCTCTTGTAATTCCTTGCAAAATATTATCCGTAGCTAAAGTAGTAACAAGTTTACCATCCATAACCAAAAATAAATTCATAGCCGAACCTTCTGAAACAGTACCGTCTTCAGAAAGAGAAATAGCATCATCAAATCCTGATAATCTTGCATCTGTTGAAATTAAAGCGCAATTCACATAAGATCCGCCGACTTTAGCTCTTGGAGGAATCGCATTATCACTAGTTCTTCTCCAATTTGAAACACAGACTTTTAATCCTTTAGTTAAGTCCAAATATTCTTCCATTGCTACAGTAAAAATCAAAAAAGAATCAGGGTTATTTAAAAACGAAGTTCCAACTCTTTCTGCTGATTTGTAATGAGTAGGTCTTATATAACAATTTTGACGGTAATTGTTTTTTTGCAATAGTGTTTTTGTTATTGCACAATATTCTTCAACAGTATTTGTAGGCGTCATATGAACAATCTTTGCACTTTTAATCAATCTTTCAAAGTGCTCAGGAACCCTAAAAGCATATATTTGGTCTTCTTCTTGATTATAATACCCTCGAATTCCTTCAAAAATAGATGTTCCGTACAAAAAAGCATGCGTCATAACAGGAATTGTAGCTTTTTCCTTCTCTATATATTCTCCATTCATATAAACGTAATCTGTCATAGCCAACCTCCTTTATTCAATAAAATTATCTCATAAATTCAAAATCATGGGTATAAATTATTTATTAATATTACATTTTTTAATTTTCATATAGAATTTAATTTGATTTTTAAATAAAATTAAATAATAGAGGTTTTGTTATGGAATTAGTATTAAATGCTTTATATATATATGTAGCAATATATTCAATATATTTCTTTATATTGTCTATTAAAAACCTTAATGATAAAAAATTCAGAATTCAGAAAAAATATTCTAATTTAAGTTTGAAAAATCATTTGTGTCTAATAATATATTCCCATAATAATGAATTAATTTTGGAAAATCTTGTAAAACAATTAAAAGAACAAGATTATCCCGTAGAAAATTTTTCAACATACCTAATTTTAGATAACTGTAGCGACAATTCAGAAAAACTTTTTATAAATGACAATTTTGTTCAAGTTTTTAGTATAAAAGATCAGGGCACAATAGGCAAAGATCAAGCTATATCTATTCTTCTGGAAAAATTATCTGCAATGCAAAACTGCAATGCGTATGTTTTTTTAGACGCAAATAGACTTATAGAAAATGACTTTCTTTCGTCAATAAATGCAGCATTATCTGATGAATCAGTAATAAGCGGTTCAACAATTTTACTTGGAGAAAATTTAAATTTAAGACAAAAAATTAAAATTACTTTTCATAAATACTATACTAATTTTATCCTAAAAAGTCGTTCTTTAATGGGGTTAGCCGGAACTATAGATTCTGACATTTTGGTAATGCGTCAAGATTTGATGGAAAAAATAGGATGTATTGATTTTCAAAATATAAATTCCGAGCTAAAGTATAGTTTGCTTTTATCAAAAATAGGATTCAAATGTAGTTTTAACCCAAACATTAAAACTTATATAAACGTTAATGATTTTAATTTGAGAATTCCGTCTTTAAGTGCCAGACTTAATTTATTTAAAAGCTGTCTTCTACAGATTTGGACAAAAAACTTTGTTTTCACAGAACATGTCTTCTCCCTTTTAACGCCAAATATACTATTAGCTGTTTTAGGATATGCTTATTTATTAAAGAATTCATATAATTACTATTTTATGGTTGATTTTTCAGTTGTGCTGGTTTCTTTTTGTATTTTGATTCTTGGTTTTTCAATAAGTTTATTAAGTTCAAAACTATATTCAAAGGATTACATATATTTATTTTTATATCCTATATATTCTATAGGCCATATATTTAAAAATTTCCCTGTTTTCAGAAAAATAAGAAACACAATATCTGATAAGAAGGATAAAATAACTAACTCAGAAACCTTAACTGTTGATGTAAACGTCACGGACGGAAGAAATAATATTCCTTGCAAGCTTGAATTAATATCAGAAAACGGGCTTGCAAAAGTTTCTTTTATGTTTAAGAAGAAGAAATTCATAACAAAAACTCATCTGAGAATGGTTGATGCCATATCTGAGCTTATTATGAAATTATCCGAATATGGTTTTGTCTTAAAAATATGCCAATGCTGCACTAATTTTACACCAAATATAGATGGCTCAACTAATATGGTAAAAGGATTTTGCAAACATCAATTTATGACAATGCAAACACAAGGAGAACTTCCTACTTTATTGTGGAATTCATGTAAAGGTTTTACCCAAAACCAAAGTAACGGAGTAATCGAAGAGATATTTAAATAATGAATATAAATTTAATCGATACTCATTCTCATATAGATTTACCTGATTTTAATGATTTAAATTCCGTTATTTTAAAAGCAAAAGAAAGTTTTGTAAATAAAATAATCCTTCCTTCAGTAGACAAAAATTCATATGAAAAGGTTGCTGATATAGCTTTAAAATATGATGAGGTTTATTTTGCTTTGGGAATTCATCCTACTGAAGCGCAAAATGTTCGAGAAAAAGATTTAGAAGAAATCAAAAAATATGTAAATAACAAAAAATTTGTTGCAATTGGAGAATGCGGTTTAGATTATTATTGGGATAAAACATATATCAAAGAGCAAAAAGAGTTGTTTGAAAAACAAATAAAACTTGCAATAGAGTTAAAAAAAGCTTTGATTGTGCACGATAGAGAAGCACATAAAGATACATTTGACATGCTTATACATAATGTAAAAAATGAAATTCCTGTTATAATGCATTGCTTTTCAGGAAGTTATGAATTTGCAAAAGAATGTATAAAAAAAGGTTTTTATATTGCACTTGGAGGGGTAGTAACTTTTAAAAATGCAAAAAAAGTACACGAAATAGCAAAAGAAATTCCTCTCGAATACCTTTTGCTTGAAACTGATGCTCCCTATTTAACACCCGAGCCATACAGAGGGAAAAGAAATGAACCGGCATATGTAAAATTTGTAGCTGAAAAAATTGCACAAATAAGAGGAATATCTCTTGAAGAAGTTTCAAGCATAACAACGAAAAATGCCAGAAAGGTATTTAATATTTAATGAAAAAAGAACGTCTGGATAATTATCTGGTTAATTTAGGATACTTTGACAACAAAAGTAAAGCTTCGGGTGCAATATTAGCAGGTAAAGTAAAAATCAACGATGAAATAGTCAGCAAAGCCGGATTTCAAATAGACACTTTAAAAAAATATGAAATTGAAATAAAATCAATGCCTTTTGTCTCAAGAGGAGGTTTTAAACTCAAGAAAGCTCTGGACACATTTGAAATTAATGTAAAAAACAGAATTTGCTTTGATGCAGGAGCATCTACCGGTGGATTTACTGACTGCTTGCTCCAAAACGGAGCAAAAAAGGTTTATGCCGTTGATGTAGGATATGGACAGCTTGCCTGGAAAATAAGAAGTGATAAAAGAGTTAAAGTTATAGAAAAAACGAATATAAAAAATTGTTCTTTTAACGATATTTACGATACAAATGATGAAATCGCAGATTTGCTTGTAATGGATGTTTCTTTTATTTCCATTGAAAAAGTTTTACCTAATTTAAAGAAACTTCTAAAAGATGATTTTAATGAATTAATTTGCCTCATAAAACCTCAATTTGAAGCAGGAAAAGACTTAGTAGATAAAGGTAGTGGAGTTATAAGAGACAAAGAAACTCACATTGAAATTATTAAAAAAGTTCTTAATTTTGCTGAAAATGTTGGATATAAAGTTATTGATTTAACCTTCTCATCAATTAAAGGACCTTCAGGTAATATTGAATATTTAGTCTATTTAGCAACCGAAGGAAATAAAAAAGAATTAATTATTGAAAATATTGTAAATGACGCTTATAAAGCTTTAAATTAAACTTCTTTTAACGATCTTACCTCATAAAATTCTGTTATTTCATTGTATAAAAGATCTTTTGAAATTTTATTAACCATACTTAACGCCTCAACTTGATTTTCGGAATCAAACTCAAGAGAAAAACTTGTTCCTATTCGGCAATTTAAATTTTTAATGTCATACAAGCTTTCAATTGCTTTTTTTAGAGTTTGACCTCTTACATCAGCAATTGTGGGTTTTAATTTTACAACAACTTTTGCACAATACGTTTTCATAAACTCATTATGACTCTTAAAAAATAATTAAGTATTCTCCAAAATAATAATTTTTGTATTAATATAATAATATGCAATACAAAGATTATTATGAGATATTGGGCGTAAAAAGAGAATCGAGCGAAGCTGAAATTAAATCAGCATACCGTAAACTTGCAAGAAAATATCACCCTGATGTTAATAAAACAAAAGAAGCAGAGCAAAAATTTAAAGACATAAACGAAGCATACGAAGTTTTATCAGATAAAGAAAAACGTCAAAGATATGACAGCCTGGGGGCAAATTGGCAAGATGGAGCAAGCTTTACTCCACCACCGGGATTTGAAGGGTTTAACTTCCATCAAGGCGGACCTCAAAGCTTTAGTTTCGAAGACCTTGGAGGTTTTTCAGATTTTTTTGGATCATTGTTCGGCGATATGATGGGAGGAACAAGAAAAACACAATCACATAGAAGAACTATGTATGATAATTTTGATTTCTCTCAACAGTCCAGACAACCTCAACCCCAACAAAAAATTGATTTGGATATAACTCAAACATTAAATATTACAGCAAAAGATTTATACGAAAAAAAACCTATACCTGTAAAATTTAAACTGATGGAAAAATGTCCTTATTGCCCACCAGGTGGAAGTTTTTGTTCTCATTGCGGTGGTACGGGAATAGTCTCTGAACAAAAAGGAGTAAATGTTAAATTACCGTCTGAAGTTCAAGAAGGACAAAAAATCCGATTAAAAGGTGAAGGTAAAACCGATAACAGAGGCAATAAAGGTGATTTGTATTTTAAAATACAAATTAAAGATTCTGAATATCAGGTTGATGGTATTAATTTAACAAAAGAAATTGAAATAACTCCTGCTCAAGCTGTTTTAGGCTGCAAAAAAGACATTAAAACACTTCATGGAAACATAGGAATAAAAATTCCTGCAAAAACAACAGGAATATTAAGACTTAAATCACTTGGGCTTCCCAAAAAAGATGGAGGATATGGAGATTTAAATGTCAAAATAAAAATTACTCTTCCTAAAAAAATATCAGAAAAAGAAATCGAACTATATAAAAAACTTGCTGAAATAGAAAAATAAACAATAGAAAGGACATTTATATGAAAAAATTTATTTGTTTAATATCTGCATCAATTTTTTGCATAATGTGTTTATCTGCTAATGCAGGAACTATTGACGGCAGATTCTATCCTATATTTGTTCCGGAACAAAATAATACAGCCACAAATTATAAACCTAAACCAATAGACAATATTGTGGGACAATATAATAATAAAATTAAAATTGTTTTTTCTGATATTGACGGAACAATAATCCCTTTTAACAAAACCGGTCCTAAAGGTGTTGTTCCAGAAAGTGCAAAATTAGCAGCAGAAAATCTCAGAAAAGCCCAAATACCTTTGATTCTTGTTACAGGTCGCTCTAGTTGGGAAGGAAAAGAAATAGCAAAAAGAATGGATAATCCGAATACCTACATTATAGGACAACAAGGTGCTGAAATACTTGACCCTTCAGCTAAGTTAATTTATCAAGACTTTATCAAAAATAAAGATGCAAAAAGAATGATAAAAGAAATAAAAAAGTTTAATAAGGATAAAAATCAGAATTCAAAAATATTCGTTTTCAATAACGGGAAATTATATATGGAAGAAAAATATGAACTTCCTTACCTTATAGAAGAAATTAAAGTTATAAATTCTTTCGATGATTTAAAAAATTTGACACCTGTAAAAATAGGTATTTATGAATCAAACCCAGAAAAATTAAAATCTATTCAAGCTCATTTAAAAAGAAAATTTACTAAATATCATATAGATATTTCTGCTGATTGCTACTGCGATATTTCAAGTCTTAGTGCAACAAAAGGAAATGCGATAAAAAAAGTAGCTGATATACTGGGAATTGATTTAAAAAATTCTGCAACTTTCGGTGATAATGAAAATGATATAACTATGTTAAAACAAGTAAAAGCCAAAGGTGGATTATCAATTGCTATAGGTAATGCCGTACCAAAACTTAAAAATGCAGCAGAATACATTACATTACCTGCAAATGAAAATGGATTTGCAAAGGGTGTAGAAAAAATATTAGAAAATAATTCAAAATTAAAATAAAATTACAAAATGTTAAAAACAAATTAATTTAAATTAATTTTTATACTCTATTAGACTTAATAAAATAAGCAACAAGAATTTACTAAGTAACTTTTTGCTAAAAATAGGCTTGACAATAGTAGTTTAGGTGTTAAAATGGGTGTAATAAAAGGAAAATTTATAAATGAAAAAATTAAATTATACAAATATCCGACGTAACAAGTTAAGATTATCAAAGGCTTAACTTATTTTTACGTTTAATTTTTGTATAAAAGTTATTTAGGTCCTTTGATAAATTATCAAAGGACTTTTTAAATAATGAATTAAAAAAGGAGAAACATAATGTTAAAACGCTTACAACGAAACAAAACAAATGCAAAACAAAAAAGTTGGATGAACAGAATTTGGGGTTTATAACCCTGTTTTAAGAAAGGAAACAATGTCGATTATTATAAATAAAGCTATATCAGCACTAGATACCCCAACATCACTGCTACCGTTCTTTGTTAAAGACACATGTGATTTAACCGGAAGAACATTAATGGCACAAAACGAAGGCGGAAAACATGAAGCCAGAGAAAAATTCATAGAAGAAGCTGGAACAAGCATTTTTTGGATTGGAGGAATTCCGGCAGTAAGATGGATTGCAAACAAAATTACAAAAGCAACAAGTAAAATTGATCCGGATATTCACTTCAAAAGAATTAATTGTAACGGTATTCAAAATTACTTTGCCGATGAAATAGTTGAATCAGGAAAAAACAAATTTAATAAACAAGACCTTGGAGATATTAACATAGGAGCCACAAAAGGAAAATTGGCTTCCATTAAGAAAAACTTGTCAGAATTAGGTTATATACCCAACAAATCAAAAGGAATCTATAAAAAGTATCATGTAGGTATAACAGCCGCTGCTGTTATATTTAATTTGGGAATGCTTACTGTTGCTTTGCCAATGTTTAACCAATTTTTATCCAGAAAAATTATTTCAAAAGAAATCAGCAATAAACAAAACAACAAGGACCAATATATTGAAAACAACAAAGATAATTTAGATATAAGTTCAACGCAAAATACAAATAATACAGCAAACCCCTCTTTCGGGTCATTAAAAGATTTGCTTGATTTTAAGAACCTGCTAAATTTCACTCAAATGGCAGAGAAAGCTCAATTAAATGTAACAAATAGCATGCTATTACTGGACTACGGAATTTCCGGAAGCAGAGTTAGTTTTGTTCCAAGAAACAATAATGAAAGAATTGAATATGGTATAAAAGAAGGGGGAATAATTCTTTTCTTTTATTATGCTGCCGATTGGATTAAAAAAGGATTTTCAACAATCGCCAATAAGGTTTTTAAATCACCGATTGATTTAGATTATAGAATAATAAATGATAAGGATTTTACAAATACATTTATAAATAATAACAACACAAAAGAAATATTTAGTTTTACCGACAAAACTGATGAAGTTAACATAATCAAATTTATAGACAAAGAACTTGAAAAAGCATCTAATACTAAAGATTCCGATAAAGTTTTCAGTAATTTCACTCTAAAAATGGCTCAAAAAAGCGGTCTAGTTGATGTAGAGTACGATGATGAAATTGAAAAATGGATTAGGCATTCAAAAAAATATATTGAAACAGATAAAATTGTAGAATTAAATAAAAATTTAGAGAATTTTTATGAACAATCACTTAAATCAGGTACAAAATCGGTAAAAAGTATTGTTAATAAAACAAAAGCTATTAAAGCTGCTTCTGTTATAGGAAATATAGCTATATGCTGCGTTTCACTAAGTTATTTTTTACCTAAGCTTCAATATTATATTAGAGAAAAAATAAGTAAAACAAGTGAAGCACCGGGAATTAAACAATATGAAGAAATGGCAAAAAATAATTTAATCTAACTAAATTAAAAGGTTTTGAATAGTTAAACTTATTTGTTATCCTTATTTTTTACGAATAAAAGCGGAAAAACAATATCACTGAAACAACATGGAACCCAGACAGATAAAAACAATAAAAAAACAATTTCAAAAAACATAAATAAACTAATAAAAGAGCTACCCAATGCCAATATAATATGAAATAAAGAGGCAATCGTACTTATCATTACATGCAAAGAATGCGGAAGCTTAGTAAAAGGTTTTAAATTGGCAGATAATATTCCAATAATTGCTATGGGATTAACAAAGTACCACTTTTCAACAAATCCCAAATGCAATTCACGATGAGGAAGATTCAATATTGTTTCTCCTAAAAAAGGGATTATAGAATCACTTAAAGAAGCTATACCTATCGAACCAACAAAACCGATAATAAAAATTTTTAACTTGCTTGCATTTGGTTTATGTAACTTATACATTGAAGTTGTAACAAAAGCACTTAGTAAAACATGAGCGGGATGAAAAATATAAAAAAGATTTAATGAAATATTTTCAGGAATATTTCTTATAAAAAAAGGAATTAAAATACCAATAAAAGCACCGCCAAAAGTAAATGGAGCATGAATTTTTAACTCTTTAAATACATTTTTATACATACTTCAAAACCTTTTTCCTGATAATTAAAAGTTTAAAACTTAAATCTTACTTGTCAAATTAGAATTTGACTAAAAGGATTCAAACTGTTACAATGACAACATAATTAAGCAGGTGATGATGAAAATTAAAAATGCCTTTACAATGGTTGAAATTTTAATAGCCATAAGTGTTATTGGGATTGTAGCAGTATTATCTATTCCTATACTAACTAGAGTTGTAACAGAACTTGAGGCAAAAGTAGCTTTCAGAAGAACTTTCTCTGATTTGTCAAATGTTGTTCAAACAATTAAAAAAGATAATAATCAAACCTTAGTAAATGCTTTTACAAGCACCACGGATATGAAAAATAAATTTGCCGAATATCTGAAAGTAACAAAAAACTGTAATAATAGTTCAACAAACGGTTGTTGGACTTATACTTGGAAACAAATGGACGGAACAGAATTATCAGCACCAACATCTCCGGGCATAATTCTTGTCAACGGAGCTGTTTTTGTTTTTGAAGATTATTTTTCATCCGAATGTGATTCAACCGGTGCAAATGTTGGTGCAACAACCACCTTTACAAATGTTTGTAGTGATGTAATGATTGACGTTAACGGCCCTAAAAAACCTAATATAATTGGTAAAGATATCTTCTATGCATGGGTTTTATCAAATACATCCAAACCTTGGGGCTCGACACAAGATGATGCAATCTCCGGTTCTAAGGCGGCATCTTCTACTTGCTCTTCCTCGGATGGAGGTTGGGGGTGTGCTTCAAAAATTCTAAAAGATGAAGATGATTAATTCACCATTCATTTAATTCCAGAATATGGAAATTTAAAATACTTGCAAAACAACACCATAAAAAATATGGCAATAAGAGAATACCTGAAATTTTTGATATTAAAAAAAATAATACCATAGTAATAAATACCAATATGGTTAATAATACACTTAGCAAGAAAGCTTTTCTTAAATTATGTTCTTTAAAAAAAGCGGGAAACCATTGTAAATTAACAAAAAGTTGAAAAACAAAAAATAAGCATGCAAAAATATAATTAAACTGAAACGGTTGATTTATAAGTAAAATAACAGATATAATCATTAAAATATATATAAAAATCCAGACGGGTCTAAAAAGCCAAGCCGGGGGTTGGAAATTTGGTTTAATTAAACTATCATACCATTCTTTGTCGTAATTCATAATTTAATTTTATAACTCACAAGTTTTTTTAAATTATCGAGTTAGGTATTTATTTTATTTAAAATTTCTTGGAGAACAATTTTAATATGTGCATAATTCAATCCACCTTGCATATAAACGGCATAAGGTGGCCTTATTGGTCCATCTGCTGATAACTCTATAGTTGAACCTTCTATAAATGTTCCTCCTGCCATAATTACTTTATCTTCGTAGCCTGGGATATCATCCGGAATGGGGGTAACATAAGAATTTACAGGAGATAACCCCTGTACCGTTTTACAAAAACTCTCTAAGGGTTTTGGATCATTAAATGTTATTGTTTGGATTATATCGGTACGAACTTCATTATATTTAGGAGTAGAAATATAGCCTATTTCTTCAAATATTTTTGCCGCTAAAACAGCACCTTTTATAGCATCAGCAACAATTGAAGGTGCCATAAAAAATCCTTGAAAAATTAATCGGGATTGATTTAACATTGCACCGCCTTCAGAGCCTATTCCAGGAGCTGTTAATCTCATAGCTGCTTGTTCAACTAAATCTTCTCTACCGGCAATATAACCACCTGCTTCAACAATTCCACCACCCGGATTTTTTATTAAAGATCCTGCAATCAAATCAGCACCTATCTCTAATGGTTCTTTTTTTTCGCTAAACTCTCCGTAACAATTATCAACAAAGCAAATAATATTGGGATTTTTTGACCTGACGACATGTATTATTTTTTCAATTATATTAATATCAAGAGATTTTCTTAAAGAATAACCTCTTGAACGTTGAATCAAAACCATATTACAAGATTCATCAATCACTCTTTCTAATGCTTCAAAATCAACTTCCATATCATTTTTCAAAGGAATTTCTTCATACAAGACTCCATGTCCGATTAAAGAAGCTCTTTTATCGCCCCTTGTTCCAATAACCTCCTGCATAGTATCGTAAGGTGAACCTGCAACTGAAACCAATTTTTCTCCATAACGCAAATTACCCATTAAACAACAAGCAAGAGCATGCGTTCCTGATACAAAATGATTTCTTACAATCGCTTTTTCGGCTTTAAATACCTGAGCAAAAACTTTATCTAAAACTTCTCTTCCCAAGTCATCATGTCCGTATCCGGAAACCGTCATAAAGTGTTCTGCAGCAACTTTATTATCTATAAAAGCATCAAGAACCTTTTTTTGATTAAAGTCTCTTATTTCATCAATTATATCAAACTGCTGAAAGAGCTGTTTTTCAATATCTTTAAAATTAATTTTAGTTGTATTCATAATAGTAAAATTGTATTAAAAAAAAAGAAAGATATCAATTTTACTACTCAATATAAATTATTTATACTTAACATTATTTATCCATATAACTCACCCACTTGTAATAATTTTATTTATCAAATACAATCACTTTATGACAATAATTAATGAGAAGTTTGTAATTAATACGCAAGGTTTTACCGACATAGTCGATATAACAAAAAACGTTCAAAACTCAGTGTATAGACACTCTTTACAAAATGCATCCGTATTAATTTACGTAGCAGGAAGTACTGTATCTATAACCAATATTGAATTTGAGCCAGGATTATTAGTAGACTTACCGGAAGCGCTGGAAAAAATAGCACCTGCAGGAGTAGAATATCATCATGATTCAACATGGCATGACGGAAACGGTTATGCTCACGTTAGAGCTTCTATTATCGGGAATTCAACAACTATACCTTTGATTGAAGGTGCATTACAATTAGGTACATGGCAACAAATCGTTCTAATTGATTTTGATAATAAACACAGAAATAGAACTGTTTATGTGCAAATAATATATTAATATTGTTAAAATGGATTTTTCATTATTTATAATCTGTTTATAATTATTATTTCACTCATAATTTCAAACTTTTTTATACTTTTGTAATATTTTCTTTACAAAGTACGAAGTTTCTTGAACTTATATTAAAATTGGATAATAATTTATTATAATCTCTTTACTATTTTTTCTATTTAAAATAGTATGATATTATATTGATGTAGATAGTTTATAAAAAGAGGAATAATAAGTGGAAAATTTTGGACCAGATATTTTCGGCAAAAAAGAAGTTTTACAACAAAAACCAACTGTTAGCCCGGCAACAATAAAAGTAGTCGGAGTCGGTGGTGGCGGCGGAAATGCTGTTAACCGAATGATAAAAGCCGGCTTAAGCGGTGTTGATTTTTGGCTAATGAATACTGACTTACAAGTATTAAATTACTCAACATGTAAAAATAAAATCCAACTTGGGCCTAAATTAACAAACGGACTTGGTGCCGGTGGAGAGCCTCAAATCGGAGAAAAAGCAGCAGAAGAAGCTCAACAAGAAATAACAGAAGCATTAGATGGCGCAGATATGGTTTTTGTTACCGCAGGTATGGGCGGTGGAACAGGAACAGGAGCTGCACCCGTTGTTGCTAAAATTGCAAAAGAACTTGGAATTTTAACAATCGGTGTTGTTACAAAACCATTTTCCTTCGAAGGAAAAAGAAGAGCAAATCAAGCACAACAAGGTTTAGAAAAGCTAAGAGAATCTGTTGATGCACTAATTGTTATTCCTAATGATAAATTATTAGACGTAGTTGACAGAAGAGTTTCTCTTCAAGAATCCTTCATTGTTGTAGATGAAGTTTTACTTAGAGGTGTACAAGGTATATCTGATATCATCACAATTCCTGGTCTTATTAATGTTGATTTTGCTGATGTTAAAAGTGTTATGCAGGCTTCCGGATCAGCTCTTATGGGTATCGGCCGCGGTCAAGGTGAAGGCAGAGCAGTTGATGCAGCAAAAACAGCTATTGACTCTCAACTTCTTGAAACATCCATCAATGGAGCAAGCGGTGTAATCGTAAATATCACAGGCGGTCCTGATATGACTCTTCATGAAGTTACAGATGCAACAAATATTATTAATTCCGCTGTTCTTGATGATGCAAGAGTTATTATCGGTGCAGTAGTTGATGATAAGATTCAAGGAGAAATTCAAATTACAGTTATTGCAACAGGGTTCGAATTAAGAAATCAAATTAATGTTAAAGAAACAGCAGAAACAAAAACATTAAGCGCAGCAGATTTCTTTTCAGGTGCATTTAGTCAAAAACAAGTGAAGACAGAAATTACACCAAGTTTTTCAAATATTGAAATCCCTGATTTCTTAAAGAAATAAATAATTATTTAAATATACAAATCAATAAAAAGAACATTAAATACTTAATGTTCTTTTTATTGATTTAATTCTAATTTATTCTCTTCAGCCTTAAAATAAATTCCTTTATTTACAATATTGTCATAAAATTCTTCATCTTGCTTTAAAGCCTCCATTGTTAAAGGATGCAAATCAATGTAAACATCAAGATCCGTTTCAATTTTACCAACAATAGGCCAAATAAGTTCACGTTTATGTTTATCTTCAGAATCAAAAATAGCTACCAATTCAATATCATCATCTTTTTGATTGCTTCCGTCAACATATGAACCATGCAAATAAATTCCATGAAAATCATCAAATTTTTCTGCAAGAGCCGAAATTAATAAATTAATCACTTCTTTAATATGTTTTTGCATAGAGGAATTATAGTACTTTAAATTTAAGTTGTCAATCAAATAAAATATGCACTATTTATAAAAAACTTAAATGAATTTTAAAATCTCGCTTCTTAAAACAGTTCTTTGTACAGAAGTCTTTAAATCTTTAATTGAAACTGTATTGTTACTTATTTCATCTTCACCTAAAATAACAGCATATTCAGCTATTTTTGAAGCTTTTTCTAATTGCTTAGCGAATTTTTTATTAGTAAAATCAAAATCTGTACTTATATCTTGGGACCTCAATTCTTCAACCAGTTTTAATGCTTCAACTGTATTATTAGAAACAACATAAGCCTTCAACATCTTGGTTTCTGCTTTAGACAAAAGCGAATATAGTCTTTCCATTCCCATAGCCCAACCTACAGCAGGAATATCTTCACCTCCAAGGTTTTTTACAAGAGAATCATATCTTCCCCCGCCACAAACAGCATTTTGAGAACCCAGATTATTTGATTTAATTTCAAAAACAGTTCTGTTATAATAATCAAGCCCTCTTACAAGTAATCTGTTTCTTGAATACTTAACCTGCAGGGAATCAAGATAACTAATAACATCATCAAAATGTTTTTGGCAATTTTCACAAATATAATCTGAAGTTATAACTTTTTGCACATCCGAATTTTCTAAAATAGTTTTACATTCCAAAACCTTGCAATCTAAAATTCTTAAAGGATTTTTTTCGTATCTGGATTGACAATCCGGACACATCTTATCTAAATTAGGTTTTAAAGCAGAACGAAGTGCAGCACTAAAGCCTTCTCTACACTCAGCACAGCCCAAAGAATTAATTTCAACATCTAAATCATTTAAACCGATTGATTTAAGATAATTTACAGCTAGTAAAATACATTCAACATCCGCCGTAGGCTCTGTAATCCCAAACATTTCTACCCCGACTTGATTAAACTGCCTTTGCCTTCCGGCTTGAGGGCGCTCATATCTAAACATCGGACCCTTATACCACAATTTTACAGGAGCAGCTAATCTATGCATACCATTTTCGATATAAGCTCGAACTACACCTGCCGTATTTTCAGGACGCAATGTTAATGAACGTTCACTTTTTTCAAAAGTGTACATTTCTTTATTAACTATATCAGTAGTATCACCAACACCGCGGGCAAAAAGTTCTGTCGCTTCAAAAATAGGAGTTCTTATTTCTTTAAATCCTGCTTGCGAAAATATCTTTAACGCTTTTTCTTCCAGAATTTGCCACTGATTAATTTCTTGAGGCAATATATCTTTTGTGCCTTTTTGAGCTTTAATAATATTCATCATAGGACAATTGTATAAAAAACTAAAAGCAAAGTAAAGAAATTTAATAAAACAGCAAATTATTTTTTGCTCAGACTTATAACATACAGAGGTGAAAAAGATTGAAAGTAAATTTGATAAAATTAAACAATTTAAGCAATAATTCTTCTGTACAAAAAAATTATATAAATACAGTTAAAAAAACAAAAGCGGCGTTTATTGGAGCTGTAAGCCTTATTGGAACAAGTTGTGCTACTCTTAACGGTGGCAATTTTATATTTAATGAAAATTCAAATGCTATTGAAAATTTTTCTGATTACAAAGAAAAAAATAATTTAAAAGGCAATGATGTTTTTTATAATGCCGACACTTTAACAACAGAAAACATAACAATTCCAAATTCCAATACAAAAATAGCTGCAAAAAGTGATTATCTTTTAGAAACTTTTGAAAAAGATGATTTGGCTCAAATAGATAATATATATAGTAAGAACTATTTTAAAAACATAGATTTAAATAAATGGATATCTGATAACAAAGAAAAACTTGTTGGTTCGTGTGTTTTTATTAAAAACAAGTCAGATATATTATCTGTACTTATATCAAAATTAACAAGGGGTACATGTATTCAAGACCAGTTTATACCCTCTCATATAGGAACCATTTTTGAAAAAGACGGAAATATAAAAATTCTTAACATGGTTATCCCAAAAGCTAAAGTTGAAAATTTAGAAGATTACTTGAATAATCCTAAAAATAACTTTATATTATATTTAAGAGACTACAATATAAATAATGAAAATTTTTCAAAATCTATCGAATCGTATGAAGGTATGAGCTATGGTTATTTATCAGCATTCCAAACCCTTTTTAAAAAAGTAGAATTTGAAAAAGGTCTTCATTGTTCTGAAATCCATATTATAGAAATGCAAAAAGAAGGTTATTTTAAAGGAGTAAATGCAAATAAAATAACTCCTAATACACTACTTCATTTGCTTATTAATGAAAGATATAAATAATTTAATTTATTATAGCTAAATATAAAAAAGAGATAAAAACATAAAGTCTTTATCTCTTTAAAATAGATGCTGGCAACGAGCTATTTTCCCAGGAGGTGGCCCTCCAAGTATTTTCGCCGCAATGAGTCTTTACGACCGTGTTCGGGATGGGAACGGGTGGTTTCCTCACGCTTGATCACCAGCGAACTTTTGCAGGATTTCGTCAAATTAATGACTCAGTCCTTGTACGCTGAAAGTTGCACAGAAATTATAAGCAAATGCGCATCATCTTAACTCCTCAGACAGAGCCTGAGTAATTAGGAAAAGCCCTCGTCCTATTAGTATCAGTCGACTGAATATGTTGCCATACTT
>CAYMMX010000008.1:0-71860 GCA_964391675.1 uncultured Muribaculaceae bacterium | reverse complement strand
CAAAGAAAACTGCTAAATATGAATCATCTATAGCTTAATTGATTTAAGGTTATTTTAAATAAGCAAAAAGCCGATAATTTTATCGGCTTTTTTTATTTTAATGTATATTTAATTATAATTAGTTATGTATTAATCTGCACAACCAAATGCAATTGTAACATGTTCTTTCGGATTAACTGAGGCAATTTTGTTTCCGCTAGGGTCAACAAGATATGCAACTTCATCACCTGTTGACTGGAATAATCCAATAGTACCGCTTAACGCAGTTCTTGTAAAGTCTACAGGAGCAACTATTGCTGATTTACCTGCATCTTGCAAGCTTCTTCCTGCAGCTCTGAATTGGCCTTGGAATACTTCGCCCATAGCAATACCGGTTCCACCTGAAACATCTTCAATAGCATTACCCAGATTAGAAATCATACCGCCTGTAGTTCTACCGACAGTACCCAACAATCCACCGACTAAAGTAAACGGCATTGACACAAATCTTGCTACTGCATTTTGTTTTTTAGAACAATTAATTTGTGCAGTTAAGATTTGTTTAGGTAAATCTGCCTTACAGCCATCACAATCTTCAATAGATGTAAAAGCTAATTTAAGAGCACCTTTTTGACATCCGGACGGTCTAATAACTTCAACAATTTTACCATTAACTCTTGATCCGCAAGGATAGCATTTTCCATTAATTGTAACTTCTTCAAGTGTTGTAGTAGCAAACTGTTGACCGACATGAGAAGATTTAGCGTTAATTTCATCTAAAAATTCAAGTTTCAAAGTAGGGATTTTTACTACTTGTTCGTTTTCCATGTAAGCCGTTTTCTTTTCACATGCACAGTCATTACTTGCAACAGGCATAGAATCATAACCTGCAGCTACACGTACTGTTTGCAGCATAGATGCGATATCAGCTCTTGAAGCATCTTTATTTGGATTTATCATATTCGGACTTGGAGTATCTTTTAACACTCCTGTTTCAAGTGCTTTTGCAACAGGAATTTCGGCCCAAGATGGAACCTTATCTCCATCACAGTATTGACTCAATATTGATTTGGCCTTACATGAATCTATATCACAATTAATACCATGAGCTAGTGCAGTTAATGCTTCTGCCCTTGTAACAGGATGCTTAGGCATAAATTTACCATTACAATAACCACTCATTATTCCTTCATCAACCGCTTTTGCAATTGCCGGATTGGCCCAATTACAAGTAGGAACATCAGGGAATATAGATTTAGCTTTTAATCCGTTTAGGTTTAGGTTAAAACCTTTTACTAACATACTTGCGAATTCAGCACGTGAAACTGGAAGAGCAGGTTTAAATGTTCTGTCAGGATAACCTGCAATTACATTAGTAGCTGCCAATCTGTCTATATCGCAACCTGCCCAATATCCATCAGGTACATCAGGGAAAACATTTACAAGTGGAGCAGCTGCCCCTGTTACTCCTGAAGCTTGAAATGGAACAAAAGATTTTTTAATCGCTTCCATAGAATTTGATGTTTGAATCTCTATAGGACATGCAGCGTTATCCATTTTACAGCAATTTCTATCAACTGCAACACCACTATCAGGACAACATCCGCATGGAGCTGCTGAACCTGTAATTACAGGAACACCACTATTTTGACATCCGCATGGAGCTGCTGCCCCTGTAAGATATCCACTTGCAGCAACAGTTACTCCTGAATGTGATAACGCAGTCTGATCACAATTATCAATCATCCAAGCTGTTTCTGTGGAATAAATAGCATTTTTTTGTTCACCAACATAGTTGTTATCCCCATAGATTGCATTAGGATAAGCATAAACTTGTTTCATATCAAGTTCTGAACAACTAGTGTTTGGTAAAGTTGCACTTGCAGGTTCTGCTGACTTACATGCCGGAGCAGGGCAATCACAATCGCAAGATGATTTTTGTTCACATGAACAAGGTGATTTTTGCTCAGGGCAAATAGGGCATTTGGCAGTCTTTGGTGTAACTACAGGTTGACACGGTGCGCAATTGGACCCGCTTACCATTGGTGTACCTGTATTACATGGGCATGCTGCCATTGCACTTGAAAATGAACACGTTGCTATTCCAACGGCAATCGCAGCTGCCACAGTAAGTTTTTTAATTGTCATTTTTACCTCCTTGTGTTTACTTGAGATTAATATTTATAATCTCAGAAAAATAAAAAAACTTGTTAAATGATTATGTGTTCTATTTATGACAGGAAACATTACCATAAATGGTTATTCGCTTGGGCTATTTATTTAAGCATGTAAAATTCAATTTAAAACAAATAGAGTTCTAAATTTTACTTTTAAATTTAGAACTCTATAAATATGAATTATCAATTAACTAAAACTTCTTAGTAATTAATCCAAAAATGTCATTGAATATAATCAGGCACATAAGCATAATTAAGAACCAAAATCCGATATTTGCAATTTTCTCTAATACTTCTTCATTCAAGGGTTTTCCCCTTAGTTTTTCAAAGAATAAAAACATAATATGTCCGCCATCAAGTGCCGGAATAGGAAGAAAATTAACAATAGCTAAATCCATAGAAATAATAGCCGTTAACAATAAACCCGAAAAAATTCCGTTATTTTGTATAACATCACCACCAACTTTAGTTATTGCGACAATACCATGAAGATCTTTTAGTGGAATTTGTCCTGTAAATATCTGATACAATCCGTATAACAACATATAAGTATTATCATATAAATACTTTGTACCAAATTTAACTACACTATAAAAACTATCTGTTGAAATGAGTATTTCTTTTGCTTCAAGTTTTATACCAATTAAACCGTTTTTGTTAACAATAATAGGATTTAATTCTATAATCTTACCATCTCGTTTAATTTTCATAAAAATTGGTCTTGAGCTATCTGAAATAGCACAAGCTACGTCATAAATCGTATATGTTCCATTTGAAACATATACAGATTTGCCTTTTAATTCATCACGCAATTTTTTTTGTGGATTTGATAAAACTTTCCAAGAATCTTTATATTTTTTAAGTCCTTTTAAGACCTTTGAGTCAATTACAACCGGATTTTCTAATTTTCTATCCGGCAATTTAACTGCAACACTAGGAGGAATAATTTCATCTTTTAATAATGCAGGGTTTATATTTTTAATAGCAATTAAATTATTTAAAGCTGTTCCTTCATCAATTTTTCCATCATCGGTTTTACTTAATTGTATAAATTTTAATAAAGAAAATGTATTATTAATTTTTTGACCGTTAATTTCATATATTTGATCTTTTTTTCTTATTCCACTCTGCCAAATAGTTTCAGATGAGTTCTTGGGGGCTATTATATCACTTACGTATATATCATATTTCCCTGACGGTAAGTGTCCCCATAGAGCGGCGGTAACAAAAACAAAAACAAAAGCACAAATAATATTCGCAAAAACTCCTGCAGATGCAACAATTGCCCTTTGATAAATAGGTTTATTCATAAATCGTTCAGGAGAATCTTTATCAATTTCACTACACTTATCATCATCAGGAAACCCAACATATCCGCCTAATAAAAATGCATGAATTAAAAATTCAGTATCACCAATTGTTTTTCTAAAAAGGACAGGTCCAATAGGCAAACCGAATCCGAATTTTTCTACTTTAAATTTTAAAAGCCTGGCCGCAATAAAGTGACCCGCTTCATGTACCAAGATTAAAACACTCAACAATAAAAGCATTATGATTATATACATTATCTCTCCTCAATTATATGTAAATATATTCTAACATATAAAAAATATATTGTATAATTTATAAATATGAAAAAGATTTTAACTGAATTACTTGACTTAATATATAAGAAAAAATGTTATTTATGCGGAAGTTCAAAAGAAGCCGTAAAGATTTGTTCTTCATGTTATAAAAAAATAGAACATTTAAAAATATATGAATACACAAAAATTAAAGGAATAAAAGTATACTGCTGTGCTGAATATACTAATGATATTCAAAAAATTATCCGGGGGATTAAATATCATAAACAAAAAGACTTAGCCTATTATCAAGCAAAATTCATGTTTGAATATTGGGAAAAAATACCTGATAAATTTAATAATTATGAAGTACTCCCTGTTCCTCTATTTAAGAAAAGAGAGCAAGTCAGAAAATATAATCATATGAACTTGATAGCAGAAGAATTTTGTAAATTAAGCGGCTATAAACTAAATACAAAATTTATAAAACGAATAAAAGATACAAAACCGCAATATAAATTAAACAGACAACAAAGAATGAATAATCTTGCAAATGCTTTTATTATTGACAAATCATATCAACCCACTGATAAAATAATAATAATTGATGACATATGCACAACAGGTTCCACATTTGAAAGCATAATTTCTGAATTGCAAAAAAACTCAATAAATGATATTGTATGCTTAGCAACAACAACTCCAGTGATAGAATGAAGAATTAAAATGATATTAAACGAATTTGCAAAGTATTTGCAACAAAATGAAGAAAAAATAATCCAAAATAAGTCATGCACAAATTTACTAATAACTTGGATTAAGTCAATACTGGAGAAAAAGCCAAAAACAAATGTTGAAAAAATTATTCACGCAGAAATAACTCTTGCAAAAAATAATATTGGAGATTCTCTTTTAATAGCAAAATCAGAAAGTGGAAGAACACTTACAAACGCCCTTTACAATTTTGCGCTAAGTTATGAACAACATACCTTAAAAAAATGGTTACAAAATAAAAAACCAAGTGATTTTAAATAAACAAAAAACACCCCCTAAAAAGAGGGTGTAATTATATTTATTTAAAAACTATGATAAAACTGCATTTAATTTGCATTCATTATTCGCAATTTCAACTAAACTTTTTGTAACAGCAAGCATAGCAATTGAAGAATCTAGTTTATTGATACAAGAGCCAACACCGATAGCACTAGCACCTGCAGCAAAAGCTAAAGCTGCAGTCGTTGGAGTTATTCCGCTAGCAGTCATAACAGGGATTTCTACATTTCTTGTCAGTTCAATTGTATTAGAGATAGAAACCTGAGCTGTTTCTAATAATCCCCTTGCTCCTTCACTTTGAGCATTAGCAATACATGAACCCTCAGTTTGAATCATATCGATACCAAGCTCTTCTAATTTTCTTGCTAAATTAATTTGTTCAGAAACAGAAATATGCCCGGGAACAGTTACACAAAAGAAAATTTCAGAATCGAGTAAAGAAATTGTCTTTTCAACTAAAGCTAATACTTCATCTGCACCGAATCTGGCTCCTTTTTTATACAATGCATCAAAATTACCTAATTCAATAGCATCAGCACCGTTTTTTACAGCCGAAGCAAGTTCTTCCGGGATAACAGAAGAAACAAATAAAGGAAGATTCGTTAATTCTCTTGCCGCATTATATATTTGCTGATTGGCAGAAATGTCTATAGCACTTGCACCTGCCTGATTAGCAGCAGAAACAACTTTTCTAACATTCTCAATATCAAAATTATCAATACCAGCTATTACTTTTAATGCTCTTTTTTCTCTTAAATGTTGTTTAAACAAATCAATTCTTGACATAACTTACTCCTTTATTTTCATATATTAATTTTAATTCTACTATATTGTAGCATTAAAATTTTAATCATGTAAATAATTAATCCCTATTTAGATAAATTGTAGATAGTATAAAATACAAACACAATAAAAAATTAGCTTGGAGAGGACTAATTTATGAGTAAATTAATAATTAACAGAATAATTGCCATTTTGATATTCTTATTTATGAATACACCAATGTGTAAAACTCAGCCCATCTACGATAAGGAAGAGCAAATTAACATAAATGTATACGAAAAAATTTCTCCGGCCATAGTAACAATAGATGCTCAACTAAAAGAAGGAATTTCAAGCGGTACCGGATGTATCATTTCAACAGAAGGCATAATATTAACAAGTTCACATGTAGTTGAAGGTTCAAACGATATAGATGTAACAACAAATTCCGGCAAAGTTTACAAGGCAAATGTTATTTCCATTCTAGGTAAAAACAATGATTTAGCCTTATTAAAGATAAAGCCAAAGGAAACACTTATGAAAATACAACTTGGTGATTCTGAAGAAATTAAAGTTGGTCAAAAAGTTTTGGCTATTGGAAATCCCTTTGGTTTTTCCGGTACACTTACTCAAGGTATTGTATCTAGAATAGATTATTCAAAAAACAAAATTCAGACTGATGCTGCAATAAATCCGGGCAATTCAGGTGGTCCTTTACTTAACAGTTCAGGAGAAGTAATAGGTATTAGTCAATCAATTTATAATCCTGACAATAATAAATCAAATATTGGTATTGGCTTCGCAGTTCCTGTAAATTCTGTAAAAGAATTTATACAACTTGCAAAAATTGCAAAAAAGTTTTAAAATAGATTGGGTGGATGAATTTTAATTAATAAATAATTCATTCATAGTTACAAAAATCAGGAGAAAGTCAAATGTACCAAGATGAAAAAATCATCTGCGAAGAATGCGGATGCGAGTTTGTATTCACAGCAGGTGAACAAGAGTTCTATGCTGAAAGAGGACTTACAAACAAACCAAAAAGATGTAATGATTGCAGAAGAGCAAGAAAACAAAAAAAACAGAAAAAACTTTATGATGCAGTTTGCTCAAATTGCGGCGTAGAAACAAAAGTTCCATTCAAACCAATCGAAGGAAAGGAAGTTTATTGCAGAGATTGCTTCAAAAAAGATGAATAATGTAATATAGTTATAAAATACTATAAGGCGAAAACATTAAATGTTTTCGCCTTTTATTATTCGATAAATTTAAAATAAATTAACAAACAGAGACAAAAGAACCGCCGCAATCTGAAGAAGAGCCAGAAGAAGCTACAGAACCAGCAGCTTCTGAAGCACAAGCTACAGAGCCGATTGTTTCAGTTGAGGCACATGAACCGATTGTTTCAGAGGATTCATTTGCTAAAGAATTAGCATTAGCCTCTGAAAATTCACAAGTTCCGAAGATATCTTTTCCACTAAATGCATCTGTTCCTGCTTGAGTATCATTAGATAATAAACTAGCTTCAGCATTTTCTGTATTATTTGAAAGAAGAGTAGAGTTTTCTGAATCAGATGATAAAAGACTTCCGTTTGATGAACCACCAGTTATTAAACCAAAACTTAAACCTGACATTGAACTCTCCTTAACTATCTTCGTATTACTCACATATATATAAAAAAAATATTTAAATACCGATTTCAGAATATATGATTTTTGTTACAAAAGTATACAATCACTTTTTTTGATAAATAAGGTATCTAAAACCAGTATCAATCTCCTTTCTATAATAATAATTCTGTGCCACAAAATTGCAAAGTTCAAACGCATAATCGTTACAAATATTTTCAAAACCATGATCTCTTTTCATATTGGAATTATTAAATACAATATAATCCGGCTTTAATTCTTTAAAATGTTTAATAATTTTTTTCTCACCAAAAGTATAAACATATAAAGGGATTAGGGAAGTATAATAATTATCACTTTTTCTATCAGCAATAAAATTAATCATTGCTCCTTCAGGTAAAACTATTACTATATCCTTTGCTTTTGTATTATATTTTATATATTTTAAAAGTTTGTCTGACGCATTACCAATAGATTTATTTACATATATTTTACCCTTATTTGTATTAATAAGATAACTTTTAATTTTCAAATTAAAAATTACATTATTAGCCAGAAAAATTGAAACAATTAAAATATAAAGACCAAATATCGAAAAATTAATTTTGTAATTTATAAACTTATAAAAAATTAATGCGAAAAAAGCGACCAGAAGAAAACTGACATAAAAACTTCCGTAATTATATATTAAAGCGCCAAAATATACTTTACAAGAAATCGAAACAGCACTTAATACCACAATACTTAAAGAAAGATTATTTATATTTTTTTTAAAGTCCATAATAAATAAGAATGTAATTAACAGCGGTAAGTAGATAAATGAATAAAGCTTAAATGTAAATAAGACAAAAAGCGAATATAAAAGTAAAACTACAAAATAGAATAAACCTTTAACTTTATTTTTAAGCCATATCACTAGAGATAAAGGTAATAAAAATTTAATAAACTCAATAAATACAACATATAAAATTTTTACGTCAAAAAACACTCCGATATTAGTATAAAAATACTTAAGCAGAGGATTTTTTAACATAGAATTAATTATTAAGACATTAGAAATCAAATCTCTAATATTTAATCCCTGAATAAAAAGAATAAGAAAGCAAGTTAGCGGAACAAGCAAAAATGAAAATAATGCATATAAATATTTTTTATAATCAAAGAGTTTTTTTTGTATAAAAACGTACAATATTACTAATGGATAAAATATAAAATCATATTTATTAGAAACAGCTATACCTGCAAAAAAACAACTTAAATATAAATAAAAAATCTTTTCATCACTATATGAATATTTAATAAGAAAAAATACAGAAAAAAGGAATGCAACCAAACCATATACCATTGCATAACAATACGGAAAAATATAATTAAAAAGATTAAGACTAAGAACACCTACAGCAATAGTGAAAATAGAAATAGAAAAACTTACAAAACATGAGATAAAATTTCTTGCAATTGAGTATATTAAATAAGTAATACAAAAAGCGCAAATGCAACCGGCAATATATAGTACATTTAAATTAACACCAAAAACTTTAAAAAGTGCTGAATTAAACATATATGAAAAAGGTCCGTAAATATTAAATATATCTTTATATAAGATCTTTCCTTTTAAAATTTCTACAGGATAATAAGCTTCCCTGCCACAATCAAATAAAAAATCACCATGATGAGCATAAGTCAACATGATACAAAAAATTAAAAATATACAAATTAAAATCAAAGCTTTAAAGTCATTACTAATTGTTTTCATAAATAAAAAATTAACAAAAATTAAAATAAAAAGCAATTTTTAAACAAAAAAATACTTTATATAATTGTGTATAAGGAAAGGTTATTTTTATGGACATGAATTCAACAAGTTCATTGGATACATTAGCAACTTTAGGTGTTCTAGATTTTGACGCAGATGCCTATGTAAAAGGAACAAAGCCTAAATATGTTGGGAATCCTCAAACAAGTAACATGCTTCCATATTCAAAACCTAGTAATGGCTATTCTAGCTATGGAATCCAATCAGGGGCATATTTATCAGGTTATCCGGCAGTAGATGCCTTTGTTAGCAGAGGTGAAAAAAAAGCTCCTGTGCAAGTTCCCTGGAAAGAATTAATGACCGGTGGAGTATTAAGTGCAATAGCTATTTATTGTGGCAGTAAAATAAAAAAAATCCTCAAGAGTAAACCTGATTTAGCCAAAAACATAAGCACAACAATAGATAATTGCAAAACTAAAGCCAAAAGTATAATAAAAGGAACTGGTGAAATTGCAGAATCTACAGCAAAAACGGCAGATAAAACTACAAAAATTGCAAAAAAAGGAATAATAAATACTGTTAAAGAAAGCTTTTTAAAAGCAAAAGATATAGTTTCAAAATTACCTAAAAATGTTAAAATAGTTGGTGGAATAGGTATTGGATTAATAGTTTTACATGAAATATATAAAGCTACAAATAAAAACCAATATTATAGATAAAATAAGAAATTAAAATTATTTTACAACAATATTAACCAATTTTTTCGGAACAACTATAATCTTAACGATTTCTTTGCCGGCAATAAATTCTTTAGATTTGTCGGTATTAAGAGCAATCTCTTTCATTTCATCTTGAGATAATGACTCTGGAATTTCAATTTTATCTCTGACTTTACCGTTTACTTGAACAACTAAGGTTATTGAACTGGTTTTTGCAAGATTTTCATCCCACTCAACCCAAGCTTCATCATGAATAGAATTTTTTGCCCCCAAAGAAGTCCAAACCTCTTCTGTTAAATGCACTGCTACCGGTGACATCAATTTCATCAAAGTTAAAACGGCAAAACTAAATACTTGCTTATCCTCTTCGGCAAAATCACTATTTTCCTTACTTGCCAACCAATCATATATTGAATTTGTAAGTTCACGATACTTTGATATCACAGTGTTAAATTGGAATTCGTTTGAAATATCATTTGTAATACCTTTAACAGCTATGTGTACCATACGAACTAAATCATCATTTTCTTTAGTCAGGTTTTCTGATAAATTATAATCAAAAACTATCTTATTAAGATTTGTAGAAATTAAACGCCAAACTCTATTCAAAAATTTATAACAACCTTCAACCCCTGCGTCTGACCAGTCAAAATCACGAGCCGGCGGAGAATCTGAAAGTATAAATAATCGTGCTGTATCCGCTCCGTAATTTTCAAAAATTTCATCCGGATCAACAGTATTTCCTTTTGATTTTGACATTTTTGAACCATCTTTTAAAACCATTCCTTGAGTTAATAAGTTTTTAAATGGTTCATCAAAATCTAGCAAATCACAATCTCTAAGAGCCTTTGTAAAAAATCTGGAATAAAGCAAATGTAAAATAGCATGCTCAATTCCGCCAACATATTGATCTACAGGCAACCAATTATTCACAATTGATTTATCAAAACACATTTCAGTATTCTTAGGATCAGTATATCTCATATAATACCAACTCGAACACATAAATGTATCCATAGTATCAGTTTCACGTTTAGCAGCAGCTCCACAACAAGGGCACACTGACTCTATGAAAGTTTTTGATGTCAAAATAGGAGATTTTCCTTGTACTGAAAAATCTACATCTTCGGGAAGTAATACAGGTAAATCACTGTCTTTTACAGGTTGTATACCGCATTTTTCACAATAAACTACAGGAATAGGAGCCCCCCAATATCTTTGCCTTGAAATTAACCAGTCTCTTAATCGATATTGCGTTTTAAATTCACCAAAACTACCGTCAACAGCTTTTTTTGTAATTAATTTTTTGACATCTTCATTTGATTTACCGTTGAATTCATCTGAATTAATCATAATCCCCGGTTCGGTATATGCTGCATTACTACAATCACTTGGATTTTTGACATTTTGGATAACTACTTTTATCGGCAAATTATATTTTTTAGCAAAATCAAAATCACGCTCATCATGAGCCGGAACAGCCATCACAGCACCGGTTCCATAATCTGCAAGGGCATAATCCGCAGTCCATAACGGGAATTTTTCACCTGTAAAAGGATTTATACAGTGAGTACCTAAAGGTACACCTGTTTTTACTCTTTCTGTAGAAAGTCTTTCAATTTCAGACATTTTTCGAGCATTTTCACGATATGATTCAACCTGTTCTTTATTTTCATCCGTTGTGAGAATTTCAATATCCTTGTATTCCGGAGCAACAACCAAGTATGTAATACCATAAACAGTATCAGGACGAGTAGTAAAGACAGGGATTTCTATGTTTTTTTCTACAACTTTAAATTTTAAAATCGATCCCGTTGATTTACCAATCCAATTAGCTTGCATTGTTTTTACATTATCGCCCCAACCTTCAAGTTTATCTAAATCTTTGAGTAGTTGTTCGGCATAATCTGTGATTTTTAAGAACCATTGTGACAAATTCTTTTTAATAACAATTTCATCACATCTCCAGCATTTTCCGTCAATAACCTGCTCATTAGCAAGTACGGTAGAACATTTTTCACACCAGTTAACAGCGGCTTCTTTTTTATATGCCAAACCCTTTTTGAATAACTGCAAAAATAACCACTGCGTCCATTTATAATAATCAGGCTTACAAGTAGTAACTTCTCTTCCCCAATCATATGATAGTCCCAACATTTTAAGCTGCTTTGTCATATAAGCAATATTTTCATCTGTCCAAACAGCAGGATTTGCACCATGCTGCATTGCAGCATTTTCTGCAGGAAGTCCAAAACTATCCCAACCTATCGGGTGTAAAACATTAAATCCCTGAGCTTTTTTGAACCTTGCTATAACGTCAGTAATTGTATAGTTTCTGACATGTCCCATATGTAGTTTACCCGATGGATATGGAAACATAGATAATGCATAATACTTTGGCTTATTACTTTCATTCGGAGTATAAAAAGAGTTTTCGTCATTCCATTTTTTTTGCCATTTTTTTTCGATTTCCTGCGGAAAATATTGTTCATTCATTTTAAATATCCTTTAAAATTGACACAAATAGTGCCAAAACCTATTCTTAATACTTATGTTTAAATTTTAGCATAAAATATTTAAATCAAAAATAAAGGAAATTAAAATGATAAAAGTTTAATCATGCAGATTTTAACATTTCTAATGCTTTATCACTTTTTAAATATTCATAAAGCTTGCTGTCAAGTGATTTATTATTTAAAATCGAATTAATTGTTGAATGATTTTTAGCACTATTTCTAACAAAAATTAATACTTTATTATAAGTATCCTTATCTCTACATAATTCAATAATATTTTTATTCATGTTTTCAGGCTTACTATTTCTTGCAGTTTCCAAAATATCAGTAACACCTGATTTAAATGTAGGATCATTCAAAACTTGCATTGTTTCATTTTTAATTTTTTTAGACCCCAAAAAACTAAAAGGAATAGGAATATTATCTAATTTTTTTGAAACATTTTTGCAAATTACTTCAAACTCTTTATCTGTTTGAGATGATACTGAAGCCGAAACCGAATTTGGTTTCATCGGATAACTAGCAAATATGCTATTATTTTCATCTACTTTATTACTTTTAGAAACAAGTGATAATACTTTATTTTCAATTAAAGTATCACCATAAATTTTCGCTAAAGCCATGATTAAAACCTCCACAACACCTTACATATATATAAAAACAATTTATTAAATAAAATTGACAAAAGGGGAGATATTACCAAACTCATAGTATTTTAGAGAATATATTTTTACATTAGTTAATCTATTTACATTAAAACAATATAGTTGTATTATGGTGTTAGTATTAGAGATTGTATAATCGGAGGGATTTTGTCCGAGAAGTTTAAAATAAAGGGTGGAACACCACTCAAAGGCGAAGTTTCCATTGGCGGAGCAAAAAATGCTGTATTAAAATTAATGGCAGCAGCAATTTTAGCTAAAGGTGAAACCAAGATATATAATGTTCCGGATTTAACAGATGTTGACATTATGTTAAACGTAATTGAAGAATTGGGAACAAAAATTTATTATGATAAAAAAGAAAAATCAGTTGTAATAGATGCAACAAATATTACCAATATAACTGCAAAATATGATTTAGTAAGTAAAATGAGAGCTTCTTTTATAATTTTAGGGGCATTGGTTTCAAGATGTAAAGAAGCAATTGTAGCTTTGCCCGGAGGTTGTGCAATAGGAGAAAGAAGAGTTGATTTTCACATTAAAGGCTTAGAAGCTCTTGGTGCAAAAATTAAAATCGAAAACGGTTATGTGCATGCAAAGGCATCTAAACTTGTTGGAGCTGATGTGTATCTTGATATTCCATCAGTAGGAGCAACAGAAAATCTTATGCTTGCATCAATATTAGCCGAAGGCTCAACAAGAATTCAAAATGCTGCTCAAGAACCTGAAATTATTGATTTAGCGAACTTTTTAAATACAATGGGGGCAGATGTATCAGGGGCAGGAACATCTGAAATAGTTATAAACGGAGTAGCTCCGGATAAACTTCATGCAATAGAATACACAACCATCCCTGACAGAATAGAGGCAGGAACATACATGACAGCCGTTGTTGCTACAAAAGGAAAAGCAATTATCAGGAATGTTTTTCCTGGACATTTAACCTTCTTTAATGATAAATTACTAAAAATGGGTGCAAATATAAAATTAATTGAACCTACAGCTCTCGAGGTTTCTTGTAAAAATCGGCTAAACTCTATTAATTTTATTACACAACCCTATCCGGGTTTCCCAACAGATTTACAATCAATGGCTATGGTTCTTTTAACAACAGCTAACGGTGTAGGAATTATAACAGAAAGCTTATATGAAAATCGTTTTATGCAAGTTCCCGATCTTAGAAGAATGGGAGCGGATATACATCAAGACAGAAATCATGCTATAATAAAAGGAGTTAAAAAACTTACTAATGCTAATTTAAGTGCCAGCGATTTAAGGGCTGGAGCTGCTTTAGCTGTAGCAGGTTTTATGGCTGAAGGAATATCTGTTATTGACAATCTTCATCATATCGACAGAGGTTATGAAAATTTTGAAGATAAAATTAAAATGTTAGGTGGAAAAATAGAACGTTATAATGACACCTCCGGAGTAAATATAAGAGAAGGATTATACAATGAGTCCCGCATATAAAAGATGGTACGACCATGACCCTTTATTGTTGGAAGTAGTCGAACTTTTAAAAAATTATCAGGATGAATTGAAAGCTCAGGCAGAAAATTTTTTAATCAAAATTGAAGAAAAAGTATCCAAAGACGCGATTGAAAAATTTTATGAACTAGTCAAACCGGTTAATGGGAACCGTTGGTATGACAATGATCCTATCATTTCAAGAACTGTAGAATTATTGAGAGTGGTTCCACCCAACATCCAACGAGCATGCGCTGAGCATTTCATTACAACACTAAAAGAAATAGGGATTGAATACGAAAGTCCTAATTTAAAATAAAATGTTAAATATTAATATCGATAATTGTAAAAATTTCTCCCGCTTAAAAAGAAATTTATTAATAAATAAGTCTTTTACAATAACAGGTTTAACATCCTTTTTAAGACTGTTTATACTAAATTTTGTAAGCAAAATTTCTAATAAAAATATATTATTTATAACGTCGACTGAACAAAACGCTTTGAAGTATCAGAATGATTTAATAACAGCATTTGAACTATATTCTGAAATTTTACCTTTTCAAAATGTGTCCCTTTACGAAACAATTACACCAAATTTATATGATTATGCGAAGCAATTAAAAATATTAAACTCATCAGAAAAGATTATAATTTCACCTGTGAAAGCTCTTTTAGAAAAGTTTCCCGAACAAGAATTCTTTACAGAAAACTCTATTAACTTAAAAATTGGTGATGAACTAAACCCAAAAGAATTGGCTCAAAAATTAATTAACTTGGGCTATAAACATTCTACAATGGTAAGTGATATTTCAGAATTTTCAATAAGAGGAGATATTATCGATGTTTTCTCTCTGGATGAATACCCTGTAAGAATAGAGTTATGGGGAGATGAAATAGTAGATTTAAGATATTTTAATAACGAAACTCAAAAAAGCATTAATAAAACAGACTGTATAAGTATTAAACCTATATTTAAATTCACCATCAACAACAATCAAAAATTAGCAGCATTTTTAAAAGAAAAAATTGAAATTGAAAATTATTTTGAAGGAATAGGAGTATATCAAAGCTACTTTAATACTAAACTTGTAAGCATACTAGATTATTTAAAAAAAGACTATATTATCGTATTTGACGAAATGACTGAAATCTTTTCAAAATACAAATTTATTTCGGATAATTATCAAAATCAATATCATCAAAATCTTAAACTTGGCTTAAACTATGAAATTAAACAAAAAAATCATTTTGATATAGAAGAATTTTATAATCAAATTGCAGGTTTTGAAAAAATTGGGTTAAATAATTTTATTGATTTCAGCTTGGATGACATGATTGAAGTTAATTCACAACCTTTAAAGGGATATTTTAATAGTTTGGAAGAAATTACAAATTTCATAAATTCAAAGCCTGAATATCAAATAATAATGGCAACGGACTATCCTGAAAGAGTAAAGACTATCTTTAATGAATCTAATATTAATATATTTGAAATGATACCAAATATTTCTGCTTCAGGATGTATTTTGGACGATTTAAAAACAATATTGCTAACTGATCGAGAATTATTTAACAAACGCCCGAAAGAGATTACTTCCTCTAAGCGCTCATATTATAAAGAAAAACAAGAATATATTGAAAGTATTAATGATATAAAAGAAGGTGAATATGTCGTACATTCTATACATGGCGTAGGAATATATAAGGGATTGAATCAACAACAACTTGATGGCCAATATAAAGACTATTTAACAATAGAATACGCAAATAACGATAAACTGCATATGCCTGCGGAGCAAGTTAATCTGCTTTGCAGATATCGCGGTTCAGGAACAATAAAACCGCATCTTTCAAGAATGGGCGGGAGCGATTGGACAAACACAAAATCTAAAGTAAAAAAAGAAGTTGAAAAAATAGCATATGATTTATTAAGGTTATATGCTAAAAGAAAAATACAAGAAGGAATATCTTTTGAACCAGATTCCCCATTGCAAATCGAAATGGAAGAAGCATTTGAATACATTGAAACTCCTGATCAAATGAAAGCAATTATAGACGTTAAATCTGATATGGAAAGTAACAATCCTATGGATAGATTAATATGCGGTGATGTTGGATTTGGGAAAACAGAAGTCGCAATAAGAGCAATATTTAAAGGCATCTCGTCAGGAAAACAGGTAGCTGTAATTGTTCCGACAACTATCTTAGCAATGCAACACTTTCAAACAATAGAAGAAAGATTTAAACCATTTGGTATAAATGTTCAATTATTATCAAGGTTCAGAAATGTTAAAGAACAAAAAAACACCTTAAAAGAGCTTGCAACAGGAACATGTGATGTTGTTATAGCTACTCACAGATTACTACAAAATGACATTTTATTTAAAAATTTAGGATTGATGGTAATTGATGAGGAGCATAGATTTGGAGTAAGGCATAAAGAAAAATTAAAACAATTAAAAGAAAATATAGATATAATAAGCATGTCTGCAACTCCTATTCCAAGAACATTGTACATGTCATTATCAGGAATAAAAGACATGAGCGTTATTAATACTCCCCCAACTAACAGGCTGCCCGTAAAAACTTTTGTAGGAGAGTTTAATGAATTATCGCTGAGAAATGCGATTATACATGAAATCGATAGAGATGGCCAAATCTATTATTTATATAATAGAGTAGAAACTATAGAAGAATTTAAGCATCAATTAGAAAAAATAGTGCCAAATGCGAGAATTGTTATAGGACACGCACAACTTAATGAAAAAAAATTGGAACAAGTTATGCTAGGTTTTGCAAACAAAGAGTTTGATATCCTTTTGTGTACAACAATAATCGAATCTGGTTTAGATATTCCTAATGCAAATACGATTATAATTCATGATGCGGATAAATTTGGACTTGCTCAATTATACCAATTAAGAGGAAGAGTCGGAAGATCTGAGAGACAAGCCTACTGCTATTGTTTTTACAAAAAAAATAAAAATCTGACTCAGGAAGCTATCGAGAGATTAAAAGCAATAAAAGAATTTACAACATTAGGAAGCGGCTACCAGGTTGCTCTAAGAGACATAGAAATAAGAGGAATAGGCAATATATTAGGTACAAAACAACACGGACACATGGTAAATGTCGGATTTGATACTTACTGCCAACTTTTAGAAGAAACTGTTAACGAATTAAAAGGAGAAATAGAAGAAAAAATTCAGCAAACAATAGTAGACATAAACGTAACTGCATACATACCAAATGAATGGGTAGGTTCTACTGAACAGAAAATGATTGAATACAAAAGGCTTTCTGATGTAAAATCACAAGTTGAATTAGACTATATAACAGAAGAGTGGAAAGACAGGTTCTCTAAACCTCCTGAGTGCGTACAAAACTTAATTAAACTTATTAAGCTAAGATTATCTGCAACCGAGGTTGGTATTTCTGTAATTAGAGAAACTCCTGAGAATATAAGAATTTATACTCCTTATCTACAAGCTGAATATAATATAATTCAAAAGAAAATACCTCCAAATATTACAAAATATATAAAATTTATTTCTGCCCCAAAAGCTTGTACTGAAGGGAATTCAATTATTCTATTAAATAATTCGTATATAAATTTTAATGAAATATTTAACATATTAACAGATTTGTTTTATTATATACATAAGATAAAACACGAGTATACAAATAAATAATAAAAGGAGTATTATAATGAATGGGAAAAAACTACTTACAATTATAGCAATTTCGACAATGTTATTAACGGGTTGCTCTTTTGGGTCAAAAAATACAATTGTAAAAGTTAATGAACAAAATATTACAAAATCTCAATTTGATAAATTAATGAATGAAGAAGCAAGTAATTCTATGTTTGCACAAATGGGAATGAATATAAATGAAGACAAAAATAGTTTCTTTTATTTAATGATTAAAGATAAGGTTGTAAATGAATTAATTATTAAAGCGCTTATTGACCAAGAAGTTGAAAAAAGAAATATAAAAGTGACTAAAGAAGATACAGATAAAGAATTAAAGTCAATAATTGATCAAATAGGATCAAAAGAAAAATTTGACGAAATTTTAAAACAAAATGGAATTAGCTCTGCTAAATTAAAAAGTGATTTGATAGAAGAAGTCAAAATTAAAAAACTTATAAGCATGATATCAACTATAAACGTTAAAGATTCTGATGCAAAAAAATTCTATAATAAAAATATAAATAAATTTAAATACCCTGATAAAGTAAGAGCATCTCACATTTTAATTTCTGCCAATCCGGAAGAAATTAAACAGAAACTAATGTCTATACCAACAAATAAAGGATTAAGCAAAACTGAAATTCAAAAAATGATAAATGAAGAATTGGCAACAAAATTGCAAAAAGCAAAAAATATTTTAGCAGAAGTTAAAAAAGATCCGGGCAATTTTAGTTCAATTGCCATTGAGAATTCAGATGATACAGCTAGTTCAAAACAAGGCGGGGACTTAGGTTTCTTTGCAAAAAAAGAAATGGTTGAACCGTTTTCAAAAGTTGCATTCTCACTAAAACCAAATACAATTAGCGATGTTGTTCAATCACCATACGGATACCATATTATTTTAGTGAAAGACAGAAAAAAACAAGGTATTGAACCTTTTGAAAAAGTTAAACCTGAAATTATTGCTTATTTAAATAATCAAAAACAAGTAGAAGCAATGAACAAATTAATTGAATCACTAAAAAAACAAGCAAAAATTGTATATGTAAATCCGGAATTTAATCCTGAAAATATTCAAAATGCTTTAAGACAACAAGCAAAAAATAATCCTGTTGCTAATGAAGAGCTTAATCCAAGTTCACAAAGCGCAACCCCGGAACCAATTAAAAAATAGCGAACTATATATAAAAATAATAAAATCGCAGATAATATATTATCTGCGATTTTATTTTAATTAACCTAAATAAATAAAAGAAGTAGCTCATAAGCCGGGTTCTGTTTCTAGATAATCATCTGTCTGGGATAATAATTACTTATTACCACAAGCGATTTTTCGGGAAGCGGCGGACAACCTTAAATTCCCATTCAATCTTGCATCCAATCGGGGTTTACCTAGCCGTATTTTCTCAAATACGCTGGTGAAGCTCTTAACTCACCGTTGCACCATCGCTTGCACTGATTGCTCAGCCGTTAGCAGTTTTCATTTCTGTGGCACTATCCACGGGCTTACACCCTCCGGGATTTCCCCGGCGATTTGTCCTTAGATGCCCGGACTTTCCTCACCAAAATTTGGCGCGATTATCCGACTACTTCGTTTACAGTTTAACACAAAATTATTTTAAGTTTGTATTCTTTTTTAAACGAGTTTGAATATCTTCAAGCAGTTTCCTGTTTATAGACAATAAATCCGCTAAAACAGCAATCAAACCTATCTGTACACCGGTTAAGATTAAAATGGAAGCAAGAATTAATGATTGAATATGTCCGGCTCCGTGATGGTTAAGATAATAATATAAAAATCTTATTCCAAGAAATAATCCGGGGATTAAGAACAAAATACTAACTGATGCAAAAAATCTAAATGGTCTGTAAACAATAAACATTCTCATCATTGTAAAACATGAACGTTTTATATAATCAAATATATTCTTTATTAATCTTGATTTTCTAAGCTCCTGATTTACTCTTATTGGAACAGAGACAATTTCTAATCCTTTAGCCTTTGCTTGGATTATAGTTTCTAATGTATACGTATAGTTATCAAAAACATTTATCTGAGCTGCGGCATTCTTTGAAAATGCTCTAAAACCACTTGTTGCATCTTCAATTTTTGTAGAACTAACTAATCTCATTACGAAAGAGCCTAGTTTTTGCAATATTTTTTTTGTAAGAGAAAAATGCTCGATATTTTCTATAGGACGCGCGCCTATAACAATATCTGCGCGCATTTCTAAAATAGGTTTCACAATTTTTTCGATATCATCCGCACAATACTGATTATCAGCATCAGTATTTACAATAATATCAGCGCCTAATTCCAAAGACTTCGAAATCCCTAACGAAAAAGCTTTCGCCAATCCAACATTATTAGGTATTGAAATAAGGTGATTAACTCCACATTTTTTTGCAACTTCAACAGTTTTATCCGTTGATCCATCATCAATAATTAAAATTTCAATTTCATCAATTCCTTCAATAGCACTAGGTAGTGCTGACAAAGCAACAGGTAAAGTCTGTTCTTCATTATAACAAGGTATTTGAATTATTAGTTTCATATCCCACCTTTGTAATATAATTATAATAAATAAAGAGGAAAATGAAAGGGGCAAAAGTGAAAAATAAAACTTTTTGGATACTATTCATAATAGTTTTTATTGGAACATGTCTAAGACTAGCTTTTATAGATAAACCTGACGGCCTATGGAACGATGAATACGTAAGTTGGTTTATAGCTTCAGTACCTTTAGGTAAAGACTTTATACATTCAATTTTTGAACAATGTCATATGCCTTTTTATTATTTATATCTTAAATTTTTTATTCATTTCTTTGGAAACAGTGATTTAATGCTTCGAGTAACTTCGGTTATTCCGGGCATTTTATCAATAATTTCTATGTATTTTGTAGGAAAAGAGCTAAAAGACAAAAAACTTGGATATTTTTGCTCTTTAATAACCGCAATAAGTTCATTTTTAATATATTTCTCACAAGAAGTAAGATTTTACGGTATTTTATTTTTATTCTCAAGCCTTGCATTACTCTTTACATTAAAATTGCTTAAAAAACAAAGCCTAAAAAATATAGTATTTTACATTATATTTAGCTTTTTAATAATTTTTACTCATACAATAGGCTTCGTATTTGTAGTTTTTAATTCTGTTTTTTTAAGCTTATATCTTGCAAAAAAAGACGAATGTAAAAAAACACTTTCAATCTTATTGGGCTCTACTCTAATTTTGCTCCTTCTGGGATTACCTCTGATATATAATTTTTTAACAACAAGATTCATATCACAGTGGTGGGGAACCTTTAATTTTAGCCGAATAGGATTTATGTTAACAGATTACTTTTCTCCTGTTTTAACTAATATTGTAAGTGCACCTGACAATTTTTCCAAAGTTATCAATATAAATTTCTTTATTTTTGCAATAATACCTTCAATAATTGCTCTTATCGGAATAATAAGATCACTTATAGCTAAAAAAATTGAAATTTTTATAGTGTTTTTTACTTGTCTAGCTTATATCTTTTCTCTAATTATCGCTGCAATATCAGGTAAATTAGTTTTTGCCTCAAAATATTCAATAGAAGTTTATCCTACACTAATTCTTTTGATGTGTTCTGGATTACTGACATTTAAAAGTAAACTGAAATATATTTTGATAATATTATATTGCTTTTTAAGTTTATTATATATGTATATAAGTCCTATTGGAGCACCAAAAATTCGCCGTAGTGAAGGACACAAAATTGTTGCTGACCTAATTAAAAATGCAGATTTAAGAAAAAATGACATAATTTTGTTAAACTACTATCCTCAAAGCAGATTTGAAAAATATATTAATTTTAAAGATCTTAATGTAATTTCAATTAATAAAAGTAACTTTGCAAAATATTTAAATATAACCGCAAAAGAAGACTTAGCAAATATTAATAAAAAATATTTTTTAAACAAAATTAATAACGAAATAATAAACGAATTAAAGCCTAATCAAAAACTATCCTTAGTCTTGTTAAATACTGTAACACTATACTCACCAAACCAAATACACTACCTGTTTCATAACAAAAAAGAATATGATAAAGCACCTTTTTTATTTCTTGCATTTTCTTATATAAAGAATAAAGAAATAAATGAATTCATAACTAAGCTTAAAATATTAAGATATGAAGAAAAAGGAAGTTGGTCAGTCATTACTTTTATCAAAAAATAATGTGGTTTGATGAATTTTTTTGCTATAATCTAATAAGAGCTAATTAAAGGACAAAAAAATGAACTTAATAGAAGATTTACCTACCGTTTATGATGCAAAAGCAACAGAAGAAGAAATTTATAAATATTGGGAAGAAAATAAGTGTTTTAAAGCAAATGCAAAAAGCGAAAAACCTGCTTACTCAATTGTAATTCCACCACCAAATGTTACAGGGGTATTACACATGGGACACGCCTTGGATGGAACACTTCAAGACATATTAACACGTTATCACAGAATGTCAGGATACGAAGCACTTTGGCTTCCCGGAACTGACCATGCAGGAATTGCCACTCAAAATGTTGTAGAAAAAAATCTTAGAGACCAAGGAACCGATAGACACGAATTAGGACGTGAAAAATTTTTAGAAAAAACTTGGGAATGGGCAAATGAACACCGTAGTGCGATTTTAAATCAATTCAAACGATTAGGAGCATCTTTTGACAGATCAAGGGAACGTTTTACTTTTGACGAAGGTTGTTCGGAAGCGGTAAAAGAAGTATTTATAAAACTGTTTGAAAAAGGTCTTATATATAAAGGAGCTTACATTGTAAACTGGTGCCCAAGATGCCAAAGTGCAATTTCTGATGTTGAAACAGAATACGAAACTGAAAACGGGCATCTATGGGAAATCATGTATCCACTCAAAAATGAAGCCGGAGCTATAGTTATTGCCACTACTCGTCCTGAAACTATGTTTGGTGACGTTGCAATTGCTGTAAATCCAAATGATTATAAATACAAAGATTTAGTAGGAAAAACTGTTTGTATCCCTTTAACAGGCAGAGAAATACCTATTATTACAGATGACTATGTTGATAAAAGTTTTGGAACAGGCGCATTAAAAATAACACCGGCTCATGATCCAAATGATTATGAAGTAGGAAAACGTCATAAATTAACGCCAATTTGGGTAATAGATGAACAAGGAAAAATGAAGTCTTGTCCGGAAGTACCTCCGGATATTCAAGGACTAGACAGATACGAAGCCAGAGAAAAAGTCATCGGATTACTATCTTACAATAACTCACTGCT
Organism: uncultured Muribaculaceae bacterium; assembly: GCA_964391675.1. Taxonomy (GTDB): domain Bacteria; phylum Cyanobacteriota; class Vampirovibrionia; order Gastranaerophilales; family Gastranaerophilaceae; genus CAYMMX01. The sequence continues at coordinate 48,593 of CAYMMX010000008.1, read as the reverse complement.
AAGAACTCGTGATCATGTTCACAATGTTGGTAAATGTCAACGTTGTGGTACTACAATTGAACCTCTACTATCAGAACAATGGTTTGTAAAAATGGAACCCCTTGCGAAAGATGCCATTTCTGCCGTTAAAGATGGAAGAATAAAATTTATTCCTGAACGTTGGGAAAAAAATTATTTAGGTTGGATGGAAAATATTCGTGATTGGTGTATATCAAGACAATTATGGTGGGGACATCAAATTCCTGCATATTATCACAATACAACGGGTCAAATGATTGTAGCAAAAGAAAATCCTGATCCTGATAATTACACCCAAGATCCGGATGTTTTAGATACCTGGTTTTCATCAGGCTTGTGGCCTTTTTCTACAATGGGATTTCCTAAAACAGAAACTGATGACTTTAAAAAATTCTACCCTACAAGTGTTTTAGTTACAGGCTTCGATATAATTTTCTTCTGGGTTGCCAGAATGATTACAATGGGCTTAGAGTTTACAGGTAAAGCTCCTTTTTCTACCGTTTATATTCACGGACTGATAAGAGATGAAAAAGGACAAAAAATGTCAAAATCAAAAGGAAACACCATTGACCCTGTTGAAATAATTGATAAATATGGTTGTGATGCTCTTCGTTTCACATTGACTTCTCTTTGTACATACGGCGGGCAAGATATTAAAATAAGCGATGAAAGATTTGAATATGGAAGGAATTTCGCAAATAAAATCTGGAATGCATCACGCTTTGTATTAATGAATCTTGACGGTGTAGATGATAAAGAAATTAATTTTGATAATTTAACAATCGCTGATAAATGGATTTTAGATAAACTTAATATTACAGCAAAAGAAATAAATGAAAATATTAAGAATTACAGAATAGGAGAAATTGCCCATATACTTTATGATTTCTTCTGGAATTCTTACTGTGACTGGTATGTAGAAATTGCTAAAATTCAATTACAGGATGATTCAATAAAATTGAATACTCAAAGAGTTTTAAAGTATGCATTGGATATGTCTTTAAGGTTATTACATCCGATAATGCCTCATATAACTGAAAAAATTTATTCACTTATGCCTAATAAAGAATTCAAAGCTATAATGCTGGCTGACTATCCTGCATATAAAGATAAATTTAATTACCAAAAAGAAGCAAAAGAAATGGAACTTGTTTTTGAAACAATAAAGTCATTGAGAAACGTCCGACAAAGTTTTAATATTTCTCCTTCGATAAAGGTAAATATTCAGATTCGTCCAGATAAATCAGAAAATGAAATTTTTGAAAGTGTACAATCATATATTAAAAGATTAGCAAGAGTTGAAAATATTTCTTTTGCAGATGAATCAGAAGAAATACCAAAAAAATCAGCAACAACAGTAGTTAGTGCATCCAAAATAATAATCCCTCTTGAAGATTTAATTGATATTGATGCAGAAATTTCAAGACAACAAAAGAAACTTGATAAATTATTGAATGAAAAAAATTCACTAACCGGAAGATTAAGCAATAAAAACTTTGTTGAGAATGCACCAAAAGAAGTTATTGAAGAAACTCAAACAAAAGTTGATGAAATAGTTATCCAGCAGGAAATGATTGAAAAACTAATTAGTTCATTAAAATAAATTCTATTAAACTGCAGAATTTAATTGTGTATTTGGATTTGTATTTGGAACATATTTTTTTGATTTCAAAATTCTTGAGGATAAAGTTTCTTTTTCTGTAATAGACCCAAGTTCTTTTCTGACAAATTCAGGAGTAACAACTACAGGTTTTCCATCATTTTCACCTAATTCCAATTTAGTAATTATCTTTTTAATAAGAGATAAAACATTTTGCGTAGTTTCTCTACCACCTTGGTCACTTGTCATTTCTGCAATAGTATCATATACTTTATCAGTAGCTATTTGTGCATGGGGATTCAATTTAGAATCTTCTAAAGCATCTTGCATTTTTAATTTTGCAATTTTAGATTTAATTTTTAAATCATATGGCGCTATGCTAATTTTACGTATTCTGTTTTTAAGCGGGGTTGAAAGCTTTTCAAAATCGTTTGTTGTCAAAATAAATATTGATTTTGTAACATCGATTGGAATATCTAAGTTATCATCAACAAATAATGCCTGATCATCAAATAAAGAAAGCAAAGTGTCTTCTACTTTTCCGTTATAATCACTTGAGGCTGTTTTATCAGCTTCGTCGAGGCAATACAAAACTTTTTTAGTTCTACCTTCCAATTGTCCTTGAGCAATTCCACCTGAAGAAGCTCCTGTATAAACAGCTTCATATCCTTTAATAGGGGCTTTACCACTAGCTCCATTTAAAGATATTTTTTTATAATGCATACCCATTGCTTCTGCAAGGACTTCTGAAATAGTGGTTTTACCTGTTCCAGCAGGACCATCTAAACATAAAACCAATGGTTTTTTTAATTTGATACCATTTCTTATATTATAATTTTGCTCAACAAGAAAATCTAAGATTTCTTCTTTGACTTCATCCATACCTACAATTTTTTTATCCATTAACTCAATAGCTCTTACAAGATCCACTTCTTCAGGTCTGGCTTTATCTAAATTAGCCAAAGAAAGTATATCATTAAGTCTCTTTTGAGACATCATAGAACCTTTATTATATTCATTCATTGCCGCACGTTTAATAATTGGATCTATACAATTGTTTATAACATCCACCATTGATTTTGCATCTGGAATATTAAATTCCTTAACAGCTTCTTTCATAGATTCTTGAAGCACTTTTTTAGCTTTATAATCACTTATTAACATTCTGCCAAAAAATGCCGTAACAACTATTGAAGTGGTTATCCCTAACAAAGTAGCTAATTTCTGAGCTTTTTCAGATTTTTTAAAATTACTGATTGGGTTTGAAGATACCGGAGTATTAGATCTTATATTAGAATACGAATATCTATTTTGATCATTATTAGCTCTAAAATTTAAAGGTTTAGTATTATTATTTGTATTCACTGAGTTTATCATTGGAATCATCTACACCACACTCCATATTAATTACTTCAAGTTAATTAAACCAAAACGTAATAAATATTGCCTAAAAGAAATCATTTATAACAAAAATGTAACATTTATTTTTTAGTGATTACAGAAGTGCTTCCATCAAAAGTGAAAACTACATCTAAGAATCCTTTTTTATATGCGGAAGGGAGAGGATTCAATGGCAAAGTTTTTCTTACGGCATTTAATGCCGCATTATCAACTTCTCCTATTTCAGAAGTTCTTTTTACATTTAATATAATCAACCTTCCATCTTTTGCAATCCTCAAAAACAGTTCAACTTTTTTATTTTCATAACCACGTGGGTATTTCCAATTCCATCTTATATTTCTTTTTAATTCATTTATATATGGGTTAATATCATAAGAGCTTACGATTTTTTTTGTCGCATTCTTATCGAATCCTTTTTTAATTCCAACACCTCTGCCATCAGGAGTCCCAATGTCAAAACCACCATCCGAAGTATGATTATTGGAAAAAGCAGATGATTTTCTTGAACTACGTCCTGAACTTGAAAAATTTGTACCTAATGGTTTAATATTTGGTGCAGGTATTGAAAAATCATCTATAATCTTTGAATTGTTGACTAAATATGCTTTTTTCTCTATTCTGGAAATATTATTTTTCTGTGAAACTTTATTGAAATTATTATTTATTGATTTTGAAGAAGATTTTTTCTTGTATTTTTTTCTATTGCCAGAGTTACCATTTAAAATAAATTCAATATCCGGCATATTTTGTTTGGGTTTATCGAATAACATTAAGTTACTAAAATATGATTTAAATATAAAACAAGTACCCCAAAACAATAATGCTATTATTATATGAATAATAATAGACGAAAAGAAATTACCACACAGAGAAAATTCTTTACTGTATGGCTTAATAAAGGCAGGTATACCATTCCATGATGATCTATAACCTTTTTTCTTAAAGAATATATATCTATTTTTTTCTACTGTTCGCAATTACAGACAACCTTTTTTGAATTTGTGCAACATTTTCATTTTTGGGATCCAGAGCAATAAATTTTTTATAATTAATTGCAGCCTCATTATAATTTTTTTCTTTATCAAGTATTACCCCAAGTAAATAATACGATAAAGGTAGTTCAGGATTTAATTTAATTGATGAATAAAAACACTCTTTTGCTTCTTTATTATTTCCGGTATTAAAAAAGACAAGGCCTAAATTAAATTTGGCATTATAATTTTGCGGCTCAAAAGTAAGCGCCTTTTCATAATATTTTTGAGCCTCCTGCATGTTAGACGTTTCCTGATAAATATTACCAACGTTTATCAATAATTCAACGTTATTTTTATTTGTCTCAAGTGCATGCTTATATACCTCGAGAGCTTCCTTAGCATAACCTTTCTCATAAAGAGTATTGGCATATGATAAACAAATATCCAAGTCAATATTATTTAAATTATAAGCTTCTTTATAATTAGTAATGGCATCTTCAATATTATTTTCAGACATATATTTATCGCCAATTAAAATATACAATTTTGCCAAATTATTTTTAACTTTTTCATCATCTTTTAACTCAAGAGATTTTTTATAATTCACTAAAGCTTTGTCATATTTTTTTAATAAAGTATAGGAAAGTGCCATGCTATAATATAATTGAGGATTATCGGGAGATACTTTTAAAGCATCCTGGTAATAATTAATAGACTGTTCAAAATCTCCTGACATATAATAGTTTCTTCCGATTTCTTTTAAAACATTAGATGTATCCTTTTCCTGTTTTTTCAATTTATTCAAAGTTATAATAGAATCATTAAAATTCTTTTTTCTTTCATAAATAGAAGCAAGATTATAATATGCATCTAAATTATCAGGCTCTATATCTATATAATCAGTATAATATTTTATAGCCTCAGTATCATTTCCCATAGAATCATACAATTTTGCAATATTAAATTTTATATCAACAAGACTTGAATCTGATTTTAAAGTTGTAATATATTCATTGATAGCTTTTTCTTTTTCATTCAAATTTTCATATGCTGAAGCAAGTATAACCCTAAGTTCGGCATTTTCGGGATCTTTTTCTAATACCGGCAATAAAACTTGTGGAATCTTACTGAAATTTTCAGATAACAGCAGAGCTTTTGCATAATTTCCCCATTCATTAAAATCAGAAGGGGAAATTTCTAAAGCAGTTTCATATTCAGATACAGCTTCATCGTTCATATCTACACTTAAGTATAGCTCAGCTAAATTTTTTCTCGATTCAATATCATTGGGATATGTCGTAAGAAATTTATTATAATCCTGAATTGCTTGTTTTTGATTATTCATCTGTGTTTGAATTTGGGCAAGATTTAAATAAACATATTTATAATCAGGCAAAAGGTTAGCCGCTTTTTTGTAAGCATCATAAGAGCCTTGGTAATCTTTTTTAACTCTTAAAATACTCCCAATGCTTAGATATATATATCCATCATTAGGATTTATTGTTAATGCTTTTTCATAATATTTAAGAGCATTATTTAAATCTTGCTCATCCAAATATAAATTTGCCAGTTTTAAGTATGCAAGAATATCTTCTGGTGCTAATTCAATTACATTTTTGTATCCAATTTCAGCATTGATATTATCATTGGCACTATAAGCATCATTTGCATTTTTAAAATATTTGTAAGCTTTTTTGCTCATTGCAAAAGAAGGATTAATTATAAATACAAAAGCTAGAGTTAATATTAAGATTTTTTTATTATTCTTTTTCATAATTGACTTGTAAAAAACTCTGTATAACAGTATTAATAATATGTTAATTGATTTACTAAATTAATGCAAGTAAGAAAAAATATATAATAATTATTTTGTTTATATTATCATTACTATAAACAAAATATACAATATTTTAAAACATAAATATCAGTACAAAAAAGGAGAGAAAAATGAAAAGGATTTTTAAAAATTTACTAATGTTTACTTTGGTAATAGGAATGTTAACCTCAGGAGTATATGCAAAGAACTATCCTGATTTATCGTCGAACCATTGGGCATACAAACAAATACAAGCACTTACGGATGAAGATGTTCTGGTTGGATATCCTGATGGGAATTTTAAACCGGATGAAACAGCAACCCGTTCAGAATTTGCAACAATGGTAGTAAAAGCTCTTCACCAAGATAAAGCTCCCTTAAAAAGAACATTTGAATTCAAAGACGTTCCTTATAAGCATTGGGCATTCAATTCAATTCAAAGAGCAATAAATTTTGACTTAATTAAAAATAATTCTGATAATTCATTCAGACCGGATGATACAATCACTAAATCAGAAGCAATGGATATAATGATGTCAGCTCTTAATCTTGATAAATTAGGCGTATTTAAGGCTAAAAAGGCAATAGGCGAATTCAAAAATCCAAATGCACCTATAACAAGAGCTGAAATGGCTTTTGGATTATACAATATGCAAACACAAGCAAGAATAAATCCAAATAAAAAATTACAAGATGCTATGAGAGCAAAAAAAGGTTGCGGATATGTTCTTAAAGGTGTAACTATTAATGGGACAATTGCTACAATTCCAGCAGGAACAAGTATTCCTGTAATGTTAGTAACACCATTAAATAGTTCTATAAATCGAAAAGGTGAATGTTTTACGACAAAAGCTAATAAACACTTGGTTACTAAAGATTATTATATTGTAATTGCACAATCAAGTAAAATTACAGGTGAAATAATAAGCATAACACCTGGTAAATTATTTATTAGGACTGGAAAAATGGGACTTGAGACAAAAACAATTACAACAACAATTGATCAAATCGCTTCATTCCCTGGATGCATTAATACAGATCAGCAAAAAAATTGGTTTGAAAGAATAATCAGAGCAATTATTAAGGGTGGAAAAGTAAAACTTAAATCAGGAAAAATTGTAAAAGTAAAACTTGAAAAAACAATTAAAGTTGATCTTACAAGTGGTTGGATTATTGAATAAATAATCACTGAGATAATAAACGGGCTTCAAAATTGAAGCCCGTTTATTATTAAATAAAAATTATTATAATTATAATGGGCCCGGTAGGATTCGAACCTACGACCAAAGGATTATGAGTCCTCTGCGCTACCGCTGCGCCACAAGCCCAGATTTTTTATTTAAATCCTATTTCTTATCAAAAGAAATATTTAGTTACTTTCGCCTAAGTATAGTTTCATAAAACTTAGTCCAATTGTTAGTTATTTTAGAATTAAAAATATTCAACAACTAACCTTTTTAAGATTACCATCTACAAAATTTAAAATCAAGCACTTTTTTATAACTATAAACATGACTTAGCCTAAAATTTTAACTATTATACTTTCTATTTACTTACTTTCTCTTACTACTATAATTTAACAATAAAGATAGTGTACAATAGATATTTTTACTAATAATTAATATTCTGACATTGAGGTTAAAATGAATCGATTTGGGATATTAATTATTATAATGACATTAATGTTTTGGGGAATAAAATGTAACGCACAAAGCCAATTTTCCGATACTTTAACACGAATGGAGAAATCTATTTTAGGGGTTGATTATAGCTCACAAAACGACGAACAAAGAATAAAAAGGCTTGAAGAAGCTGTTTATGGTCTTGCATCAAACAATTCGATACAACAACGATTTAATAAACTTTCTAAAGATTTATCTGCCGACACTATAGGAAAAGAAATAAAACCTAAAACCGATACTTTTGAAGAAAATGAAGAAATAGAAAAAAATCCAAAAGCTGACAGTAGTGTCAACTATCCTATTATTGATAATCTGGAACAAATGGTTTTCAATAACACTTATAAAAACACAGAAATCCAACAAAGATTAGCCAACTTAGAAAAAAATGTATTAAAAAAAAATTATAATGATGATTTAAATTCTCGTGTTGAAAGATTAAAAACAGCATTAAAACCCAAATATCCTACTCAAAGCAATTCAGAATATGATAATTATAATGAATTGTATCCTTCAGATAATCTTAACAAATATCTTTCAAAAAACAATGACGACACAAATAATCCAGGAATCCCAAGTGGATTTGGGGCTAATATCCCCAGCTATAATAAAAACAATAGTGTATTAGATGAATATAACGATACTGCTGATTTAGATATATCAATAACATCACTGGAAAAAAAGATTCTTAGAAAAACTTATCCGAATGATACTATGTCAAACAGGCTCTTAAGAATGGAAGTTAAGACTTTTAATTCAACCTTCACAGATGATGACGAGCAAACACGCTATGATCGAATAGCAAGTGCTTATGAGGCAAAAAAAACATCTAGAAAATATGATAATAATAAATTTTCTCAACATGCTGCAACAGCAATGCAAATAGGAGCATTTCTATTAATGATATTAGCAATGGTTCTATAAAGAACATCAAAAATCATCTATATAGTGCAGACTAATATGTATTTTATCGATTATAATTAAATAGTAAGTGGATTTTTTCAGTAAAATTATTAAAATATTGAAAAAAGGAATTTGAAAAAATGAGAAAAAGATTACTACTTAGTGTTATCGTATTAATTTTAACGATTCAATCAAATGCATTTGTATTAGCAAAGAACGATTATGCTGACCCAATGGTAAAATTGGCTATAAAAAAATATAAAAGTGGAAATTATACCGGATGTATTCAGGATTGTAGAAATATTGTTAAAAAATCACCTTCAAATGCTCTGGCTTATTATTATTTAGCAATGTCATACGTTCAGGCGGGAAATCCGGAAGAAGCTATCAAAAATTATGCAATAGTCCTTAGCATGAAAACAAATCCTAAGCTAAAGGAATATGCAACAACAGGTAAAAGGTGTATTGAAACGCCTGAAAAATGTGTACTGCCTCCTCCACCTGAAGCTCCGAAAGAAGAGCTTTCTGACATAGACAAATTTATACTATCTCCATCAAATTTATCTAATGATGTAAAAAAAGATTTCCATCAAAAACATCTGGATGCAATACGTAATAAAATAAACAATGATAACGATATAGATACTTATCATTTACAACGTTTAAATGATTCAGGTTTAATTAAAATCGCACAGAATCCGACAACAGAAGAAATAAATTCAGCTCTAAAGGTTTTGCAAAATGCAGGATTTGACACAAGTAGTATCAATAATACAGTAAATGCTCAAAATAAAGATAATATCCAACAAGTAATGAACTATCAAAATCCTGAGCTAATCGAACTAAATGCATTAATGGGAAATAATTCTCAATCTAATAGCAATTCAATGTTAAATATGATACCATATATGTTAACACAAAATAAAAATGGGAATAGTAACTATTCACCACAATTAATGCAGTCAATTATAATGAACTCAATGATGAGTAATTTTAACTATAATATAGAAACTGATAACAAATAAAGGGAAAATTATGAACGTACAAACAAGTAGATTTGGAGAGATTGAAGTCAGTGAAGATTTACTATTTCACTTGACTGATCCTATTTTAGGATATGAAAGCGAAAGTCAATTTGTGCTTATAGAGCATAAAGCAAAATCTAATTTTAAATGGCTACAGTCAATACAAACGCCATCTCTTGCTTTTGCAGTAACAATCCCGGGCTTTTTTGGTATCGAATATTCATTCGAACTACCCGAAAACATCCAAGAAGAATTAGAAATAGAAGCAAATGAAGATATTTTAGCTTTAAATATAGTTTTAATTCCACATGAAAATCCAAGAAATGCAACAATAAATTTACTTGCACCTCTTATCTTCAACGTTAAAACAAGAAAAGGTGCACAAGTAATATTAACGGGTTCTAATTTTTCAGTAAATCACCCGTTAATTGAGGAAAATGAAAAAGAGGCAGTATGTTAGTTTTATCTAGGAAAAACGGGCAAAAAATAATTATTAATGATGATATTGAAATAACAATATTAGAATCGAAGTTCGATAATTGTAAAATTGCCATTAATGCTCCTAAAGATGTAAAAATATATAGAGAAGAAGTTTATAAACAAATTCAATTCTCAAACAAAATGAGTAATAAAACATCTGTTGACTCTATAGATACTCTTTCATCACTAGTAACTGATGAATCAAACAAAAAGGCGAATAAAATAATTATTAAAAAGAAAACGGAATGACTATAGACTCATACAATAAAGCAAAAAGTTTTTTTTTATCAGGGGATTATTCTGTAGAAACTTTTTTTAAACAGAATAATTATAATTTAGAATATGCTTATTGTAAATTACTTAAAGGAGATTTACAAAAGGCTGAACTCGAATTTAAAAAAATTGAAAATCAAGATTTAAGAGCTAATTGGGCAACTAAAATTATTCAGTTTATTAACAATAATATTACCTTGCTGCCAACATATTTTCAAATACGGAACTTTCTTGAAATTGATTTAAACTTACTTATTATGGCGAGACAAGCACAATTTGTAGAAAATATAATAAATGGTTCAGATATACTTTATTCTGTAAACCCTGAAAGTTACAAATTTATTGCAAGAGTTATGCTAAATAATGATTTTACAGAGTTGTCACTATATTACCTTAATAAAGCAAAAGACAAATTTTACTATGACCCAGAAATGCACTTAATGCTGGCAATCTGTTATGTCAAGAATAATGATACTGAATCTGCAAAAATATCTTTAACTAACTGCCTTAATATATTACCTCAATATTATCCAGCAAAAAATTTATTAGCTAAGCTAAACGAATAATACATAATATTAACACTAAGTTGACATTAAATTTTTTTTTTGATATTTTAAAATAAGAGCCGCAGACAGTTAGTTTTTAATTAAATGACAAACGTCAGCTAACCGAGGTTACACTAGCAATTAGAGCATTATAATGTGCTTTTGATTATAATTAGTTGTAAGCTTTGCGGCAATAACAAAAAAACGCAAAGTTTTTTTGTATACATAGGTCGATAAATTTAAAAGGAGAATAATTATGGCAACAAAAGCCTTTAAAAAAGACAAAATTGAAAGCATAAAAGAAAACCTTTCAAAAGCACAAGTAGCAATCGTAACAGAGTACAAAGGTCTTAGCGTTGATGAAATAACAAATTTAAGACGTAAAATTCAAAAAGAAGATGGGGATTATACTGTTACAAAAAATACTTTGGCTAAAATAGCAGTAAAAGGTACCGATTTCGAAATTCTTGCAGATTGCTTTAAAGGTCCCATCGCATTAGCATTTGGTTTCAAAGATCAAGTGAGCCCGGCAAAAGCTTTACTTAATTTCATCAAAGAAACCAAAAAAGGCGAAATAATAGCAGCAGCACTAGATGGAAAGCTTTTATCAGCAGAAGAAACAAAAGCATTAGCAAGTCTTCCTTCAAAAGAAGAAATTTATGCAAAAATGCTTGGCTGCATAAATTCACCAACTACAGGTATAGCAAATTCTGTAAATGGTGTACTTACTAAATTAGTTAGAACAATAGATGCACTAAAAGACAAATTACCAGCGTAATATGATTAAAACAAGTATAATAAAATAATAAAGGAGAAAAAAATGAGTAACGTAACAACAATTTTAGAATCAATTGAGAAATTAACACTTCTTGAAGCTTCAGAATTAGTAAAAGCTATGGAAGAAAAATTTGGAGTATCAGCAGCTGCTCCAGTAGCAGTAGCTGCAGTAGCAGCACCTGCGGCAGGTGATGCAGCAGCAAGTGAAGAAGCTTCTGAAGTTTCAGTAGTATTAGCATCTGCAGGTGCTAATAAAATAGCTGTATTAAAAGAAGTTAGAGCTATCACCGGTCTTGGTTTAAAAGAAGCTAAAGACTTAGTTGATGCTGCTCCAAAACCAGTTAAAGAAAATATTAAAAAGGAAGATGCTGAAGCTATCAAAAAACAACTTGAAGCTGCCGGCGCAACTGTAGAAATTAAGTAATTAATTTTATTAATATAAAAAGAATGCGCAATTTTCTAAAAAGAAAATTGCGCATTCTTTTTATTCAATTTAAAAATTTAATACTACAAAGTAAACAAAGAAGACAATCCTGATGAAGTATTCCCTAATAAACTTGAAAGTAACGAACTTGTATTATTAGCTGAATTCAAACTTGAATTCTGAAGTGAAGACAATGCTCCATAAACATCGTTATTATAATTATTTAAAGTTGAACTTCCTGTTAAAGCTGTACTTATTGCCTTCAGTGCTCTTGAATAAATATCATCAGTTAATCCGTTTAGTAAATTAACTAAAGCATATCTTTTGGTTAATTCATTTGATTCTAACTCACTTTGCTTTGCCAGAATATCCTGTGCAAATGAACTTACTGAATTAGCTCTTTCAGATTCTAAATTATTCAATTCATCAATAAAAATAGAATTGTCTAAGTTACCGAAACGAGATGCTGCATCGTTTTCAAGATTTAACAATGTTGAATTATATAATTCATTAATATCTGAAATACCTGAATCTTTGTAAGCATTAACTTGAGACTGTATAGAATTTTGTGTGTCAACATCAAAAGTATTAATTCCAGGTAAAATACTTGCCAGAGTATTTAATGCATAATTATATATACTTGATTCGGCATCTGACATGTCATAACTGGATGAAAGAACTCCATTATTAACACCGGTTTGTGCAGTAGAACCGCCAAGTGAAATAGAACTGCCACTATAAGACGGATAATCCGCAGAAGAAATTTTACTCATATTAATATTCCTTTCTAGGTTTTACCTATAAATTCAAGGAACAAAATTTAATTAAAAACGTTTGATGTAATAATTATAAACTTTTTACTGATATATTTAAAGTCCGTATTATTACTTACAGCTTATTGCAGACTATTTGATTTTTTTTATTGCTTTTATTTTATTTTTTTTTGTTTTATATTCATCATCAAGTTGGTGGGTATATCCTTTTACATAAGCTTTAACAATAGCTTTTGAAAAATTATTCCTTGTTGCCCAATAAGAAGTATGAGCAACGAAAAAAGGTCGTCTTCCTTTTGTATCAGAATGGTCATACATAAACCCTGCATGTGGATCAATATCAAGATTCGCAATATTTTCAATCTCTTCTATTGATAAATTTCTACCTCCCGGGAAACCAAGAGGATCTTCTCGATAGTTCACTGTCAACCAAAACATATCATTTTCAATTATATACTCGAATAAAAGTCTATTATAATAAGTGAGTTCGAATTTAGGGTCAGAAAGATCTGAGTAAAATAAAACTATTGGTGTTGCAAAATTAACAATACCCTTCAATGATTTTATAGGCGTACACATTTTTTTTGTAGAATCGTTGAGTTTTAAATAATTTTGTTTAAATAAATCAGGGTTGATATTTGGAGTAATATGCCCTGCCGCAGATAATACAGCCAATTTTGAATCCGTTATAGCAGACATACAAGTATTGTTCATTGGATTATTTTTAACAAATTTTTTTTCATCGTCTGATATATTTAAATTGCTGAAAAAATCATAAGGAATAATATAAGGAAGATGTGTTAACAAATATTGATATGTTACAAAAGAACCAGCAGAATATCCATACAAAACAACTTGATTTCCTTTTTCTGATTCTGATAAAACTGTTTTTTGAAGATCATTTAAAATAAGGTTCATATTGTGGTACTTTTGTACCCAAATAGCATCATGAAGATAATGAGTCAGAGCTGAACGTATTTGATAAGCAAGCCAAGGACTAAAACCTTTTGAAATTGCAAGATTTTTTTCTACAAAACTTAAATCATTATGACTCCTATCACCCCAAAAGAAAATACTAGGTTCACTATTAATATAATAATCTCCGTTTTTTAAAAAATATTCACGTGCTAATTCATTATTCTCAAATTGCGTTTTTATACATGGGTGAAGCTTCTTTACACCTTTTTCATACCAATTTTTCATTTTTAAATCATTATTATTCGAACCATTTATATATATAAAGGTAATTCCTGTTTGAGCAAAACAACCAAGTTGAAGTGCACAAAAAAGCAATATACTTATAAAAAATCTTTTCATACTATTATCTTAACAAAAAATACTGATATAATCAATTTTTTTAAGGTACAATAAAAATATGCAAAAAGAAAAATCATTAGCACAATTCATACAAGAAAAAAGAGAACAATTAGGTATGTCTGCAATAGGACTCGCTAAAAAGTCTTATGTACAAATAGATGTTATCGAAAAGATTGAAGCAGGACAAGAATTGTTCTTACCTACGACAATTAGACAAAATTTAGCAAAAGCGCTAAAATGCTCTATTAATGAAATAAAAGAACTTGAAATAAATTTTGATATTAATTATGCTGATAAAAACTCAATAGATAATATTAAAAACAAAATATTATCCGGTGAGAAAAATTTACTTTGTCCTAAATGCAATTCACCATTAATTACAAGAATAGCAAAAATGTATGACTTAGAAGATAATCTAATGCTGCATCCCAAAGCAAGATGTTCAAAATGTGTTTTTCAAATAAAAGACTAATCTTATCTTGCAAATATTAATAACAAAGCTCTAATTTATTTAAAATAAATTAGAGCTTTGTTTTATTAATAATTAAAGATTAAACAGCAGCTTTGGCTGTTTCAATTATAACATCGAAAGCTTCTTTATCATTAACCGCTAAATCCGCAAGCATTTTTCTGTTAACAATAATATTTGATTTTTTGCAAGCATTTACAAATCTGGAATAGCTCATTCCCTGAGCTCTAACTGCTGCATTAATTCTAACAATCCAAAGCCTTCTCATGTTTCTTTTTCTGACACGTCTGTCTCTGTATTGATATTTAAGTGCTTTCATAACAGCACAATTAGCAACTTTAAAAATTCTGCTTCTTGCACCTACAAAACTTTTAGCAAGTTTTAATATTTTTTTATGTCTTTTGACATTAACATTACCACGTTTAACTCTCATTGTTCACCTCTCCTATCTTGAATACTTCTTGTAAGGTAACTCTTTTGAAATTAAATCCAAATGAGTTTCAGAAACTTCTGCCATTCCAAAGATTTTTCTTTTTCTGCTGGAACTTTTGTTAGCAAGAAGGTGACCAATACCTGCGTGTCTTCTTAAAATTTTGCCGCTTGCGCTAACTTTATAACGTTTCGCACCGGACTTGTGTGTTTTCATTTTTGGCATTTTCTTCTCCTTTTCGTTTTAAAAGATTAGTAACTAAAAAGATTATGGCACGCCAAGGCCATAAAACTTTCGGCTTTTATAATAATAACAAATAAAAGTATATTTGCAACAGATAATACAAGCTTCATTAATAAAAATTTAACATTATACTTACGGGTATAGAGAAAGCAAAATATAAAATGTAAAATATAAATAATACTAATACTATAAAGAGGAGGTCAAATATGTCTAAAAACACAGGAATGGGTAGAAAAAGAATAGCGTCAAAAGCAAACAAAGGTATGGATAAATGTGCTGCAGTATCTCACAGTAAGCAATGCGGCAGGGTAAAAATAGTATCAAAAGGCGAACATTTAAAAATAAAAGACAAAATTTAAAATTTTGTCTTTTATTATAATATCAAGTTAAAATAATCTATATTTTTTTAAAAATTAAAGAAGCATTGTGTCCACCGAATCCAAATGAATTTGATAAAGAGGCATTAACTTCTTTTTTTCTTGCTTTATGTGGAACATAATCTAAATTAGCAACATGCTCATCTTGATTATCTAAATTAATAGTAGGAGGTACAATGCCTTTTATAATAGACATAATAGAAGCAATTGCTTCAACAGCGCCAGTTGCACCAAGCATATGTCCATGCATACTTTTTGTAGAGCTTACTACCAAATCTTTATTAGTTGTTAAATCACCAAAAACACGAGCAATAGCTTGCGATTCAGCAATATCCCCCAAACCTGTACCTGTACCATGTGAATTAACATATTGAATATCTTTTGGTTCAAATCCGGCATCTTCAAGTGCCAGTTTCATTGCCATAGTCGCACCTTTACCTTCGGGATCCGGAGCAACAATATCATAGGCATCAGCAGTTTGACCGTAGCCAACAATTTCAGCATAAATTTTAGCCCCTCTTGCTTTGGCATGTTCATATTCTTCTAAAACTAATACACCTGAACCTTCTGCCATTACAAAACCATCCCTGTCTATATCATATGGTCTTGAAGCTTTTTCAGGCTCATCATTTCTTTTAGATAAAGTTCTTGCACTTGTAAAAGCACCTACACCAACATCACAAATTGTTGCTTCACATCCGCCTGCAATCATTATATCTGCATCCCCATACTGTATTGAACGAAAAGCATCACCTATTGAATGGTTAGATGAAGCACAAGCAGAAACTACTGCCTTATTAACTCCCTTATAACCATACCTCATTGCTATCCTACCTGAAGGCATATCTACTATCATCATAGGTATTGTGAATGGAGAACACTTAGCTGGTCCTCTTTCTAATATAGCTACATGGTTTTTTTCAAATGTTTTAAACCCACCTGCGGCAGAGCTTACAATAACACCTATTCTATAAGGATCTAAATTAGCAATACTTTCAAGTTTCGCATCTTTGATTGCTTCATCAGCAGCAACTAATGCAAATTGTGTAAATCTGTCAAGTCTTTTTACTTCCTTTGGATCAATATAATCTTCGGGGTTAAATCCTTTTACTTCACCTGAAATTTTAACAGGATGCTTTTCTACATCGATAGCTGTTGAAAGGGCAATACCACTTTTCCCTTCAATTAAACTATTCCAAAAATTATCAACACCGATACCAAGTGGTGTTACTGCTCCCAATCCGGTAATTACTACTCTTTTTTTTGTCATGTTTCATACCTTATATTAATGTATTCTTAAAATCTTTGAAGCTAAAACAAAGGGGATAAGAGTTCACTAAAGAACTTTTGCCCCCTTGAACTACTTAATGTCTCAATCTAATTACGAATGAGAATCAATATAATTTACTGCGTCTTGAACTGTTTGAATTTTTTCAGCTTCTTCATCAGGAATTTCGCAACCGAATTCTTCTTCGAAAGCCATTACTAATTCAACTGTATCCAAAGAATCAGCACCCAAGTCACCAGTAAAACTAGCTTCTGGAGTTACTAATGCTTCATCAACACTTAATTGTTCTACTACAACTTTTTTAACTTTTTCTAATGTACTCATCATTTTTTCCTTTTTCTTTGTAAATATCTAACTATCCATAAAAAATTATACTATTTAAAGATAAATTTGCAAGAATTTAACATAAATGTTAAGTTCTTTTACTTTTAAATCAATTGACTGATTTAAATAACCAATCCACCATCTATTTGCAATACTTGACCTGTTACATAAAGAGCATCATCAGCAAAAAATTTAACAGCTTTTGCAATATCTTCCGGTTTACCTAATTTTTTCATTGGGATATGTTCAGCCATATTATCTAACGGTAAATCTTTAGTCATATCCGTTTCGATAAAACCCGGAGCAATAGCATTAACTCTAACGTTTCTTGAAGCTAGTTCCTTTGCCAATGATTTAGTAAATCCAATCAAACCTGCTTTGGCGGCAGCATAATTAGCCTGCCCCGCATTACCGTAAACACCAACAATACTTGACATATTGATAATCGCACCTGAACGTTGTTTTATCATTAATTTAACAACAGGATTCGAAACATAATAAGCACTATTTAAATTTGTATTTATAACTGCTTCCCAATTCTCAGGAGACATTCTCATAAATAAACCGTCACGTGTGATGCCTGCATTATTGACTAATACATCAATTTTTCCATATTTTGAAATTACTTCTGCAACACTAGATTCAACTGCATCCTTATTAGTTACATCAAATCTATATGCCTGTGCATCAGAACCTAAAGATTTTAGTTCCGATACAGTTACATTTGCTGCTTCCTCGTTTCCTACATAGTTTATTGCAACATCATAACCTGCACGAGCCAATTCAAGCGCACATGCCTTACCAATACCTCTGGAGGCTCCTGTTATTAAAGCTACTTTTTTATCTGTCATTTTAGTCTCCTTTTATTATACGCTAATAGTATTTAATTCATTTACACATAATTCAAGTGAAGTTTTGTCAAATACATTATATAATTTTGCTTCTGGGTTGATTTTTTTGACTAAACCAGTCAAAACTTTTCCGGGACCAATTTCAATAAATGTATCAACACCTTCTTCAATCATTTTTTGAATTGATTTTGTCCATTGAACTGATGAATAAATCTGCCTGGACATTTTTAATTTAAAATCTTCAGCTTTTATAGTTAATTCAGCATCAACATTTGTAACTACAGGAATTGAGGCATTTGAAAGTGTAATCGTATTAACTGATTCTGCAAAACTGATTCCCGCTTGCTTCATTAATTCAGAGTGGAATGCACCTGAAACCGCAAGAGGTAAAACTCTCTTAGCCCCTGCTGCAGATAGTAATTCAAAAGCTTTTTTAATACCCTCTTCTGTTCCCGTGATAACAATTTGTCCGGGACAGTTATAATTTGCAACATCTACATAACTTGTTTTTGCAGATTCAGAAATACATTCTGCAACTTTTTCTTCATCTAAACCTAAAACGGCTGCCATAGCTCCACCTTTTGTTTGGCTCATCAATTCAGCTCTTTTTGATATTAATTTTATTGTATCTTCAAGTGATAAAATACCTGCTTCGTATAAAGCTCCATACTCACCCAAGCTATGTCCTGCAACAAGTGAAGGCTTAATTGATAATTTTGATTTTAAAGCTTCAAGCGCAGCAATTGATGTTGTTAAAATAGCCGGCTGTGTGTTAATTGTTTGTTTTAAATCTTCATCCGGACCTTCAAAACA
The DNA here is from genome assembly GCA_964391675.1 of uncultured Muribaculaceae bacterium. Classification (GTDB taxonomy): domain Bacteria; phylum Cyanobacteriota; class Vampirovibrionia; order Gastranaerophilales; family Gastranaerophilaceae; genus CAYMMX01. The sequence goes on along the minus strand of CAYMMX010000008.1, from coordinate 29,793 downwards.
AATATCTGAAATATTTTTACCTAACACTTTATTGGCAATTTCAAAAACATTCCTTGATTCTTCAAAGTTTTCATATAAATCTTTTCCCATCCCAATATACTGAGAACCTTGACCCGGGAAGATAAATGCAATTTTACTCATTTGTTAAATCCTCTTAATTAATTATTTGTTTAAATTACTAACATATGCCTTCACGAAGTCTTACTATAGCAACACCCCATGTCATACCGGCACCAAAACCACAAAGTATTGCGGTTGAAGGTAATTTAACTTTTCCACTTTCAACACCTTCTGCAAGAGCAATGGGCACAGATGCAGCTGATGTATTGCCATAGTATTGTATATTAGAAATTACTTTACTGTCATCATAAGATAATCTGTGTTGAATAGCTTCAATTATTCTTTGATTTGCCTGATGAGGAATCAAATAATCTATATCATCAGGTTTCATTTTAGCTCTTTCAAGGCATTTATCAATATATTCAGGAACTATTCTTACTGCAAATTTATAAACTTCTTTTCCATTCATTTTAATATGAGCAGGTTTTTGTTCACAAGGTTCGACTAAAGGACAATTCTGACCTGTCAAAGGCAAAGTTAAATATTCACCGATTGATCCGTTTGCTCTTATATCAATAGCAAGAATATCATCTACACCGTCTTCAGCATCAGTAACAACCATAGCACCTGCACCATCGCCGAAGAGAATCGAAACGCTTCTGTCTGACCAATCACATAACCTTGAGTTATTATCTGTTGCAACAAGTAATATTTTTTTGCATTTTCCTGATGCAATATAAGCTTTTGCTATATCTAAAGTATAAATTAAGCCTGAACATGCTGCCGTAACATCAAATGCCGGAATACAATCTACACCAAGTTTTGCTTGGATTCTACAAGCAATTGACGGATATAAATCAGGCGGAGCTGATGAAGCAGCAATTATTAAGTCCAGTTCATTTGGGGATATCTTTGCTTTTTCTAAAGCATTCAAAGCAGCTTTATACCCTAAATCAACAGCATTTTCTTCCCCTGAAACTAATCTGCGCTCTTTAATACCTGTTCTGGTAGTAATCCATTCATCTGAAGTATCATATAATTTTGTTAAATCTGCGTTGGTAATAACTGTTTCTGGAACACTGTAACCTACTCCGGCAATCTTTAACGAAATTAATTTATTAGACATATTTTCCTCTCTTATGTACACCAATTATTCTTGAATATTATTGTTACCATCTAAAAACTCTGCAATTTTCTTATTTACACCAGTTTCAACAGCATCTTTTGCAACCCTTACAGCATTCTTGATTGCATAAGCTTTTGAGCTTCCATGTGAAATTACGGTAATTCCTTTAACACCTAAAAGTAAAGCGCCACCAAATTCTTCATAATTAATTTTTCTATAAATTCTTTTCATGAAAGGCTTTGCAATTAAACCTGCAATTTTAGCTAAAGGATCAGTTTTAAACTCTTGTTTCAACATTCTAAACAACATTGAAGAGGTTCCCTCTGTAATTTTTAATGCAACATTACCTACAAAACCATCACAAACAATTACATTACATACACCTGAAAAAATTTCTCTTCCCTCAATGTTTCCGACAAAATTAATTTTATCTTGATTTTCTTCAAGTAATTTATAAGTAGCTTGGGCAAGTTCATTACCTTTACCTGCTTCTTCTCCAATGTTTAATATACCCACTCTTGGATCATCAATACCCAAAACGTTTTTAGAAAAAGTAGTCCCCATAACTGCAAATTGAAATAACATATCAGGAGTACAACTACTGTTAGCACCACCATCAATAATCACAACAGGATCTTTCATTGTTGGTAAAGTAACTGCAATTGCAGGCCTATCGATTCCAGGGATTCTTCCTAAACCAAATAAACTTGACGCCATTGCTGCACCAGTAGAACCAGCAGCTACTATTGCATCAGAACTACCTGTTGCAACTGCATCCACACCTAAAACAATCGAAGATTTTTTCTTTTTTCTAATTGCTTGTCCGGGAGCTTCTCCCATTTCAATTACTTCCGTAGCTGGAGTGATTTTTATATCAAGTTTATTAACATCAATTCTGATTTTTTGATCTTTAAATCCACCTGCTGTAGAAATAAATCCTTCTCTATTAATTCTGTCTAATTCATATTCAATGCGGTCTTGCTTACCAACAAGTTCAATAGCTACACTGTATTCGTGTGCAGCCCAAACAGCTCCCGCAACTACCTCGCGAGGAGCATAATCTCCACCCATTGCATCTATTGCTATTCTTGTCATGTTTTTTTAAGCCCTTAATTACTCTTCAGTTTTTTCAACTTCATCCGCTTTAACTTCTTCAACCACTCCAGCAGTAGTATCCTCTACTTTTTCTGAAACTTCAATTGTTTCAACTTCTTTATCTTCTATTTTTTTCTCTGTTTTTTTAGTTTTTGTTTTTGTTTCGGATTTAGCTTCTGATTTAGACTCAGATTTTTTTGTAGTTTTCTTTGCAGGTTTTTTTGATTCTATTGTTGAATCTACATAATCCGGAGATTTTATACTTACTGCTTTACTTTTATAATATCCACAAGCTGTGCATACTGTATGAGTTAATACTAATTCACCACAATTTGAGCACTTAGTAGTTTCAGGCTTTGTTGCCTTCCAATTTGAACGTCTGTGTCCTTGTGCTGAATGTCCGGTTCTTTTCTTTGGTACTGCCATTTCTTTATCCTTCTTTCTATTTATATTTCACGTTTTAATATTAATATTTTTAAAAACATCCATTCTAGGGTCTGTTTTTTGAGGACATAATTTTTCATCTCTTATAAAAATATCCCCGCCTTTACAATTTATACCACAAACTTTTTTATTTGGGAAATCTAATATTACAGATTGATACAAAAAATCTGATATATCTATACTGTCACTGCGTTTTAGGTCTGTTACAAATTGTCCGTCTTTTATTTCAATATCCTGTTTAAAGTCTGCATTTAATGAGCCTTTAACATATACTTCATCTACATCAAAATTGAATTTATATTCAAATGATTCTAAGCATAAATCACATTCTAAAAAAACACTTCCATAAACATTACCAATGATGTTTATAAATTCACCCATAGAAGTTATACTAAGCTTTGCACAAATTGGATCTTTAGAATCAATATCTTCAATAAAATCTTTAAAAACAACTTTAAGCTGCTTATTTGGTGAATTTTCAATATCTTCAATTTTTATAATATTACACGTATTGCTCATCTTGAAGTGCTATTGCCGAAATTTGATTTGCTAAAACTGAAACTTTTTTAAGAGGTCCTGTCCCTTCTTTTTCAATTAAGGTAGCACTTTGAGTTTTAATTGCTTGTTGAAGCTCCTCATATGTTGCTTGAGGATTTTCAACATATAAAACTACAGGTGCTGACGAACCTTTTACAAATATTAAAAGAGCTGTTCGTGTTTTTACTTGCGGAGTGCCGCTAAATTGCTGTGCCATTTTAATAATCTCCTTATTATCTAATATTAGTTTATTTTAAAAAGATAAGAAAATCAATATGTAACAATTGTTAAATTAGTAAAAGGTAAATATATTAATTAATATATTTACCTTTTACTTGAATTTGTAAAATTCTTACACAGTAACTTTCATTGTTCCTTCAATTATTTGAGAAAAACTATCTACTTTTAAGCTTGCGCCACCAACTAAAGCACCGTCAATATCTGATTTTGACATTTGTTCTTCAATAGTTGATGGATTTACGCTTCCTCCATAAAGTATTCTTATATCATCGCCTGCCGCTTGTGTACTAACTTCTTTAACAACATTCCTTATCATTGCAATTACTCTATTAGCTTCATTAGAATCACAAGTTTTACCTGTTCCGATTGCCCAGATTGGTTCGTATGCGATTGCTGATTTTGAAATTTCTTCTTCAGAAAGCCCTTCTAACGCAGCTTTAATTTGACTTGTAATGTGGGAATCTGTTACACCAGCTTCTCTTTGTTCTAATGATTCACCACAACAAATAATTGGAATTAAACCGCCAGCTAAAATTGCTTTAGCTTTTTTATTAATCATTTCATCAGTTTCTGAAAAATATTGTCTTCTTTCCGAATGACCGATAATAACATATTCACAACCTGCATCTTTAGCCATTTCAACAGAAATTTCGCCTGTATAAGCACCGGATTTTTCCCAATGACAATTTTGAGCGGCAACCGCAACTAATGGTCTGCATTTGTCACATCTTTGACTTTCAACTGCAGCTATCGATGTATATGTAGGTGCAACAACTATTTCCGGCAATTGATCTTTTGTAAATTTTTCTGCAAAATAAGCAATACCTAAAAATAAATCCTTTGCTTCTTGTTGAAGTAAGTTCATTTTCCAGTTTCCTGCAATAATTGGTTTTCTTGACATATGTACATCTCCTTTTTTTCTAACAATACCCTGATAGTTTAAAATAAACATATTTTACACGCAACTTTTTTATTGTTATTATTAAATAATGAATAAGATTCAATTTTATATAGTTCCAACACCTATCGGAAATTTAGGTGATATAACATTAAGGGCAATCGAAATTTTAAAGTCTGTTGATATAATTGCCTGCGAAGATTCAAGAGTTACACAAAAGCTCCTCAATCATTATGATATAAAAACAAAAACTATTTCTTACCATAAATTTAATGAAAAAGAGAGAATAAATTTATTTTTAAACATACTTAATGAGGGAAAAACAATTGCTCTTGTTTCCGATGCAGGTACACCTTTAATTTGTGACCCTGGGGCTGTACTGATTGAAGAACTTAAAAAAAACAATGTTAAAATAAGTGCGCTTGCGGGTGCGAGTGCACTTACCACTTTTTTGTCTCAAATTCCAAAAGATGTTGAAAAATTTATTTTTGTAGGTTTTTTGCCGAAAACGCAAGGACAAATTCTCGCTATTTTACAAAAATATACGCATACTAATATTATTTTTTATGAATCCCCAAACAGATTAATTAAAACATTAGAAATAATAAATGAATTTGATTCCGAATTAAAAATTGCAGTAGGAAGAGAACTAACTAAAATTTTTGAGGAAGTAATCATTGAAACTCCTCAAAAAATTATAGATTACTATCAGAACAATATCTTAAAAGGTGAGATTGTTGCAATGATATATAAAAAAGATGACACAAGCTTTTCTCAATTAGAGCTACAAGAAAAAATAAATAGATTAAAACAAAAAAAATTCAGCACTAAAGATATTTCAACCATATTAGCTGAACTATATAACTTAAACAAAAATGATGTATACAAATTAATTATTTAAAGCGGAATATAACCAGAATACATAAGACTTGCCCACGTATCAAAATAACTTATTTGGGTTGCACTTCCCGTTCTTATATAAATCTTTGACTGATTTTTTGCATGCAAATTAATAGCATTTCCTATTGCTGACTTAATAACATCAGGATGAGTAACTATAATAATCCGGTTACCAATATTGCTATCAACAATTTTTTTAATTACTTTTGATACACGTTTATTGAAATCTAATATAGTTTCACCATTATCAGGACTATACGAACAAGGATTAGCATGCATTTGCTCAAGCATTTGAGGATACTTTGCTTCAATTTTTTCAAAAGTTAATCCACTCCATACTCCAAATTTTCTTGAATATAAATTATCCAAAATTTCAAAGTCTTTTTTAAAAACTTTCGCAATCATTTGAGCACTTTGAACAGTTCTCAGTGCAGAACTTGCATAAATTATATCATTTTTTATTGCACGTTTTCTCAACCATTCACAAATTTTTTGAATTTCAATTTCGCCGGCATCATTTAATGGCGGATAATTTTCATTATCAGATAATCTGTTTTCTTCAGAATATATAGTTGCACCATGTGAAACAAACGTAATCTTACATTTTCTATTAAACATACTTATATAATACTATTTTTAGTAAGAATTTACAAATATATTTAATTTTTGTTATAATACAAAAAAAGATTATTTAAATGGAGATACAATGTCAGGTATAGCACACAAATTTGGGGATAATATTTCTACCGATCACATAGCACCCGGAAGGTTATTTCACCTTCGTTCAAACTTGGAAGAATTTGCAAAGCATGTTTTAGAAGATGCCGACCCGAAATTTGCATCAAGCATGCAAAAAGGTGATTTTGTTGTTGCAGGGAATAATTTTGGTCTTGGGTCTTCAAGAGAACATGCTCCGCAAATAATTAAGATTTCAGGGGTAAAAGCTGTTATTGCTAAATCATTTGCAAGAATTTTTTATAGGAATGCTATTAATATAGGATTACTGGCAATTGAATGTGATACTGATTTAATAAACTCAGGTGATGAAATTGAGCTTGACTTAAAAGTTGGTGTTATTAAAAATAAAACTCAAAAAACTGAAATTAAATTTGAGCCGCTTCCCGATGTTATGATCAAACTTCTAGAAGACGGCGGTTTGGTTGAACATGTTATTAAATATGGTGATTTTAAATTAACATAATTAATTAAGTTAAATTCCTTGTATTTAATTGTTAACTTAATTAAAGTTTAAGATTATAATAAGTTTTTACTGTTGACTTTTAATCTTGCTTATTGTTATATAAATGTATACATTAGCTATGGTAAGGGAAGAGAAAAGTAAAAACTTTTCATTTATTATCCTTTAACCTGTTAAACCAAAGGAGAAAATATGCCGACTATTAGTCAATTAGTGCGTAAAGAACGCAAAAAATTAGTAGATAAAACAAAATCACCAGCTTTGATGGAATGCCCGCAAAGACGTGGAGTTTGCACAAGAGTTTATACAACAACACCTAAAAAACCTAACTCAGCTTTAAGAAAAGTTGCAAGGGTTAGACTTACTAACGGGTTTGAAGTAACTTCTTATATCCCCGGTATTGGACATAACCTTCAAGAACACTCTGTGGTCTTAATCAGAGGCGGAAGGGTAAAAGATTTACCTGGGGTAAGATACCACATTGTTAGAGGTACTTTAGATACAGCTGGCGTTGCAAACAGATCTCAAAGCCGTTCAAAATACGGTGCAAAAAGAGAGAAAAAGAAATAAAAGTATTAGTTAATTAAGTCCCGAATTACTTCGGTAAGACATTAAACAAGAAAGGTAGAAAAAATGTCAAGACGTTCAAAACCGGCAAAAAGAATTCCACCGGCCGATCCGATTTACAATAGCGTGGATGTTTCAAAATTTATTAACAGAATTATGCGCAGAGGTAAAAAATCTCTTGCTGAAAGAATATTTTACTCAACATTAGAAAAAATTGGCGAAAAATCAAGTGAAAAGCCAATGGAAGTTTTTCAAAAAGCATTGACAAATGCTACACCATTGCTCGAAGTTAAAGCTAGAAGAATTGGTGGTTCTACATATCAAGTACCAATAGAAGTTAAACCTGAAAGAGGTTTTGCACTTTCATCGTCTTGGTTGATTGCTTCAGCAAAAAACAGACATGGCAAATCATTCATTGATAAATTAACATCAGAAATAATGGATGCTTCAAATGGTCAAGGTGCAGCTTGTAAAAAACGTGAGGATACTCACAAGATGGCTGAAGCTAACAAAGCTTTTGCGCATTATAGATATTAATTAAAATTTTCTATAAAAAAAAACAGCCGGATAAAATTTATCCGGCTATTTTTTTAAATTTAATTATCCAATAGCCACCCAAAGAATTTTTTTAGTTATCTTAGCAAAGGCCATAGCCAAAAAACCAAAAATTAAATCATATATTATTTTTGATCCGCTTTGTGCCTCAATCCAGCCAAGCATAACAGACAATGATTCCTTTTCGAGGGTAGCAATAAATAGCATATATAAAATTCCGATTATATGAATTGTTAAAACTCCGACTAAAGTAGACTTAGCCATATTTCTATAAGATAATCCGCTTTGAATTATTGAGCCTGAGAAAAAAACTGCAGGAATATAAGCTAAAATATATCCAAATCCATATTGAAAAACATAATCTAATCCTCCACCAAGTGCAAAAACCGGAGCAAAAAACAAACCAATAATTAAATATATTAATATAGAAACTATACCATATCTTCTTCCCAACAAAACTACAATAAACATTATTGCAGGAATTTGTGGGATATAGCGATAATGTTTTAAAAAATGACTCATCACTTCAGAATCTTTAAAATTTGAATCCAAATAAGATAATGCGTCAAAAGGGATTATGTAATGGAAAAAATCTAATTGGGTAAACGTTGCAATTACAATTAAGAATGCACAAAGTGCAACCAATACTAATACACATAAGTTGAATCTTAATGGTTGATTTTGATATTTAAAATTTATTAATTGATCTTTAATTCTTTTTGTCATTTTACTTCAATAAAATTTTTAATTTTTTCGATATTCTCATTATATCTTAACTTAAATTTATCCCAAAATATATTTTCTGTCCACATAATTAACGCATCTTCGTTATTATTTTGGTAATATCCTTTTCTTAAACCCAGAGATTTAAAACCATATTTTTCATAAAGTTTAATTGCCGGTTCATTACTTACTCTTACTTCTAATGTAATATATTTAATTTCTGAATTATAACAATCATCCAAAATCTTAATAAGTAATGCTTCACCTATTTTTTTTCTTTTCATATCAGGTCTAACAGCAATAGTAGTGATATGGGTTTCATCAATGACTCTCCAAGAACCGGCATAACCTACCAATTCACCGGCAGAATCAAATGCCGAATAGTAATATGCTAATTTATTTGCCAATTCTCCATAAAAGGAGTCTTTTGACCAATGATGTTCACCGTAGGCCTGCTCTTCAATTTTTATAACATTTTCAATATCAATTTTTTGCATTGATTTAATTATTATTTTTAATTTTTCTTCCATAAATCAATATTATCACAGAGGTGTATAAAAATAAATTTACATATATAAATTCTGAGATTAATATACTCAGCTAATTCGTGATAAAATTAATATATGGAAGGATTAATTAATTATTCAAAACTCTTTGATAATGTTAGAAATTTATATGCGCTATCTTCATATAATAACAAACTTGGTAAAGCATTAATTCCTTTGAGATATTTTTTTGAAATAACTTATTTATGCAATTTAAATTGTCCTTATTGTTATGTAGGAAATAACAGAAATAAAAATGAACTTACAACCGAACAATGGTCCAACATAATTGAACAAATTCCATTTTATTCTTTTGCAACTATTGTAGGTGGGGAACCCCTTATAAGAAAAGATTTTATTGAAATTCTGGAACAAACTGCTAAAAAAACATTAGGGAAAGTTAATGTTGTAACGAACGGAATTTTAATTAACGATGAAATTATTGATTCGTTTTTAAGAAATAAATTAATGCTTTTATCAGTTTCACTGGATGGATACGGAAAAAACCATGATATAAACAGAGGTAAAGAGGGTATTTTTGAACAAGTTATATCAAATTTAGAAAAATTAAATTCAAAAAAAAATAAAAAACAAAGACCTATGATTGATATTAAAACAATTGTACTAGAAAATAATCTTGATGATTTACCTAAATTATATAAATTATGCGATAAAATGGGTTTTGATTTTCTTTCAATTGCATTTCTAAGAAACAATAATTTAAAACAGAATTCAATACTTCGTGAAAATTTTGGTGAAGAATTTTATTTATCAAAATATCCGATTAAAAAATATTTTGACTTGGAACATTTTAAAGAAGTTTATAAAGAACTAATGAGCCTGAGTAAGACTTCAAAAGTTAAAATACGTTTTTCGCCAAAATTTTATAGAGCAAAGAATACATTAGAAAAAATTGAACAATTCTTTAACTATGAAGAAGACAAGCCAATACAAGAGATTTACAATAAATGCATGTACCCTTTTTCCAATATCCACATAAATCCTGAAGGCGATGTTTATCCTTGTTTATCATATAAAATTGGAAATATACAAGATAATAAACTAATAGAGGTCTTAAATTCACCTAAATATTGTTGTTTTAGAAAAAATTTAAAAGCTTCAAAAATTTTTGAAGCTTGCCAAATGTGTTGCGAGTTAGAAGTTAAATAAATAATTTATATTACATTTTGTAAATTTTTTAGAAATTTATTAATTAATTATTAAACTTTATCTGTGTAGATTCCGATTAAATAAGATATAAATCGAAATTGAGGGGTAAAATGTCAGAAACTTCATTCACAGGTTTTTTTAATACTACACAAAGATTCGGGCTTAATGTAAAAGTTCCGGAAAGAACACTGAAACAAATCGGCAAAACAACAGGAGACGTTGCTGGTGGTGTTCTTGAGCCTATTTTTAACTATCTTGAAAAAAATGAAAATGTATTTAGTGGAAATATAGAACATGAATTAAACAGAATTCGTACAGCAAACTTTAATACTACTTTGATGATGGATGCAGCTGATGAAAAAGTAAATGGACCAAAACCAAAATTCGACACATTGTTTTAATTTTTTGTTTAAATTTTAGACTTCCACATAACCTATATAAGGTAAATTTCGGTAATATCCGTTATAGTCAAGTCCATATCCTATAACAAACTTATTATCTACATGAAACCCTACATAATCAGGTTCAATTTCTGTTTTTCTAAAACATTTTTTATCTAACAATGAACAAAATTTAGTAGATTTTGTCTTAAAATTATTATTAATAAAATCCAACAAAAATTTTGCAGTTAAACCGGTATCCACAATATCTTCTACAACTAAAACATTTTTCCCGTTTAAATCAGGAAGAGAAATATCAACAGCGTTAACTTTACCGGAAGATGTAGTTGATGAACCATAACTTGAAAGTCTTATAAATTCCATTTGAACAGGCATATTTAAAAACTTAACCAAATCAGCAGTAAACATAATTGAACCTTTTAAGACACAAATTACATATAATTCTTGCATTAAATAAAAATCATTAAGTTCATTCGCCAAAGCTTTGATTTTATTTTGAATATCCTTTTCCGTAAATAAATCTTTTATATCATTTTTATTAATTTCCATAACACTTCCTCTATTCAATATTATCTAATTTTAGCACATGAGTTGGTATATCAACAACTTTTAATTTATTGCTTAATCCAACACCAGCAACCCATAATACTTCTGAGTCTTTGCATAATAATATAAGTTCGTTTTTTTCATGCTGCAATACACCCTTTGAATTTAAATATTTCTTTAATTTCATTTTACCATGCATTCCAAAAGGAATAATATAATCCCCTTCTCTACGTGTCCTTATTGTTAAATCCAATCCTACAAAGTTTAAGTTCACATATGCAATTTTTGCATTCTCTTTAGGGAAGTTGTCAATTTGATTACCATTATATTTTTCAAGTGAAAACAAAGCTTCTGAAGAAAATTGCCACTGACCTTCAGAATTTATCTTAATTTCTGTATCACAAACATCACCTTTTATATTATCAATTACATAAATATATTTGTTATTTACAAAAAGCCATAATTTTTTTGTAAGAGAGTATCTTGAACCGGCTTTTGATTTGGAATTATTTATAATAAATTCTAAAATATTATTTATTTTTTTATAATCATAATCTAATCCGTATTTTAAACAACCGTCATAAATAATTTTTCGCATAACATCTTCAGACAATTCTACAAATTTAGATGTATAAATTTTTTTATCGATATAAATATTTTTCAATATCAGACATATATACTCATTAACAATATTAGTTTGACTGACAGCAAGTTTAGAAAGAGAATTAATTGATTTTTCAGCATGAAAATTGATTTCATCAAATAACGGCATAATTTTGTGCCTGATAAAATTCCTCTTAAAATTTATATCAAAATTAGATGAATCACTATTAGGAACAAGGCCTTTAGAATTACAGTAATCCTCAATTTGGTTTCTTGAAAAAGACAATAAAGGTCTATAAACATTATAGGAATTAATCTTTCTTAATGGCAAAATTCCTTGCAAGCCAACAATTCCTGTTCCTTTTACTATCCTGTATAAAACTGTTTCAGCATTATCAGATAAAGTATGTGCGGTGAAAATTTCACTATTTAAATATTTTTCAGCATATTTAACAAAAAAATCATACCTGGCTTCACGCGCAGAATTTTCTGTTTTCAGGATATCACTACTTAATATCTCTGAAACAAATTCAATACTTCTTTCTTTACAAAAATTTCTGCAGTTTACTTCATCTTGTGAAGATTCTTCGCCTCGCCAATTATGATTTAAATGCAATGCAATGAGCTTAAATTTATATTTATAAGATAAATTATGTAAAATATCTAAAAGACACAATGAGTCATACCCGCCTGAAAATCCTACTAAAAAAGTTTTATCAGAAAAGTTTAAATTATATTTTTTTAAAAAATTTTCAACAATATCAATCATAAATTATTGTTCTATTTCTTTTAAAATACCTTGTCTTATTTCTACAGCATCGACACCTAACTGTTCTAAAGCTTTCATCGCAACTGAAGATGATTCTGCAGTAATAGCATAAAGTAAGTGTTCGGACATTATTCTGGGTCTGTTATATTTTTTAGCTTTTTGCCAAGCAACCTCTAATATTCTTTTAGCACGTCTGGTAAATATTATTTCCGTATCATAATATTCATTGCCGTAACCAATAACTTTTTCAATAATTTGTCTTACATCTTTTAGCGTTATCCCCAGACTATTTAATACAGTAAACCCTATACCTGTTCCTTCACTAATTATTCCAAGTAAAATCATCTCTGTACCAACAACATTTCTACCCAATCTTCTTGCTTCTTGTTTAGCAAGCCTCAAAATTGTCAATGCTTGAGGCATTTGTTTTTCAATTGGTTTTATAATATCTTCAGCCAAATTATCCTTATCTACCTTAAGAAATTCAAAGACATCATACGCAACACCACATTTTGCTTTAAGTAAACCTAATATAATATGTTCAGGTTTAACAATAGGTGAACCAAGTTCTCTTGCAGTTTGAGAAGCATAATCCATAACTCTAAAAGCACTTGGAGTGAATACGACACGTTTATCATCATACTCCGATTTACGAGAATCAATCTGCAAAAGCACATTTTCAAAAAGTTTTGAATCAATACCATGTTCTCTCATAATTTCACAAACTTCAAAGTCTTGTTCATCAAGAATAGAAGATATTATTTGTTCTGTTCCAAGTATTTCATATTTTGAGTTATGAAGCTTGGCTAGGGCATTATTAAAAATCTTAGATGCGCTTTCATCTTCAAAAAGGTAGTCTTGATTATCGTTTGATAATATATTGTCCGTATCCTTATTGTCATCAATTTCAGGATGAAGAAGCCTTTTTGTTTTCTTTTGAACTATACGTAACAATATTTCATTAGCATTTTTGACATTAAAGTCAAGTTCTTCTAAAATTCTAAGATTATATGAAAGTTTATCTTTTATTGCCGCAATAAATAAATGTTCAAATAAAACATAACTATTACCGGATTTATTTGCTAAATCCAATGCTTCTTTAAGTAAATTTTTAAAATTTTCGCTAAAAGGAACAGTTTGTAAATCTTTTTTAGATTTTTCAAATCGTAGTTTTTTTTCTACCGCATCTTTAAGGTCATTAAATGAAATATTATGATATCTAAAAAGCTTAAGCGAAACGCCTTTGGCCTGTTTAGCAATAGCCAATAATAAATGTTCAGGCTGTACATAAGCATTATTAAGAACTTTAGCTTGTTGCTGAGCTTCTGTAACAGCATTTATTGCTTTTTCGGTAAATTTTTCAAACATAAAATTAATTATTAACCTTCATCAATATCGTCGTCTAAGTTTTCAATATATTCAGAAACCTTTTGAAACTCATCATCATCTTCTATTGCTTCAAATATATAATCTTCACCATCTTTTATCAGGCGCATTAAAACAACTTCATCATCATCTTCAGCTCTATCTTCAGGCCAAAGCAAGGCATATTCTTTATCCTCGTATTCAATTATGTCGAATAATTCAAATTTAACTGTATTACCTAATTCATCTACAGTTTCAATTAACTGTTTTTCTTCTTGTTTTGTCATTTTTGCTCACTTTCTTATTTATAGTTTTAAATAAATATTATTTAAACTGAGTTTAACAGAAACAAATTTTTGGCACAATCTCTAAAAATTAATTTATTTTATTTTGGATAAATATTGTTCTAGAATAATACAAGCGCTTTCAATATCAATAAGTCCTTTATTTTTTCTATAATTAATTTTTCTGTTTTTTAAATTTTCTTCTGCCTGTTCCGAAGAAAGTCGTTCGTCTTCATATATAACCTCAAACTCGTTTTCAAAAAGGTTCGCAAACTCTTTACAGTTATGAGCTTGTAATCCTTCAGAGTTGTCCATATTAAAAGGAATCCCGACTATGATTTTTTGAACATTGTTTTCACTAGCAATTTTTAAAATTGATTCATACGCAAATTTATCTGATTTTCTTTCTACACAAGAATGTCCTGATGCAATAATCTGTAAAAAGTCACTTAGAGCAACACCTATTCTTTTGGTTCCTATATCCAGTGCCATGATTTTATGCATTTGTACCACGTTTAATTTTTTACCCACATTTTCTCTATTAACGAAATCATAGAATCAACTTGCTTTTGTGTTAATTCAAAATCTTTTTGCTTATTCTTCATAGTAAAAATGTTAGTTGTTTTACCTATTTCTTTATATTTAAATTTGAGAGCTACATAATATTCGTAAATGCTTTTTTTAATAATATTTTCAGCCAATTTAGATTTTTTATCCTCATCCAAGTATAAAGAATAAAGTAATTGTGCTTCTTCATGTGCATCAGGTCGTCCTTCTGATAAATATTTTAAGTAAGCACTCATTAAAATCCTTTTATCAAGGAGTGATTTCTGTTCTACATCAAATATTGTATCAATAGATTCTGCTACAATATCATCTAAATTCGGTGTTGAATTTCCGCTTTGGATTTCAGAATTCAATGAAGAAATCACGTTTTTAAATTCATCACTGTATTCTGTATCAAAAAACCATTTCTGAATAAAATCAAACATGTAAATTTTGTCCAAACCTTTTTCCGATAAAGGTTCAGATAAATACTTGCTTTTTAAAATAAGTTCAACGGGAATTGGGTCAACTTCAATATCAGACAATATAATTCTCCAACATATGTATTCATATGATAGTTTAATTCCGTTTTTTCTAGTTGTTCTTTCTGCATCAACTAAAATAGATTTAATTACAGTTGGATTTATATATATATGATCATCATCATTATAAAATCGATAAACAATTCTTTCGAATTCCGGTTTTGTTATTTCATTAAATCCGAAACAATCTATAATTCCATACTTATCATTCAATACAAAAGCAAACATCTGAATAGTTTCATCTTCTTTTCTTTCACGTGAAAATATAATTGCTTGGTTTCCATGTCCATCCGGAAAACTTGTATAAGAGAAATAAGGTCTTGAGGACAATAAACTTTTATAAAATTCTATTGCATTATCTTCTCTAACTCCAGCTAATTTCAACTTGGAAATATTTCTCTTGATAAGCATAATAGTTTCATCATCTTCTACAAACTTTAAAGCCTCCTCAAGAGAATGAAGTGCCAATTGAGACTTTGTATCACCTAAAATATCTATCGAAATTTTTCCTAACTCCGAAGTAGGAGAATATATAATAAGAGGATTCAAAATATTGGCTAAATTATCTGAAGAATAATCTTCACCCAAAGACTGTACTAAAATTTTCTGATCATTATCCGAGAGCGAATTTAAAAAATCCAGAAAATCTATTTGTGCCTCGGGATTAATAATTGCTGTTTGTAAAAGCCTTTTTGTATCAGCATCGACAACTTCATCCGGGTTTTCAAAATACTCTTCTAATTTTTCATATTCAACCTTATTGCCCATATCCTTCAAAACGTTTAATATAATGGTTTTTGTTGAATCAATAACAGTCTGATTTTTCAAAACACCCCAAAGGGCTTCTTCTAATTCACGCTGTTCGCAAAGTTTCAGTAACATAAAACAAACCAATATAGCTCTTTGATCATTAGACTTACAAAGTTCTTTAATTAATACGTCTAAAATAGATTTTTTATCTTCTTGTGCAGCTAACACTTCAAGTTCATTATCTATATTAACAGCTTCTAAATTGGCTTGTAATTTAGATAATACTGTCAATACTTCTGCTTTAATTTGAAGCTTATTCAATTGATTCATTAAAACAATCTACCTTTCTTAAATTTAATGTTTACTCTTACCCCAAAATGCATCTAAAATCATTTGAGCTTCAGCAGATAACATTCTGTCATTTAATATTAAATATTGAACTGCAATCATTGTACATTCTGAACAAATATTAACTCCCGGACCTTGTACCATTTTTATAACCTGAGTATTAGGACGTTTACAAAAACTGCAATAGATAACTTCCTGTTGATCTTCTGAATCTTTCTCTTTAGATTCTTTTTTTGATTTTTTAGAACCTAAACTTATTACTTTATCATCTGACATAACAACTCCTATTAAATAAAAACTGAATTAATAAATCTAAATAACTTACTTTATATTTATATATTTTACTTGTTTATTGTAACTTAAATTCTTTTTATTGCCAAATATTTTATTTTGTTATAAAATTAAATCCACAAGGGGTGGATATGAAAAAAGCTTTTTTATTAGTCTTAATACTTTTCGTTTCAGTTATTTCAACAGCTTGTATAAACAATCTTGCAGTCCAAGAACTTAATGATAAAGCTAAAGCTTACTTGGACAAAGGAGATTATGAAAATGCTATAAGCAGACTTAAATCCAGTATTGATTTAGACAGTACTATTTTTGAAACACATTATAATCTAGGAATAGCATATACACAAGCCGAAAAATATCCTGAAGCAGTAGAAACATTCCAAAATTCAATTAAACTTAAACCAAGCTTTGCAGATGCATACTACTCGCTGGCAGTAGCTCAAGAAAACTATGCAAAAGCCATAATTGATGGAACTATTAACAATAAGGATAATAATACAGACAAAATTGCAGAAGAAGAAGAAGAAAAAGATGCAAATAAAAAAAATATATTAACATCTGAGCAAAAAGCAGAAATAGAAAAACTCCTAAGTGCATCAATAATTTCTTATACAAACTATATTGAAAAAGGGGCAAATATCCAAGATAAACAAGAAGTAGAAGAAAAAATTGAGTATTTAAAAAAAGAATTGCCTAAATATTCTACAAGTATATCTTTGGAAAATTAATCATGTTTGCATCACCGGGCGAAGTTGCTTTTAATATTGGATCTATGCCTGTTTATTATTATGGCATAATAATGGCTATTTCGCTGTTTTGCGGAGTATTACTAACAAATTTTATTACAAAAAAATATTATCCCGAGCTAAATCCTGATATTATTTATGATATATCACCTCACATAATAATTGGGGCTATAATTGGTGCAAGACTTTATTATTGCTTACTTGGATATGATTATTTTTCTCAAAATTTAATAGAAATTTTAGAAATTCGACATGGCGGGTTATCTATACATGGCGCAATTTTTGGAGGTCTTTTAGGCGGAATAATTTATGCAAAAAAACATAAATTACCAATATTAAAACTCTGTGATATATTCTCATATGGATTAATTTTGGGACAGGCTATTGGAAGATGGGGTAATTTTTTTAACTCGGAAGCCTTTGGTAAACCTACTGAATTCTTCATAAAAATATATATACCTATCTATAAAAGACCTATTGAGTATATGCAATACAATTTTTTTCATCCGACTTTTTTATATGAGAGTATTTTAGATATAGTCATATTAATAATTTTATTTTTTATTATTCGAAAAACAAGTAAAAATAAAGATGGAATTATATTTTTTTCATATCTGATTTTATATTCTGCTATAAGAATTGTTATCGAAAATATAAGAATAGATAGCGTTTTAAACATACATAATGTGCCTATTGCTCAAATTATGAGTTTACTCATAATAATCATAAGTTCAATTTCAATAATTAAAATACTATACTTGCGGAAGGTTTAATCTAAAATAAAATTGTTTGATTGCCTCTTGAATAACTTCTGAATCTTTTTCTATTGAATGTTGTACAAGATTTTCATCAATCGGAATTACACCAAGAATTTCCAGATCATATTTTTTAAGTAACTCGTATACAGATACAATTTCTTTTGTTCCTACTTTATTTAAAACAACGCCAAGCTGTCCGCCTGCTGAATATTTTGCCGAAAATTCTTCAATTCTCTTAGTCAAATGTGCCGATTCATCCGTTGGATTTGCGACAATTATTGTTGTATCAATATCAGTATCAACTAATTGATTTAGGTATTTTAAATCAAATTCGCAGTCAAAAATAACTATATCATATCTTTCCATTAATTTAACAATCGCATCATTCAATTGTTTTGTGATTGGGCATCTGCAATCTTTAGATCCCACAAACCAAGAAATAATTATGTCGACATTTTCACCGACAGATACTACAATATCTTCCAAAGCCCAATCAATATACTCTTGTTTTGACATATTTTCGGGAATTGGAGATTTATACTCGTGTTTCCCACTTCTTATACCATAAATAGTATTTCTTATATCTAGACCAAAACTATGACCAAGCTCACTTGATAAATCATTATCAAATAAAAGTATAGATTTTTCAGGATAAATTTCTTGAAAAATTCTTAAAAATGCTTTTGTTATTGTTGTCTTTCCGCTTCCGCTTTTCCCTGTAATTGCAAGTTTAATTGTCACTAATTATATTTCTCCTGTAATTTTTCTGATAAACTTTTAGTTAGAGTCATCGCTTTTTTAGATAAATCAACACTTAATGACCCTGCACCGCAAGACGGCGTAATCATACTATTATTTAAAATTAAATCTTTCTCAATACCTTTATTAATGAGATAATTAATTGCTTCCTCAAATTTATTTACCATAGATTCTAAACTTGCATTCTCTAAAGCCAAAGAATCAAGAGTAGGTATAATTCCCCAAGCTATTATACCTCCATTATCCAGAAATTTTTTAATATCAGAAGAGAATAAACTTAGATTCTGTGCAAAGAAATAACCGTCAAGATTAATTATATTTACACCGCTTTCAATAGGAACATTCCAGTCGCATTTACCGCAACAATGTATTGCACTAATTGCATCGGCACTTTTTATAATATCTGAAACTTCTTTAAAAATTTCTATAACATCTTCTTTTGAAATAGTAATAAAAGCAGATGTTCCTAACTGAGAAATTGAAGGTTCATCTATAAAAATAATCGGAATCGTATCAGGATTAGCCTTCTTAATTTTAATAATTTGCCATAAAGCTTTTAAAGAAAGTGTTTTAACGATAACTTCTCTTAATGTTTCATCATAAAAAACACATTTACCATCTTTATCTGTTAGGGTAGTTGCAAGTGTAAACGGTCCTACAATTTGACCTTTTGCAAATTTTGGTTTTGTTCTTTTTATTACCTCTAAAAAAGGAGCAAAAGTGGAAGAATAATCTTCACTTATAGCATACTTATTCAACAATTCTGAATCGAAATCGGAAATAATATCTTCATAATCCATAAAAAGCTCTTCTAGTTGCTCAAAAAACAACTCCGATTCGTTATCCATATATGTTTTACTATCTTCAATAACAATTCCCGGAAGTCTCTCAAGAAATTGAACAATCATATCTTCATTTTTATTCAACTTAGCAAGTTGAGGCCAAAAAGGAATTTTAGGGAAATTGTTTTCAACTATTCTCATTGCATCATCAAGATTTTTATGCGGCAAAGAGCCTATAGCCATACTTTCCAATTTTAAACCCATAATCAATCCCCTATTAATATAATTTAAAATAACGCGTGCAAATTTTCACATAAGTGAAAATTTGCACGCTAAATGATAATTACTCTTCAATTACCTCAGCTTCTTTAAGTTCTTCTTTTAAAACTTCAGAAGCAGTAACAATAACTGCTAATTCAGTTTTAACTTTAGAAGTTAGCTTAATAAGCATTTTATACTCACCAACTTTATTTATCGGTGCATTTAGTGAAACATTTTTTCTATCAATTGTAATACCGATTTTTGCCACTAATTCTTCAGATAATTTTTTGGTAGTGATAGTCCCAAATAATTTACCGCTTTCTCCAGCTTTTGCGCTCAATTCCAACTTAGCTAATTCTTCAATTTTTTTAGCTGTTTCTATAGCTTGTTGATGTAATTTTTCCTGTTTAGCTTTAATTCTTACAAGATTTTGTTCACGATTCTTTAATGCTCCGTCTGTTGCTACTTCAGCAACTTTTTGAGGAAGCAAAAAGTTTCTTGCATAACCATCTTTTACATTTACCAAATCACCTGCTTCGCCAAGGTTTTGTACATCTTTTTTAAGTATTACTTGCATATTAATTCTCCTTTATTTATATTTCGATATCATTACTTAATCAGTGTATTAATTAGTTTTAATGAATACTCTAAAAAACAGAGCTTCATCTACAAAATCTTAGAAAACAATAGTGTTATATAAGACTCAATAGTTTAATCGTACTAAAAAAAAATTTAAATGTCGAGTGAGTAGGTTAAATTATGTTAAATTAGTATATAAAAAATGTTTTAAATTTTATCGTAATACTCTATAATCAAATAATTACGGGAGGAAAAATCAGGGAGATATTATGAGAGTTAATTTATTATGCATTAACAATACATTTAACAATGAAAAAATTTCATTTAAGCAAAATAAAGGAGTTTATCTTTGTTCAACACTTGCCACAGGTTTTAAAGCCACAAAAGAATTTCCTACAATTAAAAGCTACATTGAATTTAACATGCAAAAAGCTTTAACATATGCTGATAAAATAACTAAAAAAGGTGATTATCCTTATTGGAACCATTCGACATGGCCTAAATTCATTGATGATACAAAACCTCAAAGCAGAAAATTTGCATTAAGCGGTTGCATAGATTTAGTAAAGAGATGCGATTTGCTTGTATATTTTGGAAGACCAAAAGGCGGCATGAAGCTCGAAATTAAAGAAGCAAAAGAAGCTGGCATCCCTGTCTTATCTTCATCAAAATATTTAAAATTATCTAAAACAAAAATTGATGAATTAATCGAAAATTCTACTCATTATAAAAATATGAAAAAAGTAACGGGAGACTAAAATGCAAGTATTGCCAATTACATTAGCCGCAAGGAAAAAAAGTTATTATAATAACCTCAAAGAAGCAAAACAAACAGAAAAACAAATTTACCCCGTTACTAACCAAATAAACAAAATTCCAACAAAATTTGCAAACTTAAGGGCGTATAATTCTCAAATAAACTTTGAAGGAATTAAACATAAAGGTTTATTTAAACATTTAGCTACAAGTACGGCTCATCCTTTATGGGAAAAACTTATAGCAAAAGAATCCGGCATAATGGTAGATGCAAAAGACTCAGATAAAATTTTTAAGCTTGATTATAACAAAATTCTATTATCCGGAGCATACAATCGGATGGCATATAAAACTCAAGTTTTTCCTAACCCACAAATAGATATGACCTCAACAAGGATACATCACGTACAACAAGTTGCTTCTGTAGCCGAAGATATTGCAGAAGCTCTCGGGCTAAATTTAAGATTAACAAGAGCTATTGCAATTGGACACGACATTGGGCATTCGCCTTTTGGACATGCCGGAGAGAGAAGAATAAACGATATAATTAAGAAATATGATATTAAGTCAAAATATTGGGAAGAAGGGTTTTATCACGAAAAAAACAGCATGAGATTTGCTGATGATATTGAGACTGAATTAGACGAATTTGGTTATCATAAAAACTTAGATTTAACCTATGCTGTAAGGGATGGAATAATTTCTCACTGTGGTGAAGTTGATGAAAATGGCATAAAACCAAGAAGCGAATATATAGATTTACGTTCAATCCACAAAAACAACAGACCCCAGCCATTTACCTGGGAAGGTTGTGTTGTAAAAGTCTCCGATAAAATTTCTTATCTTGGTAAAGATATTGAAGATGCTATAAACAATAAATTCTTGGATCCGGAAAAATTGAATACCTTAAGAAAAATAATTAAAGACGAGACTGGAGAAACTATAGAAATAATTAATAATAATGTCTTACTAAACAGATTTAAGTCTGATTTAATTGCAAACAGTAACACAAAAGTAGGCTTAATATTTTCTCCAAATACTTTAAAAATAATAAATATTGTTAAAAAATTCAACTATGAAAACATTTACGAACCTAAAGATAAAATATATGCAAGAAAATATGATTCTGTTATGAATACTGTTTTTGAAACATTAGATAGTCTCTATGATGGCAAAAATACTCTAATAAATTTAGAAAAATTAAAAGATACAAAACCAACCTTAACAAAAATATATAGTGATTGGTTAGTAAAATATTCTAATGCTGATTTAGTCCAAAAAGCAGAAAAAAATTATTCAAATAAAATCATATATAACATTGAAGATCAAAATGAATATAGAGTTTCTATAATAGAATTTATGTCAGGAATGACAGATAGATTTGCAGAAAAAGTTTTCAATGAAATTATCAATCATTAATTGTAATTACAGCAACATTTTCAATATGGTAAGTATGACAAAACATATCAAATGGCTGAATAAATTCTATTTCTGCACCTTTTGCTGCAAGGTATTTTAAATCTCTTGCCAAAGTTGCAGGATTACAACTTACGTAAATTATTTTACCTTTACATGTCTGAAGCGCATAATCTAAACTCTTTTCACTACATCCTTTTCTTGGCGGATCAAGAATTATAACATCAAATTTTCTCTTTTTTGTTTTAATTTCTTTTTCAAAAAACTTTTGGGTATCCATATTGTGAAGTTCTATATTAGTGATTTCGTTTGCATTAATTGTTTCTTGTGCAAAGTTAACAGCTTCTTTATTTTCTTCAACACTCACAACTTTTTTACAAACATCGCAAACACATATACCAAAAGATGTGACCCCTGCATAAGTATCAAGAACTATTGGTTGTTCGAAATTACTATGGATATATTCTTTAACAAAGGAAAAAATATTTTCTGCGCTTTTTGGGTTGATTTGAAAGAAAGTCTTTGGACCAATTCTAAATGTCTTATCTAGTATTCTCTCTTTAATAAAACCCTTTCCACAGACTAGTTCAGTATTTTCACCCATAATTACATTTGTTTTTTTTGAATTAAAATTCATACAAACTCCGCTTACTTCTTTGAAATTATCATAGATACTTTTTGAAAAATCTTTTAATCTATCGAAAGTTTTTGTTGAATTAACAACCAAAGTAACAAGGACTTTGCCTGTAGCCGCAGAAATTCTCAAAACAACATGTCTTAAATCGCCTGAATGTTTTTTTTCATCATATCCTGATATACCGTAGTCAAAGGCGGAATTTCTTAGAAATTCTATTATATTATTACCTATTTCAGGCTGAATAGGACAGTGTTTAATGTTTATAATTTCATGAGATTTTGACTTATAATATCCCGCTAAAAGTCTTTTAGAAACCTTTGTTTGTGAAATCGGATATTGAATCTTATGCCTGTATTTATATATTTCAGGGCTTTGTACAACATCTTTAATTTCAATATCTAAATTTGCAATATTTTTAATTGCATCTTCCACAATTTCTTTTTTAAGCTGAAGTTGATAGTTATAGTCAATAAATTGCAGTTGACAACCTCCACAAATTTTTTGTAAAGCACACAAAGGTTCAATTCGATGCATCGAAGCTTGTATAATTTCAATAATTTTCGCATTAGCCCAATTTTTGTTTAGTCTGGTAATTTTAACCTTCAGCTTATCACCCGGACAAGAATTTTCTACAAAAACAACTAAACCTTCGTATTTTGCTATTCCAAAACCCAAATTTGATAATTTTTCTATATATACTTCAATTTCATCAGATATTTTCATTTTAAAATGATAGCACACACAATTTACTAAGACTATACCAAAAGGAATATTAACATTTAGACTTTTTGCATAATCATTACATATTCGTGTTTAAATATGTAAAAGCCTCCGGCAAGTGCTCTATAACGCCATAAGTTAGCAGTTTTTCCTTTTGCTTTTTCATTGCCCTGAATATCTTTTACAATAATTGACTTTGTAATAAAACCTATATTATTCATTCTTTTCATACATTCAAAACCCAATGGCTGAATTTGTGAATTTGAATACTTATCACCGATAATTAAAACTGCAAAACGACCTTTGTCGAGTAAATCATAACCGTTTTTTGCAACTTTTTCAAATAAATCATAAAACTCGTCAGGACTTGAACAATTCGACAAATCTTCTTTTTTATCAGAAAATTTAATAATATCATCATAAGGTGGATGCAATACTAAGAACTGAGCTTTTTCTCTACCCATAATATCTAACCTTGCTTTAATTTTATCTTTTGAAAGTTGGGTGGTAGAATCTGCACAAATAATGTTTACATCCGTAACTAATTGTTTTGGGGTGAATTTTTCAGATACTGCTTCAGCCAAGTCATCTTTTAACTCGACTCCAATACAGCGTCTTTGCATATTTACAGCCTCGATACCTGAAGTTCCTGATCCAAAAAATAGATCAAGGACAATATCGCCTTTTTTGGTAAATCTCTCATACAATTGTTGAGCAATTTGTGGAATATAATTACCATGATACTCATTTGAGTGCCCGCCTTCTTTTGATCTAGTCGGAAACTCCCATAAAGTGTCTGTTTTAATATGGTTATAATTTTTCCATTGCTTTAAATTTATATCGCTATAAGAAGTTGTTTTTATCGCATTTTGATCAACTACTTTTAAATCTGCTTTTTTAGCAGGTGACAATTTTGTTTTTAAGTTACTTTTAACCATAAAATCTCTTATATTCCCAATATCTTTTGATAGTATAAAAAATTGTGTAAAGATTGTAATCATTAATTTAATGTATATTTGAAAAAACTCATCTTGTTAGAGTAGAATTAAAGTATGAAAAGAATCAAGCAATTATCAAACCACCTGATTAATCAAATAGCCGCAGGAGAAGTTATCGAAAGACCTGCTTCGGTAGTTAAAGAATTGGTAGAAAACTCTATCGATGCAGGTGCCAATAAAATTTCTGTAGAAGTCTTAAATGATTGCAGAGATTTAAGAATCGCAGACAACGGCAGCGGAATACATCCGGATGATATAATTCTTGCTTTTTCAAAGCATGCTACAAGCAAAATTGAAACAAATGAAGATTTATTTAATATATCAACTCTTGGTTTTCGAGGCGAAGCACTTGCAAGTATAATTTCTATAGCAAAACTAACTTGTACAACAAGAACAAAAGACTTTGATTACGGAACAAAAATTGAATGCGAAAACTCAGAAGTTAAAAAAACAACAACCGGATGTGCTGTTGGAACTATAATGGAAATTAAAAACTTATTTTTTAATCTGCCTGCACGTCTAAAATTCTTAAAAAATCCAAAAACAGAATTCTCTTATATTCAAGAACTAATACAATCACTTGCAATAATAAATCCGCAAATATCTTTTGAACTCAAAAATAACGGAAAAACTGTTATTAAAACAACCGGGTTAAATGATTTAAAAACAGCCATAAATGAAGTTTATTCACAAGAAGTAACCGAGCACTTAAAAGAGGTTTTAAAAACAGATAAATTATCAGGTTTTAAAATTTCAGGTTTTGTCAGTACTCCTGATTTTACGCGTTCGAGCAAGAAAAATTATCACATTTATATTAACTCAAGAATGGTTAAATGTCCTGTTTTCCAAAAATCAATTGATAATGCTTATAAAAATTTAATAGGCAGTACTAAATACCCTTTTATTGTCTTGAATCTAGAAATTCCGCCATCAGAAATTGACGTAAATGTTCATCCTACAAAAAAAGAAGTTCGATATAAAAATACAAACCAAATATTTAATTTTATATATTCAGCAATTGATATGGCTCTCTCCAACTTTTCATTAGGGCAAAAAAACGAACTTGAAACCTATACCCTTCCAAATAATTTTGTAGCAATGCCTGAAAGTAAACAGAATAATACAGATGATATATACGTAAAAGAAGAAGAATTAACTCAACATACGCTTATAAATAAACAATCATTTTCGGCATCGGAAAAATCTCAAACTACTTGGGAAACAAATGAAGACAACAATTTAATTTACAGACAAACACCAAATTCTGAGATTCAAAACACAGAAAATATTATCGGTCAATATAAAAATACTTATATATTAATAGAGAAAGAAAATGGACTTGAAATAATTGATCAACATATAGCTGAAGAAAGATACTATTATGAAAAGTTAAAATCAGAAAAACAAGCAGCTTCACAATTAATCTTTATTTCAGATGTATTAGAAGTTTCAGCAAGCGAGGCTCAACAACTTAAAGAAAATAAAGATAAATTTCAAAAATTTGGATATGAAATAGAATTTTTGAAAGATACTCAATTAATTTTTAAAAAAATACCGCAAATTTTATCTAAAGTAAGCCCAAAAGAATTACTTACCAATATTTTACAAAATTTGGAAGGAGATTTAGACGGGCTTGAAGAAAGAATATTAATAACAACAGCCTGCAAAGCTTCTGTAAAAGCAGGGCAAAAATTGAATTTATGGCAAATGCAAGAAATAATAAAAAATTGGCGCAGGTGTGAAAAACCATACACTTGCCCACACGGACGACCAATTTCAAAAATAATAAAACACAAAGAAATAGCAAATTTTTTTGAAAGAACAGAATAAAAAAGAGAGGGAGAGTAACCCGCATACTCTCCCTAAGTTCTCTATTTACTCTGAGTTTCTAAAATTTTCCGATACAGACACATCCCAAATAAACAATTAAAACTATCAATAGACTGTATTTGAGAAGGGCGCATATTTGGCGCAAAATCAATACCATTTTTTTTCTGAAACTGATATTTATTCTGCTCGGATTTGTTTTTTTCGAGGTTTTGCAATTCTTTAATTGAACAAGCACCACCTGTAATATAACCCGCTGAATCTTGAATACATGCATAAACAGATGTCAAAGTACATGAAAAACAAAATATAGCAAAAGTTAAGACAAGTGGGATAAAAATCTTTTTCATAACACCACACCTATTTAACTTCCATACCAAAACCATGATAAGATTATTTATACCCAAACACATTAGCAGAAAGTATAATGTTTTTTATTTTTTTTGAGTATAAGGATTAACTGATTAAAGCTCTTGCAAATTCCATGGACTGCTCATTAATTTCGCCACCTGCAAGCTCTGCCAAGGCTTTCAATCTATTTTCGTCTTCCAAGACATAAATTCCTATCTGTGTCTTATCATCATCTTGTGATTTAGTTACATAAAAATGTTTATCTGCTTTTGAGGCTATTATTGCTTGATGGGTTATCAAAATTATTTGGTGGTATTTAGCAAGTTCTGAGATTTCATCCGCAACACTCTGAGAAGTTTTTCCTGAAATTCCTGTATCTATCTCATCAAATATAACAGTATCGATGCCATCGTTCTGCGCAAAAATAGTTTTTATAGCCAGCATTACTCTTGATATTTCACCACCTGAAGCGACTTTTGCCAATGGTTTTATTTCTTCTGAAATATTTGTAGAAATTAAGAATTCAACTCTATCTTTACCGTTAACATTTAATTCTGTGTCCTCAACATCAATCTTAAACTGCACTCTTGGTAATTCAAGTTTTTCAAGTTTTTCAATAATTAATTCTGATAAAGTTTGTGCATAATATTTTCTCTTTTCTGAAATTTCATCAGCTTTAATATTTAAATCCTGTAATACAGCCTGAGTTTTTTGTTCCAATTCTTCGATATTTAAAGTTGAATACTCAATATTTTCATACTCTTTTTTTAAATTCTCGTGATTCTTAATTACATCAGTCAAAGTATTTCCGTATTTTCTTTTAAGCTTATCTAATAAAAATATTCTCTCTTGAACAAAATTTAATCTTTCTGTATCGTTATCAAGATTTTGAGAGTAATTTCTTAGTGTATGCGAAATTTCTTGCAAAGCTTCAGTTGCATTTATTAAATCATTTTCAACAGGAATTAAGCTTTCATCCAGTTGAGCTGATTTAGAAATATTCGTTTTTATTGTCCCTAAAGCATCAAGAATACAAGAATCATCTCCTTTCAAAGCCCAATAAGATGTTCCGGTAAGCTCTTTTAACTTTTCAACATTTTCTAAAATATTTAATTCGTTTTTTAAATTATCATACTCATTTTCATCTTGAATATTAGCTTCTGATAGTTCATTAATTTGGAATTTTAAAAACTCGATTTGATTTTCAGTAGAATTTGATAAAGATTTTGCTTTTTCAATTTCACTGCAAAGTTCTTGGTAATAAGAAAAAACTTCTTTATATTCTCGCAAAAGCTCTCCATAAAAATCATTTGCATAACTATCTAATAAATCAATGTGAAATTTTGATTGTAAAAACACATAGGTCTGATTCTGTGAGTGAATATCTAAGAATTTGTCTTTTAAAATTTTAACGAAATCCTGATTAACAAGAGTTCCATTAACCCTTGTTCTAACAGAATTTTGAGTTATTTCTTTTGAAATAATTATTTCATCGCCAAAACTATCAATGCCATTTTGCTCAAAAATTTCATATAAATCAGTTTTGGTATAATTTAAAGTCAGTTCAATAGAAGCCTTTTCTGCACCGGATCTAATTATATCTTTGCTGACACGAGGAGCAAAAACTAAGTCAATTGCATTAATAATTATACTTTTGCCGGCACCTGTTTCACCGGTAATTACATTTAGACCATTATCGAATTTAACAACCAATTCATCAATTAAAACATAATCTTTAATTAAAATTTGCTTAATCATACTAAATCCTTATGCCTTAGGAGCAACGCCCCAATGTAATTTATTTCTTAAAACCGAATAAAATTCATTATCCTCTAATAATGCCAATTTTGCATTAAATGGTGATTTTTCAATTTCAATCTTGGAATTAACATTATATGAATCCTGTCCATCTGCAATAACAATAAAGCTTGTACATGTATCGCATGTTGATATAGAAATTATTTCATGCGATGGAACAACTAAAGGTCTTGCTGTTAATGTATGAGGACATATAGGTACAATTGATATTGCATTTAAACTGGGAGATAAAACCGGTCCACCTGCAGAAAGTCCATATGCGGTAGATCCTGTTGGTGTTGAAACTATTAATCCATCAGCCAAATAATCACAAACAAACTTTCCATCTATGTTTAAATAAAATCTTGAAGTTCTGGATGTAGAAGTTCCTCTGATTACAAAATCATTTAAGGCAAATACACCATCATTGGAAACTAACATTAATCTGTCTTCTATTTTATATTTTCCTTTTAGAATTTTATCAACTGAATTAGACAATTCTGTTTCATTTGTTTGCGATAAAAATCCCAATCTTCCAAGATTTATACCGAACACAGGAGTAAATTCTCTTGCATAAAATCTTGCTGTTTTTAATAATGTTCCATCGCCTCCAATTACAAAAACAAAATCGACACCACTTCTCATAGAATCTATAGTGAATTTTTCATAACTTAGTTTTTTTTCAGCAAAAAGAACTTCTAAAGATTTTAAAATTATAGAGGAATTTTTAACAATAGGATTATAAACAATTCCTAATTTTTTATCTAAAAAAAACTTATCCAATATAAAATCCCCCCAAGAAATTATACTACATGCGTATACAAAAGTAAATTGTTTCTTTTGTATACATATCAATACTTTACCCTCTTAACATTTCTTAATATTAAAATTTGACTACTTTCT
>CAYMMX010000007.1:0-77544 GCA_964391675.1 uncultured Muribaculaceae bacterium | reverse complement strand
AGAAAGTAGTCAAATTTTAATATTAAGAAATGTTAAGAGGGTAAAGTATTGATATAATTTAGGCTTATTTCTTTAGATCTAATGTTAATTTAGTTTTAAAATAATGTATAAAAGTAATTAATAAACTTATTGCAAGTAGCAAAATTGCAATTGTTAGTCCTATCCAAAATCCATATAGATTTAAATGATAAATAAAGCCTAAAAGTATACCAAGCGGTAATCCAATAAGCCAGTACGCAGTAAAAACACCCAGCATTACTACATTAGTTCTTTTTATTCCTTTAAATATACCCCCAAGAGAAACTTGAATGCCGTCAAATATTTGAAATAGTCCCGCTAAGATAAGTATTGGTACACAAATTTTAATTAAATCAGGATCTTGCGTAAATATTTTTATAAATATATCGGGAAAAGTTATAAAACATATAGCGCATAATGTCATAAAGCTTATTGATATTATTATACCGGTTAATGCATATCTTTTTAAATCAATAAAGTTTTTTGCTCCATTTGCGAAACCAACTTTAACTGCTATTGCATTAGAAATAGCCATAGGAACCATAAATGTGGCAGTTGTAAGTGTTAGTAATATATTTTGAGCTGCTGCATAGATTCCTGATATTCTAGCAATCAGTATTGTTATTATATTAAAGGCAAAAACTTCGAGTAAAATAGATATTGCTATAGGGAAGCCTATTTGCAGTAATTTATAAAAATAACTAAAATCTTTATAATATCTTATTTTAAATAATTTTTTGCAATATAAAAATAAGATTAAACCAGCGATGATTCTGGAAATCAAAGTTGCTATCGCAAGTCCGATAGTTCCCATTTCAGGTAATCCAAACAAACCAAAAACAAATGTAAAATTTAAAAATATATTAATAAAAACCATTAATATATTCAGAAAGTTTGGAAAAATAACTATTTCATATGATTGTAAAAACTCTTTTAAGGCTACTTGTAAATATGCTCCAAAAGTTGAAAAACTACATATTATCATGTAAATTTTTATATCAGGTATTAGTTTTGTTTCGAATCCTAATTTGTCAATAATTAAAGTACATAGCAAGATTGCAAGAGTAGATAATATTGATAAAATAACTGAGAAAGTTATTGTAGGTATAAAGTACTTTTTAATTTCATTTCTTTCACCTCTAAAATTTGATAATAGAGGTGAAACACTTACTAAAAGCCCTATTCCAAATAAAAATATCGTGCTTATTATTGAATTTGCAATGCTTATTGCTGCAAGAGAATCAGTTGAATATCTTGCGGCTACAAATACGTCTCCTGCTCCAATTAATATCATTCCAAGATTGCCAATAATCATTGGCATAGCTAAATTTAACAAGTCTTTAATATACTTTGTATAGGTTTTTACATTAAACATTTTTTACTTCCCTATGCAAAAATTATCAAAGATATTATTTAAAATATCATCGGTGATTACTTCTCCGGTGATTTCATCGAGGTATAACAGTGCTGATTTTACATCTATTGCTATTAAATCCTGTAATTCTTTTATTTGAGTTGCTAAAAGAGCCTGACTCAGACTTTCCCTTGCATTTTTAAGGCAATTTTGCTGTCTGCTATTTGTAATAAACTCCGTATCTTCAATTGATTTTTCACTTATATGTTTTTTGATTTGGAGTTTAAGTTCTTCAAATCCCTCTTTGGTGATTGTAGATAAAGCCAGATTATTACCAGTCTCTTTTTTTAAATCAGATTTATTTGCAATAATTATGTGATTTTTGTTTTTAATTAATTCTAAAATAACTTTATCTTCTGAATTCATACCTATTGATGCATCATATAAAAACAATATTAAATCAGCTTCTTGTGCTGATTGTTTAGAAAACTCAATACCAATTTGTTCAACTTTATTTATTTTTATGTCTTCTCTTATGCCTGCGGTATCGATTAATGTAATTGGAATGCCATCTAAATCAAGAGTTTCAGTTAATATATCTCTTGTAGTCCCTGCAATTTCAGTTACAATCGCTCTGTTTAGGCTCAAAAGAGCATTAAATAGGGAGGATTTTCCGACATTAGGTTTTCCTAATATGGCAATTTTTATTCCTTGCCTTAACACATTTGAAGATTTGGCATCATGTAATATTTTATCAATTTTTGATAAAGCTGTATTGAATTCTAATTCTAAATATTTATAATCAGGTTCTTTTACATCGTCTGGAAAGTCTATCCCCGCAATAATTTTAGATAATACTTCAAAAATGTTTGTTTTAATCTCTTTAATATTTTGTGCTAATACACCCGAGAGATTTTTTGCTGAATGAATCGCAAAATTTTGAGTTTTTGAATGTATTAAATCGCATACTGCTTCTGCCTGAGACAAATCAATTTTATGATTCAAAAATGCTCTTTTTGTAAATTCTCCTCTTTCAGCTTGCCTTGCGCCTTTATTTAAAATTATATCCATAATATTTCTGATTACATTTATACCCCCATGGCATTGAATTTCAATAACGTCCTCTCCAGTGTAGCTATTAGGAGCTTTAAACGGTAATATAATAACTTCATCGATTTTTTTAGAATCATCATAAATCCAACAATGATGTATTTTACCAGGAATTAATGTATTATTTGAAATTTTTTGTGTTATTTCAAAACTATTATTACCGGATATCCTTATAACACCTATTCCTCCGGTACCTATAGGCGTTGCTATTGCTGTAATTGTATCAAATTCTTGTATAATATTCATTTTGCCTCTATGTAATTATATTACAAAAGTCATTAGTTCTAAAAACTATTATTTTGACTTTTGTAAAAATAATATTAAACTACAAATGAATCACTACTTTATTTGTATGATTTTTTAAAAATGTGTTAATTATTTTTCTTGGTAATATCGATATTGAATATAGTTAACATGTGAGGATATAAGTATGAAACTAAATTCCGGAGTTAAATATTTTGAAAGTGGGCTTAAAACGGCCTTAAGGGCGATGCAGGTTCAAAGTACCATAGTTAATATAGCTAATGAAAATATTAATGGCTTTGATAAAGTTGGATATCAGCGAAAGGATGCTGTCGTCTCTTCGTTTGTTGAGTATTTGGGTTCGGATGCTATATCTACAACTGTTGATGACAAGGTGGGACGACTAACAAATACAGGTAATCCATTAGATTTGGCGTTAGCTGTTAAAGGATATTTTCAGGTTCAAACCGATGAGGGCGTTAAGTTAACCAGAGATGGAAGATTTAAATTGGATAAAAATGGTAACTTGTTGAATCTTGAAGGTGCAAAGGTTTTATCAGATAGCGGAGTTCCTGTTAAATTAAGTATTACTCCTCGCAATCTTGGTGATATTGTGGTAAATGAATCCGGTTGTCTAAGCGTTTTTAATGCTAAAACAAATAAGCTTGAAAAAGTCGCCAATATTGGTGTTACGGATACGAATGGTTCGATTATAATGAATCCGCAGGTGAAGCAAGGTTATAATGAATATTCTAATGTTTCTTTAGAAAGAGAATTTATGGGGTTAATGACTCCATTAAGAGCTTTTGATGCTAATAGACAAATATTTATTATTGAAAGCAGTAATCTTACTAAAGCAATCTCTCAGTTAGGTTCGGCGTCATAATTTAATAAATAAAGGAATGACTTATGGGTACAATAACAGGAATAATAAGAAAATCTATAAATAATGCACAGGTACAGTTTGATAAAATGAATTATATCGGTACAAATTTTGCTAATTATAATACGTATGGGTATAAATCAGTAAGATTTGAACAGTTATTAAATGAAGATGGTTATTTGACGGGGGCAGTTAGAACGGATTATACTCAAGGTGGAGTGCAGATAACCAGTAATCCATATGATATTGCTATAAAGGGTGATGGTTTTATACCCGTTACATCTCCGACAGGAGAAGTCCAATATACTCGTGACGGTTCGTTTAAGGTTGGAAAAGACGGTTATCTAATTACAAATGACGGATGGCTTGTTGGTTCAGGAATAAAAATTCCCGGAGACGTTTATAAATTAACAATTAATGTTGATGGTTCCGTTACGTCCATGTCTGATGTTAATTCTCCCGAAGTCAAAATAGGTGTTATACCTATTGTTCAATTCCAAAACCCTGAAGGACTGATTCAGGGTGATTGTAATAAACTAAAAGCTACTGATGAATCAGGTGATGCTAAGCTTGTTAAAAACCATGATTATATTGCACAAAATGCATTAGAAAATTCTAATACAAATGTATTTAGTTCCGTTTCTGATATGTTGAGACTAAATGCATCATTAATTGCAGGTTTACGTATGGCAAAAATAGTTGACGATATGTATAATAAATCAATAAATATCAGAGAAAGCTAATTAAGAGGTTAATATGAATTTTTCTTCAGTTAATTTTATGAATAACGCAAGTAATATGCTAAATTTAATAGCTAAAAGGCATAAAGTTTTAGGTGAAAATTTGGCAAATGTTGATACACCAGGGTATGTCAGAAAAGACATTGATTTTAATAACCACCTTGGAGACTCTGTTACAGGTTCATTGGAGTCAAAAATGTCCTCAAAATTTGGTGATTCTCCTGTAATGGAAGAACGAAATTCTGAACCGGTTAATACTCCAAATGAATTGATTCAAATTCAAAAAAATTCATTATTATATTCGATGGCAACAAGAGAAATGTCAAGTATTATTACTCAAATGAAAACAGTTATAAATGTAGGAAAGTAGGCTTATGGGTATTTTAGATGCTATTAATATTGGTGCGGGTGCACTTAAAGCGCAAGGGTTAAGGTTAGATACGCATGCAAAGAATATCGCTAACGTTGATACCCCAAATTATGTAAGAAAAATTCCTATCTTAAATACTTCAAATGATATTTCATTCAATGGTATGTTAGGTAACATTAGTGAAAGTGGTGCATCATTAAAAGGTGGTGTCTCTTTTTCAGGTATTGCAGAAGATCCAAATTTAGGTGAAAGAATATACAGGCCAGGTCATCCTGATGCGGATAAAAACGGTTACATTAGAGCTTCAAATGTTGATCCTATGGTAGAAATGGCCGATGCAGTTTTATCACAAAGGGCATATGAAGCCAATTTAGCACTGGTTAATATATCCAGATCAATGGCACTTAAAGCTGTTGAGATTGGCAAATAATTAAGCTTTATTATATATTTCTATTAATCCTGTATCAAGTGAATATTTTGCACCTACGACCAAAATTTCTTTAGCTTTAACTTTTTGGGCAAGATAAGAATCTTTGTTTATTAAATCCTGGACTTGGTATAATATATTTTCTTTTACTGCTTTACCAATTGCGTTTTTGGAAGTTGTATCAATTTTTTCAAAAACAGGAAAAATATGATCAAGTAATGCTTTTAAGTTTTCTGATAAATTATTATCTTCGTGTTTATTGTATATGGACAATGCTGATTTTACGGCTCCACAATTATCATGACCAAGGATTACAATACATTTAATGTCTAATTCTTTAACCGCATATTCAATACTTCCTAATGTTTCTTTTGATAAAACATGCCCGGCTGTCCTTATTACGAATAAATCTCCTAAACCAACGTCAAAAATAATTTCCACTGGAACTCTTGAGTCTGCACAAGAAATAACGGCAGCAAAAGGTTTTTGTTCATTTAATAAGGAATTTCTTAATTCTTGACTTCTATTAGGATGAATAGATTTATTGTTCGCAAATCTGTTATTTCCCTCAACTAATTTTTTTAAGCTTTCATGCATCTTACTTTACCTTTGTTATATATAATATTTGTTAACTAGCTATTATATTTAAAAGAAATATAATCGTCAAGTTCTTTTTTAATTAATTTAGGTGAATAGCTTAATGTTTTATAATTTTTTAAAGCAATCTTTAGGCCTTTTTCATAGTCGTCCAAATTCCCCCGAAGTTTATAAATTGTTGCTAAAATATAGTATAAATCAGAATCATAGGGGTTAAATCTGATTGCATTTTCGATTAGATTCTGTGCTTCATTAATTTGGTCTGTTTTTATTAATATCTTTGCATATATTTTGTATGCTTCTATATCTTTTGGATTCAATTCGATTGTTTTATTAAGGTTTTGAATTGCCAAGTCAAATTCTCCTAATTCAAAATTTATTGAAGCTAAGTTAAAATATGCCCAACTATAGTCAGGACATAATTCTATTACTTTTATATATTCATCTATCGCCAGATTTATTTCATTATTTTTTTTGTAATGATTTCCCAGATAAAAGTGTGCAAAAACATCATTATCATTAAGTTCGATTGCTGTTTTAAAGTATTTAATGGCTTCACTGTCATTATTTGTTTTTGAATAGCATAAACCAAGATTAAAGTAGCTATTTGCATCATTCTTATCAACTTCAATAACTTTTAAAAATGTATCTATTGCTTTATCGTATTTTTTTTCATCAATATAGACCAGTCCGAGATTATATTGAAAATCAGTTTCGTCCGGGGATATAGCTACTGCTTTTTTATAAGCATTTTCAGCTAAATCAAGTTTCTTAATTTTTTCATATATTATTCCTAAATTGTAGTATAGGCTTGAGTCAGATGGAAAAATGCTCGTAAGATAAAGTAATTGTTTAAGAGCTTCTTCATTAAATCCATTATCCATAAGTAAGATTGCAAGTCTTCTTCTCGCTTGAAAGTTTGATGAATCCTTTTTTAGAATTTGCTGAAGCTCTTTCATTTCTTCATTATTTTTCATACATTTCTTTTTCTTCCTAATTATATTTGGTTTAAGTATAACAAATATAATATGCTTTGACAAATTTTTGTTTATGCTAAGATTATACATTATGACATTAAGTGAGATTTATTCTGGTTGTATTGAAAAGGAAGTTCTTGTTAATTCAAAAACTCTGCCGGTAATATCTTTTGAGATTTTTCCACCCAAAGACGATGTAACGGGTGAAAAACTTGATAAACTTTTATTTCATTTAAAAATTTTAAAAAATTATAATCCTGCTTTTATTTCTCTAACATATGGTGCAGGAGGAACTACTCAAGATGTTTCTATAGATATAATTAAAAAAATACATAATGAATTAAATTTGCGTGTAATGCCTCATTTTACCTGTGTAGGAAGTTCTACAAATCAGGTTGAAGAATATTTAGAAGTTGTTCAAAATTATGGGATAAAAGATATTTTGGCTTTAAGAGGTGACATACCTGCAGGTATGAGTCGGGAAAATTTTGATTTTAAATACGCAAACGAATTGGTAAAATTTATAAAAGCAAAAACAAATCTTTCTATCGGAGTTGCTGCATACCCTGAAGGCCATATTGAGTGCAGTGATTTTGATGTGGATTTAAACAATTTAAAGAATAAAGTTAATGAAGGTGCAGATGTAATTTTTACTCAAATGTTTTTTGATAGTGATAAATATTTTTCTTTTGTTGAAAGGGCAAGAAATATTGGTATCAATATTCCAATTATTCCAGGAATTTTAGCTATAAGAAGTTTTCAACAATTAGAAAAAATGTTATCTATGGCAAAAGTTACGGTACCTAAAAAGCTAATGGATGAATTATCCAAATTTAAAGATGATAATGAAGCAGTAAAAAAAATTGGTATAGAATTTGCTTCCGAGCAATGTCAAAAATTGATTGAATTTGGAGTAAACGGCTTACATTTTTATACTTTAAATACATCAACTTCGGTTAGTAAAATTTTAGATAATATATGTAATTAGAATTAGGAGTGAATATATGCAGAAAATATTTGAATTTTTTAATAATAATAAAAAAATTATACTATTAAGTTTTGTTTTTAGCAGTCTTTTTTTGTATGGTTTGTTAAAAACACCGGACGTGATGGGTGATGGATATGAATATGTCGGAACAACCGTTGCTATAAAAAATCATTTAACTCCGAATTTGCTTGAAACAGATTTAAAAGAACGAAGAGAAATTGCCAGAAGAGGTGAAAATATAACTCATTGGCCTGACGAAATTTTCGATAGAATTGAATATATGTGCTATAGAAAAACAACTGACGGAGAATGGTACGGCATTCATTTTTGGGCATATTCAATGCTTTGCGCGATATTTTTGCCGTTATTTTATTTTTTAAAAATAGATCCTTTAAAAATATTTCAGTTTACAAATTGTTTACTATTAATTTATGCTGCAATTCGCAAGAATAAATATGCAATTATGAGTATTTTACTCTTGTTGGGAATGGCATTTGTTGATTCTACTCAGATTAATTGGAATAGCGGGATGAATTTACTTAACAGATATTCTTTTTGGATGATTCCTGTAATTATTTTTGGTGTTATTGATTTTATAAATACTTTAACAAAAAAAGCAATTGTTGTTTTATCTATATTGTACTTACTTACAACTAGTGTGTGGTTGCCTGTTGCATTTGATCGTTATTCTCCTAATTATTTGTATTTTTCTCCCGTTGCTAAAATAGTATTACATGTTTGTCCTGCTTTGCATAATCCTGAACCAGAATTATTTGCAGAAAGAACGATGAATAAAGAATTGGTATTTGATCATCTTTTACCATTAAGTTATTATAGCCGTGATTTAAAAAGAAAAACATTAATTAAAGATAAAGTTACAGGTAAGTATACGTATATAAATGAAAAATGCTATTTTAATATCCCTGCTATTAAAATAGAACATAAGGGTAAAATTTTGATTATTTCAAAAAAAGGTATTACTAAAAAAACCAGGGAATAAATTTATGTTAAAAATTTTAAAATTACTTAGAATAAAACAGTACATAAAAAATATTTTTATATTTTTACCAATGTTTTTTAGCTTAAACTTGTTTAATTCGGTTGTCTTTTTTAAAACTTTTTTAGGATTTATTTTATTTTCTTTAGTTGCAAGTTCAATTTATATTTTAAACGATATTAAAGATATTAATGAAGACAAAATTCACCCTGTTAAGAAAAATCGTCCTATTGCTTCAGGGGAAATTTCTTTATTAGTGGCTATTGGGCTGATGATGATTATGTTTTTTATAGGAATAATAGGAGCATATTTTTTAAATTATAATTTCTTTTTAATCTTATTTGCATATTTTTTAATGAACGTATTATATTCGTTAAAACTAAAACATATTGCAATATTAGATATTTTTATAATATCTTCCGGTTTTGTACTAAGGGTTTTTGCGGGAGGATTTATTGGCAATATTTATTGTACTAATTGGATTATTATAATGACATTTTTACTTGCACTATTTATTGCTTTTGCAAAACGGAGAGATGATATTTTATTAAGTAACGGCGGTACTTTTACAAGAAAAAATATTGATGGTTATAACTTGGATTTTGTAAATACAGCTTTGGGAATTATGGCAGCAATTACTATAGTTGCATATCTTCAGTATACTACTATGGCTGAAACAGTAATTAGGTTTAATTCAAATTACGTTTATTTAACTACTGTTTTTGTGCTTTTTGGGTTTTTAAGATATCTTCAAATAACATTAGTGGAAAATAACAGTGGAAATCCATCGGACTTAATTTATAAAGATAAGTTTTTAATCTTTACTATATTGGGTTGGATTGTTTCTTTTCTTTATATTGCATATTTAAAATAATTTATTTTGTTAAAACAACAATACCTGCATTATCAGTGCAGTAATTCATTTTGTATTCATAGTGGTAACTGCATTTATCATTTTTTAATAGCCCAAATAAGTTAGAAAGTTTTCGCCCTTTTTGTTTTTTTTCTCCTTTGAAATTAGAGTTAAGCAAAATTACTTGCGGGTATATTTCAGCTTTTTCAAATCCTATTTTTTCACCTAATTCTACAATATAATTTGGAGGCATATCTTTTTCAGTAACTCCATATCTATTAACTTCGTTTTTTGTATGTTCCGCTTCTGTATGACCTTTTCCAGGTTCGAAAGTTATTAAAATGCCACCTTTTTTTAATGCTTCGTATGCTTTTTTTATTGCTTGTTTTTCGTCACTTGCATGGTGAAGGGATGAAAAAAATATTGCTATATCATATTCTTCATTTAGCGATAAAGTTTCGTAATCTGAATTAATATATTGTAAATTATTTAATGCTTCTTTATTTTTTAAATGATTTGCTAATTCTATTGCTTCTTTAGATATATCAACTCCTGTTACATTGTATTTGCCAATAGCAAGCCATCTTGATAGCCAACCTGCTCCGCAACCAAGTTCTAAAATTTTTGCAGGGGACGGTGGAAGTAAGGAAATAATTGCACCTACTTGCATTAATATAATTCCTGTATAGTCATTACAATGATTCAATGGCTGTTGAATATTACTATTATACACATTTTCATTTTTAAAATAATCGATATCACCTTGAGTTGTCATTTGAAATTTGTTCCTTACTTTTGTATATCTTACATTTTAACATGAAAATATATTAAGGTAATTTGTATCTTAGAACAGAGTTTGAACCCTGACATGATACAAAAAGCATATTATTGTCTATATATAAACAGTAAGGTTTTTTAACATTGCTTATTAATACTGATATTTCACCAAGCGAATTTATTTTTAAAATATTATCATTATTATAATTTGCTATATAAAGATTTCTGTTTTTGTCAATTACCATTCCAATAGGTCCGCTTATTTTTGGACTTTTTTGGTAGAGAACTTTTTTATTATCAGGTGTTATTTTAATTATACTGTTATTGTTAAACTGTGCAATGTATAAATTCCCCTCTTTATCTGAAGTTATACCTGTTGGAGCCGGAATATTTTGATAAATTCCGCTTGTTTGATTAACTGTTTTTTGGGGTTGAGGTGGCGCTGTTTTTACTGGGGCAGGGGATAGAGAAATGGTAGATGTAGACTTGAGTTCTTGAGTTTTTGGAGCTACAATTTTATTTTGTTCTTTGGGAGTTAAAGTAAAATCCATTTCCTCAGCTAATTCTTGCGCATCTTTTGTTCTGGAACAATTAGGGGGAATAATGCTTAAGTAAGTTTTTGCTTTTTGATAGTCTCCCATTTTATAACTAATCCATGCAGCTTTGTAAACAGAATCATAATCTTCAGGTTTTCTGACAATTACTTGCTTAAAAACTGCCAATGCCGCATCATATTGATGTAAGCACTCCAAGACCGTACCTAGATTATAATAAGCATCAATATAGTTAGGATCTAATTTTATTGCAGTTCTAAATGCAGTAATTGCATTATCATATTGTCCTATCTTGTAATAATCTATACCATGATTATACTGGAGAATAGCCTCGCTTGTATTTTCACCGGCAAAAACATTGTTAATGGATAAAACTATAATAGTAAATAAAATGAATATTTTTTTCATTTGTTCTCCTTATTACTATTGAATTGATTTTAAATCCTTAATTAGTCTTGAATGCTTTTCTGCAAAAGCTTTTCCTCTTGATTGTATTGCTAATTCTAAAATATATGCTAAATTTAGCGCAGTTTCTGATTTTAAGTTTTCACAGAATAAGTTTTCAAAATTATTCTGTAATCTTAAACTCCAATTATTCTCTCCTGATGTACCTGGTTTATTGTATACATCTTTTATCCCAAAGAAGTCAGTAAAAAATATTTGAATATTTTCAGCGTCACAAGCAAATATTTCTAATAATTTTGTTTGTGCTAAAAATTTTGAATCTTTTGTTAATTTTACAATAATTTCATCATTATCTTTTGAATCCGGATACAAATCTTCAACCAAATTTTTCGCATGCAGGTATCCTTCATGTGTATTTATCATATCATCAGCCCACATTGATACAGGTCTGTTATCGTGTGTTCCTGCCATTGCCCAACAGCGTTTAACTATATTTTTTCCTCTATATGGGTGCTCTTCATGTTCAGGAACAACGAATTGTGTCAGTTTCATTCCTTGTAAATCATAATTTTTCATTACAGCTTCAACCGGATTGGTTAGTGTTCCCAAATCTTCACAGACAATAGAATCTTTATCCAGTCCCTCTTCTTTTGCTGCGGCAATTACAATTTTTTCTATTAATCTTCCGTATAAATTTATTTGTTTATCAGTTAAATTTTTGACTCTTTTTTCTTTATCCGGGGGGATGTCGAGGTTTAAATCTTCAATTTTAGGTATTGCATATTTTGATAATTCTGAATGTTCAGGAGATGAATATAATCTTCCCGCGCCTTCTTCAATTTTAGGTTTACATCCCGATTTGTATACCCAAGGATCAATTAGTCCTACTATATGGTCAATTCTTACTCCCCCTGGATTTTCTTTAAACATTTTTTTGAATAAGGCTTTCATTAATTGTCCGCCTTCGCCCAATGAGCCGTCAGTGTTGAATAATTTTTCAGGATCCATAACAGGAAAGCCCCATGCCTGACCATCCGCTGAAAAATAATCGGGAGGACACCCTAACATCCAACCTTCTAAAAACAAGGATTGATATGCCCAACAATCTCTGTCTGAAAATGCTACTTGTCGGTCTGCAATCATTTTTATCTCTTTATTTAGTGCATATTCTTTTGTTTCTTCATTTTGTTTAAATGCTATAAATTGGCAAAATGCATAGAATTCTATTTCATCGGCATATTTATTCTCAATTTCATTTATTCTATTGCCAAATTCCATTTTTTCTTCATTTGTTTTTGGGTTTAGCAGATTTTTATCTTTTTCGCAAGACCATAATGGCCAGTAATCATTATTATGTTCTACAGAAAGTGCACTGTATAATGCATCTTTTTCTAACCAAAATTTATTTTCATTTTTATAATTTGTAAATTCATTTTTTATCTTATTCGACTTTATATCTTTGAATTTTTTGAATGCTTCTCTTAGAGCCTCATCTTGTGCCTTGCAAATATATGAATATGCTGTTTTATTTTTGTTTTTATTCGGGTTGTTATTTACAATTTCATTAAATGTACTTTCAGAGAGAATTTCATCCCATTTTTTTGTTGTTAATTCTTTTAAATTAATAAACAAGGGATTGTTTGAAAAAATTGTGCTTGTATATGGTGAAGAATCACAACATTTTGTTTTTCCGGCAGGTCCAAGTTGTATCATGTTAAAAATACCGGATGAAAAGTCAATAAGAGCTTTTCCTCCGGATGAATTTGCACTTCCAAAACCGGTATCTTCTTTAGGTGTAGATGGAAAACTATTGGAGTGTATTATTAATGCAAAATTCTTTTTGCCAAGAGCTTTCAATGCTTCTTGTATAATTTTTGATGACTTTTTCTTATCCAGTAATTTGCAACTCATAATAAACTCCTAATACAATATTCTTTCTTTCGGATTTTAGCATGTCATTAATAATAAATCAACTTGATTCTTGCGCAAAAGTTGTTTTTGTTATTATTTTACAGGTATGTTACCTAGTTGATTTATTAAATAAGTAGTGATATAATACTTATCGTAATCGAATTTTAGAAGGTTTTTTATGAAAAAGAATGCGCAATCACTTATAGAGTATGGTTTGATTTTAGCACTTGTTGCAGTTGTTGCTGTTACAATACTTGGTAAATTTAGTACTTCGATAAATAATGTCGGTAATCAGGCAAATACTGCTGTAAATTCTTCTGCAACCAATGCAATGACTAGTTATTGCACAAGTATTGGTAAAACATATAATGCATCGTCAGGACAATGTCAATAACCATTAAACTTGACTGATATTTTTACCGGTTATGTAGCCTGTAGACCAGCAATTTTGCAGATTAAACCCCCCGCAAAAGCCATCTATATCAAGTATTTCACCACAAAAATATAGATTATTTATTAATTTGGATTGCATAGTTTTGGGATTTATTTCTTCCAAGCATATCCCGCCCGAAGTTACAATTTCGCCATCTTTTGACGGAGAAATAGTATTTATCTTAAAATCAGTTAAATTTTCTAAAATTATATCTCTTGTTTTCCCGTTTATTTGATGACATTTTATATCTAATTTAACTTTATTTTTTAATAAAATATACTCACTTAATGATTTTGGTATAAGCTCTGATAAAAGATTTTTAACATTTTTTTTAGAATTTTGATTTAGCATTTCTTGAAAATTAAACTCATTGCTTATCAAGTTTAATTTTATGACAAGTGGATTATTCTTGTCGTAATTTTCTCTTGCACAAATTGAAGAAATTTCGAATGCAAGTGGTCCGGAAATACCTTCATGCGTAAATATTAAATCATTTTGTAGTGGCGGAAATTTGTTTCCTTGGAAAGAAATTTCCGCCTTAATCTTTTGTAAACTTAAACCTTGAAGAGATTTAAAATCTTCTTTTGTTATTAATCCGGTTAGAGATGGTTTAGGCTCAATAATCTTATGACCTAAATTTTCTGCAAGTTTAAATCCTGCATGTCCACCTATTGAAATTACTACTTTTTCAAATTTGTAATTTGAATTTGCTGTTTGAATAAGAAAAATATTATCATTTTTTTCTATTTTAATAACTTTTTCTTTAATGATTTTACAGTTATTAATCGATTGTATAAACTTTTCTCTTACATTTTTAGCGCTGTTTGATTTTGGAAAAATTCTTAAATCTTTTTGAACATATGTTTTTACTCCAATTTGTTCAAAGAAATTTATAGTATCATAGGTTGAAAATTGTGAAAAAACCGAATATAAAAATTTCTCTCCTCGCGGGTAATGTTTTGCAAGTTCTTTAAAATCATATTCTGCATATGCAAGATTACATCTACCACCACCTGTATATAAAAGTGTATGTAGTGGTGATTTATATTCAAAAATTGTTATGTTATTTTGATTTTGTGCAAAATAAGCACAAATGCTTCCTGCAGGGCCTGCTCCTATTATTGCAACAGATTTTTTAGAGTCCATCTATTCTCGTCCCGTATAGATAAACCATCTCAGGATTTTCTAATTCTTCGTATAAATCAGCAACACTTTTATTTATTTCAGGATGAACAAAATCGGGGTTTATTTCAAGAAACGGTACTAAAACAAAAGCTCTTTTGTGCAAATGTTTATGAGGAATTTGTAAATTTTCTTCGCTTATTATTTCATTACCGTAGAAAAGTATGTCAATATCAATGGTTCTGTCTCCATATTTGTCATTTTCATCTCTTATTCTTCCAAGTTGTTTTTCTATTCGGTTACACTCTAAGAGTAGTTCTTGCGGAGTTAATGACGTTTTAATTTCGACTACTGCATTTACAAACCAAGTTGTTTCTTTTTCCAGCCAAGGTTGTGTTTCATAAAGGGAAGATGTTTGGAT
The DNA here is from genome assembly GCA_964391675.1 of uncultured Muribaculaceae bacterium. Taxonomy (GTDB): domain Bacteria; phylum Cyanobacteriota; class Vampirovibrionia; order Gastranaerophilales; family Gastranaerophilaceae; genus CAYMMX01. Next base: position 62,364 of record CAYMMX010000007.1, on the reverse strand, counting down.
TATCTTTGTATTATAAATCGCACCTAATAGGCTTGTAGCTTGTTGGACGTACCCAACTCTATCTCCTTTATTTGAACCAAGACATAAATATACAATGCTCATTTTTCTATATTATCCTTTTTATTTGTAATTGTCAATCAAATTACTTGAAAAGACTTGTCAGTAGAGCTTTAATAGATTTTTTCTTCCTGTATTTCTCGATACTCTTATACTTTAAATTGGAATTGCAATCATAAGTATTTATAGCTTTTAAAAATGCTCTTGCAGTATCAATAGATGTAAAGCAAGGTATCCCATACATTTCGGCAATGGTTCTCATTTTAAAACCTCTTCTCTCTGAATCCTTACCTATGGTAGGTGTATTAATAACTATTGAGAGTCGCCCTTCTTTCATTCTCTTTTGTAGTTTGTCAAACATGAATTTTTCAATCATTTTTGAAGGTACACCATTTTTTTCAAGAAATTTGTTTGTTCCCCATGTTGCCATAATCAAAAAACCGGAATCATAAAATCCTCTAATAATATCAAGCGCAGGTTTTTTATAATGATCATTAAGCGATACTAAAATCCTTTGTTTATCAAGCGGAAATTTGTATCCTGCTGCAATGAAAGCTTTTACTAAAGCTTTTCCGTAATTTGTATCTATACCAAGAACTTCTCCTGTTGATTTCATTTCAGGGGCTAATGCAGGATCTATTCTGTTTAACTTTTGGAAGGAGAATACAGGAACTTTAACACATACAAGTGAAGTTTCTTTTACCAATCCTGATTTATATCCTTGTCTTCTTATTGACTTACCTAAAATAACATTTACAGCAACATCTACCATGGGTGTATTTGTTACTTTTGACATAATTGGCACAGTCCTCGAAGCTCTTGGATTAACCTCAATTATGTATGGAATGTTATCTTTTATTATAAATTGAACATTCATTAATCCTTTAATTCTAAGTCTTTTGGCAATTTTTTTGGTGTATTCCACTAATTTAACTTTTATTTTTTTATTAATGCTTTGGGCAGGATATACACTTATACTGTCGCCTGAATGGACTCCGGCTCTTTCTATATGCTCATTTATTCCTGGTATTAAAACATCTGTTCCATCTGATACAGCGTCCAATTCTACTTCCTGGCCTTCTATATATTGATCAATCAATATTATATTATTAGTGAATTTTACTGCCTCATTTATATAAGTTACAAGTTCATCATCATTGTAAACAACTTGCATTCCTCTTCCGCCTATTACATATGAAGGTCTTACCAAGACTGGATATCCGATGTCTTTTGCTGCTTCAATTGCTTCTATAAGTGTTTTTACGCCCTTGCCTTTCGGCTGTGGTATATTTAATTCTTTAAGTAAATTACCGAAGAGTTCTCGGTCCTCTGTTATGTCTGTAGATTTTGGAGATGTCCCGAGGATTTTAACACCTCTTTCTTGTAGTTTTTCTGCTAAATTAATTGCGGTTTGCCCTCCAAATTGAACTAAAACACCTTTTGGATTTTCTTTTTCAATAATATTCATAATATTTTCAATATTCATTGGTTCAAAATATAATTTATCCGCAATGTCAAAATCTGTACTAAGGGTTTCCGGATTTGAGTTAACCATAATTGATTCGTAACCGTTATTTTTAATAGCCCATGCTGCATGAACAGAGCAGTAATCAAACTCTATGCCCTGGCCAATTCTAATAGGACCTGAACCAAGTACCATAATTGATTCTTTGTCTTTGTTTTTTTTAACTTCACATTCTTCGCCATATGTAGAATAATAGTACGGTGTTTGCGCTTCAAATTCTGCAGCACAAGTATCTACTATTTTAAATGAGGCAACAATATTATTTTCTTTTCTGAAATTTTCTATTTCTTTTGTTGACTTTCCTGTTAAATCAGCAATTTCTGAATCTAGAAAACCAAGTTCTTTTGCTTTTAAACATTTTTCATACGTAAATTCTTCTGTTTTAAGACTCTTGGAAAAATTTATAATATTTTTGATTTTATTGATAAACCATTTGTCAATTTTAGTAATTTTATTTATTTTATCAATATCAACGCCCCTATTTAATGCTTCAGCAAGTCTAAAAATTCTTCTGTCGTCTTGAATCGATAAATCAATTATTATTTGTTCAGTGGAGAGTTCTGAAAATTTGTAATTTAATAAGCCGGTTTGTTTATCTTCTGTCGATGTTATTGCTTTTTTAAAAGAACTTTCAAAAGTTCTTCCTATTGCCATAATTTCGCCGGTTGCTTTCATTTTTGTTCCTAAAATTCTATCTCCGTAACTAAATTTATCAAACGGCCATTTTGGTATCTTAGTAACGACATAGTCAATTGAAGGTTCAAATGCAGCTACTGTTTTTCCGGTAATTTGATTTTTAATTTCGTGTAAATTGTAACCTATAGCAATTTTTGTTGTTACTCTCGCAATCGGATATCCGGTAGCTTTTGAAGCTAGTGCAGATGAGCGGCTTACACGTGGATTAACCTCTATTACATAATATTGATTCGATTCTGTATCCAGTGCATATTGAACATTACAGCCACCTTCAATTTTTAGTGCTCTTATTATTTTAATTGCGGACGAACGAAGCATTTGATAATCGTTATTTGTTAGTGTTTGAGACGGTGCCACAACAAAACTGTCACCTGTATGAATACCAATAGGATCAATATTTTCCATATTACATACAATTATACATGTGTCATTGGAATCCCTCATAACCTCATATTCAATTTCTTTATATCCTGCAATGCTTTTTTCAACCAAAACTTGATTTATCGGACTCATTGCAATGCCTGAATGAACTATTTCTTCATATTCTTCTTCATTATGGGCAATACCTCCTCCTGTTCCTCCCAGTGTATATGCGGGTCTAATAATTATAGGAAATCCAATTTTTTGCGAAAAGTTAAATGCTTCTTCGTATGTTGAAACTATTTCACTTTCGGGAACGGGTTCATTTATTTCTTGCATAAGGTTCTTAAATAATTCTCTGTCTTCTGCTTGTTTAATTGAATCTATGTTTGTACCCAAAACTTTAACATTATACTCATTTAAGATCCCATTTTCGTTGAGTTCAACAGCTAAATTTAAACCTGTTTGACCACCTAAACTTGCAATTAATCCATCCGGACGCTCTTTCTTGATTATATACTCAAGAGCTTCAACAGTTAAGGGTTGAATGTATACTTTATCCGCAATATCTTCATCTGTCATTATAGTCGCAGGATTTGAGTTAACTAAAATTACTTCAATATTTTCTTCTTTAAGTGCACGACAAGCTTGTACACCTGCATAGTCAAATTCAGCCGCTTGTCCTATCACAATAGGACCTGAACCAATTACAAGTACTTTTTTTATTTTGGTGTTTTTCATATCTCTCCTGACTTTCTAACTAATTTTTTAAATTCTAATTTTGAATTATTTAAATTATTTTGTTATCTTGTCCTTTCAAATTTTTCATTTTCAATTTTAATTTTTTCAGTTTGTATCTTAATAATCCAGTTGTCAAAAATCTCATTGGCATCAAAAGGACCTGGTGCTGCTTCAGGGTGAAATTGTACGCTTTCAATATTTAGTGCAGGGTAACTAAGTCCTTCTATGGTTCCGTCATTTAAATTTTTGTGTGTTATTAGTGCATTTTGTGGCAGTGAATTTTCTTCAACGGCATAACTATGATTTTGACTGGTCATAAAAACTTTATTAGTTCTTAAATCAATAACCGGATGGTTTCCACCCCTATGTCCGTATTTTAATTTATATGTTTTTGCCCCAAGTACAAGACTTAAAATTTGATGTCCAAGGCAGATACCAAAAATTGGCAGCTTTCCAACAAGATTTTTTAATGTTTCAATTGAATATTCAACATCTTGGGGATCTCCGGGACCGTTTGATAAAAATACGGCTTCAAATCCACCAGATAATATTTCTAATGCTGTTACATCAGCAGGGAAAATTGTAAGTTCACATCCTTTGTCATTAAGATTTTTTATAATATTCCATTTAGCTCCGTAATCAATGAATGCCATTTTTATGCCATTGTTGTGAAGTCTCTTTTTATCTTTTCTTGTTACACTTAAGACAATATCTTTATCCATTTTATGTTGAGAAAGTTTTGATTTTATGTCATCTGTTATTTCTTCAGTAGTTATAACGCAATTCATGCAACCTTTTTCGCGTATTTTTTTTGTTAAATCTCTTGTATCTATATTCGAAAGCCCTATTATATTATTATCTTTCAGATATTTTGATAAAGTTTGTTCACTTTTATAATGAGATTCGTTTTCACAGTAATTTTTTACAATAAATCCCAGAGCTGCTGGTTTATCGCTTTCAAAATCATCTTTATTGATTCCATAGTTTCCGATTTCAGGATAGGTCATTGTAATTATTTGCCCTGCATAAGATGGATCAGTGAGAATCTCTTGATATCCTGTCATTGAGGTATTAAATACAAGTTCTCCAAAATTTGTTCCTTCTGCTCCAAATGAAATCCCTTCATATTTCGAATTGTCTTCTAATAATAATATTGCTTTCATTATATTTCTCCAATTTCTTTATAGATTTTTTCTATAGCTTTAATTCTGTTTTCTGAAGCTGTTACAGCCCTGCCTATAACTAAATAATCCGCACCTTCTTCTATTGCCTTGCGTGGAGTTGCTGCGCGTTTTTGATCATTATTTAGTGACCATTGAGGTCTTATTCCGGGGCATAAAACTTTAAAATCTTTTCCACACATTTCTTTTATTTTTCTTGCTTCCCAAACACTTGCAACGACACCGCCAAGTCCACTATTTTTAGCTAGTTTGGCAAGTTTTAATGCATATTCGTTTGTTTTTTGATTTATTTCTAATTCTTTTTCTAAGATTTCATCAGAAATGCTTGTTAATATTGTTACACCAAGTATAAGAGGTTCTTTTTTCCCAAGCTTTTTTGCTGTTTCTCTTGCTGAAATTGAACATTGTTTCATCATTTCAGCACCTCCAAGTGTGTGGATATTGAAGAAACTTGCACCTCTTTTTACAATGTTTTCAGAGGCCTTTGCAACTGTATTTGGAATATCCATTAATTTCACATCGAGAAAGAATTCCAAATCTTGTTTTGTCATAAAATCTATAATTTCATTGCCATTTTGTGTGTACAGTTGTAATCCTATTTTAAAAACCCCAACATAGTCTTTAAGCTCAAGAATTAAGCTTTTTGCTTCTTCTAAGGTATCTACATCAAGTGCCAAAACTATTTTTTCTTTAATATTTTTGTTTATTATTTTCATTTTTAATCCTCATTGAATATTATTCTTCCTTCTAATACTGTTGCTATTGAAATACCTTTTAGTTTCATTCCTTCAAAAGGTGAATTTTTACATTTTGACTTAAATTCATTTTTATCTACTGTGTATTCGCAATAGGGCATAATTACTGTTAAATTAGCTTTATTACCGATTCGTATTTGTCCGAAATCATCAAGTTGTAATATTTTTGCAGGGTTAGTTGAAAGTTTTTCTATTACTTGATTTAATGATAAATATCCTTTTTCAACCAACTGTAAGCTTGCTCCCAAAGCTGTTTCAAATCCGATTATTCCATAAGGAGCAACATCAAAGCTTTCTCCTTTTTCTTCGACTGAATGAGGAGCATGATCAGTAGCTATACAATCAATCGTATTGTCCTGAAGCCCTCTGATTACAGCTTCTAAATCATCTTTCGTTGCAAGAGGCGGGTTCATTTTAAATTGCCCGTTATTAGTTATATTTTCTTTTGTAAAAGTAAAATAATGCGGAGCTGTTTCACATGTTATTTTGTAACCTTCGTTTTTTGCTTTTCTGATAATATCAATAGCTTCTTTAGTCGAAATATGCGCAAAATGAAGCCTGCCTCCGATTTTTTTATAAATATCAATCTCTCTTTGAACACATTCTGCTTCGGGTTCAGGATGTGAGATTATTAATTCACCTGTTTTTAATGCTTGCTCGAATATTTCTAAATTATTTAGCGGTTTGCCATCATCAGAAAACGCTATAGCACCGTTATGTTTTAAAGTTTTAATATCAGATAATTCTACTCCTGTTAGATTCTTAGTTATTGCGCAAACAGGAAAAACTTTTGTTTTTCCTGTTTGCGCTGATTTGTTTAAAATATATTTTAAAGTTTCGATGTTATCATTAACCGGGTTTGTATTGGCCATAGGACAAATTGCTACGTAACCGCCATTTTGTGCTGCTGTACAACCCGAATTAATTGTTTCTTTATATTCAAATCCGGGTTCTCTTAAGTGGCAATGCATTTCTACAAATCCAGGAGTAATTATTTTCCCAGATAAATCTATTCCATTGCCGGATATGTTTTTTGAAATTTCTGTTATTATACCGTTTTCAATTTTTATATCGGTAATTTCATCTAGGTTATTAATTGGAGATATTACTCTGGCATTTTTTAATATCAACGTTGTTCTCCTAATATTAAATCAAGTACAGCCATTCTTACAAAAACACCATTGTGCGCCTGTTCAAGAATCGTGTTTCCGTAGTCACTGTCAACTATTTCTGAAGATAGCTCTATGTCTCTGTTTACAGGACCCGGATGCATAATTAGGATATCTTTTTTTGCGTATTTCTCAAGTTTTTTCATGGTTAATCCGTAATCGTGGACATAGTCAAAAATTGGAATCCTGTCTTCTAATCTTTCCTTTTGAATACGTAAAAATATTGCTACATCAGCATCTTGTAATGCTTCTCCCAAATTGTCTGTTGATATTGTGTCATTTGTATTATCTTTAAAATATTTAGGAGAACATAAACAAATATTCGCTCCAAATTTTTTAAGTAGTTTTATATTAGAATGTGCTACACGTGAATGCTTTATATCACCTATAATTGATATTTTTTTACCTTCAACGGTTCCCAAATGTTTTCTAATAGTATAGAAATCAAGTAAAGCCTGAGTCGGATGAGCATTGTTTCCGTCTCCGCCGTTTATGAATTTCATTGGAGATGTAATTTCATTTATTGTTTTTTCGATAAAACCTGACTCGCTGTGCCTGATAACTACACCATTAATTCCGATAGAATAAAGGCTTTCAATGGTATCTTTCATTGATTCGCCTTTCACTAAGGAAGACTTTGTTGTGTCAAGATTATAAATATGAATACCTAATTTGTTTGCTGCCATTTCAAAGCTGAAATGTGTTCTTGTTGAACTTTCAAAAAACATTAATGCAAGATGTTTGCCAAAGCAAGTTGATATGGCTTTGTCTTCACTAAAATCTTCAGCTAACTGAATTATTTTAAGTATTTCTTCATTAGTAAGATCATTTATTGATGTTAAGTTAAGCATTTACACCTCCTATAGGTTTTTTTGTTCTGCTTCCAGGTTTTACAAGTGGTATACTTTCTTTACATAAAGGGCAATTTTCAGGCTCATATGTAATAGGGTTTACTTGTAATAATGATGTTATATTATAGTTAGTTTGTCCTTTTGTTCTATCGACTATACAAGCAACACCGATTATTTTCGGTTCAAATTCTTTTATGGCTTCGATTGTTTCGTTGATTGTTCGTGCTGTAGTTATAACATCTTCTAAGATTATTACTTTTTCACCTTTTTTGAGAACGTAGTTTCTTCTCAGTTGAAGTGTCCCATCTTTTCTTTCAACAAATAAGCTTCTTTTATTACATTGCTTAGCTGTCTCATAGCCCATTATAATTGCGCCGATTGCTGGCGAAACAATAGTATCAAATTTTATACCTGCTAATTTTTTTGCTAATTCTTGACCAAGTTTTTCAACTATTTGTGGGTTTTCGTATAGTTTTGCACATTGAAAATATGTATCGGAATGTAATCCTGATGTTAAACAAAAGTGTCCTCTTAGTAATCCGTTATTGTCTTCAATTAATTTTTCTATATTTTCCGGCATTATGTCTCCTTTAATTTTTTTTGTAATTCGTCTAAATTTTTAAAATTATTTTTTACCATAAAGTTTTCAAGATCATTTACTAATTTTTCTGCTATGTCGGGATAGGTGAAATTTGCAGTACCTATTTGGACAGCTTTTGCGCCCACTGAGAAAAATTCTAAAATATCTTCTAATGATTGAATTCCCCCGATTCCTATTATAGGAATATCTATTACTTTGCTGATTCTATCAATAAAGCTTAATGCAATCGGTTTTATACATTGACCGGAAAGTCCGCCTGCCACTTTTGTTTTTTCGATTTTATTTCCGACAAAGTTTAGCTTTATTCCAAGTCCTCTGACAGTATTTATTGCCGAAACTGCATCTGCACCGGCACTTTGTGCTGATTCCGCAACCTCTTCGGCACTTGTAACGTTTGGAGATAGTTTTACAATTAGGCAATGTTCATAATTTTGTCTAACCATTTGAACTAATTCATACAGAGCTTGTTTATTTACTCCATATTCAATACATCCGCATTTTACATTAGGGCATGAGACATTTAGTTCTATTGCTTTTATATTGTTCTTTTGAGCTGTCTTAGCAAGTTGTATATAGTCTTCTGGTGTATTCCCCGCAATATTAAGTATGAAATCTATATTGCATTTTTTAAGTATAGGTAATTTTTGATTAATAAATGTTTCTATTCCTACATTTTCAAGACCGATTCTGTTAATCATTCCTGAAGATGTTTCAAATATTCTTTCGCCTTCATTCCCCATTCTTGGTTCAATGGTAATTCCTTTTGTTACAATTGCGCCGAGATTTTTTACATTGCAAAATACTTCGAATTCATTATTGTAGCCGTATGTTCCGGATGCAGTTATAATAGGATTTTTTAATTGGAAACCTTTAATTTTTAAAGATAAATCAGTTACCATATGACCTCCATACCATTAAATACCGGTCCATCTTTACATACAGTTTTATTAACTATTTCGTCACCTTGTTTAATTTTTATGGCACATCCTCTACAAACTCCTATACCGCATGCCATTACTTTTTCCATGCAAACGTCACACTGGATATCATATTTTTCAGCAGTTTCAGCAACAATTTTTAGAACAGGACGAGGAGCACATGATACTATTTTGTCAGGTAAAAAATCTTTTATAATTTCTTCTAAATAATCACAAATGCTCCCTATATTTTTATTAGTTCCGTCATCAGTTGATATAAAATCATATGGAACAATTTCTATAATGTCTGACTTACTTTGAAAACCTGCAGCAAAAAATGTTTTTGATCCTAAGTTCTTTAATTTTTTATTTAAATAAATTAAAGGAGCAACTCCAATTCCTGCTCCTACTAATAATGTTTTTTTATTTTCAATACTAAATTTATTTCCGAGAGGTGCTGATAATTCTAGTGTGTCTTCTGATTTTAAATTTGTAATTAATTCGGTACCCTTCCCTCTTTTCTTTATTAAAATAGTTATAGTATTATTCTCAAAGTCAGCAACACTAAAGGGTCTTCTAAAAGTTAGTCCTTTACAAAGTATAGAAATATATTGTCCAGGTTGAATATCTTTTAATTTAGGAACAAAGATTTTAACGCAATAAATATCTCTATTTATTTCTTTTATTTCCTTTATTTTACCTGTATGATTATTCATTTTACCTCATTTATAAAAAAAGAGAAAAGCCAAATACTTTTCTCTTTTTTTATATTAAATTTTGCTTGTTTATTTTCATAATCCTCACCTTACAGCAATTATATATCAAACAAAAAAATTGAGTCAATTTTTTATGAAAAAATATTACGGATTATTTGATATAGTACTAGAGTTATTATAGCGCTAAGACTGATTCAGCTGAAATTAATTCTTCGAATTCATCTTCATTTAACAGGTCGTTTTTTAAAACATATTCTTTAACTGTTAAGTTTGTTTGTTTTAATTTTTCTGAAATTTCTGAAAGTTTTACATACCCAAATTTAGGCAAAAGAGCTGTTAAAATTGCAGTACTTGAATGTAGTTCTGTCTTTAATTTCTCTGTATTGGGACTTATTCCTTCTATACATTTTTCGGCAAGGATTTTGTTCGTATTAATAAGTAAATTTAGACTTTCCAGAAGCGCAAATGCAATTAAAGGTAGGTTTTGGTTTAGTTCTAATTGCCCGAGAGCACTTGCATGACTTATAATTGAATCATTACCTATAACTTTTAATCCAATCTGTGCAGCCATTTCAGGAATAACAGGGTTAACTTTACCAGGCATTATGGATGATCCGGCTTGTACTGCAGGTAAATTTATTTCTCCATAAGATGTCATGAGCCTTAAGTCATTTGCAATTTTAATTAAATTTGTTGCATTAGCTTTTAAAATCCCTGAAACCTCACTGTATACATCCGTATTTTGTGTATTATCAACTAAGTTTTCTGCTCTTGCAAGCCCAATTCCGGCTATATCTCGTAAATTTTCAATTACTTGAAAAATATATTTTTTAGGTGCTCCAAGCCCTGTACCTATAGCAGTTCCGCCTATATTTACAACTCTTAAGCGTTCTTCACATTTATAAATTCTCCATCTATCCCTTGATATTGCTTCCGCGTATGCAGAAAATTCTTTTCCTAATGTTGTCAGCACAGCTTCAGTAAGCTCTGTTCTTCCTATTTTCACGATAGATGAAAACTCTTTTTCTTTTTTTTCTAAAGCTTCTTGTAATTGTATAGTTGCTTTTTCAAGTTCTCTAAATTTTCTTATTGCGGCTATTTTTAATGCCGTTGGGAACGTATCATTTGTCGATTGGTATTTATTTATATCTCCAAGAGGGGAGATAATTTCATAATCTCCTTTATTTTCCCCCATAATTTCTAATGCTCTGTTTGTAATAACCTCATTTATATTCATATTAAGTGAAGTTCCCGCTCCTCCTTGAAGTGCATCGACCTGAATATATTTTGTTAATTTACCTTCTGACATTTCAGTGCAAGCTTGCATTATAGCGCTAAATTTTTCTTTGTCTGTATTCTTTATTTCCGAAATCGTTTTAATACATGCAAATTTAACTGTGCCATAAGCTTTTATAAGTTCTTCATCAATTTTATAGCCTGATACATTAAAATTATTTATTGCTCTGTATGTGTGGATGCCAAAATATGATTTTTGGGGAAGTTCTACCGAACCAATAATGTCGTGTTCTCTTCTCATAAGTACCTCTTTAGCTCATTTTATCAAAAAAAGAAATTTTAAATATAAATATTTGTAAACAATTTATAAAATTAAAATTCTTATTGGCAATAATAATTATTTTTGTACTTTATCTTGGGTGTGATAGTAATTTATATAATGGAGCAAATGTATGAAAACACCACCAGTAAGATCTTATATTAACACCTTTAGAGTTATTCCTGAATTGTCCGGGACAAAAAAAATCGACTATAATTTATTAGCTGAAGCTAATCATAAAGCAAAAACAGGAGTACCTTTATCCCAAAATGAAGATTCAGTACGCCTAGATGAAGCTTTTGAAGGATTAGCTCGTGGATTCAAGCAAATTACAGAATCAGGAAGAGATTTAAGTAGTCATTCTAAAAAGTTAATTAAGAAACAGAATTTACAACCATCTACTGAATCTGACGTGCTAAAAGAAGCAAGATTGAAAAGGTTACTCGGGAAAGCAAAAAATCACGAAGAAATTCAAGCACTTAACAAATACCATAAAGATTTAGATATTATTGTATAAACCTGTTTTTAAATAATTTTTCAAAGCTGATACAAACTAAAAAACAAACATGTATCAGCTTTATTGTATGATTTTTCATTATCATAATAGATATAGTAATTTGTATTATTGAACATAGTATATTTGCTATTGAAAAGATTTATTATTCAGATATAATTTATGAATGACAAAAATTGTAATAATAGGTGGTGTTGCAGCAGGAACCAAAGCTGCAGCAAAATCAAGAAAGCTTATACCTGATTCGGAAATAGATATATATACTGAAGACACGAATGTTTCATATTCGGCTTGCGGATTACCTTTTTTTATAGAGGGTAATTTTGATGATGAAAGTATGCTTATAGCACGTACAGTTGATGAATTCGAAAATGATCAAATTCATATTCATTTGCAAAATAAGGTCATTAAAATTTTACCTGATAATAAAAAAATACTGGTGCAAAACATTTTGAATGATAATGAATTTTATGTCAACTATGATAAATTAGTTGTTGCAACAGGTGCAAAACCTTTTATTCCTCCAATAGATAATCTGAATTTAAAAAATGTTTTTACACTCCGAACTTTAGAAGACGGAATAAATATTAAACAGAAAGTCCTTAATTCCCAAAAAGCAGTAATAATTGGTGGCGGGTATATTGGTATAGAACTGCTTGAAGCTTTTGTTAAGCAGGGATTAAACGTTACATTAATTGAATTTTTACCAACAATAATGCCAATATTTGATGATGATATTTCTGCTTTAATAAAAAATCATATTCTAGATAAAGATAGAGATAAAGTACAGATTATCAATTCTGATTCTGTTGTTGAACTTATAGGTGAAAACGAAGTAACCGGAGTTAGAACAAAAAACGGGCTTAAATTTGATGCAGATATAGTGATTATTGCAACAGGTGTTAAACCAAATATTGAATTGGCTGTAGATGCAGGTATTAAACTTGGTGAAACAGGTGCAATTAAGGTTAATAAAAAAATGCAGACTAATATTGAAAATATTTATGCCGCAGGCGATTGTGTGGAAAAAAATCATATGGTTTCGAATACTCCTGTATGGGTGCCGCTTGGCTCCACCGCTAATAAGGAGGGACGTACTGCTGCAATTAATTTATGCGGTCAGGAAGATTTTTTCGATGGAATTTTAGGCTCTGCTGTTACCAGATATTTTGGTTTTACAATGTCAATTACAGGTTTGACAGTAAAACAAGCATTAAGTCTTGGTTATGAGCCTGTTTTTGAAACAGTTACAAAATTGGATAAAGTAGGATATTTGCCGGAAGCAAAGAATATTACAATAAAACTTATTGCAGATAAAAATTCAAAAAAACTTCTTGGAGCTCAAGCAATAGGTTGTGGTGATGCAGATAAACGTGTTAATACTGTTGCTTCAAGCTTGGTATGTTCTATGAGTGTAGAAGATTTTCTGTCTACGGATTTGACTTATGCTCCGCCATATTCTCCAAGTATTGACCCTTTATTAACCGCCGCAGAAAAATTGTTAGAAAAATTAAATAGGTAAATTTATTTACTTTTAGCATTTTTTTATTTATTATAATATTAAATATTATAGGGGGGCTTATGTTCGGAATAATTTTAGCAGGTGGTTCAGGTAGTAGATTATGGCCTTTATCCAGAGAATTATATCCTAAGCAATTATTAAATATTAATTCTGACAGGAGTCTTCTTCAGTCTACATTTGAACGCTTAAACTTTTTTATGCCGGCAGAAAACATTATTAGTATAACCAATACAAAACATGCATCAAACGTTCAATTACAGCTTGAAAATATTTCGGATAAAATTTCGGTTCTTGCTGAACCTTTGGCTAAAAATACAGCTCCTGCAATTGCTGTGGCAATCAAATATATCCAAAAACTTGATAAGGATCCTGTTATATTGGTTGTACCTTCTGATCACCTGATTAAAAACACTAAAAATTTTTATGAAACAGTTAAGAAAGGTGAGATATTAGCAAATGAAGGATATATTGTTACTTTTGGAATTGAACCTGATTATCCTGAAACCGGTTATGGCTACATAAATATTCTTAAAAAACCACTTCATGACGGATTTCAGGTTAAAGAATTTGTTGAAAAACCTGATGCTAAAACTGCTCAAAAATACGTTGATGCAAAAACATATTTTTGGAATAGCGGTATTTTTATGTTTAAAGTATCAACTATGATTGAAGAAATTAAAAAATTATGCCCTGAAATATATTCTGTTATGAACGAATTTGATTTTTCAGATTCGGATAAAATAGAGTATAATTTGTTTGATAAAATGCCAAATATATCAATTGATTACGCAGTTATGGAAAAATCTGACAAAATAGCACTTGTAAAACTTGAAAGTGACTGGAATGATTTAGGGTCTTGGCAATCTATTTATGATGTTAGTGTTAAAGATTCCAGTAATAATGTTCTATTAGGACATGTACTTGATGAGGATTCTAAAAATTCTTTAGTATATGCATCTTCTAAGCTTGTTGCAACTGTAGGATTAGATAATATTGTTTTGGTTGAAACTGAAGATGCTGTGTTGGCTTGTCGAAAAGATAAAACACAAGATGTTAAAAAAATATTTGATACCTTAAAAAAGCAAAATGACAATACACATTTGGTTCATAAAACAGTATACAGACCTTGGGGTTTTTATACCGTTTTAAACCAAGGCAAAGGATTCTTAACTAAATTAATTCATGTCGGCTCTGGTCAAAAATTATCTGTCCAATCCCATAATCACAGAAGTGAACATTGGGTTGTATTATCCGGTACGGCAAAGGTTATACTTAATGACGAAGAGCATATTTTAACAACAGGCCATAGTATAGATATTCCGCTTAAAGCTATACATTCCCTTCAAAATCCATATGAAGAGGAATTAGAAATCGTTGAAGTTCAATTGGGTGAGCTTTTAATTGAAGATGATATTGTTAGATATGAAGATATGTATGGGCGGATTTAAATTTATCTAATCTAGCCTAATCGGTCTGTTTAGTTTATTCTCATATATTAAATAGAAATCCTTATCTTCTACTTTGTTATCGGGAACAATTCCTGCCGCTCCAACTAAATCAAGGTTTCTCGAAATTTTAAATCCTTCCGTCATAAAACATCTTACTTGATAAGGAAGAGTATTTTCATAGTTTGGTATATCTTGATTTTTTATATAATAACAAGGAACAGGAGCTTTTTTTAGTATAACTATTCTATTTTTATTAATTTTATAATATTCTTTTCTGTTTTCAAAATCTTTTACCATTGTTGAAACTTGTACTGCATTTGGAGCAATTATTATATTATAATTTGAAAAGTTAATTTTCTCTGCATCTTCCAGTGTTCTAATGTCTATGTGATAGCCCTCAAATTCTAGTGATTTTATTAAATACATAAAATCTGAGGAACTAATAAATGCTAATATTTTGTTAGTTTTATTATATTTTCTCTTAATTTGATTTTTAAGAACACATAATGAATTTTTATACTTGGTGAAATTAGTAAAATTTCTGCATTCAGCTATTTCTCTTATTTGTTCAATTGAATAATTTTTATATAATAATTTTGCGATTTTAATTAAAGGTCTTGCCCATAAATGGGTTGATATACCTATAAGATAAAATGTTGCAAAGGTAACAATAATATATTTAAGAATATTTTTGTTGGGCAGGTATGAGTATATAAGTACAGGTGATGATACTACAATAAAACACATAACAAAGCGCACACTAAAGGACATATATGCCAATAATGCAGATAGAAAAATAATGTTAATTATAAACATTATCGCAAACATTAACGAGAATATATGTTTTTTGCATACAGGTTTAAATATAGGTCTTATTGATGCCCAGATAAGATTTGGCAGAAAAACTAAAAAGCCTAAAATTCCTGCACCCATTACAGGTTCTAGCAAAGTTCGGTTAATCATAAATTTTATTGTATATATTCCATCATTAACATAAGCAAGGTTTAAAAAACTAAGAGTGTTAGTTCTTAATTTAATAAAAAATATTTCAACATAATCAGCCCATTTTAAACCGGTAAAATCAAAGAACATGAATACATATTTAACCATATTTGCTAATAGACCTTTAAATCCGTAATAATTTTTGGATACAACCATAAAATTTGATGAGCCAAAAAAATTACCGAAATGTTGATAGTTTAAAATATAGTTAAAAGAAGCGAAAATAATAAAATTTATTATGCCGGAAAGAAATAAAATAACTAATGGTTTGAATTTTTTATAATAAATACTAAGTGCCAATGTTAAAAAAATGAATCCCGGCAACATAATAAAAGCAGGTGTTTTTGTCCCTAGTGCCAAAGCATAAGAGAGTGCAGACATGAAAACAGGAATAAGTTTATCTGTCTTAAGTGCATTCCAATATAACAGTATGCTGGAAGCAATAAGCCCTGCAATTATAATATCAGTTTCAGTCCCTGATACTTGAACTATCAATGACGGTAAAGATGATAGTATAAAGATAACCCAGAGCATTTTTCTGAAACAAAAACCCGCATATTTCATAATATTAAATGTAGAAATTATTGCGATTAAATATCCAAAAAAAGCATAAAATCCCAAAAATAAATCTTTTTTTAAAAACAACAGATTCCAAGAATAAAGTATTTCGGAATTAATAGGCAAACAAATTGATCTTACATCAGGAGTATCAAAGTGGTTAAGATTGCCTTGTAATACCCAGAATGCGCTTCTTGCTACATGGTAAGACTGTCCGTCCGCGCTTGTCACAGGCATCAGTATACATAAAATTAGTGATGAAATAATAAATACGCAAAATCCTATATATAATACAAATAGTGATTTATCTAATTTAAACGAGTTTATTAGTTTGCCTTTTAAATCTACAAACCCGATTTTCCAGAATTTTTTTGAGTGATAGTGCCAAATTAAAAAGCTTATCAA
The DNA here is from genome assembly GCA_964391675.1 of uncultured Muribaculaceae bacterium. GTDB lineage: Bacteria > Cyanobacteriota > Vampirovibrionia > Gastranaerophilales > Gastranaerophilaceae > CAYMMX01. The sequence goes on along the minus strand of CAYMMX010000007.1, from coordinate 45,791 downwards.
AAATAATAAAGTATTTAACAATAGTACATTATTTTGTGTTATTGAATTAAAAATTGATAAAATTTCAAAAATTAAAACAATTTGAGCAAAAGATATAATGAAAAAATAAATTATGCCTAACACATTGTTTTTATTAGTAATTGAACTTGTCAAAAAATATGATGTTAAAAATACCAGTATAAACGATAATAAGAACAATAACATTTTTATTCTGCCATGATTTTTTCTAAAGTTTCTATCATTATATTTTTATATTTTTCTGCCGACTCTTTTGTTTTTGCCTCAAACCTCAATGTAAACACAGGTTCAGTATTGCTTTGACGAATTAGTGCAAAACCTCCGTCAAAAATTATTCTCATTCCATCAATAGTTACAATATCCAGTATTTTATCCGAGAATAAATAAGGATTTTTTTCAACAATTGATTTAAACGAATTTAGTGTTGATTTTTTTAGTTCATTTGCACAAGAGAATCTGACTTCTTCAGAAGAAAATACGTTATTAAAAGGTTCAAGTAATTCTTCAATTTTAAAATTCGGATTAAGCTTTTTATTCTTAGCTATTATCTCGATTATTCTGCAGCCTGCATATGTTGCATCATCAAACCCGTAATATTGGTCTTTAAAGAAGGTATGTCCGCTCATTTCTCCTGCCAGAATAGCGCCGGTTTCTTTCATTTTACTTTTAATAAAGCCATGACCGGTTTTACACATTATTGCATTGCCGCCATTTTTGTTAATTTGGTCATATAAAACTTGAGAACACTTCACTTCTGAAACTATAATCGGTTTTTTATCTGAATCTTTGTATTTTTGAATAATATCTTGAGCATATATCCATAATAATTTGTCACCTGTCATTGAGTATCCTCTTGAATCAATTACTCCAATTCTGTCGGCATCTCCGTCAAAAGCAATTCCTAAATCAGCTTCTTCACTTATTACTGCTTTTTTAATGTCTGTTAATGTTTTTTCATCACTCGGATTTGGGTGATGATGAGGAAATCTTCCATCGGGGTTTGAATAGAGTTCGATAACCTGACAGCCGAGTGCTCTGTACAAGTTTGGTGCTACAACTCCGCCGGTTGCATTTGCACTGTCAACAACAACTTTAATTCCGTTTCCGATTTTACCGAATTTTTTTACTATAACATCTGTGTAATCAGGTATTAAATCATAATTTTTAACTTTACCAACTTTTTCAGGAAAGGATGATTTTTTAGCTTCTTCAAAAGTATAATTTTTAACTTCTAATATTTGTTTTTCATTTAAAGATTGACCGTTAAAGGTCATTTTTAATCCGTTATAAGCCGGTGGATTATGACTTGCTGTGACAATAAGCGCACCTGTTATATCTTCACCATCTGTAATTGTAGAATTAATACCTGCAATTTCAGAATAATAGCCTATCGGAGTTGGGGCAAGACCTAAGTCTACCACATTAGCCCCTGTTGATATAATTCCGTTAATCAATGCTTTGACGAGCGATGGAGAATGAGTTCTCGCATCTCTTGTAACAGTAATCCACATTTCAGAAACATGTTTTTTACTGTGCTTTAGCAAATATTGAATATACCCTTTTGCTGTATAATAAAATAAATCTTCTGTTACATCTTTTCCATAAATACCCCTGATATCATTTTTGCCGAATGCTGTATCAAGAAATTGAGTCACCATCATACCCCCGCTTAAATTAAAATAATACTTTATTTTACTAATATATCATAAAAATACTATGATTGTTACTATATTGACAAATTTTTGACATTTAGTTTTGACTTTGTTAAAGTTAAAATATTATTATATGAAATTAGGAGTAAATTTCATGGTGCCAGTATCATTGTCTGATAAAAAAGGTTTTACAATGCCTGAATTAATGGTATTGTTGTTAGTATTGTCAATTATGCTTGCTGCCGCTGCTCCTATTGTATCAAGGCGTCAGGCCGGACTCGGTTCAAACGAGCTTCCTGTTGGTGCTATTATTATATGGTACGGTGCATACGATACAATACCAAAGGACTATCAAATTTGTAACGGTACAAACGGTACTCCTAATTTAATAGGTCGATTCCCGGTTGGAGCAGGCGGTCTTTATGCCTGGAATTCTACGGGAGGAACTGCAACTCATACTTTGGATTATGATGAATTACCCTCACATAGCCATGGCGGGAGTGATACTACAGGTTCAAATTCTCACACCCACGGTATTGCGAGTTTAGTAGATGGTAAGCATGTGCACAATACTACGACTGGCGCAGATAATAGAGTACATAAAAATTATTTTGATTATACTTTTGTAAATAATAGTTCAAGCGGGACTTATTACGGAAAAATCAAAGCTACTGCAAGTACTAATACTACCATACATGGATATAAACTTATATTAGATTATGCTGCAAATTCTGCTAATTCTACACATTCTCATACCGCAACAACGGATGCATTTTCACTTTCCCATCTTCACGCAATTACAACTAATTCTACCGGTGCACATACACATACAAGCGGTTCTATTGCCAATGCCGGCGTGGGTTCTCCTTCATCATTTAATATGATGCCTCCATACACTTCATATTATTACATCATGAAAATGGAATAATAAATCAGGTTTTTTGTATTAATGAGACGTATTTTTTATAATTTATTTGATAATAAAAACTTTGTAAGTTTAATTTTTATTATGCCAATGTTTATAGGTATAGTCATATTTATTTTGATTCCAATTATATTTTCTTTTTGTTTGAGTTTTGTTAAATGGGATTTAATCAATAGAATGTCTTTTGTCGGTTTTAATAATTATTTAAGTTTAATTTTTGATCCATTATTTTATAAAATACTTTTCAATACAATTATTTACGCATTATCTACATCTGTATTTGCGGTTATTATTCCTCTTATTCTGGCAGCTATTTTAAATTCTAAAATCAGATGTTCCGAGTTTTTTAAATGCTCATACTTTTTACCGTTTATTACACCAATGATTGTGATTGCTTTAATCTGGCAGTGGATATTTGATCCTAATATAGGCTTTATTAATAATTTATTAAATTTAAATATTAATTGGCTATATGATAAAAATTTTGCAATGATTGCACTTATTATTGTTTCGGTTTGGAAATTAATTGGTTATAATATGATAATTTTTCTTGCCGGATTGAGCATAATCGACCAATCGTTATATGAAGCTGCTAAAATTGATGGTGCAAGTTTTTACAATATTTTTAAAAATATTACCGTACCTTTATTGTCACCCACAATTTTTTTTGTTGTAATTATTACTTGTATAAGTTCTTTTCAGGTTTTTGATTTAATTTATATGATGACACAAGGTGGACCTTTAAATAGTACAAATGTTTTAGTTTATTCAATTTATAAAAATGCTTTTGAGTATTTTAAAATAGGTCAAGCTAGTGCTTTTGCATATGTGCTTTTTGGAATAATATTTATATTATCTTTATTTCAATGGAAGATTAGGAAAAAAATAGTTTTTGTTGAAAGTGATTAGAGTTTTGTTATAAATTGACAAAAATTGCTAATCGTGTTAACCTAAGCTTGTTATTATTAGTGAGGTCAAGAATGATTTCTGAAAATAATATAAATAAAAAAGGCTTTACTCTTTCAGAAATGATGGTTGTAATTTTTATTTTTTCTATAATAATTGCCTCAGCGTTACCTACAATTACAAAAAGACAAAAACCCTCTGTTAATGAAGTTATTCCTTCGGGGGTTATTATTTTATGGTATGGTAATGTCGCAAGCAGTGGTTTTCCCTCAGGTTGGTCACCTTTAAACGGCAGTGTGTCCGGTGTACCTAATTTAACAAACAGGTTTATTGTCGGTGCGGGAGGGACTTACGCAGTTACATCAACGGGTGGCGGAAATACATACAGTTTACCAAGTACAAGTTATATGCCTGCTCATAATCATACATACACAGTTTCAGGCCCATCTCCCAGCAGCCATACCCACACTGTTTCAAGTGTTTCTACTAGTGGTAATCACCGCCATGCTTATAATACTACTGCAGAATCTGACCATACACATACTATAAGTGCAGATTGGTTAACAACGAGCGGGACTTCAGTTTCAGGTTGTAATTTTTCTATAGGTTCTCTTAGTATATATAGATTAACAAGCCCGAGTATTTCTGATCCGAATACTGATCATGCTCATACTGACAGTGCATCCAGTAATGAAGGGAATCATAGTCACAGTTATTCATCTACATCTTCTAATTCTAATTCACATACGCACACTATGTATTTAGGTTCAAACGGTTCAGGAAGTGCTTTCAGTACACTTCCGCCTTATCGTGCATTATATTTTTTAATTAAAGATTAATTTCAGGAGACATCATATGCTAACAAAAACAAATATAAATAAGAATGGTTTTACCTTAGCAGAAGTTATGATTGTAGTCTCCATTCTTGCTATATTATCTGCTGCAACTTTACCTATAATATCAAAAAGAGAAAATAGATCTGCAAGTTTACTCTCAGGTAGTATTGTAATGTGGAGCGGTACTCAAATTCCAAGAGGTTATGCCATATGTGACGGTGGTAACGGTACTCCCGATTTGAGAAACAGATTTGTTATCGCTGCAAATAACAATTCTGCAAATACGTACTATTATCAAAATTCTGATACTACATTCCCACCACAAATAACATCAGGCCATTTGCCGCAACATAACCATGCTTTTTCCAGTACAAGCAATGATGGTAATCACTCCCATTCTTTTAATACTGCAAATGATACTTTTGTGCATGAACATGATTTTGGTTTTAGTTCTACAGGTGCACATAATCATACAATATATGCATGGCGATTTCTTTCTACAGGTTCATATGCCTTTTTGTACGATAGATCTAAGGGAGGTAGTAGTACTGTTTATTATACTTCAGGAACCAGAACTTCCGATTCGGCTAATCGAACCCATGGGCATGCAGGTACAAGCAATTATGATGGCGGTCATACACATACTGTGACGCTGGAATCTGATAGTCCCGCATCGCATACTCATTCGGGTACTGTAGCGAATCAGGGTGCTTCAGGTACTATTTCTCTTACTGGGTTTCCATATCCGCCTTATTATGCCCTGTATTATATAATGAAATTATAATTCGTTTAATTCTTTTTATTTTTATGTAATTGAAGTTCAGCTAATTCATTTTGAAAAGGTGATATTTTTCTTAGTTTGTCTATAATTCTTGGCATAGTAGCAAGAACAGCATCAATTTCTCTTTCTGTCGTAAATCTGCTTAAGCTGAATCTTATGCTTCCATGTAAGGCCGTAAATGGTGTCCCCATTGCTTTTAAGACATGGCTTGGTTCAAGTGAGCCCGAAGTACATGCACTACCTGAACTGGCACAAATACCGAAATCACTTAAATGAAGCAAAATCAATTCACCTTCAATATATTCAAAGCCAATATTTGTAGTATTTGGAACACGACTAATTACTCCACTGTTTAAACGGGAGTTGTATATGTTATTTAATAATCCGCTTTCAAGTTTATCACGAAGCCTTTTTACTTCCGATAACTCATAATTAAGACCTTCTTTTGCAAGTTGAGCAGCCTTTGCCATACCTACTATATATGGAACATTTTCAGTACCGGCTCTTTTTCCTCTTTCCTGATGTCCTCCGACGATAAGCGGTGTAAATAATGTTCCTGATTTTACATACAACGCACCGATTCCTTTTGGGGCATGGAATTTGTGTCCTGATATGCCAAGTAAGTCAATATTTGCAGCTTGAACATCAATCGGAATCTTACCTGCTGCCTGCACTGCATCTACAAATAATTTGGTATCTTTATTTTTTTCTTTGATAATTTGTGATATTTTTTCTATCGGAAATATTATCCCTGTCTCATTGTTTGCCCACATGCAAGAAACCAATACTGTATCATTTTTAATCGAATTTTCAAGTTCATCTAAATTTAAGTCACCATTTGAATTAACATTTATATAATCTACTTTGTAGCCATATGATTCCAAAGTTTTGTATAAATTTAGCACACAAGGATGCTCAACTTTTGTGGTAATTATGTGTTTTTTACTTTTATTACAGTCTAAAATGCCTTTTATCGCGGTATTGGAACTTTCAGAACCGGATGCGGTAAAAAATATTTCTTTTGCGCTTTTTGCGTTTATAAAATCTCTTATGGTTTCTCTTGATTCATCTATGGCATTTTTAGCTACACCTCCAAAACTATATATACTTGATGGGTTTGAATAGTTTTCTTTAAAATATGGAAGCATAGACTCAAGTACTTTTGGATCAACTTTTGTAGTTGCATTATTATCAAGATAAATTAATTTATTTTTAGAAGTCATTTTTATCCTCGTTTAAATATTTTCACCATAGTATTTTAGAACAAAAATGATATTAAATAAAATTATTCTGTAAATTTATGCAAATATTCATTAATCTTTTTAAAGTGTATATTTAAATTTAGTCATATGTGTATTAATATTTAATTATGGCAAAAACAGGATTCGCAGAAAAAAAAGAAATAAATTCAAATCTTATCCCTCAAAATATTGAGGCTGAAGAAGCTATTTTAGGTGCAATTTTAGTTAATCCTGCTGCAATAACAAAAGTAGTGGAATACATTACTGCTGAAAGTTTTTATAAACCTTCTCACAGGTATGTATACGATGCTATGCTTCAACTTTTTAATCAAAATGAACGTATAGATATAGTATCCGTTTCAGATGTGTTAAGCTTCAATTCAAAGCTGGAAGTTATTGGAGGAAGAGCTTTTATAAACGATTTAAGCTTTAAAACAATAACTACGGCAAATATTGAATATTATGCCAAGATAGTTCAGGAAAAAGCTATTAAAAGGGCATTAATTAATGCAGGATCAGAAATTGTTACTTTAGGTTATGATCTTAGCCCTACTGATGAATCATTGGATACTGCTGAAAAATTGATTTTTGATATTGCCTCAAAAAAAGCAACAAAAGATTTATCTCACGTTAAAGATTTAGTTTTGACAAGTTATGAAAAAATTGAATATAGATATAATCACAGAGACGAATTGACAGGTGTTTCAACAGGTTTTTATGAACTGGATAATATGACAAGCGGTTTGCAAAAATCAGATTTAATAATTTTAGCTGCCCGTCCCTCTATGGGTAAAACCGCTTTTGCATTAAATATTGTACAAAATGCTGCTATAAAATCAAAAGTTCCCGTTGCAGTATTTTCACTTGAAATGTCTAAAGAACAGCTTGTTCAGCGTATGCTTTGTTCTGAGGCCGAAGTTGACACACAAAAAATTAGAACAGGAAATATGCAAAGAAAAGATTGGGATAAATTGGCTCATGCCATGGAAGATATTTCTGGTGCACCTATTTATATTGATGATACTGCGGGATGCACTTTAACTGATATTCGTGCAAAATGCCGCCGATTAGCTATGGAAGAAAAAAATTTGGGTCTCATTGTCATTGATTATTTGCAACTTATGGAAGGTTCAGGCAGAGAAGAAAGAATTCAACAAATATCTGCAATTTCCCGTGGCTTAAAAACTCTTGCAAGAGAATTAAATATTCCTATAATCGCATTATCACAGCTTTCTCGTGCGGTTGAACAAAGAAAAGACCGTAGGCCAATGCTTTCAGATTTAAGAGAATCAGGCGCAATTGAACAAGATGCAGATATCGTAATGTTTATTTATCGTGAAGATTATTATAACAGAGAAGAAGGCGAAGATATGCCTAAACCTACAGGAAAAGAAGGAAAATCCGAGATTATTATTGCAAAACAAAGAAATGGTCCGGTTGGCAGTTTTGAATTGTTGTTCCAAGGCAATATTACAAAATTTAAAAATCCTATAAAAACCGATATATTTTAGTTAATTTATAGCTTGGATACAGATTACTTATATTCCCTAGTCGGCTATTGGCGAAATTATGTTTTTTATATAACTTGTAATTATGAAAATATTTTTATCTTTTGTAATTTATCTTTTATTTTGTAACGTTATATATGCAGAACCTTATAGTGTTCATAAATCCAGTCAATTTAAATTTGAAAATACTGACGAAAAGATATTATTTATTTTAGATTTTTCTAATAGCATGCAAGAAGAGATAAATGGTGAAAAAAAAGTTAATTTAATGTTGAATACTATGTCACAGATTCTTCCTCTTATCGATAAAAATAAGTGGGTAGGTTTGCGTGTTTACGGACATAGGATGGGTTTTACCCAAATTGATGCCTGTAAAGCCAGTACGCTTCTTGTCCCTGTGTCGCCTTTTAGTGAAAATCAAATTAAAATGAAACTTGCAAAAACACATCCAAGAGGTATGACTCCAATTACATATTCATTAAAAAAAGCTGTTGATTCTGATTTTTTAGGTTTTAGTGGACAAAAACACATTATATTACTTACAGATGGCGGTGAAAATTGTGATGAAAGCCCATGTGTTTGGGCTATGGAGTTAATAAAAGTAAGAAAAGATATTAAAATTGACGTAATTGCGTTTAATATTCATAATAAAGATGATTTAGATCAATTAAGATGTGTAGCGCATGTAACGAGTGCCAGATTTTACAATCCTAAAACATCGGCTGAGCTGCTAAATAGTTTACAAAATTCTATTAACAGAAAAAAACAAGTTGATGCTAAGATAATTCTAAATCCTTAAACTTAAATTTTTATTTTAAAATTTTTTCAGCCTGTTTATTTTTACCAATTGATTTGAGATATTCAGAATAGTCTTTGCGAAGTTCGGTATCTCCCGGAGCAAGGAGAAAACTTTGTGAATACAGTTTGCTTGCATCGGATTTAAAATCTAATGTCGCAGCTAATTTTGCACAAATCCATTTATATTTATAGTTTCTTTCATCAATATCTTTTGCTTCTAATGCCCATGCATAGGCTTCTTTAAAATTTCCAAGTTCTTGGTAAAATTCGCTCATTTTAATATATAATTGTGCATTATTTAAATCTAAAGAAATAGATTTCTTTAAGCTTTCAATAGCAAAATCTCTATCTTCTTGGTCAAATAATGCAATTGAATTATAATAATACCCGTCAGGGCAGTTAGAGTCAAGTTGGATTATATCTTGAGCAGTAGTATAAAGGTTATCATAATCTTCTAATGCCAAGTATGTTTTTGCCTTGGCTATATATGCGAAAATATATTTACTATTTATGTCTATTATCTTATTTGCTAAACTTATTACATCTTCATAATTTTTTTCATTTATTTCTATATTTATAAGTTCACCTAAATAGTTTAATGATTGTGGTTTAAGCTCTATTGCTTTCTTTAAGGCATCTTTAGCTTTTTTATATAGAAAAAGTTCACTATATACCTGACTTAGGGCAAAGTATGCAAAATCATCTGCTTCGCTGTATTTAATAATATTTTCTAATTGTTCTTTAGCTTGGAGGAGATTGCCATTTTTTCCTAGGATCATTGCTTTAAGAACATTAGAAGGTTGATGATTTTGTTCTATTGAATATATCAAGTCAAGCTCATTTGAAGCTTTATCAAAAAGATTTTTTTGATAATAGGCATATGCAAGTGAATAATGGTAGTTTATGTTGTCCGGGTCTTGACAAACTGATTTATTAAATAGCTTTATTGCTTCATCAAGCCATCCTTTTAAGAGGTAGGCACTTGCTATGTTATAGGTATATTCTGCGTTATTTCCGTCAAGTTTTTGCGCTTTCGTGAAGTATTCTATGGCCTTATCAAATTTATTTTCCTCTAGTTTAAACATACCAAGAAAATTCATGACTTCAGGAGATTTATAATTTTTTTCTAATATATCAAAATATTTTTTAGCTTTAGATTTTTCGTTATTTTCATAGTGAATCTTGCCAAGCAAAAATATAACATTAGTGTTTAAATTATTTTTTGTATAAGCAAATTCTAAAAGTTGTGTTGCTTTTAGAACGTTATAATTATTATAGTGTGCAATCGCAATCTCATATAATACAATATCGCTTAGGTTTGTAGATGAATTTTCAATTTTTGTTATTTCATCGTAATTGTCAAGTTTATTTAAAATATTTATTTTTTTTGCTAGATTTTCTTGTATCGGACACAGTTCATATACTTTATTGCTAATTTCATATGCAAGATCTAATTCATTTTGTGCAATGTAGATTTCTTGTAATAAATTCATACAGTCAATATTTTTTGAATCTTTATCTAAGACTTTTTCAATGTAGTAAATTGATTTTTGATTATTATTCAATAATTTATATAAGTGGGCCAGTTGAACTAAAATTTCAATATTTTCCGGTTCAATGGCTAAAGCTTTATATAGCATCTCAATAGAAGGTTTGTAAAACCCTTGATTTTTGAGTTTAAATGAATCTTTAATATATTTTATAATTTCCAGATTAGCCATTTTATCAAACTTACTTCTTTTTACTTTTTTTATCAGTTTTTTCTGAATTAGCTTCCTGTGCAGTATTTATTATAACTAAAACTTCGTCTTCCCCTGCCATTTTGAGATTATTTCTTGCAATTGATTCAAGACTTGACGCAGAAGAGAAGTTTTTGATTTCTTCTTTTAATCTTTTATTTTTTTTAGCAGCAAGGTGTTTAGTTTTTTGCATAGTACTAATTTTTGTTTGGTATGATATGGTTTTAGTTATATTTAATATTGCGCTAAATCCGATTTGAGCAAGGCAAATTAGTAAAACAATTGTTAATAAAGAATAGTAAACTCTTATTTTTGTTTTTCTTTGCTTATTTTTAGATTTTGTTTTATCAATTAAGGTTTGAACTTCCTGCTTTGTTTTAGACCTTTTTGCTCTTTTAGCAGGCGAATTATTACCTTGTGGTTTTTCTGTCATATCCCCCCTATTATTTAAACCGGATTGCATTAAGAATGATTTTAGCAAATAACATGTTAATATTATACCTCAGTCAATAAATAAATTCAAAGCTTCATGAGAAATTTTTACAATTTAAATCGGGTAGAAAATTGAACAGAAGATTTTATGTAGCTATCTTCATAGAAAGATTGTCCTGCTTTGAGTTCGAGTTGGATATCATCTGCATATCTTTTTAAAAATGGAGAGTATCTTAAGACTATTTCATTTTTTTTATTAATTTGATTTACGTCTGTTTGCATTATATCTAATAGAGAAAGTCTTTTTGTAAGCTTAAGTTCAGGAGCAAAATAAAATATATCATTGTAATTGTCATAGTTACTGTTAGTACTTTTAGAAAATCCTGAACTAAACGCAAATCTTTTAGTTTCATATTTAGAGAACAATCCTGTCGAATAATTAACTCTGGCACTACCTAGCGATGAATCATACATAGTTCCAAAACTGAAACTTCCAAAGTTTTTGCTGTATTTTGTGCTTACGGGTTTTATACTATATTCTTGTTCTGAAAATTTCGAAGATAAATTATATTCATTTTTAAATGGTTGAAAATTTGTGTTTTTAGTATTAGATATTAATGATTTTGAACTAAAACTTTTAGGAGGGGTTATATTTATTCCGGTAGTAGTAGATGAATCAAGTTTTATTGAGTTTTCTTCCTCTTCAAGTTCATTTATTGCCTGATTATATTCAATGTAACCTTCTAATTCGTTTGATTGTTCCGGCTGCTCTACAAAATAACTGTCTATATCTTCAATCGTCTCATCAGACATGCAAAATTGTGTATTAAATATAAGTATAAAAGCTAGAATAAAAATCTTTTTCATATATTTATATTTTAAGATAAATTATTAAATCATTCAAGCATATTATATCTTTTGAAAACTATTGAAGTTTTGTTACAATAATGCTAGGATATTAAAGAGTGCGGAAGTGTTTGCCGTTAATTATTGCAATTAGCGTTAGCCGAGAGGAATTTTTATTGAACAAAAATTACATTGAGCAAAGTTTAATCCCAGATTTAGACGGTGTTTTATTAACTCAATTAGTAGGTAAAAGACATATTATACTTGCTGTTGATGACGAGCAAAATAATCTTTCTCTAATTAAAAGAACATTGCGCAACAATTATGACATATTATTAGCTTCTAGTGGAAGTGAAGCACTGGAAATTTTACACGAACACGGAGATGAAATTTCATTAATAGTTTCTGATCAAAAAATGCCTTTTATGGAAGGTACAGAATTTTTTAAACGTATTTCTGATGAATATCCGGATATTGTAAAAATATTATTGACAGGACACTCCAATATTGATATTTTAGTTGAAGCCATTAATGAATGTCATTTATTTCAATACATACTAAAACCATTTGAACCTGAACAATTGTGTATGATTGTTGAAAGCGGAATTAAGAAATATGAAATGTCTACCTCAAAAACCCAGATTTTAAAAGATTTATCTGAATTATTTTATAAAACTATTAAATCAATTGCTCAGGCACTTGATGCCAAGGATAAATATACCCATGGACATTCCATGAGAGTAACTTTGTATTCGCTGGCTCTTGCGAAAACGCTTAATTTATCAGATGACTTATTGGAAGAAATTGAAACAACCGGATTGCTTCATGATATCGGTAAAATTGCCATTCCTGAAAAAATTCTTTTAAAACCCGGAAAATTAACTGATGAGGAATATGAGATAATTAAATCTCATCCTGAATTGGGAGAACGTTTAGTTGAAGGAATAGAAAAATTAAAAATGATTTCAAGTTGGCTAAAATCTCACCACGAAAGATATGATGGTAAAGGGTATCCAGATGGACTTAAAGGTGAAGAAATTCCAATTTCATCAAGAATTATTGCAATAGCTGACACATACGATGCCATGACTTCAACTAGAGCTTATAGGTCAGCGCTTTCCCATGAAGAAGCAATGCTTGAAATTACAAATTGTGCCGGTTCACAGTTTGATCCAAAACTTGCTGAATTATTTGTCAATATTGGCCAAGAAATTAATGAACTTAAAAATAATCCCGATTTTTACTATCCTAAATACAGCTATTTAGATAAAATGATGAACCAATCATGCAAAATTGTGTAATCTATTATAAATCATTAATAATTGCGCCATAACCATTTTGTTTTATTTTTAAAGGAGTAGACATTTTAGGTTTGAAATTTATTTCTTCAGGCACTGGTATTGTTGTATCAAGAGGTTTTTGATCAGTTACTTCAACTATATTTGACGGTATAGGGATAAGAGAAGGTAAAATTCGTGCTTGAACCGAACTTGAAATAATTGGTGAGAGAAAATATAATGAGTAAAATTTAATTTTTTCTAATTGTTCAGTAGCAGGTGCAAAATTTTGTGCAATAATTCTATTTTCCATTGAGTTAATCTTTTTATAATATGTATTCTGCCATATTACAAATTCCTTATCAACATCTATTAATGCAACATATGTTGATAATTTATATGCGGGATCTATTACTGTAGCTCCCGGAATGTTTAAGAAATCCCAAAGAGTCCTTTTTAAAAAATGATTTTGCACGTCAATTTGACTGGTAATAATCAATATTTTATTTGTTCCAAAATATTTAGACATAGCTTTAAAATCTACGAATGAAATATTATAGTTATATTTAAATTCACTTAAAGCTTTTTTAGTAAGAATATATAACCGAGGATTTTTTCTTAAAGCATCTCTGACTTCTGTCATGCTAACAATATCCACTTTCCCGCTTTTTTTAATTTCGTTAATTACATCAGACGCAAAAATTACAGATGAATCAGGATATATAAGATAGTTTGTACTGTCAAATTGGATATTGTCCGGCAGTACTAGAATTTTATATTCTTCGGCACGTATCATACCTGTATTAAATAAAAAAAACAGTAATATAAAAAGTAAATTATAAACCTTCCTCATAGCAACATTATATATTAATTACTTTGTTTGTCTACTTCTTAATCATTTGTTAAGTTTAAAATATCAATTATCATATAATTAATTGATGCATATTCTAAAATTCAGTATTAAACTTAAAAATATGGATTATAATAATATAATGAATTTGGCCGAAAAGGCTTCGAAAAATTCATATTCTATATATTCTAATTTTGCTGTTGGTGCTTGTGTTTTAACCGAATCCGAGAGAACTTATGTTGGAACAAATGTTGAAAATTCAAGCTATGGTTTGACAATATGTGCTGAAAGAAATGCAATAGCAAATGCAATAGTTAATGGAGAAAAATCTATTAAAGCAATTGCTATTTATTCACCGAATCGCGATGATTGCAAACCTTGTGGTGCCTGTAGGCAAGTAATTTATGAGTTTCAAAAAAATAATGAAATTGATATTATAACTAAGCAGGGAGATAGTATAAAGGTATATAAGATTAACAATCTTTTACCTGATGGATTTATTTTAGATTAAGTTTTCTTATTAATTTGCAGGTTTGAATGTACATAATTGAATTTATAATAAATAAATTTATTAATAAACAACCTAAAGATTCACACTATACTGCCAATAGCGATGATGAAAATCAATACAGTAGTTGTGAACACATTTTTATGCCTGTTGATAGTTCAAATGAGATTTTATCTTGTACAAAATGCGGTTTATTGATTAATAAAAATAACTTAAGTAGTAGTAATTTTTTTAAAACCGGAATATAAATTAATTAATTCAAAAAGTATCTTTATATTTTGATTTTATAGTTACTTTTTTATTTTTACTATATTTGCATTTATTCCTGCAGTTTCTGGTTTTTTGGGCTTAGGAACTACATTTGTATTTACACCTGAGACTGGTTTTGAAGCACCGTTACCTGAAGTTGTTGTTGTAGTAGTAGAACCAGCAGAACTGCCGGACGAAGGTGAACTGGTTGTATTAGGAGAAGAAGAAGAGCTACCACTTCCTGTTGGAGAGGTTGATGTCGGAGTTGTTGTTTGTACATTGTTTACTGTAGTAGTATTTTTTGCTGTTATCGGTGCTGTATTAGTTTTAGTTGCAGACATATCAACAAGTTTTGTTTTTAATGTATTAATTCCCGTATAAGCCCCTATTGATACAACAGCTATTAGTGCAAAAATAAATGAAATTTCGACTAAATTTTGTGCTTTCTTTTTCATATTTCTCTCCTAAAATAGATACTCCAATTAATATAATACCATTTTTGGCATATTGTATAACAATAAAAATATAATTATTTACAATAATATTAAAATGCGTTAATTTTTATAAAAATAAGACGTTTGGCTATTCACAAAATTTCTAAATTTTAGTATTATAAAATTATTATGGGTATTGAACAATTATATTCGGATATTCCGCCAACAAAGCTACGAAATCAAGATGAGGAGTTTAAACCGGCTAAAACAACACCGTTTTGGATATGGGTTGCAAATCAATTTTTTCATGGAATGCTGGAAAATAGATTTTTTGCACTTCGCTACAAAGGTGATGAAAATTATTTTTCTAGAGATGAAAATATTCCTACAATTGCATTTGCACCGCATACTAATTGGTGGGACGGGATTGTCGGATACAATATCTGCAGACGCATATTTGATAAAGAAATCAGACTTATGGTTGAAGAACTTAACAGGTTCCCTCTACTGCGTAAAGGAGGAGCATTCTCTGTTAATAAAAAATCACCTCAAGCATCTATGAAAGCTTTAAAATATGCAATTGATGTTATTGAAAATTTAAATAATGTTTTATATATTTTCCCGCAAGGGATTATTAAACCGCCAAATTATAGACCAATAGAGTTTCAGACAGGATTGGCATATATTGTACAGAAAGCGGTTAAAAAATACGGTAAAGTCAATTTACTTCCAATCGGAGTTAATTATTTCTTTTTAAGAGCTGATAAACCTGAAGTTATGGTTGAGTTTGGTAAAATACTTACTATTGATAATTCTGACTTTGATAGAAAAGATTTTACTAAATATTTGGCAAAGATTCTTGAAGACACTTGTGACAGACAAAATGCAGATATTTATGGAGGTAAATTAGCTGGTTATAAAACTCTGTTTCAACAAAAACTTAAGTGGTACAGGAAAATTGAGCAACGCCTTAAAAAAATTGAAATAAAAGGTTCCGGAGTATAATTTTTTGCATAATAAATTACTTTATTATAATATTATTTTAAAGTTATAGAATAATATAGGAAGATTTAAAATAATGCAAGTATCTTTAAACTGGTTGAATGAATATGTTGATTTATCAGACATAGATGAAAAACAAATAGCGCATGAGCTTACAATGAGCGGATTAGAGGTTGAAGCCGTTGAGAAAATTAAGCCTCAATTTAAAAATATTATTACGGCTAAAATTCTTAAAATTAACCAACATCCAAATGCTGATAAACTTCATTTGGTTACTGTTGATACAGGCTGTGAGCATAAAACTGTTGTATGTGGTGCCCAAAATATTGAAGAAGGTCAAATTATTCCATATGCTTCAGTGGGTTCCGAAGTTTTTTCAAGAAAAACGGGAGAAATGTTCACTCTGACTCCTGCTGAAATTCGTGGAGTTGTGTCACAAGGAATGCTTTGTTCCGCAGATGAACTTGGTTTATCAGACAGAAATTATCAAACAGAAGACGGAATTTTAATTTTAAGCAAAATTTTAAAAAACCCTACTATTGGACAACCATTAGAAGATGTTTTGGGCTTGGAAGAAGATACTATTTTGCATGTTGCACCGACTGCAAATCGTGGAGATCAAATGTCCGTTGTCGGAATTGCGCGTGAATTATGCGCAATTTTCGGCAAAGAATTAAAATTTTCTTATCTTACAAACACTAATGATTTATCCACTAATGAATTTGAAGTCGAAATTATTGATAATGATGTATGTAAGTATTATTCATTAGGCGTTTTAAAAAATATTACAATAAAATCTTCACCTGCTTGGATGCAAAAGCGTTTAATTGCTTCAGGGGTGAGGGCAATTAATAATGTTGTTGACATTACAAATTATGTAATGCTCGAATATGGAACGCCTTTACATGCTTTTGATTTTGATAAATTAGATGGATATTTATGTGTTAGACGAGCATATGAAGGTGAAAAAATATTAACACTTGATGAAGTTGAAAGGAATTTGACTAATGACAGTGTTTTAATTGCTACAAAAACTGAAGGAGTTTGTATAGCGGGGGTATTTGGAGCTGCAAATTCTGAAATTGATAATAATACTAAATCTTTAGCTCTTGAAGCTGCATATTTTGTACCTTCAAGCAATCGAAAAAATTCAAGAAGTGTTGGTTATCGTTCTGATGCTTGTGCAAGATTTGAACGAGGTGTTGACATTGAAGCTGTTAAACCTGCTTTGATGCGTGCTATGCAGTTATTGTCAGAATATGCTGATGCTCAGGTTGTTAGTATTGTCGAGGATGGATACAATGAAGCTGAAAAAATTGAAATTACTCTTCGTTTTTCTCAAATTAAAAAAGTTTTAGGCTGTGAAATAGATAATGCAAAGTGTATTTCTATTCTGGAAAAGCTTGGATTTTTAACGTTAGGTAAAAATGATATAGCTGCAAAATTTTTAGTTCCATCATTCAGGATAAATGATGTAACCCGAGAAATTGATTTAATTGAAGAAATAGCCAGAATTAACGGCTTTGATAAAATTGCACCTACATTACCAAGTAAAAATGAAATGCCTATAATTTCAAACGAAGAAAAAATTTTAAAAATTATTAATTCATCACTTCTTGCTTCCGGATTAAGTGAAATAGTAACGCCTTCACTTATAGGAGAACAATTTCTTAAACAATTTTCATTAAATTATAATATTGAAAAAGTAGTTAAAGTTGAGAACCCTCAAAGTGAAGAATATACAATGTTGAGGCAAACTTTAATTGCTAATATTCTTAATTGTCTAAAATATAATTATGATAATGGCCAAAAAAACTTTTGGGCCTATGAAATCGGTAAAGTGTACTTTAAAGATAAACCTGCAAATGAAAAAGATACAGGCGTTAATGAAATAAAGATGATTTCTGGTTGTTTAACCGGCAATATACAAAACTCTAAATGGCAAGAAAATGTACAAACTGATTTTTATGCTTTGAAAGGTGTTTTTGAAAAATTGTTTAATGAGCTTGCAATATCCGGTAGGATTCAAATTAAGCCCTGTGATGGTATTGATATACTACATCCTTACAGAGGTGCTAAAGTTTCTTTATTAGGTAAAACAGTAATTGATTTAGGATATTTTGGCGAATTACATCCTATATTAAAAGATAATCTTAAACTTAATCAAAATGTATTTATTTTTGAGTTAAATTTAGAGGAAATAATAAATTCAGTCAATATTTCTGCTATTAAATATAAAAAACTTCCTCAATTTCCTGAAGTTCAAAGAGATTTAGCTTTTATGGTTCCTGATAATATAAATTATGATGAACTGCAAAAAATCATAAAAAAATCTGTTCAGAATAACTTGTATAAAGGATGTGAAGTCTTTGACTTATATAAAGGCGAAAATATTAAAGCCGGTTACAAAAGTCTAGCTTTCAGAATAAAGATGCAGGATGAAAATGCCACTTTGACAGACGAAATTGTTGATTCTCAAATGCAATCTGTCAAAGAAAATTTAGAAAAAGTGTTTGAAGGATTGACTTTACGGGGTTAAAAAGCCATGATAAAAAAACTTTGTTTAATTTTAGCATTAATGTTTACATTAATATTGCCTGTAAGTGCTGATATTATGCCTTACTATGTAAATAATATCAATCCAAATTCGATTGGGGTATACCAAGCTCCAAATAATATAAAAATTTATAGTGAACCTAACGAAAATTCAAAATTACTGTTAAATATTTTATGGGATAACAAAAATTTTAATTGTGCAGAATTGTCTGCAAGTAATTTATTTGTTGTGTTTTTACCTGCTAAAGAACTAGCATTTTTAACCGTCGTCGATGAAAACGATAATGCAGATTGGATTCAGATATCATATACATTAAACGGACAAAAATTGGGTTGGATTAAAAAAGATGATGAATTTCGTTTTATGAATTGGCGTAATTTTATAAATATATATGGAAGAAAATATGGTTTATATTATTTTAAAGATGCTCCGGAAGAATCCAAAATAATTTATGGATCTACAAATGACGATGCTAAATCTATTGGAAAAATTACATTGTCAAAAACACTTAAAATAAATAATGTTAGTGGTAATTGGATTCTGGCAATTGTATATGACATAGATAAAACACAAAAAATTGGTTGGATAAAGTGGCGTAATATAACTGGTGAGATGTATTTATTTCCTGCAATAAAATAGATTTTAATAATAATTAATTTAACATTAATTTAATTATTATTTATATATTTTTGAGCTAAAATAAAGTAATACATATATAAGGTGATTAATTATGTGGGATTATTCAGAAAAAGTAATGGATCATTATAGAAATCCGAGGAATGTCGGGAGAATTGACGATGCAGATGCAATTGGAGAAGCAGGCTCTCTTGCATGTGGTGATGCATTAAAAATATATTTAAAAATTAAAGATGGTATAGTAAAAGATGCAAAATTTCAGACATTTGGTTGCGGGTCTGCGGTTGCAAGTTCGAGTATTTTAACTGAAATGATTATTGGTAAAACAATCGAAGAAATTAAACATATCAGCAATAAAGATATTGCTGATATGTTAGGTGGATTGCCGCCTGAAAAAATGCACTGCTCTGTAATGGGACATGAAGCACTGGAAGATGCTATTGAAAATTATTTAAATGAACCCAAATTAGAAAAAACAAAAGATAAATTACTTTGTACTTGCTTTAGTGTTACAGAGAAACAAATTATTAATGCTATTAAAGAAAATAATTTACATACACTGGAGGAAATAACTAATTACACAAAAGCCGGTGGAGCATGTGGAAATTGCAAGTCAAGTATTCAAGAAATTCTTAACAAATATTATAATCTCGAAAAGAATGTTTCAAAGCCTGAAATTACGAAAACACAGATGATAATTAAAGTTAACAGTATTATTGAAAGCCAAATTGCTGCAGAGCTTCGCAAAGATGGTGGTGATATTGAGCTTATTGACGTAATAGACAATAAAATATATGTAAAATTAAAAGGTTGTTGCTCAAAGTGTAAGAACTCTGCTCTAACCCTTAAAAACTTTGTAGAAGCAACCTTAAAGGAAGCTATTAATGAAAATATTGAAGTAATAGAAGTATGTGACTAGGTAAGATTGGTAGGCAATTGTGCAAAAATTAGGACCTTTTTTAGATAGAAATTGGATGGGGCAAAATCCGGATTATAAATCAAGCGATATAATCATGTTAGGTATACCATTTGACGGAACAGTATCATACCGTCCAGGTTCACGTTTTGCTCCCGAACTTATAAGACTTAGTAGTTGGGGTATGGAAACTTATTCTCATTATTTTGATAAGGATTTAGAAGAAGTAAATTTTCATGATATTGGTGACTTAGAATTTCCATTAGGAAATACCGAAAATTCTTTAATGTTAATTGAAAACAATATTGAACAAATTTATTCAGATGGAAAAAAAGTATTTGGTATAGGAGGAGAACATTTAGTAACCTTACCTGAAATCAGAGCGATATCAAAATTTTACAAGGATATTACTGTTGTTCATTTTGATGCTCATACTGATTTGAGAAAAAGTTACTTAGAAGAGGATATGTCACACTCTACAGTTTTATATCATATCGCAAATATTGTAGGATTTAAAAATATTAAACAAATAGGAATTCGTTCGGGAACAAAAGAAGAGTTCGAACTAATGAAAAAATATAAAACACATATGCTTTTCCCTGAACAATTAAGAACATTAGTAAATAAAAATATTTTTGTAACTGTAGACTTGGATGTATTAGATCCTTCTATAATGTCAGGAACAGGAACCCCTGAAGCCGGGGGATTGTCTTATAATGAGTTAATGGATTGGTTTAAAGAATTAAAAGGATTAAATATTATTGGTGCCGATGTTGTTGAATTATCACCACACTATGATACAAGTGGTGTTTCTACAGCAGTTGCTTCAAAAGTTATCAGAGAATTGTTAATGTGCATGTAATGAATGTTCAAGAAAAAATAAATTTTTTAAAAAATGAGATTAATCGGCATAATTATTTGTACTATGTCGAAGAAAACCCGTCTTTAAGTGATTTTGAATATGATGAAATGTTCAGAGAATTGCAAAAACTTGAAAAAGAAAATCCAAATTTAGTTTCACCTGACAGTCCAACTCAGAGAATCGGTTCTGTTGGTGCAAAGTTTGAACAGTTTAAGCACAAATACAAGTTGTACAGCTTAGATAATTCAAATAATTTTGATGAATTATTAAAATGGTATGAAAGAATTGTTAATGAGCTCGGAACAGAAGTAGAATTAGTATGTGAACTAAAAATTGATGGTCTGGCAGTATCGCTTATCTATGAAAATGGAATCTTTTCAACAGGTGTCACCAGAGGAGATGGCATTATAGGTGAAAATATTACAAATAATTTAAAAACTGTAAAAGCAATTCCTCTAAAATTGTTCAGTGAAGAAAATATTGAAGTTAGGGGCGAAATTTATATGCCCAAGAGTTCTTTCGAAAAATTGAATGATATAAATATTGTTAATGGTGAGAAGCTCTTTGCTAATCCGAGAAATGCTGCAAGCGGTTCTCTAAGACAATTAGACAGTACAATTACTGCTAAACGTGATTTGTCAATGTTTTGTTATGGGGCAATTTTAGATAATTATGCTAATAATATTCCTAAAACACACTATGAAAATATAATGTATCTAAAAAAACTCGGTTTTAAAATTAACCCATATATTGAAAAAGTTAGAAATATCAATGAAGCGATTGAATTTTGTAAAAAATGGGAAAATAAACGCTTTGATCTCGATTATGCAATAGATGGGATTGTAGTAAAAGTTAATAACTTAAATTTGCAAGAAGAATTGGGATTTACTTCACGGGCGCCAAAATGGGCAACAGCATTTAAATTCCCTCCTGAAGAAGTAAATACAAAGCTTGTAAATATAGAAATTAATGTTGGAAAAACAGGAGCCGTAACTCCGGTTGCGATTTTAGAACCTGTAAAACTTGCAGGCAGCGTTGTTTCAAGGGCAAGTTTACATAATTTTGATGAAATAAAAAGACTTGATATAAGAATTGGGGATACTGTATTGATTAAAAAAGCAGCTGAAATAATTCCAAAAGTAATAAAAATTGATGAGCATCGCAGAACCTCTGATTTGAAAGAATTTGCTATTCCTGATAAATGTCCGGTTTGTAGTTCAAAATTGGAATATAGAGAAGGTGAAGTCAATTTATATTGTCCTAATTCAATGTATTGTCCGGCTCAAATTAAAGCAAAAATAGAATATTGGGTGTCAAAAGAAGCTATGGACATTGACTTTATAGGCCCATCAATTATCGAACAATTATATGAAAAAAAAATGGTAGAATCCCCTGCCGATTTGTATAAATTAACTCAACAAGATTTCATGCAGCTTGATTTAATTCAAGAAAAATCTGCGTATAATATATACAATTCTATTCAATTAAGTAAAAACAAACCTTTAAGCAAATTTTTAACTGCATTATCAATTCGTCATGTCGGCAAAGAGACAGCACAAATTTTAGCTTCACACTTTAAGACACTTGATGCAATATCATCTGCTAATTTGGATGAACTGGCTTCTGTAGATGGTATAGGCGAAAAAATTGCTCAAAATATTTATAATTTTTTTCATGATGAAATTTCTGTAAAGTTTTTAAAACACCTTGAAAACGTTGGTGTCAACCCAATACCTGAAATTTTTGAAACTAAGTCAAGTGTTTTCGAGGGAAAAACATTTGTTTTGACCGGAACGTTACAAAATATGACAAGAGATCAAGCAGCTCAAAAAATTAAGTTATTAGGTGGAAAGACCGCATCTGCGGTTAGTAAAAATACCTCTTTTGTATTAGCGGGAGAAAATGCAGGATCAAAATATACTAAAGCACAAAATTTAGGTGTTATAATATTATCGGAGGAAGAATTTTTAAATATAATTAATAAGGAAGGTATTTAATGAAGAAAAACTTACGAGTTATACAGATTAACGGATTTAGAGGATTGGTTATGGCAATCTTTGTTATAAGTTGTTTAATCGCTGGTTTCATAGTATTTCCGTCATTTATAACAATGAATATATGGAATTTTCTGTCTGTTAAAACCGGTTCTTTCCCTTTAATATCATTTTACGAAGGTGTGTTACTTTGGGCCATCATTGTTTTTAGCGTTTATGTTTTTAATAAAAAGAAATTAATTGTTTCATTTAATGCGTCGCAAGAACTTACAGATGACGAAGTAAAAGATGTTATATCTAAGTTTAAATCTCAATCACATTCATTTAATTCTTCTATTTCCAATAAAGATGAAACGATTTGTTCAAGCGAAAATGAGCCTGAGTCAACTAGTGTTAATTCAAATTCCAACGATAATCAGTAAGGTACTCTATGAAAAAAATTATATTTTTAGTAGGCGTATTATTCACATTTGCATCTATTTCTGTTTTTTCGCAAACTGTTGAATTGGAAAAAGGTTATATTTCTGTTAATCTTTCTGATACTAAAGAACTTTTACCAAATCAGGCTGAAATTTCTTTTACTGTTGAGACTTCAGATAAATTATTAAAAGTTGCCTCTGACTTAAACAAACAAATTGCAAATAAAGTTTATTTAAGCTTAAAAACACATATAGCTGCAGGTGATTACTTAAAAACAGGCCAATATGATGTTCGTCCTGAATATATTTATACTAAAGATAATAAAAAAATATTGGATAAATATACAGTCACAAATACTGTGATGTTAAAAACAAAAAATATAGCATTAGTAACTAAGTTTATAGATTTAGCTGTTACAAATGGTGCAAATAAAGTAAATAATCTTGTTTTTAGTGCAAGTGATTATAATTCATCATGTAATGATTATCTTGCTGATCTTACTAAAAAAGCATATAACCAAGCGAGTTATATAGCAAAATCAGTTAATTCTCAAATTACAGGTGTTAAAGCCATTAATGCTTCTTGTACAACAAATAATTCACCAAGGCCTTATTATGCGATAATGGGTTCTAAAGCCGTTGTGGACAATAGTTATTCTAACCCAATTGAAAGTGGAAAAATTATAATTAATTTAAATATTAACTCTTCATTCTATGTAAAATAAAACTAAGGCGCAAATCTTTTGATTTGCGCCTTAGTTTTATGATTTTAAATCCTAGGATTATGCTTGACAAGAATTTGCAATTAATTGCATTTCATCACCAGAAGCATAAACAGAATGACAACCACAATCAACATAGAGTATTTGGCCTGTTGTCCCTGAAGATAAATCTGAAGCTAAATAAACACCAGCTCTTCCAATATCTTCTAAAGTAACATTACGTTTAAGCGGAGCTTTAATTATAGCGGCTTTTAGCATTTTATCAAATCCGGAAATACCTTTGGCAGCTAAAGTTTTAACTGCACCTGCTGAAATTGCATTAACTCTAATTCCGTAAGGGCCTAAGTCAGATGCCAAATATCTTACACTTGATTCAAGAGCTGCTTTTGCAACACCCATTACATTATAATTAGCAACAACATAATCAGATCCTAAATAAGTTAGAGCAAATATTGAACCACCTTTGTTCATAACCGGTTTAGCATTTCTTGCAATTGAAACTAAAGAGTAAGCACTTACACCGAGAGCTAATTCCCAACCTTCTTTAGAAGTATCAATAAAGTTTCCTTGTAAATCTTCTTTGTTTGCAAAAGCAACAGCATGAAGAACAAAATCAATTTTCCCGTATACTTTTTCGCATTCCGTAAAAACTTTTTTGATATCCTCTTCTTTTGTGACATCACATTCCATAATGATTTTAGCATTCATTTCTTCTGCTATAGGTCTTACTCTGCTCTCCATAACTTCACTTGCATATGTAAAAGCAATTTCGGCACCTGCTTTATTTAATTCATTTGCAATACCATAGGCTATTCCGTGTTTATTAGAAACACCAAAAATAACTCCCTTTTTTCCTTCCATTAAATTCATAATTATCCTCACTTTCGTAATTACAAGTTAATTCTATCAAAAAAAAAATATTAATCAAAAAATTAATCATTTGATTATATTTATAAAAATTTAATAATTTCATCAGTGAAGTCAGAACAGCTCGTATTACCGCCTAAATCTGCAGTTAAAATATTATTATTTAATACTTTAAATAAAGCTGTTTCAATTCTTTGTGCGTAATCATGTTTATCAATATATTTTAGCATTTCGACTGCTGATAGTATGAGTGCTGTAGGATTTGCTTTATTTTGTCCTGCAATATCTGGAGCAGAGCCATGAACGGCCTCAAATATTGCACAATTTTTGCCAATATTTGCGCCTTGAGCAACTCCTAAACCTCCAATCAGTCCTGCACATAAATCTGAAACAATATCACCGTATAAATTTGTTAAAAGTAAAACATCAAATTGCTCTGGTTTTTGGACTAGTTGCATGCAACAATTGTCAATTAATATCTCCCGGTATTTAATTTTAGGGTATTTCCCCGCAATACTACGTACACTTTCCAAAAATAAACCATCCGAAAGTTTACATATATTTGCTTTCGAAACAGCACAAACTTCTTTTCGTCCATTTTTTAAGGCATAGTCGAAAGCAAATTCGGAAATTCTTTCTGATGCTTCTCTGGTAATTAATTTAACACTTTCAGCTCGATTTTCATTAACTTGTCTTTCAATTCCTGCATATAAATCTTGAGTATTTTCTCTAACTATTACTATATCAACATTATCAAACTTTGTTTTAATATTTGGTAAGTTTTTACATGGTCTTAAACTGGCATATAAATCAAGTTCTTTTCTTAAAGCTACATTTACAGATCGAAATCCACTACCAATGGGAGTTGTTATAGGAGCCTTTAGAGCTATTTTATTTTTCTTTATAGAATTAATAACTCTATCAGGTAAAGGTGAACCTTCACTTTCAATTGTTGTAATTCCGGCAGTTTGAATATCCCAGTTTATCTTTAAACCGCTTTTTTCAATTATTTTAATTACTGAATCTGTAATTTCAGGTCCGATTCCGTCTCCTGGAATTAATGTTATATTATTTACCATTTGTTTTATTTTTTTCGTCTCTAACTATAGTTAATGTTCTTTTAAATTCTTTATAGAATCCACAATTTGTAACGGTTAAGCTGTCTTCTAAATATACCACTCCTTGACCAAGAGCTTCCAAAAGTGGGCAAGAAACTCCACGTGCATAATTATCACAAGTTAAACACTGATCGTCATCTTCAATATATACAGTATAATTTATACAATACATAATATAATTATACTACGGCATGCAGGCATTTGTAAAATTTACTATTTTTATTGTATAATGCTGTGTAAATCACTTAGTATTGGAGAAATGTAATGAATAAATTCGAAGTTATTAATATGTCAAATCAAGAAAACATAATTAGTCAATCTGATTATAATAAGATTATAAGTTATGTACCAACAGTAATTGAGGCTTCTTCCAAGGGTGAGCGTTCATTTGATATTTTTTCAAGATTATTAAGAGAAAGAATCATTTTTTTAGGAGATGAAATTGATGATGAAATGGCCAATTCAATAGTAGCTCAATTATTACTACTCGATAGTGAAAATCCGGAAAAAGACATAATGCTTTATATTAATAGCCCCGGTGGTGTTATTACCGCTGGAATGGCTATATTTGATACCATGAAATTAATAAAAGCAGAGGTTTCTACAATTTGTATAGGGGAAGCAGCAAGTATGGGTGCTTTCTTGCTTTCTGCAGGGACAAAGGGTAAAAGAATGGCTCTTCCAAGCGCAAGAATCATGATTCACCAACCTCTTGGAGGCGCAAAAGGTCAAGCTACTGATATTGAAATCGAAGCCAAAGAAATATTAAGAATGAAAAATATGTTGAATAATTTACTTGCAGAGCACTCAGGTCAACCAATAGAAAGAATTAAAGAAGATACTGAAAGAGACTATTATTTATCAGCAAAAGAAGCTGTTGAATATGGCTTAATTGATAAAGTAGTTGAAAGTTCTAACTTATAACTTTTTATTTGTATCTTTATAACATATTGATATTGTTGAATTTTAGCTGAATTGTTAAGATTTTGTTACATAAAATTAACAAATTAAGCAATTTTTAAATTATAAAAGTGTTTATATAAGAGTAAGGTTAAATGGTTAGTTAAATTAATTTTGGTAGGAGTTTAGGAAATGTCATTACTGATTTTTTCACTAAGACGTCAGCAAATAATATCTTTGAAGAATTCAATAAACTTTAAGTTATTGCAATTAAATCAAAAGATGATGGATCTTCAAAGTTATGCTGCGGCAATAGCTGATGGTAATATAACAGCACAAGATATGGTAAGCGTAGCTCCTTCTTTATTTAATAGGATGTCTAACTTTCTTAATTATTCACGTCAAATGGCATATGCAGGTGCAAATGAAAAATTTGGTCCATTTATGGCAATGAATCAAGCCTCTGTAGCTCAGGTTCCTGCTGAATTACAAGGACAATATAGAGATATGATATTCAAAGGTTTATATGATCAAGAGCGTAAAGCTGCAAGTGATACTGAAACCAGATTATTAAATCTTGAAGAAAAACGCATTGAACAAGAAACTGCAAGGTTACAAACACAACTTAAAATGTTGGATGCCGAACAAGAACAAGTAACAAAAGCAGAAGATGATGCTGCCAAAAAAGCAGCCCCTCAATACGTAGCATAATTATTTAAATATAAATTATTTTAATATAATAAATTATTAATAGAGTAAATTTGGAATTAATCCTAACCTCATAACCAAATAACCTCAAAAGCACCCTTATGGGTGCTTTTTTAAATTGTTATGATATTTTTTGTGCAAGGAGTTTGGTGTTTTCTTTACATAATGACTTGTTTGAACTACAATTTTTATACACTAGAATATTAAAAGGGCATAAAATGAGTAGATATTTATTAGAAATTGGAACAGAAGAATTACCATATAAATTTATTGTCCAAGCCATAAATCAATTAAAAGAAATTTTTGAAAATTTTTTGGATAACAATAAAATTAAATATGATGTAGTCGAAGTATTGGCAACTCCCCGCAGATTAGCTGTAATTTTAAACGGGCTTTCTGACAGACAACCTGATGACGAAAAAATTGTTAAAGGCCCTATTAAAAATATCGCATATGATGAAGAGGGTAATTTAACCAAAGCCGGACTTGGTTTTGGAAATAAATTCGGAGTAACGGCAAATAATTTATTTTTAAAAGATAATTATTTGCACGCAAAAATATTCTCAAAAGGGAAATTAACCTCAGAAATTTTGCAGGAAAATGTTCCACAATTGGTTCTTAAATTACAAGGTTCACATTTTATGAGATGGGCATCTTACGACGAAAAATTCTCCAGACCTATACGTTGGATTGTTTCTCTTCTGGACAATAGACAAATTCCTATAGAAATTATTGGTGTGAAATCATCTAAAATTTCCAGAGGACACCGTTTTTCTGAACGAAATATTGAAATTTCAAATTCTGTTGAATATGTTGAAAAATTAAGAAAAGCTCATGTGATTGTCGACCAAAATGAAAGAAAAAAAATTATAGTCGATTCGTCGAAAAGGACCGCAGATAAATTCGATGCTGAAGTAAGATATAATGATGATTTATTAGATGAAGTTACATTCTTAACTGAATATCCGATACCTGTTATTTGTGATTTCGATGAAAAGTATTTAAATATACCTGAGAATGTAACTGTTACAGTAATGGCTTCTCACCAGAGATATTTTGCACTTTATAAAGATAACGAATTACTAAACAAATTTATTACAATTGCAAATTATGTTGGAGATGATTTTTCAAACATTAAAGCCGGCAATGAAAGAGTTATTGTGGCACGCTTAGATGATGCAATATTCTTTTTTAATGAAGATACTAAAAAACCTTTTGATAACTATGTTGACGCCCTAAAAGGTATAACCTTTCAAAAAGGAATGGGTTCCGTTTATGACAAAACACAAAGAATAATAAAACTTTCAAAAATTATTTCTGACAGACTTGGAGAAAAATCTCCAACTATCGAGCGAACTGCATTATTATGCAAGGCTGACTTAACGACAAGTTTAGTTTTTGAGTTTACAGAGTTACAGGGATTTATAGGAGCAGATTATGCTAAAAACAGTGGAGAGGATTCAAGAGTAGCTCAAGGTATAAAAGAACATTATTTCCCGTTAAGTTCTGAAAGTGAGCTTGCTGAAGGGATTGAAGGTCAAATTGTAGGTATTGCTGATAAAATTGATACTATTTGTGCAGTTTTTGTTGACGGTAAAAAACCAACGGGTTCATCAGATCCCTTGGGAGTTAGACGTGCTGCTCTTGGTATTATAAAAACAATAATTACTAAATATTTAAATATTGATTTATCTGATTTAATAAAAAGTTCTGTTGATCTTTTGCCTATAAAATCTGATGTAACAAATCAAATTGAAGAATTTTTCATACAGAGGCTAATTATTTTTCTGTCTGAAAATTACAGAAAAGACGTACTTGAAGCATGCATAAAAAATAAGAATCCGTTAACTGATTTGTGTGATTTTGTTCAAAGAGTAAGATTTTTATCTGAATTAATCAATTTTTCTGACTTTAACAGATTAGCTGAAAGTTCTAACCGAATAAGCAGAATTTTAAAAAACGACTTTGATGGGCAAGTAAATCCAAGTCTGTTTACATGTGATGCAGAAATTAATCTTTATGAAAGCATAAAACATATAAAAGATACTACGTATGAACTTCTTTTTGCAGGGTTAAAAGAAACAAATATTTATGTTGAGAAATTTTTTGAAGATGTTTTAGTCATGGATGAAAATGAAAGCATTAAGAATAATCGCTTGACCATGCTTTCCATGCTTAACAAAAAATACAAATTAATTGCAGATTTTTCTGCTTTACAAATATAAAAAAATATGCTAAAATGCATTAAATAGTGTGTTTTACATATTATTTAAGTTTTGTAAACATTACATTAAATTTAGTAAATTATTTTTTTTAGCTTACTTTATAGTAGTGTAAGAAACAAAAAACACATTTACTATAATAAATTCATTTGAGGTAGGCATGTTAAACAAATTTAAAAATTTAAAAATTGTACAAAAATTACAACAAGTCAGTCCAAAACTAAAATGGCTTATGTTTAGCCAAATGCAGGACTATAAAATTAATTCAGAGTACATTAACATGTTGTGCTCCGATGATTCAAAGAAGACAAATTCTGACAATAATAGGCTGGAAGCAATGGTCAGAGAATCACTCATAAAAGAATTTTCGCCGAGTGTTGAAAATATGAAATCTTATGAGTTACTTGTTGATGCAGTTATGCACAACTTAAAGAAAAAACAGCTTCAAGCCAATGACAGTGAAGAAGATATTGCATAACCTTGACTGTCAATAATTTTTGTAAATAATACTCATATGTGTAATATGAGTATTATTTTTTTATGGTATTATCAAATATCAATTAATGTTTATAATAAAGGAGGGACTTATGACTACAATTATAGGTATTAGACTAGACAATAGATTAGAAACTGCAACAGAATTGCAAAAAGTATTAACAGACTTTGGTTGTATTATTAAAACAAGACTGGGACTTCATGAAGTTTCAGATAAATTATGTGCTCATAATGGAATTATTCTTTTAGAAATTATAAACGATGATGAAGCGATAAAACTTCAAGATGAATTAAAAAAAGTTAATGGTATCGAACTTCAATTAATGTATTTTAAATAGATTATAATTTTAATTTGCAATAGGATGTGTATAATATATTTCCTATTGCAAATTAAAATTGATTTAGTATAATATTCTTAACCGCTTGGGAGTACGTTTTACAGCGTATTAAATTCATAAATGTAATATTTATGGGAGCGTAGCTCAGTTGGTTAGAGCGCATGCCTGTCACGCATGAGGTCGCGAGTTCGAGCCTCGTCGTTCCCGCCATTTAAAACAGAAGAGACCTATTCTTAGGTCTCTTCTGTTTTGTTAGTCTGTGAATAAACGAGGCGAGAACTTCACAAGGTGGAACCTTGTATAGGGTTCGAACGCGAGTGAGCGGAGTGCGAAGGTTTTTTCTTTGGAGCAAGCAAAGTCTGTGGAAAGAAAAACCGTAGACACGTTTAACGCAAACGAGCAAGACAGTCTCGTCGTTCCCAAAATATTATTTCCTGTTATTGCTGTTAAATGAAGAATTATCTTATATTAATATTTTATTTAATAATTGTATAGTTATTTTTGATATGCTAGAATATGAAATATATAGTGAAATATTTAATTAGGAGAATGTATGAAAAGTTTAATTGTTGATGATGATTTTTTTAGTAGAAGAATTCTGCAGTCTATACTTTCTACTTATGGCGAATGCCATGTTGCAGTAGATGGTAAAGAGGCATTATTTGCCTTTAAACAAGCTTTAGCTGAAGAATCACCATATGAAGTTATATGTCTTGATATTATGATGCCTGAAATGAACGGAAAAGAAGTACTCAAAGAAATAAGAAACATCGAAAAAAACAAGGATATATTAGGCGATAAAAGTGTAAAAATTATTATGACTACAGCACTTGATGATAGTGAAAATATTCGTGAAGCTTTCAGAGAGCAATGCGAGTCTTATTTAATAAAGCCGATACACAAAACTAAACTGTTAAAAGTTTTAACTGATTTTGGTTTAATTGAAACTATATAATTCAATTTAAAGGAATTATTAATTGTTTTCTAAAAGGAATAAAAGCTCTTCATATTTAAACTCTATCCTATATATATTAGTTGTTTTATTATTTTTAGGATTATTTCGTTTTATCTTCAACTGTATAAATATTGTATCGGAGACAAATCAAAATAACTTTTCATACATAGTTAAAACCAGGCAAGCACTATGTGAAATTGATAAAATTATTGAATCTGCTGAAAATAATTTAAATCTGTATTCTGAATATATATTTCTAAATTATGATACATCAAAATTATATAATTTTTCTTATAACTCCGAATTTTTAAAGCAAATTAATACTATGACTTATGCCTCTTTAGTTAATTCACCCGGAGTTAATGGTGTTTGGTTTCAGTTGAACGCAGAGGTTCCGTTTTCTGTTGTCATGTATAGCTGGTATATGAGAAAAAATAATAAATATATAGATTTAAATAAACAATTAGACAACACTGATTCATCGGATAGAAAAATTACTCCAAAAGATGATCCTTATTATTTTAATGCAGTAAATAATAAAAAAACAACTTGGAGCAATATTTATACAGATGTTGACTTAAATCTGCCCATGATGACTATATCTAAACCTATATATAAAAATAAAAAGTTGGTAGGTGTTGCTGGAATAGATTTATCAGTAAAAAATTTAGAACGTGCATTAAGAAACACGCAAGCAGTATTTAAAGGTTCTGATGTATTTTTATTAAATCAAGAAGGTGCAATAGTATTATATAAACTAAATGAAGAAAATATATTTACGAAAAACAGGTATAATTTTATATCTCTATTTGAACTTAATAAAAACAAAAATATTAATATGACTGAATATACTGAATATGGTATAAGAAAAACAGCAATTTTATTTTCTATGCCAAATTTATATCATATTGTAATTACATTCCCTAATAATATTATATACAAGGGTTTTAATCAGTTATTTAAAACTATTTATTTAATATTTTTCCTTTTAATTGCATTAGTTGTTATGACAATATTTAACATTAAGCAAATTAAGAAAATTAGTAAAGAAGTTGATGATAGGGCAAGGAAACTTGAAATAATATTTGATTCTTCCCCTAATATCATTGTACTCAAAGATGTAAATGACAGATATAAGACATGCAATTCAAAATTTACTTCCTTTTTAAATATCAGTAGGAATAATCTGATTGGAAAGACTACAAGTGAAGTGTTTAATGCAGAACAAGCAGAACAAATTATTAAAATGGAAAATATAGTTAAAAAGACCAAAAAGATGTTGTCTTATGAAGCTTGTTATCAAGGACTGGAAGGAGATATCTTTTTACGAAAATACATTATTCCGTTATTTGATTCACAGAATGAATTAGTCGAAATTCTTATAATTGCATTTGATATTACTAAAAATAAAGTTGAGCAAAAAATCTTAAAACAGGCAAAAGAAGCAGCAGAAAAAAATACAGCAATGAAGAATAATTTTCTTGCAAATATGAGTCATGAAATCAGAACTCCATTAAATGGTATCGTAGGATTTATCCAACTTCTAAAAGACACCAATTTGTCAAAGGAACAAGCTGAGTTTATAGAAGATGCTCAAAAATCTTCTGAAATTTTACTGGATATAATTAATGATATCCTCGATTTTTCAAAAATCGAGGCAGGAAAATTACAAGTTGAAAATATCAGTTTTGATATTAGGGCACTTGTTGAAGATATAACATTATTTTCAAGTGCTACAGCAGAAATTAAAAACTTGGAAGTAAGTTCTCTTATATGCTCTGATGTTCCCGAAAGAGTATTTGGAGACCCTGGTCGAGTCAGGCAAATATTAAACAATTTAATCAGTAATGCAATTAAATTTACTCATAAGGGTGAAATTGTAATATATGTTAAACAAATTTTAGAAGACAGTGAAACTTCGTTTGTAAGCTTTGAGGTAAAAGATACTGGAATCGGAATTGAAGAAGATAAATTAAATCTGATCTTTGAAGAGTTTGCCCAATCAGATGCATCAATGACCAGAAAATATGGCGGAACAGGTTTAGGATTGGCGATATCACAAAAGCTCGTTACATTAATGAATGGAGTTTTGCATGTTAAGAGTAAATTAGGTGAAGGCTCAACTTTTACATTTAATTTACCGTTCGTTAAAGATAAGACATCCAGTGCAGAAGCTTGTAAAAATATAAGAAATCTTAGCGGTATAAAAATACTTGTTATTGATGATAATCAAACTGATTTAAAAATTATTCGTCATTATTTAAGTGAGGCAAACTGTATTATTTATGAAGCAAAAACTTGTAATGAAGCAGTAGAAATTATTAAAAATGAAAAAAACAATATATCTATGATTCTTATTGATTATAAGATGCAAATCAACTGTGATAGTGAATTTTGTGAATTAGATAGCGGCATAGGCATTTTTAATGATATACCTGTAGTTCTTTATACTTCTCTTGCAAAACGTGGCGATTCAATTTGGGCAAAAGAAAAAGGATTTAGAGGTTACTTGACAAAACCTATCAAAAAAGATGATTTAATCGAAACTATTAATATGGTTGTAAATGATAAAGAGTATTTAACCAAAAACCAATTTATTACAAAACATGTGATTAAAGAAACAAAATTTTTATCACAATCAAAAATACTTGTTGTTGAAGATAGCGATTTAAACTGTAAATTAATCAATAAAATTTTCGAAAGTCATGGAATTTATTGTGATTTTGCCTATAATGGTTATGAAGCTATTGATGCTTTTAAATCTAAAAAGTATGATTTAATTTTAATGGATTGTCAAATGCCTATAGTAGACGGATACAAAGCGACAGCTGAGATAAGAAAATTAGAAAATAAAGAATCTCATATTCCGATTATAGCTATGACTGCTAATGCCTTGCCAACGGACAGAGATAAATGTCTTTCAATTGGCATGGATGATTATATTTCTAAACCTATAAATATTAACTTATTAATGGAGATGATAAGTAAATATATAAGTTTTGGACCACATAACAATGAGACAATGACCAATAATGAAATTAATGATGGAATAAATCAAGTTAATACATATATAAATAGAGTTACAGATGAACTGATGTTCAGCAGAAAAGATGCGATTGACCTTATTATAGAATATTTAAATTTTTTACCTTCATCCATTGTAGAACTTGAAAGAGCATTTGAGAATAATGATATTGAAAATATTAAATTTATTACACACAAAATTAAAAGCAGCAGTTTAAACCTAAGGATGGATAGAATATCTGACATTTCTATAGAATTAGAAAAGGCGATTAACGAAGAAAAGAGCTTAGATGAATTGATTTTATATGTAAATAAAATAAGAAATTGTTTAATTGACTTAAATGATTTATTTTTAAACTATACTGATAAAATTAACTCAAATTAAGAATAAACTCCAACAAATAACTTATTTTTTTGCTTAAACTTTGCGAAATTTTTTTGTTAATGCTAAACTGTTAATAAGGGGATTTTTGTATGAGTAGCATTACTTATGAGGATGTTGTATCACAAATTAAGGATAGATTAGATGTACTTGATGTGATTTCTAAGGATGTCATATTAAAGAAGTCCGGCGGAAATTATTGGGGATTATGCCCGTTTCATAAAGAAAAAACACCGTCTTTCTCTGTTAATCCTGCAAAAGGTATATATAAATGTTTTGGTTGCGGTGAAGGCGGAGATGCACTTAGTTACCTTATGAAAACACGTAATATTGAGTTTAAAGATTTAATACAAGAACTAGCTGCTGAATTTGGAATAGAGTTGCCGACTGTTTATTCGGGAACAAAAAATAAAGATATAAAAGAACAAATGATTAAAGCATGTGTAAAAGCTGCAGAGTTCTACCAACATTCACTTTTTGCAACTTCTGACGCACAATCGGCTCTTGAATATTTAAATAGCCGTGGGATAGGTGAAAAAATTATTAAAAGATACGATTTGGGTTATTCAAACAAAAATCCCGATGACTTATACAAAGCTCTTAAGAGTACGTTTACTGATGAAATTTTGGAAAAATCAGGGCTTATATTAAAAACACAAAAAGGTGGATTTGTTGACAGATTCAGAAACAGAATCATTATTCCTATTAAGGATGAAAATGGTGATGTAGTTGCATTTGGTGCTCGTGCAGTAGAGAAGGATCAAAATCCAAAATATTTAAATTCGTCTGATTCTTTAATATATAATAAAAGCAAACTATTATATGGATTATATTATGCTAAAGATGCAGTTAAGCAATCTGATAGCATTATTATAATGGAAGGGTATTTCGATGTGATTTCTGCTCAAGCGCATGGCATAGAAAATTGCGTTGCCTCTTGCGGAACATCTTTAACACAAGATCACATTAAACTAATATCAAGATATTCAAAATCAAGAAAAATTTATCTATCCTTCGATACTGATTCTGCCGGGATAAAAGCAGCCAATCGCGGTGCAGAAATAATTAAAGAAGCTTTTAGCGGTTTAGGTGATATTAAGCAGTTTGATGAAAACTATTCGAGTACAAATAATAACAAATATGTCTGCGAAATCCGAGTTATCACCCCTCCGGAAGGCAAGGATCCTGATGAATATATCAGAAATTCGGGACCAGAGGCATTTTTTAAACATATCGAAAATGCTCCATTATTAGTTGATTTCCAAATTAATACGATATTATTACAAAAAGATAATATAACTTCTCCAAATGATAAATTAAAACTTGTTAAAAATATTATTCCTATATTATCAGAAATTCAAAATAAGATTATTCGTAGTGAATATATTAAAATGGTAGCATCAACACTTAATATTGATGAAATTGCGCTTGCAAATGAAGTTAATAATTCTGATATAGAATTTCCTATTATAATAGGGAATGTAAATCCAATTGTAACAAATTCTTCAAATATTTCGGAAAAAGCGCAAAAAAATTTATTGAGCTTGTATTTAGTATATGAAGCCCCATTATCATTACAAGAAATAAATAAAATGATTTCTGGAGTTGAATTCAGTGATAAAAGATTAATAATTGTAAAAGATACAATTGACAAATTATCATGTAGCGTAAATAATGTAAAAGCGTTAATTGAAAAACTATACTCAAATTTCGCTCAGGATGAAGACACTAAGGCAGTTATAACAGATTTAATATGTATATCAGAAGCATTTAATAATTTAACTAAAAAAGACTTTGTATCAATTATTGATGAAAATATCAATAAAATTGTTCAATTTTACAATGAAAAAGAACATGAAAAGTTGAGAAAAATATACAAAAACGCAAATGATAACGATAATGAAGCACTAAAAATTCAAATGCAACTAAGAGATAAGATAAATAGTTTAATCGGAGATAATTAATGAACAAAAAAAGACAACCAAATTCTTCAATAGTTAGTATCATGGAGGAAGAAGATTTAGATTTAATTGGTTCAAGTGATAAACATACAGATATTGTTGAAGATGTCAATGAGTCATATATGCATATGGAAATCGGTACCGATAATATTGAAGATATTGTTTCATCTGCAAAAGTCGGGAAAAATCTTGATGATATATATATGATAGATTCACATGATAATGATATAGAAATTAGTTCAACAGATTTTGAATTACCAAAAGGAATAGCTGTTGATGACCCTGTCAGACTCTATTTAAGGGAAATCGGAAGAATTAAATTACTTTCTGCAAATGAAGAAATTGATCTTGCAAGAAAAATTATTCAAGGCGGTACTCCAGGAGCAATAGCAAAAAGAAAATTAGTACAAGCAAATTTAAGACTTGTGGTAAGTATAGCAAAAAAATATGTTGGTCGTGGAATGTTATTCTTAGATCTTATTCAGGAAGGAAATTTAGGTCTTATAAGGGCAGCTGAAAAATTTGATCATGAACGTGGTTTTAAGTTTTCTACATATGCGACTTGGTGGATTAGGCAGGCTATAACAAGAGCAATAGCCGATCAAGCTCGTACAATAAGAATTCCTGTTCATATGGTAGAAACTATCAATAAACTTAAAAAAGTGACAAGAAGATTAGCACAAGAGCTTTCCAGAAAGCCGACTGAAGACGAATTAGCTGTTGAAATGAATGTAAGCATACCTAAATTAAGAGAAATAATTAAAATTGCTCAAGAACCTCTTTCTTTAGAAACTCCGATTGGAAAAGAAGAAGATTCCAGATTAGGTGATTTCATTGAAGACAAAGAAGCTGATGCACCGGTTAAGACAGTTGCATCCGAACTTTTAAGAGAAGATCTTGCAGATGTACTATGTACCCTTTCTCCTCGTGAAAGAGATGTACTAAGGCTTCGTTTTGGTATGGATGACGGAAGACAAAGAACATTAGAAGAAGTAGGACAATTGTTTGGCGTAACTCGTGAACGTATAAGACAAATTGAGGCAAAAGCTTTAAGAAAATTAAGACACCCGAATCGTAGTAAACGCTTACGTGAATATGTTGAAAATTAAACTTAAAAGACAAGCTAATTGCTTGTCTTTTAGTTATCTACAGATTTAAAACTGACTTTAACTCTATCAGGAAAATTTTTATTTATTGAAGAAACCAAATCGTTTGATGAATTTACCCAAAATATTGAAGATGTAAGGATTTTTACAGGTTCTTCTTCGGAAGAAAGTTTTATAACCACTGGGTCAGATCCGTTAAATTTGTATAAGATATCTTTTAATGCTACAAGTTCTTCGTAAGAAACTTCTTCCAAAAGTTCGAGGGTAAATATATTTGAGTTCTCAACAGGTTTGGCTGATTCTAATATAAGACTAACGCTTTCTTCGTCTCTACGAGAAACTTTGCCTGATATAATAACTTTTTGTTCTACTTGTAGGAATGAGTCATAATCTGTTAGTTTTTTATGAAAACAAACTACTTCAATTTTTCCGCTTAAGTCTTCAATAGATAAAAATTTAATAAATTTTGTCGGATCTTTTTTGGTAGGGATTTGTTTGACAAATGTTATAAGCCCGCAAATAGTAACAATTTTATCATTAGATACTTCTGCTATATCAGAGATTTTATGAGTCATTAAAAATGGTAATTTATCCCTAATACTTGAAAGCGGATGGCTTGTAACGTAAAAGCCCAAAAATTCTTTTTCAAAGGATTGAAGTTGTTTGTCATCAAATTCTTCTTCTGATCCTGCAAGCGAAAATTTAGGTGCACCACAATCAGTACCCTCAAACAAAGAGCACTGCCCTAATTCTTTTGCTTGAGATTCTTTATTTGCTGTAGAAACAATATATTCTAAATTATCTAAAAGTTGTTTCCTGCTATTTTCAATA
This sequence comes from uncultured Muribaculaceae bacterium, assembly GCA_964391675.1. Lineage (GTDB taxonomy): Bacteria > Cyanobacteriota > Vampirovibrionia > Gastranaerophilales > Gastranaerophilaceae > CAYMMX01. The sequence continues at coordinate 6,776 of CAYMMX010000007.1, read as the reverse complement.
TTCGAAAATGCACCCGATTTAATAAGCCCTTCCATAACTCTTTTATTTGAGCATTTAGAGTCAACCCTGGTACAAAAATCGTAAATTGAATCAAATGGACCATTTTCATCTCTTTCTTTAATTATGGCATCAACAACGACTTCTCCTACCTGCTTTATAGAGGTAAGGCCAAATCTTATGTTTTTGTCATCAGGAGTAAACTCTGAATATGACTTATTAATATCAGGTGGTAAAACTTTTATACCATATTTTAAAGCTTCTTCTATATAGTCTTGTGTCTTATCCTGATCTCCTGAAACACTTGATAACAAAGCACTGAGATATTCCACGGGATAATGTGCTTTTAAATATGCTGTTTGATATGCTACAAAGGCATATGCAGCTGAGTGTGCTCTATTGAAACAATATTCTGCGAATTTTTCGATTTGTTCAAAGAGCTCCGTTGAATCTTTTGCATTCATATCATTTTTGGCGGCACCCTCGATAAATAAATCTTTTTGTTTAGCCATTTCTTCAATCTTTTTTTTACCCATTAGGCGGCGAACCATATCAGCTTGTCCTAGTGAGTAGCCTGCAAGGGTTTGAAAAATTTGCATAATTTGTTCTTGATAAACAATTGTTCCATATGTATCTTTCAATATAGGTTCTAAAAGAGGATGTGCGTAGGTAATTTTTTGACGGCCATGTTTTCTTTCAACAAAATCCTGTACCATCCCTGATTCTAAAGGTCCCGGTCTAAATAAAGCAACTAAGGCACCTAAGTCTTCAAATACGCTTGGTTTCAAGTCACGAACCAATTTTCTCATACCTGATGATTCAAGTTGGAATATTCCCGAAGTTTCTCCTTTTGTAAGCATTTTATAAGTTTTTTTATCATCAAGCGGTACATGATTAATATCCAATTCTATTCCATGTCGTTTTTTAATTAATTTTATAGTTTTACTAATTATAGTTAAATTCCTTAGACCTAAAAAATCCATTTTAAGCAAACCTAGTTTTTCCAAATCAGCCATTGGGTACTCAGTAATTATAATACCTTCCTTTGAGGGTTGAACAGGAACAATTTCATTTAGCGGTTTGTGAGAAATTATAACACCTGCGGCATGCATACCAATATTATTTTTTATTCCTTCAATTGATTTAGCCATGTCTACAAGCTTTTTGATATCAGGGTCATTGTCGTACAATGTCTTTAGTTCCATACCCTCTTGCAATGCATCATCAATTTTAGCTCCAGGATTTGATGGTATTAATGCAGATAATTTATTGCTTTCAGCGAAGGGTATGTCAAAGACTCTAGCAACACCTTTTAATGCTGCTTTTGCTGCAAATGTACCAAATGTAACTATCTGACATACTTTATCTGCTCCATATTTTCTGGAAACATAATCAATAACTTCACAACGGCGCTCAATACAAAAATCTATATCAACATCCGGCATACTTATTCTTTCAGGATTTAAAAAACGCTCAAATAACAAGTTATGTTCAATCGGATCAAGTTCTGTGATATTAAGCGCATATGCAACGATACTTCCTGCTGCTGAGCCCCTTCCCGGACCAACCGGAATATCATTTTCTTTTGCAAAATTTATAAAATCCCATGTAATTAAAAAATATGCGGAAAATCCCATTTGCTCAATTACATCTAATTCATACTTAACTCTTTCTTCTATTTTTGGTGTTATTTCTTTGTATTTTGCTTTTAAACCTTCTCTAACTTTGTATTCTAAATATGATTCTACAGTATGACCTTTAGGTACTTCATAATTTGGTAGCGGACTTTTTCCCATTTCGATAATTAAGTGGCATTTTTCTGCAATTTCAACAGTATTTTCTATTGATTTATTAAATGTTTCAGAATCTAACCATTTGAAGGCATCTCTTAATTCTGAAACTGTTTTAACGTAAAATTCATTATTTGGAAAGTGGAATCTGTTTTCCTCTGCTTTTAATGCATTTGTTTGTAAGCACAATAAGGTATCATGCCAATCCGCATCTTCTTTCTTTAAATAATGAGAATCATTTGTAATAACCAGCTTTATATTCAATTCTTTTGCTATATTTATCAAATCAGGATTAGAACGTTTTTGCTTGTCAAGCCCGTGATCTTGAAGCTCAATATAGTAATCTTCTTTAAATAAGTCTTGATATTTTTTTGCAGTTTCTTTAGCTTTTAACATTTCTTTTTGTAAAATTAAATCAGCAATTTCACCTTGAACACAAGCTGAAAGACAAATTAATCCTTCATGATATTCTTTTAATAATTCAAAATTTATTCTGGGCTTATAATAAAAACCTTCTACATGCGCAATAGAAACTAATTTTACAAGATTGGCATATCCTTGTTTATCTTTAGCGATAAGGACTAAATGATTTAGATGATTATTGGCAGAATTTTTTTCTGACAAGTTTCCTTGGAATACATAGAATTCGCAGCCAACTAAGGGTTTGATTCCAATCTCTTTTGCAGTTCTATAGAAATCTATTGCACCATACATTACACCATGATCAGTTACTGCAACCGCAGGCATATTGTTTTCTTTTGCAAATTTGCACAAATCTTTTAACCTGATGGCACCATCAAGCAAAGAATACTCGCTATGTACATGTAGTGGAACATATTGCATTTTTTACTTCCAAATACTAATATAATATTATTTAATATGCATAATTTTATTATTTTCATTAACATGCACAATAGTCGGATTATAATCTTGAAGTTCTTCCGGATTAAATTGAGCATATGCAACTATAATAACTTTATCGCCTTTATGAACTTTTCTTGCCGCTGCACCATTTATACATATAGTCCCGGATTCAAATTCACCTTTAATAACATAAGTTTGAAATCGTTCCCCATTATTTATATTTAAGATTTCAACTTTTTGCCATTCTTTTAGATTTGCAGCATTCATTATATCTTCTGCAATAGTTATAGAGCCTACATATTCTAAGTTAGAATCAGTAACTGTTGCCCTATGTATTTTTGATAATAAAAATTCAACTAACATTGTTATTAACCTCTTAATTAATATTTTATCAGAAATATATTTAAAATAAACTTTTTTGAAAGCATTGATAATATTGTATTTTGGGATAATTGTTAATTTTTTGTTACAAAAGATATGAAAAATTAAAGAATCTCATTAATTTAGACGATATAGAACTTGTAAGGAAAATTATAGTTACGAAAAAATTTCGGAGGCTCGAAAATTATGGGTATGTCAGCATCACAAATGAGATATTGTATGCTCGCAGGAAAGAAAAGCGACGTTGAGTATCAAGGACAACAAATTAACCAACAAAGAACTACGTTGGCCACTCAATCTTCACAATATAATTCTCAGTTATTAAATTTAACTGTTCCGACACCGCCTAGTTCGGATTCATTTGCAAAAACTACTTATACATTTTCATCAAATGGTCAATCACGTACTATTGCCGGAACACAATATAGATCTACTGCATACTATGTAGATGGTACCGGTGTTGTTCATAACGGTACTAACCCAACAGGTGGTACTACTTATCCGGGAGGTTCCTATATCGTAAATTACACTACACAAGAAACAACAAGTGTAGGTAAAAGCTCAGGTTCATCTTTGTTTACAAGTACAACAAGCGGTACTTCAACAACATATTTAACAAATACAGGTACTATTTTAACAAGGGTTATTACAAATCCTGCCAATAGCGATTATGATGCTACAGATATTTCAAATATTAATTTAATAAATCAAGATTGTAATAGAACAGATACTGATTATTATAAATATATCTCAAGTGGTGTTACAAAATATATTTCAGCAGCTGAACTTGCTACATACAGTAATACTACTAATGCTATACCGGTTTATTATGTCGATAATGATGCAACTGTAACAAAAAGTGCAAATATGTATGGTGCGACTGTTGAATGGAACGATTCAGGAAGAATGACAAGTGTTACTGATGCTAGCGGAACAGAATATAGCCTTAGTGTTACAACAACAAATGATGAAACTGCATACCAAGATGCTTACAATGAATATCAATACCAAAAAGGTGTGTATGAACAAGAAATGAATAAAATTAATTCTCAAGTTTGTATAATTCAATCACAAGATAAGAAATTAGAATTAAAATTACAAGATTTAGATACACAACAACAAGCACTTTCAACTGAAATGGAATCAGTCAAGAAAGTAATTGATAAGAACGTAGAATCAAGTTTTAAAACATTTGCATAATTTTCCAAAATATAATTTTTCGACAACCCGTAATTCGCCCTTTCATATGAAAGGGCTTTTTATTTGCACAAATAGTTTTTTTTTTGTAAAATATAATAAGTAATTGGGAGAGGATTTATGACTGATAGACAAAGACCAAATGAACAAAATGCACAAATTAGAAGAAATAATTTTGAAGCTGTTGAAGAAAATCTAACACCTGAACAGGTTAAATTAGAGGCAAATAGATGCCTGCATTGTAAAAATGCAAGGTGTGTACAGGGTTGTCCTGTAAATATTAATATACCTGAATTTATTGATGCGCTTAAAACTGATGATGTTCAAAAAGCAGGTGATATTATTAGAGATTCAAGTTTTTTACCTTCTGTTTGTGGTAGAGTATGTCCACAAGAAAGACAATGTGAGGGCAAGTGTGTTCTTGGCATTAAAAGTGAGCCTATTGCTATTGGTGCATTAGAGAGATATGTTGGAGACAATTCTTCTGCAATAAAGTCCGAAATAATGCCTTCAGGTAAAAAAGTCGCAATAGTAGGTTCAGGTTGTGCAGGTATAACGGCTGCAGCTGATTTAAGGAAGGCAGGACATGAAGTTGTTGTATTCGAAGCTTTACATAAATTAGGTGGGGTATTAAGGTATGGCATCCCCCCATTTAGACTTCCACGAAAATTTTTAGACAGAGAAATTAATTCTTTAAAAGAGCTTGGTGTAAAATTTGTGACAAATGTTATTGTAGGAAAATCAATTACATTAAAACAACTTAAGGAAGATGGTTTTAATGCTATTTTTATTTGTTCAGGTGCAGGTCTACCTAAAATGTTAGGTGTATCCGGAGAAAATCTAAACGGAGTTTATTCTGCAAATGAATTTTTAACCAGAGTTAATTTAATGCAAGCTCATGAAAAAAATACACCGACACCTCTTAAAATTGGAGACAAAGTCGCTGTAATTGGCGGTGGAAATGTTGCTATGGATGCAGCAAGAACTTCAGTAAGGGTTGGAGCAAAAGAAGTTTATATTATTTATCGAAGAACTGAAGCCGAGCTTCCTGCAAGACTTGAAGAGATAAGACATGCTAAAGAAGAAGGAATTATATTTAAATTATTACATTCTCCTGTTGAAATTTTTGGTGAAGAAGGACATGTAAAAGAAATAAAACTTGAAGTCATGGAACTTGGAGAACCTGATGATAGTGGCAGAAGAAAACCTGTACCAACAGGTAAATTTATTAATATGTTAGTAGATACAGTAATCATAGCTCTTGGAACAGGTCCAAATCCTATAATTCAAAAATCCGCACTTATTGATGGAATGAATATTAACACTGATAAAAGGGGCTATATAATTATTGATTCAGAATCAAATGAAACCTCTATCCCTACAATTTATGCTGGGGGGGATGTTGCGCCAAATGGTGAGTCAAATGCTATTAATGCAATGGGTGCAGGTAAAAAAGCCGCTAAAGCCATAAATGATTTATTAAAAACATAAATTCAATTAATGAGAGGTATAACTTTGAAATATTTTTTAGCTACCGTATTAATAGTTAATTTTATATTTATGCCTGTATTTGCCTTTGAAATAGATCCAACAATTAATGATGAGATAAGACGAAATTATAATCCTCATAAACTAGAACAAGATGTTGGATTACCTCCTTTACCTAAAATTATTAATGATTCTAATAATTTGGATGTCAATAATTATAACCAAAATCCAAAAAAAATTGAAGCTAGGCTTCAACAACAGAAATTTATTCAAAATTCACCTAATAAAACATATATTGTAATAAAAAAAGGTACGAGGGTGAAATTGAAATTATTGAATAGTATTTCTGACACGTCAAAAAGAGGTACAAGATTAACATTTATCTCAACAGCACCAGTGAGTACTACATATTTTACAATACCTACAGGTTCAGTTTTTCATGGTCAAGTCATAAAGTCTCATAAACCACAGTTTACAGGTAATGGAGGCCTAATTGAAATAAGTATAAATTCAGTTATATTAGATGGAAATACACAACCAATTCTTACTTCTGTGACAAGGGCAAATGGGAAATTGATATTTTTTGATAATATCAAGGGTAACAGAAAATATGTTAACAGTGTTTTTAAATCCATAAAACCGGGCTATCGTTATTGTAGTCAAATGATAAAACTAAGTGTTAATCTGCTTGGTAAAGGTTCAAGTGCTTTTGTATCACCATTTTCATTAGCACTTGGATTTCTTGCATTAGGAGGAAATATACTTGTTTCTCCGGTAATTGCATTAATATATAAAGGAGATTCTATACATTTTGCCCAAGGTAGTCAATTTACTGTAAGATTGGATCAAGATTGTTATATTTATAATTAATAAAAAATATAATAAAAGGCCACAAGCATATGCTTGTGGCCTTTTGAACAAATACAAAAACTATTTGCCGTTAACAATAGTTTTGAATTTTTTACCAGCTGAGAAAGCAGGTACAGTTTTAGCTGCAATTTTGATTTCTTTACCAGTTTGAGGGTTTCTACCATTTCTAGCAGCTCTCTTACGTGGTTC
>CAYMMX010000006.1:33183-101826 GCA_964391675.1 uncultured Muribaculaceae bacterium | reverse complement strand
TAAAGATAAGAATTACAAATTTGAGAAAAGTGAATTAAGCAGGGATGGAACCACATTCCATATCGTAAAGATCTTCCATCGTAACAGCTTTTTTGTATTGAGCGTTAATAGAATTAAGAGCAGAACAAGCAGCTGTTAATTGTTGGTTTAAAGTGAACATATTTTTACTCATAGAAGAGAATTCATTCATAGAAGAAAGCATTTTGTTAGGAGAAACAACAGATTCAATAACTTCGTGATTATCAACTCTAGAATTTGAGTATTTTTCAACTAGTAACTGATCTAAATAATCGAAAGCTCCAACTGCCATAATGTATTCCCCCTGTAAAAATGTAAATCCCTGTGTAATCTCTTAAATATCCCTTATGTATATATAAAGTATATACTGAATAATAAATTGCTTTTTCTTACAGTAGATATTAAGAAATGTAAACAACACCCCTCAAGAGTGTTGTTTTAATACAATTATAGAGAGTTTTTATTTATTAATTTATTTTATGTTTCTAAATTGGCGCCCCGCCTATATTGGGCATTAATAGCATTAATAGCATAACAGGCCATTGTTAATTTTTGATTTAAAGCAAACATATTTCTTCTGACCGATGCATAGTCATTCATTGCCTTAAGCATTTCCTCAGGACGAACCATTGAATCAACCGAATCATGGTTATCTACTTTCATTTGTGAATATTTTTTTACCAGTAGTTGATCAATATAATCTTCTGCGCCAATAGCCATATATTTCCTCCTAAAACTCCAAATAATATTTATTTTGACAAAATTACATTATTGTAATAGCAAAATAACTATTTTTGTTAGTTTCTATGTATAAGTCCCCTGTCCAGATAATTTAATTATTATTGTTTTTAAATCCCCTGCATTAACTAAACTAATTAAAATTAGTTTTGAAATCTATTTTACCCTTTAATTAAATATCCCTTATATATATAAAGTAGATACAAATTAAATTATTGTCTTTTTTGAAATAATTATTACGGAATGTTAACAATTATTTAATCAATTAAAGTATTAAGTAATTAAAAAGAACCTCCCAAAAAATTGGGAGGTTAGCACTAAGCAATCAGAAGAGTTGAGGATTTACAACCTTATGATACTTTGATGCTCTTATTAAAACATTGCACAAAATAATTAAATATATTCTACTTTATACCCATTTTTAGTAATAATTCTTTTATCATATAAAAAGAACCACAGATAACAGTTAAGGTTTTATCATCATTTATATATTCATTGTAAGATTTGGATTTATATTTACAGGCATTTGTAAGTTCATTATAAGAGCATGAGTTAGGATTATTAAAAGTATAAAAATAAATTTCATCATTTTTTTTGAATAAATTTTTCATCATTTGTGTATATTCTTTATTTTTTAAGCATCCAAAAATAAATTTAAAATTTTGATTAGGAAATTTCTCATCCAGACTTTTTCTTAAAGCTTTTGTTCCACTTGGGTTATGGGCTCCATCAATAAGAATATTATACTTACTTAAGTATTCAAATCTACAAGGGTGTTTAACTTTTTGTAATCCGGTTTTAATTGATTCTTGTGAAATGTTAAAATTATTTTTGTTTAAAAAATTAATTACAGTGATAGCAAGTGCAAGATTTTCTTTTTGATAATCCCCTTTTAACGATAACAAATTATGATAGTTTTTATTAATAGATTGAGGTAGAATAATTTTTGATTTTTTTTGTTTGGCAATCTTTTCAATTATACTGTAGCCAAGATTTTTATTACTGATTAATACAGGTGATTTGCTTTTTATAATTCCTGCTTTTTCAAATGCAATTTTATCTATGGTTTCTCCTAATCTTTCTGTATGGTCAAGGTTTATGCTTGTAATTACTGAGCAAATATTTTTTTTAATAATATTTGTCGCATCTAACCTTCCTCCAAGACCGGTTTCTAAAATAACTAAATCTACATTATTATTTTGGAAATGTTTAAAGGCAACAACAGTTAAAATTTCAAATTCTGTTAAATATATATTATTATTTTTTGATAGCTCGGTAATTTCAATTATAAGTCGGGCAAAATCATCTTTAGAAATTTTTTTATTATTAATTTTTATTCTTTCTGTATATTCAAAAACATGTGGACTTGTAAAAAGACCTGTTTTTAACTTATTTACACTTAAAATTGAACTTAGTATTGCACAAACAGAACCTTTACCGTTTGTACCTGCAACATGAATAATATTAAGTTTGTCTTGAGGATTATCAATTAAATTGAGAATCTGCTTTACTCTTTCAAGGCCCAGTTTTATATGAAACTTATCTTGTGAGGTTAGAATATCAATTGCTTTTTTAAAAGTCATTGTGTAATGCCTTTAAGTTGACTAACAATGTTCTGAGTAGCATCAAGTCTTGCAAGGGTAAATGCATTTTTTTGTATATTTTTTAATTTTTCAGGATTATCTAAAAGCTGCTCAATGGCAATTAATAATGTATCTTTTGTTGTATCTGCATCTTCTAAATAAAGTGCAGCTTTTTTTTCAACCATGAATTCAGCGTTTTTTCTTTGATGATCTGCTGCTGCATGTGGATATGGTATCAAAACAGATGCGATTGCGCATGCACAAAGTTCAGAAAGGCTTAAAGATCCTGCACGTGATACAGCTATATCACTTGCTTTTAAAACAGCAACCATGTTATCAAAATATGGTTTAACTATAATATTTTTATCTTGTAAAAATTCAGGGTAAATTTGTTTTAGCCTGTTAAGAGTTATTTCATAATTCTTTTTTCCTGTTTGAAAAATTATCTGTAAATTATGTTCCAAAGATAAAGTTTTTAATATTTCAACGGTTGCCATATTAATTGATTTTGCTCCTTGAGAACCTCCCATAATACAAATAGTTGTTTTATCTTCTAATCCAAGAATTTTTTTTGCTTCCTCTTTTGATAAATTCTTGAATTCTTCTCTAATAGGATTTCCATTTATGTAAATATTTTTCGATGTTATATATTTCTTTGAACTTTCAAAGGCAAGTGAAACACATTGTGCACTTGGAGCTATGTATTTAGATACTATTCCAGGATGGGCATCGCAATCATGTATCATATACGGAGTTCCATCAAGTCCACCTGCAAAAAGTGCCGGTGCTGAAACATAACCTCCTGTACCGAAAATGGCATTAGGTTTATATTTTTTTATGTAAAATAATGCTTTGAATATTGCCATTTGAAATTCAAATAGCCACTTTATAAGTTTAAACCCAAATTTTCTAGGCATTGCTGAAATTTTTACTCCCAGAAATTTATAGCCAAGTTTTTGCGTTATTTCATATTCTAAATTTTTAGGATTTCCTATATAATAAATTTCTTTTGTTTCAGGATCTTTTCTTAATTTTTCATAAACTGAAATAGCAGGATAAATATGACCGCCTGTACCGCCACCCGTTATAAAATATATATATTTTTTTTGATTATCATAAGTATCTGACATTAGATTGAACCCTAATTTTCTTAACTCGTTTTTTTGATATGTTTAATAATATTCCGATCATCCACATTGAAACCATTAAAGAAGACCCGCCATAGCTTATAAAAGGTAATGGAACACCTGTTGCAGGAAGGAAAGAACTTGCTACGCTCATATTCAAAAAAGCCTGAAAACCTATAGAATAAGTTATTCCTATTGCAAGTAATTTACCGTACATATCAGGGCATCTTGAAGCGATTAAAAGACCTCTATGAATTAATGTCCAGAATAATCCAATAACCAGTAAGCAACCGATGAAACCCAGTTCTTCTCCTATTACCGCAAAAATAAAGTCAGTATGTGCTTCAGGAAGCCATGCTAATTTTTGTTTAGAACTTCCATATCCAACGCCCCAAAACCCCCCTGTGGCAAAAGAAACAAGCGATTGAATTACGTTATATCCAGCGCCTAGTGGATCTGCTTCAGGATTGAGCCAAGTTGTAATTCTTGATATTTGGTAAGGTTTTATTAGGTTGGTTACTCCTGCAGTAAAAATTGCAAATACTGTTGTGCCAAGTCCAATCCATATTGTTTTTAATGAGCCTCCCGCACTAATATACATTACTAATGACATTGTTCCCAATAATATAACCATACTTAAATTAGGTTGTTTAAATACCATAAAAATCATAAGTAAAATCGGTATAAAATATATCATTTTATTACTGTCAAAAATTTTACAATTTTTATTGAATGCACTAGCAAGAATCATTGCTATGGCAGGTTTAGCAAATTCTGAGGGCTGAAATTGGAATAGTCCTAAATTAATCCATCTTCTTGCTCCGTTTACTGTTACTCCTAGAGGAGTGAAATTGACTAATATTAACATTAGTAAGACAAAAAACAGAAAAGGCATAGTCCACGCAACAAGATTTTTGTAGTCAAATCTTGTAAAAAAATTCATTCCTATTAATCCTAAAATTAAGAAAATTAATTGGTTAAAAACAAATCCTGCAGGGTTTGTTCCCATTTCCATACATTTTGGTGCACTTGCTGAAAAAATTGACATAAGACCAAGAATTACTAAAAAAGCAACTACTACCAGAAGTGTTCTGTCTGGAGATGAAATTATTACACTCATTTGAGGTTCATAATTAGATGGTCTTCTGTTGCTAATTCTTTGATAAGACATATTCTTTAAAAATTTCTCCTCGATTTTCATAACTTGTAAACATATCAAAACTTGCACAGGCAGGTGATAGAAGAATTACCTGAGGGTTTAGTTCTATTGCCTTATCAATAGCATTTTCCAGCCCTTTATCAGTTGACCTTTCAAAAATTATATTATTAAAACCATTCTTATTCAAGTTTTGTGCAAATCTTTCAGCAGCTTCTCCAATTAATATTACAGTTTTGATATGGTCTTTTATTTCTTTGCAAAATTCAGTCAGATTTGTATTTTTATCCCTGCCCCCGGCAATTAGTATTACATTGGTATTATTAAAAGATTTAATTGCTACAATTGCAGCTTCGGGATTTGTAGCTTTAGAATCGTTATAAAAATTAATTCCTTTATAATTTCTAACAAATTCAAGTCTATGAGGCGGTGCTTTAAAGGATTTAATTGCTGATTTAATTTTTTCATTGTCTAGTCCAATAATTTTTGCAACAATTACTGCGCACATTATGTTTTGATAATTATGTTCCCCAACTAATGGAGAGTCCTTAATATCAATAATAAATTCCTCTTTTGCTAATGACAAGTTCTTTTTTCTTTTAAAATATATAGAATTATCTTTTATATAACAACAATTTCCATCAGTTTCTTTTGCAAAAAGAAAAACATCACTCGGACAAGTTTTAGAAAACTCCAGTAATTTTTCATCACTACCGTTAAATATTGCAAAAGCAGGATTTTGAGGACTTTTAAAAAGTTTTGCTTTTGCCTCAAAATAATTTTCCAGTCCCTCATGCCATTCAAGATGATCTGGTGTAAAATTAAGCCAACAGGCTATTTGAGGTTGAATAGAGTTACTCAGGGCTATTTGGTAGGAGCTCATTTCACAGATAAAATAATCTATATCTTCGTCAATTAAATCACAAGGAGGGTTTCCTATGTTCCCGCAAGCAGGGGCTTTAAATTCTTCACTCAAGATATGTGATATTAATGCTGTAGTTGTTGTTTTTCCATTTGTTCCGGTTACTGCAATAAATGGCTTTGTACCTTCTTTATATGCGAGTTCTATTTCAGAAATTATAGGAATATTTTCATTTTTAAGCATTTTGAAAATTTCACTTGAAGGTGGTATTCCGGGGCTTGTGACAGCAATGTATGAGTTATTAATAAAATCCTTTGAATGCCCACCTGTTTCAACTTGAATTCCTAATTTATTAAGTTCTTGAATTTTTATATTATCTTCATTACTGTTTTTTTTAAGTTCTGTTATAAAAACATCAGCGCCATGTTTGTTTAAGTATTTTGCAGCTGAAATTCCACTTTTTGACAAGCCGAGTATTAATACTTTTTTATTATACCAATTCAACTCTATCTCCCCTAGTCTATTTTTAGCTCATAAAAACAAAAACAGCAAGTATTGAGAACATAATAGAAAATACGGTAAAGTAATCAACTATTTTTTTCTCACTCCAACCTTCAAGTTCAAAATGATGATGCAAAGGAGCCATTTTAAAAACCCTTTTTCCTGTTCTTTTAAAACTTGCTACTTGAATTATTACTGATAATGTTTCTATTACAAATACTCCTGCAATTATAAGAATAAAAAATTCTATTTTTCCCATAACGGCAAGTGTCCCAAGTAACCCTCCGATTGCCAAAGAACCGGTATCTCCCATAAAAACCAGTGCTTTTGCACTGTTATATCTAAGGAACCCTAAAAGTGCTCCTGCTGTAGAAGCGGCTATAATTGCTATTTCGGGTGTAAATTTCATTTGTGTTATTGCTACTATTGCTAAGAAAACAGGAACTCCCACTGAGGCCGCAAGCCCGTCTAATCCATCTGTTAAATTAAATGCATTAGAAAATCCGGTGATTAGAAATACTGCTAATACAGGGTATAACCAATATAAATTAAAATTTATTCCACCGATATCAATAGAAGTGTTTCCTGTCATTGTAATGTATAGTGCCGGTAACAAGGCTATACCAATTTGTCTCATTAATTTACCTTTAGCTGATAATCCTTTATTTGCTTTGCCTTTTATTTTTAGGATATCATCCTGATAACCTGCAAGAGTATAAAATAGTAATGTTATCAATACAATTAAGGATATAGGAGTTAATTTTTCAGCTAATAGTAAGGATATTATAGAAGAAATTATTATTGCTCCAACAATAAATACTCCTCCGGTTGTGGGTGTTCCAGATTTTTCTTTATGTGTTTCAGGCGCAACATCTTTTATGTATTGAGTGTATTGATTTTTCATTAAAAATTCAATATATGGTACACCAAAAAGAAGACAAAATATAAGTCCTAAAAGAAATGCTACTGTTATCATTATCATATATATTTACCTTTTAACGAATTTAACTTCGCCCCTTTCAAAATTAGTTTTTCTTCATTTCATTTATTATTTCTTCAAATTTCATAGAACGAGAAGCTTTTAATATAATAGTTGATTCAGGTTTTATGTTTTTTAAGATATATTGTGCTGTATTAATATTATCATTAAAATTTTTAGAATAAATACCTTTTTTTTCTAAAACCTTTGATATTTGATTTGCAAGTTTTCCGACAGTAATAATACTAATACCTTCTATATAATTTTGAGCAAGGAAATCGCCAATTTCTTTATGATATTTAATTTCTTCATTCCCAAGTTCACCCATGTCACCTAATACTAACGTTAGCGAAGGTATATATATATCCATAGCTGTTTTAATAGCTGCCTGCATTGATTCGGGATTTGCATTATAGCTGTCATTTATTACTTTAAAACCTTTAATATTTTCTATTTCCCAGCGTTTTTCTATGGGAGAGTAGTTTTTTAGACCTTTTGCTATTATATCTTCAGATAATCCTAATTTTTTTCCCATTTCAATTACGGCAAGGGCATTTTGAATATTATAATCACCTTCGATATTTAATTCATATTCAAATCCTTTGTATTTAAATATCGAATGACCAATGGAACGTTTTAAAATTTTTGCAGAAGCTAAAGAAAAATAAATATTTTGTATTTCAGTATTGTTACATTGCTGTGCCTTAATAAATTCATCATCATTTGCTATTAGTGTCCCATTATTTTTTATATGGTTAATAATTTCGCATTTAGCTTTTGCAATATTTTCTTTTGAACCCAAACGTCCTATATGTGCGGAACCCACATTTGAAATTATCCCAATATCCGGTTCTGAATATTTTGACAACAATTCAATTTCCCCTAAACCTCTCATTCCCATTTCTAAAATTAAAACTTCAGTTTTTTCCGGCATAGATAACATTGTTTTACATAAACCAATTTCATTATTATAGTTTAGCTCTGACTTGTGTGTTGTGAATTTCTCCTTAGCGACACAAAATGCCATTTCCTTTGTTGTTGTTTTTCCGCTACTTCCTGTTATTGCAATAGTTTTGGGTGCAATTTTGCGTTTGCAAAATCGCGCTAATTCCAAATAAGTAATTAATGTATTATTAACTTTCAAAATCAGATTAGATTTTTCATTTCCTAATAAATTTTTTTCTTCTGTACAAAAAAACCCGGCAGCACCTGCTTCTAAAGCCTTTTTAATAAATTTTTCACCATCAAAAAATTCACCTTTTAAAGGTAGGTATATTTCACCTTTTTTTATTGTTCTTGTATCTGTCGAAAAGTTAAATTTAGTATTTTCGTCTGTTTCATTTTTAAGTATTTTAGCTTTAGTAGCTTTCAAAATTTCTTTTAAATTCAATTCCATTTTATTATTTTAATCCAAAAAATCATTAATGTTAACAGATTTCAAAAAATTTGCAAAAATTCAAAAAATATTGCAGAATAGAGAAATGCAGATAAATTTTGACAAGAGCTCATTAATAATTGATGGTAATCGAGTGTTTATAAGAAGCGGAGCTTTTCATTATTTCAGAACTCCGGGAGTGCATGCTGCTAAAGATAGATTCATGAAATTGAAAGCAGCCGGATATAATACGGTTGATTTTTATTTTAATGCTAATTATCATTCAAGAAATGAGCATGAATACGATTTTAACGGAATAAAAGATGTAACAGAAATTTTAGAGGTTGCAAAAGAGGTTGGTCTTTTTGTTATTGCCCGTCCCGGTCCATTTATTAATGCAGAAGTTAATGCTGGTGGATTGCCTTTTTGGGTATTAAGAGATAAAAATGTTATTCCGAGAAACAGAATAGGCTCAGAATATCATTATTCGCCAGAGTACATGAAATTTATAAATGAATGGTATGACAAAACTATTCCTATAATTAATAAGTTTGATAATGTAATTGCATTCCAAATAGAAAACGAATATGCAACAGATGATATGAATGAAGAGTATATGCAGGAACTGTATAAAATGGCTCGTGATAGAGGTATCAAATGCCCTATTTTTCATAATGATGCTTATAATGCAGGTCTTTGGGCAGATATAATTGATATTTATGCTTGTGATATTTATCCATATATAAATCCAAATCAAAATTGGAAACAAGATCATTTTTGTTTTGATACAGTAGATAATCTTGAAGATATGGTTCGTTCTGTAAAAGAAAATGCCCCCATCTTTATAGCAGAAATGCAGGGCGGTTGGTTTGATAAATGGGATGGAATCGGTTATAGCGCAATGCGAGAAGCTTTAGGTGATGAACATATAAATATAATGACTAAAACGGCTATATCACAAGGATGTACAATGTTTAATCATTATATGGCAATTGGGGGGACTTCTTGGGATGATTTGGCGTGTGACGAAGTTTACACAAGTTATGAATTTACCGCAGGAATTGATGAATATGGGAATATTCATCCCAATTTTTATAGAGCAAAAGCTATTAATTATTTTTTAAATTCATTTGGACTTACAGATACAGGTGAACGTGAAAACTTAGATTTGGGGCAAGATATTTACGCTGTAAGAAGAAAAGATTATGAAAATAATTGTAATTGGTTATTTATAAGAAACATGAACCCCGAAAAGCTAGAATCTTCAATTAATTCTTTTGATTTTTCTATTAATCCTTATGATATGAAAATTATTCCCGAAAATTTACAGTTAAATACTTGTAAGATAGAGTTTTCTGATGCCGAGATTTTTGCACGAGTTAGAAATGAGAATGAAGAAGTTGTTTTTATTATTTCAAATAAAGATTCAAATATATATTTGAATGTTAACGGAGAAAAGATTAAAATTTCTGCGAATAAACAAAATTATGAGAATTTAAAATATGAAAAAGATGGCAAGACTACTCAATTTTTATTTTTGACAAAAGAACTTGCTGATAAGACTTGGATTATAAATGACAGAGTTATTTTTAATTCGGATTTTGTTTATTCTAACGGTAGAATTGCGCTTTCAAAGACAACAGAAGTTGCTTATTTTGATTTGATTAACGGATTTTCTAAAAAATATTTTAAATTTGAACAAGAGTCAAAAATAATTGAGTTAAAAGATTTTGAAGTTAGTTTTTGTGCACCGGAAATTGATACCGGATATAATTATTCTAATTGGGATAAAGTTAAGAAACAAACAGATAGTCTTTCTGTTGGAAAGTATGATGAATTTATTTGGTATAAAGCTAAAATACCAAAAGTTGTAAAAGAAATTACATTAAGTGCAAGACATTTATTTTCTGTTTATGTAAATGCAAAAGAAGTTCTAAACAGAAACAGCTATAAATATGAGAAACTTCAGCAAATTGAAGAAACAATTTGTATACCTTTAGATGAAACCATTTTGAATCTTGAACGAAATGAATTAACGATACTTGTTCAAAATTTAGGTTTTGATAAAGGTTTTTCGGGTGAAACAAATCATCCGAGAGGATTGGTTGGGTTTGCTGTTAATCCTGATTGTGAAATTGAATTTAGTGTTCAAGAAAAATTATCTTTTGAAAGAGGTGATTTTGGAGAAAGCGTTAATCCTTACTTAGTAAAACTTTCATCGTCTTTTGATATTGAATTTAAAGATAATGTTATTTTTTCAAAATATTTAATGTTTAAAGATTTCCCATACGATAGAGCAACAATATTTTTAAACGGAATTAAAATAGGAAGATATTTAAAAAACAGTCAGGACAAAGCATTACAGGAAAAATTTTATCTGATAAATGAATTCTTAGGCAAGCATAATACTCTTGACATTGTAATATGGGAAAGAGCGTCTAATATTAAAGCCCCATGGGACTTTAAAAATGAATTAAAACATGTTATAATGTTATTAGGTGACGAATCTGTTCATCAGATATACTAATTTTAGTCCATATTATTACCCCAAAAGGAGCAAGGTCATGAGTATCATACCCGAGTTTTTAATTAAGCGCGTTTACAAAAAAGGCTCTCTAAAACAAACAGATGAAGGTGTTTGTTTTGAATTAAAAAATGTCTTAGGCCCCGGATTTATTAGCGGCTTCAATTTTGTAAAAATCAATGAGTTTACTTTTGAAGCTGAAAAGGTAAAATTCGTTACACAAGGAACAGAAATTTCTGCGGAAACTGTTAGTGAAGATAATCCGATTGGTTTTAGATTAGGTCAGGAAGGAACTTTAATTTTACAAGGTGCCAAATGTCTAAAAGAAGGGATTAATCAAATTATTATTGAATTGATGAATCCTGAAGCAGGTAAAGTTAAACTTTCTTTGTCAGATAATTTTCAGTTAGCTTAATTATCAAAATATTTTAAAAATTTTATGATTTTTTTAAAAAAAAACATAAAAAACGCAAAAAAAAATATGATTTTTTGTATAAAAATCATATTTTTTTGTTGATTTTAGGTAAAATATGATATACAATATATTTTAGATAAGATATGGAATCTTAAGTGTTGAATTAGTGTAAGTATTTTTGGTTTTAATATATTTAGCTATTATATGCCTGATTTACTTTGTGAAAGGAGCTTTATACATGGATGGAATTAAAGAAGCAGTTAGTCAAGATGAAAAAAAATATTTAATGTTTTATTTAAATGATGAAAATTATGGTATTCCTATTTTACACGTAAATGAAATTATAGGAGTTATGGGAATTACACCTATACCTAAAACACCAAGTTATATGAAAGGTATAATAAACTTAAGAGGAAAAATTATTCCTGTTATGGATTTAAGATTAAAGTTTTCGATGGAAGAAAGAGAATATGATCAATTAACTTGTATAATAATTGTTGAAATTCAGGTAGAAGGTAATAAAAAATTTATTGGTATTGTTGTCGATAAAGTTGCTGAAGTTGTAAACGTATACAGTAAAGATATTGAACTGCCTCCTCAGTATGGCCAAGAGGATGAAACAGGATTTTTAACTGGTATCGGTAAAGTTAAGGATAAAGTTGTAATGCTATTGGATATAGATTCTATTATTAATTCTCAAGAAATGCTCAAATTAATGCAAAACAGTAAAATTGAAGAATAATAGATTAGTTATAGTAAAGGAGTATCAATATGGAATGGATTAAAAATTTAAAGATTTCAAACAAACTATTATTTTTGGTTTGTGTTTCTTTAATTTTTGTTTTAGTGGTTGGGAGTTTTGGACTATTTTATACCAACAAAGCAAATAAAGATGTAAAAACTTTGTATAATGACAGAGTAATCCCAATAAGAGACTTAAGTGCAATGAGTATAAACTCAAATGTAAGCAATGCAGATCTTTTAGCGATGTTGCTTTCTGATACATATGCAAAAAAACAGGATTATTATAATGATTTAAAAAAGCGAGGCAAAGAAAATAATGGTTTTTTAAAAGCATATGAATCTACATTCTTAGTAAAAGAAGAGCAAGAAGTTCTTCCAAAAATGAAAAAATACAGAGATGATTATGTTGCATCACGAGAAAAAGTTGCAAAAATGGCATTTTCTGGAAAAACTAAAGTAGGCTTAGATATATATAGAAGAGAAACAAAAACTGTTTTTACAAATTATGAAAAATGCTTACAGTCTTTAATTGATATAAATATAAAAATTGCAGAAGAAATTAATCAAAAAAATATTTTAGATGCAAAGATCGCTAATTTTATACTTGTTACTACAATCTTATCTTCGTTTGCTCTTATAGTCGTTTTAGGTTTAATGATAACTAAAATGATTGCCGCACCTATAACTCAAGCAGTTGAAGAGCTTGAAGAAGGTGCTAATCAAGTTGCTTCTGCTTCTGAACAATTATCAGTTGCAAGTGAAAAACTTGCCTCAGGAACTTCCCAACAAGCTGCTGCAATTCAAGAAACTTCAGCTTCAATTGAAGAATCAGATTCTATGGTTAAGCAAAATGCTGATAATACAAAACAAGCAGCAATACTGGCTAAAAATACAAAAAACTTTGCAGACAGCAGTGCAACCGAAATGAAAAAGATGATGCAGTCAATGGACGAACTGAAAAAATCAAGTGATGAAATCGCAAAAATTATTAAAGTCATTGACGAAATTGCTTTTCAAACCAATATTCTTGCGTTAAATGCTGCTGTAGAGGCTGCACGTGCCGGAGATGCAGGAAAAGGATTTGCTGTTGTTGCAGAAGAAGTAAGAAATTTGGCACAAAAATCTGCTCAAGCTACAAGAGATACTGCAAAAATTATTGAAAGTAATATTACTTTATCAAAGCAAAGCGTACAGATTACGCATAATGTTAATGAAAATATTATGCAAATTGATGCCGAAGCACAAAAAGTAAGTGAATTATTAAACGAAATTTCTGTAGCCAGTCAAGAACAAGCTCAAGGAATTGAGCAGATTAATAAAGCAATTCAGCAAATGGAGCAAGTGCTTCAAACAAACGCTTCAGCTGCAGAGCAAAGTGCCTCTGCTTCACGTGAGCTATCAAGTCAATCTTCCAGTGTAAAAGAAATTGTTAATACCTTGCTTGTAATGGTTGAAGGTGCTCAAGTTGTTAAACAAAAATTAATTGGAATACAAAAACTTAAGTAATATAGTGATAACTTAATACATAATTAAAAAGAGTAAGAATTAATTCTTACTCTTTTTTAAAAACGATTTAAAAACAAGTCTCTTAATCATGCTAACTCCATAGAAAATATAATTTTTTAAAACTTTATATTTTCTATTTGATATTGTTTTAAATATTTTATTTAAAATATAACTTGGTTTCAGATAATAGGTCAGTAAAATATTTCTTCTAATATTTATAAGTTCGTTAATGGTAAAATTGGGATTTATAGATATTTTAGGATTATAAAAATCTGTACCGAATAAATTGTTATTTTTAAAGTTTTCAATACATAAATCGTATAAGTTTGTTCCTCTAAAAGGTATAGCCAAATTTATTTCAACAAAATCAGGATTGGCTTCATTAATGAATTTTTTTGTTTCTCGAAAGTGTTTTTTAGTCTCCCAGGGAAATCCTATTACAAACATTCCAAAAGATTCCAGCCCGAGTTCTTTTGTCCATTTTATTGCCTGAAGATTGTCTTGAACAGTAGCACCTTTTTTAATTCTTTTCATAGTATCTTCCGAGCCTGATTCGCATCCAAAAGCAACTAAAAAACAACCGGCTTTTTTCATTATTTCTAAAGTTTCTTTTTTTAATGGATTTACTCTGGAATTTGCGGTAAATTCAATTTTTTTCCACAAATCAGAATTAATTATAAGTTTGCACAACTCTCTTGTCCAATTTTCATCTATTGTAAAACAATCTGATCTAAAAAAGAAATTTTTAATATTATATTTTTTATAACATTCAACTATTTCATCAAAAACATTCTCAGGGCTTCTGAAACGAACCTTTTTACCTGAAACTGAACCAACAAGACAAAAAATACAACTGCACGGACATCCTCTTGATGTTTGTATTGTTGCCATGGCTTCCCCTGTATCGGGTCTTGTGTATAAATCATTATTCATTAAATCTCTGGCAGGGAAAATAATTTTATCTAGGTCGTGTTCCCACTGCCCAAATTTAGTTGGTATAAACTTTCCTTCTTTGTTTTTGTAAAACAGGTTAGCAATTTCTTTTATATCGCCGGATGATTTTAAGGCAAAGTCGGCTAATTTTGAAATAGAAAATTCAAGTTCTGCTCCTATTAAATAATCAACTTTGTCTAAGTTTAGCTCATTAATAAAGTCTTGATTATAATCCCAAAATATAACTCCTTTTAAGACTATAATCGGGTTATAATGTTTTTTAATACGTTCAATCAATTCAAGATCTTGAAAGATAGTAGTATCAGTTATACTCATTACTAGCATATCAGGATTAAAAATTTCCAAGTCATTAAAGAAGTCATTTTCACTTGCAGATTCTCCCTGATAGTCTCTAAGCTTTACTTCATAGTTTTCCTTCAGAAGTGCAGATGCAGCATAGCCTAAATCATTACAGGCTCTAAGGGATTGTGCTACTGACGCTTCAAGATTAACCTGACATCGATCTTCTCCTCTTTGAAAAAGTCTTCCGGGAGGATGAACAACCATTATTTTATTTTTAATATCTGACTTGATTTCTTCCATTTTCTTTTGCTACATATAAGCATTGATCTGCATATTCTATAAGTTTTGCAGGATTATCCCCATTTTGAGGATAAGTAGACACGCCAACACTTATTGTTACTTTACTTTCTTGATTATTCGCAAGTTTAAAAGGTTTTTCAGCTATTAGTTGACAAATTTTTTCCGCTGTAATAACCGCTTCATCTTTATCTGTATTTGGTAGTATAATGGACATTTCTTCACCACCGTATCTACATACAAAATCTGTTGCACGTACATTTTTTTTAAGTTTTTGCGCAACTTGTTTTAAAACTGCATCTCCCGATTGATGACCATATGTATCATTAAATTTTTTAAAAAAGTCAATATCTATTAGTATAAGTGAAAAATTTGAATTATATCTTTTGCAGTTCTCAACTTGTAAAAGCATTTGTTCTTGAAAATATCTATGATTATAAAGCTCAGTTAATCCGTCAGTTGTTGCTAATTTATACTGATATTCAAAATCTCTTGATTTAAGAATATATTTAATTATATATGCAGCAACAAAGATTAAAGCTACAGAAGATATAGGCATTACGATGCCTATCCATAAATTAAGAAATTTCATTAAAAAGTAACTTAAAATAATATATCCCAGTGATATTAATATTGTGGAACCTAAAGCTACAAAAACAGAGGTGTTTTTATATACAATGTATCCTACGGATATAGCTAATAAAATACTTATAATTACATCAACTATAATATTAACTCTTCTTATAAAATTATTGTCTATTAAATTATTTATATATGTTGCATGAACTTCTACTCCCGGATATAATTTATCAACAGGAACGCTTTTTGTATCATATAGGCTTATTGCTGTTGTTCCTACGTATACAATTTTATCTTTAAAGTTATATACAGGCGTATTTGATTTTTCATTTATGGCTTTTATAACTTTATATAAAGGTACTTGTTTAAAAGTTTGTCCTGCTGGACCATACCAGTTTAGAATTGCACCTCCGTTTTTATCAATAGGTATAATCCTGTTTTTTAAAATTAAATTTGAATTTTTATCAATATAAAAATCTCTTATATCTCCATTTTTATATAATGATTTTAATCCTACCAATAAGGCTAAGTGAGGATAAAAATTATTTTGATATACCATAAAAGGAGGTATTTTCCTTAAGATTCCATCTTCCTCTCTCGAAACATTTATTAATCCTATATTTTTTGTTCCGTTTATTATTTGGGGTAAAATTGTACGACAATTAGTGAAAGTTAAATCATCAGAAAAATTTATATTCGATTTGTTATTTATATTTACGGTTAAATATTTGGGCAGTTTGGCAGGTTGCCTAAGATCAAATGAAGCATTATCAAAATTCATAGAGGTATAGACATTGTCATATTTTTTAATTGCATTTACAAGGGCTTCATCTGCTTGAGTTTTGCTTTTTAATGATTTTACAAACATTAAGTCAAAGGCAATTGCTTTTGGATTTTGTTTTTCCAAATAATATATTAAATCAGCATAAATATCTCTTGGAATAGGCCATTCGCCATATTTTTTAAGTAAATATTCGTAGCTGGAATCATCGATAACAAGAATTACTATATCATTACTAGGTTTTTTATATTTTGAGTTTGCTAATACGTTTTGACGCAAATCGAAGGTTTTATTCTCAATTGATTCTAAAAACAGATTTATTTTTGCGTTCTTAAAAAATAAGAAAACACATGCAACCAAAACAATGAATAATAAAATATAACCAATTACGGCTTTTACAATTTTATTCCCAAAAATTTTCATAATGCCTCAACATACTATTAATTATTATCTTTTATCATTATAGCTTAAATTAAAATTTTTGGTAAGAATATTTTCCAGTATAAAATGTTGTTCCAGTATTTGGTTATTTATTTTTAAAACATCCGTATAATAAGATAATTCATCGGGGCTTTTTAAATATTTTAAAAGACATTCTTCATTTATATTCATAAATAACCTTTAATTAATTCCTGACTGCAGAAAAGCTTGCTATCTCTTTCTTTAAATATATTTTGCCAAATTCTACAATTTAAAACATCAATCTAATGATGAATATTAGTGGTTTAGACCATCAGCTATATAGTGGAAAAACGTTATTTTTCTAATCTTTTAAGATTAGAAAAATAAAAAGACTGTAAACATTTTGCTTACAGTCTTTACAACTATCTCTCTCAAATTCTCCCAACTAATTTAGTACTCAATACCTTGCCTTGCCATTACTCCTACATCAAAGTAATGTTTTATTGGTTTCATTTCTGTTACCAAATGCGCCAAAGCTTTAAGTTCAGGATGAGCATATCTTCCTGTTAATACTATTTCCAAGCTTTCAGGCTTGTTTATTAATACGTCTTTAACTTCTGATGCTTTAATCATATTCATTGCAATACAAATATTTATTTCATCTAAAATTACAAGCTGATATTTACCGCTTTGAATAGCTTGTTTTGCATATTCCCAACCTTTTTTGGCTTCTTTAAAATCATCCATGCATATATTATGAGAATAAACGACTCTGTCCATTCCAAATTGTTTTACATCCAAATTTGGTAAAAATTTTGAAGCAGAAACAATTTCTCCATACGAAGTAGCAGAATCTCCTTTTGTGAATTGAATAATTAAGACGTTCCAACCATGTCCCAATGCTCTTAAAGCAAGTCCTAAAGAGGCTGTAGTTTTCCCTTTTCCATCTCCGGTGTATATTTGAATATATCCATGCTCTAACAACTTTTATTCCTCCAAAGATAAAACTAAATACGTACAATAACATTATAAATTATGTTTGATACGCCCCGCCTCGGTTAAGTGAAGTACTTTTATAAACTCCGCCCAAGTTATTTACCTAATTATAATTACAATCTGGTAAAACTTTGTATTTATTATGATAGAACAAACGGGCATGAAAAAGCAAAAATTAACCGTATTTTTTACAATTAATTTTATAAAAAAGTTGATATTCTTATTTGATGGGGATTTTATGGACTTCATTCCATGCCAAAAATTTTACATTATTTTTGGTAAATTTTCGTTAAAAACTATTGCAACCATGTGGGCATGGGAATCTAGGCTAATATTATAAAAATAATCACTAAAACATAAATTTAAGCAGGTGTTATTTTGCCTAATACAATTTTTTTATTTGCACCGGTACAAGACGGGAGGTTATTTGGAATTCCGTAGAATGTGCAATATCCAAGTAAAGCAAAAGCCATGACTTCTTTAAAATTATTGGATATTTCATAATCTTCATGTGTCTTTATTTGTACATGTTTAGGTAAATAGGTTCTTAAAAAATTAATTAGGGTTTTGTTGTAAGATCCGCCTCCGCCAAGTATAATTTCTTCAATTTTTGTCTGCGGATATATAAATCTTTCATAAGCATTTGCTATAGATTTTGCAGTTAGTGCAGTTAATGTTGCAATAGTATCTTTAGAATTTTCAGGTGCTAATTTCAAAGCATTTTCAATATATTGTGCTGAAAAATATTCTCTTCCGGTTGTTTTAGGCGGAGGATAAATATAGTATTCATCTTCAAGTAAGCAATTTAGCCAGTTTTCTGAAACGGTTCCCTGAATGGCAATTTCTCCATCTTTGTCATAAGGCATATTAAAAAACTTCTGGCAGCAATAATCAATCATAATGTTTCCTACTCCTGTATCAAAACCAAAAGTTTCACAATTATCGGATATAACCGTAACATTTGAAATCCCACCTATATTTTGAATGGCAACATTTTTACCTTTAAACCAGATATTATCAGCAAAACAAACTAATGGTGCACCTTGTCCTCCTTGTGCAATATCTGCTTCTCTAAAGTTTGATATGGTCATGCATCCGGTATCTTGTGCAATAACAGAGGATTCACCTATTTGTAAAGTGCTTTTTAATTTTATATCATCCAGTTTATCTTCAAACGGATAATGAAATATAGTTTGCCCGTGCGATGATATAAAATCAGGTTTTCCATACTTTTTAATTAGTTCGGTTGCTGCATTGGCAAAACATTTTCCTACGACAAAATTCATTTGACATATATCTTGTAATGTAGCATTTTGCTGAAAAAATTCAAACAGCTTATTCCTAATTGAGTCAGGATATTTATAATTTATGCCTTCAATTAATTTGCAGCTAAAATCAGGCATTACTTCGCATAGCCCTACATCAATTGAATCACATGATGTACCTGACATAAGTGATATTATTTTTTTTGTTTCTAAATTATTCATAAGTTAATTATAAATTAAAATACATAAATAGCGAAAATTTTATTTTCTGATAAAATTTTCGCTATTTTGCAACATCCCCATGTCTAAAGTACTAGCCTACAGCTATTTCTTATTTATACTTTCAAATCTAATTTTAACTTTTTATCTTATTGATAATTTAGTATTTTAAACTTATTAACTTTCTCCACCTTATTCATCAGCTTTAATTTGCCCCAAGATTTGTAAAGTACTTTACCATCACCCCTTTTTTATTCTAATTCTTTTTTCCTACTTCTCTTTACTTATTAAATTTTAACTTTATGTAAATTACTTGACAAGTAACAAAAATTAAAATAATTTTTACAATAGACTAAATTCTTTTACTGGCTTTAAAAAAATATTTTTTTACATTCTTAATGAAGCAAATTTAATGAATTTACGTAAAAATTAAATAATAAATTTATTGACAATACAAATTTCTTTGATAAAAAATAATTGAAATTAATTTTAGTCATGCCTTTATAAATAAAAAGACTATTCATTTTGAATAGTCTTTTTGGTTCATTAAACACTTATACAATTGTTTAAATATTCAATAGTATTAATTTTTTCTTCATATAGATATTTAATGAAATTCAGATAGGAATAATCATATGAGCTTATAAGCAAATTAATCTCAAAACCATCAGCACAGAACGGTTCATAATCATATACTACATAGCTGTTGTATTTACTTTTCCATTCTTTTCGTTCTATTCTGCTATTGTTTTCTTCAATTATGTCTTCAAGCCATGATATGATGTCTTTATTGACATTTTTTAATTCCATGTGACCGTATTTGTTACAGTCCGCCTGGCAATTCTCCATTAACATAACGACCACTCCCAATGTATTGAGTACTATCAAAACAAATACATTTCTGTTTGTGTTTATATAATTTCAATTTTATTGAAAAAGACACTACTGCCATTGTATTTATTTCTTCTTTCTGAAATAAGTTTAAATGTTTTTATATGGTAAAAAATCCCCTTTTAGACTATAACACCATCAGATGAGTGGGTAGTTTTATTTAATATTAAGTAAGAAGTTAAAAAATAAATATAATTTGAAATTTAAATATTTTATTTCTTTATATGCATATTAAGATTATGTAAGGAAAACCATATTTAATTATTTTTTACCATATAATAATAATTAGTAAAAGAAGATTGAATATGGGAGTAAATACCCCAATATTTAAAAAGACAAGTAGGAGATATCAAAAAATGCAAGCAGTGCTTAATAAGGTAGAAGATACAACAAATTCAATTCAGTACTTTTTATCAAAATTAGAAAATGCTGATAATATATCTAAAAACGAAATTGAAAATAAACTAGTTAGTATCGGAAAACATGCTGTTCCTGAATTAGTAGATCAATTGCAAGTAGTGCAAGGTGTTAAAAGAGGTGTTGTTGCAATGACTCTAATTAGAATCGGTAACGCTTCTGTTGAATACCTTAAACAAGCTGCTGAAACAAATAAAGACTTTGAATGGGTTGCAAGATATTTAATAAGTGAAATTAATTAAAAATATTAAAGTTTAAATTATAAATAAGCGAAATTTCATAATGAAATTTCGCTTATTTATTTCCCAATATCTTTACGATATTTCATGCCATTAAATTTTATTATAGGAATTTCATCATATAAATCGTTTATTGCTTTTGATAGAACCCTTGCTTTTCTTGTTAAAATTAAAGTTCTGCCTTCAACAGTTTCATATTCAAGATATTTATTTTTTATTGTATTAAAATGAGCAACTAAGGTGTTTTCATCTAAATCATCCAGTCCATAAATAATAGAATCTTTCTCTTTTGTTGAAATGACGCAAGAAACAGCAGCATTATCTGAAATATCTATTGTTTCATAATCGTCTGCAAAAGAACCTATTGAGCATGCTTCAAACAAATTATAAATATTTTCATCAATAAGTGGCAAAATTGTTTGGCAATCAGGTGACTTTAAGAATGTGTTAAATTCGAGAGCAAATAATTGTTCTAAATCATCAATAACCAAGCTCACACCAAGAATACCTACATATGGAGTTTGTTGTTTTGCGAGAGTGTCTAACAAAGGATAAATTATTTGTTTTAGAATTTTGTCTTCTGTTTGCTTTGAAATTTTATAATCTGGAGCATAAGAACCCAGACCGGAGGTTAAATGACCACCATTGCCTTCCAGTTCATGTTTGTAATTCGCTACAGTTCCTATAGGGAGGGCATGATATCCGTCAGTTATGACATAAAAAGAAAATTCGTGTCCAAAAATGTAATCTTCTATTATTACTTTTTTTTCGTTATTTTCAAAAAGATATTCAATAAAATCTTTAGCGTAAGAAAAAGAATTACAAATTAGCACACCTTTATTTTGGTGAATGTCGGTTTTTATTACTAACGGCATATTGGATTTTCTTACGTAATCAATAGCTAATGTCGCTTTATCAAAAATACCAAACCTTGGACATGGAATTTTTATTTTATACATAAATTTTTTACATGCGGATTTGTTCAAGCAAATATAGGCACTGTCTTTTGTTGGAGCAAATATCATTTGATTATTTTGTTGAAATATTGTTGCAATATCTTCTTTTATTGCTGATTCGCTAGATGCTACTGTTAAACTAATTTCGTTTTCAAGTGCAAAATCTAACAATTCTTCAATGTTTTTTTCTCTTATATCGACAACGGTTGAGAATTCTTTCATTGCATCATTACCGGGGGCTACAAAAACATCTGAAATCTCTTCAAGTTGAGACAATTTTTTTGCAAGAGAATATTCCTCTGCAGAAGAACCTATGATTAGTACTTTTTTAGCCGTTTTTTTATCCATAAACGGAATTATACTACAATAATCATCAAATTGATATGATTGTCATAAATCAAATAAACGAATGATTTTAATAAAGATTCAAACAATTTTATTCGATTTAATAATATAATTGACAATATCAAATAAATCATTAAATATATTTATGCAAAGTGAAGTGAAAGGAGCTTTATGGTTGCAAATATCGTAAATTTATTATCAAAAACATTTTTGCCCGAAAAAACCCAAAGAAGTACTTCAATTAGAGCTGTTTCCAATAATCCTTTTACAAACCCTTTTGTTTCATCAGAAAATAGTAATAGCTATAGGACTTATGCTAAAAATAACCCGATGCAGGGAGGATATTTTGCTGGATATTATAATGGAAAGGCGAATATAGTAGGTCAAAGACTTTTCATTGAGGCTTAGTTACTTATTTTAAATTTCTATATTATTTGAATAGTTAATTTGACTAACGCTAAATTAGCAATTTTACTGATTTTTTGTTTCTTCAAATATGTAATTATTGATAATGTATTAGTGTTAGGGAGAATTTTTAATGATAGTTTCAATATCAAATAATTGTACGGGATGTGGCGCATGTTCTGCGATTAATCCCGAGGTTTTTGAAATTTATAATAATTTTGCAACCGTTAATCAGGAATATGTTGAAGGCAACGAAGATGATTGTATTGATGCTGCTTTAGCTTGTCCCGTTAATGCGATTAAAATTGAAGAATATTAAAAAAATAATAAATTAGATGAGATTGTATAAATGTTTGTATGATATTACTTTGATATTTTAAATCAAGGCACAAAATTATTTATTTTGGTGTGGTAATAAAAATTTAGCATAATATCAAACCTTGAAAATTTTTTAAGGAAGTTTATACAATCTTGTTTTATTAATAATAGGTTAAAATTCTGTTTTTAGGATTTCTCACGTATAAGGAGTATCTATCACCTATTTTTAATAAGTTTAATCGTTTGTCTATTTCTTGTTTGTATTTTTCATTATCTTTAAAATTTTTATTTTTTACAATGACAAAAGTCGGACCTTTATTGTAGCTTAAAGCATTATCTAACTTTTTGAAGTCCGGGTCGGTTATAAAATCCACTTTATCCTTATAATTGATTAATATACTCGGCTTTACTGCAAAATCAAAAGTTACTAGCTGAGATTTGGTTATAGAATTTGCGCTATATGTAGAATATTCTATCAGCTCATTTTCACCGCCGTTATACACAAGTAAAAATATTTGATTTACAGCAAGTGTTATTATAAAGATCATTGTGACTATATAGCCGGAATATATCGCCATAATTTTTTTTGTATTTGTCCTGAAAAGCATAAATGTTCCGATTAAATATAATCCTAGTATTGAAAAATCCATTACAGTAAGTAATTTTACTTTTAAATCTTCAGGCATAAAATAATAAGAAAATGTTGCGCTTATAGCTATTGTTATCAATAATATTGCAAAAAACATTCCTGTAGAATAGATTGTTTTTTGGTTTTCATTTTTTTCTTCGCTTGTGTACCAAAAATGTCCTATTAAGATTGCTGCAAAAGGAAAAACAGGCAAGATGTACGTAGGTAATTTAGTACTTGAACTGCTAAATAAACAAAATATTATTATGAAACTTACCGTTGCAAATAAAATTAGTTTTTGTTCATTATTTTCGACAGTAAGTATATTTTGTAATTTTATTAAAAAATTCCCGTTTATACTTTTAAATTTTACTTTCAGTTTTTTAAAGTTGTTAACAACATAAGATATAAATACAAAAGTCCAAGGCATAAAACCTGCTAAAAATACGGGTATAAAATACCATATAGGTCTTTCTCTGCCAAGATATTCCGAACCCATAAATCTTCCGAAATGGTGGATTAAAAAATAATCTTTAACAAATAAATAACCATATTTTTGATACATGATTACATGCCATGGTGTAATTATTGCAATAAAGACAATTAGCCCGGGTAGTAAGTTTATCGGTTTAAAAATATCTTTAATTGACTTTGTTAGAAAATTACATATAAACATTATTGTAACGGGAATTACAAGGGCTAAAATACCTTTTGCCAAAAAACCAAGCCCCATAAAAACATAAAACAAAAACCAATAATACTCTTTATTTTCTTCTTTGCAAAAATGGGTTAAAAATCCAAAATATATTGCACTTGTCATGAATATCGTTAGAACCATATCAAGAATGGCAATATGTGATAATATTAAAAAAAACGTACTGGAAAGCAGGGTAATAGAGCTAATAACGCCAAATTTTCTTGATATTACCCTGCGGCCTAAAAAATATGTAAAGAAAACTAAAAAAGAAGTTAAGATTGCTATAGGCAATCTTACTATAAATGGATTAAAATCACCGAATATCTTTATTGATGCACCAACAATCCAAAAATATAACGGAGGTTTTTCCAGAAACGGAATTTTGTTAAGCATTAAACTGTTCCAGTCGTTGGAATATATTAAATCTCTTGCCATAACTGCATATCTTGTTTCATCAACATCTATTAAGGGGTAAAAACCCAAGCCAAAGAATAAAAAGAATAAACAACTGATTGCAATTATACTTAAACAAAGTATTTCAGGATGATTTTTTGCGATTGTTTCAATTTTTTCAGTTAATAATTGTTTTTTATTCTTTTGTAAAGAGTTGTTCATTTATTCTCCTTTAGATTTCGGCAATTAGTTTTTGTGCTACAATTACAATAAGAGAAGTCTAACATAGCACAAGGGGTTTTTCAAGTTAATGAAATTTTTATTAAAAATTTATTTTGTTTTTATAGCACTAATTTTTATTGTATCTAATGTATATGCAAAAGATTTAAAATTTGTGCAGTTAACTGATACCCATTTTTCGGCAAGTGGTTTGGAATATGCAAACAGAGGAGTTGTTAAATCCAAAAGTGTTTTGGAAAAAACAGTGGATGATATTAATTCTATTGCGAATGTAGATTTTGTTGTTTTTACCGGTGATAATATTGATCAGGCTGATGATGAGGATTTAAAAGCATTTTTAAAAATAGCTAACAGACTTAAAGCTCCGTATTATGTTGTGATTGGTAACCATGAAGTTTTCAGATCTCAACATTTTGATAAAAAAGATTATATGAAAGTTGTAAGAAGATATTCTAAGAACTGTCGCCCAAGTGGTGCAAATTATGTTTTTACTAAAAAAGGTTTTGTTTTTTTAGTTGTTGACGGGGCAAAAGAAATAATTCCCGGTCCTGCAGGGTATTATAAAAAAGATACTTTGAGGTGGTTGAATAAAAAATTAACCCATTATAAGCATGAGAATGTAATAATATTCCAGCATTTTCCTATAGAAGCACCATATTATAATAGAACTCACTCAACATATAATGCTGAAGAGTATAAGGATGTTATTAACAAGCATAAAAATATTATTGCTATTTTTTCAGGTCATTATCATGCAAATGCAGAAAAATTAGTAAATGGTGTTTATCATGTTAGTACTCCTGCACTTATGGAGCCTCCGCATAATTATAAAGTTGTAGAAATAGTAGGCAACGATAAAAAAGGTTATAACGTTTATACTCAGTTAAGACGTGCAGAATAATTCTATAATAATAAAAATATAAGGATATTAATTCATGGAAAATTTAAGTAAGTACATTGAGCATACTCTTTTAAAACCGGATGCTACAAAAGAAGAATTAAAAAAACTTTTTGAAGAAGCTATAGAAAATGAATTTTTAGGTGTTTGTATAAACCCTGTTAATGTAAGGTTTGCAAAAGATTATTTAATCGATAAAGAGATTAAAATAATTACAGTTGTTGGATTTCCTCTTGGTGCAAGCAGGTCTGATGCTAAAGCATACGAAACAAAACTTGCAGTAGGTGATGGCGCGGATGAAATTGATATGGTTATAAATGTAGGCTTATTAAAAGATAAAAATTTTAATGCTGTGCAAAAAGATATAGAAACAGTTAAAATGGCATGTGCTGATAAGCCTTTAAAAGTAATTATTGAAACAGATTTATTAAACAAAGAAGAAATAGAAAATGCTTGCAAGTTATGTATTAATGCTAAAGCAGATTTTGTTAAAACTTCCACCGGTTTTGTAAAAAACGGTGTGGGGGCAAAAATAGAAGATGTTGAATTAATGTATCGAATAATTTCCCCATTTGGGTTGCAGGTTAAAGCTTCAGCGGGAATTCGCGATAAACAAAAAGCTATATCCTTAATTAATGTAGGGGCTTCAAGGTTAGGTACAAGTTCTGGTATAGAAATTGTAAAATAAGTATTTATTATTAATATGATAATATGTTGGTAGAAGTTATGCATATTAATGTTGAGCAGGGTAAAATTTATTTTAGATAATGTAACAATAGATTTAGTGAGATAACGAATGGGTGATGAAGATAAGCAGTTTGAAGCCACCCCTCGAAAATTGGAACAGGCAAGAAAAGAGGGACAGGTTGTTAAATCAAAGGATTTTTCAACGGCTATTTCTTTGCTTATTGTATTTAGTGCTATATATGCCTTATCTCCTTTAATTTGGGATCAAATTTCAAAACTATTTGTACTTTGTTATGAGCAAATTCCAAACCAACATTTAAGTAATATTGGTTTACCCTATATTTTTACTATTGCAATTGTTCCTACAGTGTTAATTATAGGCCCTATTTTATTTGTTGCCTGGCTTGTTGCTATACTTGCGGATTTTATACAGGTTGGTCCTCTTGTTTCGTTTGCACCTTTG
The DNA here is from genome assembly GCA_964391675.1 of uncultured Muribaculaceae bacterium. Classification (GTDB taxonomy): domain Bacteria; phylum Cyanobacteriota; class Vampirovibrionia; order Gastranaerophilales; family Gastranaerophilaceae; genus CAYMMX01. The sequence goes on along the minus strand of CAYMMX010000006.1, from coordinate 74,946 downwards.
TCTCCAAAACTTGATAAATTAAATCCCACTAAGTATTTTAAAAATATTATGTCGATTAAAACTTTATTTGAACTTTTTAAGAATATATTAAAAGTTGTTATATTAGGTTGGATTGGCTGGCTGGTTTATTCAGCACATATCGAAAATATTTTAAGCTTAGCCTCAATTGATAATAATTTCGCGGTATTAATTGAATTCGGTAAGTTGGTAGTTGAGTTTGTGTTTAAGGCTTGTATCGCTTTTTTGGTTATTTCTGCAGCTGACTATATGGTTACAAAATGGAAGTTTTTAAAAGATCAAAAAATGTCTTTTAAAGAAATAAAAGATGAATACAAAAACACAGAAGGTGATCCTAATGTTAAGGCTGCACTTCGTCAAAGACGAACACAAATGTTACAAAAAAGTATGATGGATGCAGTTGAAACAGCGGATTTCGTTGTAAGAAACCCTATTCACGTTGCCTGTGCTCTTAAATATGTAGCAAATGAGATGGAATCACCAATGCTTATTGCAAAAGGTACAGAGCTTATTGCAAAAAAAATTATAGATATTGCAATTAATAAAGGAATCCCTGTTATTGACAATGCACCTGTTGCCAGAGCTCTTTTTAGGATGGTTGAGGTTAATCAATTAATACCGCCGGATTTATATAAAGCAGTAGCAGAAATTTTACTTTTTGTTTACAGCTTGAAAAATAATCAAAATCAAGGTAGAATAATAGACAATACGGAGAAAAATAAATAAACACGTTGATGCAAGAAAAATCAAAGATTAAAGAATATTTAGAAATAGTCCAAAAGGTTGCCAAGGTTGAACACAGGCGTATTCCTTCGCATATGATAGAATACGAGGAACTTGTCAGTATTGGTATTATTGCTGTGCAAGTAATGATAAAAAACAAAACCGAGGAACAGTTAGAAAAATATAATTCAGCTTATATTGGAACAGCTGTTAGGTGGGCAATTAGAAATGAATTAAGAAATCGTTATAAATGGTATACTCTTAAGCATACCAAAACAGAAGAATCTGCCGAAGAATTTACATCTGATGAGACATCAGAGGAAACAGACGGTTTGGCAATTTCTCCGGGTAAAGTTAGAGAAGCTATTTATGAAACAATATTATCAATTGATAGTATTGCTTCTGCATCTTCTGATAATGATTCTCCGTTTGATTTTATTAAAGATATGTCGGCTATGCCTGATGAAAAGGCTGAAATTACAGAAATGGGAAGAATGATTAGAGAAGCTATTTCAACCTTGCCACAAAAAGACAGAACCATTGTAGAATACAGGTTCTATAGAAATATGCAGGTTAAAGATATTGCAAGACAGGTTGGGCTTTCTTCTTCTAGAATTACGAGGATTGTTCAGGCATCATTAAATAATATTAGAGAATATCTGCAGACAAAAGAGCACTTCGAATATTAAGTTATTATAATTTTTTATAAATTGTTATATCCCACCTGCAGTTAATAAAACCATTTGATATTGTTGTAGTTTTTACTTCAATTTCTTTTAATGAAATATTATTTTTTAATGCATTTTTTAAATCAAAATTTATTTTTTCATTTAATCTTAAAAACATTGTATTTCTGTATTCCTTTTCACTTATCAATCCATTTATGTAAGCTAATGTATACATTATCATACTATTATTATCTGTTTTTCCGTAGTAATTGGGTCCTTCAACAAAGTATAGGTATTTATTTTTTGGGATTATAGATATTTGATTATTTACAAAATTTTGTAAATCAGGTGTAGGATTTGAGTCTAAGAAGTACTTAACCAATTTTTTTGTAGAATTATGTATATTTGTTGTTTTTACAAAATTTTTATCAAATATTTTTAAATTTTCTTGTTTTGTTTTATCCATTACTATTATTTTATGCGAATCAAAATCAATAAAATTAAACCTTTTAACATATTTTTTTAATATTTCTGAACGTTCTGTTGCGATTAAATAATCATTATCAGGATTTTCTTGCATTAATATATCTGCAGGCGGTTTTACCCCATCAACTTTTATATTCGGATATTTATTATTTTCTAATGCAAAATAAGAGAAAGACGTTAATATAATTCCAATCATAGCATATTTTATGAATTTATTTTTTAATGAAAGTATTCCGCTTGCGGACATTAATAAAATAATAGGAACCACTATTAATGTATATCTGCTTATTAATGAAATATTTCCAAGGTATGCAAGCAGCAATTCTATGGACATAAAAGAAAATAGAATTATTAACATGTATTTACTTTTTTTGCTTAGATTTAGAAGTTCGAATATCAATCCACAAATTAGACAAATGCATGGTAAATATAAAAATAAGCTTAAACTAATTGTAGCTGGGTTTTGTATCAATTGAAAATATGCATTTGGATCATGCCCGTAATAGCAAGTTATAAAAGGTGAGAGCAAATCGTTTAATATAAATAAAATTGATAAATTATTAAGTATTGCCCAACCCATAGCATCTACAAAAACTTGATTTGAAGTGTATAAAAAATTTAAGAGTATTAAGCAGTATGGAATTGTCAATATAAAAAATATTGTTGTAATTATGGTAAAGTTTTTTAGAAATTCTTTTTTTTCGCTAAAAAAATGTATTAAAAGTAATAAAATCTCCAAACCCACAAAAATAATACTCAAAGAATATATATATATTAAAATCAAATTAGTTGAATATAAAAAAAACAAATTAGTCTTATTTGGAGCATCAATACTTTTAAGTAAAAAAATTACGGAAACGGTTGCTAAAAAAATTGCTAAAGCATAAAATCTAAATTCTTGTGAATAGTAAATTAATATTGGGCTAAGACTTCCTATTAAAGCAAGCAAGCAACCGACTTTTTTTGATTTATAAATACTTCCCAAAATATACAAAGCGGGAATTGTTAGAATTCCCCAAATAGCAGACGATAATCGTAAAATTATGTCGTTTGTTCCAAATAATTTTGTCCAAATATTTATATAAAAATAATAAAGCGGCATATGATATTCTTCTTTTAAGAGTCCCTGCATTATTGCTGAAAATGAATCTTTAGAAGATAAAATGTAAGTTATCATTTCATCATACCAAAGCCCTGTTTCTCTATTTATACTGATTAATCTAACAATAGCTGCTAATATTGTTATTAATATTATTTGTAAGTATTTATTTTTAAGAATAAATTTAATTTTATCTTTTATCATTCGTTATTTGATTCCTATATCTTTTTATATATGTAAAAATTATATCTTATATTTCGTGCTGCATAATATGATTGTCTCATTTTAATTTCATCAATCTTTATTAATGTCGGATTATTTTTAAGAATATTTTTAATATCAGCAGATATCTTTTCGTTTATTAAAAAGAATAATTCTTTTTTATATTCTTTTCTTTTTACAAAGCCTAAATGGTAATTGGTTACATATTGATTAATTATAGTTATGTCTGATTCCCCGCCATAAAATGGACCTTCAATAAATATAAATCGTTTATTTTTTGGAATTGTATTTAGTTGTGAATTAATATAATTTTTAAATTTATCCGTGGGTTCCGGATTTATAAAGTAGCTGACCAATTTTTCAGGTGAGTTATGCTTATTTGTTTCTTTTACAAAATTTTCATCAAATATTTTTAAAGCTTCTTTTTTTTGTCTATCAAGATATATTACTCTATGTGAGTCAAAGTCAATAAAATTATAGTTTTTAACATATTTTTTTAATAACTCCGTTCTTTCAAGCTCAAGAACATAGTCTCCATCGGGATTTAGGCTCATTAATATATCTGCTGCAGGTTTTAATCCTCCATATCGGTATTCAAATGCTCTGGTTTCTTTATAATTTATTATATTCCAAACAAATACTATAAAAATTATGCTTATTAAAGATATTTTCAGGTATTTATTTTTGATTAAAAGTAATCCGTCTAAACATAATAAAAAAAGTATAGGCAAAAATACCGAAGTATATTTTACTAATATTATGTAGCAATCTAAAACAGAAAGAACGTATTGTATTAGGATAAAAGCAGTCGTTATAAAAAGAAGGTAATAAAAATTTCTACTATTATTTTTTAAGCTGATTATAAAACCACTGATAAAGCATACGGTCGAACTTGACATAAATATTAATTGAAGTGTTTTTATTGGTGTAGTTGCAAATAATTTATAAATTTGTACATCGTGGTTAAAGAATGTTGTCATAAATGGACTAAAACAATCGTTTAGTAATATTAAAGGCGCAAACCAGCTTAATTTCCCTGACCCGAAAGGATCTGCAAATACTTGACTAAAACCATATATTTGGAAGATCAGGAACATAAAATATGGTATTGATAATATTAAAAAAATTAAAACGGCTTTTGACAAATTAAGCAAATCATTTTTTTTGCTAATATAAGAGTCATAAAATAGGATTAGTAATTCTAAAGATACAAAAGCAATACCCATTGTATAAATATATAAAATTATTAAATTTGTAATAAAAAATATAATTATATTTTTATTATTTTTGTCTTGTAATAATTTTAAAAAATATGTAATTGATATTGTCGATAAAAATATTAATAAAGAATAAAATCTTAATTCTTGAGAAAAATAAATTAGCACAGGACTTATACATCCTACACTTGCTAATAAATAACCTAATTTTTCAGACCTGTAAGTTTTACCTAAAAAGAATAAAGCGGGAATAGTTAAAACACCCCAAATTACTGATGATAGTCTTAAAGCAATATCTTCGGTCCCTAAAAAATTCATCCAAAAATTTAGATATAGATAATAAAGAGGCATATGACAATCTTCTCTTAGCAGTGCTTTTAAAATACCAAAAGGAAATTCTTTTGAAGCGAAGATATAACAAATCATTTCATCGTACCAAAGCCCTAATGGCTTGTCTATATTTAATAACCGTATAAGAAATGCAAGTATAGTTAATACTGTTATTATAAAATATTTATTATGTAATATTGATTTAATTTTACTTTTATTCAATTTTATACCTACAATTTTTTGTAAACGAAAATTTTATAGTGAACATATTTGTCCATAGAATAATCCGGCGAACTAAATCTTATTTCGTTTACCTTAATTAATGAACTGTTATTTTTTAGGATTTTTTTTGTATCTATACTGATTTTTGATATTAAAAAGAGAAGTAAATCCGCTTGATAAGTCTGAGGTTTAATTATCCCAGTCAGATATCTTCTAACAAAATCATTAATATATGGTTCAAAGTCTGTATCTTTACCAAAATAAGGGCCTTCAAGATATATTAATCTTTTGCCTTTCGGTATCTTTTGTATGTTTGAATTTATATAATTTTGTAATTCTATTGTCGGAAAGGGGCTTAATAAATAAGGAATCATTCTATTGTTGGAATTATGTTTATTTGTTGCGAGGATAAAATCTTTATTAAAAAAATTAAAACTAGCGGTCTTATCTTTATATAAATATACAATCCCCGGTACATCAAAATCGATATAAATTAAATTTTTAAGGTATTTTCTGTATAATTGCGCTCTGTTTAGTGCCATAAAGTAATCATTATTTGGGTTTAGTTGCATTATTTTTTGCGCGGGGTATTTAAATCCATTATATCTGTGCATGAAGGCATTCATGTTTTTATAATTAATCAAATTAAATATATAAACTAAAAATATTATACTGATTAATGTATAACTTATTTTCTTATTTTTTATAAGTGTTATCCCGTTTGCACAAATAAGTAAAATTATAGGAAGAACAATGAGGGTATACTTTGTAATAATTATTAAATTACCTTTGAGTTGTAGAAATATTTCTGTTAAAATGAAAGTTCCGGCTATTATTAAAAGATAACTGATTTTTCTGTTTAAATTTTTAAGGCTAAATATAAATCCTGTTATAAAGCAAAGAGAAGCACTTGTAAAAAATAAAAAATAGAAAAATCCGCTTATGCTTTTGAAGAGAGCAAGATATTTACTGACATCTTGTTGAAGGTGGCAAGAAAAAAATATACTGAACCAATCATTTATTAGCAAAAGAAGAAATGGTTTCCGTATATAGCCCCAAGCAATTGGTTCGATGATTGTTTGATTAGCCCCATATATGTGTATTGACAATAATATAAAATAAGGAATACTTAAAAATAGAAAAATAAGTGAATGTATGAAAAATGTTTTTAAGAATTCTTTTTTATATTTATAAAAATGAAAAAATATCACAGCCATTTCAACTGCAACAAAAACTATTCCCATTGTATATGTATACAAAATTAGTAAGTTTGTTAGAAAAAACGGTATAATATTTTTTTTGTCCGGGGTATCTAATATTTTTAGCAAAAATATTAGTGAAACAGTTGAGAAAAAAGTTACCATAGAATAAAATCTTATCTCTTGTGAATAGTAAATCATAGCAGGATTCAAGCAGCCTATTAAAGAAAGCAGGTAACCTGTTTTTTCTGAACAGCAAGTCTTGCCTAAATAGAATAAAGCAGGAATTGTTAAAACTCCACAAATAACAGATGTAAGTCTTAATGTAATATCATCTGTCCCAAAAATTCTCATCCATCCGCCGAGGTATATGTAATAAAAAGGCATATGAAAATCTTCTTTCAAAAATACTTTTATTATACCAAAAGGAAATTTTTGAGATGCAAAAAGATAAGTTATTGCTTCATCATTCCATAAGCCGTATATTTTATCTATGTTTAGCAGTCGTATAAATAATGCAAATATTGTGATTATTAACAATATGAAATAACGATTTGTTAGTATTTTTTTTAACTTATCTGTTTTCATCTAATTTCTCTATCCTTAAACTTTTTTATATACATAAAAGGTATATTTTACCGGCATTAAATATTTTGTGTAAGGTGAATTCATTTTGAATTCATTTATTTTAATTAATGAAGGATTATTTTTCAATGATATTTTTACATTATCACTAATTTTTGCACGAACAAAATAATAAACAAAATCCTTATAATCTTTTTTACTGACAAGATTGTTTTCTAAAGCAAATATAAAATTATTAATTGAATTCATTGGCCAATCTTCTACGGCAAAGGGACCTTCGATGTAAATCAATCTCTTCCCTTCTGGGATTTTATTTACCTCAGAATTAAGAAAAACTTTCAGTTCATAAGTTGGTTCAGGATTTTTTAAAAAAGGAATAAATTTCTGTAAATAGTTCTTTTTATTTATTGTTTCTATAAAGTTTTTGTCGAATACTTTATAGGCTTCTTTTTGTTTGTCTGATTGGTATAATATTTCATTTATATCGAAATTGAGAAAGTTAAAATTTTTAATATATTTTTTAAAAATAATAGAGCCGTCTAATGCCATTAAGTAATCTTTATCAGGATTTAGTTTCATTAACCTTTCTGACGGTGGTCTTAATCCTGCAGGATTTTGTTCAAATGTCCTTGCTGTTTTATAATGAAAGATATTATTTATATAAATTATTATTATTAAACTGAATATTAAATATTGTATTTTTAGATTTTTTATAAGCATTAGTCCATTAGTGCAAAGTAGCAGAATTATCGGTAGTACTATTAATGTATATCTGACTATAAAAACAAAAGGACCTTTTGCCCATAATATCGTCTCTGCTAAAATAAATGCCAAAAGTATTGTTAAAACATAAAGAAATTTTTTGTTTGTTTCTCTTATGTTTAGAGCGAATCCAGTTATAAAACAAAATGTTGGGATAAGTTGTATTATTAAATATAATATGCCTTTATTACTACTTAAATAAAATTCGTATAAGTTTTTTTGATTTCCATGCACACTCGCTAAAAAAGGACTAAACCAGTCATTTATTACTAAAATAGGATATTTGCAAAATAAAGGCCCCCACGCAGGTATTTCAAATAAAGTTTCTCTAAGAAGATAGTGAAACAGTAGTATAAAATAAGGTATTAATAATATAAATAAAACGGTTTTTACTTTAAGTACTTTTTTTAATGAAGTTCTATTATGTGAATAAAAATCAGATATAATTATAAACAGTTCTGCTAGGACAAAAATAATTCCCATAGAATATGTATATAACAGCACTAAATTAATAAAAGAGAGGATAATTAAGTTTTTATAACTTGGTGTTTCGATTGTTTTTAGAAAAAATATTAAAGAAATAATTCCAAGAAAAATAACCATAGAATAAAATCTTATTTCTTGTGAATAATAAATAATAATAGGATTAAGGCACGCTATTATTGCAAGTAAATAGCCTAATTTTTCTGATTTATAGGTCTTGCCCAGATAAAAGAAGGCAGGGATTGATAAAATACTCCAAAAAACAGATGCAAGCCTTAAGATAATATCTTTTGTACCAAAAAGTTTAATCCATGTCCCTAAATAAATAAAAAACAATGGCATATGTACATCCGAATTCCATAGACTTTTAATAATTCCAAAAGGTAGTGGTTTGGATGAAAAAATATATGTACTCATTTCATCCCACCAAAGTCCGGTAGGTTTATCAATATTAAGCAAACGAATAAATAAACCAAATAAAGTTATTAAGCAGATGATAAAATACTTATTACAAATAATATTTTTAATCTTTTTCATTTTAACTAATTTTATTTAGAAAAATAATTACTGTCAATAAAAACTCTTTTTACAGTTCAAAAGATGTTGCTTTATTCATAATTCTATCGTCCATATAGTAGCTATAATAAATAGTAATATTTTTCATAATGTCATACCATACATCATATGAATTTCTAAAATCAATTACGTTTTTATTTATGTAATGCATTGATATAAGCCCATCATAAGATTTAGATATTCTAAAAATTTCACATTGCGTGGGAATATTTGCATTTTTTTGTACACATCTTGTAGAAATAGAATCTGCATCGGAATACTTTGTATATTTATATAATTGACTCGAATTTTGTAATTCCATTTGTTGGGTTAATCTGTTCATAAGTTGTGCAGCACTATCTGTCCATATGTTTTTATAGGAGTGAAAAATAACAGTTTTTGTCCAGTTTGTATATGTTTGCCCTGCCGGAACATATTGTAAAATCGCTTCTGAATATTGGCTATCATAATAAACCGAGCGCCAACCTTGATTCTTTGGAAAATCAACCAGAACTGTTTGATAAGCCCAAACAGTTTGACTTATAAATAAGCTAACAAGTAATAAAAGGACTCTTTTCATCTGCGATAACTGTTTCAACTCCAAGCTGTTTTATAACTTTTTCTAATGTTTTTAATACCGGCTTTTCACTTTCAAAATGCCCTATATCAAATATTATAACATTACTTTCCATTGCTGTATGGTATTTAACATCACCTGTTACAAATCCATCTGCGCAATATTGCTCTGCAAGTGAAATAAAATCTGCCCCGCTTCCTGAACAAAAGGCTATTTCTTTAATCTCTTGTTTATTTAAATTGTTTACAATTCGAATATTTTTAATTTCTAATTTAGATTTTAATAAATCAGCAAAGTCTTTAACTGGTATACTTCTATCGAGGGTAACAAGGCGCAAAAAATCTCCGATTTTTTGCGCCTTGTTATTTGAAAATCCTAAAACATCTATTAAAGTATCTGTAGTCCCATTATCCGATTTATCCAAATTTGTATGTGCAGAATAAATCGGGATATTTTTATTAAACTCAAATGGAATAAAAAAAAGCGGGTGATGGGAAATTATCATATCACATTTTTTTTCTTTTGCTTGATCAATAATTTGTTTTGTTATGGTAAGGCATAAAAGTATCTTTTTAATTTCTCTATTTTCAAAGCTAATTTGATATCCGGAATTATCCCAAGGTTCTTGAGAATAAATCGGTGCAAATTTTTCAATCAGGTCAATAACTTTATTTATTTCCATATTTCCCCAAGAATTTTTTTTGCGATTTCTTTTTTTGTACAGCGGTCTGTTTTTACAATGTTTAAATTTTTATCTATAATTGAAACTTCGTTATAATCGCTTGAAAATCCTATGTCATTGCGAGATATGTCATTTGCGATTATATAATCACAACCTTTTTTTTGAATTTTTTCTTTTGCATAATCGATTACATTTTCGCTTTCTGCTGCAAAACCTATTACCAGTTGGTTTTGTTGTTTATTTTTACAAATTTCTTTTAAAATATCAGGTGTTTTAATTAAATTTATTGAAATTTCATCATCATATGTTTTTTTAATTTTATTATCTGCGATTTCTTTAGCTCTGTAATCAGCTACAGCGGCCGCCATGATAAGACAATCAGAATTTTTAAATTCTTTTTCCACCATCTCTTTCATTTCAATTGCAGATTCAACTATTTTTATATTATATGGTCTTTTAGTATTTACTGTAGTTATTAATGTAACATTCGCTCCTTGGCCGTGAGCTTCATCAGCTAATGCTATACCCATTTTACCTGAAGAGAAATTTGAAATATATCTTACAGAATCAATTTTTTCTTTTGTTCCGCCTGCTGTAACTACAATTTTTTTATTCAAAAGTTTTTTTTTAGAGTCTAAAATTTCAACAGTTTTTCCGTAAATTTTTTCTATAGAAGCTAATCTCCCGTTACCTTCGTATCCGCAAGCTAAATAACCTTCTTCAGGGGGGTAAATGTAATAACCTAATTCATTTAATTTCTCAATGTTATTTTGAATGACAGGATTCCCCCACATATTGCAATTCATTGCAGGTGCTATTAATATAGAGTTTTTAAATGCACAAGCAACTGAGGTCAGCAAATTATCACAAATTCCTGTAGCTAATTTAGAAATAGTATTAGCACTTGCAGGTGCTATTATAAAAATATCAGATTCATCTGCCAGTGAAATATGTTCAGGTTTGTATTCTTCTATATCAAACTGGTTTAAGTATACTTCATTTTGGCTTAAAGTTTGCAGTGTAAGCTTAGTTACAAAATTAAGAGCGTTTTCGGTTACTATAACTTTTACCTGCGCATTATTTTTTTTATATAAGCGAATAAGCTCACAAATTTTGTAAGCGGCTATTCCGCCTGTTATCCCTATTAGTATTTTTTTCCCGCTAAGCATTAATATGCCCTCTCGGTTTTAATAATTCTTTCGAGCTCTTCAATTGTAAGTTCTACTTTGTCATTCACTATTCTGTAATCGAAATTTTCCGAATTTCTTATTTCAAGCTTTACAAAATCTAAACGTTTTGCGATTGCTTCTTCACTTTCCGTTTGACGGTTTCTTAATCTAAATTCTAAATCTTGATATGAAGGTGGAGCTATAAAAATCAATATAGATTCGGGCATTTTTTCTTTAATTTGCAAAGCACCTTGAGTGTCAATTTCTAAAATTATATCTTTATTTTGTTTAAAAACACTTTCAACAAAATCTTTTTTAGTTCCGTAGTAATTTCCTGAAAATTCTGCCCATTCTAAAAATTCATCATTATTAATGCTATTTTTAAATTCTTCTTTTGTAACAAAGAAGTAATTTACACCCTCTGTTTCACCCTCTCTTATAGGTCTTGTTGTACAAGAAACAGAAAATATTATATCAGGATTTTTTTTAAGAAGTCCTTTTATAACTGTACCTTTACCAACACCAGATGAACCTGATATTACAAATAATTTTTTATTAGTGTTCAAGTTTTCCATGTATAAATCATACATGATAATTTTTATATTAAAAGTCTTTTTTTAATAACTTGATTTTATGTTAAAATAATTTCAAACGAGATTAAGGGAAGATTTATTATGAAAATGTCAAAACTTTTTGTGCAAACTTTAAGAGAATTTCCGGCTGATGCAGAAGTTATTTCTCATAAATTATTGGTTAGAGCAGGTTTTATCAAAAAACTATCAAGTGGTATATACAGTTATCTTCCTTTAATGAGCAGGGTTTTAAAAAAAATTGAAAATATCATTAGAGAAGAAATGAATGCAGCAGGTGCTCAAGAACTTTTAATGCCTTTTGTTCAACCTCAGGAGCTTTGGGAAGAATCAGGCAGATGGGACGTTTACGGTAAAGAACTTATGAGAATGAAAGATCGTCATGATCGCGGTATGTGTCTTGGTCCGACTCATGAAGAAATAATAACAACAATAGCTCGTGATATTGCTAAGTCATATAAACAATTACCACTAAATTTATACCAGATACAACTAAAATTTAGAGATGAAATTCGTCCGAGGTTTGGGCTTTTAAGAGGGCGTGAATTTATAATGAAAGATGCATACAGTTTTGATATCGATGAAGAAGGTCTTGATAAAGAATACGATAATATGGCTGCTGCTTATACAAAAATATTTGATCGTTGCGGTTTGGATACAAAAGTTGTTCAATCAGATTCAGGGGCTATAGGCGGAAGCGTTAGTCATGAATATATGGTAATAATTGATACCGATGCAGGGGAAAATGATGTTTTTTTCTGTGATAAATGTGGTTATGCCGCTAATTCAGAGCGTGCTGTTTCAGTATTACCGGAAGAGAACCTTAATGGCGGATTTAGCGAACCTAAAATTATAGATACACCTGATACTAAATCTATTGATGATTTAGCTGAATTTTTAAAAATTGAAAAAACTGTTATATTGAAAACTTTAGTTTATATTGCAGATAAAAAGCCGGTTTTGGTTTTAATACGCGGAGATAAAAACGTTGAAGAAACAAAGTTGAAAAATGTGCTTAAAGTTAATGAACTTAGAATTGCATCAGCTGTTGAAATTAAAGAATTAATGATAGAAAAAGGATTTAATTCGGAAGCCGGCTTTATAGGCCCTGTAAATATAGATGGTATTTGGATGGTGGCTGATGAATCAATTAAAAATTTGAAAAATTTTGTTGTAGGATGCAATCAAACAGATAAACACTTAGTCGGTGCAAATTTCGGTTCCGAAGTCAAAAATTTTGATAAATTCTTTGATATAAGACTTGTTGAAAAAGGAGAATTTTGTATACAATGCTCTGCTCCTTTAAATGTATGTCAAGGAATTGAAGTTGGTAATATTTTTAAATTGGGAACAAAATATTCTAAACCAATGAAAGCAACTTTTGCTGATGTTGACGGAAAAGAAAAACCTTTTGTTATGGGTTGCTATGGAATTGGTGTAACCAGAACAGCTCAGGCTGCGGTAGAGAAATATCATGATGAAAACGGGATAATTTGGCCAATCTCCATCGCACCATATCACGTTTCAATTGTTCCGGTGAATATAAAAGATGAACTACAGATGAATACAGCAAATGAAATTTACGAAAAATTATCAGTATCAGGTATCGAAGTGGTTTTAGATGATAGAGATGAACGTCCGGGAGTTAAATTTAAAGATGCAGACTTAATTGGTTTTCCTTATAGAATTACAGTAGGCAAAACAATTCAAGACGGATTAATTGAATTTAAAACCAGAAAAACCGGAGAGTCAATTACGTTAACTCCTAATCAAGTGATCGAAAAAATATTAACTGAATTCAAATAATCATATATTTAGTGGATTTAAAACATGCCATATGCCCATATCATGCATGTGTTGGGTACTGGAGGCAAGTAATATGTTAAATGAAATGAGTAATACAGCTTATAAATCTATTTGTTGGCTTTTAAAATTTGATGCTTTTTTAATAAATGTATCAGAAAACCTAAGAAAAAAATAAACCATATATTCCTATCTTAATTCCAACGCACTAGACAAAAGGGAGGGGAAAATGTAAGCAGAACATTTATTGTTTTGTCTTGCACTAACCTAATCTAAGGGTGAGGGGGTAAACAATGTTTATCCCTTTTTTTTAGAGTTAATTTGTAAATTTTTGTATTCCCTTATTAAAATAACAGCAAAAATTATTCTTTATTGTTTTATGTGTAAATATGTTATCTATATCTCCTATTAATCAAAATCAAATAACATTTAAAAGCATTAAACCAAGTATTAAAATTGGGGAAAAAATAATTCAGGAAATTAAAACAGAATATCCAAGAATTTTTTCTCCGGCAATGTTATCTATAAAAATGGGTAATACTTATCCTGTTAATCTGAGCAATAAATGCACCCCTTGTTTAGCCGATATTTATAATCGTAATATGCAATCTATTGATATTATGAGAGATAAAATGTTGAATTTATCTTTTGATAACTATATAAAAAAATTATTAGATTTTCTTAAAACAAAGAATATAGCAAATTGTTCCGAAATGAATCGACTAGCTCAATATAAATTAAGAGAAAAAGGTATAAAATCTACTCTTGTTATGTGTGTTGTGGATAACGATGAAGTAAGCAGAAATGTTAATGATCATACATTTGTTGTAATTAATTTGGCTAAAGATGCTTTAATTAAAAACCCGAAAACCTGGGGTAATAATGCTGTAATTGTAGATGCGTGGCTTAAAGAAAGCGGATCAGCAAATGATATCATATTAAAATATGAAACCCTTTTTAATTTGAGAGGTAAAGAATTTCTTAAATTTTGTGAAGAAAAATATATGAGTGCTAATTAAAAATTATTATAAAAAGTTGTTTGGCTTAACTCTAATCTTTTTTCGTGCACCGGACTTGGTTGGGCATCTTCTGCAGGATAACCGATAGGTAAAATTGCGACAGGCACTAAATTTTGTTTTAATTTAAACTCTTCTTTAACTTTTTGCGGATCAAAAGAGCCAACCCAAGTTGTTCCAAGTCCTAAATTAGCTATTTGTAGCATCATTTGTGTTGTTACAATACTTGCATCAATAATTCCACCATCCTCATTGTCATATTTTCTTTTCCAACTTACTGTTTTATCATAACAAACTAAGATTGCTAGTTTTGCATCAAAATGATAAGGAGTGCAATTTTTTAATTTATTTAAACTTTCAGGTTCATTCAACACAAGAATTCTTTGTGGTTGAAGATTACATGCAGTTGGAGCAACTCTTCCGGCTTCTAGTATCTTTTGAATATTTTCTGTTTCTACTTCTTTTTCATTAAATTTTCTTACTGAATATCTATTTTTTAATAACTCTAAAAATTCCATATTCGCTCCTTTTAATTTTTAATAATTATATCATAAAACATAAATAATTTTATGGTACAATTAACTAATACGGGTAAGGAGAAGAATAATGACTGAATGTATTTTTTGTAAAATAATCAATGGTGAAATTCCTTCAAAAAAAATTTACGAAAATGATTATGTAATTGCAATAGAAGATATTAATCCAAAAGCAAAAGTGCATTCATTGGTTATACCCAAAAATCATGTCGATTCTTTAAGTGAACTTGAAGATGAAAAAGTTATGTCAGAAATTCTTAAAGCAGTTAAAGAAGTTGCTAAAATTAAAAAAGTAAAAGCATACAGAGTTCATGTTAATACAGGAAAAGAAGAAGGACAGGTTGTTTTTCACCTCCATTTTCACGTTTTGTCTAATACATTATCACAGGAGTAAAAATGAGCGAAAATTTTTATAAAGAAATTACACCGGCAGGTTTTGGTATAGCAATTAAAGTAAAAGATGTTTTGTTTTCAGAACAATCGCAATTTCAAAAAGTTGAAATTATTGATACTGATTCAGCTTTGGGAAAAATTCTAACATTAGATGATTTAATGATGACAACAGAAGGTGATGAATTTTTCTATCATGAAATGATTTCTCATATACCAATGATTAATCATCCAAATCCTAAAACGGTTCTTGTAATCGGTGGAGGTGACGGAGGAACAGTAAGAGAAGTTCTTAAGCATAATACGGTAGAAAAGGTTATACTTTGTGAAATCGACGGAATGGTTATTGATGCATGTAAAAAGTATTTACCCACGATTGCCGCTAAGTTAGATGATTCAAAAGTAGAGGTTTTGGTTGAAGATGCTATTGAATATATTAAGAATAAAGAAAATGAATTTGATATTGTATTAATTGATTCTACTGATCCTATGGGCCCTGGTGAAGGTCTATTTACTGAAGAATTTTATAATAATGTTAAAAAATCTTTGAAAAAAGGTGGTATAGTTGCTGCACAATCGGAATCTCCAGTTGTAAATAAGAATGAAATAATGAAAATGTATAATTTATTAAAAAAAGTGTTCCCGATAACGTCAACATATACATCTCCAATCCCTACATATCCTGGTGGATATTGGGCTTGGGCTTTTTGCTCTGTCGATATTAACCCCCTTTCTTATTTTGATGAAAAACGTTGTGAAGAGATTACGAAAACGTGTAAAATTTATAATAAAGAATATCATTTGGCTCGCTTTGCCCTCCCAAATTTTTTAAAAGAATTATTGTAAGACTTAATTGACTATGTAAGGCGCCAAATAGTTTTTTAAAACTATTTGGCGCCTATTAATTTTTAATTTTTTGGTTAGTTTTTTTTAACTGCAATGATACAGTCATAAATTTTGTCTATTTTGTCTTTCATGTCTGTAAACTGTTCTTTTAAATCTCGAACACTGCTTAGTGTTGCAAATCTTTCTTCTGCATCTTTAAGAATTTCACGATGTTTTTTTTCCAGTTGCTCTGGTGTAATTACTATTCTTTGCTGAATTAAAAAAATCATAACTGCAATTAATATAGGAGAGTAATGTAAAAGTTTTTCCATTTATTCCTTTCTCATATTGTTATCGGCCAATAAAACTCAACTAAATATGATGCAGCATCCATTGGGTGACCTAAAAACTTCAGTTCTTTTGCTTGTTTAATTTGAGAGTGTGATGGCAAATCAATTTTAGAAGAACCTTCTTTGTATTTTAAATTATAGATATTATAGAGAAGTTTTTCGCATTTTTTATCAACATAAAGCCTTATTTGAGAATCTGCTGACCTTATCCTTGAATTGAAAGCCATTATTCTGTTTTTTATTGGTGGGTTAAAGGCTTTAATTTGTACTTCAATATCTTCATACCCAAATCTTTCAAGTTTTTTCTTTATAATTACGTAATTAGTGAATTCACTGGTACAACTTCTATTGTCTCCGGATGCATCACCGTTTATAATAATTTTTCCTTTGTGATTAGGATATCTGTAATAAAATTCATCACAAGCTTTTGCGGTTGTTGTATTTTCCATTACTATTTCATCAAAAAAGAAAACTTTATCATCAGTTTTATGAGCTAAAATCCAAGCCATCGGATCTACGTTAAAATCACATGTTATATGTAAGTTCATATCTTGTTGGTAGTAAATTTCTTTTATGTTCTCATGTGTAAAATCTTTTATAACTAGTCCCGAATTATATTCTCCATTTTGAGCAAGAACAAAAATCCTATAATATTCTTCATCATATAATTTTTTAAGTTCTTCACAAAAGCCTTCGGGAAGATATACATTTTCAGTTGTTGGCGCGGAAATTATACGGTAATTCGGTTTATAATTTTCTATAAATGTTTTATAAATCCACCCTCTTTGTATTTCAGGGTTTGTGTGTCCAAAAATTCTATAAGTAAAATTTTTCCATTCTTTTTTTATTGTTTGTCTCATTCTACCAAGAAGCATTTTAAAAGTAGAAAAGGGAATATCAGACATTTCTTCAATTTCAGCAAACCCCAAATTTAGGGATTTAAGTTTGTTTGGCTCGTCAAAATGCCTAAATAATATTTCCGAACCATTTTTAAACGTCAATTTTTGTAATGAAGTCGACCATTCATAGTCTTTTCCATCTTTAAAATTCAAGTTTTCAAAGTGTTCAAAATATGTTTGTAATGTTGTATCTCTAACCAGAGTATAAGTTTGTGCCCCAACAAGCCCTCTTATTCCGGGGAATTTTATGCATAAGAGTATTCCAAGAAGAGAGCCGGAAAAAGTTTTTCCAGACCCGAAACCTCCTTGATACACTGCAACATCTAGACTGTAATCATGTGGAATTTCTAAAAATTCTCTTTGTGCTTTTAATAAATTATATTCCATTTTTTCCTATTTTAAATAGACGCAGAATCAATTAATTGATTCTGCGTCTTCTCTCTACTTCCAGCTTTTTAGTTTGTATTCCCTTCCAACAGGAAATTACTGGAATTTTCGATGCCGTATTGTTCCAATGCAAATTTAAAACATTCTATCCAATTAATTTGGTTGGCTATTGTTGGTACTTCGGCAAATGCTTTTACAATATTAAAGATTTCGTTCATTTTTGTTTTTCTTTCCAGTGATGCTTTTCTATCTCCATATTTGTAGATATAATTTCCATTTCTTATGTTTTCATCAACTTCTATAAACAAAGTTCTTCCTCTATCATTTATACTGATAATTTCTTTGCCAATCTTAAAGTTAGCAATTAATTCTGCTGTTTTTTCTACCATTGGTATAATTATTTTTCTGTTTATTGTTTCCAATAACATATTTAATCTGGCAGTTTGTCCATTTACCGAATAATTTAATTCAGTTGCAGTTCTTTGTTCTGATTGAAGATTTCCACTCATATTATTAAAAATTCCTGTTGCGCTTTCTATTGTTGTTTTAAAATATCTTAAAAAATCCCATCCTTGCATTGCTTTATCAAAACTTAGTGCGGTTGGAGCGCTTGGCATTAATGTAGCATCATATTCAATGATTTTACCGGGTTTTACTATTTGCTCTCCTTTAAAACTACCTTTGGGTGCTAAGTAAGGAGGGTTCATCATTAATGCAAGGGCATCAATTTGTTTATTTAAGATAGTTGATGAAATATTATTTAAAATTAGAGCAACTCTCAGTGGTGAAATTCCTCTTAATGTTTCGGGATTTTCAATTATATTAGAATGAATAAAAGGATTTATTATAAATGGATTTGGTTCAAATCTTATTATTTCTTTTCTTCCTGCTAATACAATAAGCCAATTTTTTAATATATCACCGTTGTTTAATTCAATATCTCCCCAGTACTCCAGAATTTCAATTCTTTTATCATCAACTGCTTTATCTGTTTCTTTTTTAAATTTATTGTTCATCACTCCTTTCAAAGCACTTATTTTTTCTTTGGTTAAAAGATTGTTTGCTTTATTATCCATTAGTTCTTCTAATTCGCAGTAAGTTCTGTATATTTTGGCACAACTGTCCCAGTTATCTTTTTTGTTTTTATCAAAAACAAAATCTTCTGATTTTACGTGTTTAACAATTGGGTTGTCATAAACAACTTTGTTTTCTATAATAAAACCGTCTTCTGTTGGTGTGACCAATTGTTCTTCAATACTTTGAGCTCTTCTTATTGTTTTAATTTTTGTTTCCCATCCCAAAAAGATGGTACTTTCACCTGTTTCGACTATTGAGTCTATTATTTTTTCTAGTTCGTTCTCCAGTTTCATATTATCAAATGTATTTACAAGCATTGCTTTTTGTCTGTTTGCAAAACTTTGTGCTTGAGGATTAGTGCCTGTAACATCAAACATTGCATCGGGATGCGAATATAAATTATCACTTATATGAGATTTAAGTGTTTGGGCAAGCTCATATATATCAGGAAGTTCAATTTTTGACCCCCATCCGTTAATTTGTGGTATTTGGTTACGATATATTGTGCTTCTTAATAATTTTATGTCATTTAATTGTTCAGCTCTATCATTATCCATATGGTCATATTTTTCGGGGATTTTTTGGATAAGAATCAGCTCTTCGTCTAAATCCAGTGTTTTTGTTAAATCCTCATTGGTTTTTTCAAATTTCATTATTAAATCTCCTTTTTGTTGCTTGTTTTAATAAGTGAATATATTTCAATATCTTGTAAAATACCATTTTTATATGTTTCAGCCTTTAATAAAGCTTCTTTTTTAAACCCACTTTTTTTTAAAAGAGCTTTAACTCTTGAGTTTTGAGGAAAAATATATGCTTTTAATTTCTCGAACTTATATTTTTTAAAACAGTATTTTATGAATTTCTGAGCACATTTTTTTGTGTAGTTTCCCCAAAATTCAGGTTCAAAGCAAGTTGTAATATCTGCACTGTGTAAATTTTTACTATTCCCTGTTAAATTTTCTAAGAAACAAAACCCTGCAAATTTTTCATTTTTTTTATCTAGAATCCCCCAAAAAAATGGAGTTGTTTTTTCAACTAGATTAATTACAGCATCCACAATAGATTTATTTTCTAAAAAATAATCATCATGAATATAGCGGGAGAATTTTTCGTATAAGGTTATAATATTAGGTAAATATTCAATATTTAAGAATTTACCTTCATTCTTATTTACTATTATTTTTATAAATTTGCTCATAGCTCTTGACTTTTTCCAAATAAACTTATACAATTATCTCAAATGAAAGGATGGTGTTTATATGACTTCAGAAGAGATAGTTTTACAATTATATAAAATTTACTCTGAACAGAAAGAAAAATTTGTTGATAGAAGCTTCTGTACTAATAAATTTTATTTAATTTTAATTTTAGGTTTAATTTTGACTATGTATTTAGTTAAGGATTATTCATTCATTTTTGGTTTATCTTCAACTTTAGTATTTAGTGCAGCCGGTTTAGCCGTTTGTATTTTATGGTGGATTAATGTAGATTCTTATAATTTTCTTATTAAAGTTAAGCTTTCTAATGTTTTAGAACAAATAGAAAAACAGTTTCCGGTAAAACCATATACTGAAGAAATTACAGCTATTAATGACATAAGAAAAAACAGAAGAGAATTTTTATTTGCTGATATTCAGAAAGCATTAGCTACATTAGTATTTATCTTATTTTTTGTATTATTTATTAATGAAGTATTATCAGTAGTATTGTCATAATATTTTAATGCTATAATTAAAAAGAGCGGTTTATCCGCTCTTTTTAATATTCAGTTTTCTCAAATTTAATATATAGTTCTTCAGTTGAAAATACATCGACTTTTCCATTTTTTATTTTTTCTCTTACATTATTTTGCAGTCCCAACATTGATTCTGCCTGAAGTCCATTTATAAAACTTTCTGTTTTGTTTACTTTATTAAATATTCTGTAGGTAGACTTTTTACTGAAAATTAATTCAGACGGAACTTTTGAAATATCTGTTATTGTTTGAGTTTGAGTTTTAATTTTTGCTTTTTCTATTTCATTTTTCAGCTCTGTTTCTATTTTTTTTTTGATTAATTCATCAAAAGACGTGCTATTTAATAATTTTTGTTCAATATCATTTTCATCTTTTTTTGTCATTATTTACTCCTTTGTAAGATTTGTTTTTAGATTTTTTCATCGTCCAAATTTTTTATAGTAATTATTTTTGACCCATAGTCAAGATTATCATCAGGTTTAGTATTAAAACCCAGATATTTGCATAAATATTCAAGAGATTTTAATCCAGTAGCTGCATCTCGAAGTTTTTTTTTCCCAGTATAACTTCCCTCTTTATCAAGAATTTCTTCTTCTTCGAGTGAAAATTCTGCTATCTCTAATAATTTTTGAACAACATATCCTTTATTTATTCTAAAAGAAGACATGTGTTTTTTTATTTTATTTTTAATCTCATATATTACAGAATTGTTAGATAATAATTTCTCTACAGTTCTATTTAAGTCGGTTGATTTATATCCTGCGTTTTTTGCTGAAAGCTCTGCATTTAGTGACTTTATGTATTCTGTAATGAATTTTTTTTGTTTATTTGTTAAGTTTTTCATTTTACATTTCTTATTATTTATTTGTGTTTTTTTAAAAAAAATTATATAATAGTCATGCTATTTATATTTCGGCTAGTGTAAAATCTTAACAGGGGGGACAGAATTTGGGGAACTAATAAATTTAAGGCATGTTTTAATATTTCCTTTTATTTTACATGTCTGTTTTTAGTTGAACTGTTCTAGCCCTCCTGTTTTTCATTATTTTCTAAAATTATTTGCCGTATTTTCAAAGTCTGTTTATTCTTATTTGAGGTGTTTCTTGTGCATTTATTCCTATTTTTGACCTCATATTAGAAAGAGAATCTTTATACATTCCATACCAATATGAAAACTTGCTGTATTGAGCGTTTCCTTTTAGTCTCATGCATGTTCCATATACTAAAATCGGTTCTACAAAAGGAAATGGTATAATTGAAACATCATCTTCTGCGCTCATTTTAGATATGTCTGAACCATTTGAATCTTGTGCAAAATTATTTGTATAATAGATTATTTCTATTGTTTTATTTTTATCAAAAATAGGAAGCAAGATTTTATCATTAAAAACAGTAAATGAATTTGTTGGTTGTTTGTTTAGTAAAAATTTTTCGAAATTACTTTCAAAGTCATATTTTTTATTTTCTATATACAATGAATGAATTCTTCCTTGTATATTATTATATATTTCACAATAATTTTTTGGTAATTCTATTTGCTGTTTTCTGAGCAAGAAATTCCAGGTGTCAAAACTACAGACTTCTGAGTTTATTATATTTAATATATTTTTAATTTTTTCGTGGTCATTTTTAACAAGGTCAGTGAATTCACTACATTTTTTATAGTTAAGTTCAATTAAGCATTTATTTATTAATTCAAAATAATTCATTTTTTCTCCTTTTTAGAAAATGAAAATAGGAAAAAGTAAAATAGGTTTAAAACTATTTTCAATTTCCTATTAATCATTTTTCGTTTATCGTATTTGTCCTTTTTTTAGTTGATCCATTATTACGGACTCATACTTTGCGAACTCCGCACCACTCATGTTACCGATTTGTTCACGAGTAAAAGTTCTTGAGAAATTTGTATTTATACCGTTTTTTTGAGCATTTGCTTTTAATTTTTGTTTGGCGGTTTCATTTGATTCTTTTAGATTCTTCTCGTGAGTCGTTTTTTGAAGATATCTGTTAATAGCAATTTTTTCAATTGACCTTATAATATCTGATATCTTCTTAACTTCATCTTTACCAAGTTTTATATTAGCTGACGTTAAATAGTTTAAGACTTCTTTTCTTCCTTCTGTATCAAAAAAACTTGGATTTTCGTTATTAAACTCTTGTATGCCGTTAGTTATACTTGATTTATTTAATGGTATATTATTACTCACTGAAAGTTTAGTTAAATTCCGTCTAATTTTTTCTGTTTGTACTAGCTTATCAAACGTTTTTTTAAGTACTTCTTTTTTTAAATTTTGTCCTTGTGCAGAATTAATTAGTCCGGCATTCATTAACAGTTGTATTTTATTAAAATCTTGTTTCAAATTTAATTTTAATTGATTATTTTCAACTAGTGATTCTGAAGTTTTAATTTTGCCTAAATTTTCATTGAATTTGGTTTTTTCTAATTCAGATTTTGCTTGAGAATTATTTTTTTCATCATTTATAATATCAAGCTTTTTTAGAATTTCATTGTGTAAGTCTTCGGATATAATATTTTCTCTATAATCCTTGTCTTGAACATCCTTTATTAAAGGACTTTTTTCATATTCTTCAGTTGAGTTTTCAATTTTATCCTCAGCATCAGTTGTTTGTAAATCTTGGGTTTCGGTGTAAGATGAATTATTTATATGTTCTTTATCCATTTATTCCTCCGGATTTTGAATATCTTTCATGTACGTAACAGCATTTTCAACGGCTTCATCTATAAATTTTGATAAGATTATTGAAATAATACATTTAAACATTGATGGTATTGGTAGCATTGAAATTATGTATTCAATAGCTGCTGTTTTTTTGCTTTGTCCATTTGATGAAGATAGTGTTTCTTCTGCCATTATTACTGCAGAATATGCTAATTCTTTTATTGTTGCTTTTAAGCTTATAAACATAAAACTCCTTTCTTTTAAAAAAATAATGCAGCTTGAGAAATTTAAGCTGCATTATTTATAATTGAAACCCTTGGCTAAGGGGCTGTAACTACCATTTTAGCTAAAGATTTCGGTTGCACAGTTTTAGCTCCGTATAAATAAAGACCCCTTACAAGGTCTGAAAAACTGTCTTTATCTCTGAGGCTTTCGATTTTTGATAATTGAGATGCAAATGTAATGGCTTCGTTTGTACCGGCAAGAACATAATATTTGTCGTCGGTTTCTGTTAAGTTTGTGCTTACAAGTACGTCCATCCCTGCAATCCGACCTATAGCACCTTCTCGTAATGTTTCATCTGCAACATTATAGGCACTAATGAACTCAGTGCTTTGTAGTAAATACGATTCAATAGTCGGATTTATTACCACCCATGGTTTTTGATTATTATTAACAGCATTTGAGTTTTTTAGTTTAAGAGCTAAATCAACAAAATTTGAATAGATTGTTGTTTTATTTAGCGTTACCGGAGTTGTGCCGCCTACAATATTGTCAGAATCAACATATGCATGCTGTCCCAATAAATGTGAATCTTGTACTTCTTCGATGGCACTTTTGGCGTTTTGTAGATGTGCTTCCATTATGTCTTGATTTGCTTGGGCTTGTGCGATATCTCCGATTTTAAATGCAAAGAATTTTTTTTGGTCGATGACCAGATCTATTTCAGTAGGATTTAGTTCACTATATGTTATAGCAGAATCTGTAACTGTAGAGATTGAAACTGTTGCTGGTGTTATAATTTTTACAGTATCACCCTGATTTTTAATTTCTCCTTCATAATTTTTGTTAACGCATTGAAGCATTACGCAGTTTTTTGTAAGCATGTTGTTTAGTTTTTGGCTCCAAATTTCCGGTATAAACGCAGAATAATGAGCTGTTGATGTTTCATCTGTCATTTTTTCTCCCTTTCGTGTTAATGTAAATACTTTCAGATTTTAAATTTATCTGAAATTTAAGTGGCGCAGGTTTATTCGTCAAAATATACTTCTTTAAACTCTAATCCTATTATGGCCATGTTTTGATCCAATGATTGACCGTTTATACATAATTGAACAGAATAATTAGATTCTGAAATTTCAGCTTTTTGTATTGAATTTGTACCTATAGCCCAAAGAGAATAAATGTTTTCTTCATTTGAGTTATTTGTGTCGTAATTCCAATAAGTATTTAAGCTTGAAGATAAATTGTCTCCGTCCCAAATTAAATTAGTTGAATTAGAGGAATATATCTTATCTTCATCATCTTTATAAGTATCGTCATAGTTTTTACAAACAGAAAAATCAAAATTATTATCATTAGATTCATCTAATACAAAATAGAACTCTTCTATAGTTTTTCTCACATTTGAGTCACCTGCAGCTAAAAAAGGTGATTTCCAAAAAAAATCTATGGCTAGTCCATTAAAGGTATTTCCAAAATCTTCCCTGTAAATTTTACCATTTTTATCAGCTGTTAAAACATAATCATCAAATAAACAAACCGAACTTATGTCTTGCGGAATATTTCTTTTAAACCAAGCTTGATTCACATAATTATAGATCCAAATAGTATGAAAATATTCATCATTCTTATATGGAATGAAGTACCAAACCTGATTTTTCTTACTATAATGTATTACAACAACTTCATTAAATCTTGATTTATCAAAATTTTCGAATTCAGGCTTAATATTTAATGAAATTTCATCTCCAAGTTGAATTTGACTTAGCAAACCGGCTTGTTCCATTGAAAAAATACCTTGACTTACAAAATATTGTTTATTATTTACATTAACAACACTTTTTGTTGAGTAGGTTCCTTTATCTGCAAAAGGTATTATTTTGAAATCTTCACTACTTGTGCCTGATAATAAGTAAACAGAATTCTCTTTATACACAGCCAGATAATCTTTATAAGGTTTTAATGCCGTTATATTATTTGTATCTAAGTGAAAATTATTAATATATCCCGCATCATTTTGTGTTATAAAATCATTGTATTTTCCAAGTGCAGAATAATACAAAGTTGATCCTCCGGCTATCCATAATCTACCGGCAAAGACACTAACAACATCGCTTTTAATATCATTATCATTAGCATCTTTTAAGTTACAACTTTCAATTAAATAACCGTTATCATTATTAATATAAAAAATTGTATCTCTTTTGCTTCCGGCAACAACTCCATCTAAAAAATCTGTAAATACTATTTTTGAGGACCCGTCAATTACCTTATCAAGTTTTGTAATATTAAGGCTTTTTGTGTTATAAACATACAAATTGCCAGCTTCAGTAGCTATTAGTAAATTAAAGGTTGTTCCGTCTTTTAATGGATGTAATGCGATTATTTTTTCTGTTTGAGTTAATTCAAATAAAAGAATATTCCCCTTTTGTCTTGCAATACCATTATTTTGAAGGATTTCGATATTTTTTGCATCAGCCCAGTATAATTTTTTTGTATCCAGTCCCAAAGCAGTTTTGCTGGCAGATTGATTTATTCCTCCTGATAAATTATAAAAATAAGTTTGCATTAGTTTTCCTCTTTTAAATTTTCTTCATACCATCTTATTTTTGAGCGAATAAAACTACCTATATCATCTTTTGATATCCATGGATAAGGCGGGATAAAAATAATATCTATTTTCCCATTGCTGCTTGTTTTAGGATGTTTTTGCCCAAATTCATAATGAGTCATAATATTTTCAGCTGTTGTTTTTATATTGTATTTTGCAGCAAGCTTTGCACATAGCTTCATCGTTGCTTCAAACTGTATTTTTGTAATAGGAAAAATTCCTTGATTATTTTTTCCTTTAAAGCCGGCCATTGCACACATAGATACTCCTATTGAACCTGTATTTCCTCCTCCTGTATGCATTGCATATAATCCTTTTTTACAATTTAAATTTACTTCCGGCTTGAATTTTCCACAATGTACTTTACCTGCGCTATCTACTAAATAGTGATAACGTTCTTTTTCATAAGATGTCGGAATATATCCGCCTGCTGTCCAGTGTATTATTATTCTTTTCATATATGTTCCTTTAAGTGACTCGTATATAATGTTGCATGAGATAGTTTGCAACTGCATTTGGTCTGTTTCTTGCACCTAACTTGATAACTATTCTTGTAACATGTGTTTGAACCGTTCTTGCTGATATTTTTAAGTTGCAAGCAATTTCTTTATCAGAATAGCCTTGACTAATCAACTCAAGAACTTCCAACTCTCTTTTTGATAGATTCATCATAATTCCTTAGATTTATTTTATTTATATTCTCAACACTAGCTAGTTACTTAATACTACACGTTAAAAAATGACTTTTTCTAATGTATTTTCTTGTAAAAAAATGGGGAAACATAAGTTCCCCATAGTAGAGTAAGATAATTTAGAAGGCCAAGGGCCTGTTTTAGGATAGTTGTGGTTTATGATTCTAAAAAATATTTTTATTTGTTTTCAAATAATCCTATTTTTAATGAACTTAGATTCGAATAACATTTTTTCTTTATTCCAAATTCATTATAGTAGAGGAAAAACTTTGATGAGTGTTCGAGAAATTTTCTTTCTTTATTTTTTTCAAAGAGGATATTATTTTTTAATTTCTCAAACAGCTTTCTGGCTTTTTCATTGATTTTTCTGCATACAGAGACATTATTTTCGCAGTCTATTCTGGTTATTTGAGCTACTGTATGACCACATACAGGACATTCTTCCAGATAATCTATTTGAGCATAAGAATAATTTTCTTCAGGAGATATAGAATAGCTTTTACTTTTTCTTAATCCAGAACAACAATGAATATAGCCCATAATTTCCTCTTATATACATATCTCTTCCTGTTTTATTAATAAATAGCTTTGCCATCAAAGGGCGTGAGCCTTAATTAATAACCTATAAACCAATCGTGATTTATATTTTTAGTATAAACCATTATTAAAGTTTGAAAAGTCCGCAGTAGCACCTACTCCACCTTATTTAAGTATTTTTACGGACATTTTTATATATTATAGATTGGCATGAATATTTTCAGCAATAAAAGTTCTGTATTGTAGGGCCTGAGCAATATGTGTTTTAAGTATATTTTTTTCACCGGATAAATCAGCAATTGTCCTTGCGAGTTTTAGAGTTCTGTCATAACTTCTTCCTGACAAATTAAATTTTATAATGGCATTTTTAAGAATATCTTCTGATTCTTTATCTATTTGACAGAATTTTTTGATTAAATCAGTATTAAGCTCGGAATTAGTTAATATTCCTAGTCCTTTATACCTTTGAAATTGTATGTTTCTGGCGTTAACAACCCGTTTTCTTATTTCGCAGGAAGGTTCTGAAGAATCTTTCATATTAATAAGCTCTTGCGGTGTTAGTCTTGGCACTTCAATTTGTAAATCAATTCTGTCAAGAAGAGGTCCCGATAATCTTGAACGATATCTTTGTATTTGAAATTCAGAACAGGTACAATTTTTCTGGCTATCGCCTAAAAAGCCGCAAGGACAAGGATTCATAGCCCCAAGCAGCATGAAATCGGCGGGGTATTTAATTGAAGTTTGGGCACGAGAGATTGTAACTTCACCGTCTTCTAAAGGTTGTCTTAAGGTTTCCAAAACATTTCTTGGAAATTCAACCATTTCATCAAGGAATAAAACACCTCTATGAGCCAGAGTTATTTCTCCAGGTTTTGGGTTGCTTCCACCTCCGATTATTCCTACAGAAGATGCAGAATGATGTACTGCCCGGTAAGGTCTTTGAGTAATTAAAGGTTTATCTGATGGCAATAAGCCACTTATGCTATATATTTTTGTTAATTCCAGTGATTCTTGAATATTTAAAGGTGGTAGTATAGAGGCAAAACATTTTGCCATTAATGTTTTGCCTGATCCGGGAGACCCCATCATTAGTATATTATGGGCACCTGCTGCAGCTATTTCCAGAGCTTTTTTTGCTTTTTGTTGTCCTTTTACGTCTTTAAAGTCATAAATATATGTATTTGGGGTGTTTTCATTAAGATAATTTTCTATATTTTTTGTTGACTTAATTAATTTAGACTCAGAATCATCGCTAAAATGATTAATTACGTCTATCAAATATTCTGCACCATATACATCTATTCCGTCTACTAGCGCAGCTTCTTTAGTATTTACTTGGGGTACTATTACTTTTTTGATACCAAGTTCTTTAAGTCCTGAAACAAGTGGTAAAATTCCGTTTATTCCTCTTAGACTGCCATCGAGAGATAATTCACCTAAAAAAGCCGTATTTTCAAGAAAGATTTCATTTATGAATCCCCCTCGAGTTAAAATTCCTACGGCAATAGGCAGATCAAAATTTGTTCCTTCTTTTTTTATATCAGCAGGGGCTAAATTAACTATTACTCTTTGTCCTGGAAATGTAAAACCGGAGTTTTTAACAGCCGAGCGAACTCTTTCTTTTGCTTCATTTACCGCAATATCAGGTAATCCCACAATTGATATATTTGGTAGTGAATTTACAAAATCAACTTCCACATCTATTTTATAGGCATTTAAACCCATGGTTGTTGCTGTTATTATTTTTGATACCATATAATCTTTCTTTGGTTTAAACGGTTTTTATTAGGAATGTTAACATAAATATAAACAAACATGGAGTATTTATATTTACAATTTGTTTTTTACAACTATTTATTTTATCATTAGTAAAGTGGATTAGAGAGGAAGTATGGCAATAAAAGATAAAAACGATTTTGATATCGGTGTTTACTTAAGCAGCCTTGAATATAAAAAAAACTGGGGAAATTACCCTAAAAATGATAATATAAAATCTGTTTTATCAAATGCATCAAAAAAACAAACTAATAATCAGGGATTTCCTGATTATATTTATATTAATGAAGATGAACAATTATTAATAATTGTTGAAATAAAGCCAAATATTTCCCTACATTCTTCATCTGATAATTTATCCGAACCGATTAAATATGCTGTTGATGGTGTTAAGCATTACCTTAAGTTTTTTTTAAATGATAATTTGCAAAGCGAAGATTTGAAGGCTTTTTTTAGAAGTTGGAAAATCTTAGGGGTAGCTGTTTCAGGGGATTTAAATACTGAATATAACCACAGGGTAAGTACTTTTGTAATTTTAAATAATAGAATTCAAGAGCAGTCACTTATTACAAACATTTTGAATGAAAGGGATTATTTATCGCTTTTTGATAATTTTAACGAAGAAAAATTGATAAGTGAAATTTCTACTTCATCTAAAAAGGTAAATAAATGGTTACGCTCTGTTGATTCTCAAAAAAGACCTATTCTTTTATCTGCATTAATGATATGCCTTTTTGAGAGAAATAAAAAGAATGATTTTAGAAATGATTATAACGGTTGGTCTCCTTCTATGATTTTAAACTCAATGTCTTATACAATAAAAGAGGTTTTATCCGGAGAAAATATACCGGAATCAAAAATAAATATTCTTATTGATGAATTAGCCTCATTTAAGAATAATGAAGAATTATTAAATGATAATTCTAAGATATTGATAAAATTATTGAATGAATTAAAGGAAAAAATTATTCCATTATTTAAAAAAGAATTAAACTATGATGTTATAGGAAAATTTTATGAGGAATTTTTACGCTATGCCGGGTTAGCCAATGTTAAAAAAGGAATTGTTTTAACGCCGCGTCATATTACAGAACTTTTTACGGAATTAATTGATTTGAAGTCTAATGATATAATTTTGGATTCTTGCTGTGGAACGGGAGCTTTCTTGATTGCTGCAATGAATAAGTTGACAAAATTAATTAACAGTTCCCAAATGTCCAATAAATCAGATAAAATTAATAAATTAAAGAAAAAACAATTAATCGGATTTGAAAGTAACTCTACAATGTTTTCTTTAGCTATTTCAAATATGTTATTTCGTGGAGACGGAAAATCGCAGATTTTTAAATGTGATTATTTTTCCAAGGAAGCTGATATAGAATTAGAAAACCTTAAAAATGAAGGAATTATTCCTACAATAGGTTTTATAAACCCCCCTTATGGCGGAAAAGATAATAAGGATGACCCCACTAAAAAAGAGATACAATTTCTCCAAAGGTTAATTTCGCATTGTTCAAGGTATGTAGTAGTTATAGCACCTTTAAGTACATATTTTAAGGATGATAAAATAAGAAAACAAATTTTAACTAATAATACCCTAAAATATGTTATTAACATGCCAAAAGAATTATTTATGCCAAATGCTGCAACAAATACAGCAATAGCAGTATTTGAAACCAATAAGCCTCATGCAAATCAAGAAGTGGTTTTTTATGATTTGGATGATGATGGATTTGTCCTTTCTAAAGCAAAAGGAAGAACAGATACTTATAATAAGTGGAATTCAATTAAATCAGATTTATTAAAAAGAATATTTAATGCAGATAAATATCAAGATGGGCTTAAACTTGTAAAAACAAAAATAAAATCAGATGATGAGTGGCTTATTCAGGCACATTCAATGTCTGATTATAACAAGTTAAATGTAAATGATTTTGTAAAAGTAATTAAAGACAGATTAACTTTTAATGTTAAATTTCAAATGAATTTATTTGACAAAGATATTGATGAAATAACTTTGTTTGAATTAATGACCGAATTTTACGGTAAAACAGATTTAAAAACTCCTAAAAGCAATATTAATTTGAATTTAGATTCTGTACAGTGGGCAGAATTTTATTTAGATTCAAAAAATAAAGGATTATTTACAATTGAACGAGGTGACAGACTTATAAAAGAAAACCGTCTTGACGGAAATATACCCCTGGTTACTGCAGGATATCAAAATCAAGGTATTAGTAATTATATAGAAAATGAAGAAATGGATAAATACAGTTCTTGTCTAACAATTGATATGTTTTGCAATTGTTTTTACAGGGATTATGTTTTTTGTTGCGATGATAACATTATAGTTCTTAAGCCTAATTTTAAATTAAATAAATATGTTGCTTTATTCATCTTAACCTTAATAAATAAGTATAAATTTAAGTTTTCTTATGGTAGACAATATAGGTTAAAGCATGTTCAAAAACATAAGATAAAATTACCCGTTGATAAATTAGGGCATATAGATTTTGAATTTATAGAAAAATTTATAAAGTCTTTACCTTATAGCAGTTGCTTGTGATTTATTTTATTAGCCTTAATGGGGATGTTTTTTATTTAAAAATTTATTAAAATGTAAGTGTAAAGTGCATGTATGATAAAATTATCTTGAATTGTTTCAAGTGCCTTTTATAGGAAGGTTAAAGTTTGTCATAATGCACTTTTTGTTTGCAAATCTTTTAGGATAATGCTAAAATTTTAGTTGTAAGTAATTAATTGAGGATGTTTATGACAGTTTGTCCTAATCCTTTTCTTTTCATGGAAGTTTCTATAAACGGAAACATTAATCCATGTTGTCCTTCCTGGTGTAACGATTATACCTTTGGCAACTTTTATGAACAATCATTTGAGGATGTTTGGAATTCTGATAAAGCCAGGGATTTTCGTAGGAGTATTTTAGATAATAGTTACAAGTATTGTAACAGAAATATTTGTGGCTATAATGGTGACTTAAACAGTTCTGAGTTTAAAGAAATAGCGGATTATCCTAAATACATCAAATTTTCGAATGATAGAGCATGTAATTACAAATGTATTACCTGTAGAGATGATATTATCTTAAGTGATAAAGAATATACAGATTTTTTAGACAGCAATATTGAAACGATATTTATTCCAATGTTGAAAAATGCTGAAGAAGTTTGTTTCTGTGGAAGCGGTGAAACTTTTGTAAGTAAGCATTATAGAAAGTTGATTAAAGTTATTTGTCAAACTTATCCAGATATAAAATTTAATCTTCACACAAATGGTCTGTTATGTAATATGCAAAATTGCAAAGACTTAGGTATATTAGAAAAATTATTAAACGTTGAGGTTTCAATTCATGCAATTAATGAAAACACATATAAGACAATAACCAGAAATGGTGATTTTAAAACTGTTATGGAAAATGTAAAATGGTTATCATCTATTAAAAAAGAAGGATTTTTAAAAAATTTACAGTTGTCTTTTGTTGTTCATAGTTTAAATTATAAAGAAATGCCGGGATTTGTTAAAATTGCTGAAAACTTAGGGGCTAAGGCTTCTTTTTGGGAGTTTCGTGATTGGGGTTCTCAATTTAGCATGAAGTATGATGATATGGCAATTTTTGAACAAAACCATCCTGATCATGATAAATTTCTTAATGTAATATCCAATGATATATTTAAAAGTCCTAACTGCCAGTTTAATCCTTTACTCAGAAAACTTTCAGAACAGTAAGTAAATATTATTATATAACTTTATGTTATATATTTTTAAATTATAATAATAAAATGCCAAAGACTGTAAAAAAAATTCTTGTAATAAATTTTGGAGGAATCGGAGATGAAATTCTTTTCCTGCCTGCATTAATTTCTTTAAAGAAAGAGTTTCCTAATTCTAAAATAACACTTGCTTTAGAACCAAGAAGCAAAGGAATTAAGGATTTAACTGATGTTATTGACGAGATGTTTTTAGTTGATATTAAATCAAAAAGCAAATATTTTGAACTTTTAAAACTTATTTTTTTAGCTCGTAAAGGTAATTTCGATTTGGCTATAACTGCCGGCGGAAATAAATTTATGAGCATTATCCTTTTTTTAACCGGAATTAAGAAGTGTTATGGTTATGATACCGGTAAATTAAGCAAGATTCTGCTTACAAAAGCCGTTAAGCTAAATAAAATGCAATATGCGTGTAATATGTATCATGACTTAGTTACACCGTTAACGGATATAAAAACATATTTGCCTGAAATTAAAATTGATTCTATAGCTAAAGAAAAAAATACTGTATTGATTCATCCGGGTGTAAGTAAAATGAGCATTAACATGGGAATTGTAAAAACAATTTCTGCGGAAAAATGGGCTAAGGTTATTGATTTATTGATAGAAAATGGCAAAAGGGTTATTTTGGCTGGCGGACCTGATGATAAAGAATGTATTGAATCAATAAAGAAAAATCTTAATAATAGTAATAACCCTAAGTTTATAGATTATTACGGAGAAACGAAGAATTTAAAAGATTTAGCAAAAATTATCAGTGCTTCGGAAAAATTTTTATGTTCAGACTCAGCACCATTGCATATTGCTGTTTCCTTAAAGACTAAAACATATGTTATATTTGGGCCTACAGACTATAAAAAATTAATTCCTGATTGTGAAAATGTTACTTCTATATTAGCAAATGATAAGTGCCCTTTAAAACCTTGCCTATGGGATAAAAGACAAACAACATGCGATGAACTTTGTTGCCTTGACATTAATCCGGAAGATATACTTCAAGTAATAATAGATGATTAATGTTAAACTTAACAAAACTTAATATTATCATGTTTGCTGTTTAGTAATAGTTTTAGCCTATTTTAAGATAATTCAAATATATGAACACATATATCTTGAAATTATGCTATATTATTGTTATAACAGTATTTAGTATTGTTCAATTATTTAAAATTAGAATTAGACAGAAAAAGGATAAATTTATGGCATTACCAAATGTAGCATATTTCTCAATGGAAATTGCATTAGATCAATCACTAAGCACATATTCCGGAGGACTTGGTTTTTTAGCAGGTTCTCACATGCAATCTGCAGGATATCTTCAATTACCTATAGTCGGTATTACTATGTTATGGTCATACGGTTATTATGATCAACGTATCGATCATACAGGTAATGTTGAAGTTGCTTATATTAGAAAATATTATGATTTTTTAACAGATTTAGATATTTATACAGAAGTTGAATCTTTTGGCGAAAAAGTTAAAGTTAAGGCTTATAGAGTAGAACAGGAATTATTTGGAGCATGCCCGGTTTATTTATTAACTACAGATATTGAAGGTAATAGTGAGTGGGCAAGAAGTATTTCTTATAAGCTTTATGACGGTGATGAAAAAATAAGAATTGCTCAAGAGACAATTTTAGGAATTGCCGGGATTAAAATTTTACAGCAAATAGGCTATAAATTTGATGTTATACATATGAATGAAGGTCATGCACTTCCTGCTGCATTTGAATTACTAAGGCAATACAATGGCGATTTAGAACAAGTTAAAAAGAAAACAGTCTTTACAACACATACTCCTGTAGCTGCCGGAAATGAAGTTCATTGGGTTGATACTTTGATTCAGGGAGGCTTTTTTGCAGGATGTCCCAGAGAAAAAGCCGTTGCTCTCGGAGGTGAAAATTTTTCATTAACAGTTGCAGCTTTGAGAATGAGCAGAATAGCAAACGCTGTTTCGCAGCTTCATGGTTTAGTTGCTAATAAAATGTGGGAATGGGTTGATGGAAGATGTCCTATTAGAGCAATAACAAATGCTGTAAATCTTCATTATTGGCAAGATTCAAGAATAGGTTCTGCAAAAACTCCTGAAGATATTCTTGCTGCGAAACGTCAGATGAAAGTAGAATTATTTAAGTATATAGCTGATCATGCAGGTAAGAGATTTGATCCTGATGTTTTGACAATAACATGGGCAAGAAGATTTGCTGATTATAAGCGTGCTTGGCTTATCTTAATGGATAAAGACAGATTAAATAAATTGTTAGAATCTAATAAAATTCAAATAATTTTTGCAGGAAAATTCCATCCTGATGATGTTATGGGGCGTGAAATGTTTAATAAAATACTTCATCGTTCACATACATTGAAAAATGTAGTTGTACTTCCGGGATATGAGCTTGCTTTAAGTGCAAGATTAAAGAAGGGTTCAGATATATGGTTGAATACTCCTTTAAGACCTTTTGAGGCTTCAGGAACTTCAGGCATGTCTGCAAATATGAATGGGGCTCTCCACCTATCAATATTTGATGGATGGACTGTTGAAGGTACATTCGATGGTATTAACGGTTATACTATTGAGTACGAGGGCCTTGATGACGAAATGCCATGGGAAGAACGTCACTGGAAAGATCATGAATGTGTAATGAGTAAAATTGAAGATGAAATTATTCCTACATATTATGAAAATAAGGAGGAATGGGCAAGATTAGTCAGACAAGCGATGAGAACTTCTGAGGCTTATTTTAACTCGGATAGAATGGTTATAGAATACTTTAACAGATTATATAATCCAATAGCTCATAATGATGATTCATCAGGTGGTGAAAAGCAGGAAATGAAAATTACTGAAAAACCAAGTTTTGATGCGTGGACATTCTCTAATATAAAATAAAAATATAATAGAAATATGGAAGGTTGGTGCATCTTTGATGCACCTTCTTTAATAAAATGAAAGAAAAATTGTTAAAAGAATTAAAATTAAAATGTAGTAAATGTAACGCTTGTGACTTACACTTAACACGTAATAATATTGTTTTTGCAGATGGAAACCCTAAAACGGCAAAGATTATATTAATAGGCGAAGCACCCGGAGAAAATGAAGATTTACAAGGAACCCCCTTTGTAGGACGGGCAGGAAAATTATTAAATGAGTTTTTAACTAATGCAGAAATATCAAGAGAAAATGATTTATATATTATAAATACTGTTAAATGCAGGCCACCTAAAAACAGAATTCCAACAGATAAAGAAAAGGCGGCATGTAAGCATTTTTTAATTTCTCAAATTGATGTTATCAACCCTGAAATTATACTGCTTTGCGGAGCAACTGCTATGAAATCTTTTATTAAAACAAAAGAGCCAATTTCAAAAATAAGAGGACGTTCATTTAAAATCGAAATTAATCAAAAAAAGTATTTGGCTATGCCAATATTTCATCCTTCCTATTTGCTAAGAAACCACTCAATACAAGAGAATTCGCCACGTTGGTTTATGCATGAAGATTTAAAAAAAGCAAGAAATAGCTTAAGTATTTAACCGACACTATCGGCTTGAATAATTCCCTTTTCTATTAATTCTTTAACTTTTGTTGTTGCTTCTCTGACTTCACTAATATTATAATTGTTTAACATGTAAGTTAAAAACAAATTATATGATTTTATTTCGTGTTGTCTTATTTTAACTTTTTGATAAATAAATTTTTGAAGGACAGTTAACTTTCTTATATTGGCTGGAGTTCCTCCAAATTCAATCCATCTTTTATAATCTGAATCCCATTGAGCATTATCATAAAAATTCCAGAATTTTTCTGGTCCCCATGTGTGTAATATAAATGCTTCATTTGCAAAATTATAAATAGGATAGCAATTGTATAAGATTGGTAATGGTTTAATTTCCAGATTAAACTCTTCAATCATAAGACATATGATTCCTTGATCAGGGCTTATTACTTTTTCTTTTAATTCTTCTGTTTTGTTATAACACCATTGTGATAATTTTTCTTGTTCGGGTAATTTTTCATTAATGACTAAAACTCCAGAATTACAACCGATATTGTTCATATTGTAGCCATTAATAGGAGTATTGAAGTTGGATCCAACGGAGCCCCCCTGAAGAATTGAAAAGCCCGTTTCTTTTGCATATTCTATTATTTGACTTATATCATTTATTATTAGTGTGTCGACATCAATCCATATAACATTTTTATATTCTTTTAATAAATTAAAGCATTCGTATCTGGAAAAAGCCAGGTTAGTAAAACGATCAATAAAAAATTGATTATTTTTTGACTTAAGTAAAAAATCATATTCTATAAAAGTCGTAGGAGTTATTTTATTATTTATTATTTCTTTATCTTTTTCGGTTATATCTTTGTGGTAAACTATAAAATCACAATCAAAATCAGGAGAATGTTTTTTTATCCCCATCATAACATTTGCAAGGGCAAATGTTAAATTACTGGTGGTGCCAATAACTATAGCACAATGTCTTTTTGGCATATTTCTTTCTCATCTTTCTAGATTTATAGTATCATGGGATAAATATTTTTCAATCCCATCAGAAATAGCTTTTGCACAATTGGTTTGAAAATTATTATCAAGTAAAAGAGCATAGTCATCAGGGTTTATTATATAAGCAACCTCAATAAGCACGCTTAAGTTAAAAGTTGATCTTACCAAAGCTAGACTTCCCTGACGAACTTTGTCATTTTGAGTTTTAAGCTGTGTTGTCATTTCTGTTAATATATTTTCAGCAAGAGATTTTGCCTGATTATGATAGTAATAAATACTTGTTCCTCTGTATTTATTAGGATCTTTCCCGTCAGGAAGAGCATTTGAATGTATACTAATAAGAATTAACGCTTCTTTTTCGTGTGCGATTTTAACTCTTGTGTTAAGCGGAATCTGTATATCATCTTCTCTTGTCATAATAACTTTTGCTCCACGTGATTCCAATTCTTGCTTTAATTTTTTTGCAATTGCAAGATTGATGTCTTTTTCTTTATCTCCAAAACCTCCGATTGCACCGTTTTCACATCCGCCATGGCCTGCATCTACAGCTATAGTTATATTATTCAAAAGTTTTTGTTTGTTTAAACAGGGAGTTTTTCTAACTTTGATAATTAAATTATTTTTCTTATAGCAAGCCTCATAGCCGAAAAGTTTATCTATCGGAATTTTAAGTATATAGGTATTGTCTTCTGTTCCTTCTATGTTAAAAAAATAGCAGGTTAAACCATTTTCTTCTTGCAAAATATATGGAATTTTTTTATCTAATATAAGTTCATATTTATAATAATTTTTTTCTTCTTCCATTTTTAATTCTTTTAAAATAGCTTTTTTAAAAGAATCTTTAGTTTGTTCTACATCTGTTTTTGCAATCCATCCGTTTAACTTAGAGTTAAGATAAACCCTGTAAAAAGCTCCTTTTTCTCCGTTTATTGTCACATTTGTACAGGCACATAAATGAGATAATCTATTAATACCTTTATTAACAGGTGTTAATCTAAGGGGTGTATTATCGTTTTTTACATAAAAGCTAACAGCAGGATATTCTACTAATATAGTATCATTATTGTTTGACTTAGAGTCTTGTCCTCGTTCTATTTTATAATTAATTGTTTTTATTTCTGAAGTTAAATCAAATTTGTTTATCCCGTAATTAAGCGGTACTACATATGCAAATGCTCCATTTTTAGCTATATCAATTATCGTATTATTAATTTTTAAATTTTCACCAGAAGATACATAACCTATAAAAAAAGTCGATGGAGCATCTATTTTAACAGGATTTGTTTTAGGGTAAACAATTTCAAATGCTTTTACATTACTCATACAAAAAATGAATACAAAAATTAGTAAATATATTTTTTTCATAAAAAAAATTATATCATTATATTGTATCTAAAGGCAAAATTTATATAAATGACTAAATTTTTATTATATAATATAGATATGAAGCCTAAGAAAACAATTCAAAACTTACAAGCATATCATGTTTCGCTTTTTGACGAACAGGATTATTTAAAATTAGACAGTAATGAAAGTGATTTTGGACCTTCACCAAAAGTCTTAAACATGCTAAGAAACATTGAAGCTAGAGATATTCAATACTATCCTTACTTTGGAGAATTATTAAAAAAACTTGCTGAATTTCATAAAGTTAATATTGATAACATAATATTAACTGCAGGCGCAGATGAAGCAATTAGTGCAATTTTAGGTACATTTATGGAATACGGGCAAACCGTATTAACTGTTTGTCCTTCATTTGTAATGCCTAAAATTTATTCAAAAATAAATGGCTTAAATTATAAGGAAATTCAATATAATGAAAAATGGAAATTCCCTTTTGAAAATTTTCTAAATAATATTTCAAACACTGATTTTATTCATTTGACAACTCCTAATTCTCCTACGGGTGAAGTAATTGATTCTGTAAATATCGAAAAAATTATTGATAAAGCTTACGGAAAAGGAATTTTAATTGACGAAACATATGCAAATTATTCAGGAATAACAAATTTAGAATTAATTAAAGATAGGGATAATATTTTTATTGTCAGGTCTTTTTCAAAAGATTTTGCTCTTGCGGGGC
This sequence comes from uncultured Muribaculaceae bacterium, assembly GCA_964391675.1. Classification (GTDB taxonomy): domain Bacteria; phylum Cyanobacteriota; class Vampirovibrionia; order Gastranaerophilales; family Gastranaerophilaceae; genus CAYMMX01. Next base: position 35,439 of record CAYMMX010000006.1, on the reverse strand, counting down.
TTAGATTAGGCTACATAATTTCTTCTGTTAATAATATTCAGTGGTTAAGAAAGTATTTAAGCCCATATAATGTTTCTACTTTAACTCTAAAGGCAGGAATCGCAGCGTTGGATGATTTAGATTATTTTAATAATGTTAAATCCGAAATGGAAGAATCAAAAGAATTATTGACTAGTATTTTAAAAGATTTGGGCGCAAAGGTTTATCCATCTAAAACTAATTTTTTATGCGTTGATTTTGGAGAAAAAGCTGATTTTATTTATCATAAATTACTTAAAAATAAAATTAAAGTTAAATACTTTAAGCAAACTCCAATGTTAGAAAATTGTTTCAGGATTGCTATTCCAAAGATTAAAAATGTACAGAAAATTATTGAAGCTTTAAAAATAAAACCCACGATTGCTTTTGATATGGATGGAGTTCTTGTAGATGCTTCTAAATCATACAGAGTTGCAGTGCAAAATACTTTTGAATATTTTACAAATAAAAAAGTTTCTCCCGAAGAAATTTCTGATGCAAAAAAACTCGGTGGTCTAAATAATGATTGGGATTTAACTCAGTATTTACTAAAAAAATACGGCTTTGTTATTGAATATGATAATATCATAAATGTTTTTCAGTCATATTATGAAAAACTTGCAGATAGCGAGGATATATTAATTAATAAGGATTTTCTTGATGTTTTATCCAGTGAGTTTAATCTTGCTATTTTTACGGGAAGATTAAAAAAAGAAGCTTATTTTACTCTTGATAAGCATGGGCTTACAAAATATTTTTCTCCTGTTGTAACAATGGAAGATGTTACAATTAATCATCAGAAACCTGATTGTAGAGGAATCGAAATAATTAAAAGTAAAATTATAACTGATAGAATATACTATTTAGGTGATACGGTTGATGATATGGTTTGCGCTTTAAAGGGAAATGTCACGGGTATAGGTGTTTTACCACCTCAAGACAAATCAGAAGATTTAAGAGGATTATTGAAATCAAAAAATGCTGTGGTAGTATTAAATCAGGTAACGGACTTAATTGAATTTCTTGAAGGTGAAAAATGCGGACAAGTATAAAAGAAAGAAAAACTTTAGAAACTGAAGTAAAAATCGAACTTAATATTGATGGTACGGGTATAAGAGAGATTAACACCCCCATTAAGTTTTTTACACACATGTTGGAACAATTTGCTGTTCATGGAAGCTTTGACTTAAAAATAGATGTTAAATCTCATGATAAAGATAACCATCATGTTATTGAAGATGTTGCACTAACCTTAGGTGATACTTTTAAAGATGCATTAGGTGAGAAAAAGGGTATTATAAGATATGGCAGTTTTGTTTTGCCTATGGATGAAGCTTTGGCTTTATCAGTAATTGATTTAAGTGGAAGAGCCTTTTCTAAAACAGATGTTATAATTAAAGATGAAAAAACTTCTGACTTCGAAACGGTTTTACTTCCTCATTTTTTTAATAGTTTTGCTCAGTCAAGTTTATCTACTATTCATATAAAAATGTTAGACGGAGCAGATACACATCATATTATCGAAGCTGTTTTTAAATCATTTGCCAGAGCTTTAAATATTGCGTGCTCAATTGATGAAACAAAAAAAGATATAATTCCATCAACGAAAGGGTTGTTGTAATGGGCAGAGCTTGGCTTTATGGAGATAATGTTGATACTGATGTTATAATTCCCGCAAGGTATTTAAATACTTCAGAACCATCAGAATTAGCAAAATTTTGTATGGAAGATATAGATAAATCTTTTGCTAAAGAGGTTCAGATAGGAGATGTTATAGTTGCAGGTGAAAATTTTGGATGCGGTTCATCAAGAGAACATGCCCCTATTGCAATAAAAGCTTCCGGAGTTAAAGCAGTTATAGCAAAAAGCTTTGCTAGAATATTTTTTAGAAATGCAATAAATATAGGTCTTGTGATATTAAAAAACGAAAATCTTCCCAATGAAGTTTCTAAAGGTGATGAAATAGAAATTAATATGGAAAAAGGTATAATAAATAACCTTACAACAAGTAAAGAGTATTCTACAACCTCGTATACAGGGTCAATAAAAGAGTTAATTGATTGTGGGGGGTTAGTTAATTATACTAAGGCCAAGCTGTCCAAATAATATATTTAAAATATGAAAAAAAAAAGTTTGCTCGGATGGAGCAAACATTAAATAAACACGAGGATATTAAGAGAGAGAGTATAAATCTTTTTTTAAATAGTTCATTTAAAAATTTGAACTTATTTACATTTA
>CAYMMX010000006.1:0-33173 GCA_964391675.1 uncultured Muribaculaceae bacterium | reverse complement strand
AAACACGAGGATATTAAGAGAGAGAGAGTATAACTTGTTTGTGAAATTGTTCTTATGGAAAAATCCTGAACATATTTCTTCCTTGTTGGTTTTTTAACCCTGTAATTGTAAACCCTTATTGAATTTCCCTTACTCTTATATAAAGTATTTTTTTATCAAAAAATTGACCTTAAAAAAAATGATGTTACATTTTTGTAACATCATTGAGTGCACAAGCTTTTTCTGTTCAGAAACCTTTGATATTGTTGAGTTTTGCCGTATCCTAGCATTATGCCCAAAATGAAATCTTCCTCAACTGATAAATTGTTTAGTTCTTCGCAAGAAAATTGTTTTATAATTTCCAAACATGCGGGCATGCCAAAAAAAACATTTATTTTATTATTTTTTATAGGACAAATTAAATAACTGATTTTTTGTTTATTTAATAAACTTCCAATTTTTTCTTCCAATGTTTGTGAACATGTTAATAAGCAAAGGTCTCTTAATCCTTTTTGGTATTCATACACCAATTGATAAAATACTTGCATATATTCTTCCTCTCTCTTCATAAATTAAGACGATGATTGCTAATGCAAGTTCCTTTATAGTAGAATGAATTAATTAAGGAGAAGTAAAATGCCAGTCAATTACAAAATAGCATTATTAATGACATTTTTTGCCGGTTTGGCAACTGTTATAGGTGGATTTTTTACTTTTTTTATTAAAAGAGACAATATTAAATCATTATCTATAGGTTTAGGTTTTTCAGCAGGTGTTATGATATTTTTATCATTTACGGAAGTTTTAAAAAATGCAGACCTTATGCTTAAAAATTATTTTCCGAATACTTCAGCATGGATGGTTTATATAGGCTTCTTTTTTGGCATAATCATAGCAATATTAATTGATTATTTTATGCCTGATCATATAGAAGAAGATTTATTTGGGGCTCAAGAGCAATGTGATCATTCTCACCATAAAATCAAAAGAGCTGGGCTATTAACTGCTATAGCAGTTTGTATACATAACTTCCCTGAAGGTATGGCAACCTTTTTTGTATCTACGCAGAATTTAGCTTTGGGTTTTTCTGTCGCAGTTGCTATTGCTATTCATAATATTCCTGAAGGTATTGCTATTGCTTTGCCAATTTATCATGCTACAGGGAAAAAACGGCTTGCTATATTATATACATTTTTGTCCGGTATTTCTGAGCCGATTGGAGCAATTTTGGGCTTAGTTGCTATTAATTACTTTCTGCCTCAGTTTGCTGTTGGATTTTTATTTGCTGCTGTAGGCGGAATCATGGTTTACATTTCCTTTGATACAATTTTACCGCTTTCAAAAGAATATGGTAATGGACATTATTCTGTATTTGGCATTATGTCAGGAATTTTCTTTATTTGGTTAAGCCTTTTATTGATGAATTAGTTTTTTTTATGTAAAATACTCTTGTAGGTTAATTAAAATAAGAGGAATATGAAATGAATAATTTATCGCCGCTTCAAGTAGAAAGGTTAAAATATCAACCCAAATTACCATTATCTTTGCAAAATGGTGTAAATAATCTTGAATTAATACAGGGTGAAAATACTCAAGCAATAAGAGATGCCGAACAAATTAAAGAATTATTTAAAAATACATATGGTAAGCCTATAGTAACTTTTGAATCTAGCTCATCAGAAAAAAGTTTTGAAATAAAAAATGTAGGTGTTATTTTGTCTGGTGGACAAGCTCCCGGGGGACATAATGTTATCGCCGGACTTTATGATGCTTTAAAACAAGCAAATGTAGAGAATAAATTGTATGGATTTTTAGGCGGACCTTCAGGAATTATCGATGGTAAATATGTCGAATTCAGCGATGAATTAATCAACAACTACAGAAATACCGGCGGTTTTGATATTATAGGGTCAGGAAGAACTAAACTGGAAACTCAAGAACAATTTGAAAAATCCCTTGATGTTTGTAAAAAATTAAATATATCAGCAGTTGTCATTATTGGTGGTGATGATTCAAATACAAATGCAGCATTATTAGCTGAGTGGTTTGTACAAAATAATACAGGAATACAGGTTATAGGTTGTCCTAAAACTATAGATGGTGATTTAAAAAATGATCAGATAGAAATTTCTTTTGGTTTTGATACTGCAACAAAAACATATGCTGAACTAATAGGAAATATTCAGCGTGATGCAAACTCTGCGAAAAAATATTGGCATTTTATAAAAATTATGGGAAGAAGTGCTTCACATGTCGCTTTAGAAGCAGCATTGCAAACACAGCCCAATATAACGCTTATTTCTGAAGAAGTTGAAGAAAAAAGAATGTCGTTAGACGATATTATTACATATATGACCGATGTTATTTCAAAACGTGCAGAAAAAGGTAAAAACTTTGGCATCGCGATTATTCCAGAAGGGTTAATAGAATTTGTGCCTGAAATGAAGTCATTAATTGCAAACTTAAATGACATTATGGGTGAATTAGAAAAAGATATTAATTATAATAATGCTACTTCTACTCATGAAAAATTTGAAATTGTTCAAAACAGACTAAAAGACGAAAATGAAAAAGTTTTTAAATCTTTGCCGGCGCTTATAAAGGCACAATTATTAATGGATAGAGATCCGCATGGAAATGTTCAGGTTTCTAGAATTGAGACAGAAAAATTATTAATAGAGATGATTAAATCAAAGCTTAATGATATGAAATCACAAGGACAGTATGTAGGAAAGTTCTCAGAACTGGCTCATTTCTTTGGGTATGAAGGCAGATGTGCATTTCCTTCAAATTTTGATGCAGATTATTGTTATTCGCTTGGATATAATGCTTTTGCTCTTATTAACTTTGGACTAACCGGTTATATTTCATCCGTTAAAAATTTAACTAAACCCGCATCTGAGTGGATTGCAGGGGGTGTACCTTTAACAATGATGATGAATATGGAAAAACGTCATGGCGAATTTAAACCGGTAATTCAAAAGGCATTGGTTAAACTTGATGGACCTGTTTTTAATAAATTAGAAGTTAACAGAGAAAATTGGGCCCTCAATGATAAATATAAATTCCCTGGGGCTATACAGTATTTTGGTCCGAGTTCAGTTTGTGACATTTCAACAGTTACATTACAGCTTGAAAAACAAAAAATACCGCTAAATGTATAAATTTGTTTAAGATAAAAAAATGGCGAAAATCTTTGATTTTCGCCTTAAAATCTAACCACCTATCTATTCCTTCTATGCCTTTTTATCTTTTTTTTGAACTTTAATTAATTTATCATATTCAACTTTTACAGAATCTAGTAATAAGTTTTTGTTAATTTCGCTTAAAGTACCTTCTGATGCACTTTTTCTTATAATGTATAATTGAGAGCTTAAACTTAAGAAACTTATGTTTGAACCAAGTTTTTTATAATCTATTTCTTTTAAATAAGTTTCGTTAAGACTGTTTAATACTGTTGGTGTTGGGTTATTATCAAGAATTGCCTGTATTACATCTGAATTTGGATAGTTTTTTAATAAGAAAAGAATTTCATTGTCAGATAGTTTTTTGATTTGCTCTGAAAGAGCATTTGGTCCTTGATTATTTTCAACTATATTTTTAATATTCTCTATTTTTTCAGAAATTGATGCATTATAAGTTTTGGTAGTTGTTTGACTGCTTCCAAGGCTTGTAAATTGATTTGAAGCAGTTATTTCAGCTTTAGCGCTATCAGCATAATTATACCATTGAGAATTTGCAGCTGTAATTGCTTCTTCATTTCCTGTACTAACGGTATATTTATAGGCTTCTGCTTGATTTTGTTCATTTAATTTACAAATATTTTTAGCTGCATATTCAACTGTTTCACTGAATTTTGAGTTAGACATTATTTTGTGAATATTTACTTGATTTTCTTTTGCAAATCTTTCATATTGATTAATTAATATGATATCAATTCGTTTTTTAAATTCATCTGGCATTTCAGCTTTTTGATAAATTTCAACAGCTTGAACTTGATTTTCTTCATGTAGTTCTGATGCATGAGACGCACTTATTTTAATTGCTTCTTCATTTTTAGATTCTATTATTAACTCTGTTGCATCAAGTTGCACTGATTTATCATAATTGTGAATGTCTTCGGCCACAGCAATTTGACCAATATGTCTTTGTTTTGTAGTTCCTTCAGTTACTACTATCTTTGCAGCTGAATATTGATAGCCGGCTTCTAATTTATCAATAACACTTGATAAAAGTTTGTATTCCGCATCATCTGTGCATCTTTCTCTGTATAGTTTAAATTGGTCTATTTGACTTATTGTACTTTTCTTTTCTGTTCTAAGCCAATCAAAATATTTAACAATAAGTTCTTCTTTTTTTTCTTCAGAGGCTTCTGTATATTTTTTACCATAGAATCTTGTTAGAGCATCGGTTAATGTTGAACCTTTCTTTTGAGGTGGAACTTGTTCTTCATTTTTTTGCCCACTTTTATTTTGGGATTGGATTTCTAGTCCCATTGATGAGTCTTTTTTGTTGTTCACCAAAGGAATATTATTAGTAGCAGATAAATTATAGGAATTTTCTTCAGATGATTTTTTTCCTATAGGTATTGTAATGTTGCTATATTCATCAGCTTTTTTTTGCTCTTCTTCATTTTTTGCCAAATAGAAGGGCATATATTTATATCTTTCATTGTCTACTGAATAAAAATTAAACATTAAATCCTCGTGTTTTTCTCTCTTGTATATATAAAGTATATACTTGTAAAAATATTGCTTAGATTTATAAAATTGCATTTTAAGTCTTAATAAAAGTTTACAATGACAATTTTACTGCCCAATCTGGTTTTATTAATACATGTAAATAATATGGTATAATATATTTATGGATGAGAAAAAACTTAAATTAAAGGTTCTTGAAAAAACTGAAAAAATGGAGAAAACAGACTTAACTGAGCAAGAAACAGTTAAGCCAAGTGTTACTTATCCTAATCATACTAACCCAATTTACAAAAAAATGATCAGTTTTCATAATGAAAAAATCGGAGACAAGTGGTCTATAAAAGACCTTTTGAGATAAGAAGTGTACGAAATTAAAAATAAAATTTTTTTGGAATTTTCAAAAACTCAAAAATCAGTTTTATGTGGATTTTTAAGAGCTTTAGTTAAAAAATCACCTGATTTATCTGCTGAAGATATTTTAATAAAATTTTTGGAAGATGAGAAATATTATCAGGAAATTAATTCTTCCAGATTACAATTTACAGAAGGTTTTTTGAATGAAGAAAAGTTTATTTTAGAATGTAAATTATATATTATTGAATGCAAAAAATATTATGATTATAAAAAAAAGCAAGAACCTGTTATTAAGGCTAAAAAAGAATATGAGAAGAAGAAAAGAAAATTTATGCAAGAAGTTAAAATGTCTAAAGAGAAGCCAACTAAAAAACAAATTTACTATTATGAAAAATTATGTAAGAGGTATGATATTAAAGAACTTGACTGTAGTAATTTATCTAAACTTGATATGAGAAATGAGATAGAAAAAATATTAAATGAACATTAAACAAATTGAAAATATATTAATACAATCTGGAATTGAGCCTAATGAAGCAAAGGTTGAGGCAAAAATACTAATAAAGCATGTCTTTAGTTTTTCTGATAAAGATTTAATCCTAAACGAAGAATTTGATGAGCGCGAAATTGAACCTTTGGTTCAATTTCGCGCTCAAAGCAGAAAACCTATACAGTATATTTTAGGATATGCACATTTTATGGGAGAAGATTTTATTGTTAACGAAAATGTTTTAATTCCTCGTGATGAAACGGAAATTCTTGTTAGAAAAGCTATAGATTTAATAAATGTAAATAAGTATAAAAAAGTTCTTGATATAGGCACAGGTAGTGGTTGCATAGCTTGCATAATTGCTAAAAATAGCGATGCGCAAGTTATAGGAGTTGATATTTCAACTAAAGCGTTGAATGTAGCTTTAGATAACTCTTCTAAAATGGGGCTTTATAATAAAGCAATTTTTCGAAAATCAAACTTATTTTCAAATATAAGAGAAAAATTCGATTTAATAGTTTCAAATCCACCATATATTCCAATTACTGAGAAAGATAAATTGCAACTGGAGGTTGGCTTTGAACCTATGAGTGCTCTTTTTTCAGATGACGAACAAGGAATTAATTTTTATAAAAATATAATTAATAGTGCTTCTAATTTTTTAAATAAAAACGGATATTTGATTTTTGAGCTTGGTATTAATCAATCTTTATTAGTAAAAGAACTTATGGAGATGGCAGGATTTGTCGGTATTGAAATTGAGAAAGATTTGGCATATATTGATAGAGTAATATATGGGAGGATAAATGATTAGAATTGCATTAGAGCTATTAACCGCAGTTTTTTGCTCATATTTAATAGGTTCTATACCAACAGGATATATAGTAGTTAAAGTTTTTACAGGACAGGACATAAGGACAATAGGTTCAGGTTCTACAGGTGCTACTAATGTAAAGAGAGTTATGGGTAAAAAATGGTTTTTTGCAGTAATGCTTTTAGATGCATTTAAAGGTGCTCTACCCGTAGTTTTAGCAAAAATTTTTTCTACTGTTTTTATAGGACTGGGATTGATTCCGGTTTTATGTGCAATTGCGGTAATATTAGGGCATAGTAAATCTGTTTTTCTTAATTTTTCAGGTGGAAAATCTGTTGCTTCAGGGGTAGGAACTATCTTAGCTTTAAATTGGCAAATAGGCCTTATTATTGCAGCTATATGGGGAATTATTACTTATATCTCAAAATATGTGTCTCTCGGATCAATAATTGCTCTCCTTTTTTCACCATTTTTGATGTATTTTTGTAAACAACCTTTAGCATATGTATTATATTGTGTATTAGGGGCGATATACATTGTATATCTGCATAGAGAGAATATAAAGAGATTAATAAATGGTGAAGAGAACAAAATACGTTGAATTTTCATCTTTTTATATTAGCTTAAAGGGTTGAAATGACTCAAAACTATGTTATAATAATAAGATAGTAGAGTTATTAAGTTGAAAAGGATTTCACATTATGTCAATAACTGTTTCCGGATTGGGTTCAGGTCTAGACTATGAAAGTTGGATTGAATCTCTTGTACAACTAAAACAAGATAAAATTGATGCAGTTAGTACTAAAGTTACTGAAACTGAATCAAAAAAGAGTGCGTTATCAGCACTAAAGTCAAAATATACGACTTTATTGGACGCTGTAACTGCTTTTACAGACGCTCTTTCTACAAATGATGTTTTTAATCAAAAAACATCTAGTTCAACTTCAGATGCTGTTTCTGCTTCAGTTACATCTAATGTAAATGCTCAAAATATTTCTGTTTCAGTATCTAAGTTAGCAACATCTACAGTTGCTAAAAGTGGTACTGTAGCAGCATCATATGTTGATGAAACAACCACAATCAGTAGTATTGCTGAAGGAGCTATAAAAGAAGGTACGTTTAGTGTCTATGTAGATGGTAAAAAAAACACAATCAATATTACGAGTGGTCAAACCCTAGAGCAGGTAAGAGCTAGTTTAGATGAAATAGACGGCATATCAGCAGATATTAGTGATGACGGTAAATTAATAATTGAATCTGAAAGTGAAGAACAGAAAATCTCCGTTGGGTCAAGTTCAGATACAAGTAATTTTTCCAATGTTATGTCTTTAACAAAAAATTCTGACCATAAATATTCAAGTAGTAAATCTATTTTTGACACTGATACAAGTGCAGCTTTAACCAGTGCCAGTGCGTCTTTTGCCGGAGGCCCCGTTACTGCAGGGACTTTTATGATTGGGAATACTACATTTACAATAGATTCAAGTACAACTTTAGACAGTATAATCACAAAAATTAATAAAAGTGATGCAGGTGTGACAGCTGCTTGGGATGCAAATGCAGGTAAATTGGTTCTTACTGCAAATGAAGAAGGTGCTTTTAATATTAATATTACACCTGGTGATGGAACTGCCGGTTATGAAAATGCAAGTAATTTCACTGACATAATGGGACTTACTACTTCAGAGATAGTTGATGGCAGACTTGAATCCACAAAATTAAATGAACTTTCCCAAACATTGGGTTCTAACGCTGTTTTAACCATTAACGGTACAGAAATCACATCTTCTTCTAATACTGTAACAAGTGATATTAGTGGAATTAACGGGTTGACTCTTACACTTAATTCGACAACAACTGAAACAGCAGAGGTTTCTATTACGCAAGATACACAAAAAATTACCGATGCAATTACTAATCTTGTTAATGCATATAATGCAGCAATTACAAGCACTGATTCTGCAACAAGTACTGATGGAACATTACATGGCGAAACTCTTTTAAATTCTCTAAAGAATAAAGTCAGATCTTTAATTACATCAGCTGTTACAGGTGAAGATGGATATAAAAGTCTTGCAAATATTGGAATAACTACTGGGGCATATAGTACTAACACAGACGCAGATACTAGTAAACTTCAAATAGATACGGATAAATTAGCTGCAGCATTAACAGATAATATCGATGCAGTAAAAACAATGCTAGTAGGAAATAAGACAACAGGTACAAAAGGAATACTTACCGATATTGAAACAGTAATAGAAAACTCTACTGATGCAGTAAAAGGTTATTTTACAACTAGAGATAAGGCATATGACCAACAAATTGATCGTTTTGAAGACAAGATTGATAGTATGACAGTTTCTCTGGAAAAGTACAGAGAACGCCTTGATGCTAAGTTTCAAGCTATGGATGAATTAATTTCTAATTTACAGAATCAAGCTTCTGTATTTGATTCATACTTTGGTGATAGTAGCAGTGATGATGATGAATAATATAAAATATTTATAATAATAAGTCTGTAGTTGATATTTCAAAGCATTCGACTGCAGATTTATTTATAGGTAATATAAAATTAATTTTGCCATTTTTGACTTTTTTATCAGATAGCATTAGTTTAATAAGTTCTTTCGTATTAAATTTTGGTTCTTTTTGACTTACTAAGAATTTTTTAATAAAGTTTATCCCTTCATTTTTATATTCTAAAGAAATTAATCCCTTTTTATAAGCAAGATTTATTGCATAAATCATACCGATTGCGATAGCTTCTCCATGAGTGTATTTTTTATAGTTAGTTATTTTTTCTATAGCATGACCGTATGTGTGTCCAAAATTTAATATTTTTCTAAGTCCTTGCTCTTTTTCATCTTTTTGTACAACTGCTATTTTTAATTTGAGAGAAGTTTTAATTATTTTTGCTAAATAATTCATGTCTCTCAATAAAATTTTTTCTGAATTATCTAATAAATATTCAAAAAAATCAGAGTCTTGGATACAGGATTTACAAATAAAAGCATATTTAACAACTTCGGCTAACCCTGTTTTGAATTGTCTATTGTCTAAAGTTTCTAAAAAATTCAAATTACAGAAAACAGCTTTTGGTTGATAAAAAGTTCCAACAAGATTTTTACCAAAGTTTGTATTTATTGCTACTTTGCCTCCAACAGATGAATCCACACAGGCTAGTAGAGTTGTCGGAATTTGTATTAAATCTATACCACGCAAGTAAGTTGCAGCAACAAATCCTGCAATATCACCAACTACACCTCCGCCGATGGCTATTATTGCATCTGTTCTTTCCAGTTTATTTTTCAGTGCAAAATTCAATATTTTTTGATAATTTTTAAAATTTTTCTGTTCTTCACCGTCTTTTAATATATATTTAATACTATTTTTAAATTTAAGTTTTTTACCATATAGTTTATTTACTTTTTTGCTTATAATTATTAAAATTTTGTTAGCATTAGTATGATCAAAAACTTTTTTCTCAAGACTTTCTATTTCATCAGAATCTATAAAGATAGAGTAAGTTTTGTCAGGTGAAATTTCAACTTTAATTTCATTATTTTCTAACATAATTTTCATACTCCATTAGAATATCATCTAAGATTTTATATGCTTGTTTATTGTCTGTATTAATTACGAAATTTGCTTTAGAATAATTCTTTTCTCTCTCTTTTAATAAATTTTTAATTGTATTTTCAGATGAATCTTGTTTTAGTAAGGGTCTGTGTGTTTCATTTTTAATTCTTTTGTATATTTCAGATGGCGATGCTTTTAAATAGAAAATCAGACTATTTTTCTTTAATGCATTAATATTTTTTTTACTCTTTAAAGCGCCACCACCTATAGAGATAATTTGGTTTTTATTTTTAGAAATTTCATCTATAATATCTTCTTCAAGCGCTCTAAAATGATTTTCACCGTAGTTGTCGAATATTTCAGAAATTTTCATTTTATTTTTTTGTTCAATTCTTTCATCTGTATCAACTAATGAGAAATGAACTAAAAGTTTAGCTAATTTTTTCCCGATATAGGTTTTTCCTGCTCCTGGCATTCCAACCAAAACTATATTTAAATTATCTTTTTCCAATTTATTGAATCCTATTTAAATAACAATTTTTTATTTCTTCAAAATTATCTTTTCCAAACTTATCGAGAAATGCATCTGTTAAAACGCATGCAATCATTGCTTCTGCAACAATTGAACAAGCTTCTACAGCACATACATCGGAGCGTTCGAAGTGAGCTTCAGTTTGTGACATATCTTTAAAATCTATTGTTGAAAGAGGTTTTTTTAACGTTGGTATCGGTTTCATTGAAGCTTTTATAATTAAATCTTCACCATTTGTTATTCCACCTTCAATACCTCCTGCATTGTTTGTTTTCCTATAATATTCCCCATTTTTTATAAATATTTCATCATGCATTAAACTCCCTAATATATTAGCAGATTCAGCTCCCAGACCTATTTCCACGGATTTAATTGCAGGAATACTCATTACTGCTTGTGCAATGAGTCCGTCAAGTTTTCTATCCCATTGCACATGAGAGCCTAAGCCTACAGGTAAATTTTTAAAAGAAACTTCAAATTTACCTCCTAATGTGTCACCTTGCTCTTTAACTGAATCGATTTTTTCTTTTATTTTACTTTCGTCCGTTTCACTTCCAATAGATATGATTTTTGAAGAACATGTAATATTAAATTCTTTTAATATTTGTTTTGCAATTGCACCTATGGCTACATTCATAGCTGTTTTTCTTGCACTTGAGCGTTCCAAAATATCTCTTAGGTCTTTAAGATTATATTTTATACTGCCCGCAAAATCAGCATGCCCCGGTCTTGGCTTAGTAAAGGATTTTTCATTTTTTTTGCTATTATCAATATTTTCATTGCTTAAAATAATTTTCCAATTTTCATAATCTTTGTTAATGATTTCCAGACATATGGGAGCACCTGTTGTTTTACCAAATCTGACACCGGATTTAATTTGAACGGTATCAGATTCAATTTTCATTCTATCTCCTCTGCCATATCCGCTTTGGCGTTTTTTAAGTTCTTGATTAATAAAATTTATATCAATATCAAATCCAGATGGAATACCTTCTATAACCCCGGTAAGGCATATTCCATGAGATTCTCCTGATGTTAGAAATCTAAAATTGTTTAACATACTGCTTCCTTATTTTACATATTTCAGAAATATTTGTTCCTTAGTTTGCATCATTTCTTCAATAATTGCCCATGAACCATTTGGTTGCTTTTGTACTATAGTATAAGCTTTAAGTTTGTAATTGCTTGTTGAAGGTTTTCTCATTGCATTTATTTTATAACCATTTGAAACTTTATCCACATCTATTTCTGAATAATAATTTTTATAATTTCTAATTTTTGCTACTTTTTCACTTAATTTCATTTGTCCTCTGTATTGGTCTATAGTAAAGTAAGCATTTGCAAGTTGACCGTTAGGTTTAACTACTTGCCTAATTATTATTGCCTTGTTTGAATACATTTTAAGCAATGATGGGCTATAATTATTTGAAGCTGTAATAAAACTGTTAAAAAAATTAAGGGCTTCTTCTTTTTCTCCTGCGAAAACACTTGTTCCCAATATAAATACAAATAATGTTAATAATAATTTTTTCATTTAGTTTCTCCTTAAAAAATGTTATCATAAAAATACGTGTAAAGAAGCGTTATTTCGCTATAAAAATAATAGTTTACAATTCGTAATAAAACATTAACAAAAAAGGCAATTTTTTTCTAGTATATAACTTTATATATACATAAGATATATTAAGAGAGAGAAAAAATAAAATGTTATCACTATTAGCAACAAAACCTTCAACAAATGAAAAAAACGGAAATGGCCGTTACCGAGGTTTGAGAAGAAGAAAAAGACAAGGAAAAGCTTCTCAAGGCTATGGCAGTGATTTTAACTATTTAATCAATACTGATTTAACTATGAAATTTAATAATTCACAAGATCCGGTTTATTTCGCTTTTGAATGTATGGAAAGCAAAAGTGTTCCGGAATTGATGGGAGATTTTATTGAAGATTCTTTATTTGAAATAACTAACTTTATTTCTAAAGTAGTAAAAAAATAATTTAAAAGTTTATAGAGGAAAAGGATTAAGATACGGGAAAAGGGTTTATAAATGAGTCGATACAATCGGCTCTTTTTTTTTTGATTTAATTTTGTATTATTTCTTCTATAACGCTATCGGGCAGTTCAGGTACATCTTTGTTTATTGTTGCTCCGAGTTCTTTTAATTTGTCAATATTATTTAAAATATTATCTTTGCCATTAACTTTAGTAAGAGCGGAGACAATATTTTCCCTGGCTTTTAGTAAATCTTTTAGCATATCAGAAAATTTATCAAGCATTTTTGTACAAATTCTTGAAATTTCTACAGCATTTTTATTTTGTTTTGAGACTGTATGAAATTGGTTTATAATCTTAAGTGCTGCAAGTAAAGTTGATGGTGAAACAGGCATTACATTGTTCTTCCATGCTATATCCCAAAGTTTGTTGTCTTCGCAAAATAATAAAGAATAACAGCTTTCTATGGGAATAAACATTAAAACATAATCCGGAGATACTTCTGCTGCTGAATAGTCTCTTTTAGAGAGACTAGTAATATGTGTTTTTGTTGATTCTATAAAATCTTTCAGTTTAGAATCTTTATCGGCTTCCTTTTCTGAGTTAACATAAGCTTCCCAAGAAGCAAGAGAAGTTTTAGCATCGATATATATACATCTGTCTTCCGGTAAAAAAATTGTAGCATCCGGTCGTCCTTCTGTACTTCCTTTTTGAATAGAGTATTCTATATCTTTTCTAAGCCCAGACGATTCAAGTACTTTTTCTAAAACAATTTCGCCCCAATTCCCTTGTTTTCTGTTATCACTTTTCATAACATTTACAAGAGATGTTGTGTAATGAGAAATTTTATTTCCTTCTTCAATAAATGTTTTTATATTTGTATCAAATTGAGTTAGTTTTTCAGATTCTAATTTAAGATTTGATTCTGTTCTTTTTTCAAAGTCTTCAATTTTTTCCTTAAATTTAGCAAAAAATTCTTCAAGTTTTTCTTTATTTTTTTGTGTAAAATCCTCAGATGTTTCTTTAAATATTTTATTAGTTAAATTTTCAAATTGAAGTTGTATTTTTGTAATTAGTTCTTCTTTTGCATCTTCAGCTTTTTTTTGTGTTGCATTAAATATGACAAATACTGCTCCTGCTCCGCACAAAAAACCGATTAAAAATATTATAATATCCATCTTTATCCTTCTTCGCCAAATTACATTATTTATTAATAATTAATATAACTTTAGCATGAACATAAACATGTTTCTTTTATTATTTGTGTTGATTTAAGTTTTTTGGGACAATGTATTTGAACATATTCTTTAAGTAAATCAAAGCAAACAGAACAAACTTTTTCAGTTGCCTTTCTGTCATAATCACTTTCAAAATTATAGTCAAATTGAAGCATAGCTAAAAGAAAATCTCTTAATTTATTATGAAGTTTAATTTTTACTCCTAAGTGTTTGTTACATTCTTCACAGATAACCCCTCCCATTTTAGGAGAAAAAAACATATTTTCATCTAAAATTTGTTCTCTGCAACAAAGACATGTATCAAGCTCTACACCAAAACCGATGATTTCCATTATTTTTAGTTGAAATTTTATTATTCCTATTAAGATTTCTTTTTTTTCATTTGCATTTGCTACTTTATCGAGGGTTTTGTATAAGAGCTCATAAATCTCACCAGAGCTGGAATCACCCTCTATGCCAAAGTGATTTACAATTTCTGATGCATAAGTTGAATAAAGCAATTTATCGATACTTTGTCTATTATTTTTAAAAGTATTGATAGTTTTTGCTTCACATACTGTGTCCATATTTTTGCCTTTGTGAAGCATAAGTTGATTAGCTACGAGTAAATCCATACGTGCCCCAAGTTTATTTTTAGGTTTTTTGCATCCTTTTGCTACACATTTGATTAGCCCGTTTTCTTTTGAGTACATAACTATAATTTTATCTGATTCACTAAGGTCATATGATTTTAAGTTTATAGCATTTGTCATAAAATTATTTTTCATAATTATTTTTTCCCTACTTGTGAATTTGTCCCGTGATAAATACCTTTTATCATTTGTTGTAGCTCATTTTTATTATCAGATTTATCAAGAGCTTCTTCTATTGAAATTATTCCTTTTTCCATAAGTTTAAATAATGACATATTCATTGTGAGCATTTCATTAAATGAACCTTTCTTTACAAGTTCGTATATTTTATCAAGTTCATTTTTAATAATAAAATCTTTTACTGTTGAGGTACAAACTAATATTTCAGAAGCGGGAGTTCTGCCCTCGCCACTTTTATTTACAGCTAATTTTTGTGATATTGTTCCTCTTAAAGTTACAGCAAGTTGGTTCCTTATAAAATCTCTATCTTTAGGTTCAAACATATTTATAATTCTGTTTACAGTTTGAACAGCATCATTTGTGTGCAGTGTTGCAAATACCAAGTGACCAGTCTCAGAAGCTTTTAGTGCCGATTCAACAGTTTCTCTGTCTCTAATTTCACCAATTAAAATTACGTCAGGATCTTGACGCATTGCATATTTTACTCCATCAGAAAAAGAAGGTGTATCCAGACCTATTTGTCTTTGAGATATTATAGAACGCTTACTTGAAAACTCGAATTCAATAGGGTCTTCGATGGTTATAATATGTTTTTGATAGTTAATATTTATGTGATCAATTAGGGAAGCTAACGTAGTTGATTTACCACTTCCTGTTTGTCCTGTCACCAGAACCAACCCATTGTTAAGTGTTGCAAATTTTTCTAAGGATAAAGGCAGATTTAATTCTTCAATTGTTTTAATTTTGTACGGAATACTTCTTATAACAAGAGCATTGTTTCCAAGTTGTCTGCTCAGATTAATTCGGAAACGGGAAAGACCTTTTATTTCATAAGAAAAATCTAAATCATATGCTGAATTAGCCTGTGTGCGTAAAGCTTTGGGCGTAACAGTGTTTACTATTTCTTCAATATCATCAAATGTAAGTTTTGGTAAATCAGCTTTAATTATTTTACTGTCTTTTCTTATAACAGGATGTTCATTAACTCTTAAGTGCACGTCAGATGCACCAGCAGAAATTGCTTTTGCCAAAAAACTATTTACCTCAAATTTTTCTACCATCTAAATTCCTCAAACATTCAACTATCATTCAACATATTAACATTCATTTTTCCTTAGTACAATAAATTTACAAAAAATAAAATTTGTTATATTTTGCCTCTTGACAGAGAGAAAGTTTAGGATAAGAATTTAATAATAAGGAATTGATTTGATTAACATTTTTAAATTAAATCGAATGGAGAAATATGACTAAAAGAACTTTTTTACATGATGAACAGGTTAAGCTCGGGGCAAAAATGGTTGAGTTTGCAGGATGGCAAATGCCTGTATCTTACTCTTCTATAATTGATGAACATAAAACAGTAAGAGAAAATGTCGGACTTTTTGACGTTTCTCATATGGGGGAAGTTTATGTTTACGGTAAAGATGCTTTAGCTTTCTTAAATAAATTGGTTCCTCAGGATGTCTCAAAATTAATTAAATCTAAGGCTATATATTGTCAACTTTTAAATAAAAATGGTGGAATAATTGATGATTTAATAATATATAAACTCGAAGACGAGAAATATTTTTTAATTGTAAATGCTTCAAGAATTGATGAAGATTTAAATTGGATGGTAAGAAATTCATTAGGTTTTGATGTTACCATAGATAACCAATCTCATAATTATTCACTATTAGCTATTCAAGGTCCCAAAGCTGCTGATTTAGTTGAAAAAATGGGATTAAAAAAAGAAAATCAACCGGTATTTTTTTCAATTAAAGGCACTGAAATTTTAAATATTAATCTTTTTATTTCCCGAACAGGTTATACGGGAGAAGACGGATTTGAAATATTAGTTAGAAATGAATTTTCACAACTTTTATGGAATTATATCATTGAAGTCGGCCAAGAATTTGGTTTAAAGCCAATCGGTCTTGGTGCAAGAGATACATTAAGATTAGAGGCTGCATTGCATTTATATGGCAATGATTTGGATGAAGAAACAACTCCGATTGAAGCTGGATTGACATGGTCTGTCTCTAAATCAAAAGAAGTAGATTATAATGGTAAAGATATAATTCAAAACCAATTACAAAACGGAGTAAGCAAAAAATTAGTTGGTTTAAAAATGATTGATAGAGCAATTGCAAGACATGAATATGAAATTTATTATAATAATGAAAAAATAGGAATTGTAACAAGTGGTGGAGTTTCTCCTGTCCTAAATGAGAATGTTGCAATGGGTTATGTTAAAAATATTAAAGATATTTGCAATGGAACAATAGTTCAAGTTAAAATAAGAGAGAAATTTTATAATGCTGAAATAGTTAGTAGACCATTTGTTAAGAAAAAAAATAAAGTATAAAATACATTTTGATATAGGAGACACGTATGAGTTTAACAGAAGGAATTTTATGTAGTAGAACCCATGAGTATATTTCAGAGCAAGGCGGAAAATATGTTATAGGATTAACCGACTATGCCATAGAACAACTTGGTGATATTGTGTTTTTAGAATTGCCTGACGTGGGTGCTGAATTTGTAAAAGGTGAAGTTTTTGCAACTATTGAATCAGTTAAGGCTGCATCTGAAATATACATGCCAATAGGTGGAAAAATTGTTGCAGTAAATGAATCAGTTGTTGATAATCCTGAAATTCTAAATGAAAGTCCATTTGAAAAGGGTTGGTTAGTTAAAATAGAGAGTGAAACAGCAGTCGCAGATTCAATTGATTTATTGGAATATGATGACTATAAGGAAGAAGTTGCATAAATGAAAAATTTTTTAGCACATAACGATGAGAGCAGAAAACATTTATGTGAAAACATTTCAATAAGTTCTGTAGAAGAACTATTTGCAAAAATCCCCAAAGAAGCAAAGATGACCTCGCTTGATTTGCCTGATGCACTAAATGAAATGCAAGTACAAAAAGAATTAAAAGCGTTAGCCAAAAAAAACAATACAGACTCAATAAACTTTTTAGGAGGCGGTGTTTATAATCATTTTGTCCCGGCTGCCATTATTCAAGTTGCTCAAAGATGGGAGTTTTTAACGGCATATACCCCATATCAACCAGAAATTTCTCAAGGAACCTTGCAGGTTATGTACGAGTTCCAGTCAATGATCTGTAACCTTACAGGCATGGATGTATCTAATGCTTCAGTTTATGATGGAGCAACAGCTTGTGCCGAAGCTATTTTGATGGCAGTTAGAATTACTAAACGAGACAAAGTTCTTATTTCTAAAGATATTAATCCGGAGTATAAAGAAGTAATAAAAACGTATACTTGGGCAAATTCAATTGATATTGAATGGTTCGATTCATCGAAAAGTGATTATAGCGAATATGCTTGTATTTTAATTCAAACACCAAATTTTTATGGTGAAATAGAAGATATTAATTTAAGCGAAAAATTAGCTGAATCAAAAACACTTTTAGTCGCCTGTGTTAACATATCATCTTTATCTGTTCTTCAAGCTCCTTGTGAATACAATGCTGATATTGTAGTCGGAGATATTCAACCATTGGGAGTCCCAATTTCTTTTGGTGGTCCTCATGCTGGGTTTATGGCCTGTAAAGAAAAATATATGAGACAATTACCGGGCAGAATTGCAGGAAGAACTCTTGATGCTGAAGGCAATCAGGCATTTACTTTGACAATTCAAACTAGAGAACAGCATATTAAACGTGAAAAAGCAACAAGTAATATTTGTTCAAATCAAGCTTTAATAGCACTTTGTGCTACATTGTATTTGTCATTGATAGGTGAAGATGGTTTTAAAGAAATTGGTATTTCAAGTGCACAAAATGCCCATTCACTCGCAGATAAACTCTTAAATATAGGCATAAAAATTTTAAGCAAAAATTTTTACAATGAGTTTATGATTGAAGTTGATAATGCAGACAGTTTCTTATCAAATTTAAAAGATAACAATATTATTGGCGGATTAAAATTAGATAATACAAGAATTCTAGTTGCAACAACAGAAATGAATACAGAAGAAGAAATTGATTTATATATAAATTCTTGTAATTCTTTTGTTAATGTTTAATTTACCCTTTAGAAGGGCTTAGTTTACAGGAATCATCAGCTTCATCTATTTTTCCATCAAAATCATTATCAATTCCGTCTGAACAAGAACCTATTGAGTCAGGTGATTCTGCACGTGCATTATATTTTAACCATTTATCAGGTATACATTGCCATAAGTATTCAAAAAATGTTTTATAAAAAACAGCTATATCTTTATCTTTTATTATAATTAAATTTTCGTCATTTTCTTCTTCTCCGCTTCTGGAGAAATTCATCGATCCGATAATCGTATAATTATCATCAATAATCATTGATTTTGTGTGCATCTTTCCGGCAAAATTTTCTGTTTTGACCGGTATATGTGCTTCCCTAAGAGGTTTAATCTTTGAATGACCGCCGGAATGTGTATTTGTGGCATCAAGAATTATTTTTATTAAAACACCTCTTTTTTTTGCGTTTATCAAGCTTTCAGTTAATTCTTTATTTGTTATTAGAAATGCAGGAATATAAATATATTTTTGAGATTTATCTATAAGAGGAATAATTTGTTTGTTTATTGCTTTATCTTTAGGCGAAAAGTAAACATTTAAAAAATCATCATTTTTATCTGATATCTTTATTTTTTCTTTGTGAAATTTACCTTTATACATTTGTTCAAATTCTTGTTCGTAAATAGAGGCAATTTTTTCAGAATTTATGATAATGACTGTATTTGAATTAAAACCTGATAAATCAGTATTGCTGATGTTTGCTGACCCTGTATAAACAATTTTTTTATCGAAAATATAAAATTTATTGTGCATTATTTTTGAAGATAGGTCATGATTATTATTTGTAAAAATTTTAGTTAAATAAATTGTATCAGGATAAATATTTTTATTTGCCTCATCGGAATCGTAAATAAATCTTATTTTTACGCCTCTATTTTGTGCTTGTTCAAGAGCATTTTGAATAGCCGGAGTTTTAGTATAACCATATATTGCAAAATCAATTGAATTTTGTGCTGAATTGATTTCATTTAATAGAGCTTTACAAATATCAGATTTACAAGTATTTGAAGGTTTTAATATATTTGTAAAATCTGTTAAAAATATTTTTATATAATCTGTTTTAAAAGTCATTGTAGGTTTTTTAATTTTTTTTGTCAGTCCATTAGAATCAACTGTATTTATAATTTTTTTCTCATTATTGCCAAAGCAAAATTTACAAGGCTTTGCATTTTTAGGCAATTGCCCAATAGGGATAATTAATTTATTGTGTGCTATAACTCCGTATTTGCAGTTTAGTTTATGATATTTATTACTTTTGGTATTAAAGATAATAAGATTGAGTTTTTTAATTTTTTCAATATTATCGTTAAAATTTTTCGAATTTGAATAAAAATCTTTTTCTTTTTTAAATCCAAAACCTTTATCTATTAATAAATTTTCGTAGTTTTTATTATCTATCCATAGTTGAGAATTTTGATTTTTTAATTTAATTTTTTTGCCTGATAAAAGTTCTCTTGCAAAATTTTCAGCTAAAAATCCTATTCCTATTGCTTCTTCTTCTGAAATATTCAGTTTTTTGGCTAAAACAGATTGTTCCTTTGACGGTTTTGAAGAAAAGCTGTATATCTTGTTAAGAAAAATATTCTCATTGCTGTCTTTAATATTATTTTTGTTTAGATCAACAATTATTTGAGTAGGTGTAACAACCTCAATAACTGTAAAACTACTGTTTTTATTTATTTTATAAAATAGAAAACAAATAAATAATAGAATAATTATTATAATAGATGCTTTTTTCATTATTTAGCTCTTGTAATTAACTATTTCATAACCAAGTCTTTGAATTTTGTATTTTAAATCAAGATTTTGTGTAATCATATATTCTATTTGGTGTTGGTTTTTGTCCATTTTTGTGTCGAAAAAATTACAAGGATGGATTAATGCTTCTACAATAGCATCTTCTTCTATTGCATTTAAACCATGATAAATTGTTTCTTCATCCATCATCCCTGTGTAACCTACACCTATTAAATAATCATTTGTTTTAAGTTCATATTGTTTAATTGTTTTTTTGTTTTTTGCGGTAAATAAATTTAAAAGCAAAACTTTTACTAAATTTATTGGATATTTGATTTTAATATGTTTTTTAATGCTCGGAATGAGATAGAAATGTTCATGTTGTGTTCTGACTTGTTGTATATTGTATTCTTTCGCCAGTTTACATGTAAGTTCGAATATTTTAGGAATAGCATGCACATGTACATGTGAATCAATATGATCTACTTTGCAAAAATTTAAAACTTTTTCTATTTGAGCTCTAAATTCTTTTTCAACTTGGTTTAAAAAATGCTCATTATTTGATAAGCTAATTAATTTTAAGTATCCGTTATTAAAATATTTATCCGAGTTTGTAAGAAAGTTTTTGTCAGTATATTCTAAAATAGAAAACCCTTCTATTATGTTTAAATGGATACCTATACCAAGATTAGGGCATTCGGGGATAATTTCATTAATTGCAACATCAAATGCACCCCCATTGGCACAAATACTTGCACTGGTTAAAAAACCACTATGATATCCATCTAAAACAGCTTTATTGAAATATTTAGAAATTCCAAAATCATCTGCATTAAGTATAAATTTTTTGTTACTCAAAGTAATTTTTCCTTGCCCTGACAGTAATAATATTATAATATAAATATTGATAAGAATACAAATTTGGAAAAATCAAAATGAAAAAACCTACTTTAGCAATTATTATTCCTTGTTATAATGAAGAACTACTTGTGGAAAGTACTGTCAATAGTCTTTTTGAAGTTATTAATTCATTAATCGAAAAACAAAAAATTCAAGAGGACAGTTATCTTTATATTATCGATGACGGCTCAAAAGATAAAACCTGGAGCATTATTGAAAATTTACATAAGAAAAATTCACTTGTAAAAGGTACTAAATTTGTAAAAAACTACGGAAATCAAAAAGCTTTAATGGCGGGATTACTTGGAGTAAGAGAAATCGGTTGCGATTGTGTTGTTTCTATTGATGCTGACTTGCAGCAAGACCAATGGGCTATAGAAAAATTCGTTGATAAATTTATTGAAGGTTATGATATTGTTTCAGGTATCAGAAATGGTAGAGAAACAGATTCATTTTTTAAAAGAACAACAGCTTTAATGTTTTATAAGTCCATGAATTTACTGGGTGCCAGTATTCCAGTAAATCATTCTGATTATAGACTTGTTAGTAAAAGAGCACTGGATATTTTAGCCCAGTATACTGAAAAACAATTGTTTTTAAGAGGATTTTTTCATGAAATCGGGTTAAAAACAGCATATGTAAATTTTGATGTTAAGCCAAGAGTTTTAGGAAAATCAAAATTTAATTTTATAAGTCTTTTAGGTTTAGCGCTTAATGGTATTACTTCATTCAGTATTATCCCATTGAGAATAATTGCAGTCCTTGGTTTCTTAATGGCTTTGTTTAGTTTTGGGCTTGGTATAGAGGTTTTATATGAAAAAATAATATTAAATTCTACGCCAAAAGGATGGGCTACTCAAATAGTTTTTCTTACTTTTTTTGGTGGTCTTCAGTTGTTCTGTCTTGGTATAATTGGCGAGTATCTTGGACAAGTTTATAGAGAAGTTAAGGCAAGGCCAAGATATATTAAAGACATAGAATTGTATTAAATTTATAAAAAAAAGCCGACCAATAAGGCGGCTACTAGACTTGGGGAGGAGGTTATGAAAAACCTTTTGCGGTCTTTCATATTATTTATATCGACTTAAATATTTTTAACTTTAAGAATATCATCTATTTGGTTTACATTTCTTAAAAGCAGAATTAATATCGTTCTTATCTTTATTTGAAAAAAACGATATTTTAAGTATAATTTTAATTATGAAAAAATTTATCTATAGTCTTCTTTTTATAAGTGTTATTTCTTTTCTGCCGGCTTTTGCTACCGATAATAGGCAGTTGAGAGATTATGACGGTTGGGAATTGCCAAAGGGAAGTTTTGTATCTGTCATTAGCGCTCAAGAGATTTCTACACAGTATTGTGATGTGGGTTCTCCTGTGAGATTTATAAGCACATCTGACTTGTATTTATATGAAACAAATATTATTCCTCAAAATACGGATTTTTTGGGGTATATCGAAAAAATTAATGAACCAATTGTTGGAACGAATGCTTCAATGATAATTAAAGTCTCTAAAATAAGATTTCCGGATGGATATGAAATGCCAATGAAAGGTTATATCTCAATAGCAGGAAGCATATTGATTGGAGGAGAATTAACAGAA
This sequence comes from uncultured Muribaculaceae bacterium, assembly GCA_964391675.1. Classification (GTDB taxonomy): domain Bacteria; phylum Cyanobacteriota; class Vampirovibrionia; order Gastranaerophilales; family Gastranaerophilaceae; genus CAYMMX01. The sequence continues at coordinate 10,370 of CAYMMX010000006.1, read as the reverse complement.
CCTGCAAAATATGAGAAAAAAATTTCATCAATGCAGGGATTTTATTCAATGACGGGTTATGTTCCAGGTCCTGTAAGAAAAATGGGGATTCATAAAGTTATTGCGGCAGGTGCTGATTTAACAATAGTATTAGCTGGTCCGCTTTATATCACCCATACTGTAACAAATTGACAAAAAAATAATTTAGAATAATAATTATATTGTATATTATTAAATAGGAGGACATGTTATATGAATAATAAAACAGTAAAAAATATTAGTTTATTAATTTTAGCATCTTTAATGAGCACCAATATCTCACTCGCAAAAGGAAATTTTTCATATCAACAAAACAGTTATCCTGCTCCTCAATATCAGGGTAATTATTATCCGGGTAATACACAAAATTATAATCCGGGACAAACATTAAAGGGTCGTATAGTTACAGTACCTGCAGGAGTTTGTATGTCCGCAGTTGTTTCAACTCCTATAAGTTCTGAATATTTAACTATGGGGCAATCAGTAGCAGTAACTTTAGGTTCCGATTTTTATTATAATAATTCTTTAATAGCACCTGCAGGAAGTACGGTTACTGGTGCTGTAACACAAGTAACTAAAGCAAAACATGGTACATTAAACGGATCGTTAAGATTAAGATTTACTGAAATAATAACTCCTTATGGTACAAGAATACCAATCTCAGCAGGTATTAAAACAGATGACGGTACAGGTATTTTAAAAGGCGGTACAAAAATGGATACGACAAAAGAATACGCTAAAGATATAGCCGTAGGTTCTGCTGTAGGTGCGTTGGGAGGACTTGTCGCATCTGCTATATCCGGAGGTGCAATAGGTAAAGGTACTGCTATAATGACTGGTGTAGGTGCTGCAGGCGGCCTTGCTAAATCAATTTATGACAAAGGCGTTGATGTTGTTATTCCGTCTAATGCTTCTATTGAATTACAAATGGATCAGCCAATTACTGTAAACCCATCTGCACATAGTTATGATTATTAGTAAATCGGCTAATAAGCTTTTTCTACATTTTAATTAAAATGTAGAAAAACAAAATTGGGGAAACAAATGGCAATCTTGGGAAATAAAGGCAGTTTAATAGATAATGATATAGAAGAAAAAGAAAATTATATCATTCCTTCTGTTGTACGGAATGAAGATAATAATATGTCTTTAAAAAAATCTATAATACTATCTTCTATCTTGCATCCAACGGTTGCAGGATTAGTTTGGCTAATAATATTTATTTTAACATTAATGGGAATAACCCTCTCGATATTCGAAAGACCAAAACCTAAAATGAATGATATAGAATTTGTTTTAGTTGATAATTTAAAGGAACAAAAACCTTTAAATAAAACAAATTTGCGTTCAGACAGAAATACAAGAACCGGCGGGAAAAGAGATATGAAAAGAAAAGTTTCTATGCCGTCTCCTTCTCCTGCTAAAAAGTCTGTTGCCCAAAAGACTGTTACTGGACCAAAAATTCAAAAAATAACTCCGCAAAAAAAAGTTACTAAGCAAGTCAAACCAAAAAATATGCTAGAGTCTTTTACAAAATCTAAAGAACAAGCTAAACCGGCAGCTAAGACTTTTCAACAAAAAAAACTTCAGCCACCTTCAGCAAGGCCGTCAATAAAACCGCCATCTATTCCAAGACCGACAACAAAGCCTTCATCGTCATTTACAGTTCCAGTTCCAAAAGGAGGAACAGCAAAAGGTAGTTATTCCACCGATCCTATAGGCGGAAGCGGAAGTGATGGAAAGGGAGGAAGTCCCACAGGTGGTGGTAAAAGTAGGGGTTATGCTCCGGTTCCTTCTCTTGCTCCAGCCGGGGGAGGTGCTTCAGGTTCTAAGCTATCAAGGGGTAGTTCAGGATATGGAACTCCTGGGAATCCGGGAGGCGGAGGTGGTGCTCCGGGCGTTGATTCTATAAGAGAACCAGATTTTGGACCTTATATGCGTGAACTTCAAAGAAGAATAAAAATGAATTGGGATCCGCCAAAAGGGAACGAAAGCAAAAGGGTTGTACTTTTATTTAAAATTGCAAGAGACGGAAGATTACTTTCTGTAAAAGTATTTAAATCTTCAGGCTTGCCTAATGCTGATAAAGCGGCTTTAAATGCAGTTGAGTTAACTGCCCCGTTTAGACCTTTACCGGCAGATTTTAAAGGAAGTAATATAGATATTCAATTTACATTCGATTATAATGTATTTGGAGCATCTGGATATAGATAAAATGAGAGTTATTATTACATAAAAAGAGGATAAAATTATGGAATTATTATTACATTCAATTCAAATGGACTGGCCCGTACTGCTACCAATCTTAATTTGTTCAATTCTAGTCGTAGCGGTAGCAATTAACAGAAGTTCTTTTTACAACAGAAATAAAAGAGATGTTGTTCTTTTTATTCCCAAGTTACAAAAAGAATTAGCTCGTAACAATCTTGATGGAGCACAAAATTTGGCTATTCAGCTAGGAGGAGTTATCGGGGAAGTTACAGAAGAGGCTGTCAGAATTTTTTCTGAACAAAAAAAAGGATTTTCCCGTTCTTTTGATATTGCGGCCAGTTTAGCCGTTAGAAAATTAGAACACCATTTAACTATAATGGGTACAATTGGTGGTGTTGCACCATTCTTAGGTTTGTTTGGTACAGTTGTAAGAATACTTTATACTTTTCAGGATTTAGCCGGTCAAGGAAATCAGTCAGCTGCTGTTGCAAACGGTATAGCTTCAGCATTGATTGCAACAGCTTTCGGTTTAGGTGTTGCGATTGTTGCGGTTATTTTTTATAACTCATTTCAGTCAGTTGTAAAACGTTACGAAGATGATTTTCAATTAATAAAACTTTTATTCTTAAGTTTTGTTGATTCGGAAGAAGATGTAAGTATTCAATCAGCTTCAAATATTACATTAAAATAAGATAAATAAGGTTTAAAATATGAGTATTAAAACGGCAAAAGGTAAAGATGCATTATTTACTGAAATTAATATAACTCCTTTGACAGATATATTTCTTGTATTATTAATTATCATGATGGTTGTTGCTCCAACTTTTCAATCAAATGATAAGGCAATAGCAATACCTGAAATTAATAGTGGGGTTGCTGTTGAACAAAGAAATGCCACAGTTTCAGTTACCAAAGAAGGTATAATGTTTATTAACGGTAAACAAATTACACCTGATAAGTTAACTGATGAGCTATTGGTTATAAAAGAATCTTTAGATAAGAAAGAAGTTGTTGTAAGAGCAGATGAAAAAGTAAAAAGTTCTGAAATAATGAGTATAATGAATTCTGCAAAAGAAGCAGAATATACAAAATTAACTCTGGCTGGAGAACCTTTAACTAAAAAAGAACAACATAAGCTTAATTCTAAAAAAAATAATGAAAATAATCTTATAGAAACTAATAATGAAAGTAATAATTGGGTGGACTAATGAGCAGAGAACGTGACGGATTTAACGAAATTAATATAACCCCATTAACAGATATATTTCTTGTATTATTAATTATTATGATGGTAATAGCTCCATTATTGGATCAACAAGGGCTTAATTTGACAGTTCCTGATACGGTAGAACAGCAGCAAGTGCCGAAAGAAAATAAGACTATAACTATTTCTGTAACCAATGATGATAAATACATTTTTGATGGACAAGAAATTGCTGTAAATGGACTTGAGTCATTAATAAAAGAAAAATCAAAAGAATTGCCAGAGGGAATGTTAATTGAAGCCGCTCCAGATGCAACGCATGGAGCCGTTGTAAAATTAATGGATTCAGCAAGAAATTCAGGTGTAACAAGTATTTCTATGGTTGAAGGAGGTTAAGCTTTATGCTTGGCTTTATAACTGAATTTGCGAATGTCGTAACTGCAAAACTAGGATTATCACTGCAATCTAAACTAGGGGTTGCAGTTAGTTTTTTTATAGAAGACTTTTTTAAAATATTTCTATTAATATATTTAACACTTTTTGTTGTTTCTTTATTTAGGTATCAATTAGCGCCAGAAAAGATTAGAGAATATTTAAGCGGTAAAAATTTACTCATAGGATATTTATTGGCTGTTACATTAGGCGCAATTACTCCTTTTTGTTCTTGTTCTTCGATACCATTGTTTCTAGGTTTTGTTGCCGCCGGACTTCCTTTTGGTATAACAATGACTTTTTTAATTAGTTCTCCTTTAATTAGTGAGGTCGCTGTTTTTGTTCTTTTATTAACTCCAAATGCCGGTCTAAAAGTAGCATTGATTTATATTTTAGTCGGAGCTGTAATATCAATTATTGGCGGAATTTTATGTGATATTTTCCATTTAGAAAAATATTTAAAATTTATTGAAGAACCTTCAAAAAAGTGTTGCTGCTCTTCTGTTAAAGAAAAGATTACATCCACTATTTTTTATGCAAACGATTATGCTGTTGATACAATAAAAGGTATTGGATTATATGTTATTTGTGGTTTAATAATAGGAGCATTTATGCATGGATATATTCCTCAAGAATTATTTATTGAATATTTAGGAAGCAAAAATTTCCTTGCAGTTCCTCTTGCCGCTATTATAGGTATACCTATTTATGCCAATCACAATAGTGTTTTACCTATTGTTCAAGTTTTATTAATGAAAAATGTACCTGTTGGAACAATTTTAGTTATGTTAATGAGTATTACTGCAATATCTTTACCTGAAATGATTATGCTTAATCGTGTTTTAAAATGGAAGATATTATTTATATTTATATCATATCTGTTAGTTTCTTTTATTTTTGTAGGCTATTTGCTTAATTACGTCTTTAAATATTAAGTGTACATGTGACATTATCAACAATAACGTGTATTTTACACTATTAACTTTTGTAAAGTTATTATAAATAAAGGGGTGTTGGGGGCTTGCTAAGTACACTTATTTATGTTACAATAGTAGTAGGAGATATTAGGTAAAAGTTTACAAAGATCTTCCAGAGTGTTACCTCAAGGGGGCTAGAATAGGCCCCGGACAAATTTCAGGGCGCGATTTCAAGGCGAATCACATTACCCCCTCACCACTCGACAAAAAAAAGGTATCCGGTTACTACCATAATCTTTTGGTGACTAAAATGGATACTATTATTCTGCATTCTAAGCATTTTCCAAAACTAATTGCAAATGTGTTAAATATTTCAATAGTTATGGGATTATTATTTTCGCAACAAATTTTTCAAGGGACGCCGATATTAGCTAATGAGCAACTATCAATGGTAGATGTATCAATAGTTAATCCAATTTTGCATAGTGTAACTTTTGAGAAAAAAATTGTAGAGCAATTAACAATGGAACAAAAAACTCAAAAATTTAATTCTGAAATCAGAAAAAAATATAGAAATGGTATTATTACAGATGTAGATAAAGGCGTAAAACATATAAAATTAGTTAAATATTATCAAGGTAAGCCTGTAAGGATAAATGTAGTTGAAATTAACCAAGAACTTAATTCAGGATTAAAACTTGCTCCCGCACTTGCTTATGAAAAAATGGGTAGAAAGGGTACTATTTCTTCAATTGCGAAAAAAAATAATTCAATAGTTGCAATAAATGGTACTTTCTTTAAGCCTTCTACAGGAGTACCTTTAGGGACATTGATGATTAACAAAAAAATGTATACGGGACCTATATATGATAGAGTTGCGATGGGATTTTTTGATAATAGCTACGATATGGCAAGGATTCAGTTAAATGCTTGTATAAAAACCTGGAATCAATCAATTAAAGTCGATAATATTAATCAACCAAGAACTTTATCAACACATGTTATAGTTTACACTCCGGAATGGGGAAAAATTGCTCCAATAAGTCCTAAGTATGGAAAACAAATTTCTGTGAAAGATAACAAAATCATTGAAGTTTCAATATCTCCTTTGCAGATTCCTGAAAATGGTTTTGTTGTGGTAGGACCTGCTCAACAATTAGATAAAATAGCTGATCAAAAAGAAGTTAAGTTAGATATATTAACGTCTCCTCAATGGAATAATGTTAATCATATTATAAGTGGCGGACCTTATTTGGTTAAAAAATCACAAGTTTTCGTAGATATTAAAGAACAGAATTTAAGTGCAATAGGAGGACGTAATCCAAGAACTGCAATAGGGTATACGGCAAATAACAGATTCATAATTGTGACAGTTGATGGACGAGAAAAAGAATCTATAGGACTTACATTAACTGAGCTTGCATATTTTATGAAATCAATAGGTTGTTATGATGCAATGAATTTAGACGGCGGCGGTTCTACTGTTTTATATATAAACGGTAAAGTAGTAAATCATCCACAAGTAAAAGGAGGAATCGCTATTTCTAATGCATTAACTTTAAGCAAGGTTGAATAATTTATCGGACTGGGAGACACTCTACTTCCATTATCAGCCAATCTATAAGATTGGCTTTTTATTTAAAATAAAAACAGCGGTTTTTTTTACCGCTGTTTTTATATTTAATTTAGTGTTTTTTTAATCTCAACTGATCAGTTTAATTGCTATAAAAGACCTAATACTTTTTTGTACCAAGAGAAAGTTTCGATTTCTAAACCGTTAAAAGTTGTTTTTAAACATTGACGTTTTAAATAATTGTCAAATTCATCATTGAATTTTGATTTGGCTTTTTGTTCTTTGGTTGTTGATGCTGTTGCTAGACTGACCATTGAATTCTCCTTCACTTTTTTTTCTTACACTACTTATATTATATAAAATCTGCGCCTTGACGCATTATAACATGAAAACTTTGTCAAATCTAGTCATGATAAAACAGCTAAATCTTAAAAATTGCTATTAGTAAGCTAAAAAAACTGTAAATTTTTGTAACAATAATTTGTTTTTTTAAAAATAAATAAAATTAAAACATTTTTTTTATTCTGTTAACTCTTATATAAGTATAATATTGAGGTTGTTTTTTTATAACAATTTTTTTAAAAAGTTTTAATTTTTTAGATAAACAAAAAGCCTCGGAAATTGTCCAAGGCTTATAAATATACATTTACCCCACCAAATTTATATCATGAACAATATTTATTGTCAAGTTGGCTAATTTACAAATTTTAAATCAGTCAGTTTATTATTTAAAAGTCTTATTATTAAGAGGGATTTTATTTAAATTTTATTGTAGTAGAATTATTTAAAAAGGGTATAAAATGAAGATTGCATTAATAAACCATGGTTGTTCAAAGAACTTAGTTGATTCTGAACTTATGCTAGGAATTCTATCCGAAAAAGGTTATGATATTACTTTGGATGATACAGAGGCGAATATAGTTATAGTTAATACTTGTTCTTTTATACATGACGCTGAAGCGGAATCTGTACGTTCAATATTGAACATGGTTAATGCAGGTAAAAAAGTTATTGTAACCGGTTGTCTTCCTCAAAAACACAAGGAAGAATTAAAAAAGGCAATTCCTGAAGTTGTTGCAATGCTTGGTACAACAGATTTTCGTAAAATAGTTGACGTGGTCGACAGAATCAAAAATTGTATTATTGATAGTGGTGATGATGATACATCATCTTGTATTTTAAAAAATGAGTATATATGTAATATTTCACAAAAACCTGATTATGTTTACCCTGAGGAAGTCCAAAGGCAACAGATTACAGTTGGTGCCAGTTCTTATATTAAAATTGCAGATGGATGCAATTACAGGTGCGGATATTGTATTATTCCCCAACTGCGGGGCGTTTATAATTCAAGAAAAATTGAAAATATAGTTAAAGAAGCTAAGAATTTAGCTGATAAAGGTGTTTCAGAAGTTGTTCTTGTTGCACAAGATACAACAAGCTATGGTATTGATATTTACGGTAAGCCTATGCTTCCCAAACTTTTAGAGAAGATAAATGATATAGACAATATCTCTTGGATTAGAATAATGTATGCTTACCCTTCTATGATGACCGATGAATTGATTGATAAAATTGCTAAATTGGATAAAGTAGTAAAATACGTTGATATTCCTTTGCAGCATTCGCATGAAGATATTTTAAAAGCTATGAGAAGACCCGCATTTGATTATGAGATTCTAATTAATAATATTAGAGAAAAAATTCCAAATGTTGCAATAAGAACAGCTTTCATTGTAGGATATCCCGGAGAAAAAGAAAATCATTTTGAACATTTATATAATTTTGTTGAAAAGATGAGATTCGACAAAATGGGTGTATTCAAATATTCAAGAGAACAAAACACTATTTCGTATGATATGAGTGATCAAATACCCGAAAAAATTAAAGAAGAACGTTACGAAGATTTGATGAAACTTCAACAAAAAATCTCAAAAGAAATAAATTCTACCTTTATTGGTAAAACAATTCCTTGTATAATAGAGAATATAAATAGCGATGGTTTAATTATTGCCCGTTCCCAAAGGGATGCTGCTGAAATTGATGGTTTAGTTTATATAAATACTTCAAAACCGGTTATTCCCGGAGATATAGAAAATGTTTTAATTAAGTCATCTGATGAATATGATCTTTACGGTATTATTTAGTTATTTAGGCAGTTTTTAGTATCCGTAAATGGTTTTTAATTTCATCTTTAGATTGCATTTGGGGAAATTTTCTAATAAGTTTATTAAAAATTTTTATTGCTTTGTCATATTTTCCTGCTTTTTCATATGCATACCCCAGATTTGAATATATTTTATAATCTTCCTTAGGTTTTAATTTAAATGCTGTTTCGTAATATTTAATAGCTTCGTCTATTTGATTAAAACAGTAATAAACCAACCCCATTTGATTATTAGCTTCATAAGAATTTGGATTTATTTTTAATGCTTTTGCACAAAAATCTACTGATTTTTTCCATTCACCTTTTTTTGCGTAGCAAATTGATATTGATATATAGGCTTCAAAAAAATTATTATTTTTTTCTATAATTTTATTGTATATATCAATTGCAATGTTTGTGTAAGTAAAGTCTTTACTGAGATAATTTTTATTTTCAAATATTTTTCCTATTTTATAAAAAATATTTATATCTATATTATTTTTATTAAGCAAATTTTTTATAAGATCTAAAACTTTTATCAGATTATTATCTTCAATATAGGTTTGTATAAGTGTTTTTATACCATTTTCTTCTATTTTTATATTTACACATTTTTCTAAAAATAAAGTAGCTGTTTTCACATCATTATTTTGATAATAAATTAGAGCTAAATTATATAATCCATCATAATCATCGGGTTTTAACTGTAAAAATGTATTGTAATTTTTTATCGCATTATCATAATCTTTAAGGTGTTGAAGTGTTAATGCAAGATTATAATAAACTTGAGGCTTTATCTGTTTTTGTTCAAGTGCTTTATAAAAGTATTTTAAAGCCTTTTCATATTTAGTTTTTTTATAGGCATTTACACCATTATTGTAATAATAGTCAAAACCTTTAATGTTAAAACTATATAACTTATTATAAATTGAATTAATAACATTAAATAATTTAATCATTTTATTATTGTAGTATAATTAATAGAAAATGTGAATAGTTGAAGAGGAATATAGGTTAATGTTTGATTATATAAAAGGAAGTCTTGTTCATAAAAACAATTTAAATAATTCTAATTTAACAATCGATGTTAACGGTGTAGGGTATTTGATTCAGGTAACCACGCGTGATTTTGCAAAGGTTAAATCAATCGGTTCACAAGAAAAAATTTATACTATTTTACTGCATAGAGAAGATAGTATGTCTATTTGTGGATTTTTACAAAGAGAAGACAGAGATATTTTTAAAATTTTAACGTCTGTTTCTGGTGTAGGGTCTAAAATGGCACTTGTACTTCTTGATGAATTTGAATCTTTTGAATTGATTTCTCTTGTTATAAATGGTAACTTTAAGGAATTATCAAGGGCTAAGGGTGTAGGACCAAAATTAGCCCAAAAAATAATTTTAGAATTAAAGGATAAATTAATTAATTTACAAAATAATATACCGGTTCAAATTCCTGATAATATTGAAATCGATAATAAACAAGCAGTTAGTGATGCCCAAGCTGTTTTATTATCTTTGGGTTATGAGCGTGAAGAGATTAAACAGGCAATTACAAGTGCAGTAATTTCTGTCCAAAACAGGGAAAATGCGGAAGAAATATTAAAGGAAGCATTAAAAAAACTTTCTGTATAGGCTTTTTAACTTCATTTATAGGGCAAATATATTGACATAAAATTTTTATCAAATATAATTATTTTATTCACTAGCCGGTGTAGCTCAACGGTAGAGCAACGGTTTTGTAAACCGTAGGTTGTAGGTTCGATTCCTATCACCGGCTGATTTATGATAATTTGGGTATTGAATAAAACCTCGCCTCTGTAGCGCAGGGGTAGCGCACTCCCTTGGTAAGGGAGAGGCCACGGGTTC
>CAYMMX010000005.1:0-194531 GCA_964391675.1 uncultured Muribaculaceae bacterium | reverse complement strand
CCCGACATCTTCCTTGTAAGGGAAGCGCTCTACCAACTGAGCTAAACGCCCGCACTTTATTAAATTTTTATTTTGCTCAGTTTGTTTTAAAATCTCTATTACTTTTGTAAGATAAACTAATAGGATAACTGAACTAAATAACTGACTATAGTTACAAAAGTAACTTATCTGTAAAATTTATATTAAACAAAACAAAACTCATTGTCAACAAGATTATTGTTTACTTGCTAATGCCTGATATACTAAATCCAAATTTTTTATTTGTGCTAAATCTTTTTTAGAAAAAATTTTTTCTCCATTAACAATTTTTCTCAAATCATCCGCTTGCCTGGGGTCGTCTTGAGCTAAAACATCTCTTTCCACATTTATATTAGTATTTATTTTTTTAACTAATTCAAATTGAACATTTTTTAATTTTTCATAGTTAACATTAACTTTTTTTTTATTTTTACTCGAATAGTAAGATGATTTTATAAATCCTATTCCTAAAAGAACCCATATGGATCTTTCAAGTAAAAACTTTGCCGTAGTTGCTAAAAAAGGAGCTTTATTTTTAATACTATCTGAAAAATTAATAATTTTTGGTATGATTTTTTCATTAAATTTACTGCTATCTACTAATTTCTTAATTTTATTTGAATTTTCTGATAATTTATTAAAAATACTAAGATTCTTTCCTTTTAAAGCACTTATTCCTTTTTTACCTATTATTAAGCAAGCTGCAATAATACCAACATCTGTCAATAAAGATAACAAAGGATGCTCATCGTTAAAGTTCCGTATCTCTGGACTTTTAGATTCTACTTTTGCCTTAGCTGCATTATAAATTCCAAAAGCAGCTAAAATTCCGGCAAAGTATCCTGCTGATTTAGCTGTAATTAATGCTTTGTCTCCTAAAGTCGCTTTGAATGTTTTTGCAATACCGTCTTTGCCAACAGAAATAATTTCTTTAGTTAAAATCCCATTAGCCAAGGATGCAACAACAGGTATAGCTATGAATGTTCGTAGAATAGATTTTTTTTGCTTTATTTGCTCTTTTTCATCATTACTAATGTCATATGCCAAATTACGTAATTCAGAATCATTCATATTGACAAGTACAACTTGATTATTAATTTTATTTCCATTTCTTGAAAAAGAGACTTCTGATTGATTATTACCTATAGATATTCTATGCATATAATACTTCACCTTCTGTTTTATGGTAATTTATAGATTCATAAAAACTAAATATAAGTATAATTGCCTATCTGTTAATAGAAGGTAATAAATGTTTACAATAATATTTTTTCAAATTAAAATATTATTATGAAAAAATTTATATTAAAGAATATGGGATGTAAATCAAATCAGTTAGAAGGCGATTTAATTGAAGAAAATTTATTAAAAAACGGATACATAAAAGCAGAAAAAATTAGTGAAGCTGATATTTTCATACTAAATTCGTGTACAGTTACCCATAAAAGCGATAATGAAGCACTTTATATTTTAAACAGAATAAAAAAACAAAATCCTAAAATCCGCAGCATCCTAACCGGATGCATAGCCCAAATAGAAAAAGACAAATTACTCGAAAACAAAAATATAGATTTAGTTATAGGTAATGATGAAAAACTTGAAATGCATAACTTTTTGGCAAAACCAACAAATGTTAAAGATATAATGGAGATAAAAAATTTCCATAAAGTGATTCTGAAGGATACAAAAAAAACCAGAGCAAGTCTTAAAATACAAGATGGGTGTGATAATCGTTGTTCTTACTGTATAATTCCTTTTGCGAGGGGCAAAAACAGAAGCGCTGATTTAGAATTTGTCCTTGAACAAATTAAAATATACGAACAAGCAGGATTTAAAGAAATTGTATTAACAGGAATACATATTGGACAGTGGGAAGGAAAATCTAACGGAGAAGATTTATTATTTTTGCTTAAAAATATTGAAAAATCCTCCAAAATTAAACGTTTTAGATTGGGTTCACTAAATCCTCTTGAAATAAATGATGAAATGATTAATTTTTTAAAAGTTTCCGAAAAATTTTGTCCGCATTTTCATCTATCCATTCAATCAATGTGCGATAAAACTTTAAAATCAATGAATCGTTTTTACTCTACTGAACAAACACTAGAATTAATAGATAAAATACAAGAAAATTTTTCTAATAATATTTTACCCTTTATCGGAAGTGATATTATAGCAGGATTTCCAGGAGAAACGGAAGAAGATTTTAATACAACAATAGTGAATCTTAAAAAATCAAAGCTGACTAAAATACATACTTTCCCTTATTCTTTAAGAAAAGGAACTGCTGCTGAGTCACTTAATAGGCACTTACAGAAAGAAGAAAAAGAAAAAAGAGCCAATATTATTAAAGAAATTTCAGCTGAAAAACATTTAAATTTTATTAAAAAAAATATTAATACAATACAAGAAGTATTAATAGAAAAAAATTTAGATAAAAAAACAGGAATGTTTAAAGGAGTCAGCAGAAACTATATCAATATATTAATTAAACCAACTATGCCTTTTGATAAAATTAAAATGTCTCTGCAAAGAGTAAAAATTATAAAAACGGAATCTGAAATTTTAGGCGAAATAATTTAAAAACAATTTTTCTTTTTGGCTTTTTCCCTATCGTAATTTCTTTTAAAAATATTTTTGATGACGTTTCAAGTTTTGATACGTAAATTTTTGCTGTAATTTCGCTTGGTATGGCATCATCTTCTTGAATTTTAGGATAAGTATTTATACTTATAAGAGGACTTAAATTACCTGCCTTTAGTATTGATTTATCATCAAAAAGCTGATGCGAGTAAGCATATATTTCTTTGTCTTTTGTTTCAAAAACAATCTCTACATACAAAGATTTAATATCAAAAGTAGAAACATTTTTAAGCTTGCAATTAAACCTTATATGATACTTATTTTTCCAAAAATTAAGAGTAAAAAACCCTTTTGGATTCTCAATAACAAGGTCATCAAAACATAATATCTTATCACTGAAATATTGTTTTAACTTTTTTATTTTATAATTGTATAAATCTGCTTCCGCATATTCTCCTACATCTTGAGCCTGCTGTGCCAAATCATTTAGAAATTTATTATAAGCCGGAAAATTTATAATTTCAGGTGCTTCTTTAAAAACTTCATCATAATATTGATATGCTCTTGCCGGATTATCATTTGTTAGTAAAACAGCCAATTTATATTTTATAATTGGAGAATTTACTAAATTTTTAGCCATTTCTAAATAACTTATTGCTTCGTCTATTTGCATATCAAGGACCTTTTCATCTGCAAAATACATATATGCTGAAGCCAAACTTCCCTCAACTCTTTTTATTTTTTTCGATTTTAACGATCTGTAATAAAATAAGGATTTACTATATTCAAAAGAAGCTTCATCAAAATTATTCAAGTTAAAATAAGCATCACCTAATTTTTCATGTACTTCTGCTTTATATTTAATCAATTTTTTATCCGGATGTTCGCTAATTTTATCAATCAATTCTTTAGCCTCATCCAGCCTGTTTTGCATTATATATAAAAGAGCAAGATAGTATTTAGGTTTATATTCTCCAAAAGGAACTTTCATTATTGATTTTTTGTATTGCTCTTCAGCTTTTACATAATCATTTTTAATTTCGTATAATTTCCCCAATCTCAAATTAACCCTGTAATCTTTAGGATTTATTGTTTCCAAATATTCGTTTTTAGCCATTAGTACCTGAATAGAAGATTCCTCAATTTTATCTTGAGCTTCTTTTAAAGGTTGTTCTTTACCAACTTGATATTCGATAACAAGTAAATTAATTACAACAAATATAAAAGTAGCTGCAAGTGTCCATAAAATTGTCTTGAAGTATCCTAAAATATTGTTATTCTTATTCATTACTTTCCTGTATTGATATAGATTCTAACCCTTCAATATTTTGAAATTTTTTATAAACTGCCTGAATTGGTTTTTTACCATTAAAATCAACTGTTGCGATTATTTTAGTAAAACTATCTTTATCTAATTTCTTAGCAATTTCATGAATATAATCAAAATTTTCTATAATGTAATTATATATAATTTCAGCTTTATCATTGTCACATGATGCAACAACTTTCATTCGCTTAATGTTTTTTAAACTTGTTGTCAAAACATCTCTTTCGAATGCTCTAATTAAAACAAGTACACTAACACTTAATAATGTTGTTATAAAACCTATATCAAACATTCCTGCTCCGCATGCCATACCAATACTTGCTGCAACCCATAATGTAGCTGCAGTAGTAAGCCCATAAACAGATGAACCATGTCTTAGCACGGTACCTCCACCTATAAAACCGATTCCCGTTAATATTTGTGCAGCTATTCTTGCAGGATCACCAAAAGCCTGAGGATTTGAATTATCTACAGCAAGTGGAAAAGCGTATATAGATAGGATTGTAAATACACATGAACCCAGACATACAAGAATATGTGTTCTTAAGCCTGCATATTTATTTGTTAATTCTCTTTCTAATCCAAGAGCAAAGCCAAAAGCTATAGCAGCTAATACTCTGACTAAAATCAACAAATTAAAATTTAAATCATCCATGCTAAATCCCCTTACCTTATTTTACTTTTAGGATCTAATACATCTCTTATTGTATCACCTATTAAGTTAAATGATAAGACTGCAACAAAAATTAAAAAACCTGGAGTTAAAAGCCATGGCCTATATAGAATATTTATGTATTCTTGTGCTTCCTTAAGCATATTTCCCCAACTGGCATCCGGTTGTTGAATTCCCAAGCCTAAAAAACTTAACCCTGATTCAGAAAGTATATATGAAGGAATACTTAATGTCATTGCTACTATCACATAACTTGTCGTTTGAGGAAGAATGTGTTTTATAATTATTCTTAATTTTGACGCTCCGATTGATTGAGCTGATTGAACAAAATCTTGAGTTTTTATTGAAAGTACCATTCCTCTAACTACTCTGGCAAATCCTGCCCAACCTATTAGTGCAAGAATAACAACTATCAATATAAATCTTTGTATGCTTGTCATATTCGAGGGCAAAATAGCGGCTAAAATTATCAACAAGTAAAAACTTGGAATGGACATAACAGCCTCAGCAAATCTCATCATTAACATATCTGTTTTCCCTCCAAAATAACCTGAAATTCCTCCATACAATAATCCTATCGGAAACAAAACAAATAATGCCAGAAAGCCTATTGTCATAGAAATTCTTCCTCCAAAAAGAATTCTTGAAAAAACATCTCTGCCGTTTATATCTGTTCCAAGCAAATATAAACGTCCACCGGGTTCTACGCCTATTAAGTGTCTTGAACAAGGAATCAGTCCTAAAAACTTGTATTTTTCACCTCTTGCAAAAAATTTAAGAAAATATTTATTGCTCCTGTCTAATTTGTAATCAACCTGCATAGCTTCAGGATCAAACTCTCTTTTATAATTGTATGTATAAGGCATAGATAACTTACCTTTTTCATTTATTGTGAAAATTACGGATGGTGGGGCATAAGACTGGTTTCTGTCCGAAAAATCTTTTGTATAGGGTGCTATAAAATCTGCAAATAGTAAAGCAAAATAAATTATAGATAGAACTATTAGTGCAATAAGAGCAAATTTATCACGAATCAGTTGTTTAAAAACAGAAATATTAATATTTTTGTATTCATTACTCATTTATTTACTCCACACCTATCCCTTAACTCTTATTCTCGGGTCAGTTATAATTAATAAAATATCAGCAAGCAGATTGCCTAAAATCAACATTACAGACCCCATCATTAGTGATGCCATAACTAAATTTATATCTGATTTTAAAACTGCTTCAAGAATTAATCGTCCCAATCCAGGATATTGAAAAACGTATTCGGTAAGAGCTGCACCGCTTAAGAGTGATGCAAATTCAAAGCCTAAAAGAGTAATCATTGGATTAACAGCATTCCTCAGGGCATGTTTATAAATAACTTTAAATTCGCTTAAACCTTTAGCTCTGGCAAATTTAACATAATCACTTTCAAGTACATCCAATAAATTTGCCCTCATTTGTCTTTGAAGTCCTGCCAGTGAAATAGTAAACAATACTGTAACAGGCAATATTAAGTGCCTTGTTAAATCCCAAATTTTACCACTCAGGTCCATATCATTAAAATTATAGCTTGTAAGTCCGCCAACAGGGAATAAACCTGATTTTACTGCAAAAATCAAAAGCAAAATTGCAAAGAAAAAGGATGGAATTGCCATTCCTATACTTGTCAAGACGGTCAACATTCTGTCAAGGGGAGTTTTCCATTTTATTGCTGCTAAAATCCCCAGAGGAACTCCGGTTACCCAAGTTAAAAATATGACAAGAGTTGTTAAAAGAAGTGTATTAGGAATTCTTTCTTTTAGCTTTGAGGCAACTCTTTCACCTGTTGAACAAACACCCAAGTCACCTTTTACAAATGCTTTTGCCCAAAGAAAATATTGTATATATATCGGTTTATCTAATCCCAGTCTTTGAGTTTCTTTTTGAAGTGTTTCTTTTGAAATTGAAGGATTAAGTTTTAACTCCGCCAAAGGATCAACAGGGCTTAATCTTATTATGAAAAAACTTATTAACGATACTATAATAAGTAGCGGTATTGTTTGAATTATTCTTTTTAATATATAAATCAGTATGTTCATTATTTCCTTTTTATATATATTTCTTCTTGATTATGAATTATTCCTGAAAGTTGTGATGGGTATATATTACCGAATTTATTACGAATAGCCGTTACCCTAATTGGTGAATATAAGTATATAATTGGTTTTTCATCATATATTATTTGCTGATAGTCATCATATAATTTTTTTCTGTCTTCAAATTTAATCTTTAAAGATGCTTCATCTATTATTTTATCTAATTTAATTTCCCAAGGAAGTCTGTCATTGGCTTTTCCATCAGGTCTTTGATTGAAAAGATGTAAAGAACCTGTTGAGTACCAAACATTTTTGCCATTATGCGGCTCTAATGGTGTTCCTGTAAGCCCCATTATAACTAAATCCCAATCCAAAGAGTTTACAAGTTTATTTACAAGCGAATTAAATTCTACCGGTTTAAAATTAACTTTAATACCAAGATCTGCTAAATCCTGTTTAACCATAACCCCTATAGCTTCGCGTTCAGTATTTCCTGCATTAGTATATAAGTCAAATTCTACTTTATTTCCTTTTTTATCATATAAGATATTATTTTTTATATAAAAACCTGATTTTTTCAAGTATTCTTTAGCCTTTTTTAAATTTTTAGGATATCCGCCAGCTAATTTTTCATTTAAATAAATCGAATTTAAGCTTTCAGAAGTAAAAAGCGGTGAAGCAAGACCATTTGCTATATTATTTACCATACTTTTTCTGTCTATTGCTAAATCAATAGCTTTCCTGAAATTAATATCATTAAACCAGATTTGTTTTTTGGGTGAAACATAATATTTGCCTTGTTTATCTTTGCGTGTATTCATGTTTATTGCAACAAACATTGTACCTGTATCCGGTCCCATATTATAAATTATGTAGTCTGACTTATTTTCTTTTTTCTTATATCTGCCTACATTTGAACCACGAAGCCCAATTACATCAATTTCTCCTGCCTCAAACTTTAAAATTTCATTATTTAAATCACCAACAATAAGATAAATTATTTTATCTAAGTATGGTAGTTTTTCATTTTTTAAATTTATTTGATAATAGTTAGGATTTCGTTCAAAAACTATTCGTTGAGCAGGAACGTACTCTTTTAATTTGAAGGCACCGCTTACAACAAAGTCTTTAGGATTTGTTGTTGTGCCCCAGAAAGATTCAAAATATTTTTCGCCTTTTTTTACTACAGGTTCGAATATGTGTTTCGGTGCAATTGACGCAGATAATACTCTTAAAAAAGGTGCAAAGGGTTTTGAAGTTATAAATTTAACCGTATAATCATCGATTTTTTTAACTATCGGTAATTTGCCTTCAATTATTACATTGTCCCTTGTTGAAGTATTACCTAAACCTGCAAGAAGTATTTTATTCCAAGTAAATTCGACATCATCGGCAGTTATTTGTTTTCCATCAGACCACTTAATCCCTTTTCTTAAATGGAATATGTAAGTTTTTCCGTCAGGAGAAATTTCAAAAGATTTTGCAAGTTTTGGAACAACTTCTCCTGTATCAGGCCTGCTTGAAACAAGACCGTCAAACATTAGTTCTGCCATAGTAGCCGATGTTGCGTCTTTTGTATTAAACGGATTAAATGTCTTTGGTCCTTCACCAATAGTTGAGGAAACAAGACAACCTCCGAAATTACCCACAGGGGCTTGGCTTTGAAGATAATCTGTACCATTTAATGTCACTGTTTTAGCAATCGGAGGAAATTCGATTTTTTGTTCATCAACTGTTGGCTTAATACATTTTTTACAGCCAGATTCCGGAATATCTGCATTAATACAAGATTTTAAACCAAAAGAAATAAAAACAATAATTAATACGACAAATATAACTTTCTTCATGCTACTAAATTTAACATAAAAAAACATTTTTTTAACTGTACTATTGTTTACTTTTAATTCTTAGATTAAAAAAACATTACAAACTTAATTAGCATTGATAGATATTTAATTGTTTTTTCGTTATTATGATTTTGAGTATAAATTAAGGATGCGTAAATGATTAAAATAAATGGTACAACCCAGATTAAAACATTAATCAGAAATATTGTTACTGATTTAAATAATGTTAAAGTAACAAATAGCCATGTAGATTATTCCATTGCGTTAGCAAAAAATAATAAGACGAAATGTAGTTTATTAACAGATAAAAATGGTGATAATCTAAGAAATGTAAGTATTTTAAATGTAAATAGAATAAGAGCGGCTATAGGAAATAATACCGGAAATATTTTAATTAATTACAAACCATTTTTTATGTCAACTAAAAAAGCAGTTTCAAAAATTTGTAAATTTTTAGAATTAATTCAAAACACTCCTAAAAAATGTATAAAGCCTTATAAGGTTGAATTTAATGAGGCTAATTTTTCACTAAGAAAAAAGCAGTATGATTTTAATGAAAAAAATAAGCTTGTAACTGAAATAACCGGTAGTGATTCAACAAAAACCTGGGAATGTTTTGAAGAGTATATTAAGCTTTAAATTTATTTTTATATGTAATTAATTTGTACAAACCAAAAAACAAAACAGGTACTGCGATTAACAAAATCATTTTTGCAACACCTATTATCTCAGCGCCCCAAGCAGCAACAAGAACCGGAAGTGCAGATGCAGTACTTAAAAGTGTAAACAGAATTCCGAAAACTTTACCTCTTACTTTTGAATCAATTTCTGAATGTAAAATAGTCTGGGTAGGAATTGCTATAAAAGCCGTAGATACTCCTATTAACGCTGCTGATATGTAACTATATAACATAGGATAAGTCAAATCAAATTGCTCAAGATAAAATATAAAAACAGATTTTGCACTAAAATGAAAAACACTAATTTGTGGAATTATAGGCAGCATTGAAAACATAAAAAGTGCAAATCCGCATGTAAAAATTCCAGAATATACTAGAAGGTGTTTTTCTATTTTTCTACAGAAATGCCCAATAATAAAAGCACCTATAACCATACCCACCCCACAGAACACAACAATATAAGCAAATTTTTGTGCACCTATAGTTGGATTTGTTGGGTATAAATATCTTTGACTCATTCCAATCGACATAATTGATAGCATTACAATTATAGAAAATAAGCCTGCTAACTTTAGCATTGCTGATCTGATGACAGGTGCATCTTTTATATATAATAAACCCTCTTTCATATTTGTCCAAAAACTTGCCGACTTTTCTTCATATGTTTTTATTATAGGCTTATATTTAACAAAAATAAGAAAAAATGCAGCTGCAAGAAAAAATATAGCAATTCCATAGTGAACATAACTTATACCAAAAATATTTATCATAGGATCACCCAGAGCAAAACCAAAAATTAAAGAAGCCATCATTGTGGTTGTAAAAAGAGAATTAGCTGTTAAAAGTTGGTATTTATTAGCTATAGATGGGATTATAGCAGCTTCTGCCGGAACAAAAAATTGAGTAACAGAAGACATTAAAAACGCTAAAGTATATAAGGCAATTAATGTTTTATCGAACAGTGGCAATAATAAAATTATAAAAGCCCTCAATATATTTGTAATTATCATAACGGCTTTTTTGTTCCATTTATCTATATATACACCGGCTATGGCAGTTAAAAGAATTGCAGGAATTGTAAATGCAATATAAAGCCAACTTTGTAAACTTGTAGATTTACCATGCGGGTCAAAATTAATAGCTATTATTGTAACAAAGACTACAAAAATAATTCTATCTGCAAATTGAGAAAATATTTGAGCTAGCCAAAGCATACAGAAATCACGGTTGGCAAACAATGCTCCATATCCGCGCGCTTTTTCAAATATTGATTGTTTATTTTCTAATTCCATATATTTTAATTATTTTTTGATTTATACTCACGCCAAACATCAATAACCATACTAGCGAAAAATATACTTGAGTAAGTTCCGATTGCAATACCTAAAATCATAGCTAAAACAAAATCTTTTGTTGTAACTCCACCAAAGAAATACAATGCACCTAAAGTTATTAAAGTTGTTAATGAAGTATTTATACTTCTTACTAATGTTTGATTTACACTAACATTTACAATTTCACCAAAGGCCATTTTTTTAGAATAATATCTTAAATTTTCCCTGATTCTGTCATACACAACTATCGTATCATGAACGGAAAAACCAATTACTGTAAGAATAGCTGTAACAAACAAGCCATCTATTTGTACATTAAATAACAAACCTAAAATAGAAAAACAACCGATAATAAATAAGGCGTCATGTGCAAGTGCAAGAATTGCCGCTATTGCAAAGTCAAGTTGAAATCTAACAGTCAGATAAATAACGATACCTAAAGAAGCAAGCAACAAAGCGAAAATAGAATTTTTTAATAGTTCTGCTCCCAAAGTAGGTCCTATTGAGCTCACCTGAATAAGTTGTGAATCATGATATTTTGATTTTATAGTGTTTGAAATATTACTTAAGCTTTTTGAATCATCTTCATTAATAAATTTTGTTCTTACAGATATTATTGATTTAATATTCTTTGATTTACTACTTGAGGGATTTACATTTATTATCTGTATAAAGGGATTTTCAATTCCTGACTTTTCCAATCTTTGCCTAATTTCTGTTACTTCTTTATTTGGAACAGGTTTGTCAATAGAATATTGTAAAATTGTTCCACCAGTATAATCAATCCCTACTTTTAAAGGCGCATGATTTGGATATATTATACACGAATATATCATTGCAATTATACCGGGTATAATCAATATTGCCGATAGCAAAAACCACCAAAATCTGTATTTTACTATATCTATTAAGTGTTTGTTTTCTGTTGCTTCTGTACTTGCCATTTTTTCTCCTTATGTGACTTTTGCATATTTATTTTTTGCAAATGACAAAAAGTTTTATACTAATCTAATACTCCAAATTTAGCTTTTTCACGCTTTGTTTCTTTAACTTCAAAAGCTTTTCCTATTTCATCTTTTTTCAATCCGAATAATTGAGGATATTTTAACTCTCCTGTCCCAAAGACAAGGTGCATTATATTTTTGGTTATAGTAATTGCACTGAACATCGATACCATTACCCCTAATGCAAGAGTTAGTGCAAAACCTTTGACAACACTAGTTCCAAGCATATAAAGAATTACGCAGGTAATAATAGTCGACATGTTTGAGTCAAAAATACTTGTAAATGCTCTGTCAAAACCTGCATTAATTGCAGTAAACAAAGTTCTCCCTGCTCGTAATTCTTCTTTTGTTCGTTCAAATATCAAGATATTAGCATCTACTGCCATACCAATACTTAAAATAAAACCCGCAATACCAGCCAGAGTTAATGTTACCGGTATTATCTTGAATAGAGAAAATAATATTAATCCGTAACAAATTAAGGCTACATTAGCTATTAAGCCCGGTAATTTATAAAAAGCAATCATAAACAACATTACAAATCCTAAACCTATAATCCCTGCAATCTTTGATTTCTCAATACTATCAGCACCAAGAGTCGGTCCTACTGTATTTTCTTCAATGATGTTCGCAGGAACAGGTAATGCTCCTGCATTTAACAAATCAACCATTTTTTTTGCTTCTTCATATTCAAAACCATTATCACCACCAGAAATTTGAGCATTCCCACCAATAATGGGCTCTCTAATTACGGGAGCTGATTGAAGTGTTCCATTAAAGAAAATAGCCATTGGCTTACCTACCATATTTGTTGTTAAATCAGCAAATTTCTTTGTTCCTTTATCGTTAAATTGTAAGTCTACTACCCATTGACCATTTTGAGAAGTGCTTAAAATAGCTTTGCTTAAATCTTTTCCGCTTAATCCTGTAGACAT
The DNA here is from genome assembly GCA_964391675.1 of uncultured Muribaculaceae bacterium. GTDB lineage: Bacteria > Cyanobacteriota > Vampirovibrionia > Gastranaerophilales > Gastranaerophilaceae > CAYMMX01. The sequence goes on along the minus strand of CAYMMX010000005.1, from coordinate 182,064 downwards.
CCAAACTTGCTCGCCACTTGGGAGAGCACCTTCCTTTTTAAAGTCTAATTCTGCTGTTTCACCTAAAAACTCTTTAGCTTTAGTTAAATCAGATATATTTGGAATCTCCACGAGTAATCTTTTTTCGCCTATTTGTTGAATAACAGTTTCTGCAACACCAAGTTTATTCACTCTGTTTTCAATCGCAAATCTTAAACTATCCATCATTTCAGGTGTAATTTTTGCAATTGTGTTTGTAGTTTGAGCCTCAAGAACAAGCCTTGATCCCCCTACTAAGTCAAGCCCCAATTTTGTAGGCTTAACAAATACAATAACAGCACAAACTATTGTTATACAAAAAATTACCCAAAACATAATTTTCTTATTTTTCATTTTTTTACCTTTGTTCTTCTAGTTATTACTATTAATTATTTATTTGAAAATAATCTCTGAAATAAATTTGACATGACATTTTTACTTATTACTTTCTAATTTTATCAAAAAAAGAAAATAACACTATTTATCCTATTAGGCTAATCCCCTCTAAAATTATCAGTAACATTAAATAATTCAGCTTTTTCACTTTCTGTTAGCTCAACTAAGGGTCTTCTTACGTATTCTTCAATAAGCCCGGTTTTAGCTAAAACCGCTTTTATGGGTACTGGATTCGGAGCCATAAATATTTTTTTAAATATCGGATAAAGTCTTAAATGCATATTTTTTGCAGCATGGATTTGTCCTGATTTGAAATTATGAATCATAGATTTTATTTCATTGCCGCAAATATGCGAGGCAACAGAAACAACTCCTTCAGCTCCCAATGAAAGCATTGGCAAAGTTAAGCTGTCATCACCCGAATAAATCATAAAATTTTCAGGACATGCGTTTTTTAATTCTGAAACCACATCCATATCTCCAAAACTTTGTTTAACAGCAACTATATTAGAATACTTTTCGGCTAAAGTTTTTATTGTATCTACAGTCATATTTACAACTGTTCTGCCGGGAATATTATACAAAATTACAGGTAAAGATGTGCTTTCCGCAATTGCAGAAAAATGTGCAATCATACCTGACTGAGAAGGTTTATTATAATAAGGAACAACAGAGAGTATAGCATCTGCTCCTTCTTTTTCTCCACGCTTAGTCATTTCAATTGCAGTATCTGTAGAATTTGAACCTGCACCAAATATAACTTTTGCTTTATTGGCAACAGCTCTTTTTACTGTAGATAAAATTTCCAATTCTTCTTCATGTGTAAGAGTAGGACTTTCACCTGTAGTTCCGGCAATAATAATAGCGTCAGAACCATTATTAACAAGATGTTTTGCAAGTTCCTCAACCTTATCATAATCTACTTCTTTATTCTTATTAAATGGTGTTACCATTGCAGTAATAACTTCACCCGCATCATATCTTTTTGGCATAACATACCCTCCTGTGTGTTTGATTATATTACAAAAATAAAAAAGGTAAAATGTTTATTTAGTTTAGTAAATTAACAATAAAGACGGCTGTTTAAGTTTTTAAACAGCCGTCTTTATTATCTAAATTTTAATTAAACAGCTTTAGTAACTTTTCCCGCTTTTATACAAGAAGTACATACTTTAATTGTTTTTACAGTTCCGTTAATTCTTGTTTTTACTGACTGCAAATTTGGAGCTTGACGTTTAACATTTTGCTTGTGCGAAAAAGTTAAACTAGCTGCTTTTAATGGTGTTTTTCCGCATATTTCACATTGTCTTGACATTATTTTATTCCTTACATTTAAATACTAGTGCACTCTAAGCGTATACCAAAGAAAAGATATTTACAAGAGGATAAATAATTTTGTTAAGAATATTAAATACAGTTTATAAATAGAGAGTATAAAGTTATTTATTTTGTTGTAAATTTTTTTATAAAATTCAATTTTTCTTCTCTTGAAAGATGTTTGATTCTATATTCTTCTTTCATAGCTTCCGATTTAGTTGAGAAACATGCTGTATAAATGATTTTTTCCGGCTTATGAACCATTGTATACTTTGCACCTTTACCGGATAAATGGGCCTCAAATCTTTTTTCTACATTATCTGTATAGCCGCAATATAAAGTGTTATCCTTTGTTAGAAGAACATATGTATAATATTTTTTATCCATTTCTTTATGATAAAATAAAACTATGATAAAAGACAACCTACAACATATAAATTATTATAATTATTTGACAAAAGAACTGCAATTTGGTCTTAACTATATTAGTGAAACAAATTTTACCAATATAGAAAACGGAAAATATGAACTGGCAGAAGGCAAAATCTTTGCAATTATTCAAGATTATAAAACTAAACCTGAAAAAGAAGGAAAATTTGAAGCTCATAAGAAATATATTGATATACAATTTATAGTGGAAGGTGAAGAAAATATTGCAACAGGACAAATAGACGATTTTGATATTTGTGAACAATACAATGAAGAAAAAGATGTGTGTTTTTTAACCCCTAAAAACAATGATAGCTATAAATTTATAAACCTTAAAGAAAAAGAATTTGCTATTTTTCTTCCGAGTGATGTCCACATGCCCTGTATTTGTGTAAATCAACCAATTAATGTTAAAAAAGTCGTTTTAAAAATTTTAATTAATAATTAGGCAATTTTTTAAAATAAAAATCCTTTATTAATATGTGGAAAGGTTTTAAAAGGTTTGGTCTTTGTCTATAGGTCTTAATAAAAATTACAATAGTAATATTTACTATACAAATTCTCTTAATAGAGCCAATTCTAATGCGAAAATTTCCTTTTCAACCAATAATATAAAAATAAATAAAGAAGACAAAGCAAACAATGGTAAATTTGACTTTTCACAAGCTGCAAAAAACCTTGGAAAAGGTGTAGCATCACCAATCACTAATTTACTTTCAAGTCCTAAAAATTTACTTATCGGTGCAGGCATGACTATAGCAAGTATGGCTGTTATCGCTGCAACAGGGGGTGCAGCTGCTCCGTTATTCGTAGTTGCAGGTTTAGGAATGGGTGCTTTACAAGCAGGAAAAGCTATAAGTTCCATAATAACGGCAAAGAATGGAGATGACATCGAAAAAGCATTTTATGATGTTGGAGGAGCAACAACCAGTCTCACTCTTTCTGCAATTGGGGCTAAAACTTCATTAAAACAAGCTAATATAGAAACAAAAGGGCTTAGCATAATTAATTCAATAAAAAAATGTTTTACTTCCTCAAAAGATTTATCCATTGAATGTTTTAAAGTATTTAAATCGGGATATTTCAAAACCAATTTAGCTACCGCAATAAAAATTATGAAACAACCAAAAAGTATAAGGAAATTTGCAAAAGAATCATTTAATGATGGAGAAAAACATTTTGAATATTCTTACAATTCAATAAAAGATACTTTGCCGGAAGAGCTTAAGCCTTATTTTAAAGGCCGCAATAAATGTGAAATTTCCAGATTTGAAAAAATTGCCAGAAAAAGGACAGTTGATGTAGAAAAATCAATAAAAGAAATTAATAAAAACCCTGATTTTAGTCCTAGAGTAAAAAAAGAGATGATTAAAGATGTACTTGAGCACAAGAAAAGAATCGCTGTAGATAGCGAATATGCCCGAAGCATGATAAATGATGAATATGGTGTAAGATTATCCGTTGAAAAAGATAAAATAGATAAAATTGTTTCTTGGTTATCAGATGGCAGTAAACAAGGTAAATTCGAAATATTAGAATTAAGTAATTATGGAAATAATAATAAATATTATTTCTCAGATTCCCAAATTGATATTTTAAGAAAAGTAGCCGGAAATCTTGAAGTAGAGAAAGCTTCAAAATCATCCGGGTATAAAGCTGTTCACTTAAAACTGAAACCTAAAAACGGGAAAATAATTGAACTCCAAATAAGAGGTAAAGAAATTGATATTACAGCTGATTGGGAACATATTCCTTATGATTTAAGACAAAATAAAGACATAGCGAAGGGAAATAATTATATTGGAATGGTAACTGAAAAGGTTAAAAAAGCTATTAAGGGCTTAACCGATGAACAATATAAAAAATATCAACAATATATTAAAGATAATTACGCTTATGCAGAGGCGCTGGAAGATGGTATACTTATTCCTGAACCAAAATTACCACAAGGAATAAACCCTATTTTAGGTGCTGATAAATTAGAATTTTTATATTTAGGATTAAGCCACTTGACTCCGGGGAAAATAAAATCCCCATTTGAAATCAGACCTCAATTAGGTTTAATAAGCGGAACTCAAAGTATGCTAGAAAGTTAATTTTTTATAAGTTATTAACAATTTAATATTTCTTTTTACTTTATAATATTGAATAATATAAAACAAAATAAAAATGGAGAAAAAATGATTCAACAAATAAATACAATAATATCAAATAATAATCTTAAGACTACGAACAAAGAAACAACCTTTTATGGACATTCTCGTTTAATAAAATCTTCCAAGGATGTATTTGAAAAATCTGCAGAAAAAATTCCGGAAACATTAACAAACGCTATTCAGGTTTTATCATCTAAACTTAATACTATTACACCTAAAAATAAAATAGAGATACCATTATCAACATATAGCTCCAGAATTGTTTTAAAAGATCTTTTAATGGTTGCTGAAGCAGTTGAATCGAATAATATTCTCGTAAGTATTAAGTATACGCACCCGAACAGGTCCGGACTAATCCCTGTTGCAAACGGTTCAATAGAGGATATCAAAAAAGTTTTTAAAAACCCTGATTTTTTATCAAATCTCGATAAAAAGTTAAAACAAACATCTGATAAAGTCTTTTTTAATAGGGATCCGGATTTTGAATTTTAAGGTCGTTTCACTTGTAATAAACTAATTTTAGCTATTTTATGAAAAATTCACTTAATATTAATTAATATAAAAGGTATTTTTTCTAAAGATTAAAAAAAATATTCCGACTTATTATTTGTGAGGTATATGTAAGATGGAGTATAAATATGTTTAAGTTTAATCAAGTTAGCTTCAAAGAAGCATTAGAAAAAATTGATCAAGATAGCTACGCAAGGCTAATGGAGGATGTTGAAAAAGTTAAAGTGATCATTGAAAAAGGTTTAACTTTATTTTTAGAAAGCAGTTCAAATATTGCAAGAACAAATTATCCAGGTGTTGAAGCGTAATAATTAGATTTGTTTAAAACTGTGTGTATATACATCTTTATTTAGTAAAATTCTTGCAGTTTTAATAACTTCGACCTGTTTATGGTCACTATTATCAAAAGGGATTTCTTCGAGTTCGGAGAAATCTCTTATCATATTTGAAAGATTTATATAAAGTTCATCCAAATCATTTTTCGGATTGTGGGTTTTGAGAAGTTTAATCATGTTAATAAGTTCTGTATCAAAAGCATCGACAATTGCGCTATCAAGTCCTGCACCAAAAGCAAGTGCTGCAAAAACTCTATTTAATAATGGTCTGATTTCTAAAGGAGAACCGTTAGAAATATTTGAAAGCCCTACCGTTGTCATTACTTGAGGGTCAAAACTTTGTTTAATCATTTGTATAGTGTTTAACGCTTCCTGAGATTGAGACTGATCAACGCATACCGGTAATATTAAAGGGTCGAAAAATATTCTAGCATTATCGATTTCTTTTTCCTGACATTTTTCAAATACTTCAAAAGCTAAAGCTAATCTTTCATCGGCCGATTTAGGAATCCCAAGCTCTCTATTCATAGTTAAAGCAATCATGCTTGCATTAAATTCTGCAGCTAAATCCGTAATAACTTCCACTCTATCTTCATCTGCAGAAGTACTGTTAATTAGACATAACTGGGGTTCTTTACTTTTTTCTAGTCCACGCTTTATTTCCTCTGTATTTCTCGAATCAAAAGAAATTTTTAAATTTGTATTGTTTTCAACTAAACTACAAAGCCAGGGAAGAATTCCTTCTAATTTACCTTTTGCCGGACCTACATTCAAATCAATATAATCCATATGGTTTTGTTTTACTATTAGGTCAAGAATAAATTTTTCATCTTTATTTATAAGTGCAGACTGAATAGTTTTAGAAATAACATGTATATTTTCACCAATTAATAACACTATTGCCTCTTTTCTTTTTTATATACATTTCTATTTATTATACATAAAAATATTTCATGGTAAAATTAGAAAGTTAAGGAGAGGTGTCCGAGCGGCTTAAGGTGCAAACTTGGAAAGTTTGTGTGGGGGCAACTTCACCGGGGGTTCGAATCCCCCCTTCTCCGATTTAAAACAAAAAATATTGGTAAATTTATAATTACTTCCAAAATTCCCAGAATTTTTTCTTACTCTTTTCTATTTGCATAATTTTTAACTGAACTTCAAGTAAATTTAAACGTTTTTTTTGTTCGTCATAGTCTCTTAATTTTTGTTCTTTGTCATCAAGTTGTAACTTTACACGTCTTAACTCCGAACAAACTTCGCAATAGTCATTTTTTATTCTGTTTTCATGATCCTCAAGCAAATATATTTTTTTTTCAGCTTCGATTGTTCTCTCAGTATATTTTTTTAATTCTTCAAGGATAGTCCTAAATAAAAGCATCATGTCAGAACTCGCAACTTTTTTATCTATTGTATCTTCTAAAATATTTAAATTATCCGTTTTTATTTTTTCGCTGTATTCTAAATCTTCTACACTGTCAATAATTTTAGCATCTTCTTGTGCAGAATTCTCATTTAGTGCTTCTATATCCAACGACAATAACTGCTTTATCGCATCTAAGTCGAAATCATTAAGTGTTAATAATTTAACTTTTTTTAAAAAATTTACAGCCTCATCTGAATATTCTTTTGTGTTTATCCCGTTAATTTTTGATTTTATACCAAAAGTCTTCTCCCAAGATCCCAAAACCTCTGAGGAAATATCCAATAACGTTGTTAAGGTTTCTGTGTCGTATAATAATTTTTTCATCTGCAAATTTTATTTTTTAGTAACATTAAGTCTATTCTATGTCAAAATAATCAATTAATAAATCTTTTGTTATAAATATAAAGACTGAGATAATCAAATACCCTGATACATTTGCTAAAAGCAATTTAATAATACTTTACATTTTAGTATTATTTTGTGACTCTTTTTGATAATTTATATTTTTGCAATAGAATAGTATTATAACGATTTACAATAATTTTTAGGGATATATAAAAGAAGTATGGTTGAGAATAGGGATAGTTATTGCGTGTGCAAGAAAAATGCCGCATTCTTTTTTACAAAACTTATTATTGTTTTGTCTCTAATAATACTGAATTTTATCAATTATTCATTTGCTGAAGAAATAAATACAGTTAATATACACACTATAAAATCAAGATTGGAATTTAATTCAAATGAACACGCTAGAGATTATATTCTTGGTCCAAATGATATTTTAAGCATATTTGTATATGATTCAGAGGAATTTAATCAAGAAAAAATCAGAGTTCAGCCTGATGGAAATATCGTTATAATGCCTCTGGGATCTGTTAAAGTCGCGGGCAGAAGCGTTGAAGATTTGAATAACCTTTTAATCAATAAATACAAATTTTATTTAAAAAATCCAATAGTAACAATAAGACTTGATCAATTAAGACCATTTGTAACTTATATTACAGGTGCAGTTTTAAATCCCGGGGGGTATGAGCTTAATTCTGATACTTCAACACATCAAGGGTTTGTTACTGCTGATTTATCCTTACTTCAAGTTGAAAGAAAATCTCCCCTGCTTTCAAATTTATTAATAGCAGCAGGAGGAGTTAAATTTGATGCGGATATTGAGCATGTGCAAATTACAAATTCTTTAAATAACTCGTCATTTGAAGTTAATTTATTAGAAATTCTTGATGGTAAAACTGGACAGGATGTTTATTTAATGGCAGGTGATACGGTTAATGTACCAAAACTTCCAACTCCTTTGGCGGTAAGCGAAGAAAAATATATTAAATATGCAACCTCAACTTTTTCACCTAAATATGTCCCTGTAAAGGTTTTTGGTTATGTAACAAGACCAGGATTGGTAAAGTTGGATAGCTCCGCTTCAATAACCCTCAATTCGGCAATTATGGCTGCCGGTGGATACCTTACAGACGCTGCTTACGCACCTAAAAAAGTTTATGTAAGCAGGGCAGATGCTTCAGGAAAATTAGTCACAAAAGTTGTTAACCCTATGAGTAATGATATTGTTGTTATGCCAAACGATATTGTATATGTTCCTGAAAAAGCAAGACCTCTTGCGGGGAAAGCTTTTGATGCTATAAATAAATTTGTCACTCCGGCAAACGGAATCGCAAATACATATAACAATTGGGCACTTATGTTTGATCCTAAACGATACCAAGTAATAGGAAAATGAAAAAATAATTATGAACATTGATTTATTAGCAAATTTAAATAAAAACAGATACATCAGGAATTTTCAAAGAGATATCAAATTAATCCGCTCTATTGTAATTGTTCTTCTTTTTTGGAGCATTGTTTATTTAATTTTATTCCACAAGCCTTTATATGAGTCTGTTGCTCAGGTTTGGATAAAAGATTTGGAAACTAAAGAATTTGTTACGGATTTGGATAGACAAAGCCAATTGTCGTCTTTAACTTCCGCCGGTAATCCTTTATTGACTCAAATTGAGATTTTAAAATCAGATAAATTAAAAAAAATTATTGCAGAACATAAGTTGACAAAAGGTGAAAAAGCTAGCCCTAACGATATAAAAATTGAAGTAAAAAACAAAATAAACACTGATATCTTAACTATTTCTCTAAAAGAGAAAACTCCTGAATTAGCACAAGAAACTTTAAATGTTGTTTTAGAAGAATACGACAATATAAATCTTTCGATAAATAATAAAATTAGTAAATCAAGAAGAGAATATATTGATTTAAAGCTTGATGAAATTAACGAAAAATTATATGAAATTCGTAGTCAAATTAAAGAATATAAAAAAGAAACCTTAGCAATTGATCTTTCAGAAGAATCTATGAAATTAGTTGATCAAGGGATTAACATGTCATCAAAAATGGAAGAGGTAAATGCACAAATTAAAAATAACCAATCATCAATAAAATCCCTTGAAAAACAGTTATCTTTAAACTCAAAAACAGCACTAAATGCCGTTGCATTAGGTTCAGGAAACAAATTACTTGAACAATTGCGACAAGATTTAAATACTGCTGTTCAAGAATATGAGTTTGATTCAACAAAATTAGCTGACACTAATCCGAAAATGGTCGCACAAAAAAACAAAATAAATACTATTAATAAGCAAATTAAAAATCAAATTACTTTAAGTATCGGAAATTATGCAAAAAGTCAAAAGATTAATATTTTTGATCCTGTAAGAGAAGATTTAGTAAAATCTTTGGTTGACAAACAAACTGAATTAATGGGGTATCAAGCTGAAGAAAAAGCAATAAAAAACAGTATAAAAAAAATAAATAAAATCCAATCAGAAATGCCTGAAAAAAAGTTTATGCTTGATACTTTAGAACAAGAAGAAAAGGCCTTAAGTTCTGCTTATGACCAGCTTAAAGAAAAACAAATAGAAGCAAAAATAAAAGAAGCCGAAGGTGTTAGTAATGTAATTGTTGTTGACGCACCAAGTCTTCCCCTTGGACAATCTTTTCCTTCAAGAATTCAGGTTTTACTTATAGCTGTTATATTTGGTTTATTTACAGGTTTAAGCGTATCTATTATAAAAACGCTTATTGAAGATGTTTGCGATGATGTTGAAGCTATTGAAGAAATAACCGGAGCTTCTGTCATAGGGACTATCCCATGGCTTGAAAATTATTTTCCTGATGAACAGATGCAGTTTGTTCATGGCGTTGCTTATGATAATATTGTTTCCAATTTAATGATAAAGTGTTTTAAAAATAAAACGAAAGTTCTAACTTTTACTTCATCATCTTTGCAAAAACCACAATCTACTGTTTTATATTATCTGGCGACAAGATTAAAAAAACTGGGACATTCAGTCGTTATTATTGATAGTGACTTTAGGATTCCTACGATGTTCAAAGACGCTGATATTCAAGACAAAGTTAAAATTAATTTGTCCGATTTAATTGTTAATTTTGAAAATAAACTTCAGCAAGGTGAAACAATCATACCAAAAGAAATTGAGAATGTATTAGTAGCCGACAATAAGGATATATTTCACTTAGGCAACAAAGAGATAGTATTTGAACCTTACGAATTTTTTGGAACAAGTGCATTTGAGGAAATTATTAAAACATTGAAAAACAAATTCAATTGGGTGTTAATTGATACAGGAGCAGCACACATAACCCCTGAATTCTTGATTATCTCAAAACTTGCAGATGGTGTTGTTTTGTTTGTCAACAAAACAATTACATATTCGGTAATTAAAAATATTACAAAATCATTAAAAAATGCAAGTATTCCTTTCATAGGAACAATCGTAAGAGAAGCAAGTTCAAGATTAGAACGAGAATATGAAAAGTATTTGCGTTTTCAAGAAAACAAAATGCTTAATGAGCAAAATACTGATTCATTTATTTAAAGAGGCACAATGGAAAATAATCAAAAAAGAATTAATTTTTTTGGAATTAATCTTGATATTTTAACAGTAGAAGAAACATTAAAACGTATAGAAAAATTTATAGAAGAAAAGCAAGTAGTTCAACATGTTGTTGTAAATGTCGCAAAACTTGTTTATGCCCAAAGTGATGAAAACTTAAAAAATATAATAAATTCTTGTCCTTTGATAAATGTCGATGGAGCAGGCGTAATTCTTGGAGCAAAGTTTTTGGGGATTAATATTCCGCAAAGAGTTACAGGTATAGATTTGATGGAAAAACTTATAGAATTTTCTTCACAAAAAGGGTATAAGGTTTACTTTTTCGGGGCAAAAGAAGAAATAGTAAGCAGCGTTGTAAAAATTTATGCAGAAAAGTACCCAACGCTTTGTATCGCAGGCTTTCGTAACGGATATTACGAAGATGCAGATGAAGAAAACGTAGCAGCTGAAATCGAGGCATCAGATGCGGATATCCTTTTTGTGGCTATGGGTTCTCCCAAAAAAGAATTTTTCTTAAATAAATACAGTCAAAAAATAGGAATCCCTTTTACCATGGGTGTTGGAGGAAGTTTTGATGTTGTTGCAGGGAAAGTTAAAAGAGCGCCTCAATGGATACAAAAAATCCATTCTGAATGGATTTTTAGATTAATTCAGGAACCTAAAAGAATGTGGAAACGGTATTTTGTCACAAACAGCATTTTTGCAATTATGCTTTTAAAAGAATTTTTGAAACAAAAAATTAAAGGTAAGAGCACACAACAATGATAAATGAGCATAAAAATTTAGATAAACTATTAATAACTATAGTGGCAATTTGTGGAAGTTTAATTTTATTTATCCCGGTGCAAAAGCTATTAATAGCATTGTTATGCGCAATGATTTTGCTTTATTTATTGGTAAATCCAAGAATATCTTATTATTTGGTTGTTTTCACAATTCCGATACCTGAGCGTATAAGGATATTACCGATAAGCTTTTCTGCCAATGACATTTGTATATTGATATGTATCATGGCTATTTTATTAAATATTTTTTTCAAAAATCCTCGAATAAGCTTAAAAACAAGTATAGACAAATGGAATATAGTTTTGCTCGTGTTATATACATATGCAGGCTTAACATCATTATCTCCTGTCGGATTTTTAACAACATTTAAATTTATTGAAGCTATATTAATGTTTTATATAACTGTGTATTTAATTAGAACAAAGCAAATATCCCCAATAAATATATTAAAAGTTTTTTTGTTTACGGGATTATTTCAAGGAGTTTTGGGAATATTACAATCATTGACAGGGCAATTTGGAGCATATCGTTATATACCCAGAGGATATTTAGGATATTTGGGAATAGGGTCTACTATGGTTTGGCAGGCCTGTGGAACTATTGGAGGAACAGGTGGCTTATCAGAATTTATCGTTGATATTTTACTTATAATGCTTCCTTTTCATAAATTTATCAGTGCACATAAAAGAAAAATTATTTTTACGATTTTTCTTCTTACCGTATACATGGGATATGAAAAACTTCCCGTATTAAACCTTTTAGTCGCAAGTTTAATTTACTATAACCTAACCGCAAAAAACAAATCCGATGCGATATTTAAAACAGTATCAATTATCGGTATTACAGGAATAATTATTCTTGCACTTTCAAGTACTGCATTTATGCACACAGTTACAGAATCGATTATCGGCAGACAAGATATTTGGAGTTATCCTTTGTATGCATTATCAAATAACGTTAAATATTTGTTTTTTGGCTCCGGCTTAAATTCATACTGGCAGCTAATTGATCCCCTTCTACCTACAAACATTGTCTCAAAAGAACACCTTTATATGCTGGCACATAATAATTATTTATTAACTATACAAGAAATGGGCATTATTGGGTTGTTTATTGTTTATGGTTTTTATATATCATTAGGTAAAAAGTTTTTAAATTTGTTTAAAAAAACTGAAGGATTTTACAAATGGATTAATTTATCGGTATTTTTGGTAATTATAACTATTTTTACAAGTGATATTGCAGGACAATTTTATTATGCAACATATATGAAAGTAATGCTCTTTATATTATTTGGGTTGGTATTGGCAAAAGAAAATGTATTTAAAAAGTTAAAGGAGAGTTATTTTTAATGTTTAATATTAAATATAATATATTAGTATTTTTTCAGATTTTTTTAAATGCGATAAACGCATTACTTTTAATAAATGCGTTTGGAGTTTCAGCACAAGTAGATGCTTATTTGATTGCAGTGTCGATAATATCGACAATTCAACTTTTGCAGCAGATTTTTTTCGAACAGTTTCTTGTTTTTTATATTAATGTAAAAGCAAAAAACAAAGACAGTTCAGAAAACTTCTACAATGTTTCTTTGTTATATTCTGCTATTCTTGGGATTTTATCAATCGGAATTTTATACATTTTTAGGTATTTGATATTTAAAGTATTTGCATTCAATATTGATGTTTTGAGGTTAAATTATTTGAATCATATTTCAATAACATTATTTTTAGGCACTTTATTTATGCCGGTGAACACTTTAAACGAAAAATTATTCAATGCAGAACAAAAATATTCTATTCCTTATATATTAGCGACATTCCCGACTTTATTTATTGTCATAGCTCAAATTATGGTTTATTTTTTCCATTCCCATAATATAATTTATCTTGCTTATGGGCAAACTATAGGTTGGGCAATTGCGGCGATTTTTGGGACTTTATATATTACAAGGAATATAATTCCATTTAAATTAGTTTATTATCATACAGAAATAATCCCTTTCTTTAAAAACAGTTTTACAATTAAACTAAGTGATAACATTTATAATGTAACTTTGCCCATAATATTAAACAATTTTCTTGTGCTAATGCCAACAGGAATAGTTTCCTGTTTTTATTACGCAAAAAAAATTATAGATACTCTTAAGCTTTTAATCATGGGACCTTCTTCTAAAATATTAAAAACTAATCTGACAAATTGTTGGGTTGAAAAAGATATGGAAAGTATGAAGCAAAATACAAGAAAATTTTTAAAAGGTTCTTTTTTATTGATGTTTGCAGGTATGATTTTTACTTTTTTAGTTTTACCATTTGCGTTAAAAATCGTTTCTATGGGAAAATTATCAGCTATGGATATACAAAATATAAATTTATTGTTTATTTCGTTGTGTCCATGGTATTTGGTTGTACTGTTGGAGGCACCTTATATTTTGGCGATTTTTACTGCAAAAAAAAGTATTATTCCAATTTTATCAAACAGTTTGTTTATTGTGCTATTTTCAATTATGATAATAATGTTTAAATATAAGCTTGGAGTTTATGTGATAGCAATGGCTGGATTTATCGCACAAATATCAAATTATATAATTTTTAAAACTTATGCAAAAAAACTTATGAGGAGAATAGAATAACCAATGGATGTATCGATAATTATTTCTAATTATAATAGTAAAAAATTAGCTATAGCTTGTATAAATTCAATTTATGAAAAAACTCAAGGGGTTGATTATGAAATTATTGTTGTTGATAATGCATCTAAAGACGAATCTTGTGATTTGATAGAAAAAGAATTTCCCCGTGTGAAATTAATAAAAAATCCGAAAGATGTAGGATTTGGCTCCGCTAATAATATCGGAATTAGGGAAGCAAAGGGTAAATATGTTTTTCTTTTAAATATAGATACTATTTTATTAACTAATTCAGCAAAAATATTTTTTGATTTTATGGAAAAAAAAGAAAATCAAGAGGTTGCTTGTTGTGGTGGAAATTTATTGAATGAGGATTATACAATAGGATATTCATATGGTAATTTTCCAACAATTCTGAATGTTTTATTTCAAAGATTTTACTTACACAAATTTTTTAAAAAATATTATCTAAAAAAATTCAGCCCGAGTTTTGGAGCAGAACCCAAAGAAATAAAAGAAGTTGAATTTATTTCAGGAGCGAACATGTTTTTAAGGAAGTCCGTTCTAGATGAGATAGGATTGTTTGATGAAGATTTTTACTTGTACTATGAGGAAACAGAATTAAGTTATAGAATGTATAAAAAAGGTTATAAAAGAGTTTTTATTCCTGAATCAAAAATAATTCATTTAGGGGGAGCAACCGTTACACAATCTCCCCAAAAACTAAAAATAGTTAAAGAAAGTGAATTAATGTTTTTTGAAAAATGTTACGGTAAAAATCAGGCGAGAATAGTTAATTTTATTCATTTATTAGGCGAAATACCAAGGTTTTTTGTAAAAAATACTAAGAGGGTATTTAAAATCAAGAGATAAGTAAATGGAAGATAATAAAAAAATAAATATATTACATTTAAGATGCACATTTAATATTGGTGGCATTGAAAAAGTAATGCAGAATTTAATAGAAGCAAATAATTTTAATAGTGATATTAAAGTAAAACATGTTCTTGTAATTTTAAAAAAAGAAGTTAATGAACAATTTATAAAAGAATTGCGTTCACTAGATTATAAAATAATAATTTTAGGTGATAAAAAAAATAATATTTTAAAAGTATTTTTAAAATTAATAAAAATACTAAAATCTGAAAAAATAAATTTAATACATACAAATGATATTGGAAGTATGAAAATGGCATCGTTATGTAAATTTATTATGCCAAAATTAAAGCTCATTTATACTGCACATAGTTGTAATATTATTTCAAACACAAATTTTATAGAGAAACTTTTGCTTAAAAATTTAATCAATACTAATATTGCTGTTTCAGATTCTGTTTATTCTGAATTTATTAATAAATCAATTAATAATTCCATGATAATTTATAATGGAATAAATATTAGTAAATTTAAAAGTGTCAAAAACAAATTACAAAACAATTCTTCTCTTAAATTAGTAAATGTTGGTTGGCTTCGTCTTCCCATTAAAGGTCAAGATGTTTTATTAAAAGCATTGGCGGAATGTAAAAATAGAGGAATGAATATTACTTGTGACTTTATAGGTGATTTTTTTGATAAAGAATCTGAAAGTTATGTAAAAAAAATAATTAGGGAGGAAAATATAGCAAACGAGGTTAATTTTTTAGGTGTTCAAAATAATATATCAGAATTATTAACAAATTACGATATATTTATATTGCCATCAAGGTCAGAAGGTCTTAGCTTGGCTCTGTTAGAAGCAATGGCGTCTAAATTATCTATAATAGCCAGTAAAATTGAAGGGACTACCAAATTAATTAAAGATAATGAAACAGGGTTGTTATTTAATAATGATGATTATAAAGATTTAGCCGACAAGATTCAATATTTATATAATAATAAAGAAGTAATGCAAAATTTAGCAGAAAATGCTTATAAATTTGTTCAAGATTTTGATATTTCAATAATGCAAAAAAAATATTTTAAAATATATTGTGATTTACTAGGAGTCGTAAATGAGTAAAATGATTAATGTAATGCATTTGTTGACGACTCTTAATTTAGGCGGGACAGAAACAATGATATTTAATTTAATTCAAGATAAATCATTGGAAGATAAAGTTAATTATACATTAGTTGTACTTAAAGATATTATAAATGATGAATTAAAAAAAGAATTATCTTTGATAAAAGACCGTCAAATATATATATTCAATAAAAAAGATTTTAAACACCCAAAAACTCTATTTAAATTAATAAAAATAATTATTAAAAATAGGATTAATATTATTCATTCACATGGTGAGAAATGGTCTTTTTTTTGTAAATTGTTAATGCCTTGGATTAAATTAGTCAGAACAACACACGCAACAACTGTTGTTAATAATTATAATAAATTATGGATTTTTTTAATTAGTAAAATAGTTGATATGAACACAGCAATTTCTGAATCAGTCTTGTATGAATTTAAAAATAAACACGTAAATAATGTTTTAAGAATTTATAATGGTATTAATGTTGCTAAGTTTTCTAAAACTGGACGTACGAATAATTTGTCTTCTGAAAAAATAAAAATTGTAAATGTCGCAAGATTAATGCTTCCAAATAAAGGTCAAGACATTTTATTAAAAGCATTAAGTGAATGCGAAAATAGGGGGTTAAATTTTGCCTGTGATTTTATCGGAGGAGAATTTAATGAAGAATCCAATAAAATATTAGATAAATTAGTAGAAGAAAAAAATCTTACAAATAAAATTAATTTTTTAGGAGAAAAATATAATTTAGAATATGTCTTACCAAATTATGATGTTTTCGTATTACCTTCCAGACAAGAAGGATTAGGTTTAGTTATCCTTGAGGCAATGGCATCAAAAGTACCTGTTATAGCAAGTGATATTGACGGTCCTGCCGAACTAATCGAATCAGGCAAAACCGGATTACTGTTTGAAAGTGAAAGTCATTTAGATTTAGCTGACAAAATTCAATATTTATATAATAATAGGGCAAGGATGAAAGAATTGGCAGAAAATGCCTATAGTTTTGTTCAAGATTTTGATATTTCAGTTATGGCTAAAAATTATTATGACGTTTATAGGAAGTTATTAAAATTAAAAGAGGAATAATTAATATGCATAAAATAGTTTATTTATTATATACCATATCAAGAAAATTATATTTATATCATATTCCAATTGTTCCAAGCTTAATTAAATGGTTTATTAGGATTACTTTTGCTTGTAATATTCCGCCATCAACAAAGATAGGTAAAAATACAATATTAGGCTACGGAGGACTAGGAATAGTTATTCATCCTCGATGCGTTATTGGGGAAAATTGCCTTATATCCCAACA
Organism: uncultured Muribaculaceae bacterium; assembly: GCA_964391675.1. Classification (GTDB taxonomy): domain Bacteria; phylum Cyanobacteriota; class Vampirovibrionia; order Gastranaerophilales; family Gastranaerophilaceae; genus CAYMMX01. The sequence goes on along the minus strand of CAYMMX010000005.1, from coordinate 164,809 downwards.
AGTAACTATCGGAGGAACCAGTAAGAAATATGAAGTACCAAAAGTTGGTAATAATGTTTTAATCGGGGGGGGGGGGCTAAAATTTTAGGACCTGTAATAATCGGTGATAATGTTGTTATAGGTGCTAATTCGGTAGTAATAAAGGATGTTCCTAGTAATTGCCTTGTTGCTGGTGTTCCGGCTAAAATTATCAAAGAAAATATAAATATTAATGATTATAAGTAGTAAGAGGAATAAATGAATAAAAAATCGAAAAATTTTTATATAATACTGGAAGATGATTGGGAATTAAAAGGGAATGGTTTAGGTAATGTTGCCGAATTACAATATCTTCCATCATTATTTTTAATGAATTTATGCAAAAAATTAAATATAAAGATGACTTTTATGGTTGATGTTGCTCAACAACTTAAATTTATTGAATATAGCAATTATCCTGAAATTGAAATTCAAAAAGAACTTTGGGATAATACGGTTAAGCTTATGAAATACAATGGATTTGATGTACAACTACATTTACATCCGCAATGGGTTAATGCAAAATACGACGGGCACTATTTTTATGTCGATAATGATTGGAATATCGGGAATTATGATGAAATAATCCAAAAAAATTTAATACAAAAATCTATAAAATATCTAAATGATTTATTTAAATTTATTGATCCCCAACACAAAATAATTTCATTTAAACCCGGATCTTGGGGAATGCAACCTTCAGAAATATTGTTTAATCTTTTATCTAAAAATGACATAGAGTTAGTTGTGGGAATTAAAAAAGGATTATATATTCCTAATTTAAATGTTGATTATAGAAATCTTGAAGAATCAGTATATCCTTATTATCCGGATTTTAAAGATATAACGAAATTATCGCCTCAAAAAAATAATATTATTTTATTGCCTCTTTTAGAATATTCACCTGATATAATAACTTTATCAAAATTATTTTCACATATTTTAAAAAGAAAAATATTTAATAAAATATTTAATAATCAAATAAAACAAGAAAAAATACCAAATGAAATTAGAAAATTGAATCCAATCGCTAGGAATAAATTTAATAACAACTTGTTAAATCCATACTCTACTCATTTAAAAATTGGCAATCAACCTTTTGAATATTTTAAAAAGTCATTTGATAAAATTATAAATGAATTAGAAAAACTTGAAGTGGAAAACATTCCAATTATTATAGAATCTCATACTAAAGATTATATTGATAATTATAAAAATATAGAAAAATTCTTAGAATATATTATTAAACATCCCAAAGAAAATATAAAATTTATAACCTTTACAGAATTTATAAAAATGGCTAAAGATAACAAATTTATTGTAAAATATAAATATGAAAGCTAAAAATGAATTAGAATATAGTATTAATATAGAAACTTTATTAAATAAGAATTTTGATGATTGGAATATAATACAAAATTTATTCAAAAGTAACCCTTTGTTTTTTGAAGAACTTTTATTTAAAATTCATTTTAAAAGAAATAAAAAACTGGAAATTTATCAAAAACAAAATATAATAAAATTTTTAGTGCAGGGATATATAATAACTCAAGATATTAGATATTTTAACGAATTTTTATGGTTTTACAACAATGATAAAAAATATTTACAAGAATATTATACAATATTTGAAAAATTCAAGCAAAATACATTAAACAAAATTCATCCTTTCCCGTTATGTAAAAAAGAAGATGTAGAAAAATTTTTAATAAAAAATAATATGTCTCAAATAAATACGGGAGCAAAACAAAAAGATTTTAAAATAGGACTTATTGGCCCACCATTTCTATTTAAAAATGTTTATTTAAAGTTAAAGCAACAAAATTTAGATGTTAAAGTTTTTTCATTAACACATGATACGGAAATTAAAAGAAAGTTATTCTTAAAAAGCGGAATATTTTTTAAGGTATTCAATTTTTTAAAAGGAGTTTATTTTCCATATAAAATAATAAATATTGATTATAAAAACGGGAAAATTACAAAAATATTAAAAAATAATGAATTAGATTTAGGGTTTCATAAATTAGGTTTTATAATTAAAGAAAATATAATAGACGGTTTTAAAATAGGACTTATAAATGATCATTGGGGAGTATTACCATTTATAAGAGGTAAATCGACCTTAGAATATTCATTATTATTCGATTTTCCGATATGTGCAACTACACACTTTATTAATAAAGAAGTAGATACAGGCAGTATTATAAAAATATATTCCTATAATAATATAATTAAAGAGAATAACAAAATTAAACAGATAAAGAAAAAAATTAAAGAAAATATGGAAAATAGAATATTAGATTCAATAAATTTAATTTGTAGTAATCAAAAGCCTATATTAAACGATAAATTATCTGGTTTGACTTTTTATTCAATGCATAAGTTTTTAATTAATTATATTGAGAAAGAGATTTTAAAATAAATGATTAAAAAAATAAAATACTATTTTAAAAAAAAGATTAGGCAAAGTTTTACATTTAATAGCCTATATAAAAAAATGGAAAAATCACAATATTTTTCGCAAAAAGAACTTGAAGAGTTGCAAAATAAAAAATTACAAAAACTCATAAAACATTGTTATAAAAACGTCCCTTACTACAGGGAAATGTTTGATAATTTGAAATTTAAACCTTCTGATATTCAAACAAAAGAAGATTTAAAAAAATTGCCATACCTTGATAAATATATTATAAGGGCAAATCAAGATAAACTTATTGCAAAAAACAGATTTAAATTTTTATGTAATGTAGGCCAAACCAGTGGAACAACAGGAACTCCTTTAAATTTATACAGGGATTATCATTCGATAAATTTTGAAAATATTTTTTTATGGCGACATTATAGAAATGTAGGCGATTTTGGGTTAAAACGATTAACTTTAAGAGGACAGATTATAGTTCCTATTGAACAACAAAACCCTCCTTTTTGGGAATATAACCCTGCAAATAAAGAATTATTGATGTCTTCTTATCATTTGTCAACCAAAACTGCTGGAATTTATATTAATAAAATTAAAGAATTTAAACCGGAAGTTATTTTTGCTTACCCTTCATCTATTTATTTGTTAGCAAGTTTTTTGGGCAACTTGAATGAAAAATATCCGTTAAAAGCAATTTTTACCTCATCTGAAAAATTAAAAGATGAACAAAGGGAATTGATAGAAAAAACTTTTAACTGCAAAATCTATGATTGGTACGGTCAAGCTGAAAGAGTTGCTGCTATCGGACAATGCGAAAAAGGAACTTATCATATTATTGAAGATTATTCAATTGTAGAGACAATTGATACAGAAAATGGGATTGAACTTGTAGGAACTGGTTTAGATAACTATATTATGCCATTAATAAGATATAAAACAGGTGATATAGTAGAATTAAAAAATGAAAAATGCAAATGTGGTCGTAATTTTAGAGTAGTTTCAACAATTCAAGGACGAGAAACTAATTACTATTATGCAACAAATGATGGAATTAAAATTACAGCATTTGATCATTTTACAAGAGGTATTAATGGAATAATAGAATCACAAATAATACAAGAAAAAATAGGAGAATTAATCATAAAAGTTGTAACGAACGGTAACTTCTCTGTAAAAGACAAAGAACAACTAATAAAAAATATTATTGAGCATACATCACCGGATATGAAGGTGATAATTAAAGAGGTAGATTTAATTACAAGAGGCCCAAATGGTAAATTTCAGGCAGTAATCAACAAAGTTATAGGTGAAAATAATGAAAAATAAACCGAAAATTTTAATGATAGCTCCTGATATGAATTTCAAAGGTGGAATTGCTTCTGTAATCAAGCTTTATTACGATAATGGTTTATATAATAATCAAATTATATATTTTGCAAGTTATAAGGGTAAAAATATTTTATTTCAGCTATTTTTTTACTTTTTCTTTTCAATTAAATACATTTTTCAATTAATCACAAATAAAAATATTAAACTGGTTCATATTCATACTGCCTCTAGGGGTAGTTTTTTAAGGAAGTTTTTTGTTGCAGTAATAGCAAAAATTTTTAATAAAAAAATATTATTACATATTCATGGTGCAGAATTTGATATTTTTTATCAAAAATCCCCTACCTTTATTAAAAAAATAATTACCAAAACGCTTAATTCCAGTGATTTAGTTATAGTTTTATCAAAGCAATGGAAGGATAAGGTTTTAAAAATTTCCTTAAATCCAAATGTTAAAATCCTATATAATCCAACAATTATAAAAGAACTGAATCAAACAAATTCTGATAAAACAAACTTTTTATTTATGGGCCACTTAGGCAAGCGAAAAGGTGTTTATGACATCATAGAAGCAGGAAAATATATTACAAATAAAGCTGTTCAAATAAACCTCTATGGTGACGGTAATATCGAAGAGTTTAAAAAACTGGTAATTGATAATAATTTGCAAGATAAAATTATTATTAAAGGTTGGATTTCAGGCGAAGAAAAAATAGAAGTGTTTAAAAATTCTAACGCTTTAATTCTTCCTTCTTATAACGAAGGTCTGCCTATTTCTATTCTTGAAGCGATGGCATATGGTATGCCTGTAATCTCAACTCCTGTCGGCGGGATTCCCGAAGCCGTAGAAAATGGATTTAACGGTTTTTTAATTCAACCCGGAGATTTTAAAGCACTTGCCGAAAGAATTGATATTCTAGCCTCGGATGAACAACTCCGAGAAAACATGGGAAAAGAAAGTTACAGAATAGCTAAAGAAAAATTCGATATTAAGGTAATTACAAAACAATTGGAGGAGATTTATGACAATTTGCTTAAATGATTCCTTCCAAAAACTTTTTGAATACGTTAAAAAAAATAATTACGAAGGTAATGACCTTTTTGACGGACTAAACAGCAAATTGTTTAAAAATACTGTTTTATATAAATCAAGATTCTTCAGGCTTTGTTTAATACAATTTTGCAAACTCTCACCTATTAATTTCAGAAAAATTTTTCTTATACCAAAAGGTTTTAACCCCAAAGCTGGAGCATTGTTTCTTCTTGGCAATTTAAATCTGTTTAAAACTACAAAGGATGAAAAATATAAAGAAGAAGTGCAAAAGCTTTATCAAAAGTTAAAAGGATGTGCTATAAAACGCGAAAAAGGAATCGCTTGGGGATATAATTTTGATTGGCAAGCAAGAGCTTTTTTCGTACCTATCGGAGCACCAAATACAGTTACCTCGGTTTATGTTGGTAAAGCTTTGATTGAATATTATAAAACTTTTAACAACAATGAAGCTCTTAATCTTGCAAGGCAAATCTCCGAATTTATACTAAATGAACTTATTCTGACAGAAGATAAAGATTCTCTATGCTTTGCATATATTCCTAAAGAAAATACTAAAGTTCATAATGCAAACCTTCTGACTGCAAGTTTTTTAAGTGAAATTAATAAATACTTCCCTTCTGATGAATTAAAAAATAAAATTAAAAAATCAGTAAATTTCTCTATTAAAGATATCAATAAAAATAATTCTTGGCCATATGGGATTAAACCTTTTCACCGATGGATAGATAACTTTCATACAGCTTTTAACATAGAAAGCTTAATTGATATCCAAAATAATATTGAAGACATTGATTTACACGATATAACAAAAAAGGTTATTGAATATTATCTAGAAAATTTATTTACACAGGACGGTATACCAAAATATTATCACAATAAGCTTTTTCCGATAGACATTCATGTAATCGCTGAAACTTTAATTGTATTAGATAAAATTAAAATGTCTCAAATACTTAAATGTCAAAAAAAATTAAATATTGTTGAAACAAAAACTCTTGAGCTTGTAAAAATTTTCCAATCAAAAAAAGGTTATTTTTATTTTAGAAAAAACAAATATTTTTGGAATAGAATTCCTTATATAAGATGGGCGCAAGCGTGGATGTTTTTTGCCTTAAGTAAAAAATACATAAATCCTTTCTAGTGTACGTTTCCCGAGGTTAATATTACTTTTTGTAAACGTGAATTTTATCACGAATTAATTGGATTATAACAGATTTTATCATTTTAAACATTACTTATATGGTTAGGGGCATGTGTTATTAGGGAATATATTTAATAAGTGTTATTTGTATACTAATATAGTTCGTATTTTACATTAAGAAGTGAATTTTAATGAAGAAAACTTTTATGCTGATTGTGTTCATTTGTGTTTTAGCTTCAGGAATAGCTCTTGATTTGCTACCTATTACAGTGCCTGATGGAATTGATAAACTTTACCATTTTTTAGGTTTTTCCCTTTTAACCGCTCTATCTATTAAAACTTTTATCGTTTTCTTTGGTAAAAAAAATATTAATAAATTCTTTTTCTTCCTTTTAACTTTTGGCGGAGTTTTTGCCGCTGTTTCTGAAGGTGTTCAATCTTTTCTTTCTTTGCGAAGTTGTGATGTATACGATTGGTTGACTAACTTATTTGCAATAGCTTTTGTTGTTCTTATTGCTTACATTAATATCTCAAAAGAAAACTTAATCGAAGAAGCCTTAAATAGTAGATTTGATAAAAGAGATTTGTTGGCGTTTTCTTAAATAATTATTTGTTTTCTCCTCTTCATTGGATTATAATTTTTATATAAATTATAATTTAAAGGAGCAGTATGAAAACTATTTGTGTCATTGGTTTAGGATATATAGGCCTGCCAACAGCAGGCATGCTGGCATCTAAGGGTTTTAATGTTTGTGGGATTGATGTTAACCCTAATATCGTCCAGACTATTAATAATGCTCAAATACATATTGAAGAACCGGGATTAAAAGAATTAATCGAATCCACAGTTCTTTCAGGGAATTTAAAAGCTTACACCGAAGTTCAAGAAGCAGACGCATTTATTATAGCTGTACCGACACCAGTTAAAGCCGGGAAAAAAGCTTGTTTGGATTATGTAGAAGCTGCCGCTTTATCAATACTTTCAAAATTAAGAAAAAACAACCTTGTTATACTTGAGTCAACATCTCCTCCTGAAACCACCAAAGATTTCCTTATCCCTATATTAGAAAAATCCGGTCTTAAAATAGGCGAAGAATTATTCGTTGCGCATTGTCCCGAAAAAGTTTTACCCGGGTATATTATACACGAATTGGTCTTTAACCAGAGAATAATCGGTGGAATTAATCAAAAATCAGCCCTTTTAGCCAAAGATTTGTATGCTTCTTTTGTACAAGGACAAATCCATTTGACAGATACTGTAACCGCAGAAATGGTTAAAATTATGGAAAACACCTACAGAGATGTAAATATTGCACTTGCAAACGAACTTGCTAAAATATCTCAAAAAATGGGGATTAATGCTTGGGAAGTCATAAAATTAGCAAATCTTCATCCCCGAGTAAACATCCACTCTCCGGGGCCTGGTGTTGGAGGACACTGTATCTCGGTTGATCCTTGGTTTATTGTTGAAAAAAATCCTGTTTTAGCCCAGCTTATAGGACAAGCAAGAATTACCAACGATTCGATGCCTGAATTTACTTATAAAATTCTACTTGAAAGTTTAAAAGATATTTCAAATCCTAAAATTACAATGCTCGGATTGACTTACAAACCTGACATAGATGATATCAGAGAATCTCCGTCTATTGAAATAGCAAAATTAATCGAAAATAATCCAAGCATGGGTTTATCAATTTATGACCCGCACGTTAAAGTATTTAATAATTCTTTAGCTACCTTTGATGAAGCCTTTAATAACTCTGATTGTATTTTATTAACTGTCGAACACAAAGAATTTTTATCAATTAACCCTGATGAAATTTCAAAATTAATGCGAAATAAAATTTTTATTGATACAAAAAATGCTTTTGACAAGCAACAATGGCAAAAGGCAGGATTTAAATATATTCTTTTGGGGGATGGAAACAAGCAACAATTACCAAACTTAAATATTGTTTAACCGCTTAATCGGCACCATCAGCTGATAAAACGACAGGAATTGTTTTTAAAATAATATAAATATCTTTTAATATATTCCAATCTCTTAAATATTCATAATCAAGAGATATCACTTTATTAAAATCTTTTATGTTTGCCCTTCCGCTTACTTGCCATAAGCCTGTAAGACCTGGTTTCCCAAAAAATTTAACATGATGCCATTTTTGATAATGCTCTAATTCTCTTGGTAGAGGCGGTCTTGGACCAACTATACTCATTTCGCCTGTTAAAATATTCAATAACTGTGGCAATTCATCCAGGCTGTACTTTCTTATAAATTTGCCGACTTTTGTTATTCTTGGATCCTCTTTTGATTTGAACATAACCGAATTTGTCTGATTTAAAGATTTTACTTCCTCAAATCTTTTTTCTGCATCTATAACCATACTTCTAAATTTATACATATAAAAGATTTTTTCATCAAGTCCGATCCGCTCCTGTTTAAACAAAGCTGGGCCTCTTGTTTCAAATTTTATCGCTAATATTATTAATAAAAATACAGGTGATAATACAATTAAAGCTAACAAACTTAGACTGAAATCCATAAACCTTTTTATTCTTTTTTGAATCGGTTTGTTTTTTATCAAAAAAGTAATACTGTTTAGAGGTAAATTGATGTCATTTAATTTTATTAACTTGTTAATACTGTCCTTTTCAACAGTTTTTTCCGCTATTGTAATCAATATATAAATTCCCTAGTCATTAAAAAAATAAAGTTAAGTATATTTATTATTTTATAATATATGATAATTATTCAAGTCTAATTTAACAAAAATTAATAAAAAACAGCTAAAAAGGTAGTATAATTATATTAATGTTAAAGATTTTTAAATTTTTTTTACAAATAAATTTGATAATTGCGTTTTTTGGAAGTAATTTTTGCTGTTTTGCAAATGCCTCTACAGATTTGTTCAAAGGTAGCGCCCAGAAAGATGAATTAAATGCAATTGAAAACAAAGAACTTTTTACTGGCTCTGTTAACAAATTAAGCGGTAGCGATATTCTTATTATGAATGTATCACAAGTTATTGATTCTACTTTCTCAAAGGAAGGAGATGAATTTTTTGCTGAAGTCGTTACAGATGTTGAAGGCAAAGACGGAATTATAATCCCTGCAGGAACTATTGCTCATGGTTTTGTGGAAGAAATTTGCAATGCAAAACGATTAGGCAGAAATGGTGCTATCGATTTGAAGTTTGATTATTTAATTACACCTGATGGTAGAGAAATTTCTATAAAAGGCAAAATGTCAACGAGATTGCATCCAACAATAGAAACAACTAAAATTATTGCTACAGATTTAGGTTATACAGCCGCAGGAAGTGCAGTAGGAGGAGTGTTGGGACTTGCTTGGTTTGGGCTTAGTAATGCGGCGCTTTCCCAAGGTGCAACTATAGCCGGAGGTGCTGCAGTTGGAGGATCTATAGGCTTAGGAATGGCTCTTTACAGAAAGGGTAAAGATGTTTTAATTTCTCAAGGCGACGAAATAAGAGTGAAGATTAATACAAAGGAACCTCTTCCGGTTTATAAGAAAAATGTTTTTTTACAACATGAAATATATAATGAGGGATTAGAAGTTAAAATTAATGATATAAAATATGATAAAGATCCATATGGTGAAGCTAATATGCTTAAATTATACTTAACAGTAGTTAATAACACAGATATGGAGTTTTCTGTTTTTAATATTGCTCTCGTTGATAATTTTAATACACTTTACTATCCTGCGCTTTTCGGTGATGAGGACAATGTGTTTAAAAAAATCAAACCGGGTGATAAAATCAGTGGAGAAATACCTTTTTCCGTTAATAATGTTAAAAACAGGTTCTGGTTAGTTTTTTATAATAATAAAAAAGTGACTGCAAAATTATCTATAAACAATGCATATAAATCAATTTCTACTAAAAGCAAAAAACAAAATTCTAAGATTTCTAAAAACAAAAATGATTTTTATAAAGAAAAATTACCTTTTCAGTATTAATATTATAGACTTATTCTTTCATTGCAAGTTGGTTTTGATAAAAGCTGTTGCTTAAAATTTCATTTTGTATAAGATTATTTTTAGCGGTTGAATTTTGATATAAATTTGCCAAATGATTTTCTCTAATAATTAAGTCATTTTTATGTCCTCTTGTAACATTGTTTCTTACTTTAAGCCAAATTTGTGCCTCTAAGGTTGTAGCTTTAACTTCTTCCTGTAATGTTGCTTTTGGTAATATATGAACGCTCTCATGTGCTATTAAGCATGCAATAGTCTCTTTTGGTGCAATTTTAAATTTTTCATTAATTAAAATATAGTTTTCACCATTTTCATCAATTGACGAAATTGCATAATGATTAGCATATGAAAAATCTATTAAACTCAGATCGTAAAAAATTATTTTCGAAAAATTATTATCAAGTCTTTCAATCACATCTCGGGAATTAATTTCATTCAATAATTCCAGAGCTGATATGATTTTTGTATCATTTGAATATTTGTTAAATTCGTTTGCTTTTACTTGAATAGAGCAAAAACAAAATAAAGTTAATATTACTAAAACTAGCTTTTTCAATTATTATATCCCTTCACAACAAAACATATCCTTGTAGTTGTTTTGTCGTCTTTTGATAAAGTAATCTTTAAGAAAAGAAGGAGTTGTTTAAGATATTGTAACAATGCAAAAGGAGATTTTAAAAAAGGATACCATCACAGTTCTGTGATGGTATCCTTTTTGTAGTTACTTAATAGATAATTATAATCTTTCTTTTGGTTTTAGGAATATTCTATCTATATCGGTATTGATAGAGAAATAAAATCTGGCATTATCATCGTTGTAGTTTTTAGGACCGACAGGAATTCCAACACCCATCTGAACATAAATTGCTTCTGTTAAATTTATATATGTACCAAAACCAAAGCTGCTTAAGAAGTTTGTTGGATAACCATACAAATCGTTATGTTCTTTAACATAACCCCAGTCGTAGAAAACAGCAAGTTTAATTTTATCAGACCAAGATTTAATTTTTTTCGGTAGAATTTTGTTTAGACCGGGTACGGGTGTTCTAACTTCAAAAGAGCCTGAAATACCATAATCACCAATCAGCTCACTTGGTTGATAACCTCTTATTGAATAAACGCCCCCAAGAAACATTTGTTCAGCAGAATATAAAGATTGAGGAGAATATTGCCCATTTAGTTTTATAATTCCAAGGCAATTTTTCGGCAAACGTTGTATTCTCATAATACTTGCAATAATCTTATAAAACACACTTTGAGGTCCATTGTCTATATTTTGGCTTGCTCCCAGCGCATCGGTTCCCATATCAACACCAAAACTGCTTATTGTCCGACCTTTTTTATCATCAAACATTCCGTATAATCCGGTTCTTAAAACCCTCAGACTGTAATCAGAAAGATTTTGACCTAACGCAATCGAATCACTTCTTGAACTAATCGCATCAACACCTACAGAAAGTGTCAGTTCTTTTGTTGCAGTATTTATCAGTGGATGAGTTAATCTCAAACCATAACTTTGAGCCTTTCCTTGAATATCCTGAGAACGATAAGGACCACCCAGATAAACATTCGAATAAGAATAATCAAAGGACAATTTTGTTCCGTATTTATTTATAGGAATTTGATACCCGGCCAAAGCACCCTTTGAACCGCTCGATAAAACTGCACCACCATATATTTTATCGCCAAAACCCAAGAAATTATCTATACCTACAATACTTGTAAATCTTTGCCTTCCTGTATAATTTCTGCCATAGTCATCCCATGATAAATCTAAGTTAAGAGGAAACCTATCAGCAATGTTTAATTGAATAATTGTATTATCGTTTTTATCCTTTGTTATTTCGGCATTACCTTTTAAATATGCTTCATTATTGATTGTTTTCATTGCCCCCTGAAGGTTTTTAACATTAAATATTTTATCTTCCTGCAAACCCGAACCGCCCAACACAACATTTTGAAAATACCATTTTTTTTCCCATTTATTACCCACAATTTCTTTTTGTGAAACCAGACTTTCTTTTATGCCTATTAATACAACGCCATCTTTAATTTCTTGTGGAGGTAAATAAGCATAAGATGTCAGGTAGCCTTGTTTTTGATAAAAACGACTTATGCTAATAGTTAAATCAATAATTTCATTAATATAAACTTCTTTTCCTATAACATCTTTGGTAAGTTTTTGAAGCTTTTTGTCTGAAATTTTTTTATTGCCCTGAAAAATAATTTTATTTAATTTGAATTTGGGGTTGTATGTTAGATTGCCTTGTATTAAATCTTTGTTTTTAGCAGAATCTTCTTCTTCAATGTCTTTTTCAGGGGGTTGCGGTACAGTTTCAATAAGCTTTTTTTCTAATTCAAGATTTTCAATTTGCATTTGATTTTGTTTATTCATAACCCCTGGGTTAGAACCCAATGCATTTTGTGCATCATTATTAATGGCTGAAGCCGGGGTAATTGCCAATGATAAAAACCCAATTATAATGGCTATCTTTTTCATAAAAATTATCTCTTTTTATTCCTCTTTTTCGATATTATCATAAAGACATTTTTTAATTAAAAGATATTAAAATTCTGTAACTAACTAGCAAAAAAAAATATATTTGAGTTATTATAATAGTTGAAGACTTGGAAACTTATTTACCGCCAAAAGCAATTTATGAATTAGAGAAAAGGGCATTTCAATAATGTCAATAGCAATCAGAATCAAAAAAATATCAGCTATAATTTTTTCATTATTAGCATGTACAATTAATATTTTACCTGTAATGGCTACTGATGTAACTTCTGGCACTGTATTAAATAATACAGGATTAGGTGGTGCAAGCTTGAATAGTGTAAGCGGTGCGGTTGTCTCTACTGATTACACAAATGCAACAATAACAAACACTCAAGCAACAAGCACTTTAAACTGGAATGCGCTAAATACAGGAGCTAATCAGTCATTAAAATACGTCTTTAACAGCACCTACGGCAACAACCAAGTATCATTAAACAAAATAACAGGAGGACTATCAACTTTTGCCGGACATTTGACATCTGAAGGTTCAGGTCGTGTAATAATTTCAAATCCTAATGGAATGTTATTTGAAAACGGTTCTTATACTAATGTAAATGCTTTAACCCTTACGACTAAAAATGTTTATATAAACCCAAATAATGATATTAATTTATCTAATAATAACTCAACAGGGACAATAACAATAGGGCAAGGTGGTGTTGGTTCTAATGCTGCAATAATTCAAGTTGCAGATGATATAAATATAGTAGCTCCGGTTATTAATGTAAATGAGGCAAAAATCACTACAGGAATCGGAACTGATGGGAAAATTTTATCAGGTGGTGGAAGTGACATTAGATTGATTACTGCTGATGGTGTAACTTTTTATGCCACACCCGTTGGTGGAGACAAGTTTAAAACTACATTAAATTCGACAAATGTTAATGATACCTATAATATTACTGTTCAAAAAGCTGAAATGGCTGTAAAAAATAACTCGGATGGAACCATTCATTTGCTTGCAAAAGGTGATATCAGCACAACCGATTTGGATATTTCAGAAAATAAATCAGTTTTATATGCCGGAAATAATCTTAATTTAAATAATTCCAAATTAGCAAATTCAAAAATTACGGCAATAAATGAAACAAATATTTCTAATTCTTCGACTATAAGTGCTAATTCTTCTTTGTATTCGGGAAAAGACATAAATGTTTCAAATTCATCTGTTGTTGATTCAACAATGGCAACAGCAGAAAATATAAATGTTACAGATAGTTCGACGTTTTCTAATACAAAAGCTTTTTCGCAAAAAACGATAAATTATTCAAACTCAATTGCCGATACAAACAGTTATCTTTCCGGCTTAGACATAAATGCCTCTAAATCTTTATTTGATAATTCTACGTTCTATGTAAAAAACAATCTCAATATTTATGGCAGTTCTAGTCTTACTAATTGTTTATCTGCAAAAGTGTTAAATGACATCAATATTTATGATTCAGGAACAACTATTAGTAGCTCTAACTTGTATGCAACAGGAAAACTTAGTGTTTCAGGCGGCGCATCTATAGAAGATGATTCGTTTGCGTATTCGGGAAAAGGTATAGACATAACTTCATCTATAATAAAAGATTCTGCGTTAGCAGCAGTTGAAGATATAAATGTTTTAAACAATTCCTCAATAACAAACTCTTCGCTTTTTACTTCCAATAATATAAATACAAAAACTTCTTCTGTCAGCGGAAGCAGTTCATTATCCGCTTATAATATAGATTTAGACAATTCTTTTGTTAATAATTCTATTATTTCCGCAAGAAATAATCTTAACATTTACGGCGGTTCAAGTATAATTAATTCATTATCTGTAAAAGCAGTTAATGATATTATTGTTAGAGATACAAACACTACTGTAAACAATTCTAATTTATATGCAACAGGAAAAGCTAGTTTTTTAAATGGGGCGTTATTAGAAAATAATTCATTTACATATTCTTATGGCGAAATGACAATATCTTCTTCCGCAATAAAAGACTCGTCATTAGCTTCAGAAAATTGTATAAATGTAATGAATAATTCATCAATAACAAATTCTTCGATTCATACATCAAATGATATAATTATAGCTGATTCTTCAGTTAGCTCTAACAGTCTATTGGCAGGTAATAATTTAAAATTAAAAAATACATCAATTAATGATGTATTACTGACAGCAAAGAATAATATAAGTGTATATGATGGTTCAAATTTAGTTAATGTGTTATCTGCAAAAGCAGCCAACGATATATATATAACAGGTAGTGGTACAACCGTTTCAGGGTCAAATTTATATGCTACAAATAATGTCGGGTTTTCAAGTGGTGCTATTTTTAAAGACAGTTCCTACGCTTATTCAAACAAAAATATTTATTTTACTGGTTCATCGTTAATGACAAATTCAAGATTATCTGCTGGAGCAGATCTTTCAATTACAGGCTCTACTCTTAATGATACCCCGTTATTATATGCAGTAAATACAATTTCTTTAATCAACTCTAATTTAAATAACACTAATATATCAGGAAATAATATTAGTTCAAGTAATTCACAAATACAAAATTCTACATTATCAGCAAAAAACAATATAAGTATATATGGAGACTCAAGTTTAATTTCTTGTTTATCTGCAAAAGCAAATAACGACATATATATAACAGGCAGTGGTACAACCGTTTCAGGGTCAAATTTATATGCGAATAACATAAGTTTTGCAGAAGGTGCCGCATTTAAAGATAGATCATATGGATATGCGGCCAAAAATATTAATGTAAATTCTTCAAATATTAATACAAATTCGAGCTTATCAGCAAAAGATAGTTTGATTATAAAAGGCGGTTCTTTAATAGATAATGCTTCTTTATTATATGCATATAATACTTTGTCTATAGCGAATTCAACTGTTAATTCAAGTTATCTGACAAGCCAAAATATAAATTTCAATGCTTCTACAATAGATAGTTCCAGCCTGTTTGCGCAGAATTGTATAAGTGCATATAACAGCTCTACTTTACAAAATATTACATCGTCAAATGCAACTTCATTTATAATAACAAATTCTAATGTTTATTCAAGTCTGTTGAACGGAAATTATATAAAAGTCAATAATTCGTTATTGGATGATACAAATTTAATTGCTCGTTATAAAATAATTATTGAAGATACCACAGCAACAAATTCATTAACAGCTAATGCAACTAAGGAATATATTAAATTGACGAATGTAACAGGTGGCGCAAATGCTACATTAACTGCAGGTTCTGTAGATATTGACAATTCCACCCTTGGAGATTCAATTATTACATCTACAATCGAAGGAGTTAATGTCAAAGATTCTACACTTAATTCAGCTTATTTATATGGTGTATCCGATATGAATGTAACAGATTCTTTGTTTAATAATGGTGTAGACATATCAACATCGGGAAACGTAAACTTAAAAGGTATTTATGTTGATAAAAATCTTACAATTTCAAAAGCCGCCGATGTTTTAATATCTAATTCGGATTCAGCTTCAACAGGATTGTATCCGACTATCTTAGATTCATCAAAAGGTTTGTCTTCTGTTTCTGACTATAATATAAATAATACTTCAGCTTTAACTGCGTCTTATGGTTCCGGAACAAGAGAATCATATGTTGGTGGAAATTTAACTATAACAGGTGTTAACAATTCAATTATTGCAAAAACTTTAATTAAAGGGAGCTTGAATCAAGCAAACATAGCTAAAGATTCTAATTTGATAGCTTCTTATGTAGGCGGGGATTATAATCCATCAAGAACAACAATAAGAGGGGATGAAAACGTTTATAATTCTTATATAAAAGGTTCTTTTACAAAATATTATCAACTAAAACAACAAGCAAACGAAGTGGACAAACAAAAAATTACGAAAGATGAAAAAGATAATAAAAAATTAAGTGATAGCAAAAAAATATTTACCCCAAAAGGTTTTGCTGCTAAAAATCATAAAACTAAAGAAATGAAACATAATGTAATGCAAGGCTTAAGAAGAGGTCATGGTAATTCAATTATGTTAACAAAAGGATTTTTTGCTTATTAACTTGGTATCAATTCCCGAAGTTATAGAAGCAGAAAACTAACTCTATTTACAAAAAATAGTTAAATAGGGGGATTAAAATTCCCTTAATATAAATGAATCTAAGTTCAGTATTAAGGTTTTGGCAGAGTAAATTGAAAAAAGAATTTATTATTATACTAATAATATTAATTTTGAATCTTTGCCATTTAGAAGTCTATGCCAAAGATATTTTAAGTCAATCTATATCTTCAAGTGAAAATCTTCCCTGTATTATGTCATTCCATGATACAGTGAAATATTCACTGGAGAATAATAATAATATAAAAGCTCTCAGAAATCATCTTCTTGCTATTGCAGAAGATGTAGGAATTGCAAAAAGTGATTTGCTTCCCCATGCTAAATTTCTTGAAAGTTTTATGGTTTCAAATAATCCCATAGAGGCTTTTGCAATGAAGCTAAACCAAACAAATTTGACAATGAAAGATTTATCTTTTGGAACACTTGATTATCCGGGTGCTATTCGTAACTTTCTTACTTCATTATCTATTGAACAAACATTTTTTGACAAAAAATCTTTTGTATCTTTTCAAATGACAAAAAAAGAATATTCTGCAAGTGAATACTTATATATAAGAAAAAAAGAAGAATTGATTAATCAAGTTACTCAGGCATGTATTAAAATAAATAAACACAAAGATACAATAAAAGTTATAAAAGAATGCATTGAAGATTCAAAAGAACACCTTAAAATAGCACAAGAGCGATATGAAAAAAAGAATGGACTTTATTCTGATATTATCAGAGCTCAATCAGCTGTCGAAGAAGTTGAAGAAAAAATGAATATGGAAAATACAAGATTAGAAATTGCAAAAAAAAGTTTGGGCTTGCTTTTGGGTATTGAAAATTCGGTAGAAATATCAGATTCGATCCCTGAGATAAAATTTAGCAATGATTTATGCTGTTATCAGAGTATTGCATTATTCAGAAGCGATGTAAAGGCAATGGAAATAAGAGTTGAAAATACAAAAAATAACATAAAACATGAACAAGCCGACTGGTATCCCACATTAAACGCAATTGCATCATATAATTTTTACAGCCCTTACTACCCTTTCGGGGGACTTGGAAATAACTACATTGCAGCAGCATATTTCAGATGGAACATATTTGACGGTAACAAGAGAATACATGGAGTTAGAAAGGCAAAATATTTGACAGAAGAAGCAAAAGAACAATTAGAAGGATTTAAAAAAGAAGTAAATTTTAAAGTTTATGAAATTTATACCCGCGTTGACAGTGACATAAAAAAACTTGAAGACGCAAAAATAGCACAAATAACAGCCGAAGAAAGCCAAATCCTTATAAGAAAAAATTGGAATAATGCACAATTACCTTTTGTTGCAGTAATAGATTCTCAATATAATCTTAACAATGCAAGATTAGATGTAGTAAATAAACAATTTGAGCTTCAAGAGGATTTAATTACATTAATTTATGAAACAGGCGTAATTTACCAAGCTTTGAAACTTGATTAATTAAAACAGATGTCTAGATGAATTTATAAATACTATAGTTATCAAAATAAAAGATATTTTAGGTTTTGAGTAATATTATAGGCATCTAATCATTTTTAATGTTAGAAATATCCCTTGTCAATTCCAATAATTGATTGCAACTGTTAATAATGTTATTTAAGTATTCTCTTTGCTTGTCACGTTCAAGTTCTAGTTCTGATAAAACTCTTGACGTTTTTAGTATCTCATCTACAGGTTTTTCTATACCTATTTTTACTTTAGAGATAAGTTCTTCTTTTGACTGCAAGGCTTGTTGTGCTTCTAAATATAATTCTGCATGATACAATGCAATGCCTGCTTGAGTACAGATATTTCTAATCCTGTTTATATCTTCATCCAGCAATTCATTTATTTTATGAGTAAATTCAATGCAAAAATATCCCATTATACGACCTTCATACAAAACCGGGAAACTATACGTTGATTTTGTATTTGCTTCTTTATATAAAGCCAATAATTCAGGAGTTTTAGAATTTTTTTCTATATATCCTGCCCAGTTTGGAATGAGTATTTCTCTTTTTTCTAATAATGGTTGAATATGTCCGCTCGTAGTTTCATTTGAAAAATCATAACATGCAAAACTTTTTTCCTCAATGCTTGATAAATACTCAGATTGTTCTAAAATTGGCATATATTTCCCCTCTTTATTGTTAAATTCTGAGAAGAATACCCTATCCGCATTGAAATATTTACCAATATTTCTGACAAATAAGTGTTCTATCATATTTTTATCTAAAGTACTTCTTAAAATTTCTACAATATTTCTGCTAATTCTTTCCCTTTCGGCTTGTAGTTGTACCTTTTGATATAATTTAGATTGATATAAAGCCAAGGCTATTTGGTTTGAAACTAAACTCAAAAAATTAGTTTCATCTTCCCCAATTTCATGTTGAACTTCAACATAATGTAGTACTAAATCTCCAAGAAATTCGTCCGAATAGTATAGAGGAAAAACCAGACAAGAATATACTTTATATTTTTCAATAGCTTTTCTTACATCTTCAAACTTTTCCTGTTCAAAGTCTACTTTTTCATCATTTAAAGTAGAACCGTTTTTATTTATAACCAATTTTTTTCCTTTTTTAAATTCTGCAAACAAACTAGGTACATGTTCGTTTAAATCTACACCCTTATAAGAAAGAATATTACTTGATGACAAATATTCTTCATTGGGAATTAAAAACTTATCATTAGATTTGTTATATTCAATAATAAAACATCTATCCGCTTTTAATGTTTCTCCGATGATATTAACAATTTGTCTTTTTGTTTCATCAAAATTAAGAGATTTTCTTACCGTTTCGGTTATATTTCTCAGAAGCATTTCTCTTTTTGCAAGTTCTTGGGTTTCTTTATATAATCTTGCCTGATGAATTGCTGTTGCTACTTGATTAGCAATAGTTTTTATTAAATTAATCTCATCTTCATTTATATAGTGTTCTCGAATATAATGAGTCGATAATACACCTAAAAATTGATCTTTATAATTTAACGGACAACTAAAGGCAGAATTAACATTAAATTTTTCAATAGCTTTCTTTTCAATCGTAAAATCTCTGTTTTCTGAATCAATAAAAATCTCTTTATTATTAATAAATAATGTTTTTCCTTGCTTGAAAGCCTCCATAAAATGCGGGACTTCTATTTCAGAATCAAATCCTTTATATTCAATTACATTATTAGAAGATAAATATTCATCTTCAACGATTAAAAACTTATTTTTTTTATTATCATATTCAGTAATAAAACATCTGTCTGTCTTTAAAGTTTTGCCAATTGTTTCGATAATGGATTTCTTCGTTTTATTTATATCAAGTGTACTTCTAATTGTTTCGGATATATTTCGCAATAAAGATTCTCTTTCAGCAGTGCTTTTTTGCTCTTCATAGAGTTTTAACTGATTAATAACAGTGGCTGTTTGATTTGCAATAGCATTAGCCATATAAATATCTTCCTGAGTAAATGTTTTAAAATCATTAACATAATGTAAAACTAATCCGCCGTAATTAATATCACCATAATAAACCGGAGCGTTTAAATATGATTTTACTGATAATTCATCTATCAAGAATTTTTTTGTTATATCAGGCAAATCTGCCTTAGTTATATCATTAACAATATCATTCCCGCGTTTTTGTCCGATTTTAATAAAATCTTCTATTTCTTCTTTTTTCGGTTTTCTTAAATAATGAGATACAATGTTTTTTGATGAAAGATATTCTGAATATATTTCCATAGGGTTATTTGTGGTAGTTTCTTGATCAATTTTAATAAAAAAACATCTGTCAGCTTTAAAATATTTTCCAGCTTCTGTTACTATTAAATTAACAATTTCTTTAAAATTAAAACTTTCTACAGAAGATAACATTATTTGCCTTAAAAATTTTTCATTTTCTGCCATACGCTGTTTTTCGTCAAATAATTTTGCTTGATGAAAAGCAACACCTGCCTGGTCTGCTATTGCTTTAAGGAATTTGATTTCTTCATCAGTAAATTTTTTTTTATTTTCGAATGTTACTACTAAATCACCTATAAATGTATCTTCATAATACATATTTATTGCTGCTGATGAAATAAATCCAAAATCACGATAGAAAGTTTCAACTCCTGTATTCCTAAAATCATTTTCATCAAGATATTTATCAAGATCATTAAAAATAATATCTTTACCTTGAAAATGAATATTTCTTATATATTCAGCAAATCCTGGAGTACCTGCAAAATCAATTCCGACAAGAGTTTTTACATTATCAGAGGATAAGTATTCTCCTTCTTTTGAAACAATATAATTATTGACTTTATAATCATAGTAAGCAACAACAACTCTGTCAGCATTTAAAAATGTTCCAATTTGATTAACTATTTCATGCTTAATATCTTTAAGATCTAAAGAGCTTCTTATGTGGTTATTTATACCCCCTAATATTCTTTCTCTTTCAGCTTGTTGTTTAGTTATTTCATATAATTCAGATTGGCAAAGTGCCGCTCCTGCATGCTCTCTTATAATTTTTAAAAAGTCAAATTCATCATGACTTAAAACATTTTTTTCTTTTATAAAGTGAAGTATAAGAATTCCTACGATTTCATCTCTGCATTTTACTAAAAGCCCGTAGTCAGATTTTGCATCACTTTCTTTTAGTGTTTTTACAGCTTTATATCCTAAAAGGCTTTTTCTTGATAGAGTTTTTTCTAAATCTCTAATAATAATGTCTTTCCCCTTTTTTAATTTTGCACAAAACTCAGGAAATACTTCTTCTAAGTCGACACCCATTAAACTTTTTATGTCAGGAGATTTTAATTTTTCACGACTAAAAGGTATAAATTTTTTTGTAGTTTTATCATAATCGGCAAAGATACATCTATCCGATCCAAAATATTCTTGAGCAATTTCGAGAAAATATTCTTTAACATCCTCTGCGTCAAGTGTACTTCTAATTTTTTTAATTATTTTTTCTGTAAGCGTTTCTCTTTGGTTTTTTTCTATTAGTTCATAATTTTTGTGTGCTATTTTTGAGATTGAATTTGCAACAAGAGAAAGTAACTTTACAGCAGCTTTAATGTTTTTTTCAGGAATCACTTTAATTTTTCTTAAGTCTTCTATATATTCATGTTCTTTTTCAATACCCAGTTGCTTAGCAATATTTTTAAAATGTTTTTCATCTGGTTTGATACTAGAAATTTGCCCGCCTAAAATTGAAGCAACATGCTTTCCTTTAACTATTATAGGAACAACAAAATGAGTAAGACCGGCATGGCAAGTATAAATTACAGGTTCTCCTTTTTCTTTTGCTAAAGCTTCACCCTCTATGTCGCATTGATTGCATTTTTGAGCACCTAATTCATTTGCTCTTATATGTTTTGTGCAAAAATTTGTAAAATTACTTGGTTTTGTAATTGGTCCTTTATCATCAACAGTAATACTTGCTACATCTAAAGTATTAGAAAAGTCATCTTGCAATTCTTGCAAAAAATTTATATCTATTAAATCCGACAAATTTATTTTTTTACGATTATTAAACATTTTTATCATTTCCAAAATATCCATTGTTATAGTTTAAGCAATTTTAGAAATAATTAAAAACCCTAATCAGGCTATTAAATAATTTATAAAAAGAATTTTCTGAAGTTTAAAATATATTTTTTTGTGGAACAAAACTATATATTAATAAATCATAAAGGTAAAAACAATGGTTTTAGGTGTTAATAATATTAATAGCAATATTTTTCAACCAGAGGTTTCTACATCACAACGATCAGAGATTGAGAAATTTGAATCTTTAAACTCTTTTTATAAGGAGGACCAAGCGATTATAAGCTCAGAAGCAAAATTATTAAACGAATTAGAAAAGTTTAATTCGGGAGAGGATAATCTTGTTGATTTAGTATTAGCAAGTGTATTAGCAGAAATCACTGTGTCCGCAGAAGTAAATGTAATTGAATCTAAAATGGATATGATGGATACTATTTTAGAAATAGGGAAAAAAGATTAACTCGGGATTAATTCTTTCTAAGTTTTTGTAGCCTAATTTGTATAAAAATCAAAAAAAATTTTATAGAGCTTCGCTAAATAACGCATCTAAAAAAAATTTTGCAGAATTTTCTTGCATTTTGATATTTTAGCAGGATAATTTTATTGAAAGAAGCTAAACTGATAATGGTATTTTTATTTACTTCAATAATTTTATTTGTTTTTTCAGGATTAGCCCAAATACTTTTTAAGGAAAAATATAAAGCAATAATATTTACTTTATTTTCAGGACTTGCAACAGTTTTGGGGCTAATCCCAACTACTATTACCTTATTTAATCAAAATGTACTAATTTCAAACATTGATTTTAACGGCTTAATCGAAAATGTCCAATTTGTTCTTGATTCTTTATCATCAATCTTTGTTTTTATCATTCTGATAATAGGATTTTTATCAATAATTTATTCAAGCAAATATCTTAAATCATATAGGAAAAAATTATCCACACATTATTTTTTCTTAGGTATTTTTATTCCCTCAATGATACTTATTGTAATTGTGCAAAATATTTTAATGTTTTTAATCTGTTGGGAGATTATGAGTCTATCCTCATTTTTTTTGCTATTATTTGAAAATGAAAAAAAAGAAGTCAGACAAAATGCCATTAATTATTTAATTACAATGCAAATTGGAGCTTTACTCTTATTTTGCGGATTTATTTTATTAAATATAAAAACAGGAAGCCTTAATTTTACTGATTTTAAGGGACAGCTTTCAAATACTATATTTATTTTCTTTTTAATTGGATTTGGAATAAAAGCCGGATTTGTCCCACTTCACACCTGGCTACCTAAAGCTCATCCGGTTGCACCATCTCATGTTTCGGCACTAATGAGTGGTGTTATGATTAAAACAGGAATCTATGGGATTTTAAGGATTCTTACATACATCGAAACTCCCTCTCTATCAATTTCGTATATAATTTTACTTATTGGATTGCTTTCAGCATTTTTTGGAATTTTATATGCAACAGCTCAAAGAAATTATAAAAAAATGCTTGCTTATTCTTCAATAGAAAATATTGGGTTAATAACAATTTCACTGGGACTGGGAATGCTTGGGCTATGTTATAAGAATAGTCTTATGGCTGTATTCGGATTTGTAGGGGTATTCGCTCATATTATAAATCATTCAATTTTTAAATCTCTTTTATTTTTGGCAGCGGGTTCTATTGATTCTAAAGTGCATACAAAGGATTGTGAAAAACTCGGGGGGTTAATTAAGTCGATGCCTTATACTGCAATTCTATTTTTAGCAGGTTCTATTGCTATTTGTGCACTACCACCATTTAATGGTTTCATTAGCGAATTTTTTATTTATTTAAGTATACTTAACGGGTTGGATTCTAAAAACCATTTTTTATTTCCTATTTTATTATTAATTATAGGATTACTTGCTTTTGTAGGCGCAATGACATTAATTGCGTTTTCAAATATGTTTAGTACTATATTTCTTGGTGCTCCAAAAAGTAACAAAGCTCAAGAAGTAAATGAAGATAACTCAAAATTTATGATAGTTCCAATTGGAATTTTAACAATATTTACACTTTTAATAGGTATATTCCCTATTCTTTTTATGCAATTATTTGTCAATCCTTGTTTAATTTTTATAAAAACATCAATAATTATACCAAATCAAATATTGATAAATATTTCTGTATTTAACTTGGTTTTTTTATTTTTAATATGCATTCTTTTAGCTGCAAGAGGAGTATTATTGAAAAATAGAACAGTAAACAAATACAAAACATGGAATTGCGGATATCAAAATGTTAATGCAAAAATGCAATACTCAAATTATTCTTTTTCAAGACCATTTTTGGGCTTCTTGACTCCATTCTTTTTACGAGAGCTTGATTTTAAACCGATAAAAGAATTATTTCCCCAAAAAACTCACTTTAAGGCTAAAATAATCGACATATTTGACTATTATATTATTAAACCAATTGTCGAATTTGATAAACTTATTATCTCAAAATTTTATTGGATACAAGGTGGAAATATTCAAAAATATTTATTGTATGGCTTGATTTTTTTGCTAATAACAATAGTTATGGCGGTGAAATTATGATTAAATTTATAATGCTTCTAATTTTACCATTTTTGTTTATTGGTATAATAAATAAAACAAAAGCTCTCGTATCAGGACGTCAAGGGGCATCCATTTTTCAACCATACTTTGATTTTTTCAAATTAATAAAAAAGGGGATTGTGATAAGTGAAACTACTTCATTTATTTTTCAAATAGCACCAACAATAAACCTTGCTTGTATTGTTATGGCTTGTTCTTTAGTGTGTATTTTTCATTTTCAAGGAGATTTTATTTTATTCGCTTATATTTTAGCATTAGGTAAATTTTTCAGTATAACTGCAGCGATGGATACGGGCTCAAGTTTTGAAGGAATGGGAGCAAGTAGAGAAGCAAGCTATACATCACTTATTGAACCCGCCTTTTTTATAATAATTTCATCAATTTGCGCTGTAGGACATATTTATTCTTTTGAAAGTTTATCAAAAATTTTATCTTTCAATAGTAAAGTCTGGTTGTTAATTATTTTACTTGCTACGATTGCACTATTTTTAATGATATTAATAGAAGGATCAAGAACTCCTGTTGATGACCCTACAACTCACTTGGAGCTAACAATGATACACGAAGCAATGGTTCTAGATAATTCAGGAGTTGACTTAGCGTTTATTTCTTATTCAAATGCACTAAAAATGTTACTTTTTACAGGTCTGATTGCATCCTTATTGGCTCCTCAATCAATTTTAGGAACAGGCATAGTAATACTTACAATATCTTTAATTATAGGTCTTATCGAGTCAATATCGGCAAGATTAAGGCTAACTCATATCATTGAATATACGTTTGTCTTAATTACTATTGCGCTTATTATAATGGCGTTATCACTTTTAAATCTTTACGGAGGCTTGATTTGATTACTTTATTAGTTTTATTATTTGGATTTTCTATTCTTTATATGGCTACATCAAGCAGAACTTTGGCACAAATAAATATGCTAAGAGTACAAGGTGGCTTGCTTTGTTTAATTACGATATTTTATCATCATCAACATGAATTAATGATGTTCTTGTTCTTGATAGTAGAAACATTTGTCATAAAAGCTGTTCTAGTACCGGGATTTTTAAAACATGTTGCATTGAAAAATAACATTAAAAGAGACTCTGATCCAAGATTCCCGCATTTTTATTCTTTAGCGGTTTCAAGTTTCATTTTTTTAGGTGGTTTACTTGTATCAAATATTCACAGTGAATATTTAAATAATGTTTCAACTTTATATTTCGGGATAGCGATTTCAACAATAATAATCAGCTTTTTCTTTATAACAACAAAGAAAAAATTAATAACTCACGTGGTAGGTTTTGCTATGCTTGAGAACGGAATATTCTTACTTTCTTTCTCTGTCGCCAAAGAGATGCCCATGATTATAAGTTTGGGGGTTTTGCTTGATGTGTTTATTGCTATATTTACACTTGGTCTTTTAGTTGGGAAATTTGAACAGGGATTTCATAATCCTGATGTTTGTCAGCTTTGTAATTTGAAAGACTGTGATTGCAATGAATAATTATTTTGTTTTTGATAGCCTGAATATGACTTTTTTAGCTGTTTTGATTATTGTTACAATAAATGTTGTTATTTATCAAGGGTTAAAAGATTGGAAATACAATATTATCTTTTCATTATTCTTCTTGTCAATGGTTGGCGCAATTTTAAGCAATCACCTTGGTTTAACCTGGGTATTTGTCGAGGCGACGACTCTTACAAGTGCTTATTTGATTCTGCAAAGCAAAACAGAATATTCGTTAGAGGCTGTTTGGAAGTATGTTTTTTTGTGTTCAATAGGAATTTCATTGGCTTTTGTTGGTATAATACTACTTTTAATCGGCTCAAATACAGTAAACTCACTTTATTATAATAATTTATATGCGAATGCAACATTAATTGAATCGTTTTGGTTAAAATTGTCTTACGCCTTTATTTTGGTAGGTTTTGGCACTAAAGCCGGTCTGGCGCCGATTCACTTTTGGCTTCCAGATGCCCATGCAGAAGCACCATCACCAGTTTCAGCAATGCTTTCTGCAACTCTTTTGAATTCTGCTTTTCTTGTAATTTTAAGATATACAAAATTAATGGATTTGTCAGGATTATATAATTATGCCCATACTCTTCTTTTGTCAATGGGATTTCTTTCAATAGGAATAACCGCTATTTATGTATTTAAAATCGTGAATTATAAAAGAATGTTAGCCTATTCTTCTATTGAGAATATGGGGATAATCTCTATTGGAATTGCGCTAGGGGGTGTTGGATTATTTGCAGCAATTTTACACTTAATAGCACATTCTTTGATTAAATCATCATTTTTCATGACTGCAGGAAATATATTGCATATATATAAAACAAAAGAAGTATTAAAAGTTCAAGGATTACTGGAATCTGATAGGGTGAGCGGATGGCTCTGGATACTTTGCGGAGTATTTATCCTCGGAGTTCCTCCCTCTCCAATATTCTTTTCTAAATTCTTGATATTAAAACAATTGTTTGCTAGTAAACACTATATTCTTATAGGATTATTTTTATTTTTGATAACTGTAGTTGCATACGGCATTATAAGGTCAGTGATTAAAATGTCATTTTCTTCATCAAATTTAAAAGAAAAAATCCAACTTTCAATAAGATATTATCTGCCACAAACAATTTTGTTATTTTTTGTTTTAATTCTGGGCTTTTATATCCCTGAATGGCTTTATAATTTGATTCAGGAGGCCATAAAATGTATTTAGAGATTAAAAACAATCAGACTATAAAAATATCGGAAATACCAGTAGATAGTTTTAAAAATCTTAGAACTGATTTGGTACTAAAAAAAATGAGAGTTTTACAATTTTTTGTTTTAAAAGAAGATGAAAGAAATAAGTTATATTGTGTATTCACTCAAAATGAAATGTCTAAAAATAGAGCAAAACTTTTTGTCATTTCTTCCTATATTGAAAACAAATATGAATCCATAACAACAACAAATCCTGCATTACATATGTTTGAAAGAGAAATCTACGAAAACTTTAAAATCGAGCCGGTAGATCATCCTTGGTTAAAACCTGTAAGAAGACAAGGAGGTTATGAATTTCTAGAATCAGATGATAGTCAAACTCACGAAGTTGCAGTTGGTCCAGTTCATGCAGGAATAATTGAACCCGGGCATTTTAGATTTTTATGCAATTCTGAAAGAATTAATCATTTAGAAATACAACTTGGTTATCAGCATCGAGGAATTGAAAAAATGTTAAAATATTTCCCTTCAATTCAACTCGTTGAGTCAATTTGTGGGGATAGTACTATTGCTTATTCAATTACATTTGCTCAGGCAATTGAAAGTTTATCCGGTATAAGCGTTGATAAAAAATCAAAAATTATAAGAAAAATCGCTTTGGAAATGGAAAGGATTGCTATTCATATCGGTAATTTGGGAGCTATATCGGAAGATATAGCATACAAGATGGGCTCAGCGGTTTTTGGCGTCACTAGAACGACAGTAATTAACACAATGCTTGAACTTTGTGGAAGTCGATTCGGAAAAGGGCTAATAAAAATAGGAGGAGTTAATTTCGATATTGATAATGAAATGAAAGAAAAAATTTCAAAAATGCTTATCGAAGTACAAGCTAGAGTTGATGCAATGATGAACGCAATGAATAACAATGCTTCAGTGCTCTCAAGGCTTGAAAGTACCGGTATCATTAGTACAAAACACGCTAAAGAAATAGGAATGGTTGGACCTGTGGCTAGAGCCTGTAATATAAAAACAGATGCAAGAAAATTTGATGATGAAAGTTTTGAAATATTAACAACTGGTGGCGGAGATGTCCATTCAAGATTTTATATAAGGTATATCGAAATTAAAAAATCAAAAGAGATTATCGAAAACCTTTTAATAGAATTAAATGGAGAAATTAATATAGAAAAACAAATAATAAATCTAGCCCCTGATTCCTTCTTAACTTCTATTACAGAGGCCTGTCGAGGTGAACTAGTTCATACTGCAATTACAGATGCAAATGGAAATATCCAGACATACAAAATTAAAGATCCGTCATTTAATAATTGG
The DNA here is from genome assembly GCA_964391675.1 of uncultured Muribaculaceae bacterium. GTDB lineage: Bacteria > Cyanobacteriota > Vampirovibrionia > Gastranaerophilales > Gastranaerophilaceae > CAYMMX01. Next base: position 136,041 of record CAYMMX010000005.1, on the reverse strand, counting down.
TTTGGACTTGCAATTGCAAATCGCAACGAACAAATATCCAATTTCCCTGTTTGCAATAAGAGTTTTGACCTTTCTTATTGCGGGTTTGATTTATAAATAAAGGTGAATTATGTTAAAAACAATAAAATGTATTAAATTACAAAAAAATCAAGTTATAAAAGATATTAAAAAAGCAACCATAAAAGAAAAATTCCGCGGATTACCTCTAATCGATGTAAAAAAATGCACAAATTGCGGTGAATGCAAAAATATTTGTCCGACAAATGCAATTGAAGAATCTTTATATATAGATTTAGGCAAGTGTATTTTTTGCGGTGAATGTGAAAGAGTTTGTTCAATGGGCACCATAAAATTTACAAATTATCATAAAATAGGTTCGACATCTTGTCAAAATTTACTTACTAAAGGTGAATTAGACCCTATAAAATCTACTGAATTTATAAAAAAAACTTTCGGACATTCCTTAAAACTAAGACAAGTTTCAGCAGGCGGTTGCAATTCTTGTGAAATGGAGTTGAACGCTTGTTCAAATGCAAATTTTGATATGGGAAGATATGGAATTGAATTTGTAGCTTCTCCCCGACATGCTGATGGAATAGTAATTACGGGACCTATTACAAAAAACATGGCTAACGCTCTTAAAGATACTTATTTTGCAATTCCAGAACCTAAAATCATAATTTTGGTAGGTACCTGTGCAATAAGCGGAGGGATTTTTCAAAACTCTGAAGAAATTAATCGTGAATTCTTGGAAAAATATCAAGTTGATTTATATATTCCGGGCTGCCCAGCTCATCCATTAACAATTATTAATGCTATTTTGGATTTTTTAGGGAAATAATTACTAAAAATATATGAAATAATCTCGCTGTACCAAAGAACATTTCTAAAAATTAGAATTGTTTTTGTATGTTATTATGGAAATATTAATTTTCCATGCTAAAATTAATTCAGATGGGAGTAACAATGCTAACATTAGAAAAAATTAAAAAAGCTGCAAGTGTTTTAGATGGAAATATTAGAAAAACAGATTTAATATTTGCACCAAACCTTGATACAAATAATAATATATATTTAAAATGTGAAAATTTACAAACAACGGGTGCTTTTAAAATCAGGGGTGCGTTTTATAAAATTTCTCAACTTACAGATGAACAAAAAGAAAGAGGTGTTGTTGCTTGTTCTGCAGGTAATCATGCACAAGGAGTTGCACTATCTGCACAAATAAATAATATTAAATCGACAATATTTATACCAAGTACAGCACCTATTTCTAAAATAGAAGCTACAAGAAACTATGGTGCTGAAATTAAATTAATAGATGGGGTATATGATGATGCTTATAATGCCGCTGTAAAATATTACAAAGAAACCGGTGCTACTTTTGTTCACCCGTTCGATGACGAAATGGTTATTGCCGGTCAAGGCACAATCGGTCTTGAACTGTTTGAGCAATTGCCAAATCTAGATGCTGTTGTTGTTCCTATTGGTGGTGGTGGACTTATTGCAGGTATTGCAGTATGCATAAAAAGTATTAATCCTAATTGCAAAGTTTATGGCGTTCAGTCGGAAGGGGCTCCAAGCATGTTTAATGCTTTTGAGACACATACTTTAACTTCACTTGAAAAAGTTTCTACAATTGCTGATGGAATTGCTGTTAAAACCCCGGGGATTATAACCTTTAGTCTATGCGAAAAATATGTAGATGAAATTTTTACGGTAACGGAAGATGAGATTGCAACAGCTATATTACAACTTATAGAACAACAAAAGCTAATATCTGAAGGTGCAGGAGCAGTTGCCGTGGCTGCAGCTTTATTCAATAAAATTCCAATTCAAGGAAAAAATGTTGCATGCATTGTTTCAGGTGGAAATATTGATGTGAATATTCTATCTAGAGTAATTCATCGTGGGCTTTTAACCTCCGGAAGATTATCCGATTTAACTATTGAATTAGTTGATAAACCAGGGCAGTTAAAAGAAGTTTCAACCATTATTGCTGACAATGGCGCAAATGTTGTAAGAGTTCGTCACACCCCGGGAGGTAAAAACACAGATATAAACGGATGTTACTTAAAAATTTCAATGGAAACTAAAAATCACGAACATTTGAATGAAATCAAAAATGCATTAGAATCACAAGGTTATAATATTTTAAAAGGATAAAAATAAAAACTTAAGTTTTTTATAAAAACACTTAAGATCAGGTAATATAGATAAACAAAGGTTTTAAAGTGGGTCTTTTTGTTCTGCGAAAAGAGAATTTGCAGAATTTTTCTCTAAATATCATAAAAACCAATTTTGCAAAGCCCCCTGCGTGGTCAGATTTAGGCAATAAAAAGAACCTATTCTCTGGGTCCTTTTTATAATGTTGGAGCAATAGGAGATTGTCTAGGTCGCTTGCGTTTAAAAGGTCTACGGACTTTCTTTTTACAAACTTTGCTTGCTCTAAAGAAAGCTCCTTCGCCTTCAGCTTGCTCCCGCTCGAACTTGACCAAGCTCCGCTTGGTAGTTCCCATGTAGATTCTCACATGGTTTGAGTTAAAGTGTCAGAGAGTTTGAGAAGGTACAGGGGGAGAGATCCGAACCGACATCATAAAACCGTCTCAAACCGGATTCAAGGTTGAATAATAACTTGCTTTTGTAACAATCTTTTAATAACGGGGCGAGGAGGGTAGCAACTTTTATTTTTAGGGGTTTTAAAGTATGTGTAGGCGTATAAAAAAATTATAAACTTTATAAAGAGCTTAGATATGTTAGCATTGAATCAAATTAATACTAAACAAACTAATAATTATAGTAAATATACTGTTTTTAAATCAAAAAATTATCCACTTAGTCCATTTACTATTAAAACCCAAACAGGGAAAAAACTTTTTGCACAAGAAATGAATATTTGTGATTTAGATAATACCCTTGACTTTTTATTAGATGTATTGCTAAAATCGGTTAAATCTTGGGAACATTTAAGAAATCCATCCCAAGAAGCAAGAGAAATGCACTTGAAATATCTTAAGAAATTTTTAACTAACTGTATAAACAAAGAAGATGGGAATAGTACTATTTTAATAGCGAAAGATCAAGAAGGAAAGATTAAAGCTTTTGTCGATATGCAATATTTTGACGAAATTGATATTTTAGCTAAAGATGGTTTTAAAGATTTAAAAACAGGTTATATACAGAATTGTTATACTGATTTAGAATATAGAAATCAAGGTGTAGGTAAAATAATGCTTAATAAAATATTAACAACTGCACAAAACTATTTTACTGATGTGTTTTTATGTTCAGAAATAGCTGCGCAAAGATTTTATGAGAAAAATGGTTTTTCATTACTTGATAAATCAAATTTAACCATTAAAAAAGTAACAGATTATATATTAAAAATAAAAAATGAAGAAAATTCTGTAATTCCAATGTCAAAATCAATTGATCCTGACAATCCTTGGTGGGAAAGAATGGCAAAATTATTAAAATGATTTGTAAGGTGGACATACTTGCACAATTCGTTCTTTGGTTTGAAAGGTTTGGATTTCTAAGTTAAAAGGTTGAATTTGTAAATTTCTGGTGTGCACCTTTTCGGAACGAAATGTGCACTTTAGGTCAAACCAACTTCCGACTTTTATTCCACAACGTTATTCTGAACTTGTTTCAGAATCTCAACAGCGAACGACCTTGCGACCCTGTTCCTTGCGAAAGACAGGCTCATTTGACTCACTTCGTTTGTCAATTTGCTTTGTCAATAAATTCAGGGTGACGTGAAAGTTAAAATTATGCAGACTCAACTTGCATGAAAAAATACAGAAAAATTAATAAGCCAAAAGTGCCGCCACACACGGGGCTTTATACTATAAAACCTTCGAATCTCTTGACTTGCAAGGTTTTCGAAGGTTTTATGGTGGAGGATAGGAGATTCGAACTCCTGACCCCCTGCGTGCAAAGCAGGTGCTCTACCAGCTGAGCCAATCCCCCACGTTAAAATTATTTAATTTTCATGCTAACTGGTAGAGATTTTAATTCTACTTCGAACAATTTTCCTTGTCCTGGGGCAGTTGAGCCAATTCCCAATATAATTTATATTATACGGCCTAATTTTTTTTTGTAAATACTTTTTATAAAAAATCTTGTAATGTTTTTTCTATATACTTTAGTCTGGAAACATCATTTTTATACCACCAACCTATTAATGTTTCAAATGCTGTTGCCATTCTATAATCAGATTGATTTGATTTTCTACTTATAGGAACAGTTAAATTTCTCGCTCTTCTCACTATTTCATTTTCATCTTCACTCAAAAGATGTTGTATCTTTAATAATAATTCATGTTGTATTTTTGCATTTACTTTTTCAGTTGTAATTTTATGTAATTCCTTTGAATTTTGGGTTTGCAAAATAGTTTTATTCCTTACAAAAAGTTCCCAAACGGCATCTCCTAAATATGCATAATTTCTTAAGTTCATTTCTTCCATAGTCTCATACTAACACAAATTTATATTAAGGTTGAAATATTTTTTTTTAGAAGTAAAATCAATTTATCCTTAATATTTATGAGGATAGTTAGGAGATTATATGAAAAAACAAATTCTTGTGTTTACTATGTGTTTGACTTTAACCTCAAATATTGCATTTGCTGATGGTGCAAAGCCTGTATCTAAAAATATTAATGCCCAGACTACAAGGGCAAAGTTAAACAAGCCTGCAGAATCTAGTCCTATTACAATTCAAGAGGCAAAAAAGCGTTTTGAAGAAAGAAAAATGCGTGAAAGAGAACTTCTTTATACTGCTCTAGAGTTTTCTGCCGAACAAAAAACTAAAGCAGAAGCCATTGATGAAAAAGTAAGAACAGAAGCAAAAATTTATTTAAAAAAAATTCAGTCTGAATCAAAAAAATTGAGAGATCTGAAAAACAACAATGCTTCTTGTTTTGCGATATATATGCAAAAACGTGCTTTAAAATCAGCAAAATGTGATGCAGATAAGTTCTTTGCAGATTCAAGAAAATCTTTTGAATCTATTTTAACAAAAGAACAATTAGAAAAATTTAATACAATTGAGCAAGCAAAAAAAATGGAAAGGCAGCAACTTAAGAAAAATTATAAAAAACCTAAATGTCATAAACACATTCATAACAAATATGCTGAACCAGGTTATAGGCATATGGAGTCACCCAAAAAATTCGAAAACAAAAAACCTTGCCCATTTGACGAGAATGAATCATAGCCGAATGATAAAAAATAAAAAACCAGTATAGAAAAGAGCAAGTACTAATTTTAGTACTTGCTCTTTTCTATACATTAATAAATGTAATTTTTACTTAAATTAATGCAAAAAAATGAAATTTTGCTATTATAATAATATAGCATGGGAGTAAATATTTAATGAATATTTTTAAAACTTTTGAATTATTTTTAAGAGAACCTTTAAGTATTATTAGGGAGAAAATTATTCAAATTGTAAATGTTAACTCTATGCCCGTAACCAATGCCAGCATTAATGTTGATTTGTTGGATAAAAAAACTCAAATTACTGTTGTCAATAGTGATAAAATGTATAATTTATTAAAAACTGTTCAAAAAAGACAAGAACAAAAAGCGGCAAGAAAATTACTGGCTCCGTCAAAACAAATTGTACTCGGCAAATTGTTCGGAAGAATATAGAATGAAACATTTAAATGCAACATTTTTGATAAGCGCTGAAAAATTAAGCCAATGCCCTAAAAGTGACCTATATGAATTCCCTCTTATTGGGCGATCGAATGTTGGAAAATCTTCTTTTATAAATGCAATTGCCAATAATAACAAAATCGCTAAAACATCTAATACTCCCGGTAAGACAAGATTAATTAATTTTTTTAATTTTTCCGATAAGTTTATGATTGCAGATTTACCCGGATATGGTTATGCAAAAATTTCTAAAGAAGCTCAAGCAAAATGGCAAAAATATTTAGAGGAATATCTTCTTAATAGAGAACAAATTAAGTCTTTAATACAATTTATAGATGCTCGTCATGATATTCAAAAAAATGATTTTCAAATGAGAGAATGGATTAATGCTCATAATTTACCTGCATTTACTGTTGTAACTAAAATTGATTATGTTTCAAAGTCTAAGGTGCAAAAGGTTTTGATTGATATACAAAAAGCATTCGGGGGAGTGGTTTTACCTTTTAGTTCTGTCGATAAAAGGTATTGCGAAAATATTATCCAAAACCTAATGTTTTTAGCGCAATAAATACTCTTAATGTATGAGTTCATTTTAAAGTTAATGAATTAAAATACTATTGGATATTTGTGTACTTAAATTTAAACGGGAGATTGGGAAATGGCGGTTAATGTTGTAAAACATGATGATTTTACCGATAAGGAGTTTTTTCCTCAAAATAAAGGTGAAATTTCTGATTCTATAACTCAAAATTGGACCGAGCAAGCGCTAGAGTGTTATAGACTTAATTGTGATTGTGCAAAGTGTTCGATTTCTAAAGGAAATTATTCTTTTGCTTGTCAAATGCCAAAAGTTTTAGATGTACTAATTAAGTCTCTTGGACAACCTTCCAAGGGCAACGCTAAACTTGAGCTTATAAGGTAATTTAATTTATTTAAGAAAAAACCAGTTACAGACTATAATAGACATAACTGCCGCTATTATATCAGCAGTTATACCGACCCAAAGTGCATATCTGAATTTTGTTATCCCAATTGATCCGAAATATACGGTAAGAACATAAAAAGTTGTTTCTGAACTTCCAACCATAACAGCAGCAAGTTTTGTTGAGTATGCCATTGGCCCCGCAGTTGATGCTATATCTGAGAATAAACCTAATGCGGCTGAACCGGAAAGGGGCCTTACAAATATCACAGGCAGAACATCTACAGGTATATTAAATTTAACTAATATGCATGAAAGTATTGAGGCAAGCATTTCTATTGCACCAGATGCTCTAAGCATAGATATCGCAACGATAATTGCAACTAAATAAGGAATAATATTTACTGCAACTTTAAAACCATCTTTTGCGCCTTGTGTAAAAGCTTCATATACCGGAACCTTCTTAAATATTCCGACTGTTAATATCAAGACAATAATAAAAGGCAGTGCCCATAAAGATATAGCATTAAGTATAGTCTGAAAATTCATTACTCACCACCTTTTTCTATAATTTGCGGTGCTGAAAATTTTTCACATATTTTCGCCAGTATAATGGCACTTATAAAAGTAAAAGAGGTTACTATAAGTGTTGGTGCTATTATTTCTGTAGCATTTTTGTAACCAACCCCTACTAAAATAGCTATTACAGCAGCCGGAACTAATTGAAAACTTGCTGTATTCATTGCTAAAAACATACACATGGCATTAGATGCTACATCTTTGTTTTTATTGTGCTCTTGTAATTCTTGCATTGCTCTTATCCCAATAGGGGTAGCTGCATTAGTAAGTCCAAGAGCATTTGCTGAAAAATTCATTGCAATACTCCCAATAGCCGGATCTTCCGGCGGTATTTCTTTAAAGAGTATTTTCGTAATTGGTTTTACTAATTTTGCAATTAATTCAACCACACCGGCTTTTTCTGCTATTTTCATTATCCCAAGCCAAAATGCCATAATTCCTATTAGCGAGAATGCTATTTGAACTGACTTTTCAGCCCCACTTAAAATAGCATTTACCACATCTGGAATTTTGCCGTTTAATGTTCCTATAATTATCGATAAAACAATTAGTGCATAAAATATATAATTCATATTAATTATTTAACCATCAATTTTTTTAAAGTGCAAGTTGAAATTAAGTAAATTCCTTGTTAATAAATGTATTTGAACTCTTTTAAGTTTTAATGCTTTAGGTTAAAATTAAATTGTAATAATTTTATATAAATCATTAATTAATTTTTATAAGTAATAAGAGAGATAATATGCAAGAATTTCTAACTAACAATACTGTAAGTTATAATTTAATGTCGCTCACAGGTTACAGGACCCTTGTAATTTTTAGAGCTCTTTTGGAATCTCCTAAAACTATTGATGAAATTAATGATTGTTTAATGAAAGATTAATATATTAAAGAAAAATTTTCACGTGATACTTTAAGAATTTATATTAATTCTTTAAGAGAAGTCGGTTGTGAGATTACAAAGGCTAATAAATCAAATGACAAAAAATATGTTCTTCATTCACACCCCTTTTTGTTTGATATTCCAGCATCACAAATTAAAGCTATTTCCAAGTTATATCAAAATATATATGATAAACTAGATATAAAAAATGTAGTTTATATTGAGAATTTTTTAAATAAACTAGCAGAGAAAGTTCAAAGTATAACAACAAAGGAAGCTTTAGCAGCCTTATCGAAGACCAAAAGTGTTAATAAAAGATTATTAAATGATTTATTGACTCATTGTAAAAATAAGAACCAAATAAAATTTATGTACAATTCCCCAAAATCAGGTTACAAGGAAATAGAACTTATTGCTGATAAACTGTCTTTTAAATCCGATAAACTTTACCTTTGGGGACAAAATCTTACACATAAAGAGTATTCATATTTTTTAGTTGACAGAATAATAGAAATATCTGAAATCAAACTTATAAAAAGTAATGAAGAATATGCTGCTTTAAACATTATTTATGAAATTTATAATTCTGATGAATACATTTTAGATTCTAACGAAAAAATAATCAGCAGGGATAAAAATAAAATTGTTATTGAGCATAAACTAATTAACGAATTTAGTTTTTTACAAAAAATATTGTATATGACCAGTGAATGTAAAATTTTAGAACCTTGCGAATTGAGAGATAAATTTATAAATAAGTTAAAATTAATGGAAAGTATTTATGAATAAAAATAAAAAAAAGTGTGATACAAGCATTAGAGTACTTGAAACCTTGAAGATTTTATCCCAACAAAGCTCAAGCATTCAAGATATTATAAAATATTTTATAAAATACGACAGTAATAGCCGTATTTATACAAACGAAGTAATTCTAAAATATATAAATACTTTAAAAGTTTTTGGGTTTAGATTTGTAAAAGAAAAAGATAAATATGTTCTTTTAAATTATCCTATTCAGTTTGATTTCAATGAAAATGACTTAGGAGTAATATTATTAATTGAAAAAGCTGCTTCTGAGTTTCCTGAAGAATTTATTAATAACGAAATTTCTCTATTTCTGCAACAATTAGAAAAAATGTATAGTGACAATACAAGAATACTCGCAAATCAAATTAAAATACCAATGAACAGTAAATTTAATTTTGTGTTTAAAAAGTATGAAGAAAAAATAAAAGAGTATGAAAGATATTGTCAAGACAAGCAAAAACTTAAAATAATATTTAAAAATGAAAAATCTATTCTTATTGAGCCTATTGAAATTAAGTATATTAATAACAAAGTTTATTTAAACGTTTACAATTCTCTAAATGCCCAAATCCAAAATATTGATTTTGATTCTATTATCAAGATAGAGCAACTGCCTTTAAAGTCAAATTTAATGAAGATGCCTTCATCCGTTACTTTTAAGCTTAAAGATAGACTTGCAAAGGCCTATAAACTTCATGAAGGTGAAAGATTACTTGAAATAGAATCTGATGAAAGTATTATAATCTTGAATCAAAAAGAAGATTGCAATATGTTGATAAAGAGATTAATGCGCTACGGTGAAAATTGTGAGCTTATTTCTCCTAAAAAAATGCGTGATGATATGAAAAATTTGATAAAGCTGACATTAAAAAATTACTCTTAAAAAAATATTTTAAGAGTAATTCTGGATTAAATAATTTTGTTTTTACTTAAGTTTGGCAGGAACCCACTGTCCACCTTGTTGCATAAACATTTGTCCTGTTTGTTTATCGACAACAACGGGTGTTCCATTCTTATCGGTTGTTGCAGCATACGAAGCAACATCAATACTGTTATTTTGAGATAAATCAGATTTCGGAAGTTTATTGAATAAAGAGCCACTATCCGATATTGTTTTATCAGGGGCGTTATTGTTTTTAGCACCATTTGTTCCAAACGAACCACCGATTGAAGATAAATTTTCTATACCCATTCTTGTTCCTTTCCTTAATCTGTTATAACTATAAATATGATTAATTACTTTTATTATCGTTATAAATATTAATTTCTTTAATTTTTTTTAATTTTATTAATACATATTATTCAAAATACACTACGTGCCTGCTATATGGAGTTTACAAATCTTAAATATATATTAAAGTATATTTTAATTTTACCATTTTATTTGGTTAAGAGACTTTTCTCATGAGTTAAATGTAACGAAATGTAACAGAATTTGGCAACACTGAAATTCAATACCTTGTATATACTTTATATATATGTAAGATGAAACAAACAAACATTAAATAAACACAAAAAAGATTTTATACCGAATAGATAAAGAGAATTAAGAGAGACTTTCAAACACTAACCTACCCTACCTACCCTACAATCCCTTCCTAAAACAATTTTTTTAACACTCCCTTTACGGGAGTTTTTTATTGCTTATTTATTAGAACACTTAAGTAAAAATTTAAAGGATATTAATTTATTGCGTAATTGTTAAAAATTCCCCAAACAGGTAGTGAAAAGATTACCCATTGGGTGTTATACAAAAACTTTATTTGTTGTATCCTCTTATTTATAAAGGAGGAAGTCAATATGAAATTAAAAAATATTTTAGTAATTTCTCTTATATTTGTTGTTCCAATAATTGCTTATATTATCCTTACAAGTTCAAACGCAAGTATGGCAAGTAAAACAAATTTAGCGAACAAACCACAAATTTTGAAATTTACATCTTTAATGTGTTTGGATTGTAAAAAATTAAGTAAAGTTATGGAGGAAGTTTATCCTAAATATAGTGACAAAGTAACATTAGTGGAAATTCAAGTTCAGAATAATGATGAATATACAAAAAAACAGGTTGAAAAATACAATATAACCCTTGTTCCGACAATAGTTACTCTTGATGCAAGGGGTAAAAAACTTTCTAAAATAGAAGGTTTTATAGAAAAACAAAAATTAGAAAAAATCATGAAAGATTTGTCAAATGGATAACTATATTGCTAGTATTACACAGGGATTATCAGGGACATCTCATTTTAGCTTGATAATGCTTATAATATCTTTTATCGGAGGGTTACTTGCATCTATATCACCTTGTTCTTTAGCAATGTTGCCTATAATTGTCGGATATGTTGGCGGGTATTCTGAAAGCGGTCCTTTAAAGATATTTATTCAAATGTTATTTTTTGTTTTTGGTTCTTCTCTGGTTTTTGCTACAATAGGTGTACTTTGTGCTATTACCGGTAAAGTTTTTGTTTCTTTTGCTCCCATATACTTTATTTTAATTCTTGCTTCTTTGCTAATGGTTATGGGCTTGAATATATTAGGAATTCTTGATTTTAGTCTTCCTGTTGTAATAAAAGAGATTCCCCAAAGTTCGGGTAAAAATGTTATATTATATCCAATATTAATAGGTGCAATTTTTGCAATTGCCGGAACACCTTGTTCCACTCCTATTTTGGCAGGAATAATGGCTTTTGCTTCAATGTCAACAAATATATTATGGGCCGTTTTAATGTTATTTATGTTTTCTTTAGGACAGGGTCTAATTTTAATAATTGCCGGAGTATTTACATCCAGCTTGAAAGGATTGAAGAATTTTTCGCATATTTCAGAAATATTATTAAAGTTCAGTGGAATATTGCTTATTTTATCTTCGATATACATTTTTTATAAAGTATTCTCTCCATTAATATAATATTTATCTATTTTTACGAAATTTGGGTTGTAAAAATAGATTGTATGTAGTAAAATTTACCTATCTACTTAATGGAGAAGGATTATGACAAAAGTAATTGAAGGTAAATTAACAGTACAAAATGAAAAGTTTGCTATAGTGGTTTCGAGATTTAATGAATTTATTAGCTCAAAACTTTTAGCTGGTGCTATTGATGAATTAGTCAGACATGGTGTTAAAGATGATAATATTACAGTTATCTGGTCTCCGGGTGCTTTTGAAATTCCGGTTTTGACCAAAAAACTTGCTAAATCAGGTTCATATGATGCTATAATTGCCCTTGGGGCTATAATAAGGGGGTCTACTCCTCATTTTGATTATGTAAGTGCTGAATTATCAAAAGGAATTGCTTCTGTAAGCTTAGATACAGGTGTTCCTGTTATATTTGGTGTTCTTACAACCGAAAATATTGAGCAGGCAATTGAAAGAGCTGGTACCAAATCAGGAAATAAAGGTTCTGATGCAGCTAAAGCCGCTATTGAAATGGCTAATTTAGTAAAGTTGGTATAAATATGTCTGAAATAATAACTGAATATCGTAATGAAAATACAAAGGATATAGATATCATTTCAACTATTGATATGGTTAAAAAGATTAACGATGAAGATAAAATTGTTGCACTTGCTGTTGAAGAAGAACTGCAAAATATAGCTGAAGCAATAGATTTGATAGCTAAACAATTTTTAAAAGGCGGTAAATTATATTATTTTGGTGCAGGAACATCTGGTCGTTTAGGAGTTTTAGATGCATCAGAATGTTCTCCAACATTTAGCGTTCCAAATGATATGGTTCAAGGAATTATTGCAGGTGGGGATATAGCATTTAAAACTGCAGTTGAAGGTGCTGAAGATGATTTTGATGCAGGACTAACTGACGCCATGGTATTAACCAAAGATGATGTTGCCGTTGTTATTTCTGCAAGCGGAAATCCTAAGTATCTTTTAGGAGTTCTTGAGCAAGCTGAAAAAACAGGTGTAAAAACAATAGGTATTACTTGTAATTCAAAAGGTAAAATAGCTGAAGAAGTCGGAATTTTGATTTGTCCGGAAGTCGGACCTGAAATAATTGCAGGTTCAAGCAGATTAAAGGCAGGAACAGCTCAAAAGATGGTTTTAAATATGCTTTCAACAGGTTCTATGATTAAAATCGGAAAAACTTATGAAAATTTTATGATTGATTTACAAGCTTCTAATGAAAAATTAAAAGACAGAGCAATAAAAATAGTTTCAGAAATTGCCGAAACTACACATGCAGAATCTTTATCCATGTTAATGAAGAGCAGTTGGGAAATTAAAGTTGCAATAGCTGCTTTAAAATTAAAAATTGATGTTTCAAAGGCAAGACTTGAGCTTAAAAGACATGGCGGAGTTTTACGAAAAGTAATCGGAAAATAATATAGAAGGATAATTATATGAAATTAACTGTACTTGGACCGGGTTGTTGGGGATTAACATTAGCTTGGTTGTTAAATGATAATTTTGAAGAAATTGTTATTTGGGGAAGAGAGCAAGATTTATATGAAGACTTAGTTAAAAATAAGCATTGCTCAAAGCCTTTAGAAGTCCAGTTGTCGGATAAAGCTGAAATTACTTCTGATTTATCATCCGCAATAAAAAATGCAGATATAATTTTACTTGTCGTTGCTACTTCGGGTATAAGACCTGTTTGTGAACAACTTAAAAAAGCGGGGATAAATGACGCGCAAATTCTAGTTAATGCATCAAAGGGTATTGAGCTTCCTTCATTAATGAGAATGTCAGAGGTAATAAAAGATGTTCTTCCAAACCAAAACCTTGCAATACTTTCAGGCCCAACACTGGCAAGAGAAGTTTTAACGGGACTTCCTACAGCTGCATCAGTTGCATCAGATGATATTGAAGTAGCTAAAAAAGTTCAACAAGCTTGTACTGTTCCGAGTAAATTCAGATTATATACAAACAAAGATGTGATAGGTGTAGAGTTGGGAGGTAGTTTGAAAAATGTTATTGCAATAGCTTCGGGATTTGCTCATACTATGGGTTTGGGTGACAATTGTTCAGGAGCCCTTCTTACAAGAGGTATGGCTGAAATAGTTAGAGTTAGTTTAAAACTTGGTGCTAATCCTTCAACACTTTACGGACTTTCCGGAATGGGGGATTTGATTGCTACTTGCTCGAGTCCTATGTCCAGAAATTACACTGTAGGTTCAATGCTTGCTAAAGGTAAAAAAATTGATGATATTTTATCTGAATTAGGTTCTGTTGCAGAAGGGGTTAAGACTTCTAAAGCAGTTTGTGAATTGGCTAAAAAATTAGATATTGAAGTTCCTGTTTCAAGTGCAATATATGAAGCTGTCTACACTGATATTACACCTAAGGAACTCCTTAATAAATTAATGAATAGAAAACTTAAAGAAGAAGAAAGTTATTTGTAGTATAATACAGAAAGAATTATGAAATACGCTGTCAGATTAGTTAAAAATACGTTTCATCCATTGCAAGTATCTGAGTCTTTTGACTTGGAATATGGTCAAATGGTTTTAGTAAAAACGGATAAAGGTGAAGAAGCATTTAAGGTTTTTATAGTTAATTCAGAAATTTCTGCACAATGGGAAAAATTTAAACCCGAACCTTTACCCTTATTAAGAGTATTAAGTCAATCAGATTTAAGAACTCTTGAAGAAATAAAAAAAGAGGAAGTGGATTCTTTTTCCAAATGTGAGTCATTGATTAAACAACACAAGTTAGCTATGAATTTAGTTCAATGCCGTATTACTTTTGATAGAAAGAAAATAACTTTTTATTATACCGCTCCTGAAAGAATAGACTTTAGAGAATTATTAAAAGATTTAACCCAAACTTTTAAAAGAATAAGAATTGATTTAAGACATATTGGTGTAAGAGATGAGACATCTATTATGGAAGGAACAGGCGTATGCGGACGACCTTTTTGTTGCTGTACTTTCTTAAGAAAATTTGAATCTACAAATGTTAAACTAGCAAAAGATCAAGGAATGCCAATAGCTCCAGGGAAAATATCCGGAACTTGTGGCAGATTATTGTGTTGCCTAAATTATGAATATTCTAATTATATTGAAGTTGTAAAAGACATGCCGCCAATAGGTTCTGCTGTAATGACTCCTGACGGGTTAGGAAAAGTTTTTGTCTTAAAAGTTTTAAACTCTATGATTTCAGTTAAATTAGAGGATGGTAAAATAAAAGATTATTTGAAAGATGACATTGAAATGGTTGATGCTGAAGTTAACGTAGAAATAGATATTCCTGTTGTCGCATACCCTGAAGAAAGTGAAGGAATAGACCTTAGACAGCTTGAAGACGATAAAAATAGTTCAACAGGAAACATATAAAAGTCTAAGAAACGTCATAGTTTTTTTATTTAATACCCGATAGACCAACTAAAAGGTTTTTGCGCATTTATCTTTTTATCAGCAATTGTGTTTGAAGAAACTTCAGGAATCTCCATAACTTGTTGAGCTTTTTGCAAAATATTGCTTTTTTGCATAGTCATATCTACATTATTGAAAGATTTTAATTTATCTAATTTGTTTTGCAAATCAGCATTTTCGTCATTTAAAATGACAGTTTGCCTGCTTAAATCATTTAATGTCATTTCATTTGCAGTTGCAAAATAATAGCTTATAGCTGTTGCAAAAATTGAAATACCTAATAAAACAGTTAAGGTTGTATTTATTTTTCTTATAGACATTTCTTTTTTAATATCCTCCTTAGGAAAATAACCTTCAATAACAGGATTAGATTGCTGAGGATTTTGCTGATAATACTCTTTATATTCATTTAGGTATTCTAAATTATTAATATAAGCTTGATTTGTACTCAATTTTTACTCCCTAGCCAGAAAGCTTTTCAGCAATCCTTAACTTTGCACTCCTTGAAGGTGGATTTTTTTTGACTTCTTCTATACTTGCAGTAAGTGGTTTTTTTGTAATTACTCTCAACTCAGGAGGATTACAATTACATATCATTTGGTTTTTTTCACATTTACACTTTTGAGAATGGTATTTAAAAAAATTCTTAACCAATCTATCCTCAAGTGAATGGAAACTTATTATGCTAATTATAGCACCACCTGATAATAATGCCAACAAATCTTCTAAAGTTTTTTTTACATTTGTTAACTCTTGGTTAACTTCAATTCTTATAGCTTGAAACACCCTTGTAGCTGGGTGAATCGATGATTTAATATGAGGTGTTGCAGCTTTAATTAAATCGGCCAACTCTGTAGTGTTTTCAATAGTTTTGGCTTTCCTGACTTCTATAATTTTTTTTGCAATTCTTTTAGAAAATCTTTCTTCTCCATATTCACTAAAAATACGTACTAAATCCGTTTCACTGTAGCTATTCACAACATCATATGCGCTAAAACCACTTTCTTTATTGAATCTCATATCTAAAGGTGCGGTTTTAGAGAAAGAAAAACCTCTTTGAGTTTCTGTTAATTGATGGTAAGATGCGCCTAAATCAAAGATTATACCGCCTGTAATTTTTTCAATTCCTAAATCATGTAAAACTTTCTTAATATTTGTATATGAATCTTTTACAATTGTTAAATTTTTGTAATCTTTTAATCTTTCAGAAGCAGCATTAATTGCGTCTTCATCTATATCAAAAGAGATTAATCGGCCTTTTGGGTTTATTTTTTGAAGTATAAGTTCACTATGCCCGCCTCCACCTAATGTGGCATCTATATATATTAGCTCACTTCTATTTCTATCAATTGAAAGAGCACTAACGCTTTCATTTTTCATTACTGTATAGTGCTTAAAATCCAAAACTATTGCTCCTTTACCTACAATGATTATATCACAGAGATAAAGGAACAATAGTTTTGGAATGACGTCTAATTTATTGATTGGACATTTAACAATATAAAAATATTATTAGTGTCGGGTAATAATATTTTCCCAAATACTTGGAATTACAACAAGTGCAATATAAACTATAAAACCAAATAAGACTAAATTAAAAGTTTCCATAATTACACTCCTTTTGTGTACATTATTATATTCCACAAAATTCAATATTTTAAACTTTAGTTATATTGCGGTTTTAAAAAAGTTAGTAGCTGATTTATGATAGAATGGAGATGAGGAAAGATGAAAAGAAAAATAGCCGTATTGTTTAAAGACTTATGTTGTTCTGTATGCAAGGCTGATTTTGATGAAAAATCAGTTGATATTATGCGGGAAGAAAAAAGTATTGATGAGGAGTTAATTGTATTTAGATTAACTTGTCAAAAATGCGGAAAGAGTTTTGGAGTTGCATTTTTAGGGATATCTGATTTGTGTTTAAAAAACTATTCAGAAGATGATTCAATATTAAAAGTACAGGAAGGTGTAGCACCTATAAATGCTGATGATGTATTAGATGCGCATAAATTTATTAAAAAACTTGATAGAAATTGGCAAAAATTTATTTCTGACTTAAATGATGAAACTCAAACAAATTAAAAAAAATCCTTTCTAGCCAGAAAGGATTTTTTTTAATCTTCACTTTTTGTACTTTCATCTTTAATATTTTCTTTAAGAGATTTTTTTATAATTACAAGTTTTGTAATTCTTGCACCATCTATTTCCTGAACTTTACATTCAAGATTTTGAATATTAACAACATCATTTATTTCTGCTATTCTGCCAAGGGCTTTTACGACCAAGCCGCCGATTGTATCAACATCTTCATCAATAATTTCAATGTTAAAATATTCCGCTATTTCATCTAATCTCATCATTGCATTTGCTATGAATGTATCTTCATTGATTTGTTTAATATCCGCTTCTTCATCTTCATCAAATTCATCTTGAACTTCTCCGAATATTTCTTCAAGTACATCTTCTAGTGTTATCAAACCTGATGTACCTCCAAATTCGTCTATTACAATTGCTATTTGACTTTGACGCTTTTGGAACTCTCTTAATAAGTTATCCATTGTAATTGTCTCTGGTACTAAAAATACAGGTCGAAGTAATTTTCCAACAGAAAATTCTTCTTTATTGAGAATAACACTATATAAATCTTTTACATGAATTATTCCGGAAATATGATCCAGATTATCTTCATATACAGGATATCTTGTGTATTGGCTTTCCATTGCAAGGTTGTTTAATTCATCAAATGTAATATCGGATGAAATACAAGCCATATCCGTTCTTGGTACCATTACCTGTTTAGCTGTCAAATCTGAAAATTTAAATATGTTGTTTAATAATTCTTTTTCGGTTTCATTTAAAACACCTTCGTTATAACTAGCGTTAACAAGCATATTTAGTTCTTCTATCGAATGTGCTAAATGAGAGGATTGAGTAGGAGGGATTTTTAATAATTTAAGTAAAAAATTGCCTAAACCGTTTAAGATTGATATTGCGGGGTTAAATATTTTTGTTATTATTTTCATCGGAAGAGCAATTATTAATGATGTTTTTTCCGGATACTGAAGTGCAATTGATTTTGGCATTAATTCCCCAATTACCACATGCATTACAGTTATAGAAATAAAAGCTATAGTAACAGAAATAGTATGACTTGCGGCTAATTGATAATTATTAGGCAGGAAATCAAATATTGGTTTTATTAATCTAACTAAAGTAGCTTCTCCAACCCATCCTAACCCTATACTTGATATTGTAATTCCTAATTGTACTGCGGCGATGAATTTATCTAAATCTTTTAAAGCTTCAAGGGCAATTTTTGCGCTGAAATTACCCTCATCGGTTAGCTGTGTAATCCTTGTTTTACGTACGCTAACCATAGAAAACTCAGCAGCAACAAAAAATCCGTTTAAAAAAAGTAAAAGTCCTACTACGAACAAATTATATAGTATACTGGCGATTTCGTCCATTAATTATCCTTAAACCAATTTTTATTTTATTATGTTCATTATAATATTATAAATATAAGTTATTGTAAAGGTTTAATATGAGATTAGACAAGTTTTTAAAAGTATCAAGATTAATAAAAAGAAGAACTGTAGCCAATGAAATTTCAGATAAAGGCAGAGTTATTGTTAATGGGAATCCCGCAAAACCTTCAAAACAATTAAAAGAAGGTGATGTTTTAATAATAGAAAGTAAAAATAAATCATTAACCGTAAAAATAATTAAAATTCCGCAAGGTAATATTAGTGTACAAGAATCCTCAACACTTTATGAGGTTGTTGAATAAGTTTTTATTCTTTGTTTTCCATTAATTTATTGTAAAAACTCAGGTATTGTTTAGCAAGTTTTGGATTCTTGAGCATTTTATAAGTATATGCTAAGTTATAATGAAAATCAGCAACATTATTTTTTAGTTCAATTGACTTTAAAAAAGCTATTTTTGCTTTTTTAAGCTCTCCTTGTTTTAAATATGCACAGCCAAGATTATAATATGCATATGGAAATTCATTATTTAATTTATTTGTTTTGCGATAGTTTTCAATTGCCAGATTATATTTTTCCTGTTCCAAATAGATATTACCAAGATTGTAATATGATTTGTAATAGTTAGGATTTACATTAATTGCTCTTTGATACATAAAAATTGCATCAGTAGTTTTATTTTGATCTTGTAAAATATTACCTAGCAAAAGCCAGTCTTGAGCCGTCCTTTCAGATTCTTTAATGCTAAGCAGAAAATCAAATGCACTTTTAATGTTATTATCATTATATAAAATAATCGCCTGTTCACTTTTAGTTAATTCGTCATTGTAAGTTTGCTTTACAGGGGCCAGGCGTTCTTGTGTTCCAGGCTTATTCATTAGTTTTTTAAAGAAGTCGGTTGAGAAATTTTTTGCATGTACGCAATTAATTGAAAATATGCTCAATATTAATAATAAAATAGTCTTTTTCATAATAATATTATAGTCTAAAAAGTTTCTATTGCCAGTTTTGAAAATTATTGGAAATTTAAAAAAACATATGCCAATATATTAGAGATGTCTCTTTTACTGATTGGTCCTTGTCGAAAAATGAATTTTGACAAGGATTCCTTTATATTTAATACATTTTAACTAATTTGCGAACTTCTTTTATAATTTTAGATGCTTCCTTGCGTGCTTTTAGTGTTCCCTGTTCAATAATTTTTTCTACTTCTTCTATGTGAGTTTCGTAATAACGGCGCTTTTCTCGAATAGGTGCAAATTTTTCATTAATTACTGTTGCTAATTGACGTTTGCAATCAGCACAACCTCGTTGACCTTTTTGACATTCAACTTTTACTGTTTCGATGGCAGAATTATCTCCGAATATTTGCCAATATTTAAATGCGACCTCGCATTCATCAGGGTGACCAGGATCATCTTTTCTCATTCTGCTTTTGTCTGTTATTGCTTGCATAATTTTTTTAGCTGTAATTTGTTCATCATCAGAAATTTTAATATCATTATTATATGATTTACCCATTTTGTTTCCGTCTAAACCACAGAATACAGGAGTTTCTGTCAATTTAGGTACAGGTTCATTAAATAATACGGAACTATCTTTATACTTATAAATATTATTAAACCTTCTTGCAATATCACGAGTTATTTCGACATGCGCAACCTGATCTTTCCCTACAGGGACTAAATCAGCATTAAAAGCCATTATATCTGCACTCATTAAAACAGGATAGCCCATTAAACCAAAGCTTATTTGTGAATTTGTGCCTTCTTTTGTTTTAAGTATTTTTGCCATATCTTTAAGTGTCGGGTCTCTTTCTACCCAATTTTGAGGTGTAATCATTCCCAGGTATATATTTAGCTCTGCAATTTCAGGAACCATAGATTGAACATATATAGTAGAACATTCAGGATTAATACCGCATGCTAACCAGTCCATTACAACATCTAAGACATTTTGTCTTAAATCTGTTGTATTATCATATTTTGTAGTTAAAGCATGCCAATCTGCAACAAAAAAGTAGCTGTCATACTCCTGTTGAAGTTTAACCCAATTTTGTATAACTCCAAGGTAATGTCCTAAATGTAATTTTCCTGTCGGCCTCATACCTGAAACTATTATTTTCCTGCTATTTTTATCCAAAATTTTCTCCATGACGTACTATTTAACAACTTCCTGCTTATTATACTCCAAAGTTTTGACAAACTCAAAAACTCTATCCATGCACCAATCAGCATTCCAGTGACTTCCGTAATCTGATATGTAGAGCTGAACAGCAGGGTTTTGGTTTGATAGTTCAACTGAATTTTTATAAGAAGCAATTTTATCAGTTTTGGAATGAAGTATTAATGTAGGGCATTTTACCGCTTTAATTTTTTTCATATTGTCCATTTTTTGAATAAATCTGATTTTATAAATATATTTTTCGGCCAGTTTAGCTAAAGCATTTAATTTTAGTCTTTTGCAGTAAAAATTATAAACGTCTATTGCAGCGGATTTTATTTCTTTTATAGGAGATTGAATAATTACACCTAAAACTTTATAATATACTGCTGTTTCAAGTGCAACAGTTGTACCTAATGAATGTCCCCATAAAATAACTTTGTCCTCATCAACTCCAAGTTTTTTTAATTGTTTCATTGCTGCCTGCGCATCTTTGTACAAACCTCTTTCAGATGGTGTACCGCTGCTTTTGTAATGTCCTCGATATGATAACATGAATAATCCGTAGCCTTTTTCAATACAATATGATGCAAGATCCTGGTGGCTTAATATAGATTCAGCTTGACCGTGCAAATGTAAAAATACAGGCATCTTCTTTTCGGGCTTTATAAACCAGCCGTATAGCTTTATTCTGTCTGAATTAATAAATCGCTGCGGATTGATTTTTTTTAATAGTCCTCTTTGAATTCTTTTTGCACGAAGTTTTGATGGTTGGAAAATAAGATAATTTTCTATTTTTTTTCTAATAAGTGCAAAAATTCTGCCCTCCCTAATAAATAATGGGTATATGAGCAATAGAATTATTTTTTTGAGAATAATTAGATAGAAAAAAAACTTTCGCACGCGCCTATTATAACATGATTTTAGTTATAAAACTATTGCCTATGATTACCTTTGCAAAAACTTGTCACGTAGCATCAATTTTGATATAATTAGAGTCATGGATGATATTTATAATCAGTTTAAAGATTTTAAAGCTTTTGAGGTTGTTTTTTTAGATAGTGATAATAAACCTCAAAAATTTTTTTGTACGGTAAAAAGTATTGAAACAACAAGTATAATCATAGATTCAAATAACAAAGAAAATAATGATATTATAGCAAAATTGGGAGATGATTTAAAATTACACATTTATACAGAAAATGGAGTATATTCAGCTTCTTCAAAAGTTTTAAGAGTTGATAAAGGAATTTTAAATACAGAATATGAAATTGCTTATCCTACAAATAGCAAACATTCTCAAAGACGAGAGTACTTTAGAGCTGATTTAAACATAGAATTTAATATGAATGTTTTATTTGATGAAGTTACAAAAAAGAGCATTCTTATAAAGGATAAAACCAGAAATATTTGCGGTAAAGGGATGAGTTTTATTTATGATTCTGATATTGATAATTATGATAGTATTAATGTTGAAATGTTTTTTAATGAAAAAAGTATTGAAACGAAAGCAAAGCTTGTTTATTCCAGACAAGTCGTTCATGGAAATCACCCAAAATTCATTTTGGCTTTTACTTTTACAAGTATAGATACAAAAGATATTGATTTTATTGTGAAAAAGTGCTTTCTCCATCAATTAGAATTGAGAAGAAAGAATAAAGAATAATATTTTGACTTTGTGTAAATTTTAGCTATTATAATAGTATAGGGATGGGATATTAGATGAGATTAATACAAAAATTAAAACAATTTGAGAGACAGTATATATTTATAAGATGGGCAACTGCTGAGGAATACGGAAAGCTTAAGTACGTTGGCTCAGATTTTATCGAATTTGAAGTTATTAATGTCGAAACGATGGAATATGTAGAAACAGTTCTTATTAATAATCAATTAATATTGGAGGTTATGGTCGGGGGTGCTGATATTGCTAGAATAATTGCTGAAGTTTCTTGTAGATTGCCTTCCAGTAAAGAATAATGTTGACAAGTTAACAAAGCGCCTTTTAAATTTAGATTTAAAAGGCGCTTTGTTGTTTATTTAAATTTTAATTAATAATTTTATATGCTAAAGCTTTTTCTGGTACCCATTTCATGGTACACACCACCTCCACAAACAGTTTCTATTACTTTTAAGACAAATTCTCTTGGTGCATCCATTTGATTTAAATAGAACTCTTTATTGGCGAGATGTTTTATTGTAATTATACAATTTTGAATCTTCTCTGCGGGAATAAATAAAGATGCTACTTCATTATCTAACAATGTTCCCATTTCATCTTCATGAGAGGGTTTGATTAAATCGTGGTAATTACCTTTCAGAGCCATAATTCTGCAGGAGAACAGAGGCATATCATTTTCTCTGAAAAATGCCTGAGGTTGGTAATTACATCGTGTTGTAAAACTTATTTTATGCCAAAGGATATTTATTACAGCTACCGTTTTTTGAGAATCTACTTCCATGTATATATTTTGAGTTGTAATTCCTCTTGAAGAAAATGATTGTTTAAGTGTTTCTACAACGGTTTGCAGGTCATCTATCATTCGCAGAAATGCTTCATTAGTATTCATATTAGCGTGTTGATAATCTAAAAATTGTTTATACATATGTGTGGATACTAAATTAACCCTCTCTTGAATAACGGAGGATTTACGGAAAGATGTTTCCATATTATCAAAGTTTTCGTAATTGTTTGCCAAATCTTTACCTGTTTATATTACTGTATTTATTTTATAAATAAACATAACCTTATGTAAACATTATACGATTTTTTTTTACAAATAGTAAGGGGTAAAATATATTTTTTTGTAAAATATGGTTTTAAAACTTATGCTCGGGGGGAATTGAACCCCCAACCTTCGGCTTCGGAGACCGATATTCTATCCGTTGAACTACGAGCACTTATTGTTTAATTTTAAGAAAAAACTATTGTTTTATTGTAATAATCTCCTTACGTAATAATTCTTGTCATTTTTTAATTGTTCTTTAATATCATTAATATCTAAAGATTCTATTTTTGTTAAAAGTTTTGCTGTTTTTTCTCTTATGGTGTAATCATAGAAATTACCGCATGTTGTTATTATATCTTTTATTTTTGTTATTTTAATATTTTCAATTATATTATACAGAGCTTCTAAGCACCAATAAAGCTGAAAGTTTTTTTTGCTTACTATATACTGTTTTGATTTTTCTTCAAGAAGGCTTATTTCTTGAAGCAGTTCTCTGATTTTGCTTGGTAAATTGTTACATAAATATAATTCAAAAGCCTTTGCACAATTACCTGTCCATTTTGAGCTTATTTGCCTACAAACATTCCCATTTATATCCAAAAGACCCTCTAAGAAAATTTTAAAGAATGTTTCGTCAATAAAAAAATCAGAATATTTAGGGTCTTGTATAAATTCTTTTATTTTAATAGCAGCAGCTTCTCTAACTCTCCCATCTTGTTTTATTAAGTTTAAAACAATAGCAGCAGCATCATCTTTTGACTTGATTTCTTTTAATTCAAGAAGTGCAAGTTGTTTTTCAACTACTTTGTCTGAAGATAAAAATTCAATAAGTGTTTTATAGTCATAAACTTTTTTACTCATTTGTATAGCAGTATTAAAATCTGTTTCTAAATTAGTATTATTAGCTTTATCTAAAGTTTTATTCAAATTTTTATCCTTATTTTCTCTAACAAAAATATAACATAAATAGGGATGAAAAAATTAGAAAAAATAGTTTTAATGAATGATAATAATACTCTAATTTTAGTTATAATTAGATAAGGAGATATAAAATGGATAAGATTATAAGTTTTTTACAGGATATATTAATGATGAAAAAAGATGACGGGATAAAAGTAGGTTTAACTCAATTCAAAAAGACTCCTGTTAAACCTGTAGAAAAAAATGTTTCAATAAGAACAAAAGATGTAAAATTATCGGATTTAATGAAAAGAGTCAGTTAATAACCCTGAACTTTTTTAAGCACTTTTTGTTCTATTTTAAGTGCTTTTTTTGTTTTTGCAAGTCCCGCTTGAGAACTTTCTTTTAACATGGGTGACATAAGTTGCCCGGTTTGAGATAATGCGTCTACTACTTCGTCAGGCGGGATTTTGCTTTCAATACCGGCCAAAGCTAATTCTGCAGCAGTAATGGCATGAATAGCAAGAAACACATTTCTTTTTACGCAGGGGATTTCTACAAGCCCTGCAACAGGGTCACAGGTTAATCCTAAAACATTTTTTAATGCTAGCGCTACAGCGTGAACTATTTGTTTCTCTTTTCCTCCTAAAATTTGAACTAATGCCCCTGCAGCCATAGCTGCTGCAACTCCGCATTCGGCTTGACATCCGGCTACAGCACCTGCCAATGCAACTTTATTTTCTATAATTGACCCAATTGCTCCAGCCGTTATAAGTGCGTTTATTTGTTCTTCTTCAGGGATATTTTTATCTTCGCAAATAGAGACCAAAACTGAGGGAACAATTGCACATGAACCGGCAGTAGGACATGCAACAATCTTACCCATTCTAAGGTTTTCTTCAATTGTTGCAAGTGCATATGTTGTTATTTTTTCATATAAATTCCCGAAGAGAGAAGGTGTTTGTATAAATCTTTTTTGTAATTTTTCGCAATCATCACCGCATTGTTGACTTATAGACTTTTCATTGGATTTTAAGCCATTTTTTATTGCTTCTTTCATTGCATCAAGACTTTTTTTAACTTTGTTTCGTACTTGTTCTTCATTTGAATCTCTTAATAAAATTTCTTTTTCCAAAAATAATTCATATATTTTTTGTTTTTGCTGTCCGCATACCAAAAGCAATTCTTCAAATGTTGTTATATTTTTCTTCATGATTTTTTTAACTTTCCAATTTCGCAACGTGTCTGACTAAGTATACATCATCAATACGTTTAATTTTTTCAACTAAACTGTAATTCAATGCTGCATCAAGGCAGGCGCATAAGGAAGCATCTTGACCTTTTGCTGTTCTATCACAAATTAAAGATGCAATATTGACGCCTTCAGTTTGAATTAACCCTGTTATTTTTGATAAAACACCTAATCTGTCTTTATATATTACTACAAGGGAATTGTACTCACCTGATAGTTTAACTTCAAAATTATTAATTTTATTTATTTCAACATTACCTGCTCCTATGGAATCCCCTGAGACAATTATTTTCTGAGCACCTTCAAAAATGAAATCAACAGCATTCGGATGTCTGTTAAAATCTTCAAGAAATTCAAAATTATATTCTATTTCTTTTGATTCAGGTAAATCAAAGATATTTTTTATCCTTGTATCGTCAACATTTATTCCTAAAACGCCTGCAAGCAAACCTTTGTCAGATCCATGCCCTTTGCCCGTAAGAGCATAGGAATTATATAGTTTAAAAGAAACTTTTTTGGGGTTTAATCCATAGATGTTTTTTGCTAAAAGCCCTAGCCTCACTGCTCCTGCAGTATGTGAGCTTGATGGACCTACCATAATTGGTGAAATTATATCAAATAACGAACCTTGTTTCATGAAATAAATTATACAACAAAATTTATTTCTTAATAAAAACATCTTATCAACGTTACAGATTTAGTAAAATAGTAAAAATCAATTTTATTTTTTTAGAATTATTTTTGCCCTTAATTATTAATTTTTTTAAATTTACAACAATAGAAGGATTCAAAAAGTAATTATAAAGGGTTATAATATCAATGGTTTAAAAAATAAGGGGTTCGCTATGGGTTTTGGTGTTAATAATTTTAACAACAACCAGCCTATTATTAAAGGGGCTCAATCTGCACAAGATGGCGGTGCTGGAAATTTAGGTTATTTCGAACGTGAAGAAAAGAAAAGAAAAGAAGACGAGGAAATGATTATATTCTCATCTTCTTCAGATGATGTTGATACGTTCAATAAAAATGACGATGCTTTTCAAGAAGAAGAGGATTTTTCCATTGCTAAGTTAATTGCAGAAATGATTTTTAATATTAAGGAATGGTTTAAAAAAATATTTGGTGCAAACTAGTCAAGTATTGTAACGCCTGTACCTGTTCCAAAATTTTGATGATTATTATAAAATCTGTAACCGCCTAGTCCATTAGTTTCGCCGTAACTTCTGTAAATCCCTCCTTGTCCGTTTCCATAGGGATTTGTGTAAGCATTGTAATTTCCATAATAAGGATTTATTGGCGGAGTAAATCCGGTCATTGTTCCACCTAACATAGAACTCCCTAAATTACTTACTATTCCACGCCAACCTTTTTGATTGATTCCATCTGATGTTAATACATTATTACTATATATTTTTTTATTATAAGTATTTAATGCTATTTTAAGAGCCTCATACCGAGAATTAAGATCACCACTTTGTATTGCACCGAAAATTTGTTGTTCTAATCTTTCTATTCTTCTTTGTGGGTTATTTTGGCTAAATACTTGTTTAAAGACTTTAATCTCCATTTTTGATAGATTATTTTGAGATATATTAGGATATTTATTAATTTGGTTAAAATTCGAAATAATATTATCTATTCTTTGTGTTTCAGAGGCATTTTGATAAGTTGTTGTAAATAGACTCTTTTCTATTCTTGACAATCTAATAGAAATATTTTGATTTTCATATGTTTTTCCAAATAGAAACTTTTCTATTCTTGTTATATTTGGATATTTATTGTTACTATTTATAAAAGCATCACTAAGATTCGCAATATTATCATTGTATGTTTGTATTGTAGTTGGTTGGTTTACGGGCTGAAGAGGAGGGAAAAAAGCTGTTGAACATTCTCCACTTGTTTGACAAAATACCAAGAACAAACATAAAATTAATGTATGTTTCATAATTTCTCCTAATAACTTAGACTTTTTTTTAATCTAATTTACAAGAATAAATTATTCATTACACAAGTGGTTATAAATCAGGTTATATATTAGTGGATTAAAAATAATAATGCTGTTAAAAAACAAATAGAAACAGAGCTTAAAATTAGCCATGTATTGATTAGTGGATGTTGCTGACTCCACATTTCAGATAATGAGCCTGCATAGGTAATGTCATGACAATATGTATTATCTATTTCTATATCATTGCTTAAAATTTTACTTGCATAAAGTGTATTTGGTGTAGATGCCAATGATGCGTTTTTAGTTTTTGGTGTTGTGATTTCCTCTGTTCTAATTTGCATTTTGTTCCCCCCTTAGCAAAGTATTATTGCCACCTTATTCTATTTTGTATATTCTACAAATTTGAACATCACCTATATGGTTGAACTATTGGATAATGGATTATTTTTTTAAGTTTTAGTTGGATTTTAACCGTTAATAAAATTGTAAACTTTTTTTTCTTTTAAAACAAATAAATAAAATAGTAAATGTTTAACTTAGTAAGATTACTGGTAAATATTTATAGTAAAATATTAATATGATTAAACCCGAACTACTTTTGCCTGCCGGCAATATAGAAAAATTAGACTATGCGATAAAATACGGTGCTGACGCTGTTTATCTGGGCGTTGTTGATTTCAGCTTGCGAGCTATGAGAAAAGGTGAATTAATTACCTTTGATAATCTTAAATCGGCTATACAAAAGGCGCGTGCGCTTGGCGCACGCGCCTACTTAACTTTAAATATATTTGCTTTTAATAATGATATTGAAAATCTTGAAAAATCAATTGAATTTATAAAAGAAGCGAACCCTGATGCAATAATATTAAGTGACTTTGGTGTTTTCAGAGTAGTAAGAAAATATATGCCGAATGTTCCTGTTCATATAAGTACACAGGCAAATACTTTAAATTATGAGGCTGTAAAATTTTGGCAGGACTTAGGTGTAAAAAGAATTATTTTAGCAAGAGAGTTACCTATAACAGATATAGCAAAAATTAGAGAAAAAAATCCTGATATAGAACTCGAAGTTTTTGTTCATGGTTCGCAATGTGTTTCTTTTTCAGGAAGATGTTTATTAAGTGACTATATGACAGATAACGAAAGGAAAGCAAATCAGGGAAATTGCTCTCAGCCTTGCAGGTGGAGTTATAAACTTGTTGAAGAAACAAGACCGGGTGAATATTTTGAAATAAATCAAAATATCAGAGGCTCTCATATATTAAGTCCAAAAGATTTGTGCCTTGTTGAACATCTGCAAAAACTTATCGATGCAGGTATTAATTCATTTAAAATTGAGGGTAGGACAAAGAGTCTTTATTATGTTTCTGCTGTAGCAAAAACATATCGTAATGCTATTGATGAAATTTGGCAAAATCCTAATGCTGATTTAAGTAAATATTTTGAAGAACTTAAAAAAGTTGGGAATAGAGGCTATACGCAAGGATTTTATCTCGGAGACAATAATTCTGAGAGTTACAGCTATGATATTTCAAAAGGGCTTGCGGGTGCAGATTTTCTTTGCGAATTTAGAGAAGTAAATGACGGTTATTATCTGGTTAAAGTTAAAAACAAAATTTTATTAAATGACAGTGTTGAAATAATTACTCCAAAAGAACAATTTTTGACAAAAGTTATTGAAATTAAAGATAAAAATGGTATTGATTGCAATGTTGCAAATACTAATGATGAATTATTTATTAAGTTCGATAAATCACCAAAAGAATATAAATATGCTCTTGCAAGGACTCCAGGTGTTCTATTTATAAATAAAAAACAAAAAATTGAAACTAATTAGCCTAGGCAGATACTGTATTCTTGATATTTATATTATATAAGTATCTTAGGCCTTCAAGTGTTAATGTAGGATTAATAAAATCAAAAGGCCTTTTTAAATAACTGGAGATTAAGCCCGAATAACCTCCGGTCGCAATTAATGTCGCATTGTAACCCAATTCTTTTTCACATTGTTCTACAAGTCCGTCAATCATATAAGCTGACCCCCTTATTACTCCAGAAAGGATTGCGTCTGAAGTGTTTTTTCCAATTACATTGTTTGATATTGCAACATCAATTTTAGGTAATTTTGAGGTAAACCTATTTAAAACTTTCATTTGTAAATTCAACCCCGGTGCAATAATCCCCCCTATAAATTCCCCCTGTTTGTTGACTATGTCAAAAGATGTTGCTGTTCCAAAATCAACAACAATACAAGGTTTATCATATAGCATAAACGCTGCATATGCGTTTGCTATTCTGTCAGCTCCTGATTCTGAAGGGTTATCAAGAGATATTTTAATTCCTGTATTTATTTTATCGGAAACCATTATAGGTATAATTTTAAAAACACTTTTTATAGCTGTTTCAAACTTATTGTTTAATTCTTCAACAACTGAAGCAATGATGCATCCATCTATCTTATAGGGTTTGCATAGTGTATTTAAAAGAACCTCGTATTCTTCTTGGGGTAAATCTTTATCTGAGGCAAGTCTAAATTCTTCAACCAATGCATCTGAGTCAAATAGGCCCAGATTTATACTTGTATTTCCGATATCAGCTGTTAACAACATAAAAATAGTTCCGTAAATCTAGTGTAATATACGAAACTATTTTATAACAAATATTCTAATTAGTAAATTAACTAAAAACTGTTTGAAGCAGGTGCTGGTGCTTTAATATTCCCAGACGCTAATAAGTCACCTATTCTGTCTTCATCTCTGCCTCGAATACCGGATGTTATTCCACCTGCTTCAGGCTTATTAAATCCACCCAACAAAGATGTTGCATAACCTTTTGTTTCTCCAATTTTTTCAATACTCATATAATCCTCCTTATTCCTATAATTATCCCTATGTATATATAAAGTATTTAAACATTACAAAATTGCCCAACTTTTTAATAATCTTAACAAAGTTTACATATGCCCGAAACTATTTTAAAAAGGATGATCTAATTATGTAATAATTACCTTTTCGATTTTTGACCAATCAAAGTGATTTGTCTTGGAATATTCAATTAATTTTTGACCCTCTATATCTTTTAATTCATTAAAAGAGTCATTATAATCTTCATCGGCACTCATTGAAAGGACAGGTATTTGGGCATCTTGCGCAAGTTTTTCAACTTTTATATCATAGCTGATAGCAAGTGTTTTAATGCCAAATTTTATCGCAATCAAGCAGGCATGAAATCTCATTGCAATCATATATTCGAGTTTCGACATTTTATTTAAGACTTCTTGAGAGGTTAAGTTAAATATAATATCTGTTTTGATTTTAGGGTTAACTTCTTTTAAATATTTTTCGAATTTTTTACATGTTTCTAAATCCAAACTGTCTTGGAAAGAATAAATTTCGATATTTTTGTCAGAAAATTCTTTGTTAACTTGAAATGCAAGTTTTTTTAATAACTTATCAGTTAATGTTTTAAAGCTTCTTAATTGAACTCCAATTTTATTTTCCGGTAAATATTGAGGAATATTAAGATCAAATAATGGGTCACAGACTAAATCAGCTTCTATTCCCCATTTATGAAGTAATAGTCGGCTCTTTCTATCTCTTACACTTATCAGAGAACATTTCTGAAGTGTTTTTTTTGTTAAAAAAGCACCAAATTTATTATTAATTGGTCCTATTCCTTGTGCAAATATAATAACTTTTTTCTTAAAAAATAAAGCAGTATTTATAACCCAAAGATAATATAATAAACTCTTTAAACTAGTTACATCTTGCAATAGGCTTCCACCTCCGGAAATTAGGATGTCGCATTGAAATATTCTTAAAATTACCTGACATAAGCAAAAATATAAGGTTGAAAAAACACCATGTAATCGTTGCGTTTTTATTGGGTTTTTGGATAAAACCCTTATACTTGTGTCATAGTGTCTTAGTTTCTCAACTAAAACACTTAATATAGTTTCATCTCCAAAATTATCAAAGCCATAGTAGCCGGATATTAATATTTTTTTGAATTTTTTTTTAGATTTTTTCATATTCGGCATAAACTTCTTCTTTTGTCGGAATTGATCTTATTGCTCCAATATTTTGTGCCTGTAGTCCTGAGACTACAGATGCAAGTTTTGTTGCTTCAAAAGGAGAAAATCCTGATGAGATAGCATGAAGAAATCCTCCGTTAAATGCATCTCCCGAACATGTAGTATCAACAATATTTGTTGTGTAGAATTTATTGAAGACTATATCCCCTGTGTAGCCTGTATAATAACCATTATTTTGACTTGATTTAATAATAATTGTATTGATTCCTTTATCCCAAAAATGTTTAATAATTTTTTCAATAGAATTAATATCAAATAATTTATTTATATCATTTTTGTCGCTTAAAAATAATATATCGATATCATCTATAACTTCATCAAATGCTTCCTTTGCTTCTTCAGGAGTTGTTATAATCGGGCTGTAATTAGGATCATATGCTGTTATTAACCCTTTTTCTTTTGCTATAGTATAACCTTTTTTTACAGCTTCTTTTGCTGATAAAGAAAGAGTTTGAGCTATTCCTGAGGAATAAAATATTTTTGCATTTTCGATATATTTTTCAGAAATATCTTCAATTGATAATTTTGAAGCCGCTGTTTTTTTTCTGTAGTAAGAGAATTCTTTTTCTCCGTTTTTAGGCCTGGCAAGTAAATATAATCCATTAAAGTCTTCTGTTAACTTGATTTGTGATATATCAAGACCTTCAGCTTGCCAACTATCCATTAAAAATTCTTTAAAATAATCACAACCTACTCTCGTGATATATCCGACTTTTGAACCAAGGCGTCTTGCACTTACAGCAGCAGCAAGCGTATCACCACCATAATATTTATTTAGTGATTGAGCCAAGCTTAAACTGACGTCACTTGATAGTTCTATTAAGCCTTCACCGATTGTTACTATGTCTAATTTTTCGTTCATATAAACTATAAATCCTTTAAATTTTCAATAACTTTTTTAGCTTTTTGAGTGATTTCAGAAAAATTCGAATTTTCATAAAAACTTCTACCTACACCAACTGCAACAGCACCGGCTTTAATATAATCTGCAACTTCTTCTAATAAAATATTTCCTGAAGGCATTACATTTAAAAAAGGCATTGGACGCAGAAGGTCTTCTATATATAAAGTACCTCCAAGAGCTTTTGCGGGAAAAACTTTTAACAATGGTACACGTGTTTTCCAAGCGGTGTAGGCTTCATTTGCAGTGGAAACACAAGCTATAAGAGGAATTTCTTTATCTTTTGAAATTTTAACCATATTCATTTGAAAAATTGGTGAAGATAAAATTTTTGCTCCCGCATCAATGGCTTTTATTGCTTGTTGTCCTGTTATTATTCCGCCTGCTGCTACAATAGCATTTTTAGAAATTTCGTGTATGGCTTCATACAAAGAATTATTTTCTATATTAATTTCTAAAAGCTTAATCCCTCCCTCTATAAGTGCATTCGCTGTGTCTATTGCGCTTCGGGTATCTGAACATCTGATTATAGGATAAATCTTTTCTTCTGAGATCTTTTTGATTAAGTTTTCTTGCATAGTTTCTCTTTTCCGAAATTTATTATATCATGATTACATGAAAATTGTAAAAAGTCTTAAATCTACTATAATAGTTTTATCAATTTTTACTTTTATGTTGATTTTGTACGTAATATCTTCTTCGTTTTTTGAACCTGCTGCGTATAATTTTATGGTAAAAAACTTTTCTGCATATAAAACTGGTTCAAAAGAGATTGTTATCATTACTATTGACGATAAATCTTTAGCAAGAATTCGCTGGCCTTGGAAAAGAGAGCTTTATGCTAAAATGTTTGAATATTTAAATATTTATTCAAAAGCAAAAGTTATAGGTTTTGATGCTATTATTGCAACTCCGGACATTGTTGACCCTGCTTCAGATATAAAATTTTATTCTTCGATTAAAAATATAAATAATCTTGTTGTTGGTTTTGTTCCTCTAAATTCAGCTTATGACTCTGATGTAAAGGGGAAAATTTACGATAAAAAATTTGATGAAAAATTTGTAATGTCGATAAAAGATAAAAGAGGTAAAAAACCCCCTTCTTTTTATAAAAGTTTGTCGATGTTCCCTGAAGGGTATTTTAATTCTGTAAAAAATGTGGGGTCACTTATAACAACACCCGATTTTGACGGTTATATACGCTCAATTGATCAGTTTATTGATTATAAAGGTATTTTGTATCCGTCTCTATCTTTAAAAATGCACGATTATATGTTTCCTGATAATTCTTACACTGTAAGCAATAATTTGATTAAAGATGTAAAAACCAAGTTAAAAATACCGATATACAGTAATTATAACGGAGTTTATAATAATATTCATTATTATAAAAGATTACCCGATTCCGAATATTCTCATAAAACTTATTCCGCAATAGATATTATAGATTCATTTGATGCTCTAAAACAAGGTAAAAAACCTATTATATCACCTCAGGTTTTTGAGAATAAAATAGTTTTTGTAGGTGCTAATGCAAAAGCTATTGCTGTCGGGCTCGAAGATGTAAAAAGAACTCCTATTTCTGATGATTATCCCGGTGTCGATATTCAAGCAACAAATTTGGATAATATTATGAATAATGAATTTCTCATTCAGACAACTAAAGCACAGGACTTATTAAGCCTTGCTTTAATTTTATTGACAACTTTTTTAGTAATAAAATATTTTTCTTTATTAATTTCTTTAGGCATAATTGCATTGATTATGGTTACATACATTGCATTTTGCATAATCTGTTACCGATTTGGTTTTGTAATAAGTGTTATAACACCTATTACACTTCAAGTTGTAATGATGGCAATAGC
Source organism: uncultured Muribaculaceae bacterium (assembly GCA_964391675.1). Taxonomy (GTDB): domain Bacteria; phylum Cyanobacteriota; class Vampirovibrionia; order Gastranaerophilales; family Gastranaerophilaceae; genus CAYMMX01. The sequence continues at coordinate 101,521 of CAYMMX010000005.1, read as the reverse complement.
ATATTCCTATAGATTTATTTTAGAGGGCAGGAATAAAGAAAAAATTAAAAATGCAATGGGAAAATATATATCTCAAGATGTTATGCAAAATGTTGTAAAAAACATTGATAAACTTAAGCTTGGTGGAAAACGTGCAAATGTTACGGTTCTTTTTGCAGATATTCGTGGATTTACTGCAATGAGTGAAAAAATGAGTGCAGAAGAAGTTTCAGTTATTCTTAATGAATATTTTACCGAAATTGAACCCATTATAAGTAAATATAACGGCGTTATAAACAAATTCATCGGTGATGCGGTTATGGCAATTTTCGGAGAACCGATTCAAGATAAAAATCATGCTATAAATTCTGTAAAATGTGCGAATGAAATGCTAAAAAAAGTTTCTGAACTTCAAAAAAAATGGCTAAAAGAGGGTAAGCCTAAAATTGAAATTGGAATAGGAATCAATACAGGTGATGCTTTTGTCGGGAATATAGGGTCCGAAACCAGACTAGAATATACTGTAATCGGTGATACTGTTAATCTTGCAAGCCGTATTGAAAGCTACAATAAAGTTTATAAAACAAATTTTTTAATCAGTTCTACTACTTATGAAAAAGTCAGAGCCATTACTGATGTAATTAAAATATCAGAAGTTTCTATAAGGGGAAAAGCTAAAAAGCTTGATATTTATGAAATCTTGCGTTTAGTTGAATGATTTTATTTAATATTTTAAAAAGTTAAATTTTGTAAATTAATTTCATATTTAACTAAAGAGAAATTAAACAGCTGACGATATATATATTGTATATACAATATATGGATATCTATTTTGTCAGTTAACGCAATTAGTAATTATAGCTACATTTACTCTACTACTTATGATTCTTCTATTCAATATAGATTTTTCAGAGCGGTGATTTCTAATGAGCAGTTAAAAGAACTTTTTAGCAAATATGGAATTGTTCCAAGCGGTGATTCTTATACTGATTTGCACGCATTATATGTTGCTATGCACGCAGATGTTGAAGCAGAGGTTATTGGAAATATAGCTTATAATGAAATGCAGAATCAAAAAGCTCAGGCTGCAAATCAGGATACGTCTCAAAATTTGAACCAAATTCCTTGGGCAAATGTTATGAGTCAGGTTAGTCTAGCGGCGACAGGTGATTTTTCTATCGACTATTCAGCATTTAATACTAAAATTAGTGCAATGCAGGCAAGTGCACAAACACCTACAGAAAAAGCAAATATTGCTCAATTACAGGCTCAGGCAAGCATTGTTTTTATTCCTCAGGAAACAAAAGTTAGCCAAGCAGTACCTCAAAGTTCTTTACAAAGTGAAGTCCAGTCATTAACAGTTTCTTCTTTAGTTGGTGCAGATATTACCGCACAGCTTAATAAATTATATTTTATGTCAAGATAAGGAAAAAAATGCTAATTATAATTAGCATTTTATCCTTATCTTATTTATACTTATCTTATTTATGCAATTTTGGCTTGAGTATTCTTTTTAGCTTCTCTGTTCTTACTTATTTTTTCGGTTATTAAGATATTTAATTTTGGTATGATAAGGCCAAGTAATGTTAAAGTTACCCCAAATCCAAGCGCTGCAGGGATTGTTTTTAAAGAACTTGCTTTATCCAAAGCTTTGTTACTTGAATTTGATAAAGCTTCTTTAATTTTTCCTGAAATTTCAGGTTTTTTGGCTAAATCTTGTAAGAACTTAACATTATCGTTTTCAAAACCAGCTATACCTTCTTTTATTTCTTTTGATAAATTAGAGTATATTTTCTTAAGATTGACTTTGTCATTTAAATTCATTAATCTTTTTGAAAATCCATCCAAACCGGCGCCTGAAACATCTAAATCTGGGTCATATGTGTATAATAATTTTAGTTTTGCATATGATAATACTTCATCTTGAGTCTTTAGTGTTTTTGCATTGTTTTTGATATTAAATTTATTTTCAAACCATTTTCTTAATTCGCATTTTTCTGGTGCCGGATTTGTTTTCATTAATCCAAAACCTGATTTTTCTTGAAGTATATTAGTAAAAAACTTGCTTATTATAGGAACACCTAAAACTGCTGTGTAAATTGAAGGAACATCTCTAATGAAAATTTCTCTTTTTTCATCTTTATCACGAGATGTAATTAATCTTGTTCCTAGCAAAAATACAAAAGCATTAGCAATAAATAATGCTCTTTGCATTGTTCCTTTAGGAGTAAGTCTGAAGAAATTTTGGCTATCTTGTTTTAGTGCTTCTTTAAATAATTTAGCGGATCCTTTAAAGGATGTATTACTAACAATAGGTGTATTATTACTTATTTTCATTAATACCTCCTTTAGTACCTTGGGCAGCTAACTTTGCACTTTCTTCTGCCGGTGAAGTCTTACTTAATTGATAGAATTTTGGAAGGTATAGTAAAAATGTTCCTACTGCAATGAAAGAGCTAATACCCATTGCAAATTTTAAACCTATTCTGGTTTTTTGTAAATTACTTAAGAAATGTTTTGCTTCTTTAGTTGAGTTTTCGACAAAAGATGCTTTTGTAAGTTTTTCTGTAATGTCTCTTGAGTAGTTGCCAAAATCTTCATATAGGCTTGCTGCAGATACAGATATTGGTGTTTTCTTTGTTAATTTTACGTTATTTTCAATAATGTTCTTATTAATATTTATAGTTACGCAATCAGGACTGTCAGGAGCACTTTTAGCTTTTATTGTGTTATTGATTTTGTTTACTATTTGTTCAAATTGAGACATATTATTTTTAAATACTTCATTATTAAATAATTTTTTCTTTGTATCAGGTGATTCTGTTAAAATATCTATAAAACTTTTCCTCAATTTTGAGTCAATATCTTTATCGCCGAATGCTTCTTCAAATAATTTGGATGCAAGAGCCTTATCCAAGGCTTTTTTATTCTTTATATCAGGCATTTTATCTATAAGTTCAGACATATTTGAATTTAATCCTTCTAATGCTGCTTTTTCTGAGCGTGCCGCAGGTTTAAATGCACAAAAAGCCGCCAGTATTCCCATTGGGATTAAATTCATTGAAGGTCCTGATAAAGATTCTCTTAAGGCTTCTTCGGCCCCGGCTTTGTAGTTCCATTTACCTGTTTTCTCTTTGTCCCGGTTTAAGCCAACTATAACTCTTGGTAAAATCATACTTAAAGTATCAACAATAAGAAATTCAATAAAAAATCCTGCACGTTCAATAAATTTAAAAGAATTAGTAGCTCCATTTTTAAATGCACTGCCTATGCCACGAAAAGCAACATTATTTTTTGTATCTCCCGTATTTAAGTTTTGGGAGTACTCCTTTGTTTTAGAACAATTTGAATCATAATTTGTTTTAGGGATTGATAATATTTTCACTTTTATTTTAACCTACTCCGTTATACATTTTGTTTATCAGCGCTATTAATGGCACGAAACACTACTTATATAGATAAAAATAGCTAAAGTTAATTTATTGCTATTTTATTAATTTTTATTTACTTAATTTTACATAAGCAGATAAATTAACTTAATAAGTGTGCTTAGTATACTTGTTAATATTTTTTTATTCAATCTTTGGTATATACTGTATGAATAATACTTTACAATTATTACTTCTCTTTGGTAGTAGGATTTAAAATAATGTAAACTATTCTAATTTATTTTTATTCTGATATAATAAAAGTAATGAAAAATTTAAATGATTTTAGTGATTGGTTAGACATAAACGAGCATCAAAAACTCGGGGAGATTTTGATGCAATCAGGAAAGCTTAGTTTAAGTGATTTAGGAATGGCCCTCGATGTGCAAAATTTTGAAAAAATGCAGTTGGGTACTATTTTAATTAATATGAAAGTTCTTACAGAAGAAGAGTTAAATAAAGCATTACAAATTCAAAAACAAATTGATGATATGATTTCTGCAAGGAGGAGTTGATGCCTTTTAAAGATTTAATTACAACAAAAAACATTATTTTTATTGTTTTAATCCTTGTTATATTAAAAGTACTTTCCTCTGTTACCGTAATAGCTTTGTTATTTTTTGCTTCTTATGTAATAGCTTGCTCTTTAAATCCGATTGTTGATAAACTTGGGAAAAAGATTAATCGTTCAAGTGCGGCAACATTGGTTTTATTTGGAACTTTAACGATATCATTTGCCTTTTTTGTTCCTATTATATTTGTTGCAGTTAAGCAGGTAGAAGGTTTATTGTCAATATTGCCTGAAAAAATCAATTTAATTCAGGACTTTATATTAAACCATAAATTTTATGGTTACAAGATTCCTGATATTATAGACTTAGATTCTTTAATGAAATCCTCAAATATATTTGCATCCGGGCTTGTTAACCAATCGATTAATATAACTATGAGCTTTGCGCAAGGAATACTGTTTTTCTTAGCTATTTGTATGATTGTTTTTTATTTTATGGCAGATAAAGATATTATTAAATCAGGAATCGTAAAACTTTTTCCCTATGAAATTAAGGATAAAGCTTCTGAGGTGTACGATAATATATCAAATAAAGTAGGCGGATACGTAATTGCACAACTTCTTAATATGTTAGCAATAGGTATTTTAACAGCATTAGGAATGTTTATATTAAGGGTTGATTACGCCTTGCTCTTAGGGCTTATAACAGGAGTTTTAGACATTATTCCTCTTGTTGGACCTACAATTGCTCTTATTTTATGTCTTATTATGGCAAATCAAATGGGCGTAATAGGCTTAGTTCTTGTTTTTATTGTTTTCTTAACAGCTCAATGGATTTCAAATAACTTAATAAGGCCGGTAATTTTTGGTAGATTTCTTGATTTGCACCCGCTTATAATAATATTTTCATTATTAGTAGCAGCACAATTTCTTGGAGTATGGGGTGTTATTTTGGCACCGGCAATAGCTTCTATAATTTGTGTATTATTCGATGAAGTTTATATTAAAACAATTAATAAGAGTGATAAATAAATATAATATGAAGGACGAAAAGCACTTATACAACCGATTAAACAATAAAGATGCAAATTATAATGTATGGATGGCTTTCCCGGGGATTTATTCTTTTTCAATGTCTTCATTAGGCTATCTTTGGATTTGCAAAAATATTGATATGCTTGAAAATGTAAATTTAGAAAGAATTTGTTCTGATACTAAAACAACTAAATTAATGAGTAAAAATGTTAATTTAATTGGTTTTTCTTTTTCATTTGATTTAGATTTTTTAAATATATTTAAAATTTTAGATAAATATAATATTCCTTTAAAGTTTTCAGAAAGAAATGATATTCATCCACTAGTATTTGGAGGGGGACCTGTTTTAAGTTCAAACCCCGAACCATACGCAGATTTTTTTGATTTTATAATTATTGGAGATGGCGAGGGTATTAATATAGAAGCAATTAAAATATGCCAACAATTAAAAAGTCAACCTAAGAAAATGATTTTAGAAAAATTGTCTAAGATTGATGGGATTTATGTTCCGTCTTTAAAACAACAAAAAGTATTAAAGGTAAGCTGTGAGCTTTCTGAATGTGTTTCAACGCCCATTTTAAGCGAAAAAAGTTTCTTTAAGAATACTTTTATAATTGAAATTGCAAGAGGATGTTCCAATAGATGTGGATTTTGTTTAGCTTCATATTTAAATTTACCTCAAAGGTTTGTTGAATATGAAAAGGTAATTGAATCAATTGATTTAGGTCTAAAATATACCAATAAAATTGCTATATTAGGTGCATTGATTAGTGCACATCCGAAATTCGATGAAATATGCAAGTATATTTATAATAAATCAAAAAGTATTCCAAATTTTGAATTAAGCGTATCGTCATTAAGAGCAGATTCAATTGAGCCTCATGTTATAAAAACTTTGGTTGCTTGTGGCCAAAAAAACACTACAATTGCTATTGAGGCAGGAAGTGAAAGATTGCGAAAAATTATAAATAAGAATTTAACAGAAGAACAAATTTTAAAAACTATTGGTATTGCTAAAGAAAATGGGCTTAAGGGATTAAAAATTTATGCAATGATTGGTATTCCAACGGAAACCCAGGAAGATTTGGTAGAATTGATTAGTTTAGTTAAAAAAATAAAAAAAGCTCATAAAGGATTTAATTTAGGATTTAGTATTTCATCTTTTGTACCTAAACCTCATACTCCTTTTCAGTGGTGCAAAAGAGAAAGCACTGACTCTTTGGAAAAGAAGCAAAATTATCTAAAAAAAGAATTTCATAAATTAGGTGTTAAGGCTAATTTTACAAGCATTAAATGGGATTATTATCAGACAATGCTTTCTCGTGGCGGAAGGGAGTTAACAGAATTTGTTTTAAAAGTTTATGAGCAGGGTGGTAGTATTGGGGCTTTTAAGCATGCTTATAAAGAAGTTGCTAAAAATAATAATTTAGTAGAAATGGATTTGTATACTTTACGTGAAATACCTTTAGATGAATCGTTGCCATGGGATTTTATTGAAGTTCCACCGGGTAAAGAATTTCTAAAACAAGAAAAATGCAGGCTTCTTTGTTAATTTGTTTTTATAGGCTTGATTTTAAATATTCATAGTGTTAGTATTTGTTTAATTGGGAGATTAAGTATGTCAATATTAAAACCAACAGAAGCAAGAGACCGAATTATACTGGCTTTAGACGTTGACGATTTAGATGAAGCTAAAAAGTTGGTTATAGAATTAAAGGACTATGTGGGTTATTTTAAGGTTGGATTGCAATTATTTACAAGTTGTGGCTTGATGGCAATAAAAATGATTACAGATAATGGAGCAAAAGTATATTGTGATTTAAAATTTCATGATATTCCTAACACAGTATCGCATGCGTGCTCAAATTTAATTAAACATAATGTAGACTTTTTTAATCTTCATTTACAAGGTGGGTCAAAAATGATTACACAAGCTGTAAAAACATCAAAAGAAACAGCTAGAAGTTTAGACATTGAATCCCCTACAATTCTAGGAGTAAGCCTTTTATCAAGTTTTGGTCAAAGAACACTAACGGAAGAGCTTTGTGTCGGAAAACAGATAGAAGACTATATAATGAGTCTTGCTAAAATAGCTAAAGAAGGTGGCTTGAACGGAATTGTAGCAGGGGCATCTGAAGCAAAAAAAATAAGACAAGAATTGGGAGAAGATTTTATAATTCTTTGTCCAGCAACTCGACCTACTTGGGCGGCTGTTAATGATCAAGTTCGTGTAGATACACCAACAGAGGCAATTAAAGCTGGAGTTAGTTACTTGGTAATAGGTAGACCTATTACAGCTGCAGATGATAAAGTTGCAGCTGCTAAACTAATTATTGATGAAATAAATTCGGCTTTGTGCTTAATAAGTTAAAAGATAATTAATTATATTGTAAGGAGAGTATAAATGTTAATTGGTATTCCGAAAGAAATTAAAAATTGGGAAAATAGAGTATCTCTCACTCCTTCGGGTGCAAAAACACTTATTGATAACGGGCATAAAATTTTTGTTCAACAATCAGCAGGTGAAGGAAGCGGATTTAGTGATGAAGAATATTCAAATATAGGTGCAAATATTCTTCCAACTATAGAAGAAATTTATAAAAAATCTGATATGATTATAAAAGTTAAAGAACCACAAGAAAGTGAGTACGAACTTTTAAAAGAAGGACAGTTACTTTTTACATATCTACATTTAGCTGTTGAGCCTAAGCTTACAAAGGCCCTCTTAAAGCGTAAAGTTAATGGTATTGCTTATGAAACAATTCAAACATCAAAAGGTGAATTGCCTCTTTTAACTCCAATGAGTGAAATTGCAGGAAGAATGGCTGTACAAATCGGAGCATCATTTTTAGAAAAACCACATGGTGGACGAGGGGTTTTGTTAGGCGGGGTACCGGGAGTAATGCCTGCTGATATCGTCATAATCGGTGGTGGAACAGTTGGGCTAAATGCAACTAAAATTGCTTACGGTATGGGTGCAAATGTTACGGTCTTGGATTTGAATCTAAACAGATTAAGATATTTTGACGATATTTTTCATGGGAAGGTTAAAACATTAATGTCTAACAGTTCTAATTTAGAACAATGTTCATCTTATGCAGACTTATTGATAGGTGCAGTGTTAATTCCTGGTGCAAAAGCACCTCATTTAATTACAGAAGGTATGGTAAAAAAAATGAAAAAAGGGTCTGTTATTGTTGATGTAGCAATTGATCAAGGTGGAATAGTCGAAACAATTGATAAAGTTACAACTCATGAAAATCCTGTTTTTGAAAAGCATGGTGTAATGCATTATTCTGTTGCAAATATTCCAGGTGCTGTTGCTAGAACATCTACTATAGCTCTTACCAATGCAACTTTGCCTTATGCTGTTAAGTTGGCAAATTTAGGATTTGTTAAAGCAGTCAAATCTTGTGAAGAACTTGCTAAAGGTGTAAACACTTGTCAGGGTCAACTTGTTTCTGAGCCTGTTGCAGAATCACTAGGGCTTGAACATACAGAATTATCAATGCTTATTGGCTTTTAGTTCTTAATTTCTTTTGTTAAATCGCAAACTGATTGATTTAATTTACTGTTAGTTTTAATTTCAGTTTTGATTTTTTCATATGAAAATAAAATTGTGGGGTGTTTTTTATTAAAAAAATCTGCAATATTAACAAAACCCATTCCTGTAATCTCTCTTGCTAAATAAATTGCAACCTGTCTTGCATGAGAGATTTTTTGGTTTCTTGCCGAACTTTTTAATTCAGCTTCAGAAACATCAAAATACTTACAAACTTTATCTGTAATGAGGTTAATAGTAATATTTTTAGGTTTATTTGAACAATTCAGAATTTTTTTAACAAGATCGACTGAAAGTTCTACATTTTGAATACTGGCGTAAGCGCTAATTTTATTAAAAGCACCTTCTAATTCTCTAACATTTTTGGTGAAATTTTGGGCAACGAAATCTAGAACATCGGAAGATATTTTCATCTCTATTTCATCAGCTAAATTTGCAAGAATTGCAACCCTGGTCTCAAAATCCGGCGGTGTAATATCAACCATTAACCCCCATTCAAAACGCGTTCTTAGTCTTTCTGGTAAAGTCGGAATATCTTTTGGTGGACGATCTGATGTTATTACAATTTGTTTTGAGTTATTGTGTAAACTATCAAAAGTATGGAAAATTTCTTCCATGGTTCTTTCTTTTGATTCAACAAATTGAATGTCATCTAAAAGCAGAATATCAACATTCCTGTACTTTTGACGAAATTTTGTCATTCTTTCATTAATATCACCGCCACGTCGTATATTATTAATAAGTTCGTTTGTAAAATCTTCAGTTTTTATATACCTGACTTTTAATTTAGGATTATTAAATATTATGTAATGACCGATTGCCTGCATTAAATGGGTTTTTCCAAGTCCTGAAGCTCCGTATATAAATAAAGGATTATACTTTTTGGCCGGATATTTCGCAACTGACATTGCTGCAGCTTGTGCAAAACTGCTATTTGAACCAACAACAAAATTTTCAAATTTATATTTTAAATTTAGGTTCGAAAAAGATTGCATTTGAGCTAAATTATTAACAGCATTTTCTTGTGTTGATTTATCTGCAGTTTTTTTCGCTTTTTCAATCTGTTTTTTTAATTTTGCTGCTAACTCTTCGTCAAAAACCATTTTAAATTGAATTTCATAACCTAAAATTTTTCTAAAAGCATCAATAATTTGTTGGTAATGATTTTTTCTGATTACCGAAATTGCAAAGGCTTGACCTGTTAATACAGAAAATTCGTTTTCTTCAAAACCGATAGGTTCAAGTGGTAAAATCCAGGGTTCATAAGAAGATGGTGGAATTGATAAAATTAATTCCGCTTTTACATCTTCCCAAATTTTCTTAATTTCAATAATATCCATAAAAAAATCTTACAATAAAGTTATTTCAAAAACCATAGTATTATTTAGTATGTTTATCACTACGTTCTCTGAGAGCAATTCTGACAGGAGTACCAAAAAAGCCGAATGCTTCTCTGAGTTTCTTTTCCATATATCTTTTATAGTGGTCTTTCATTAAATCACTATTATTTGCAAACATAACAAATGTCGGTGGTTGTGTATTAATTTGTGTTGTGTAAAGAATTTTAAGTCTTTTACCTTTAACAGATGTTGGTGGATTCATTGCATAAGCTTCATTTATAATTTTATTCAATAGACCTGTAGATACTCTTTTTATTGCTTGTTCATATACTTCCACAGATTTTTCAAAAATTTGATTAATCCTTTGTTTTGTAACGGCGCTTATATAAATTTTTGGTGCAAAATCTAAAAATGGAACATCACTTGCCAACTTTTTATTAAACTGATTCATCGTATTTGTTTGCTTATCTTCCACAATATCCCATTTATTTATAGCAACGATTATGCCTTTACCTGATTCTATAATTGTTGATGCAATTTTTTTATCCTGATCTGCTAAACCTTCTGTTGCATCAACGACTAAAACTGCTACGTCACAATCTCTAATAGAGCGAATAGCTCTATCCACAGCAAATTTTTCTACACCCCAATCCACTTTGGATTTTTTTCTTATTCCTGCCGTATCAACTAAAATATAATCCTGCCCTTTGTAAGATATTTTTGAATCTATACTGTCTCTGGTTGTTCCTGATATATCTGAAACTATTACCCTGTCTTCTTTTAAGAGGGAATTTACTATTGAAGACTTGCCGGCATTAGGGCGACCTACTATTGCAATTTTGATAGTATTTTCATCAACTTGTTCGTCTTCAACCTCAAAGTCTTTTGTTAAAATGTCCAACAAGTCACCAACACCGCCACTTCCGTGAAGCGCCGAAATTGCCATAGGCTCTCCTATTGATAGAGAATAAAAATCTGCTAGCATGGGTATTGCCATTTTAGAATCAATTTTATTAACAACTAATAATATTTCTTTTTTTGATTTTCTTAAAATATTTGCAATATCTTCATCTGCCGGATGAACACCATCTTTACCGTCAACAAGAAAAATTATTTTATCTGCTTCATCACAGGCTATTTTTGCCTGATCAAAAATAGATAACATAATCTCATCTTCATCACCCGGAATAATTCCGCCGGTGTCAATTACAGTAAAATATTTGTGCTGCCATTCAATATCAAAATATATTCTATCTCGGGTTACTCCCGGCAAATCATCTACAATAGATTGTCTTGCACCGACAAGACGATTAACAAAGGTAGATTTACCTACATTCGGCCGTCCGACTATTGCTACTATTGGTTTCCTTTTCATATTTTTTATTGTATCATAAAAGTAAAGGAGTACTTATGGAACTTAAAATAGCAATCCCAAATAAAGGAAGATTATCAGAAAAAATATATGCACTACTCTCTGACGCAGGTTTAATTTTTCCTTCAAAAAGCGAAAGAACATTGCAAGTAACAACAAAAGACGGAAAATACTCTCTTATTTTTGTCAGAACTCAAGATATCCCAAAATTTGTTGAAGACGAAGTTGCAGATATTGGTTTTACAGGTTTTGACATTGTTACAGAGTCAAAAGTAGATGTTGATAAAATTATGGATCTGGACTTTGGTCAATGTGATATGGTTGTTGCAGTTAAGGAAGAAGACGATTATAACTGTGCTGTTGATTTGCCTTCAGAAATTAAAGTCGCAACATCTTTTCCTAATATTGCGAAAGATTATTTTGATAAACTTGGTAAAAAGGCTAAAATTATTGAAGTTTCAGGTGCAACGGAAATAACCCCAAGACTTGGTCTTTCAAATGTTGTTGTAGATATAACATCATCAGGCTCAACTCTAAAATCCAATAAACTTAAAATTATTGATAAGATTTTAAGCTCTTCTGCCGTTGTTATTGCAAGAAAAAATTTATCTGAAATTCAACAAGAAAGCACACAAAATCTTTTAAGAGCCCTAAATGCTGTTATTGATGCACGTGAAAAAAAGTATTTAATGGCTCATGTTCCTAAATCTGCTTTAGAGGATATTAAATCCTTTCTGCCCGGATTGTCTTCTCCTACGGTAATGACGCTTATGGATGATGATAATCATGTTGTCATTCATGTGGTAGTTGATGCCGATAAGGTTTATGATAGTATTCAACACTTGAAGTCTCTTGGTGGTCAAGGAATTTTAATTATGACAGTTGATCAAATGGTTAGATAAAAATTTAGTGTAAAGCATATTAAACCCTAAGTAATTAAATAACGGAAGTAAAATGTATAAAAATATTGAACAATTAATAGAAACAGTAGATATTCTTCGCTCAGAAAAAGGGTGTAAATGGGATAGAGAGCAAACCCACTCTTCCTTAAAACCAAATATGCTTGAAGAAGCTTATGAAGCAGTTGATGCCATTGATAACAATGACATGAAACATTTAAAAGAAGAGTTGGGTGATGTTTTATTACAGGTAGTGCTGCATTCACAAATAGCAAAAGAAGAAGGTGCATTTACTATTGACGATGTAGCTAAAGAATTAAATGAAAAATTAATTAGAAGACACCCTCATGTCTTTGGAAATGTTGAAGTTAGTTCAACTAAAGAAATTTTAGATAATTGGGAACAAATAAAAAAACAGGAAAAAACACATAGAACCTCTGTTATGGATGGCATTTCCCGTGCACAATCAGCTCTTATGTCTGCGCAAAAAATCAGTAAAAAAGCTGTAAAAGTCGGTTTTGAATGGCCAAATGAAGAAACATTATATAAATGCGTTTTTTCAGAAATTCAAGAGTTTAAAGATGCTTGTAAAAGCCAAAATTTAAATCATATTGAAGAAGAAATGGGAGATATTCTTTTTGCAATAGTAAATCTTGCACGTTGGAATAAACTTGATGCAGAGCAAGCTCTTTTAAAAGCAAATAAAAAATTTGTGAAAAGATTTAAAAAAATGGAAGAAATAGCTACAAAACCACTTCAGGAATATTCTTTTCAAGAATTTGATAAATTATGGAAGCAAGCTAAAGAAGAAGTTTTAGTAAAATAAAATAAAATAAAAAAGACAGATTTAAAATCTGTCTTTTTTAAAATTATTGAATCAATTAACTATACAGCACCAACAGGTTTCTTTTGAGGGGCAGCACCAGGAATTGATTGCCAGTTAGCAGCCATAATCTTTTTAAATGATTTTAATGCTGTATCTTCTAATTCACCTAATTCTTCTGCTTCCATAATTAATTCTCTTAGAGGAAGTAAAGCTCTTTGGTCACGAAGCACACCTAAGGCAGCAGCAGCACCAGCTCTTACTAATTCGTTTTCTTTACGATTTTTCATAACATCGATTAATGAGGGAACTGCTTTTGGATCATTTAATTTTCCTAATGAAGTAACTGCATAAATTCTAACGTTAACCCATTCGTCATATAACATATTGATAATTTTATCAACAGCTTTTTTGTTTCCGATTTCACCCAAAGCTCTTGTTGCATCGCATCTAACATTAACTTTTTCGTGGTCTAAAGATTCCATTAATGCATCTGTTGCAACATCTCCGATTTCTATTAATGCATCTGTTGAAGTTATACAAACTTGAGGGTTTTCATCATTTAAAGACTCAACTAAAGGTTCTACAACAATGTCTCCGCCAAGTCTACCTAAAGCACGGGCTGCACGAACTCTAACATCAACATTTCTATCATTTCTTAATGAGTCGATTAAGTGAATAGTTGCTTTTGAATCACCCAATTCTCCTAAAGCACGAGCTGCATATAAACGGACAGAACCATTTTTGTCATATCTTAAAACATCAATTAATGGTTCAACTGCTTTTGTATCACCCATTTCCCCAAGCATACGAGCTGCATTATACCTTACTTTTTCTGAATTATTTGTTCTTAAATCCATTAATAATTCTTCAAAAGTTTTTTTAACTTGCTTTTTTTTACTGTTCACACTAATTGTCATTCATTTTCCTCCGACACTATAATATTTCCACATCACTATATTCATAAAAAAACATTTGACGTGAAATTATTTACTTTTTCTTTATAATTTATAAACTTTTCGTAACATTTGTTCCTAAACCGAATATAACTATATACTGACTTGAATATTAAGGGTAAAAGTAACACTTTATATTATAATTGTAACACATGTTTTGATTTTTTACTTACATTAATTGTATTATTTAAATTATTTTTCCTTTTGTTTTTTTAAAAATATCTCTATTTTAATAATAGCAACAATAAAATATTAACAAATCTTTACAAGTATTACTTACTAGGGATAGTAATAGTGAATTCTGTTCCTTTTTCTTCTTCGCTTGAAACCTGGATTTCCCCTTCATGTTTTTGGATAATTTTTTCAGATATTGCAAGTCCCAAACCCGTTCCTACACCTACTCCTTTGGTAGTATATCCCGCAGAAAAAATCTTACTGATTTGATCTTTTGGAATTCCTCTTCCTGTATCTTTAATTTTTACTATGAGGCTGTCATTTATGAATTTAGTAGTAATTGTAATTTTTCCTGATTTTTCAATACTTTGACAGGCATTAACGAGTATGTTCATAAAAACTTGATTAAGCATGTTCGGATAACACTTAATCAGAGGAATTTTTGAATATTCTTTTAAAATTTCAATTTTGTTTTTTGTTTCATGCCTTATTAAATCTAATGTTAAATCAAGTTCCTTATTGATATCAGCATCTTGAAGTTCTGCTTCGTCAAGTCTTACAAATTTTTTAAGTGATTTAACTATATTACTTATTCTATTAACGGCTTCTTTATCTATTTCATTAATTTCAGACAGGGTTTCTGCTAATTCTTTATCTTCAATTTTTTTTATAAACTTATATAATATGGCATTGTTGGAATTAATTGATGCAAGAGGGGTATTAATTTCATGTGCAACACCTGCAATCAATTGGCCCAAAGATGCCATTTTTTCTGAATTTATTAGTTGAACCTGAGTATCCTTAAGTTCTTTAAGAGCTGTTTGAAGTTCAGATACTGTTTTTAAATCTTTTTCATACAATTGTGCTTGTATAATTGCATTTCCGAGTTGAGCGGAAACACTTTCTAAAATATCTAATTCGTCATTTAATTCTCTTTTTTGATGTGAGAGCATGACAATAATCCCAAGCAGCTGATTTAAATGATATATTGGTACAATTATTCTGAAGGCACATTTTTTTAAATTATTTGCATTTAAATGCTCTTTTAAACATCCTGAAACAATGATTTGTTTATTAATAATATCTTTATAAGTTGAATCATCAAACTTTACAATAGAATTTGTTTCAGATTTAAACTCCTTATTAATATATTCAATACTAAACGATTTATTATTTGTGTTTGTGGGAACTGCGTAGTAAATTTTAAAAGCCCCAAACATTTCTGAAAGTTCCTTTAAAGCAGAATTAGTAATTTTTGAAATATCAATAGATTCTCTTATTATGTTAGAGACCTTGTTTATTAAGACCATTTTTATAGCTTGAGATTGTGCTTTTTGTTTTATTTTAATAAAATTCTTATTTTCATCATAAAGTTTTTTGTATTTTTCAGAAAGGTCTTCATTTTGCTTTTTCAGAGATTCAAGCTTAATTTGTGAACTTACATCATCGAAAATTATTACAACATACTTACTTCGTTTAATTGCGGTTATATTAAAATATTTAATTTCTTTTTGAGAATTATGGTAATTTACAAAAGCAAAGAAATTTTCAGGAGAGTTAACTGCCTGATAAATTGGTGAATAACCTTCTACATTGTCTCCATCCAGGGTACAAATATCAAAATTTAACTGATGAGAGAATTTTTGTAAATTTGTAAAATCTTTAAAAACTCTCTTAAAAGAACTATTTTTATATAAAACTTCTTTTTTATCGTTAATTATAATTACAGCATCATTAAATTTTGAGAAGAATTCGTATTTATTCATATCAATATTATATATTGAATAACACTAATAGTATAGTAATATGTATTATATATTCTTAATACCCTTCTATAACAAGCAAAAACCTTTATTTTTAACATTTAAGCTTATTATTTACTATTCTTAACTTTGTAAATTAATTAAAATAAAAATTTACGTTATGAAACATTTTGTTCCACAGGAAATGTTTTATGATAGATTATAAAAAGTACGGTAATATTTAGTTGATAATCAAGGAGATATTAAATGCCAGAATATTTGAGCAAAGAAGAAGTTAAACAATGGAGAAGCTCATTAGAAAAAATTACATTAGAAGAATTTGCGGCTAGGTTGGGGAAAGTTATTGAAGAGGAAAAACATACAAGTGATATTGTAGATTTAACATTAAATAAATCAACAATATCAAGAGAAGATCGTTTATCAATAACAAAAGCGGAAAAAATAAGTTCTATTGCACAAAAAACATTTGAAAGAGAAAAAGAAATTTTATCATCAGCCTCTACGAATTCAAGTGATAAAAAATCTAGTCAGTCATCTAAAAAGAATGATGACAATATAGTTTTAGGTAAAAGAGTTCAGCTCAATTCTATCGAAAGCATGTCTCTCAGGGATGAAGTAAGAGTAGTTTTTGCAAAAGCATTAACGGATAGAGAACAGTTGGTTTTTGATTATTTTGCAAAAAACCAAAATCAAATAGTTTATGCTAAAGATTTGGCTAAATTGCTTGACTTGCCAAGAGATTACGTTTACAAATACATAAAGAATTTAAGAGCAAAAATTGAGGGTGATAAATTACAAAATGCTGAAAATGGCGGATATGTTTTAAATATTTAATGTAATTAAAACGTAATAAATTTGAATAAAGCAGGCAAAAGCTGTAAAATATAATTAACGCTTTTGCCATTTTTATAGGACTTAATTAATGAATTCATCAATAATTTCTGTATCAGATATTTTAAATAATGCAAAAAATTTATCATGTACAAAATTTTCTCAAGGTTATAATTTTAATGCAGAAAAAGCATCATTGTATTTTGATGATCTTATAAATAATACTGTTTCCCCTGATGCGATTTTTTCAGGCATATTAATTTTTGAAAAAAATAACAATGGTTATGTAATTATTGATGGTATTCAGAGAATAACAACAATTTGTTTACTATTGTGTGCTCTTTGTGAATTTTATAAAGGCACGTCAGAAAAAAATGAAGATGCGAGAAAAAAAGTTCTGGAAAGATTTTTGCTGTCGCCTATAAAAGAAAATGAAGCTAAGCTGAAACTAAAAAAAGCAGAGAATGATATTTATAAAAAAATAGTTTTCTCTGATGAATTATTTGATGAAGAAAAATCCAGTAATATTTATGAAACTTTTCAGGTTTTTTTGAAAAAGCTTAATGAACAAAAAATTAGTGGGACAGTACTTTTTAGAGTTATATCAAAAATACAGTTTATGATTGTTGTTACGGATAAGTCAGAAATATCAGCCAGAGATTTATATCAAGTAATTAATCAGGATAAGGGGCAGTCACAAGTAAGCTTGATTTCTGATTTTATCATGCAGCAAGATTCTGAAGTTTATAAAATGTGGAATCAAATAGAAAAATCTTTTAATGAATCAGAATATTTATTAGAAGCATTTCTTACGGACTTTTTAATCACAAGAGAAGATAATAGTATGGCTAATAAGTATGCTCTTTATAATAATTTTAAAAACTATTTCTATAAGATTTCAAAATATCAAAACCCAAAAGAAATTATTGAGAATATATTAAAATATTCCCAATACTATTCAAAAATTCTAAATGCTGATTTTGATAATCAAGTTATAAAAGAACAAATAGAGCTTTTGAACCAAAATGAAGGCAAGGATACTTATCCTTATTTAATGGAAGTTTTGGATGATTTAGAAAATTCACATATTGATATTGAAGCTTTTATAAATATACTTATGATGATAAATTTATTTATAAAAAACCGACAAGAAATATCTATTTCTAATGTTAATATTGATTTTTCAAGTTTAAGCAAAGAATTAAATAAAATGTTGGTATTAAAAGATTATGTCCCGGAAATTTTTAGCGAAAATAAATTAACAATAAACGAAATTAACAATTTAGCAAATTTTGAAGTATAATTATAAAAAGATTATTTAGAGTAACAGAGGTATTATTAAATGAATAAAAGTCAATCAGTAGGTATGTATGTAATACTTGGAATTATGATTCTTGCGTTTTTATCAATGCTTATGGCAGGACCTAATACAAGCACTAAAGAGCTTTCATATACTGAGTTTTTAACGAAGTTAAAGACCGGTGATATTAAAAGTGTAGAAATAGATAAAGAAACTTCTTCATTAATAGCGTATCCCAAAATTCAGCCAACTGATACTAAACAAAAACCTAAAGATACAATGACAGCAATATATGGCGAACAGAAAAAACCACTTTTACAATATAAAGTTTTAACTCCAAATGATCCTGGCTTGATGGAGAAGTTAGAAAAAGCAAGTGTAGATGTAAATGTAAAAAAACCAAGTGAATCTTCACAATGGATGAATATATTAGGTTCATTGATTTTACCACTGTTGTTTATTGTCTTTTTAATAATAATGGTGAAAGGTTTGCAGGCAGGAGGCTCTCAAGCTATGTCTTTCGGTAAGAGTAAAGCCAAACTTATGCTTGATAATAAAGTTAAAATAACATTTAAGGATGTTGCTGGTATCGATGAAGAAAAGCAGGAACTCGAAGAAATTGTTGACTTCCTTAAGAATGGGGAAAAATATATTAAACTTGGTGCAAAAATTCCCAAAGGGGTTTTACTGGTTGGTGTTCCGGGAACAGGTAAAACACTTATGGCAAAAGCAGTCGCCGGCGAAGCAGGTGTTCCGTTCTTTTCAATAAGCGGTTCTGATTTCGTAGAAATGTTTGTTGGTGTTGGTGCAAGCAGAGTCAGAGATTTGTTTGAACAGGCAAAAAAACATCAACCTTGTATTATATTTATTGATGAAATTGATGCGGTAGGACGCCAACGTGGTGCAGGTCTAGGCGGCGGGCATGACGAAAGAGAACAAACACTTAATCAGTTACTTGTCGAAATGGACGGTTTTGATGAAAACACTAATATAATTGTAATTGCAGCTACTAACCGACCTGACATTCTGGATAATGCTCTTTTAAGACCCGGAAGATTTGATAGGCAAATCGTTATTAACCGACCTGATATTTTAGGCAGAGAACAAATTTTAAGTGTACATGCAAAAAATAAACCGCTAGCCGATGAAGTTGACTTAAAGATTCTTGCAAAGCGTACACCTGGATTCACAGGTGCTGATTTACAAAATCTTCTTAATGAAGCTGCTCTCTTGGCGGCACGTCATAATAAAACAAAAATTGAAATGGATGATCTAGAAGATGCTATTGATAAAGTTATGGCTGGTCCTGAAAAGAAAAGCAGAATTATCTCAGATGAAGAAAAGGAAAATACTGCATATCATGAAGTTGGTCATGCCCTTTTATCAAAATTACTTAAAAATTGTGATCCTCTTCATAAAGTTTCAATCATACCAAGGGGAATGGCTCTCGGTATTACAATGACACTTCCGGAAAAAGATCATTTAACAATGACTAAAGCTCAATTACTTGATAGAATAAAAATGACCTTAGGTGGCAGAGTAGCTGAAGAAATGATTTATGGCAGTGATTCAATTACAACAGGAGCTTCTAATGATTTAGAAAAAGTTACCGCACTTTCCAGAAAAATGGTTACTTCGTACGGTATGAGCGAAAAAATGGGAAATATGGCATACGGAAAAAGTGAAGAACATGTGTTTATGGGAAGAGACTTTGGTCATACCCGAGATTTTTCAGAAGAAATTGCTGCCGATATCGACAAAGAAGTGAAGCGAATCGTTGATGAATGTTATGCTGAAGCCAAAAGATTGCTTGAAGAGAACAAAGATATGCTTGAATATATTTCCAAGAAATTATTGGAAGAAGAAACTATAGACGAAAAAGATTTTGTTTCATTCATGGATAAAATAAAAGAAGATAGAGGTCAAGCGCAGTAAAATGGAGTTAGCTAGAAATAATCTTCCCATCAGGCAAATTAGTTTTCATGGATTAAAAATAGGTGGAGAAAATGAATTTCTGCAATCAAAACCTATTTTTGCTCTGGAATTAAATATTTATAACTATGAAGCATCTTCTCATATCGTAAAGGATTGGTATGACAAAAAATGCAAAATTCAAAATCCTGAAAATTTAATAATTGCAGCACAAGAAACTAATTGTGATATCCTTGCATTAAAATTTAATATACAAGATGATAATTTAAATGAAAATATTACAAAGGCAAAAGCTCTTTTAAAAGAGCTTTTGCCAGTAATAAAAAAACCACTTTTAATCAGAGGAATTAATAATAAATCATTAGATATAAAATTATTGCCCGAACTTATAAGTGTATTGGATAGGGAAGCTATTATAGCTTTTGCAGATGAAAACACATACAAAGATATTGTGCCTTGTGTTATAAAAGGCGAACATATTCTTGCAATAAGAACTCCTATTGATATTAATCTTGCAAAAGAAATGAATATTTTAACTTCGGATATGGGATTAAGTCTGGATAAAATTCTAATAGATACAGATATGGGCGGATTAGGTTACGGATTAGAATACGGTTATAGTATTATGGAAAGAATTAAATTGGCGGCATTTGAAGGTGATAAAATGCTTAATATGCCTCTAATTGCTTTTGCAGGTGAAGAAGCATTAAAAGCTAAAGAAACAAAATCAGATACATTTTCTCCTAGTTTTGGTGATTTTAAAGAGCGTTCAATTATGTTTGAAATAACTACTGCGTCTGCAGTTATCGCTGCAGGAGCTAATTTAATAGTTTTGGAGCAT
The DNA here is from genome assembly GCA_964391675.1 of uncultured Muribaculaceae bacterium. Classification (GTDB taxonomy): domain Bacteria; phylum Cyanobacteriota; class Vampirovibrionia; order Gastranaerophilales; family Gastranaerophilaceae; genus CAYMMX01. The sequence goes on along the minus strand of CAYMMX010000005.1, from coordinate 80,775 downwards.
CCGGAGAGTATAGAAACTCTTAAGAAGCTATAAATATACATTATTTACATTATTTATTTATTTCAAAAAAAGTATTATAATATACAGTATTATTATAGAGGGGATTTTATGCCGAGAGCGGCTAGAGACTTAAAATATAAAGAAAGTTTCGGATATCAGCGGCCTTATCCGGCTATTGTTACACCCGTAAGGCCCAAATTAAAACCTGTTCTGCCGGCTAAAAAAACACAAAAGAAAAAAATCAATTTTTTTTCAAAAGTGTTTTCGTTAATTTTATTAGTATTAGTTGGAATATATCCTATACCTTACACATATCATAGAATTTCTAAACCTCTTTTATTTGGGGTGCCTTACCCTGAAGTTAGAGTAAATTTAAATCAATTTATTCATCCTACAAGAGACTATCTGTCTAATAGCTTGTTTTTAAATACCCGTCTTTTAGTAGGAGCAAATATTAAAAATCCCGAAATGACAAAGCTTTATACAACCGAAAAAATGCAAGTTTTGGAATTAAGATTGCGTAATTTGATGTCTGAATTTAAAGCTATAGAACCCGCAATTTTTGTTTGGGATTATGATTCAGGCAAATATGTAGATATTCAAGGCTCAAAACCTTATCCAGCTGCCAGTATTATAAAAATACCTGTTCTCATCCGTTTATTTAAATCAATAGAAGCTAATCAATTAACTATTTATGATGAGATGCTTTTGACACCATATTATAAAGCGGATGGTTCCGGAGACTTAAAACGTAAACCATCGAACTCAAGGTATACAATTGACGAATTGGCAAAAGTAATGATTCAAAAATCTGATAATTCTGCAACAAATATGATAATTTCTGCTGTGGGAGGAATGACTGATATTAATAGCGGGATCAGGAATTGGGGATTAAAATCAACTTATGTTAATAATTGGTTGCCTGATTTAGTAGGTACAAATTATACAACGGCGAGAGACTTGGCAACAATACTTTATAATCTTGATAATCCCGGATTTTTAAGCCTTAATTCAAGAGAATATATTGTCGATTATATGAGCCATGTTGAGAATAACAGACTCATTCAGGCAGGTCTCGCTCCTAATGCCTTATTTGTGCATAAGACAGGAGATATAGGTAAAATGCTTGGTGATGCTGGAATTGTCTTTGCTCCAAACGGAAAAAAATATATTGTTGTAATTTTAGCAAATCGACCTTATAATTCACCTCAAGGTAAGAATTTTATTCAAAAAGCTTCAAATATTATATATAATATTATGGTTGCAGGCGGTTATTAATTACAAATAAAAAGAGTATCAAAGATACTCTTTTTATTTGTTTGATTTATTTGTATTTAGTTAAGACTGGAGTTCAAACATATCCTTTTCCACTCCACAAATTGGACAAGTCCAATCATCAGCTAAATCTTCAAATTTTGTGTTTTCTTTTTCTTCATCGTATACCCACTGGCATACTGTGCAAACATAACGTGCCATAATTTTCTCCTTTTTAATAATCGATTACTCTCATTGCAAAGTAATCTTTTGGATGTGAACAAACCGGACAAATTTCTACTGCTTTGACATCTTCAACGATGTGCCCGCAGTTTAAACAAATCCAAAATACCTTTTCTTTCTTTTCGAAAACTTGATTATCTACTATATTATCATGAAGTTTTTGATATCGTTCATTGTGATCTTTTTCAATCTCTGCTACTTTCTCAAATAAATAAGCAATTTTATCAAAACCTTCTTCTTTAGCTTCTTTTGCAAATGTAGGATACATTTCCGTCCACTCATAATTTTCGCCTTTTGCTGCATCTTCCAAGTTTTTTAAAGTATCAGCTACTTTACCGCCATGGAGTAATTTAAACCATATTTTTGCATGTTCTCTTTCATTATTTGCAGTTTCTTCAAAAATTTTAGATATTTGAACAAAACCGTCTTTTTTAGCTTTAGAAGCATAATATGTATACTTATTTCTAGCCATGGATTCTCCTGCAAAAGCAGTTTCCAGATTTTTTTGTGTTTTACTTCCTTCAAATTCCATTATGGTCTCCTTTCTTTTGACATTTTTTACAAATGCCCTTAACTAATATATCATAACTTAATATTTCAAATTCATTTTGTTTATTTAAAATTAAATTCAGTTGTTCAGGCTTAAAAAATAAATCTTCGATTAATCCACATTTTAAACAGATTATATGAAAATGCTCACTAGTGTTGTGATCATAATGAACCTGTTCGGAAAGACCTTCTATTTTTTTTATTTCTCCTTGCTCTGCCAATTGATTTAAATTTCTATAAACTGTCGCAAGGCTTAATGCAGAATTTTGACTTTTCAATTTTATGTATAATTGTTCTGCTGTAGGATGAATACAAAAATTTTCTAATCCTTTTTTAATAATTTCTCTTTGTTTTGAATATCTTACCGGTAGCAAAAATCAGCCCTCTTAATGATAATAATTATTATTATCATTAAGAGGGCTAAAAGTCAATACATAATTTTTTTATGTTAAGATATCTTTATGAAACATATATTTGAGCAAAAAGTATATTATTCTGACACAGATGCATATGGTGTTGTTTGGCATGGTTCTTACTTAAGATGGCTTGAAATGGGCAGGGTAGAGCTATGTGAAATTATGGGACATAATTTAGCTGATTTACATCAAAGGAATATAACTCTTCCTGTTGTAAATATAAGCATTAGATATAAATCTTCTGCCAGATTAAATGATGAGATGATCATTGAAACGGCAATACAAAAATATAATTCTTTATCAGTGACTTTCGAGCAAAAAATAAGAAATAAAACAAATAATAAAGTATTTATAGAGGCAATTGTTGATGTTGTGGCAATAGATAATAATGGGAAATTATATCGTAAAATGCCTCAAGTTTTATTAGATGCTTTTGAAAAGGCAAAGGATACAATATGCGTTTAAATAAGTATATTGCATCATCAGGTATTTGTTCGAGAAGAAAAGCAGATGAATTAATTGAGCAGGGCGTTGTTTCTGTTAATGGAAAAAAAATTATTGAACTTGGTTATCAAGTAAAAGAAAAAGATAAAGTTTTTATAAATAATGAAATTGTTAAACCTAAAAAACATGAGTATTATAGGTTTTATAAGCCTACCGGATATATTACAACCTCAGATGACGAAAAAGACAGAAAAATAATTTATGATTTACTACCCCCTTCAATGATTAATTTAAAACCTATCGGGAGATTAGATCGAGATTCAAGTGGTTTAATTATTTTAACTAATGATGGTAATTTAATAAATGAATTAGCACATCCATCCATTAAGGTTCCTAAAGTTTATATAGTAAGCGTAAATGCTAAAGTTCACCTTCATCACTTAGAGCAAATGGCCAAAGGAATAGAAATAGAAAAAGGTAAAGTAGCTTATGCAGATTCCTCAATTATTGAAAGTACAAATAAAAAAACGATTTTGCAAATAACACTTTATCAGGGATTAAACAGACAAATAAGAAAAATGTTTGAAATTTTAGGCTTTGAGGTAATTTCGTTAAAAAGAGTTCAGCATGCTACAATAACAATTGAAGGTCTTAAAAAGGGACAATTTAAACCAATTAAACCACAACAGATTAAAGAATTAAAAAACTTTTTAAGTAAATTAAAGGGATAAATTATGCTTAAAATTGCTATAACAGGAAACATAGCTTCAGGAAAAAGTTCTGTAGAAGGATTTTTGAAGAAGAAAAATTTTGCTGTATTAGATACTGACGACGTAGCCCATATTTTATTAAAGGACAGAAAAGTTAAAGAAGAGATAAAATCTAGTTTTATAGGATATGATATATTTGAGCAAGCTGAAATTTCAAGACCCAAGCTTGGACAATTAATTTTTCAAGATAAACTATTGCGAGAAAAGCTTGAATCAATTATTCATCCCAGAATCAAAATAAAAATTACTGAATTTTTTAAAAAGCAAGAACAAAAAAAATCAAAACTTGCTTTTGTATCAGTACCATTATTGTTTGAAGCAAAAATGGAAAAACTTTTTGATAAAATCATATTAATACATGCAAATGATGATATAAGAATTAATAGATTAAGACAAAGAAATAAACTATCTTTAGAAAATGCAAAAAATCGTCTTGAAATACAAATGAGTCAAGACAAGAAAAAGAAACTATCTGATTATATTATTTATAACAATGATTCTTTAGATGAATTGTATAAAAATATAGAAGAATTACTCGTCAAACTTTAAGAATTCTACTTCACCGGTACTTATACAATAGTACGCAGGTATTACTTTAAAATCATGTTTTTTATCATATTCGGTTAATTTTTTACTTTCGATTATTTCTATAGCTTTTTGCCTAGTATATTCTTTTATTATGTCATTATTAGAAAACTTTTTTTCACTTTTACATTTTTCTGTTATTTGATCAATTGATGCTTTAATACTTTCTATGTTCGGATAAGTTTCATCATTTTTTATTGCCGCACCTAGTGAAGAACTATATTCGTTGTCTAGAACTACTACAAGATTTACTCCCAAATTAAAAACAGCATATTCAATACCTTGCATTACATATTCATTAATGTCGTTACCTGGAGTCCTTATAATAAATAAATCTCCTAACCCTTGGTCGAATATTAATTCAGGAGCGATTCTTGAATCAGAGGAGCACAATACAATAGCATAAGGATGTTGACTTATTATTAATCTTTCTCTGCGAGTTTTATCCTGATTTGGATAATTCATCTGATATTTAGCAAAACGGTAATTTCCATCTTTTAATTTTTGTATACCAATGTCTGCCGGAAGATTTGGTAAACTTGCAGCAAAAACATTCTGTGACATTAGCAATAATATTAATGTTAGTATAATTTTTCTCATTTAAAAAACCCCTATTAATCTTTATAGGGGTATTATATCACTAAAATTTTTAGATAAAAGCTAGCCTACATAATTTTTTCTTACCGGTACAAAGACTGAGAAATTAGCTTGCCTGTTGGCATTTATTTTTTGAATATGATCACTGGCCTCATTTCCATTTCCTAATGTTATAGCCATATGTCCATGTGGATGACCAGAGCTTGCTTGCCAAACAATTATACATCCGGCAGGCAGGTTTTTTAAATCACCTCTTGAAACATTTATTTTTTCGAAATTCTCATGATTATAAAGTTTATTTGCTACCATACATGCTGATCCGGCTCTTGTTTCACCTTTAGCAAGATTTGCTTGTTCTAATGCATTATTTGAACCCCTGGCACACCAGCCTATAGTGTTTGTTCTACGTGCGTTTGCTTCAGCTGTTTTTGCAAGTCTTTCTGAAAGTTCTGCATTATAAACTTGTTTTATATCTTTTCCCGGAGCCATTTTATATGTATCATCAAAATATTTTATAAATTTCTGTTGATTAACTTGATTATTCATCATTAATATAAGTAATTCTAAATAATCTAAATATGCTGAGCTATCAGGAAGAACCATTGGATATGATAAGTCATCTGTAAATATTCCATCATCATATAAACCAAACGGAATTGAAGAAAAATCACTTTGATATGCCATGGAATTAGTAACAGATTTTTTATTATATATGCTATTTCCTGTATCCATATAAGAATTGAAAGACATAATTATATAATTCCCCTAATATTACCTTATATATATTAAGTATTTTTTTTAAAAAAAATTGCCTAGAATAATTAAAGAATTTTAAGATTTGTTAACAATTTAAAAAACACATAAATAAATTATTATATATTAAATTGATTAATTTGCAGTGTTTGTAATATAATCAAATATAAATGGGCTTGTGGCGCAGTTGGTAGCGCAGGAGACTCTTAATCTTTTGGTCGTGGGTTCGAGTCCCACCAAGCCCAATTGCTTTTTTGGTTTATACTAAATCTATCGATTAGTTTTTTAAAATAAATTAGTTAAACTTATAAAATTAATATTTAATAAATGTAACAAAATAGTTATATTTTAAAGTTTTTTTTAAAGTTTTTTTTACCAAATGCCGAAATCATACTTGTATTAATAGTGTAAAAGGAAGATTATATGGGTACAATTGTTTATATTGAAGGTAAACCGGTTGATATTACTAAGTATAAACCAGGTCAAACTACAGAAAATAGTGATCAAACTTCAAATTTGCAGAATCAAAGTATATTTTCAGATTTATCCGGTACGAATAATAAAACATTAGATTATTCAAAAGCTTCGGTTGCTCCTGAACTTAAAGACAGTGTTGATGTATCAGGCATTCAAAAGTATAATGACCCTAATTACAAAGGCAGTTTTGATGAATACAATGATTTAAAATCTAACTATGAAGCTTTAGATGAAAAAGTATATAAGGAAGGTTTCAGATTTAGGCAAGAAAATTATTTAAGTACGACTACTGAAGAAAAAATGGAATACAAAAAATTAGTAAAAGAATGTCAACAAGCTAAGAAAAAATATAATGAATCATATAAAGAGCAAATGAAAAAAGGCGATGATACAATTAAAGCTCAATTAAAAGCTGACAAAGAAGCACAAAAGAACACATTGATTAAAAGGCAAGATGAGTTTTTTGAAAAAACAAAACAAGAAGCTATTGCTAAAAATGAAGAAACAAAACAGAAATTTAAAGAAGTAATTAAAGATCCCGGCGCAGCAGTTAAGTCTTTCGGTCAAAAAGTTGTACTGACAGGAAAGTATGTAGCTGAGCATCCTGCTGATTTTGCTGCTTCAATGTTTGATATAAATTTATCCGAAACCAAAGATCAAATTCAAAGATTTAAAGAAGGCAAACCGGTTGATATTGCAAGGTGTAATTTAAATGTTGAAGACCCTTATTCATGTGCTATGTTAAGCGGAATAAGTGGGGTGAAGAATACCGGCGCTGTTGCTAAAAGTGCAAAGGCTGCTAGCATAGCCTCTAAGGCTGGTTCTTTTGATGATTCGCTCAAGCTATTGCTAAATAACTCTAAGTTTAAAGCAATGTGTAAAGGTTCACCTAAAAATGCTGAGGGCATGCTAAATTCTTACCTTGAAACCATGAAAAAAGCAGGTAAATCATCTGATGATGCTCTTGCTTATATAGTTAAAAGACAGGGTGATATTGATTTAACTTATTTTAAAAATTTAAATGATGCTAGAGTATTTAAATAAAATACAATAAAATCTTAAAATTTAATTATTAGATTAAAAAAAGAGTTTATAATTTTTATAAACTCTTTTTTTTGAAATGTTTTATATAAATTATAGAAATTCAATATCACTATGTTTTTCAAGATTATCTTTTACATCTTGAATGAATTTTTTTGCTTCAGGTGTTGCCTTTGCCCAATTTATTGAACAGATTGCTCTTTGAACCCAAACTAATTCTTTAAAAAAGACATATTGTGAATTTAGAGCTTTTGTTTTTGAACCAAGATAAATGTTTTGTGCATCTAATAGATGAGTTATTGAAATATCTCCTTTTAGATATTGATCCTTAACTTTTTGATAGTATTCTTGAGACATGTACATTGATTTATAATTTTTTTCAATGCTGAAATAGCCAGCAAGAGCTCTATTAATAGTTTCGCGGATTTGTTTTTCTATGGAAGTTTTAGCTTCATCCTGATAACGTTGAAGTTCTTGTTTTTCAGCTTTTAATCTTGCAATTTCTGCAATTTTTGTTCCACCTTCAATCGGCTTCCATTGAGCAAATACACCTAATTGTAAATTTGTTGCATCCGGTCTTAAAACACTCATGTTCGTCCAATGAGCTCCGGGAACTAATCCTGATCCATATGGAAATTGTCCGCCCTTTGGATTGTAAGATAAAGGGGCATATGGCAAATCTTTTGCAAATTGCCTGTTTATTAATGATGTGTATGTTAAATTTAATTTTGCGTCGGGTAATAGAAATTTTTGATAATACATCGCCATTTCATAGTCTTTAATTTTTGTTGCTGCTTTCAATTTTGATAATTCGGGAGAAACTTCAAAAGCTTGGTTAACAAGCATTTGTGTGAATTGTTCCAGTACTCTTGGAGTTATAACATAATCAATTATGTGAATATCGCTGGTATAAAAAGCAGGATCATTTGCTTTTAGCGGCGCAAGTTCAAAATTATTTGTCTGTTTATCGTCTAATATTTTGTTAAGCGCTATTTTTATATTTTTTAGTTCTGCAGTCATGTCAAGAAATTGTTGTTCTTTTATGTATAATTCACTTGCCCAACGCATTGCTTCATCAGGGCCACACTTACCCATTTTTTCTCTTACACGTGCTATTGCAAGATTTTCTCTTGACTCTTTTACATACTCTTTTTGAACATTAATAGCATTTTCGAGCATTAAGGTTTCGATATATAATAATGCCGTTTCTATTCCCAGATTTTGCTCTGTTAAAAATTGTTCGTCTTTTTTAAAATCAACTAATTTTTTCTTTACAAGAATATTTGTTACAAGAGCTGGTGAATAAATTATCTGCTCCAATCCCATTTGAAAAATTCCTGTTTTTTCAGGAATTGATAAACTTACCGATTCTGCATAATCTTGATTGTAAGACTGATAACCAAGAGTTACTTGAAATGTGGGTAAATATTTTAGAACCGCTGCTAACGAAGCTTTTCTTGCAGCCTTAACAAGTAATTTTTTCCTTTCAATATCAAGGTTTTGCTTATCTAAAGCATCAAAAACAGCGGATAAAGAATAAACAAAAGGTTTTTTCTTCGTGATAATCTCAGCATTATTTAATAACCTCAAATGAGGATCATATCCTATCAACTCGGCTGTATCTTGATTTATGTATACAATTTCATCTTCATAAAATTGTATTTTTGTTTGTTTCGTCTTATCACCGTTTAATACACCTTTTATATTAAATGAGGTTGCTTCTGCAAGTTTTCTATCTAGGTCGTATGCTCCGGCTCCTATTAATACACCATCTAATACATCTTCTCTGCCAAACGTTGAGAATGAAGGCAATTTCTTCTCATTAATTTTGCTTATTAAATAGTGTTTATTTTCTTCACTAAGATTGAATAAAGGTGTTAAAATTACTGCATCAAAATTATTTGAAATTTGTTGAAGAGTTTTATCTATATTATTATTGCTTACCGGGATAACATTAAAATTTATTCCCGGTAATTTAGGTTTAAGAAAATTATCCCAGTCTTTTTTTGTTTTATAAAAACTTTCATTCATTAATATTGCGGTTTTGTTAAAGTTAATTAATCTTTTAAATAAGAGTGCTCCTTTAACACTTTGCTGAACCGGATTAAAAAAATCTCCTCCTAAGTCTCTAAGTCCATATTGATCAATAGTTACAACAAATTTCTTCTTATTTGTTTTTTCATTAAAATATTTAGAAGCCATATAACCAAGAGATATAATCATTGTTGCGTTTGAATTTAGTGCTTTTTCACAAGCCATTTTAACTCCATGGTCTGTCCAATCACCGATATAAATATTTTTGGAAGAAAAATTTGCTTTATAATCAGGTGCAGTTGTCTTAATTATATTTTTTTCAAATTGTTTCATTACAATTTCATTTTTTGTTGAAGCTCCATCAAAAACGAATGCGTAATTTATTGTTGCAGCATTTTTTTTGTAGTTAATCCCCTTTTCTGTTTTACTGGTGCTTGCTCCTAATACAATTGGTGCAGCGTAAATTAAACCGGTAGTATTATATGAAAATATACATGCAATAAGCAAAACTATCAGTTTTTTAATTCCCCTATTCATTCTTTACTCCTAATTCCATGATAAATACACGACTTTTAAATCTTATTAAAGTTTGAACATGCAAAAAAACACATAATTCCTACCAAATACATTTTTCCTTGTGTAGTCTGCCTTTGCAGGTTTACAAAGAGTTACAAAAGTTATTTTTTAAGTCAGTCGATTGATTTATATTTCATTCGACTGATTAAAGTTGATTATTTATATCTTTTTTATTAGTATTAATAAAATGAATAGCGAAAAGAAAAAACAAAATATTTCCAGGAAAAAGATTATTAATTCTGCAATACTCTTGTTTGCAAACAAAGGATTTGACTCAACAAGCACAAGAGAGATATGTAAGCATGCCGGAGTCAATTTAAGTTTGATCCCTTATTATTTTGGAAATAAAGAAGGATTATACACAAATATTATAGAATCAATAATTAATTACGGTTTAACATTTTTACAAAAGGATTTAGATAAAGTTGTTGAATTAAATTTAATGAATTTTGATGAAAAACTTGAATTATATAAGATAATACTTCAAAAATATGCCGAGTTTCTTTATTCCGAGAATGTTCCAAGCAGTTTTGTTATTTTAATGGTTAAGGAGCAAACTATATCTCATTCAAAATTTAGCGAAATTTATTCACAAAAAATTAGTATTCTATATAGTGCATTAAGAAAAATTCTTGCTTCAATTCTCAATAAGAAAGAGAAAGATAAATTAATTATCTTTGAGGTTTCTTCTATTATTGGTCAAATATTAGGTTATAAATTGATGGACAGAGCCAATTTAGACTCTTTGGGGCAAGACTTTTATACTAAAGAAGATAATAAAAAAATTAAAAATATTGTGTTATCTTATATTGAAACAAACATTCAAAAGTTAAAAGAAATAGGTAATTAATTCCAAAAATCTTTTCTTAGAAAAAATAAAGGATATTTTTTAATATATTTAATAACTTCCCATAACGTTCCTGATTTAGGTTTATTGTTATTTATTTTGGTTTCTGTTTTTTTTGAATATACGCATTCTATTTTTGACAGTTGGTTATAGTTATTTTTATAAACTATATCTTTATACTCATCATATAATTTTTTTAATACAGGATTATTATCAAAAGTTACTCTTGTATAGTATGTTGATAATACTTCAGGTTCATTTATGTAACAGTTGCTAAAATGATATAAAATTAGCGGATGTTTATTATTTACAATGTATTTATCTTCTTTTAGTGATAAAGTTCTTTCGTGTAAATTCCAAGGAGCCATATTCAGTCCCCAATTTTTAGATATTTTTACGTTATTAAAAAATATTGGTGAAAAATTCATCGGGAGCTGGTCAACGAAAATACCCAATTCTGCTTTATGATAGCAATTCATTTCTAACCTTCTTTCCCACCATTCTAATAAATCATCTGAATCAGAACTTTTCTTTAAAGCAAGAAAACCTAAATTGTAAATTCCATGTTGAGTAAACGCATTTTCAGTCGGTTCTTTTCCATCAAATTCGATAGGAGTATATATATGTGGCGTTAATAATATCGAACTGTCAATCAATTCATCTTCAATTGATGTAAGCCTATCAAAAACATATGTATCGGGATCAAAGTACATGACATACTCTGCATTAAAGGTTTTAAATAAATAACTAAAAGCAAACGGTTTAATTGAGGTGTTTAATTCAATAATATTGTACTGAATTGACATTTGCTCAAATTTTTTAATTCCAAGTTCATGTGCTTCTATTACTTTATGAGGATTAAAAAAAGAATAGTCTATTTCTTTTGCTTTTTTATCACAAAGACAAATTACAAACTGATAGTCCGGATTATTTTTTATAACACTGTCTCCAAGAGCTTTTGCTTGGGCCAAATAATTATTTGAACAAATTGTGAAGACTATTTTAGTCATTTAATATTTCCTGTAATCTATATCCAAAAATATTTAACTGTAAATCGAATAAATTTACTCTTTTATTTACGTAAGGGTTTGGTTGGTTGTTCCAAGCTTCTTTTATGTAGTATTTAAATCCGGATTCCTTAAGGATTTTTAAAATTTCATCCAGTTTTTGTTCTCTTAATTCTTCACTATGATATTCAATAAAGATGTTTTTTACATTTGATAGCTTATCTTTGCAATCGTTTATTACATCAAATTCCGCGCCTTCAATATCAATTTTTAAGAAATCAATTTCTTCATTTAATAAATCACTTAATTTGAAAGTTGGAATTTCTATAGTTTTTTCGTTTTCATTTTCACTTATTCTTCCACCTACCCCACCCGAGGCTAAAAATTTGATAGAGCCATTTTCGTTCCATACGGCTTTGTTTATAAGTTCTACATCGTTGTATCCGTACGTTTGGAGGTTTTCTTTTAATATGTCAAAAATTTCTGAATCCGGTTCGAAAGCTGTTATTTTCGACTCAGGGAATAATCTCTTAAAATAAATAACACTTAAACCTGTATTTGCCCCGCAGTCAATTATTCGAGGTGTTTTACTTTGAGACATAAATTTATATGTTTCATCTAAAAATAGTTCTTCAAGACCGTGCATATACCAGAATGCACTATTTATTTTAATTTTTTTACCAAATAATTTTGTTTCAACTGCTCCATATTCTGCTTTTATTAGTTTTTTAATTTCAGAACATGAAATATTTAAACTTTTATATTTCTTATGTTTTTTAAGTATATCTTTTAATTTAACCATAATATGCTCCTAAAATAATGTTAATTTATTGTTTTATTTTAGCATAAATATTTGTTGTATAATAATCTCAGACGAATTGTTTTAAATTGGGAATTATGTATGAAAATTTTTAAACGTAAAAAAGAACAAAAGCAAAATATTGCAAAAACACATTATGAAATCCAGCGAGAAATGTTTAATATCGGAGATTATAGTTATACAAATACTCAAATAAAAATAGGGCATAAAGAGACAATAATAGGTAAATTTTGCTCAATTGCTCCAAATGTTATAATAGGGCCGGGATGTCATCCAACAAATTTTTTGTCTACTCATCCTTTTCAATATACTAATTTCCCTGAAATTTATGGACCAATTGTTCCAGACGAAAAATATCAGATGGAATTTACTTCTTATATACCTTGTAAAATAGGAAATGATGTATGGATAGGTGAGAATGCTATCATTATGGATGGTGTAATAATTAATGATGGTGCTGTTATTGGGGCAGGTGCAATTGTTACGAAGAATGTTCCTCCATATGCTATAGTAGTAGGAGTTCCTGCAAAAATAATTAAATACAGATTTGAGCCTGAAGTAATTTCTAAATTATTGGAACTTAAATGGTGGGATAAAGACCCTGAATTCATTAAAAAATTGCCATTTAGTGACGTGACAAAATGTATTGAAATTTTAGATTCATCTAATTAGAATAATTGTTATTTTATTTCTGTTCTTAATACTACAAAATTATCTTTTGAAATCATTGAAGAATATTTATTTATTTGTTCTTTAATAATTTCTTCACTATTTTCGTATAGGTTTTTTACTTTATCAAAAAATATTTCATTAAAATTCGGGTTATGATGATCTTCGTGCGATAAAACAGGGAAAATAGTATAATCAACCATACTGTAGTAGTATAAAAACATATATACAGCCCGTGCTTTTTTTTGTTCAATTTCGGATAATTTAGTTATATTTTTTAAGTTTTTAAGTATTTTATAATATTCTCTCTTAGTTTTAGGGCTTTTAGAAAAATCAAAACCTTGGTAATGATTGTCTCCTGCTGTAATTGAGGGAATCCCAAAAAATGCAGGAACTTCAAAACCTGCAGATCCCAGACATGTAATAATTGCATCTGCAATATTTCCTAAACTTCTTGTGTCCACTTTGTCTTCAGTGCTTAAAAATATAATATTATCCGGCAGGTTTTTAAATAAATCCTGGAATATTATATCTTTTGTTGGATAATATTTATCTGAAGGATGCTGTTTAAAAATCCAATTTACATTTTTATCTTTTTTTGCATAATCAAGAGTTTTTAAAAACCAATTCGCATAATCTTTAAATATCATTTTTTTAAAATGAGAGTGCGGATGATCTGTAAATGCATGAAGCATTACAAATATATTTTTTTTATTACTATCTAAATTATATTTTTCACAGAAGGGTTCTTTATCTTCATAAAAAGTGTTGCTATCGCTAAAGGCATATTGTGCATCCATATTTGCATTGCCAAATTGGTGGAAATTTTTTATTTCTTCATATCTTTTATTGAATAATTCATCGTCAAAATCCATAATTTTATCAATTTCGTTTTTTGTCGGTGTAATTTCATATACACTTAAATCTTGAGAGTTCTTTGAAAGATGAAGTGCATTTCGGTGTAGTCCGAAATTAGTATACCCAAGACAGCCGAAACGTACTGCAGCACGAACAATAACACCACAATTTATGCCTATTCTGTGAGAGGTTAAAACAGCATTTATTTTTTCTCTTTTAACAAGTTTTTTTATCTGTCTATGCTTTGTTATAACTCTTTTAATGAGTTTTTTTATTTTTGAATCAATATTTTTAATTGTCCCTACTTGGTTTTCGGCTAAATATGTATCATAAATGATGTCACCATATTTTACTTTATCAAAATGAAAATTAATAATATTTTTAGTCAGAAGCAGTTTTAAATAATTTATATTAGTTATCGTATCTATATAGAATCTTTCAAGCGGTTTGATTTCCGGTAAATCAGTGTATTCAGCTGTTGGAACATATGATTTAAGAAATTCAATAGGAATATTGTCATTTCTTAGCCATAGCGGTTTAAAGTCTTTTGCCATATTCAAAACAGTTGTTTGTACTCCCATACAATGGTTAATGAAATAATGGTCACAAGGATTTTCAACTAATAGATTTTCTTTAACTTTATTATTATATGTATAGCCTAAGAATTCTTTATTAAGTTCTATAAAATCTTTTAAATCCATTTAATTCCCTCTTATAAATTGTTTACTAATTTATACTTTAATTCTGCAATTTTCCAATCTTCTTCGCTATCAATATCTTGAACCTCACTTTCCGGAGTATATATCGGTATAGTGTTTTCAGAAAAAAGAGTCGGGTTTGATTTGAATTTTTCAATATTAAACCAACAATATTGCCCTATATCATGATAAGTTTTCATTAAATCTTGACTCCTGACGTTGATATTTTCGGGGTCTATCATTGAAACTTTCCCATTTTCTATTTTTAGCGCTCTTTGAATCGGATAAGAAAATTGTACAACCGGAATAGCATTATCTGCAGAAAATTTTGTGATTAATTCATAACCTTCTCTTATTTTTTCAGAATTAATAAATGGAGCGCATGGGTATATACAACAACCATAATCAAATTTTTGTCCAAGTTTCTTATATTCGTTTAAAACTTCTATTAGAACATCAGCTGTTGTTGCTATATCGTTTGATGTTTCTTTACTCCTTATAAAGGGTACTTTTGCTCCGTATTTTTTTGCAATATCTGCAATTTCTTGATCATCAGTTGAAACCATCACATCATCAAACATATTACTTTTAATTGCAGCTTCAATAGAGTATGCGATTATTGGTTTTCCATGAAAAATTTTGATATTCTTTCTTGGAATTCTTTTACTTCCTCCACGTGCAGGTATTATGGCGATATTGTTCATTCAAAATCCTCCATTTTTAAAGGATCTCCAAATTTTAAATCTTTTGTTGCAGTTTTATTTATTGCTGTTTCATAGTATTTGGGGTGTAATCCATAATTAGGCCTTATAGAGCGAATATTGCTTGACGTAAGTTTTTCACCTTTTTTTATGTCTTTGACTACAAAAATTGAGCGGGCATATATTCTATTATTTGGATTAATAGAATAATCTACTTTTCCAAGAAGTTTTTCTGTATTTCTTATGGCGCTAACTAGTTCTTTTAATTCTTTTGGGTTTATCGAAAATTCTGCATCTGCTCCACCTAAAGCTCTGTCTAGTGTAAAATGTTTTTCTATAACGGTTGCCCCTAATGCAACAGCTGCAATTGATGTTTCAACATTCATTGTATGATCTGATAATCCAATTTTTACACCTTGCGAACCAAATTTCTGAATCATGTCCGGAATTGTCAATAAATTCATGTCTTCAAGTTTTGCAGGGTATGCTGATGTACATTTTAAAATGGTAATATTATTATTACCGGCATCTTTGCAAGCATTAATAATTTCTTGAATTTCATCTTCAGTGCAAATCCCCGTAGAAAAAATTATAGGTTTATTTTTTGAAGCTGTATATCTCATCAGTGGTATATCTATTGCATCAAAAGCAGCTACTTTATATATTGGATTATTAAATGTTTCTAAAAAATCAGTACTCTCTTTACTTACAGTTGAAGAAAATAATGTAATTCCTATATTATCCGCAAATTCTTTTAGTACAGGCTGCCAGCTCCAATCCATGGATGCTTCTTTATATAAATCATATAAGTATTTACCATCCCAGAGAGTTCCGCCTTTTATTTTAAAATAGTCGCTTTTACAGTCAATTGTGTGGGTATCGGCAGAATATGTTTGAATTTTTATTGCATCTGCTCCACATTCCTTTGCTGAGAGTATTATTTTTTTTGCAATTTCTATATCATTTACAAAATTTGCAGACATTTCTGCAATTATAAAAACACTACTATTCATTAAGTCCTCTTACTAAAATAAAATTTTCGCAATAATTTAATCCAACCTTATTGCCACTGACTTTCGCAAGTTCTTTTATATGTTGAAGTGAACGAGGATGAGGATATTCTCTTAATTCGGATTGATATTTAGACATTGCTTCAATTTTTAAATCGATTGTTTTTTCAACTTCAAAAAATATATTCGGTATAAATATTGTTTCTGCTGAGTAAGAATTCCACTCTGTGGAAGAAGGAATTTCCATTGCGTAAATAGTTTTTACACATTCTCCCTGCATAGGACGTGTTGCTGTTAAAACAGCTTTGTGAGTAATTTGATGATCAATGTTCATATCTCCTATGTGGTGGGTAAAAATAATTTCAGGTTTTATTTTATTTTTAATTTTTTCAATTTCTTTTACAATATCAAGTAAAGAAACGCTGTCAAAAGAATTATCAGGAAAATTTGCCTGAAATACTTTTTTAATTCCTATGACATTATTAGCTTTTTCCATCTCTTTTTTAAGAAGTTCAAGTTCTTTTTTGTTTATTTCCCCACGAGAGGTTTTACCGCCACTTAGAATTAGTGTATAAGCTTCATAACCTTCTTGGATTAATTTTGCTACAGTGGCAAAACAACCAAGAACTTCGTCATCCGGATGTGCTGCAACAATAAGAATTTTCTTCATTTGATGGTACTTTCTTTAATCTTATTCATTTAATATTTTTTATATTATCACAATGTGTCTTTTTCTTCAATGAATTGTTCATTTATATAATATTTACAAATTTATTTTATTTAGACTTTACTCCAAATCCATTTTTCTGATGCAAATTCTTTTTCTTTATTTGAAATTATATCTAAGTCTTTTTTTGATAAACTTATTGGTTCAATTTTCTCACCATAATTTTTTATAAATTCATTTAAAATTGCTTCTTCAACCACCTTTATACTGATTGATTTATCAATTTCGATTAAATTTATAACAGAACTTCTTACCGATTTAACACCTTTGTTGTTAGATTTTTCACCCTTAGTATAAAGTAATGTCTCTAATTTTTTAAGGTCGGTATCAATTAGCAACGTTCCATGATGCAGGCACGTTTCTTTTCCGTAGAAATAAGCATTTCCGGATACTTTTTTACTATTTATCAATATATCATTTCTTTCAGAGATTTCTGTATTAATATTTAAACTTTTTAAAGCATTTTTAATGATTTGAGTTGTTTTTTCTTTATTGTAATGTTTTTTGGGGATAATCATTGAGAAATTCAAATTATTTTTGTCATGAAAAACAGCGCCTCCTCCGGTTTTTCTTCTGACTAACAAAACATTATATTTTTTTATTAATTCTATATTGCATTCATTAAGTACACATTGATTTCTTCCTATTATTATTGAATCAGAATTGAGCCAAAAAAATATCACAAATGTCTCGGTATTATTACTTGAAGCATAATTAAGAAAAAAATCTTCTAATGCCAAATTGTAGTATGGATTAAATGACTTTGATTTATATGAAAATAATTTTTTCATTTTTTTGCTTTTATTATTGTATTATCGGGTACATCACTAAATACATGGCAGCCATTTTGAATTATTACATTTTTACCTATTTTTACTCTCATATATATAGTAACGCCTTGACCAATTAAAGTATTTTCTCCAACAGTTACACTTCCTGCTAAAACGGCACCTGAAGCTATGTGACAATGGTCACTTATTATGCAATCATGGTTTATTATTGAACCCACATTTATTACACAATTATTACCTATTTTTACATTATGCCCTATTAATGAATTTGCAAAGACAATATTCCCTTCTCCCATTGTGACAGGGGCGTCGACATTAACACTTTTGTGAATAATATTAGGAAAATTAAAGTTATATTTTTTAAGTTTTTGATATGTTTCTCTACGCATAGGTAAATCAAGTGCGTTAACTATATTTGTTATACCTTGTTGTTTTAGAGAAGATAATATTTCATCATTGCCTATTATATCTAAATCTCCAACATTTTTTAATTCAGGATATTTTAAGTCAATAACACCTTTTATATTATAGGCAAATGTTTGTTTTAGTATGTGACTCACAATTATGGCAAAACCACCTGCGCCGTATATTACAATATTATTTCCATTAGTTTCTTCTATTTGGAATGGTTTTTTAATAAGGTTCTCAATATCCTTTTCTTTTATAATTCTATCTGTAGGCAATAAGGAAACATCAATATTATGTTTTTTTATCAAAGCTAAAGCTTTATCTGTATATTTTCTGTTATCTATTTGTTCTGTCTTATTATTTTTTTCATCTTTGTCTTTGTCCAAAGAATTTAAACTATCATAAATATATCCTATAGCTTCTGATATAGAGTATTCTTCACCTTCTTTTGCTAATATTTTAATATAACCATCGCAGGAAGCATATATTTCGGAGGTTTCCTTTGTGGTCTCCACAACCAAAAGAGATTGGTCTTTAGCTATTTTATCTCCGTCATTAACCAACCAACTACCAACAATTACTTTATCATCATTAACACTCAATCGAGGAATTATAATTTCAGTTTTCATTATAAAGACTCCTTACTTTATCAATTATTGTATTTTTATTCGGTATAATTTGTTGTTCAAGTTTTATTCCATTTGGGATTGGAAAATCCGGTGTTGCCAACCTAAAATAATTTTTTCCAATATTTTTTTCTGCCAATTTAGATATTATCTCTGCTCCTATTCCGTTGCAGATGGTCCCTTCTTCTAAAGTGCCTATATAGTCAGAATTAATTAGTAAATTTAAATCTTCCATAGGAATTGGCGATAGCTGAGTTATAACAATTATATCTAATTGAATTTCATCTTGTATCATAAGCGTTAATGAGGCTTCTAATGCTTCATCTAACATTCCTCCGTATGTAATTATTGTAACATCGGCTTTGTTTTCTTTATCCAAAGACAATTTAACTGAAGGAAAATTATTACAAAATGATTCTATAACATCAAACTGCATAATTTTGGAATTTTCTGTTTTATATAATTTATTGCCATACATTTTTTTATTTTCAATTATTATTAGAGGCGATTTACAATTCTCTATAGCATAGCAATATAATTTTTCTATATCAAAAATGTTTGAAGTAGCCAAGATTGAAATTTGAGGAATTCCTACAAGATATTTTTCAAGGGATTGACTATGAGTAGGACCATACCCTCTACCGGCACCCATTGGTAGTCTGAAAATTAATGGTAATTCTATATCAGAGCCATATATCCATTGGTATTTTGTTGCATGGTTTAAAATTTGATCAAAACAAAGGGTTACAAAATCCCCAAACATAATTTCTATAATCGGTTTAATACCATTAAGAGCTAAACCTACCCCAGAACCCGCGATTGCTGCTTCACTTATCGGTGTATTAATCACTCTATCTGGATATTTATGGCTTAAGTCTTTAGTAACTTTAAATGCGCCTCCATAGGGGTTTCTAATATCTTCGCCAAGAAGTATAATATTTTTGTATTTTAACATTAATTTATCCAGAGAATTGTTTATACAGGTTAAAACCTTTTTATTATCTTCTCGGTTTAAAAATGAAACTGGTTTATTTCTTGTTTTTTTTGTATTTTTGCTTTTAATTTCTATTTCAATATTGTTTTCTTTTTCTAATTTTATAATTATATCTTGTATTTCTTTTCTAAATTTCTTTTTTAAATCTTCACAGAATTTTTTTCCGAAAGTATTTTCTACATAAATAATAGGATCTTTCTTTCTCCAGTCGTCAATTTCAGTTTTATCTCTGGTGTCATCACCTTTGCTATGAGCAGCAAGTCTATATGTATGTACAATCTGACAGAATGGTTTATTATTTTGCCTTATATATTCTACCGCTTTTTCAAAATGTGAATCCAATATGCTTATATCATTACTTTCTACCTCAGAGCACTCAATATCAAATGCTTGGGCACGTTTAATAATACTACCGCTGACAGCATCATCGGTAGAAGTAGACATAGCATATTTGTTATTCTCAATTACAAATAATATCGGTATATTATACAGGGACGCCATATTAAAACTTTCATAGACAATTCCCTGACCTAATGTACCATCTCCCAAAAAAACCACTGTAATGCCATCTTTTTCAAGTAATTTATCAGCCCATGCCATACCCAGAGCATTTGGGACAATTCCACCTTGAATGCCATTGGTATAAAAGTTCTTGTAATGGATATGTTGGCTTCCGCCTCTACCTTGACATAATCCTGATTGTTTTGACATTATTTCTGCAAGCAAAGATTTTATATCGCCCCCATATGCTAAATAATGGCCATGGCATCTGTGATTTGAAAAAACTTTATCATTTTCTTTAATATAATTCATTACAGCGACGGCAACAGCTTCTTGTCCGATATAAGTATGAGTGGTTCCCGACAATTTATTTTGGGAAAATAAATCAAGAATTTCTTCTTCAAAAACTCTTATTTTAATTATATTTTCTGCTTGTTTCTTATTCATAATCCTACATTTTCCATAATACACTTTTAATTTTAAATAATTTATATATCTTATTTTTTATAGAATATTTTTTCTTATCCCAAACTTCTTTTTTCATTGAGAGTCCCAAAAGATTAATTACAGAATTATTATTTATAATCTTTTCATCATATAAGGTATCTTTTGAAAAAAAGAAACTGTTAATGTGAAGATTATATGTTCTTGTATTTGAAGTTAAAACTTTGCAATATAGAAGATTAAAATTTAGAGAATAAAAAAAGTATTCAATTCCTAAATATTCTATTAAAGCACCATATCCTATATTTTCTTCAAATAGATAAAAACCCCATTCTGCTTTTTTGTTAGCATAATCAATTGATGTAAAGTAAAAAGCCGCAACACTAATATTATTTATATAAACAATATAGTATTTACAATCTTCCATATTCTTAAGAGAGTCAAGCCAATTTAAATGTTGTTCCATAGGAATAATATCATTATTAATCATATTTAGCCGAACTCTATCTGTATTTCTGTACTTTAAGACTAATTCTTTTTCTTCCAGTGTTAAATGTATAAAATTTTTAAATACAATATCCAATAGTTCACCTTAAGATTATTTTTATACCATCTGTATTAATTTTATCATAAAGTAAATTAACTCTAATGAGACCGTCATTATTTACAATACAATTAAAATTTTTCTCAATCCAATTTTTTGCAGGATTATTGCGAGGACCATATTTAAATTCTAACATTATGCTGTCATTTGTTTTTAACTTTTCTTTTAAAAATTGAAAACCTTTTTTTAACATTATATCTTCAATATGTCTTCCAAGTGCTCTGCAACTTACGCATAGTTCTTTTATTAATAATGAATTTTCTTTGCCTTTTTGTGCTACTATTATTCCAATTATTCCGCTTTCAGATAATTTGTCAGATAGTGATACTGTAAGAATTGCACTATTAGAGTCTTCCATAATAGTTTTAACTTCTTTTTCTGAATATCTTTTATAAGAGAAAATAAATTGATTAGTTTTGTTTAAAAGCTGAGAAATTCTTTCTATACAATTTTGTGGGTTAATTAGATATTCAAGTTTCATTTCTAGTTGACGAAAATAATCAGATTTTCCAGTTGAAATAAATAAATTTTGTCTTTCTAAATTTGCTTTTATATCTTCTGTTCTAAATTTATCTTCTTTTAAAAATGCCGATTTATATAATCCTGGGAAAACACTTAATTTATATGCAATATCTTCATCCGCTAGCAAATATTTTATTTCTAGAATTTCATTTTTTACCCATTGTATTTCACCTATATTGTCATCAATAAAAATTATGCTATCAAAACCCACATTTAATTTTTTTGCAATGTATCGTATACCTTCTGCTTTTGAATCCCAGTTTATGGAATGCGCAGCAAAATCATCCCATTTAATGAGAAAATCTTTTCTTTTTTTAAACATTTCTTTAACATCTTCAATCTCATTTTTGGATGAAACAGCGATAAAAAAACCTTGTTCTTTTAGTTCTTTCAGTAACTTTTGATAATCATAATCAGGTATTAAATTATCGATGCCATCCTCACCTAAAACTCCCTGATATAAAGTGTTATCCAAGTCTGTTATTATTGCTTTTAGGGGTTGCATAAACATAGAAGTAATATATTTTAATCCAAGCTCTCTTGCAATATAAAGACTCGCTTTTGAAGATAATCTTGTTCCTGAATACTCTTCTTTTGCAAGGTCTAAAAAATTATTTTTTAAATATTTTTCAATATTCTTGCTGTTTGCAATGATAATATCTTGAGGAAAGTCATTAGTTAAATTAATTTCACCTATTGTATAAACTAAAATTCTAGCTTCAGAGACAGATTTTAAATAATTTATTCTTTCTTTTAGCCAAGAGTGTATATTTATATCCTTATATCTACATATGTCAATCCAAACTAAGTTTATATCTGCATCATTTAGTATGGAGCTAAAACTCATACTATCATCATAATCACTATATATAAATTCAGCATTTATTTTTGAAAAATTTAAAAATTTATTTAGCACAGTTGCAACAAGTTCAAAATTATGATTTCTGTATACCATAATTTTAAGTTTTTTTGAAGGAGTTTCTTCCTTCAAAGATAATAAATTTAAGCGGTTTAAATCTTTATCAAATAAAATACTCATTTTATTGCTTTCATATAAACATGTTTAGTTCATTATATTATGAAATTTTAGTGGTTGCACTATTTTTAATAACTCCTTTTAAAAATTTTATATCATTAATAAAATCATTTAAATTTTTTTTAGAATCTTTATCTGTTTCAATCGCAATATTTTTATTTATATCCATTATTTCAATAATTTTTTTCAAATCGTAACTTCCATCACCGAAATGTAAGTGTGTATCAAATTCTGCATCAATAAAATTATCAGATAAGTGATAGCAATTCGGATTTAAATCGTTAAACTCTTTAAGAAAAGCATAAGGTTCTTTTTTTAGAGTATTAGCACTACATATTGCATGTCCTATGTCAAGGCAAAATCCGCAATCTAATTCATTAATGACTTGTGATATTTCTTTAATTGTAGTACCTGTACAGAATTTACCGTTCATTTTGTTAGGGATTGCCTTATATGGCTTATTTTCAATTAACATGTTTTCAATATTTATTATTTTTAATTGCCTTATGGTTTCTTCTATATTACCATCAGTTCCTGAATGTATGACAACATATTCTGCATTTAATTCGTTTGAAAAAACTTTTACTTCATCAAAAAATTTTATGTTTGTTTTTTCAAACTCTTTCTTTGCCAGATTTATTCCATGTAAAAAATGAGGCGCATGTAATGTAAATGGAATATTTGTTGATTTCCATTTTTGAATTGTATTTAGAGTATCGGGAACAACATAAAGTTCGATATATTCATACCAACCTTGATTATATAAAGCTATTGCTTCATTTAAATAATAATCTGTATTTATGCTCCATAATTTTAAACCTAATTTCATAAAATATTTTTATAATAATCCTTTAATTCTTTTTACGATTTCTTTTAAATCATTGTCAGTTAAGCTTGGGTATAGTGGAAGTGAAATACATTTTTTGTAATATATCTCCGCATTTGGATAGTCACCTTCCTTAAATCCAAGATTTCTGTAGTAAGGTTGAGTATGAACCGGAATGTAGTGAACTTGTAAGTTTAAACCGGCTTCTTTAGCTTTTGTATAGAATTCTTCCCTGTTTCTAACCATTACTGGATAAAGGTGAAAACAAGCATTTGAGTAATCTTTTTCTATTAAATGTGGTAATCCTAAATATTTATTATAATAATCCACAATTGCCCGTCTGCGTTTTTTAAATTTATTTAATTTTTCAATTTGAGAAACACCCAGTGCTGCTTGAATATCGGTTAATCTGTAATTATAACCTAAATATCTCATCTCGTATTCCCAAGTTTTTGCCATATTGCCTTCTTTATACATCCCGTGTGATCGAAGAGCTAATAGTTTTTTGTATAAATCTTCATTGTTTGTTGTTATAGCTCCGCCTTCTCCTGTGGTAATTGTTTTCACCGGATGAAAAGAAAAAATAGTCATATCTGAGTATTTGCAACTTCCTACTTTTGTATTTTTATACTCAGACCCTATTGCATGAGCCGCATCTTCAATTATATATATTTTTTGGGTAAATTTGGATTTTTTTATTATATCATTTATTTTTTCCATGTCACAACTTTGTCCTGCAAAATGTACAGGAATTATTGCTTTTGTTTTACTGTTAATTTGTTTTGCTATTTCATTAGGATTAATATTTGCTGTTTCAGGTTCAATATCTGCAAATTTTACAGTTGCACCGGCATATAAAATACAGTTTGCGCTGGCAAGGAAAGTAATAGGTGTTGTTATTGCTTCTTGGTCAGGTTTTATTTCTGTTGCAAGCATTGCTATATGTAAAGCTGCTGTTCCATTTGCAACGGCAACACAATATTTAGCTCCGGTATATTCACAAATTTTTTCTTCAAATTCTTTGACTTTTGGACCTTGAGTTAAAAAAGGAGTTCTTAAAGTTGCTAAAACTGAATAATAATCTTTTATATCAAGAGATTGTTTTCCATAACTGTATTTTTTCATTTTTACCTCTATAAAATTATATCATAATTGAAAAAATTAAAATATAATTAATTTAGTATACATTTTTTTAGATTGTGTATGTTATAATTCAAAAGTTATAAAGATATGTGAGAATGGAAATGGATTTTGAAAATAAACTTATAAATATTATGTCTTTGTTGTTTGAAAAAGATGTGGATGCTGATTTAACTATGCAAAATGAAGATTTATGGGACTCTTTAAAGCATATTGAAATAATTATGACGGTAGAAGAAGAATTTGGAATATCCTTTAATCCTGAAGATATTCCAAAGTTAACTTCTTTAAAATTAATTTTAGAAAAAATCATTAAATTAAAAGAAAGTAATTAAACTAATCATTATTATACATCATGTAATTCGTTAATCAGTTTTTTCATTTCTTCAATAGAAAGCCATTGAGTATTATTACCGCTGTGGTACTCGAAATCTGGTGGAACAGCTTTTCCTTGTGGATATTTATGAATAATATCGCCTATATCAATTTCGGGGAATATTATATAATAATCATCAAATTCAAGAGTATTTTTTGCATCTTCTTTGGTTATCATTTGTTCATGTATTTTTTCACCGGGTCTTATGCCAACTTCTTTTATAGTTAAGTTTGGTGAAATCGCTTTTGCAAGATCAGGCATTTTCATTGATGGTATTTTTTTAACATATAGTTCACCGCCTTGCATGTTTTCAAGGGCATTTACCACCATTTCTACTGCGTTTTCAAGCTTTAACCAAAATCTTGTCATTTTTATATCTGTTATAGGTAGTTCTGTTGCTCCTTCATTAACAAGTTTTTGGAAGAAAGGAATTACTGATCCGCGCGAGCCCGCAACATTTCCATATCTGACTACGGCAAATTTTGTGTCTTTTTCTCCTGCGTAATAATTCCCTGCTATAAAAAGTTTATCAGAACATAATTTTGTTGCTCCGTAAAGGTTAATCGGGGCACATGCTTTATCTGTAGATAGTGCAACAACACGTTTTACACCCTTGTCTATTGCTGCATCTATAACATTTTGTGCTCCCAGGATATTTGTTTTAACTGCTTCAAATGGATTATATTCACATGCAGGAACCTGTTTTAATGCCGCTGCATGTATCACATAATCTACACCTTCAAAAGCTCTCTTTAATCTTTCTTTATCTCTTACATCTCCGATGAAATATCTCATTACTTTATTATGATTTTTAAATTCAGGCAAGTTTTGCATTAAAAATTGCTTATATTCGTCTCTTGAATAAATAACTATTTTTTTTATTTCAGGATATTCTTTCAATATAGTTCTTGTAAACATTTTACCAAAAGAACCGGTTCCTCCGGTAATTAGTATTTTCTTACCGTTTAACATTTTTTCCTCGCTTATTTGTAAAGACTCGTTTTTATTTTATCATGAGTAAAAAAATAATATTTATTTGTAACAAAATATTTTAATGATACAACTTGTATAATTTTTGTAATATATTGTTTAATGTATACATTGTATATGGATAAGTTGTGCGTAAGTATTAGAAAAAAGTATGTCTAAAACTGTATTAATAACTGGAATAACAGGACAAGATGGGGCTTATTTAGCTCAATTTTTGTTAACTAAAGGATATAGCGTTGTAGGTGTTACGCGCAATATTAATGAGTCTAATTTAAATAATTTAAAATATTTGGGAATTAAGGATAAAGTTATTTTAAAAAAATGTAATTTATTGGATTTACCTGAGGTATTGAGTATTTTAGGAGAAACTACTCCGGATGAAATATATAACTTGGCCTCACAAAGTTCAGTAAGTTTATCTTTTTTTCAGCCTGCTGAAACTATTCAGTTTAATGTCTTATCAACATTAAATCTTTTAAATGCTATAAAATCTGTTTGTCCTGCAACAAGATTTTATCAGGCATCATCAAGTGAGATGTACGGAAATGTTGATAAATTACCTATAAATGAACAATCTTTATTGCGTCCGGTAAGTCCGTACGCTATTTCAAAGGCTTCTGCTCACTTGGCAGTTATAAATTATCGTGAAACGTATAATTTATATTTATGTTGCGGTATTTTATTCAATCATATATCTAATTTATCAAGTGATAATTTTTTCATAAAAAAAGTTGTGAATTCTGCTATAAATATCAAAAAAGGTATACAGCAGGAGTTAAGAGTGGGGAACCTAAATGTAAAAAGAGATTTTGGATATGCTCCGGATTATGTTAAAGTTATGTGGCAAATGTTACAACAAGATTCTGCACAAGATTTTATTATTGCATCCGGTAGCTCAGTTTATTTAAGTGATATTGTTTATTATGTTTTTGATAAACTAGATGTAGATAGAAAAAAAATCATTATTGATCAAAATTTGTTCAGACCTAATGAAATCCTTGATATTTGGGGAGATAAGACAAAGGCAGAAAGAGTTTTAGGATGGAAATATGATAAAAATGTATTTGATGTTTTAGATTTAGTTATAGAAGAAAGATTACTTGATGAAAAAAAAGATAAATGTATTATTTGATGCAACAGTTTTAGCAAATAATTTTAATAAGGATGGGAGCCGGACGGGAATATTTTTTGTTGCCTGTAATATACTTATTGAATTACTCAAAAGGCCTGAATTAAAAGTCAACTTATATTGTGATACTAAACAATTATATGGATTAATCGGTTTAATAGACAGTGATAAAAGATTTAAAAATACAGAGATTTTCAAATATTCAAAGCTTGAATGTTCAGTTGCTTATTTTGAATGGTTAAAGTATAAAAACAAGGTTAATAAAGAAAGTAAAATTGTAAGAGTTGTAATTAAAGCAATCTTAAATTTTTTAAAATCTATATCAGAGCAAAGGCGTAAACTTAATATTAATTTTGGGTTTATAAGTAACATAAAGAAATTTGATGTTTTTATATCGGCATATGAAAAAATACCCGAAAGTATTGCAAAAATTCCGCATATAAAAAAATATACAATTCTATATGATACTATACCGATAATATATCCTGAGAATTATCCAGGAATGGATGATGGTACATTTTGGCATCATAAATTAACTGAATCTATAAATAAAGATGATTTTTATTTCTCTATATCTGACTATACAAAAAATGATTTTATAAAATATGTAAAAAACATTAACCCAGATCATATAAAAACGATTCCATTATCAACAGGAATATTTTATTCAAGAGTTGAGGATAACGAGCAAATAGATGCAGTAAAAGAAAAATATAATATACCGAAAAACAAAAAATATTTATTTTGTCTTTGTACATTAGAACCAAGAAAAAATCAAATTTTCGCAATAAAAAATTTCATTGAATTTATTAAGAAAAATAATATCGATGATTTTATATTTGTATTGGGTGGTACAAGTTGGCCTCAATTTGAACAAAAAATTAATGATGCAATTAATGATTTAGATAATTATAAAGATAAAATTGTAAGAGTCGGTTATATTGATGATAATGATATGCCTGCATTATACAGCGGTGCTGAAATGTTTGTTTTCCCCTCTATATATGAAGGATTTGGGATTCCTATTCTTGAAGCGATGAAATGCGGCTGCCCTGTAATCTCTTCTAATGTTGCATCAATGCCTGAAGTTATAGGTGATTGCGGAATACAAATAAACCCAACAAGTGATGAAGAATTAATTATGGCTTTTGAGAAAATGTATTACCAAAGAGATTTTAGAGAAGAATGTATAAACAAAGGCTTGGAAAGAGAAAAATTATTTACGTGGGAAAAATGTGCAGATATTATAGTTAAGGAAATTATTAAAAATGGATAAACCACTAGTAACAGTTGTTACAGTTACTTATAATTTAATTAAAAATAATCGCAGGGAATCTTTCATTAGAGCTCTTGAATCTGTACGAAATCAAACATATCCAAATATTGAGCATATTGTAATAGATGGTGATTCTCAAGATGGTGGGATAAAATTAATACAGGAATATGCTGAAAAAGGTTGGATAAAGTATATTTCAGAGCTGGATACAGGACTTTATGATGCCATGAATAAAGGTGCAATGATGGCAAATGGTAAATATATAATATTTCTTAATTCAGATGATTATTTTTCCGGAGAAAAAGGGATAGAAAAATCAATAGATGCTTTAGAAAAAGAACAAGCTGATTTTTCTTATACAGATTGCAAGATTGTTGAAGAAGATGGAGTTACTGTTGCTGACTGGCATTGGCAAACTAAACCGAGATTATTCTTAATCTATACTCATATGCCATTTTGCCATCAAACTCTTATGGTTAAAACAGAGATATTTAAAAAACTTGGAATGTTTGATTTAAAATATAAAAGCGCAGCTGATTATGAATTTGTTTTAAAATTGGTATTAAATAATTGTAAATCTGTTTATATCCCGTATGAATTTGTTACTTTTCAATTGGGAGGATTTTCTGTAAATAGTATAAATTTAGCAGAAAATGAAATTGCCGATTTTTATCATAAACATTTTAAATCCTTTTGTTTTTGTTTTAAAAACGAATACAAAAACATGTATATTTATAAAAGAATACCAAGAAGATTATTAAAAAAACTTTTGGAATTTATTCCTGAAGAAGATAGATGCAAGTTGGTTTCTATGAATGAAGAGTATTATAAAGGCATTTGGTTAAAAAGGTGGAACAAACTCCATAGGTTTAAAATGGGTTTTAATCCTTTTAATTTAACTTTATTCGGAATTGAAATAATAAAACCAAATAAACAATAAATCAGTATTTTATAAGGAATTCTTGTTGGATTTGTATCCTTTTTTCAAGTGTTTTTAGTCTTATTAAATCTTTTTCAATTTGCATTTTGAATGTACTTTGTTTTAATTTTATCCAATCTATTTCAAAGTTTATAGCTTTAATAATACCTGCAGCATCATTATTTTTGATAGAAAAATTTGCATCAAAAATAATTTTTCTTGTTTCAAATCCGTAAAAAGGGTTAGATAATTTATTAAAAAATTCTAATGAATTTATTTTTACCCCTCCACCAATAAAGAATTTTTTTTCTGTATTATAAACTTCTTTTGCAAGTGAATTTACAATATTAAAAATTTCTATCCCATCACAATCTTTACATTTAAGCCCTATTGATTTAGCCAAATCAAATCTTCCGGCAATCACACCTTTCAGTTTTTTATATTCGGGGATATTTATCATTTCAGCAAAATTTTTGTAGCCATTTATCGTTTCAATATTTATATATAAGTCGGGTTTTAAATTCTCATCTTTGTAAATAATATTAATCGATTCTACAAATTTTTTAAGGGCATAACCAGATTCTATCATGGGTGCAACTATAGATGATGCATTTAGATTCTTTGCCTGATTTATGTCATTTATTGCTCCGCATCCACCGATTTTAATAGTTAAATTCAATCCAACTTTATTTACAAGTTCGCTTAGATAAAAAGCTTCTTCAAAACTTGCTCCTTCATCTTCAAATTCGGTTTTTATTCCTATAATTTTATGATTTTGCTTTAAGTCTGTTAGTAAATCAATTAATTTATTTTCTAATTTATTCATATAAATATAATATTTAAAAAAGAAGTTAAACTCAAGAAAATACCTAATTGTTTTTTGAGAGATGATTTTTCGGACTTTTATTTTATTGAATATAATACATAATTATAAATGTAAATATTAAGGAGGAATTATTAATGCCATTTATAATTGATGAAGAATCATTGCTTATTAAGGGTAGAAGAGGTGATACAGCTTCTTTTACTTTTAATTTTAAACAAGATATGTCACAGTATATTATTTATTTTTATGTTAAGAAAAATATTAATTCTACAGATTTAGTTATTGAAAAAAGATATGAATACCCTACAACAACATCAATAACAGTTAATTTAACCGTAGATGATACAAATAAGCTGCAATCACTTTCAAATTCATATAATACATATTATTGGGGTGTTAAAATATATAATGGTTCTGATTTCGCTCAAACTATAATTCCACAAGAATTTAAAAATCCTCCAATGATGTATATTTATCCAGGCATAGGAGGTAAATAGTATGGACGAAAGTATTGTTTCTGTCGTTAATGGTGAAAATCCAATAATTAATGTTGAAATATCTTCTTATAAATTTATTATTAATGTTGATTTTTTACAGTCTATTGAATCAGAAATTTCTGTACACAATTCAAAGACAAATTCACATTTAGATATACGAGAAGAACTCGGTTTGAAAGCATTTAGCAATGACGTCAATAATTCGTTATTATTAAAAGCAAATGCTTCTACAACTTATTCAAAAAATGAAATTGACGTTTTCTTAGCAGATAAAATTGATGTTTTAGATGAAACAATAACAAAAAAGGGGAATATATTTAATGGTATAAATCAATTGGTTCAATTAAATTCAAGCGGTCAATTGCCACCTTTAGACGGAAGTTTATTGATAAATATTATTTCGAATTCTCCAAGTGCAAGTACGGCAAATATGCCTATAATGTCAAATAATACAAGTGACTATAACAATGATATAGATTTCAGCAGTGGATTTTGTTATGATTTGACAACGGATAAAAAAATAACTACTGCTTCTATGATAAAACAACTTGATGCCACTTTTTCAGAAGGAACAAATCAAGGCGGATTAGATACAGGAAGTAAAGCAAATTCAACATGGTATTATTGTTTTGCTGTTTCGAAGGCTGATGACACAGCTGACTTTTTATTCTCAACTTCTGCTACTTCTCCAAATATGCCAAGTGATTTTGTTAATAAGAGAAGAATTGGGTGTATCAAAACTGATTCATCTGGGAATATAGTACAATTTGTTCAAAGAGGAGATTGTTTTTACTGGAAAAATCCTATTTCAGATATAAGCGTGACTAATTTAGGAACAACTCCTATAGCTTATAATTTATCTATTCCACCTATAGACCCAATAAATATTTTGTTTACTTATTTTTGTAATTCATCCGGAGTTGTTTGGTATATTTACTTTTATTCGCCTTTTCAAAATACACAAACGGCAAATGTTAACGGACAGGCATATAATTCTCAGGCAGCAGCAATAAACGGGCAGCAGGGTGGACAGGTTGAGATGTTAACTAATAATGGTACTATTTATGCGGTGAGCTCTGTTGCTAATGCAACTTTAAGAGTCTCAACCATGGGTTACACAGATAAACGAGGAGCAAATTAAAATGCCTTATATAGATTATGACGAAAATGGAAAAATTATAGGTCAATATGAAAATCAACAATATGAAAATCAATTTTACATTGATACTTTTATTGTCGAAGATGATATAGAAAAATATAAAGTCATAGATAATCAAATAGTTGATGTATCAGAATATGATGAATATATAAATAAAAATATAGAACAAGAAAAGTTAATGCAAAAACAAAATTTACTTACCCAAATAAATGAATTTGATTTAAAAAGCATCAGAGCTATTCGTGAAGGTGGACTTAAAAATGAAATAACAGGTCAAACTTGGATTGAATATTATATAGATGAAATCTCTGAATTAAGGAATCAATTTAATAATTTATAAATTATTAGTTTAAAGATAATATTTATTCTTGATATTTGCATTCATTTTATATAAACTTAATAAAGTATAGAAAAGTATTAATTAAAATGAAATCTACCTGTAAAATATGTAAGAATAGTGAAAATAATATAATTCATGTTGCCAAAGAAATGATGTTTGGATATAAAGATGAGTTTAACTATTTGGAATGTGCAAATTGTGGATGTGTTCAAATAGTCGATATTCCTGAGGATTTGTCTAAATATTATCCTGAGAATTATTATAGTTTAAGCGATGATCCTAAAAAGAGGTATAAAACATTTAGACATAGGTTAAGATATAGACTTGCTGATTCTTATTTTATTTTAGGAAAAGGCGGCTTATTAGCTAAGTACTATGCACAACAAAGTCAATGTAAAGAAAGATATTCCTCTTATGCTTTTCTTGTAGGAAGGATTAATAAAAATTCAAGAATATTAGATGTTGGATGTGGTAAAGGGATTTTGTTATATGCATTAAAAAATGCAGGTTTTAAAAATGTAGAAGGACTTGATCCATATTTAAATGAAGATATCCAGTATGATAACGGGTTAAAAATCAGTAAAAAATATTTATCAGAAATAAATAATAAGTATAATGTTATAATGCTAAATCATTCTTTAGAGCATATGGATAATCAATTTGAGACTATGCGTGATTTATATAAATTATTGGAGGATGATGGAATTTGTATAATTAGAATCCCTACTGCTTCATCCTATGCTTGGAGAGAGTATAAAACCAATTGGGTTCAGTTGGATGCACCAAGACATTTTTATTTACACACATTAGATAGTATGAAAATTTTAGTTGAAAGTGCAAATATGTACATTGAAAAAGTAGAATATGATTCAGAAAGTTTTCAGTTTTTAGGAAGTGAGCAATATATAAGAGGAATTTCGTTATGCGCAAAAAATTCTTATAATAAAGGATTACAAGGTTCTATTTTTACGCAGGAACAAATATATGAATACGAAAAAAGAGCAAAAGAATTAAATAATTTAAACGATGGAGATCAGGCAATATTTATAATTAAAAAAAATAAAGAAAGCATAAATTAATCATGAAAAAAAATATAGCATACACAATTGTATCAAAAAATTATTTAGGACAAGCTTTGACAGCTTTTGCTTCTTTTAAAAAATATGATAATCCGGATTATGACTTCAGAATTTTTGTTATGGATATGATTCAATCCAAGGAAGATATCGAAAATTTTTTAGATTTAAAATCAAAAGGTGTCGATATAACTTTTTGGAGTGAGGTTAAAACAACAATTCCTGATGTAGACTATGAAGACATGTTGTTTAAATATGATGTAATCGAAATGAACACTGCTATCAAACCTTACATTATGGAACATCTTTATAATAGTGGTTATTCAAAAGTTATTTATTTTGATCCTGATATTTGTTTTTATCAGCCGATTAATGAACTTGATAAAATGCTTGATAAAAATGATATTATTCTAACGCCTCATTGTGTTGAACCTATTCCTGATGACGGAAAAAGATTAAGTAGTATAGATATTATTCGAACAGGAGTTTATAATTGCGGATTCATTGCAACAAAAAATACTGAGAATACTAAGAAAATGTATAAATTTTGGCAAGAACATCTTTTCAGCAGTTGTTTTGCAAAACAAGATGAAGGAATGTTTACAGATCAAATTTGGGCTCAGTGGTTTCCTTGTTTATTTGATAAAGTTTTAATTTTAAAAGACAAAGGATATAACGGAGCCTATTGGAATTTGCATGAAAGACTGCCTGAATTTAAGGATGGAAATTGGTATATGGGTACAGATAATTTAATTTTTTACCATTTTTCAGGTTTTAACCCAAAAGAAAAAGATGTATCTAAATATCAAACAAGATTTACGCAAGAAAAATTACCTGAGGACTATGTAAAGTTATCAAATGAATATGCAAAAGAGTTGTTGAAAAATAATTACTTAGAGTATAAAACTCAACAATATTATTATGATAAATTTTTGCCATCCGGGTATTTAACATCTAAATTAAAACACCGAAGATTATTGTCTGAACTTTTCTATTCGAAAGATGTTAATCCTTTTTTGAATGATGCAAAAAACAAATTAAAAATCCAATTTAAAGATCAGAAGAAGCTATATGCAAAATTGTCTTTGCTTATAAGAGCAAGTGTAAAAGTATTTGTTAATAAAATCTCTGACAAGAAAAAACAGGAAGAACTTGGTATAAATATTGTTGTTGATTTTAAAAACATGAGTGATATTTCAAAATCATTTATTAAAAAAAATCATGCGACTGGAATTCCTTATACAATTACGGATATTTCCGATACGGCTCTCAATGTTGAATTTAGCCCGTACAAAAAATTTATAAGTAAAAAAAGTTTATACAAAATAAATTTAATTCTAGTTGATAAGAATAATATTAATGATTTGATAAAACGATATAAGAATATAAAAAATGGACAAAATTATTTGGTTGTTGAAGATGATGTCAAATTTGACAGTAAGTATGTGAAAGAAACCATAAAGTACAATGTTTTGAAAAATAATTTTGTAGAAAATATTTATAGTTTAATTTTAAAATAGATAAAATAAAGGAAGGAATCGTGGGGAAGTTTTTAGTAATAGCAATGGGTATTGTTTTAATATTATCCAGTTTGTTATTAACTCCGACAATAAACGGCGATGCCGCTGAATATTTGGGAATGGCGATTTCAATAAAAAATCACCTAACCCCGGATTTTAGAGAAAAAGATGCTATAGAGCGTGCTCCTATTGTTTTAACTGCATCTAATCGTAAAAATTGGACTTCAGTGGGTGAGAAAAAATCAAGATATGTTAATTATTTTATGAATAACCAAAATAAATGGTATGGGTATCATTTTTGGGTATATTCTGCGATTTGTGCCATATTTTTACCAATATTTAATTTTTTGAGGTTAGATGTTTTAAAAGCTTTTCAATTTGTGAATGCATTACTTTTAATATCATTGTTTTGGTGGATTTGGTATAAAACAACTTTATCTGATAAAACCAAGTATTATTTAACAGGAATTACGTTTATAAGTCCAATTTGGTTTTATTTTAAATGGATCCATACAGAAATTTTTACATATGTTCTTGTGTATATAGCATTGTTGGAATTCTTAGAACAGAGAATCATCATGGCATGTTTGATAAGCTCAATTGCGGCAACACAAAATGCCGGTGCTACAATGATTCCTTTTTTTATTTTAATAGTTAATTTGGTAAAGAAAAAGAAGATAGATAAAGAACTGATTATAGGTGGTTTAGTTTCCTTAATTTGTTTATTGCCTTATTTGTATAGTTATTTGAATTTTGGAGAACCGAGTTTAATCGCAAAATATACTACAGATATACATTCAGCTACATTGAGTAAAATATTGACATTATTCTTCGATTTGAATTTCGGGTTAATTATTTATATTCCAGTTTTATTATTAGGTTTTGTATATGCTTGCTTTAAGAAAGATAAATTTGCACTTGTTTCAGTTTTATTATTGCTGGCAATAGGTTTTGTAGATGCAACACAAACAAATTGGAGCAGTGATATGAAGTTTGTTCAGAGGTATGCATTTTGGATGATTCCAATAATCATACTTTCAACTATTAAAGTCGTGGAAGCAATGGATTGGAAAAAGTTAAAAGTAGCACTCACTGCGTATTTAGTTACTACCGGATTTTGGCTAATTTATGCTTTAGATAGCGCTACTTGTTATTATTTGAATTATCAACCGGTTGCATCTTTAGTGTTAAATGTTGCGCCAGAATTGTATAATCCATCTTATGATGTTTTTTATGAAAAAACAACACATGCAGATGTTTCTTGCACTACGAAAATAAATGGAATTTTTCCATTGGACTATAAATATGGAGATAAGGTAAGAAAAACATTAACTTATGATGAAAAAAATAATAAATATTCATATATTAATGGTAAAGTTGATTTTAGAAATATAGCTATTAAACCTATAGAAATCAAACACAAAGGTTATGTTTATTCTTTGTCAGGATTTAGATTAGTAAAAACGAAAAGGATATAAGTAAAGGCGCCCAAGTTTTAACTCGGGCGCCTTTAAAAATTTTTAAATAAGATTTTTTTCTTCTAGTTTTGCTTTTAAATAATTATAAAGTTTTAAACGTATTTTGTTTTTCAAGCCAATACCTCTATCTGAATCTTTTTGAGGTAAAGTGAAAAAACGTTTTAACCTATAGCTCAATTTTCCTGTATTTGCGTATCCTGAGTTATTAAGGTAATCCTTAATAAAATTAGTATCATAATTGCAATTGTTCTCAATATATTCATCCCATTTATATAAGCTGTCTAAATATTTTTTATATCTGTGAGTTGTAAATATTCTTATTTTAATTAATGGGAATCCCAAGTTAATCATTTGTTTCCAGTAATAAGTGTTATCCTTGTAATTCGCATTAGATTTTGGAGATATATTATAGTTTATTTTAGCAGGATCTATATAAGAACTGTATTTGAAATTTTCTGAAGCTAAAATGTTTGTTAGAGATAGTTCATAATTATGAACAACGTCAACAGAATTATTTTCTTTTTTTATTGATTCAATAAAAGTTTTAAAGGTTTCTGATAAAAAAACATTTTTATTTAAAACTAAAAAATAACTTTGCAAATGCTTAACTTCATTAAGATTGTTTTGAGCCAATCCCCAAAAATCAAGATTTTGTTTTTCCATTTCTTGAAATATTGGATAAAGTGGGAAAATCGGACCAAAACAAGAGTCATTACAAAGTATTAATTCATCATATTCAGAAAGTTTATCCCAACCGATTTTTTTGATTAATTCTTGCCATGAGCCAAAATCGTATTTTTCATGGCGATAAGAACTTGCCTGAATAACAAATTCGTTTAATTTGTTTAATTCTTCTTCGCTAATATCACAATCTGCAAGATAATATACATCAGAAATCTCTTTTAGTGATTTGATATAATTAATTACATATTTGTGTATAAGTCCTTTTTCATTATATCCGGCAAATAGACAAAGTCTTTTCATGTAGATTCCTCTTTAATAAATTTTTTTACCTAAAAGTGTTAAACTTGGATTAGTTCCGAGCTTCATTCGTATGAATTTTTTTCTATCTATTGATAAAATAGGCTTAAGTATTTTTACCCATAATTTAAGTTCTTTTGTTTTAGGTTCTTCGTTAATATAGTCAATTATATATTTTCTTTCATTTAGCCACTTTTCGTATCCGATTTTTGCATAATTATAAGTATTTTTTTGAATTTCTTTTATGTTTTTTAAGTTTATTGGTCTTGGAAATTTGAAGTTACATAAAAAACCAGTCTCTCCCTGTTTAATATATTCATTCATTGTTGGTTTATTATTTGCAATCACTACTTTCCCTTGAGCCATTGCTTCTAAAAAACTCATTCCAATTCCTTCTGTATATCTTGGTGCAATATAAATTCCTTTAGTTTTTATAAATTCTTGCATTTCTTCTTTTGTGTCAAACCATTGGGAATAAGTTATATTAAATTTTTCTTCATCATTTTTAGTTGGTTCTATATATTCTTGACCTGGGTCAACAGTTTTATGAATATGAATTTTTACGTCAGAATTTTTAAATATTTTTTTTATAGTATTAATATTTATCTTTTTAAGCCTTTGCCAAAAAAATACTTCATTATCATTGCCCGGAGAAAACTCTTTTGGTTCAATAAAATATTGTATATAAATTGAATTAAATCCAAAATTTTGAAGCATTTTGTGCAATGTTGAAGAAAAACTCACAATTTTTATGTTTTTGCAAATATACCACTGGTTAAAATGCCAGCTTTCAATTTGATCATACATGGGCATATAAATTATATTTCTATTAGAAATTTTTCTAAAATTTTCTTCATCAGGGAACATTTGAAATATTATTAATGCATGATACTCGTTATTGAACCTTTCCCATACGATTTTTTTACCTGTTTCCCATTCTTCATCAAATATTAGTTCTATATCAAAGAACTCCAGAAGATAATCGTATATAAATTTATATGACATTGTTTTTTTATGATACGAATGTGCAATAAATGCTATCTTCTTTTTCAAAATATTAAAATTCCCGTAAACTGTTAACAAGAAAATTTTATCATAAATATATACTCGATTTTGATTAATTATTTAAACTGTTTTATAAAGAGATAGGTTATGATATAATATTTACAAGGGTTACTACATAGGAGTATATATATGAAGGTTGTAATTTTAGCCGGCGGTTTAGGTACAAGATTAGGCGAAGAAACAAATCTCCGTCCAAAACCGATGGTAGAAATCGGTGGTTATCCTATTTTGTGGCACATAATGAAAATTTATTCATTTTACGGATTTAATGAATTTGTTATTCTATGTGGATATAAAAGTGAAGTTATAAAAGAATATTTTGCAAATTATTATACAAATAATACGGATATAACAGTAGATTTAAAAACAAACAGTATGGAAGTTCACAGAACAAGTTGTGAACCTTGGCGAGTGACAATGCTTCATACGGGTATAAATACCCTAACCGGTAGTCGTATAAAAAAAGCAAAAGATTTTATAGGGAATGAATCATTTTTACTGACTTATGGTGATGGTGTTTGTGATGTTAATATTAATGAGTTGATAGAATACCATAAACAATCGAAAAAACTTGC
This sequence comes from uncultured Muribaculaceae bacterium, assembly GCA_964391675.1. Lineage (GTDB taxonomy): Bacteria > Cyanobacteriota > Vampirovibrionia > Gastranaerophilales > Gastranaerophilaceae > CAYMMX01. The sequence continues at coordinate 41,600 of CAYMMX010000005.1, read as the reverse complement.
AACTTTAACAGCAGTTCAACCTTCAGGACGTTTTGGTGCATTAAATATTGAAAGTTGCGGAGAAATCTCACATTTTCAGGAAAAACCTATAGGTGACGGAGCTTGGGTAAATGGCGGCTTTTTTGTTTTAGAACCCGAAATTTTTAATTACATTGCAGACGGTGATAATGTTACTTGGGAACAAGAACCAATGATAAATCTTGCCAATGATGGACAGCTTAATGCCTATAAACATAATGGGTTTTGGCGTCCGATGGATACAATGAGAGACAAAGAAGAATTAATAACCCTGTGGGAAAGTGGTAAAGCTCCTTGGAAAAAATGGAATGATAAATTAAACAGTACTGCTTCAGTATTATGTGGAGGAGCTAAGCAGTGAAAAGAGTTCTTCTTACAGGAGCAACAGGATTTATCGGAAGAAATGTTGTAAATGAGCTTATTCAAAAAGGATATACGGTTTTTGCTCCGTCTAATTCAGTATCTTTATCAGAGAATAAAGACTTAATCCAAATAAAATTAGACCTTTTTGACAAATTAGCAACAGAAAACTTTTTAAAGGAAAATAAATTTGAAAATTTAATTCACTTGGCATGGTATACTGATGCTAAATGTCATTCTTCAGATGTAAATATGGATTGGACCGCATTATCAATTAATCTGTTAAAATCTTTTAAAAATAATGGAGGTAAAAAAGCTTTATTTGCCGGAAGTATGTCGGAGTATGATTTTTCTTATGGGTATTTGAAAGAAAATTTAACTCCTCTTACAAATTCTTCCCTATATGGTAAATGTAAAGCTTCATTATACGAAATTGCTTCTTCGTACGCTATGCAATGTGACTTAGATTTTAAGTGGGCACGAATTTTCAATGTCTATGGCCCATATGAGAAAAAATCAAGATTAATGCCTTCTGTAATTTGTTCAATTTTAAATAACGAAGATGTAAAAGTTAGTCCTTGTACTAAAACTCAAGATTATTTGCATGTTTTCGATATTGCATCAGGAATTGTTGCTTTATTTGAAAGTGATGTAAAGGGAGCAGTTAACATTTCATCAGGTAAACCTGTAGTGCTTAAATCTATAGTTGAAAAAATATCTGAACTCATGGATTATAAAGGAAAAATTTTGTATGGAGCAATTCCTGCAAATTTTGAAGATAATTTTGTTGTGGGATGTAATGAGAAATTATTAAATGATGTTGGTTGGACACAAAAAATTGATTTAGAAGAAGGTTTGAAACAAACTATTGATTGGTGGAGGCAAAATAATGTTTAGTGATGTATATAAGGGTAAAACAGTTCTTGTTACAGGACATACAGGATTTAAAGGCTCATGGCTTTCTATTTGGCTTACTATGTTAGGCGCAAAAGTTGTTGGATATTCACTAAGCGAATATGGTTATAGAAGTAACTTCTGTGCATGTAATTTACACGAAAAACTACATGCAGATATTCGCGCTGATGTAAGAGATTCTGAAACTTTAGAAAAAGTTTTTGCTCAATATAAACCTGAAATTGTTTTTCATCTTGCAGCTCAAGCATTAGTCAGAACTTCTTATCAAGAACCTAAACTAACATACGAAACTAATTTGATGGGATCTTTAAATATTTTAGAAGCTGTTCGAAAATTTAATTTTGTTAAAACAGTTATAATGATTACTTCTGATAAATGCTATGAGAATGTAGAACAAATATGGGGGTATAAAGAAACTGACAGAATGGGAGGATATGATCCTTATTCTTCATCCAAAGGTTGTGCTGAATTAATGATAAGTTCTTATAGAAATTCCTTTTTTAACCCTAAAGATTATTCAAAACATGGAAAATCTGTTGTAAGCGTTCGTGCCGGTAATGTGATAGGTGGCGGAGATTGGTCTGATAATCGTTTAATTCCTGATTGCATAAGATTTATTGAAGCAAATAGGGATATAGAAATTAGAAATCCCAAAGCAACACGTCCTTGGCAACACGTTTTAGAGCCAATCTCAGGATATTTAAGAGTTGGCGAAAAAATGATTGATAATCCTGTTATTTTTGCTACAAATTTTAATTTCGGGCCACCTTTATCTTCTAATAAAACTGTTTGGGATGTGGTTCAAAAAGTTATAAAGGCATATGGAAAAGGAAATGTTATAAATACTTCTGATCCAAATGCAGTTCATGAAGATACATTGTTAAATTTAGATGTAACAAAAGCATATACAATGCTAAATTGGACTCCAAAATTATCATTAGAAGAATCAATTCAATTCACTGTAGATTGGTATAAGGAATCTTTATCCGAAAAAGATATGTATAATTTTTGTGTTAATCAAATCGAAATGCATTCAGGTAAGGAAGCAAAATGTCTTCTAAAACAATAATTTTAGGAAGCGGGATAGCAGGACTTTCTGCAGGTTATTATTTAAAACAGTCAGAAATAGAGAGTATTATTTTTGAAAAAGATAGTGACTGGGGCGGTCTTTGTTCTAATTTTACTATAAATGGTTTTAGGTTTGACAAGTTTGTTCATTTTACATTCGCAAAAGAAGATTATGTCCAAAATATTTTTAAAGCTTCAACTGAGTTATTTGAACACCCTGCTGTATCAAACAATTATTACAAAGGTTTTTGGCTAAAACATCCTGTACAAAATAATCTTTATCCGTTACCAAAGAATGAAAAAAATAAAATTATAGAAGATTTTAAAAGCAAACCGCAAAAAGATATTTCAGAAATAAAAGACTATGCGCAATGGTTAGAATGTCAATACGGAAAATATTTTGCACATAATTTTCCATTTACTTATACAAGAAAATATTGGGGTAAAGAACCTAAAGAACTTGAAACAAAATGGGTTGGAATGAGAATGTATTCTCCGACATTACAGGAGATAATTAATGGTGCCGAAAAACCTCAGGATAAGAATTATTATTATGCTTCTGTTATGAAATATCCTAAAACCGGTGGTTTTAGAAGTATTCTAAATTTAATCAGAAAAGATTTAGATATTAGATTAAACAAAGAAGTAGTTTCTATAGATAGTGGTATTAAAAGGGTTTTTTTTCAAGATGGTAGTGAGGAATTTTATGATGACTTGATATCTTCTATTCCTTTGCCGGATATTGTAAAATTGATAGACAACACTCCTGCAGACGTTTTGTATGCAGCAAAGAATTTAAAACACACTTCAGGTTATATGGTTTCTTTAGGATTTAGAAGACCGGATGTTGCAAAAGATTTATGGTTTTATATTTATGATGAAGATATTTTACCGGCAAGAGTTTATTCTCCCAGTCTAAAATCACCCGACAACGTTCCTCAGGGATGCAGTTCTTTACAGGCTGAAATATTTTTTGCAAATGACTCGGATATTCCTGATTCTAGTGCGGTTTTGAATGCTACAATAGAAAAACTATCAAATATATATAATTTTAAACGTGAAGAAATTTTTATAAAAGATATTCGATTTGAAAAATATGCTAATATTATATTCGACCATAAGATTTATGAAAACAGAAAGGTAGTTCTCGATTATTTAAATTCAATCGGGATAAAATCAATAGGCAGGTTTGGTAAATGGGAATATATGTGGACAAATCAAGCATTTTTAGATGGTAAAAGAGTAGTTGAAAGGGAATTTATAAAAAGATGAAAAAAGTATTAGTTACAGGTGCAAAGGGGATGTTGGGACAGGATTTAGTTCCGATATTAGAAGATGAGGATTATGATGTAATTGAAACAGATATTGATAATTTAGATATTACTGATTTTAATCAAGTCGAATCTGTTTTAAATAAAGAAATTCCAGACATTGTAATTCATTGTGCTGCATACACAAACGTAGATGGAGCTGAAACTGATATTGAAACAGCAACTAAAGTTAATGTTTTAGGAACAGAAAATATTGCCAAAGCCTGTGGACAAAAAAATATAACAATGGTTTATATTTCTACGGATTATGTTTTTGACGGAGAAAAAAAAGAGCCTTATTTAACTGATGATAAAACAAATCCTCAAAGTGTTTACGGAAAAACCAAACTAGATGGTGAAAAAGCTGTTCAAAAATACTGTAAAAAGTTTTATATAACCCGTACAAGCTGGCTTTATGGTCATCATGGCAAAAATTTTGTAGAAACCATGATCTCTTTAGCGCAAAAGCCAGAATTAAAAGTTGTAAATGATCAAATAGGATGTCCTACTTGGACGGTTGAACTTTCAAATGGTATAGTCAAATTGTTAAATGAAGGACTTCAATACGGTATTTATCATGTTTGTGGCAGTGGCGAAGTTTCTTGGTACGGGTTTGCCAAAGAAATTTTCAAATTAGCCGGTTTAAGTGTTAATTTGAAACCATGTACAACAGAAGAATTTCCTCGTCCCGCAAAAAGACCTAAACACAGTACTATGGAAAATAATGGTATTTGCAGAAGTTGGAAAATTTCTTTAAAAGATTATATTAATTTAAGATAATTCATTTTCGTGGTATATTTGTTGTGAATTGGAGTGAATTATGAAAAATGTTTTAATCACAGGTGGTGCAGGTTTTATAGGTTCTCATCTGACTGATTTATTAATTGATAATAATTATAATGTAGTAATCGTTGATAATTTATCTTCCGGTTTTGATTCAAATTTGAATCAAAAAGCGAAATTTTATAATTTAGACATAAATTCTTCTGAATTTGAAAGAGTATTTAATGAAAATGACTTTGATTATGTTGTTCATTTTGCGGCTCAGGCGAGTGTTAGTTTTTCTACACTAAATCCACTTGAGGATGCTAAAGAAAATATATTGGGAAGTATTAATGTTTTAAATTTTTGTAAAAAACATGGGGTTAAAAAATTTATAACAGCGTCTACAGCAGCTGTTTATGGTATTCCCGAATATCTTCCTGTTGATGAAAAACACAATACGACATGTCTTTCTTTTTATGGAATATCTAAACTTACAATGGAAAAATATATTGAATTGTTTGGCATTGATTATTTAGTCTTCAGATTTGCAAATGTTTATGGCCCCAGACAGTCAGCTCATGGTGAAGCCGGAGTTGTTGCTATTTTTGCCGATAAAATGAAAAATAATGAAAATATTATAATTGATGGTGATGGAGAACAAACAAGAGATTTTGTTTATGTTGAAGATATAGCTCAAGTTTGTTTGAAAGCAATAGAATCGGATATTAAAAATGAAATCATCAATGTTTCGACAAATACAGGTATATCTATAAATAAACTTTTTGAAATAATGGCTCAAAAATCAGGTTATTCAAAAAAAGCAAATTATGGAATAACAAGGCAAGGTGATATTAAACATAGCATATTAGATAATAAAAAGTGTATTAAATTATTTGGGTTCTCTCCAAAAACTTCAGTGGAAGAAGGTTTAGAAATCTTATTAAAATAAGTTATTTTATTTGAGTTACAGAGCCGGCAATAATTTTCCAATTATTTTCTTGTCTTTGCCAAATTCTTAGATATCTATAGTTTCCCGAAATATCCATTTGTGCAAATGAACCTTTTATTTGCATTAAAGCTGTTACTATTGACAAATTATCTTTAAAATCTATTTTTTGTTCTAATAAATTTAATTCATCCAACTTTTGAAGCTTATTTTTATGAATTTCTAAATCTGCTTTTTTTGTTGCTATTGTTCCATTCGGAGTAATAAAAACTAAGCTTTCATCAATTAATTTATCCAGTATTTCTAAATCATTATTTAACATGGCTAATCTTAATTGTTCTTCATTTTTAATTATTTCTTTTTTCATATTATCTCCTTTATTTAATTTTACAATTTTTGAAACAAAAAATTAATATTTTAATAATTTTTATCAATTTTTATATCGGTTTATTTTTTTATTAATGTAAAAAGAATCGGTGTTTATATGGTTAGTGTAAATTTAAGCTCTATAAAAGCTGTTCATCCTTGTAAAATTGTAGGACTTGTTGATAAAATTTTTCCAACATGCGCTAAATTTCATATGGAAAAAGTTAATAATAATATATTTAGAAGCTCAAATGTTACAGTGAATGAAATTCCTGAATTAGTAAGAATGGGTATAAAAAGAGTTGTCAATCTTAGAACTTTAAGTCAACAACAAATTGAAAAACTTCAAGCTCAGTATACAAAATTTAATATTGATTTTATAAATATACCTGCAAATTTATTTAATTTCAAAAAAAGTATACCTGTTTTATATAATTTGATAAATGAAAATCCAAATATTAAAACTTTATTTCATTGCACGTTTGGAAAACACAGAACAGGTGGTGCAGTTGCATTAGCGAGAAATATATTGGAGAATATGCCGATGAAAAATGCTATTAGTGATATGTATCAACATGGTTTTAAGTTAAAACATAAAATATGTTTTAGAAGTATTACAAATTCTCTTAATGCTTTTGAACAACAAAAATTAAGTGTGAAATTATAATTTACTTTTTAAATTTTTCTTTTATTTTTTCTTTAATATAAACCGGCAAAGTTATTTTTTCTACACTTTCGCCCCTTAAATATGCATGTCCGCCATATTTAAAAAGAGATTTATCGCGTTGAATAATTTTGACATTAGGATTCATTCTTAAAAAAGGTTTACCATGTGTTGGATGAATGTAGTTGTTGCTTAAAATTTTATGAGGTCTTGTAAGAACATATTTATTAAAGACGCTTTCATCATGAAATTTAGGAATATAATTTATTTTTAAGTCATCATCCATCATTTTTTCGCAAACATCAAGCATTTCTAAAAATTCTTTTACTCTTCCCCCTAAAAGACCGGCATGAAAATAATGTAATCCTTCACCGTATGGAATGAATGACTTTGATTTAGGATTACGTTCATAATCAAAGTCACGGTTGGATTTTATTCTTTTATTGCACGAGTGCATTGGTGCTACAATATAACCTTCTTTTTCTGTAGGGAAAATTTCTTCTTCCTTTACTTCATGAATTACTTCCATATTCCCGTTAAAGAAAAATGCATAGTCAAAATCTTCAAGCTGATTTTTAATTTTGTTTAAAATTTTATACCTTAAAGCCGTTATTAATGGCCACCCAAGATTTTCCTGATGAACAATTGTAATTTTCTCATTTGATTTAAATTCGTCACTATCCGTAAAAAAGAAATAGTGTTTTTCAGATTTCCTGAATAAATTTTTTTCACAAGATTTATAAAATTCATCCCAAAAAATTGTATAGCGTCCCGTTCCTATATATAATATTGCAATTTTTGCCAAAATCATTTCCTTTTTAATTAATTTCAATTTTATTTAATGTTATAATGATTGAGTTAATAAGTCAATTGAGGTCAGTATGCCTAAAATTTCCGCTGTAATGGCTTTATATAATACGCCGGAAGAATATTTAAAAAAAACAATTCAAAGCATTTTAAATCAGACATTTAAAGATTTTGAACTGATCATAATTGATGATTCTTCAAACAACAATAGCGAATTTATTAAATCGTTTAGTGATAATAGAATAAAGTATTTTCACTTTGATGTTAAAAACGGACCAGGTCGAGCCAGAAATATAGGAATTAAAAAAGCCGAGGGAGAATATATTGCTATTGTTGATAGTGATGATATCTTTATGCCGGATAGATTTGAAAAACAACTAACTTTTTTAACAAATAACCCAAATATTTCTCTAGTAGGCGGGGCTTTTAAATATTCTAATAACGGTAAAATTCCTGCTGTTTTGGAAACAGATGAAGAAATTAAAATTTATATGCTTTTAAATGCTCCTATTGCCAATCCTATAGCAACATTTAAGAAAGATATTTTTCTTGAAAAAAACTTATTTTATCCTGAAGAATCAAAATTCGGAGAGGATTATGAGTTATGGATTGATGCAATGTTTGCCGGAATTAAAATGGCAAATTTAAAAGATATATTAATGATTTATACAAGGCGACCGGGGCAACTTTCCAAAGCTAATGATGATTTTCAAACGAAAAGTTTAAAAGAAATATACAGGCAGACTTTTTTAAAATTTGGAATGGAAACCACAGAAGAAGAAATTGATTTGCATTATAATATTTATTCGCAAAAATATGATTCTGTTAGTGTGGAACAAATAGAAAATTGGTTTTTAAAAATTATTGAGTATAATAAGAACTCACAGATATTTAATGAACAAAAGCTGATTGACTTTAAAAACGAGAAGATTAATCAATTTAATAAGATAAAAAATAGATTATTTAAAATTAAGATTGGTCAAAATAATTTGTGTTTAAGTAAAAATTTAACTATTTATATAGAGAAAAGAGATTAAATTTATACAGTTGACTTAATTTTTTATAAATAATAAGATTAAGTAGTTCACATCACATAAGAGGTATTAATGAGTAAGGTTAAAATTTACACTTGGGCGGATAAAGCACCTGATTTTTTATATAAGCAATATGAGACAATAAAAAAGTTTGTTAAAGATGAAGATTGGGAATTTATAGTATTTAATAATGTTCCTGCCCCAAAATTAGACAGACAAAAAAAAATTAAAACGATATGTAAAGAGTTAGGAGTTAAGTGTTTAGATGTACGTTTCAGAACACTTGTATCAGGTGCTGCACAAATTTGCGCATGGGGGATTTTCTGGGCATATCATAGATTTTTTAGGTGGGAAAAAGATACAATTCATGTAATTTTTGATTCAGACATGTTTTTTGTTAATGATTTTAATTTTAATGAATATTTAGTTCAAAACAATATATGTGCAATTCATCAAAGAAGAGGTGACATTGAGTATTTATGGAATGGTTTTGTTGTAATGCGTGGAGGTGAGTTGCCTGATAAAAATCATTTCGATTACAGATTAGGTGATATCAACGGAGAAAGAACAGATGTTGGCGGTAGGCTATACTGGTGGATGAAAAGAAATCCTAACTTAAAAATTAGATATATGGTTCATACAGGCCATTTAGATGTTTCAAAAAGTTCTATATTACCGGAAAATATTAGAGAAGGATATAAACCCGAATTTTGTTTTCAATTTATTGAAAATGCTGTCTTACACTATAGAGCAGGTTCTAATTGGGATAAAAAATCAAAAGATTTTATTGATGAAAAAAAAGCATATTTTGATAAGTTGCTAAATGAACTTTTATATAATAACGTAAAAATACAAGAAAATCCTGAATTTTATATATGTAAAGAGTAATTGACTTAAGTTTTTGTAAACGTTATTATTACTATATAAGAAGGAATTTTACATGAGCAAAGTTAAAATATATACTTTAGCAAATATTACTCCTGAGCTTTTATATAGGCAGTATGAATCCATGAAAAAATTTATAACTGATAAAGATTGGGAGTTTATTGTTTTAAATAATACTTCGATTATTTGTGCAAATAGACGCTCAAGAATAAAAAAAATTTGCAAAGAATTAGGTTTAAAATGTTTAGATGTTAGATTCCGATCTTTTGTTTCTGGTGCATCTTATATTACCGGTTGGTCTTTAACCTGGTTATATCATAGATTCTGTAGATGGGAAAAAGATACAATTCATGTATTAATAGATTCTGATATGTTTTTTATAAAGGAATTTAATTTTAATGAATACCTTAATAACAATGATGTGGTAGGTATTCATCAAAGGCGAGGAAAAATTGATTATCTATGGAATGGAATTATTGTATTCCGTGGAGGCGAATTGCCTGATAAAAATCATATTGATTTTAGGCTTACAACTATAAATGGTGAAAGAACTGATTGTGGTGGTAGTACTTATCATTGGCTAAAGTTTAATCCTGAACTTAAAATAAAATGGATAAATCATACTTGCCATAATGATATCTCACAAAGTAATCTCCTTCCTGAAAAATTGCGTAATGAGTATAATCCAAAATTTAATTTTCAATTTTTAGAAGATTTTATTATTCATTATCGTGGTGCCTCTAATTGGAGTAAAAGTTCTGATTCTTTTATTAATGAAAAGAAAACATATTTTAATAAATTTATGGATGAAATTATATATAATAATGTAAGAATTAATCAGGCACCAGAACTGTATATCTGTAAAGAATAGCTTTATTATGAAAAAGATCGAAAAAAAAATTGTAAAACTTAATGGTGGATTGGGAAACCAAATGTTCCAATGGGCGTTCGCACGTAGTTTGGAAGATAAATATAATACTGAGGTTGTATTTGATTATTCTTATTTTGATGAAGTAAAACAATGCAATTCTGTTACTACCAGAGTATTCGAGCTTGATGCATACGGAATTAAATGTCCTGCGGTTTCTGAAGAATACTTAAAAAAAATTATAAAACCTGAGTTTAATTCAAAATTCAAAAACACATTAGCAAAAAGATTTCCTTTCTTTTTTGGTGTAAATTATATTAGAGAAAAATATAATTCAGTATATGAGAAAAATATCTTAAAATATCCGAATTATATTTATTATGAAGGTTACTTCCAAAATGAAAAATATTTTAAACACTTAAGACAAAAATTGTTAGCAGATTTTTCAGTTAAAAGCCCTTTAGACGAAAATAATCAAGTGTTTTTGAATAAAATTCAAGGTACTAATTCAGTTTCGCTGCATGTAAGAAGAGGTGATTATATAACTCTTGATTACGTCAATAAAATCCATGGTACTTGCTCATTGAAATATTATGAAGAGGCAATCAATTATGTTGCAAATAAGATTAAAAATCCTCATTTTTACTTATTCTCTGACGATATTGAATGGGTAATTCAAAATTTAAATATAAATTATCCTTTTGATGTCATAGATTTTAATCAAGGAAAAGGTTGGTTTGATATGAATTTGATGAAGAATTGCAAGTACAATATTATTGCAAATTCAAGCTTTTCCTGGTGGGGAGCATGGCTAAACGATTATTCTCAAAAAATTGTAATTGCACCTAATAAATGGACTGTTCAAAAACAAAAATGTGATATTGTTCCTAAATCTTGGGTAAAGATTTAGTCTATTGAAATAAATCATTAATTTTGTCTGTTATATCTTGCGGGCTTAGTTCGTTTGTAACTTTATTTATGTCTTGTGCTATTTGATATAATTTAGCTGCTTCTATTTTATCACCTTTGATTGTTATTGCTCTTGCAAGGTTAAAATGCGCTAATGCGTAATTAGGATTATACTCAATAGCTTTAGTAAATAAATCTATTGCTTGCTGTATCCTGCCTAAGTCATCAAGGTAAATTACTCCCAAATTATTATATGCAATATCGTAAGTTTTATCATATTCAATTGCTAATTCATATTCTTTCATTGCTTCGTCAGTATCCCCTTTACCCCAATGTAAAAATCCTAAATTACAATGAATTTTTGCATTAGTAGGATCAAGTTCCAGTGCACTTCTATAAACGGTTAAAGCGTTATCATAATCTTCTTTGTCATAAAAAGCACTTCCTAAGTTAACGTATATATCTATATCATCCGGAGTTAGTAAAAATGCACTTTGATAAGCACTTATTGCAGCATCCAGATCTTTAGCGTTTTGTTGATGCACATAACCTAATGTTTGAGAAATTATACTGGTCCATTTTTTATTTGGATTAAGTGTTATTGCCGCTTGATAATGAGAAATCGCTTCTTTAATTTCACCTTTTAAATAATAAATATTTGCTAAATTTGAATGAAATTCCGGCATTGTAGGTAAAATTTCTATCAGCTTATGGTATGTGTCGATAGCACTGTCATAATCACCTTGTTCTTCATAAGTTTGACAAAGGTGCCTATATGAAGGGATATTTAAGCAATCTAACCAAATGGCAGTTTTGTATTCATTAATGGCATCATCATATTGTCCTAATGAACGATAGATATCCCCCAACAAACAGTAAAGGGGAACAAAACCCGGAGCTTCTTCAATTGCTTGTATATATGTGTCTATTGCTTGACTTAACCCTTTTGTTTGAATAAGGAAAAATCCTTTCATTAGTGTTGGAATAAATTTGAGGTATGATATTGCTCTCATAACGTTTTTTATTGCCTGAAAATCAAATGGTAAAGTGATAACTGATAATAAAAATTCAAAATTACTTTTTATGACCATTTTAGTATCTCTATAAGAGGATACTTTGTATAAATTATGCAATAAATGGTGAGCACAAGAATTCCGGAAAGGTCTGTATTTAATAGATTTTTTCGCATAAGAAATTGCATCAGCAAATCTTGCTTTCTTTGTATATGTTTCAGCCAGAAGATAATGAGCTTTGTAATATTTGGGATCTTTTTTTAGTGCCATATTTAAGTAATTTATAGCTTTATCTAAATCCCCTTTAAAAAATAATGCCTGACCTATTTTGAAATAAACTTCTGCTGAATCGATATAAGTTTCCAAAGCTCTTTGGTATTCTGTTATAGCTTCATCAACATATTGAGATGAATTATAAATATCTAAATGCCATGCAAGATACAAATCACCAAGTCTAATGTGTAAATCGGCATTAGTAGGATCTTTTTGCAAGCCTATTTGGCAAAGTTCAATAGCTTTTTGTACATCACCCTTTTCGTATATCTTATTTATTTTTTTAAGTTCGTCTGTTTCTTTCATTTTTGTTTCACTTGTTAAACTATTCTTCTAATTTAGATAATTGAATCTCAAAGCATTTTTTAATTATTCTGTCACGATCTTTTTCATCTATTTCACTAAAAGATACTATATGTTGATTCTTAGGTATAAATTGATTATGGACAATGACTCCTTTTGCTTGTATTGCTTTATCATCAGGCATATACATAACTATTTTAATTTTTTCTTTGTCATTAAATTTTTCTTCTGACATAAACTTTATACCACCGCCGCTTACATCTATTGTATATGCGATTACGTTATTTTTATCTTCCTTTTCTATAAAAACTTTTACACATAACTGTACTCTTACATATTCTCTTCTTTGAATTTCATTTGCATTTTCAATATATTCGATTGTGAAATCTTCTTCATATGGAGAATCGAGAATTAATGCAGAAAAAGATTTGATTCCCAATGGTGTAAAAATTTTCACAGGTACATCTTCACCTTCTTCAAAATATTCAATATACTTGAATATTTCTTCAGGGTAATTAAGAGAAAGCCTATCCGCATATATATTTTTAATGGTACATTCTAATTCTTTTTCCAGACCTTCATCTGTATTTATAGTTAATTTAACTTTTTGACCTTCTTTAATTTCACCCATGTACAATATTGTAATTAATTATACTTAAAAAAGCAATATAATTTGTTATTTGTAACAATTTATCGTTTAGTATTGTTGATGTTGCCCTTAGTGCACAATGTGCATTTTTTATGTATAATATTATTGTTAAATGGAGGATTTATAATGCCTAAAATATATTTTATTGATGTAACGAATAGAGATGGTGTTCAAACGTCAAGGTTAGGTTTAGCAAAATTAGAGAAAACTATTATAAATTTGATGTTGAATGATATGGGAATATCTCAATCAGAATTTGGTTTTCCAACAACCCAACATGAACTTAATTATCTAAACGGAAATTTAGAATTAGTTGAAAGAGGTATTATAAAAACAACAAAACTTTCTGGTTGGATGAGGGCTGTGGCATCAGATGTTGAACTTTCTTTTGCTAATGTTCCAAAATTAAAATATATTAACTTGTCTCAATCTACTTCTGAACAAATGACTATTGGAAAATATCAAGGAAAGAAAACTCTTGATGATATTCTTAAAATGACCTGTGAAGCTGTTGAATGTGCTGTATCTAAAGGAGCCAATATTATTGGAGTAAATGCAGAAGATGCATCAAGAAGTGATATTGAATTTTTGATTAAATATGCTAAAGAATCCAAAAAATGTGGTGCAAACAGATTTAGATATTGTGACACTCTTGGTTATGATTCACCTAATATGGCTTATGAAAGGATTTATAGAATAGCAAAAGAAGCTGATATTGATATTGAAACACATTTTCATAATGACTTGGGCATGGCTGTAGCTTGTTCTGTTTTAGGAGCAACGGCTGCTGTCGAAGCAGGAAAAAATGCTTTTATAAATACTGCAATAAATGGTATGGGAGAGCGTGCAGGAAATGCTGATTTAGTATCGTGTTTACTAGCTCTTTTAAAATCAAGTGGTTTAAAAAATAAGTATGAAATTGATCCCCAGATTGATTTAAGTAAAGCATGGAAACTTGCTAAATATGCTTCTTACGCTTTTGGAGTTTCTATTCCTATTAATCAACCTGCAGTTGGAGATAATGCTTTTGCACATGAATCAGGAATCCATGCCGATGGTGCTTTAAAGGACAGAAGAAATTATGAACTGTACGATTATGAAGAGTTGGGCAGAGGTGAGCCCGAAATAATTGAAACAGGTAGAATGATTACAGTTGGAGAATATGGTGGAATTAAGGGGTTTAGAAATGTTTATGAAGGTTTAGAATTAGAATTTAAAGATGAGCATGAAGCTAGAAATATTCTTGAACTTGCCCGTTACGCAAACGTACATACTCAAAAACCATTAACAGATAGTGAATTAAAGTTTATATATCATTATCCTGATATTGCAGCCAAAATAATGACAGTTTCACCTTATTATGATCCGCAAGGTGCAATAAAAGAGCGTTTAGAGACTGATAAATCTATTCATAATATTACTTGAAGATAATTCATAAAATCTCCTTGGTTATATAGTTACATAATAAAAAGCAATAGTAAAAATCACCTTACGATGTTTAACTATTTTTTTTTGAATCCAAGATATATTAAGGTAGGCAGCTCGCTTGCATGAAAAAATACAGGGCTTTTGGCATTTAAAAAGTCCATTGTTCTTTGAACAATGGACTTAAAACAGGATATTGTAGTCTCGACAGCAAAAGTCTCTATTTAACTTTCTATGCTAATAAAAGAAAACCCTGTTCGTGTTTTGATTATTCTCATGTTTGCTGGTAACACGTCTTTGTCTATAGGCAGTTTTTCTAAATATGAGAAATAATCCTTAACATTTTGCTTTTTTGGTTCTATTAAATATTCTAGACCCTTATTTTTTTGATTATCGTTCATAAAAAATGAAAAATTCAAAGCAAAAGAATTCTTCTTTCCATTTTTGGTTGGTACAAAATATGAATGTATTAAGTCATTTTGTAGGGGATTATTCTTTATTTTTGTTCCATAGTCACTACCACCAATGGATTCTAATACTATTTTTTCGGCGTCTTCTAATAAAATACATCCTGCCCAATCTTGTTGTTTCTCTTGTTTTAATAACTCTGGAAGTTCTTTACTAAGAACTATTCCATTTTCTTCATCAATAATAATATCTCCAATCCCTATTACACCCCTAATAGGAAAATTATTTTTGAACCCTAAACCAAGTAGGTTTGTAATAGCCATTATAAAATTATTTATATTATAAATATCATCAATAGGATTAGATACTAAAATAATTGAATCAGAAATAAATTTTCCAAATTCAAAATTTGTCCTTTTTTGAGGATCATTAGGGTTAGGGAAAAAGGTTGTATTTTTAGCTTGACTGATGAAGTTTGAATAGTTACCGTGCAATGATTCTAAGCTGTTTTCAAATAACATTTTAGAAAAACCTAAAACATCCAAAAAGGCTATTAATCTGTAATTTAATATTTCCATACTATTTCCTTTTTGCATAAAATATTCTAGACCTTATCTTTAAAATAATACAACAAACTACACTTGAAAAAAAGCGAACAGAGAATATTTGATTAAATCGCATATAAATTTCCGAAAAATTGAAAATATAAATTCTCTTTTAATTTATTAAATGGAGAAGAGGCAGACACGCAGATTTTTAAGGACTAACGTCCTAAAATCTAGCTGGCTGCATACGTCAAACTACGCACCGCTTTGCTTGTGCTTGTTTGTCGTAGCTATTCGAACCCCTAAATAATGCAAAGCCCTGTAGGGCTTTTTATTCCCATTCATAAAATTTAAGCGGGTAAGGCAAAAACCTACCCGCTTAAATTAGGAGGAGGTGGGATTCGAACCCACGGTACGCTCGTCACGTACGACGGTTTTCAAGACCGCTCCGATAAACCGCTCTGGCACTCCTCCAGAGTAATCTGTATATCCATTTTTACCATAAACACTGCAAAAAGTAAAGAGTGAATTTTATATAAAATTCACTCTTTACTTTTTAATTATATCCCTATTTTAAGGATGATTGCATCATCTCATCACAAGCTTTTATTTGTGCTTCTGCCATTTTTAACTGGGTTTCGTATTCTTGTATTTGTAAATCTAATTTTTTTTCTAATTGTGATAATCTTTGTTTCCTTTGTTCTAATTGTTTTACAATTGGACTGTCAGGGTCCATATCATTACCTACAGTAATCAAATCATTAGCTGATGTTGTTAATTCTATTTTTGCAGTTTGAACAGCAAGCATTTTTTCTTCTAAATCATGCTTATATGCTATTAATCTTTGCTTTGTTATTGTTGCTGCGAGTAAACCCATTTTGTCCTACCTAACTTCGTTTATTTTTCGCCCTTTCAAAAACGTATGTTCGTTATTTGCGGCAATTAAAGTTTCCATTTTGTGTAGTTGATGTTTGTGATAATTTAATCTGTACTGAGATATTTTAAGTTTTTTCTTTATTGTTAACATATCTTTTACCATGTCAACAATTTGTTGAAGCATAGCTTTCACCGGATTTCTTCTTCTAATGAAGTTTTTTGCAAAATTTAAAAAATTCATTAGTCTATGAAAGTTTGTTTCTAAAGTCTGCTGTAACAATTTTACACTCCTTGCTACCAATAGACCTTCAATAATATAAAAACATTAATTAATAAGTAATTGCTATATATTAGAAATAACTCTTAACATGTCTTAACTATTTACAGTCTATTTTATCACCTGTAACACTTTGAAAGGAAATTGATTTTTTTTCTCTCAATTCGTTTATCGACATATTTGATGTAAACTTTATAGTTTTTATATTTCTATTCCATAAATTGCAATAAAAATTTACAATTTTTGATATAAGAATAAGTATAAAATTTTTTTTAATAAAATTGTTTAGTATTGTCCTTATATACGTTCTTATAAACATTTTATACCTTTAGTTTAAAAACTAATTACATATTTTGTATAGCTTTACTGTCAGATTCAATAGATTCTTTTAACATTTTCTTAAGTATATCACCTTGAGTATCTAACATTTTGCAGACAGTTTCGATATTCCTAACCCTATTGGTAAGGACAGTATCTGCATTTGCAGTAACTCTTCCCGATGCATTTTTAACAGCTGAGTAAAATGCTGAACCTGTACCTGATAGTAAATTGCCTGCAACTACTGCTCCAAGCCCATATTCTCCGAGATATGGTGCAGCAGACTGAATAATTCCACCCCATCCGGAGATTAGTCCAGCAGTTGACATTAATACATTTTGTCCCCAACCCGTAAAACCACTAGTTGTACCTGTTGCATATGCTGCAGTATTCGCAATATCAGCGATACCTCCAATGCTTGAAGCGGCACCTGTTTCACTTCCAAAACCTGTCAATATTGATGCAGCTTCTCCTGTAGCATATCCTGATATTGGTGCTGCAAAACCAGAATAGCTTTCTAAGCCGTAAGTTGATGAACCTGTTGCCCCTGAGGTATAATAGGATGTCCCAGGAATGTTATAAGAACTATTACCACTAAGTGAAGTCATGAATGATGATGGTGCAAACAGTGATGATATATTATATAAAAAACCACCAACACCTTCAAAACCGCTTCCGGAAGCACCATTACCTGATCCTGAAACAGTAATATCTCTTAATTTATCATATGTCTCAAATAATTGAGCTTTTGCATCAGAATTCGCTGATGAAAATTTGTTTGCTATTACTAAATAACTATCATATTTATACGACATTTTATACCTTCTTTTTAATAGACATAATATTAATTTAATTATTGGAATGTTTTAAATGTTTGTTCAATGTTTTTCTCAATTACTTTTTTGACTGATTCCATCTCTGTTTGAAGTGCTTCTTGTTCTGTATCAAGCTGTTTTAGTTGTAATTCCAATGTTCTATCTTGTTGTTCTATAATAGAAGTCTTAGCATTAAGTGCTGTAACTTCTTGTTGATATAAAGTTTGTTGATATTCATATTCATTAAATGCATCATTATAAGCATTTGTATCGGTTGTCGTTGACGATGATATATCAAAACTTGTACTTGGTGAACTTGCTAAAGTTATTTTACTATATCTTCCCGTATCTGTTTTTTGAATATAAGCATTTCCTGTTACAGATTGACTGCTTGATATATCTGTAGCGTAATAAGAATCTAAGCTGTTAGCAGAACCATCTGTTGGCATAGTACTTAAATCTGTGTAGCAATAATAATTGTTTACACCATTGTATGTATAGTAGTATGCTTGTGTAATATCAGATATGGTTCCTGTACCTGGATCATAACCAACATCTGTTGCTATCTGAGAAGTAGGGTTATCCATACAAATTCTTATTATTTCTTCTTCTTCTGCTGCATAATTTGTATCTGTTGTGTTACACTGAATAAGCGATTCTTTGTTCACTGCGCTTCCACCCGATTGACCATCTGTTAGCCAGTATGTTGAACCTACAAGCCTAACTCCTAAATCTGTTCTGGTTTTTTTAACTCCGGTGTATGTTGTTGTAGGGTATGTGTAAGTTACATTTGCATTATAAGTCGGATCACCTGATATCCATGTAACCTTGCCTAGTGTACAAGTATTTTGCCCATCACTGAAAGTATATGATGTTGTTGTATAATCACTTGTGCTTGGAGCTGTTGGTACGACAAGAGACAATAGCTGTGTAAATACTCCTGCACTTTGATTCGCAAGTTCGGTACGTTGCTGGTTTATTTGCTGTCCTTGATATTCCACATTTGTTTTTCTTGCTGTTAATAAAAGGTACCTTGCTTGTGATGCTGCCAAACCCATTGTTTTGATCTCCTACTTTTATGCTAACTTCTAATTACTTTTTAATGGTTTTTGTAAAAATGTCAACATGTGTAATACTATTATTGAAAACACTTTCTCTACTATATTATACGGTACTTATTAAATAGAAATTCAATGATTATTTTTCAAATCATACATTTGTATTAAAAGAATATATAAAAATCAATCATTTGATTGACAAATTTTGTTGTTTTTTGATATTATTAATTTGTATCTGTAATTATATGGTCTTTGGAAGCTGGGATTGTTGTGGAGGTTTTTTAATGAAATATCGTAAAAATAATATTCTTTTACTCTTGGAAGAAAAAACGGATGTTTACAAGGATCGTGTCGCTCTTGGTATTAAAACAGCATTGGGGTGGAAAGAGTTTACTTATAAAGGTGTAGGTTTATTATCAAGAAAGCTGGCTTCTTATTTAATTAATGATCTTGAACTAAAAAAAGGAGAAAAACTAGCTATTTTATCCGAGTCAAAACCGGAATACGGGGCATGTGTTTTCGCATCTGTAATGGCTGGTTTGATTACGGTTCCGCTTGATATAAAACTTACAAAATATGAACTAAAGTCGATACTTTCGGATTGTTCTCCTTCAACTATTCTGGCTTCTCAAGAATACATGGAAAAAGCCCTTGAATTAAAAAAAGAGATACCATCTATTAAACATGTTTTAATGATAGATGAGCCCACATATAATCTGGATTTACCCTGTCTTTATACTTTACCAAATAATTACGAAAGTAAATGGCGTCATAGAAGTTCTAAGTCAACGGCTTTTATTATATATACATCCGGAACAACCGGATCTCCAAAAGGTGTTGAAATAACATTTAGAAACATGATTGCTCAATTAACTGATACGGAAATTGTTTTACCAAAGTTTTTTGATCCTTGCAAGGGTATTTCTGTTTTGTCAATATTGCCTATGAATCATTTATTCGAGCTGACAATAGGTTTTTCTGCCTTTTTATATTGGGGATTGTCTGTTTATTATACAAGCAGCCTTAAGCCTAAGGATATTTTAAGTATAATGAGAGAAAAACAAATTAATTTCATGATTGTAGTTCCTGCTTTTTTAAAACTTTTAAAAACAGGTATTGAATCTGAAATCAATTCATCTCCAAAATATGTTCAAATAATATTTAAAATCATGTATAATATTGCAAAAAGAATACCTTCTTATCGCATAAGAAAATTAATTTTTAAAAGAATACATGACAAATTTGGCGGAAAGTTTAACGGTTGTATAGCAGGAGGTGCTCCTTTAGATTTGGATGTTGGAGATTTTTTTGAAACTATCGGAATTAAAGTTTATCAAGGGTATGGTTTATCTGAAACAAGTCCTGTGGTTTCGGTAAATGTTGATAAGAGGGGCGATTTAGCTTCTGTAGGAAGACCTTTAGCAAGTTTTGAAGCTAAGATAGATTCTGTAACAGGTGAAATTATGTTAAAAGGACCCGCTGTAATGAAAGGGTATTATAATAATCCCGAAATGACTGCAGAAGTTCTTGAACCCGATGGATGGCTTCATACAGGAGATATTGGAAGAATTGATAAAGATGGTCATATTTATATCACAGGAAGAATTAAAAATATGATTGTTTTAAGCGGTGGTAAAAAAGTTTTTCCTGAAGAAGTTGAGACAGTCTTACAAAAAAGCGAATATTTCAAAGAAGTTTGTGTGATAGGTGCTCCCAGAGTTGGTGGTTCAAAAGACGGAACAGAAGATATTGTTGCAGTTGTAATGCCAAAAGAAGATTTAATCGAAAAAGTAAATGATGAAAAGGAATTAAATAGAATTGTGAGAGATGAGGTTAAATATTTATCAAATCAGTTAGCCTCATATAAAAGACCAATTAATATTGTTGTTGTCAAAAATCCTTTACCAAAAACGACTACAATGAAAATTAAACGTAGAGAAGTTAAGGAATTAGTTAATTTATAAATGGAAATAATATCAAAATTAATTGAAATAGAAACAAAGTTGCCCGTTGATAATGAATATATTGAAAAAAAAATGAACGATATGGGGATTTTTCCTTTTCGTTGGGCTATTGTAAAAATTAGTGATACTAAATTAACTATAAGCTTGGCTTGTGAAAATTTGTGTTAAAATGTAGTTACACTAGATTATTAGTGCGTTTAATATAAAGAAAGGAAATATAAATGACGATGACATTAGAAAAATATGATGTTAAGGATATTAATCTTGCTGATCAGGGTAAAAATCAAATAGAATGGGCTTTTAAAGATATGCCTGTTTTAACTTCAATCAAAGAAAGATTTGAAAAAGAACAACCTTTTGCAGGTTTGAAACTTTCAGCATGTGTTCACGTTACAAAAGAAACTGCCGCTTTATGCGTGGTTATGAAAGCCGGTGGAGCAGACGCTATTTTAGTTGCTTCAAATCCTTTGTCTACACAAGATGATGTTGCTGCAGCATTGGTGAGACATTATGGTATTCCAACATTTGCTGTAGCCGGAGAATCAGTTGATCAATATAAGGCACATATAGTTGAAGCTTTAAATCATAAGCCTGATATTATTATTGATGATGGATGTGATATTGTTGCTGCAATTCATGCAAATTATCCGGACGTAGCAGAAAAAGTTATCGGATCTACAGAGGAAACAACTACAGGGATCCAAAGACTTCAAGCCTTGGAAGCTGAAGGAAAACTTAAGTTCCCTGCTGTAGGTGTAAATACCAGTGAAACAAAACATTTATATGATAATCGCTATGGAACAGGTCAAAGTTCTATGGACGGTATTTTAAGAGCTGCTAATATTCTTATCGCAGGTAAAACCGTTGTTATTTCAGGATATGGTTGGTGTGGTAAAGGTTGTGCAATGCGTGCAAAAGCTCTTGGAGCAAATGTTATCGTTTGCGAGGTTGATCCGTTAAAAGCTCTTGAAGCTGCTATGGAAGGTTATAGAGTTATGCCTATTGCTGATGCAGCAAAAGAAGGTGATATTTTCTTAACAGTTACAGGGAATAAGCACGTTGTTGATATTAAACATATATTAGAAATGAAACATGGTGCATTTCTTGCTAATGCCGGACATTTTAATTATGAAGTTAACGTTCCTGATCTTGCAAAGTATTCGGTGGAAATTAAAAAAATCAGACCTACTTTGGAAGAGTATAAATTAAACAATGGTAAATCAGTCTATGTTCTTGCTGAAGGAAGACTTGTTAATCTTGTTTCAGCGGAAGGTCACCCTGCAAGTGTTATGGATATGTCTTTTGCTAATCAGGCACTAGGCATAGAGTTTCTTGTTAAAAATAAGGGTAAATTAGAAAATAAATTATACACGCTTCCTCATGAAGTTGATGTTAATATTGCAAGATTAAAATTGGAGTCAATGGGAATTAAAATTGATAACCTGACTACAGAACAAGAACAATATCTTAACAGTTGGAATATTTAGTTAAACTAAAATAGATAAAAAGAGGACCGATTTCTCAAAAGAAATCGGTCCTCTTTTTATCTTAAAGGCTTGGCTTTATAAGGAATTTAATTGCATTTCCTTCCATATGTTTTTCGAGTGCGGATTGAACATCTTTTAAACCAATCGTATCTGTTATTAATTTTTCAACGGGGATTTTATTTGAAGCAATTAATTCTAATGCTTTTCTAAAATATTCTGGTGTATGATGAAATACACTCATCATTCTGATATCGCAGTAGTGCATTTTTGTTGTATCAAATGTTACTGTAGAACCGGATTTACAACCTCCAAAGAAGTGAACTGTTCCTCCGGGTCTAACAAGGGAAAACATTCTTTCCCATATAGATGGTAACCCAACGCATTCAACGGCAACATCAAGTCCTTTTTTTTCTTCTGTAAAAGAAAGGAAGATCTTTTCTGGATTCGGATATTTATTTAAATCAATAATTTCATCCGCCTGAGCAAATTCTTCAGCCAGTTTTAGTTTTAACGGATTCCTTCCTGCTGCAATAACTTTTGCTCCTTTTAATTTTGCAAGTTTTGCAAACATCAAACCGATTGGACCAATACCAATTATTCCTACTGTTTGTCCTTCTTTTATATTGGTTCTCTCAACACCATGAACAACATTAGCCAATGGTTCGCAAAAAGCTGCTTTATCAAAGCTTAAGGTATCAGGAAGTTTGAGCATATTTTTTTTAACAATTCTTTCAGGTACAATTATATATTCTGCATAAGCCCCATTTAACAAGTGTAGATTTTCACATAAATTATATTCTTCTCTTTTACAAAAAAAGCAGTTTCCACAGGGTGCTGAATTCGCAGCTACAACTCTTTCACCAATTTCAAATCCATCTACGTTTTTTCCTACCTTTGCAATAACTCCGGAGAATTCATGACCAAAGCCTGAGGGTATTTGTTTTATTAAAACAGGATGACCTCTACGATACGTTTTTACATCAGTTCCACAAGTTAGTGCTGATTCTACTTTAACTAAAACTTCGCCTTCTTCAAGAGGTTTTATAATTACTTCTTCATATCTTATATCTTGTGGCCCCCAATATTGGATTGACTTCATTTTTTTTAAATTCGAACCGGAATTCATATTATTCCTTTGCAATTTTTATGTATGCTTTTAATATTGTGTTATTTATTGTATCACGAAAAGCTTTGTCGATATCGTTAAAATCATAAATTGTTGATATATTTTTCACATTGATTTTTCCTGAAGTTAAGAGCCCCATTGAATCTTTTAAGTCGATAGGTGCAGGAGAATAACTTCCCATTATAGTCAGTTCTCTATAGTAAATTTGATTATTCGCATACCCGAAATTTTTTGGAGTGCTTGCAAACACAATTATTTTACCGCCATCCCTAACTGATTTTAGCGCTAAATCAATAGTTGCATCAGCACCGGAAGTCATAAATATCTTATCAGCTTCCAGATTTAGTACTTCTGTAGAGTCAGAAGATTTTATTCCTAATTTATTAGCTATTTCAATTCTATCTTTAATTATATCGCAACCGTAAACGTCAGCCCCATATGCTTTTAATGCTTGCCCCATTAGTAAACCGATAGAACCTAATCCTATTACCAGTACCTTATTATTTTTGCATTCCCCACTTCTTTTTATTGCCCTTATACAACAACCTAACGGTTCATAAAATGAAGCTTCAATTTCGCTTAAAGAAGTTGGTATTTTTACTGCAACATTTTTTAAGTGTTCTTCCGAAAGGTAAATGTATTCGCTAAATCCTCCGGGAATAATATTGGTTTTTTTGAAGTGTTCGCACATTGAAAAATTTTCATTTTTGCAATATTTACAGTTAAAACAAGGAATATGATGAGAACTTGCTATTTTATCTCCTATTTTAAAATCTGTTTGAGATTTTATATCGATAATTTCTCCAACTATTTCATGTCCTAATACAGAACCATTTTGGGCCAATTTATGTTTTAATTTAACAATATCGGAACCGCATAAACCACAGCCGAGAGTTTTGATAATAGCTCCGGTTCTATTATTTAATTCCAAATTTTTAGTTTTTTGTATTATTATCTTGTCTTCATTTATTGAGGCTATTTTCATTTTACCGCCTATTTTATGTCTGTCATTGATTCAATCTTGATTCGTGTTGAATTTGAAGGATCTGAGGGTCTTAAAAATACATAATTTTTAATTTTTTTTAGATCTATTTTTGCGACAAAACCATAACCTATAGCTGTCGCTATTAATGCTGCTATTAGTATATATTCTAATAAATTTTGTGCTTTTTTCATATTAAAATTTTATCACAACCTACTTTTTTTGTAAAAAGCAGGTAAAAGAATTTTAAAGATTAGTACTTTAAAGAAATGCTATATTTATTAAATTAAAAAGGGACAATATTTGTCCCTTAGTCCTTTTAAAATGGAGTTTGTGAGTGAAAATCTCTAATTTATCTCTTATTTATGACCCGACTAGTTTTAGAGTTTCTTCTAAAAGTTGTTTATTTGATGAAATTAATTTATTGGATAATTCCAGTTGGACTTTTGCTTTCTGAAATTCACTAATGTTACCTTTAAAATCAACATTGGAGAGTTCAAGTAATCCGGAGCGAATTTCTCCTCGTCCTGCAACAGGGCTTCCTGATTCTTCTGTTTCTATAAATTGTCCGTCTTTTATTTCGTATAATCCTGCAGGATTGTGAAAGTTCATATTTGCAATTTTATACAGTGGAACAACTTTTTGTCCTTTGTCTGCTTTTCCGAATAGTACTCCATCGCCTTTTATTTCATAATCATCGTATTTGCCTAAGTATTTGCCATTATTTGGATCTATCCATAATTTTATATTTGTTGTTGGGATGTTCATTGCTCCACCGTTTTTACCGGTTTGTTGATATAGATCTGCGTCAATTGATTTAAGACCTTGCATTATTTCACCCTTATCATTTAATATATACCCTTGTACGGTATGACCTTCTTTGTTTTTATATACACCTTCTTTATCAAAAGTAAATTCACCATGCCTTGTATATATATTTTTCCCTTCGGAATTTTTTACTAAAAAATACCCTTTACCTTCTAAAAAAAGATTTGAATTAGAAGTTCCGGGAGTTGATTTTCCTTGACCTAAATTTTTGAGCGGATTGTCAAGTATAGCACCGCCAAGAAAAGTTTGAAAAGTTACTTTATTTTCTTTAAATCCGGGAGTATAAATATTACCCATGTTGTAGGCTAATACATCCATCCAGTTTACTGTAGCTTTTTGTGTATTTAATGCTGTTACAAATGCATCATTCATCTTTGTGCTCCTTATTATTTTGAGATTGATTTTCGTTTTGATTTTGTTTTTGTCTGTTACTATAAGATAATTCATTGTATGGTAAATTTTGTTCATTAAAACTTTGTTTTAGAGTTTCAATATTGTTTTTTAGATAATTTTCAACTGCTGCACTTCCCGGAATAAAATTTGCACTTAAAACTCCATTTTTATCTACCTTCATGATTACGGCAACATCTGAATCAAAATCTATTCTGAAAGGTTTATTGGTCTTTATTGATTCATTTAAGGCATCCATTAGTGTTGCCGAAACCTGTACGGTTTTTTGTGTTGCTTCTGCTTTAATATCTGTAAATGCATTATTATTTTGATTAATGCCATTTATAGTATTTCCTTGTGCTGTCATTTGTTGATTATCTACTAAGTTTAGATAAAAGGTTATGTCTTGATTGTCCATGTTTATTGTTTTGCATAAATTATTTTTATCTAATGTTTTATCTTCGGATTTAGAACTTATCTCTTGAGTTTTGTAATTTGAATTAGTGTTTTGAAGTTTATTTAGTGCTGTTATTTTTGAATTCAATTCATTGTATGTTTTAGAAAGCAGAATATTTTCTGTATCTTCTGAATTTTTAATTTTTTCTTCATTATTTTTTTCATTTGCGGTTTTATTTATTTTGTCTTGTTCTGCCGTTTTTTCACTTTCTTTTGTTTGTGTTGCTTCTGTAGAATCCTTGTTTGTTACTTCTTGACCTTTTATAGAGGAAAGTTCATCTTTAAAAGATGCTTTTGTTTCGCTTGTAGGATTAGTTGTGGTTTGTTTTGTAGATTCAGTTTTACTGCTTGTTGTTACTTTTGATGATGTTGATTCAATGTTCATTGATATTCACCTTCCATTATTTTTAATTCTACTTCATTAAGTTGTTTTATAATTTCTCTTTCTTCGTCTTCTAAGGCTTGTCTTGTGTGTTGAAAATGTCTTTGGACTGCTATTTCTGAAAACATTTTTAATTCTGCTTTTTTTTCTTCTTCAATAAATTCTTCTTTTTTCTTTTCTTTATGCTTTTCCAGTACTTTAACTGCCTTTTCGCATTCTATAAGATTTTGTATTTCTTCTTGAAGTTTTTTTTCTTTTTCCTGTCTTATTATTTCAAGTTGTTTAGCTTTTTCCCATAAATGATGCATGTATTTATCAAATGATTCTAACATTCTTGGATCTGCGTGTTTTTGATTTTCTTTTGTCAGAGTAATTTCTTCGTCATTTTGTCTAATATTATCTTCTGCAATTGAGAGTTCTTTTTGTGCAAGTTGAACTACTAAAAGTTGTTCTTCCTTCTTTCGGATTCTAAAATCAAGTATTTTCTGCAATCGATAAACAAAAGCCATAACTACACTTTCATACATTTATTATGTATAACCACACTTTTTGTGCGTTATAAATGTATAAATATTATTACGACTTTTATTTAAGAAAATTTTTACGAAAGTCAAGAAATCATTTAAATGGATGAATAATTGCAGAAAAATTAAAGAGTATTAGTACTCTTTAATTTTTCTTATACTTTTTCTCTTAATCAACAATTTTAATTCGGCCGTCTGTTTTAATATCAACAGGTTTTTTTATATTTTTTAAGTAATCTATAACTAATTTATCTTTGTCAAAATCGAATTTTTTATCAGCTGTATCCCATTTGTTTTGTAAATATCCGTTTCCTCCTTTTGCTACAAATATATCGGTAGCTGCTGTATATATCTTAAAAGGATTCGGGTTATTTATATCAATAGGAATTATATCCCCTTTTTTGTCTACAAAATTAATTTCTTTAACTTCTCCCGATTTTGTTACACTATATCTTATTCCTGAAAGTTGAATCAGACCCGAACCTTTTCCTTCGGATTTTAGAGTTTGAGCACCATATTTTATTGCATCAATTAATTCTTTTTCTGTTAATTTAAATGTACACATATTGTTTTTAAATGGAGTCAAATTCGAAAGATCTCTATCTGTCAAATCCCCTTCTTCAAAGTTTGCTCTTATATTTCCAGGATTTATTATTGATATATCTACATTAAGTTCATTTCTTACAGCATCGTTTATAAAATTAGCATTGGGGTTTTCGTTCAATATTGATAATTTGTATTTCTCTACTGAATTTATCCTTCCGACAATTTCAGGTTTACCTAAGAATAAGTTAGTTAAATATTTTATTATAGGGCTTCTTGAAAAGTCTTCGGTTTTATTTATGTTATTTTGTGCTTTTGTAATTATTCCATTTTCGTTAAATTCAATATTTAAAACACCAAAATATTTTCCGTTTTTACCTGCTTGAGTTATTATTGTAGGTTCGCCTGTCTTTTTTGAATAAAATAAATTCTTTCCTTCTTGTATACCTTCTATTAATTCATGAGAGTGTCCGCCAAGTATTATATCTATTCCCTCAACAGATTGTGCTATTTTTAAATCCTCATTATATCCGGCATGGGAAAGAAGTATGATTTTGTTTACATTTTTATTCTTTAAATTATTAATTTCTTCTTGGAGTTTTTTAATAGTCTCTTCTGTTGATAAAATTCTAAAATCTTCATATTCTTTAGGGTCTGTTATATGTGCAAAAAAATCAGGCGGAAATATACCTATAATTCCGTATTTATTACCGTTTTGCTCTTGAATAAATGAACTTGAAATTTCAGTCTTAATTTTTTTATTTTCGTCTGTTGTTTCAGGTATATCAATATTTAAACCAAGTAATTGATAATTATTATTTTGAAAAACATCTATAAAATCTTTTTTTGATAAATCAAATTCATGGTTTCCACATGCGCTTGCAGATATACCCATGGAATTTTGTATTGCTATTGCAAGCCTATTTATT
Source organism: uncultured Muribaculaceae bacterium (assembly GCA_964391675.1). Taxonomy (GTDB): domain Bacteria; phylum Cyanobacteriota; class Vampirovibrionia; order Gastranaerophilales; family Gastranaerophilaceae; genus CAYMMX01. The sequence continues at coordinate 13,114 of CAYMMX010000005.1, read as the reverse complement.
GCAGGTCCTCTGCTTAAATTAAAATCTCCGGAAGAAAGTTTTAGTTTATCAATGTTTTCGCCTTCATTAGATAAACTAAATTTATCTGCTGCAGTTTTTAGACGTTCCATGTTTGCAATTTGAGCATGCGCATCATTTACATAGAAAATACTTGTTTTTGTTGTCTTGGGTTGTGTTGTTATAGGAGAAACCATTTATAGCCTACTTAAATAAATTCATTATTTGCTTATTAGAATGCTGCTCAATAAAAAAAGTTGATAGTAAATCACTTTTTTGTAAAGTATATTTTACAATTTGTAGGTTTTATAGTTTTTTATTTAAAAAGCACTTCATCTATTGCGAGTTTGTATATAGTTAAATCTCTTGCTGCAATAGCTTTAGGAATACAATTAACTTCAAGTTTTTTTGCAATACTTCTTACATTATAAGATGCCGAAATTATGACGATAGGAATATTATTATATTCTTTAAGTTTTTTTACTTGTTCAATAAACCATTCTCCGGCGTGTTTAGGTTCAAAATCAAGTTCCATTTGTAAATCCGAAATTATAAGAGAATAAGGAGTTTTTAAATTATTATAAATAGCATTATATCCGCTTTTGGCCGAATTTTCAGTTTCCAGAGTAAATTCTGCCCCATAAAATTCTTGTAATGCTGATTTATGATAATCCAGCCAGCCTTTCGAGTCATCTACAATAAGAATTTTTTTTTCGGACATATAACCTACTTTGATAATAAATATATTTTAAATTCACCAGGTTGAAGTTTTTCAAATATTAATGTTTTATCTGTAATATTGATTTTAGTTTCTGTAAAATCAATCCCGTTAAAAATAAATTCAGAAGATACGACAAAATCTCCAGGAATATTTACCGATATGTTTAAAATTTCTGCACCTTCAATTATTTCTTCTATTCTGCATCCGTCCTTATCGCATATCATTTTTTCTGTAGGAGGCATGTAATTAGCAGCAATTAAAAAAGCATTTTTTAAAGGTTCTTTTGATACTAACCAGCTTACAAACCCATCTTTTTGTTCTATTATTTGGGCTTCACCTTCGATTAAAAGTTCTTGTGATTTAGAAAAACGATTTATTGCGTCAAATTTTGCGAAGAAATCATAATTTTTTTCTCTGTACATGGATATTTCATTTCCGATTGTTTTTTCAATACCGGTTTTTGTGAAAGTTTCATCTCCATCAACATATAAGACTGGTCTTTGTGCATATTTTCCCCCAGGTAGAAATTTATATTTAAACCATTTAAATATTGCCCCACCTTCACCAAGTTGCCCCGGATATTGATCTATAGCTCTAAATTCTCCATCTTGATTATTATAGCTTTTTAAAATAGATAGATTTTCTATTTTGTGATTATTGCTATTATATATTGCTAATTCTTGATTATCTTCAATAATTTTTTCCGGCGTTTTTTCAGATTGAGATAAAATATCATTACCCCATAAAATGTCAAATTTCATATCATGATATTCACTTAAGAACATTTCACCAAGCATATATTCAGCAAGTGTAGCAAAATACGGTATTTTTTCTTTTAGTGTTGAATTTAATTCATACAATACTTTTGCTGGGGCACGATAACTTATAGGTATGCCGTTTTTTTGAGAAACATCATCAACAATGTGGTCAACATGATCAACTCTAAATCCGTCAAAATTATAGTCATATTGAAGTTTTTGCATAGATTTTATGAAAAAATCTATTACGGGTTTATTATAGTTTCCGTTTTCTAAAAACACAAAATAAAATGGAGTTTGGCAGTCAAGATTTGCAAAATCTGTGACATCTTTATCTTTATAATCATAATGTTTAAATAGGGGGTAGCTTCCACAATCACTCATCCTATCAAAAACAGGAACTCCCGCTGAACACCAGGCTCCTCCTGGTGCTGACCATAAACCCTCATTTATTAATTTAAGGACAATTTCCCCTTGATTGGTTATATCATCTTCTGTTAAATTTCTTTTTGATTTTTTATCCTGAACTTTTTCAACAATTTCTTTAACTCTTTTTTGTAATTTTATTTGATTTTCTTTTTTTAACATTTCTCTTGAATTAGTCTTTTTTAATTCAAGTAATTCTTTTTCAAATTCATCATATATCTTTTGATAATCTTCACTTAAAGAGCCTTTACCATTTTGTTTATAAATATTTTTAACAATTTCAACATCTTCTTTGTCATATTTTCTTTCAAGTTCTTTAGCTACAAGTTCTATGCAGTTCTCGACTTTTTTTATAAAACTGTTTATATCAAACCATCTTGCTATTTCAGGATGTGCAAGGACAACTTTAGAAAATCTGCCTGTTTGAGGCAATATATCATAAATTACAGGATGTCCTGCAAGTTGTGCTAAAGTTATAAAAACCTGAACTTGTTCTTTAGCACCTAGTCCTAATAACTCTTTTAACTTTATATCCTCCAGAAGCAAGCTTACTTCTGTACTTGAGGGAAGATAGGCGCAACCGAATTCTCTCTTATGAAAAGGTATCAGATATATTGTTGTTGAAAATATATTTAGACTTTTGTTCCCGCATGGTAATATTAAAAGTTGTTTAAGCCAGTCTAAAAACTTTCCGGTACTTTCGTTTTCATTTCCGTTGCCAAGTGCTGCAAGATTTATAAGTTTAATGTCATGACCTTCTTGTTTTATCCAATCTGCATTTTTAATTTCATTTCTGGCTAAAACACTTGTTTTCGTTGCAACAAATTTTTTACCATCATAGACTTGTTCTTGTTTCCATTTGATTTCGAGTCCGAAGAGGGTTTCTGCTGGGGTTAGTTCTTCAAGTGCTTTTATGTGCGGATAAGGTAAATATCCATGTTTTTCTATAATCTCAGCTAAATAATTTTTACGTTCTTCTGAAATTTTATCATATTCATATATATCTTTTAGTTTAGAATATATTTCATTAATTTGTATATCTTTCTTTTTTTCTTTAGATTTGAACAGAAAATTAAACATTTTTACCTCAGCTTTAATTCAGATTATTATATATTCATTACTTTAAGTATATCATTTATGTCAGATGATGTCTTTTTAACTTCAGAACCTGAGTATTTAATTGCACAATCTGGGTCTTTTAATCCATTGCCTGTTAAGATACACACAATTTTTGAACCGGATTCAACTAATCCCGTTTTATTTGCTTTAATTAACCCTGCCACAGACGCTGCACTTGCAGGTTCGCATAATATTCCTTCGCATGAGGCTATAAGCTTGTAGGCTTCTATAATTTCTTCATCAGTCACGCAGTCAATTTTACCTTTACTTTCATCACGTGCTGTTTCGGCTTGTTTCCAGCTTGCAGGGTTTCCTATTCTTATTGCTGTTGCAATTGTTTCAGGGTTAAAAATCCTTTCGCCTTTTACAATTGCAGCAGAACCCGTTGCTTCATATCCCATCATTTTTGGGAGTAATTGTATTTTATTTAAAGAGTAGTATTCTTTATATCCCTTCCAATATGCTGTAATATTACCGGCATTTCCTACAGGAATAAAATGATAATCAGGAACACCTATTGCATCGCAAATTTCAAAAGCACCTGTTTTTTGACCTTCTATACGGTAAGGATTTACTGAGTTTACTAAAGTAACAGGGTATTTTTCAGAAACTTCTCTGACAACTTCAAGTGCTTGATCAAAATTCCCCTGTATTGCTATAATTTCTGCTCCATACATCATTGCTTGAGAAAGTTTTCCAAGAGCAATGTATCCGTCAGGGATTAAAACAAAAGTCCTCATACCTGCCTTTGCTCCGTATGCAGCAGCAGCAGCTGAAGTGTTGCCCGTTGATGCACAAATTATAGCACCTGAATTATCTTCTGCGGCTTTAGAAACAGCCATTGTCATTCCTCTGTCTTTGAAGCTTCCGGTTGGATTTGCTCCTTCAAATTTTAAATAAATATCAACTTCAATACCAATTTTTTTTGCTAAATTATCTGCTTTGATTAAAGGAGTATTTCCTTCATTTAAAGTTATAACCGGGGTTTTATCTGATACCGGTAAAAATTCTCTATATTTATTTATTAAACCTTGGTAGTGTGTCATTTTCTTCCTTCTTTTTTGTAATTTATTAATTAGGTCAATTCTTTTTTATTATATCAAAAATATGGAATATAAAAAAACGAAAATTTTGTGCAAAGATTAAGTTTTGTAACAATTATTCAATTTGCCATAAATCCTTATATAGTAAGAAATTTCAACAAGTATGTTTAAATATCATGGCAATTTTCAGTAACTTTTTTACTTTTAGTATATATAAAGTATATACTAGAGGCAGAAATTATGTCAGTATCTAACATATCAAAAATAAATATACCATCTGCGGCTAAAGACTCAATGTATGTAAAGCGTCAAGAGCAGGAAGCAACATCTATTTTTGATAAAATAAGCTCTAGTAAAGCTTCTATTACTTCACCATCGAATTCCGCACCTGTATTTATGCAAAGAGCAGATTTAAATGCCAGTATTGATTCAGTTAGTTCTCAAGTTAATGAGTGTGATTCAGCGATAGAAAAAATAAATGATTTTCCTTTTATTCCTGATTCTTTGAAACAGAAATTGATAAGTAAAATTGAAGAAAAGAAAGCTGAGTCACAAAATAAATTGCATACTTTAAATTCTCAGTTGGCAAAAGTAACTATTACATCAAAAAATCAAGATAACGGTGGTAATTTATAAATAGTAAATTCTTTTAGTTAAACAATTTTTATTCCATTACTCGGATTAAGCTATTTATTTTATTTACGCAATCATCATTTTTAAGTGTTTTTATAGCATTTTGCATATTTTTTTCTAAACATCTTTCTGTTATTACAGTTATATTTGCTGTGTTGTTCTGCATTAATCCTTTTTGAAGAATGCTTGAAACGCTTATTTCATTTTCTTCAAAAATTTTGCCTAAAGCTGCTATAACACCAACGTTGTTTTTTGTATTAATAGACAAATAATATTTATTCGTTGTCTCTAAAATATCTATCATTTGCGCGCTCTCACTGTGATGGCATCGCATCATCGGCAGTGGGTAATCTGTTTTTGATAGTTCTGTTGCAATAGCCAAAACATCACCAACAACGGAGCTTGCGGTAGGGAATTCACCTGCTCCCGGGCCGGAAAACATAATTTCGCCGACAGGATGTCCATAAATTAAAATGGCATTAGTTACATAGTTTATATGAGCCAAGCTTTTATTCTTTTTTACCAGCATTGGATGGACTCTTACATCTGCATTGCCTTTTTCATCTATTTGAGCAAGTGCTATAAGTTTAATTTTATATCCAAATTCATTTGCATATTTCATATCCTCAGCTTGAATTTTGCTTATGCCTTCTCTATAAATATTATTGATATTTATTCTTTTATTGAAAGAAATTGTTGAAAGTGTTGCTATTTTATATGCTGCATCAAAGCCTTCGACATCTCCTGTCGGATCAGTCTCTGCGTAACCAAGTTCTTGTGCTTCTTTTAATACACTTTCATATGATGCTCCGTCTGTGTCCATCTTTGTTAAAATATAATTTGTTGTTCCATTTAATATAGCAGCAATTTTGTTAATTTTATTTCCTGCAAGAATTGTTTTTATTGGCATTATAATAGGTATACCGCCGGCTATAGCTGCTTCATATAATACTACTTTATTGTTCTCTTCGGCAAAGTTCATAAGTTCTTCCCCATGTTTGGCAAGAAGCTCTTTGTTTGCAGTTACAACGTGTTTTCCATTTTTAATTGCAGTCTTTATCAAATCAAATGCAGGCTGAACACCTCCAACGACTTCAATTACAATCTGAACATCAATGTTATTAACAACATCGTATGGATTATCTGTTAAAATTGATTTATTTAGCCCTTGAATATTTCTTGATTTAGACAGATTTTTTACAGCAATTTTAACAATTTCAATTTGATTAAAATTAGATAATGTTTTAAAAACGCCTGCTCCGACAGTTCCTAAACCTATCATTCCAATCTTAATTTTATTCATATTGCCCCCCTAAAGTATTGATTTTTATCATAGTATTAATTAAAACACAAAAGTAAAAATTTTTTAAAGAAATCCCGATACTAATTATAATATCAGCTAATATAACTACTTGAAAAAAAAATATATACAAGTTAAAATTAATCTGATTAAGGGGGATATGTTTATATGGACAAAAGAGAGTTTAACCAAGATCTTTTAAAAAAAATAGTTATTGCTATTATTTCCCTTATAGGTTTTATAATTACGATTGAACTTTCTGTTGTTTATTATGAATCAAATTTTAATCCATATTCGCTTCCAAGTGTTTGTTCTATAAATGAATTTATTGATTGTGATGGTGTATCCAGAACTATTCATTCTCAGTTTTTCGGTATTCCTTTGTCCTATTGGGGAATGGGATTTTATTTATTTGTATTTTTGTTATTGTTCGTTGATAAACTTAAACATATAAGGTTTTTAAGTTTTCTGGAAGTCTTTAAAAATCCTATGTGTTATATATCATCATTGGGGATTTTTTCTTTTGCTGTTTCAATGCTTCTTGCCGCTATTAGTATTTTTGAGATTAAAAAAATATGTGTATTTTGTTTTTGTACATATATTTTAAATTTAATTATTGCTCTCATTGCTAAACAAAACAAAGGTATTGATGATATTAAAATATCCCTTAATGATTTTATTGATGCAGTTCGTCAACCAAAGTATCTAATTTCTTTTGTTTGTTTGTCTTTTATGGCTTTCGTATTCTTGGCTTATACAAGTTTAAGCTATGTCTTTACACCACAGGTAAAAACATATAAAGAATTTAAAAAATATGAAAAAATGCAAAGAAACAATCCATTCAAAGCTAGAGGAAATATATTAGGGGATAAAAATTCAAAGCTTGTAGTATATATTTATACAGATTATCAGTGCCCAATATGTAGAACTTATAATGTAATAACAAGCAGAGCTGCCAGCGAATTGGGTGGATTTAGATTAGTACATAAAAATTTGCCTTTAGATATTGATTGTAATGAATATGTTGAAACTCCATTTCACCAAAATTCTTGTACAATGGCAAAATATGCTATTGCTGCCGAAAAACAAGGACGCTTTTGGGATTTTAACTCTGAACTTTTTGAAAAACAGCCCAAAAATGAATCATCTGTAGTCAGATTAGCTGAATCTATGGGGTTCGATATTCTTAAAATGAAGAAAGATGCTAATTCTCAAGAGACTGCAGATCGACTTGATAATGAAATTAAAAGCGCAGTTAATTTAAAAATTGATGGAACACCGACAATTGTTATTAATGGTAAAGTTTATTCAGGAATTAAACCTTATTATGATTTAAAAGATATTTTAATTAAGGCAGGAGCTTTTGAAAAAGAATAATAAAATTTTATTACATTCTTGTTGTGCAATTTGTAGTGCTTATCCTATAAATAAGTTAAGAAAATTAGGATATAATCCGGTTATTTATTTTTATAACCCAAACATTCAACCTGAAGAAGAGTATATTCTAAGGTTAGAAACTCAAAAAAAACTTTGCAAAGAGTTAAATTGTGAACTGATAGTTGGTGAATATAATCAAAAAATGTTTGAGATAATTTCTTTTGGGCTAGATGAAGAACCAGAAGGAGGTAAACGATGTAAAAAATGCTTTAAACTAAGGTTGCACGAAACTGCAAAAAAATCTGTAGAATTAGGCATTGATACCTTTACTACTTCAATTGTTATTAGTCCTCACAAAAATTATAAACTAATTTCAGAACTTGCAAATATAATCGCTAAAAATTACGGAGTTACATATTTAGATATCGATTTTAAAAAGCAGGACGGATTTTTAAAATCCAATAAAATTGCAAAAGAATTAGATTTATATAGACAAAAATATTGCGGCTGCTTTTATTCTAAATACAAATAATAATATTTTCGGAGGTAAAATGGAATGCAAAAAAGATAAAAACAAAATTAATTGTACATGTAGCGCAACTACTTGCTCTAATTTAGGGATATGCTGTGATTGTGTCCGTTACCACAGAGAAAAAAATGAAATTCCCGGATGTTTCTTCCCTACAGAGGGTGAGAAAACTTGGGATCGTTCCATCATCAATTTTATTAAATTTCAATCAAAATAAAGTTCTTAAAAATAAAGCGCGATTTTTATTAATAAAAATCGCGCTTTATTTTTTTATTTATTAAATTAGTCTTTGCTAACACCGGATTTAGAAATAATTTCTGTTTCAATGTTAGAAGGGACTTGTTCATAGCATTTGAATTCCATAGAGAAAGTTCCTCTGCCTTGGGTTTTTGAACGGATATCAGTTGCATAACCGAACATTTCAGCTAAAGGAACTATAGCATTAACTTTTTGAATACCTGTTCCTTCAATCATTTCCATGCCTTCGACACGTCCACGTCTTGATGAAATATCACCAATAATATCTCCGGTATTTTCTTCAGGAACTTCGATTTCAACTTTCATCATAGGTTCAAGTAAGCAAGGTTTAGCTTTTTTAACACCTTCCTTCATCGCCATAGATCCGGCAATTTTAAAGGCCATTTCTGACGAGTCAACATCGTGGTAAGTTCCATCGTATAGTGTAACTTTAACGTCAATAACAGGGAATCCTGCCAGAATACCGCCTTCAAGAGCTTCTTCCATCCCTTTTCTTGCCGGTTCAATATATTCTTTAGGAATAGAACCACCAACGATTTTGTTTTCAAATACAAAGCCTGCATTTTCTTCAGCCGGTTCAATTTTAACTTTAACATGACCGTATTGACCACGACCACCTGATTGACGGATAAATTTAGAATCTTGGTCAGCATTTCCGCGAATGGTTTCACGATAAGCAACCTGAGGTTTACCAACATTAGCGTCAACCTTAAATTCTCTAAGCATTCTGTCAACAATGATTTCAAGGTGAAGCTCACCCATACCTGAAATAATACATTGTCCTGTTTCTTGATCTGTTTTAACTTGGAAAGAAGGATCTTCTTCTGCAAGTTTTTGTAAGGCAATACCCATTTTATCCTGATCAGCTTTTGTTTTTGGTTCAATCGCAACAGAGATAACAGGTGTTGGGAATGTCATTTTTTCTAATATTACAGGATTCTTTTCATCACATAATGTATCACCTGTTGTTGTGTCTTTTAAGCCAACTGCTGCACATATATCACCGGCACAAACCTCGGTGATTTCATTTCTTTGATCAGCGTACATTTGAACCAATCTTGAAATACGTTCTTTTTTACCGTTAGTTGAATTAATAACATAAGATCCGGATTTTAAAACACCTGAATAAACCCTTAAAAAAGTTAAACGACCTACAAAAGGGTCAGTCATAACTTTAAAAGCTAATGCGGCAAAAGGTTCATCATCTGATGAATGCTTTTCAATTTTTGTTCCATCTTCAAGTTCACCTTGAATTGCTTTTACATCAATCGGTGATGGCATATAATCTACAACTGCGTCTAAAAGCATTTGTACACCTTTATTTTTAAAGGCCGTACCGCATGTTACCGGAACAATTTGGTTGTTACAAGTTGCTTTTCTTAAACCAGCCTTTAATTCTTCGACTGTAAGATCTTCACCTTCCATAAATTTCATCATTAAATCATCATCAAACTCAGAAACAGCTTCTATAAGTTCTGCTCTGTATTCTTTAGCTTTTTCTGAATAATCAGCAGGAATATCTGTAATTTCAATATCAGTTCCCAAATCATTTTTATACATATGGGCTTTCATTTCAACAAGGTCAATAATTCCTTTCATTTGATCTTCAGCACCGATTGGCAATTGTATTGGATGAGCATTTCCACCTAATCTATTTTTAACTTGGTCTACAACCCTGTAGAAATTTGCGCCTGTTCTATCCATTTTATTTACGAAAACCATACGAGGAACTTCGTATCTGTTAGCTTGTCTCCAAACTGTTTCAGATTGAGACTGAACACCACCAACTGCACAAAATACAGCAACAACACCGTCTAATACACGTAAAGAACGTTCAACTTCAATCGTAAAGTCAACGTGCCCGGGTGTATCAATAATGTTAATTTGGTAATTGTTCCAGAAAGATGTTACCGCAGCCGAGGTAATTGTTATACCTCTTTCTCTTTCCTGTTCCATCCAGTCAGTTACTGCTGCACCATCGTGAACCTCACCGATTTTGTGAATTTTACCTGTATAAAATAAAATACGTTCTGTTGTAGTGGTTTTACCTGCATCAATGTGAGCAGCAATCCCAATGTTTCTAATTCTCGCTAATGGAGTCTGTCTAGCCATTTCTAATTTTCCTTTATATTTCTAATACTATACTAATGCTATTATTTCTAGCTATTTAAATTGTTACATAAACAAGGAATTTTTCAAATAGACGTTTAATTATTTTTAATATTCATGGTAAATTAAAATAAAAGGGAGATTTTTTTATGAAAAAGAGAGCTTATGTTAGTGTTTCTGACAAAGAAAACATTGTAGAATTTGCACATGAATTAATGAATAAAGGGTTTGAAATTGTATCAACCGGTGGAACCTTTGATTTATTAAAAAAGAACGGAATTAATGTTATTGAAGTTTCAGATTTAACAGGTTATCCCGAAATGCTTTCAGGAAAAGTAAAATCACTTCACCCAGAAGTTTTTGCGGGAATTCTTGCTGATATGTCTAATCCTAAAGAAGTAGAGGAAATTAAACTTAACAATCTTGAAGTTTTCGATATGGTTGTAGTTAATTTATATCCCTTTGAAAAAGTTGCAAGACAAACGGATAATGTTGATGAATTGATTAAGAATATTGATATTGGCGGTGTATCATTACTTAGGGCAGCTGCAAAAAACTATAAGAATGTCACCGTAGTTTGTGACAAGTCTGATTATGCAAGAGCTATTAATGCAAACGAAGCCTTGAGACAAGAACTTGCACTAAAAGCCTTTGCTCTTACATCTGATTATGACAATATTATCGGTTCAAAATTATGTGAAGTGTTTGGAGGTAATTCTTCTAAAAATTACAATTTTTCAAAGCTTCAAGATTTAAGATATGGTGAGAATCCACATCAAAAAGCAGGTTTGTATTCTAATTGTAAAGAAATTGATTATGATATTATTTGGGGAAAAGAACTTTCTTATAATAATATTTTAGATATTACATCTGCAGTAAATATTATAAGTGAATTTTTTGATGTTCCTGCGGTTGCAATTGTAAAACACCTTTCACCTTGCGGGGTTGCTTTAGGCAAAGATGTTTTAGATGCTTATCAAAAAGCATTTAACTGTGATCCTATAAGTGCTTTTGGAGGAATTGTTGCTTTTACCAAAGAAGTAAATTTTGAAGTAGCTAAGTTACTTAATTCGGTTTTTCTTGAAGTTGTTATTGCCCCTGATTATGATGAACAAGCCTTAGAACTTTTAAAAAGTAAAAAAAATATCAGATTAATTAAATTAAATACGACTTTAGAAGATTATAAGAAAATCATCAGTGAAGATATTAAAATTACACCTTTTGGAGTTTTGATTCAAGATTCGGATAAAAAGGAGTTAGATAAAGATATGTTCAAAATTGTTACAAAAACTAAGCCGACAGAAGAACAAATTGAGGATGCTATTTTTGCATGGAAAGTTGCAAAACATGCCAAATCAAATGCTATAGTTATTGCAAAAGATTTTAGAACTTTAGCAATCGGACAGGGGCAAACCAACAGAGTTTGTGCGATGGAATGGGCTTTAGATTACGCTTGTGATGAATCAAAAGATGCTGTTGTTGCTTCAGACGGTTTTTTCCCTGCAGTGGATAATATTCAAGCAGCAGCTCAGGGCAGAATCAGTTTGATAATTCAACCTGGCGGAAGCATTAAAGATAATGATGTTATTGCAGAAGCAGATAAGCATAATATATCAATGATTACTACAGGAATCAGGCATTTTAGGCATTAGTTTATAATAAGACACTAATTTTTTATAAAAAATTAGTGCCTTATTATTGACAATCAATTTTGTTAAATATAGAATATTCCATATAGCCGAATAACCGGGATGTGGCTCAGTTTGGTAGAGCACCTCGCTTGGGACGAGGGGGTCGCACGTTCAAATCGTGTCATCCCGACCATATGATAAAATAAGGGTTTTAGCAGAAATGCTAGACCTTTATTTTTTGCCAAATTTTACACTTTGCGACTGATTCTCGACCTGTAAAATTTAAACACACTGATTTGTCTTGCTATTTATTATTTTGCGCCCCATTAATTTTAAAGATAAAATTTGTTCTAATTTTTGCTTTTTACCATTGCTGGATATAATATTGCATTAAAAGAAAAATTGTGTTACAATAGTATAATTGTTAAAATTTCGTTTCTGTAAGTTACAGGTTGATTATGAATATTATTTTTAATAATTATTATTTCATGTTAAAAGATATTTTAGTTTTAATATCTTTTAAAAAACTTGTATTGGATTTAAATTTTATAAGAAAACAAATTAATAATTTGTATGTTTTAGAGTGTGAAAAATTAGTTTTTTAATGCGAGGCAGATTTTTATCCTGTCTCGCTTAATTGATACTTTATTGGCAATGATATATATTGTCATTCTTTTGTACGCACAAGTTAAAAAGAGGGAATACATATGAAAAACATTTTGCATTTTGAAGAACTATTTAAAAATAAAACAAATATTCTATTAGTACTTGACTATAACGGAACCATTGCTCCTACAGAACCAAAAATAAATTCACCATTATCTAATACAACATTTAAAAGGGTTTTAGATAACTTTTCACGTAAAAATTATCTAAAAATAGCAATTATAACTGACAGATCAATAAAAGAATTTAAAAATGAATTCGGGATTGATTTAAAAGATATTGATGTTTATGGTCTTTTAAATAATAATTTTCAAAATGAGGAAGGAAAAATATATATAAAAAAGGAAGATATAATAACGGAAATTATTAAAAATAATCATTCAGCCAAATTTATATATGCTGGTGATGACAAAATTTTAATTAAAAAAATAAAAGAATTTAATGGTCATGCAATAGGAATATTACCTCTTTGTGATAAAGGTAAAAAATTGGTTGATTTTTCAATTTCTCAAAATAAATTTGAAGAGTCTTTAATAACAATTAATAA
>CAYMMX010000004.1:0-246551 GCA_964391675.1 uncultured Muribaculaceae bacterium | reverse complement strand
TTTCTTTACCAGTTTGAGGGTTTCTACCATTTCTAGCAGCTCTCTTACGTGGTTCAAATGTACCAAATCCAACTAAAGTAACCTTTTTACCTTTAGCTACAGTTTTTTGGATAGTATCAACTAATGCTCCAAGAACTTCGCTAGCGTCTTTTTGTGTAACTTTAGCCTTCTTAGCTATTTCTTGTACTAATTCTTCTTTGTTCATAATAATAAACCCCTTTCTTAATGTGTACATGCTTTATTATATTTGAAGGAAAGAAAAACGCAAGTACTTTTACGAAATTTTACACAAATAGATGCAAAAAACATATATTTGGACTATAATATTAGTTGCATTAGGAGTTTTAATATGAATTTTAAAGAAAAATTTTCTCGTATTACAAAATATTTTCAAAAAAGAGAACATTTATATAACAAAATATATTTTTCAATAAGTTCAGAAGGTTATGGGCATTCATCTAGAGTTATGGCTATTGCTGGAAAATTAGACAAGAGAAATTACTTGATAGGAACATATGATTATGCTCTGGAAAGACTCAAATCAAAAGGCTTACCATGCCATAAAATTTCACAAGAATTAAAGTTTATAGGCCAAGATGGAGCTTTCGATGTTGCAAAAACTATAGTTCAAAATCAAGGATGGGTTGTAAAATTTAATAAAATGGTTGACGAAGAAGTTGACATCATTAAAAAGTCCGGAGCTTCATGTGTTGTTGCAGACGGGCGTATGATTCCTGTAATGGCTGCTGAAAAATTAAAATTGCCATGCATTACAATTACAAACCAAAGCGAATTTTACCCGTTTTTTCAACAAGATAATTGGTTAGTAAAACTGCTTGGAGTTTCATTTGATTCTTGGATGAGAATGTATTTAAGTTCAACGGAAGAAATACTTATACCTGATTTTGAACCGCCATATACTATTTGCTTGCCTAATTTGAGTCATAACAGAAAAATTATGAAAAGAACAAGATTTGTGGGTCCTCTTGTAAATTTTGATTATGATGATGTTCCTATAATTAAACGTGACAGTAATAATTCATACGTTGTAGTTTCACTTGGCGGGCATTCCTATAGACGACCTTTATTTGACTGTATTCTAGAAACAGCAAAAAAATTGCCTAATATTGATTTTGATATTTTTACATTTTTTGAAGCAGAAAATATACCGCCTAATGTAAAATTAATCGGCATGATTCCAGATATATCTCCATATTTAAAAACTGCTGATATTGTTATAGCACAGGCAGGCCACTCAACAGCTATGGAAATATTATCACTTGGTAAACCTTCAATTATTGTTCCAGATTTAAATCAAATTGAGCAAGAAAACAATGCAAAAAGAATGTCAGAACTTCAAGTATCTGAAGTTATAAGTCATAAAATTTTAAGCGTCAATAAATTATATGATTGTATACAAAAAGTAATGAATGAAGAGAAATATAAGAAAAATGCACAACTTTTTGCTACAATGTCTAAAGAGATGAATGCCAAGAAGAGAGTAGCAGAAATTCTGACAGATTATTCAATGAGGTTACATAGATATTAATATGAAAGAAAGAATCACTTTATTTACAATTATTTTTGGTCTTTTTATATTCTTATATGTTTTTCAAAACTATTTTAATACATTATGGGGGCTTATATTTCTATGCTCAGGAATGATTACTTATGCTTTTTATATGCATCTTGCAACTCTTCATAAAAAGCGTAAGTTAAGGAAAAATCCTCAAATTATTAATGAAAATTACAAACCTTTTATCAGTATTATGATTCCTGCTCATAATGAAGAAAAAGTAATAACGGGAACAGTAAAAAATATTTTAGAAATTAATTATGAACATTTTGAAATTATAGTAATTGATGATAGAAGTGAAGATAATACCTCAGAAGTTATAAAAAAACTTGAAGGTGAAAATGATAAGGTTATTGCATTAATCAGGGATAAATCAGCATTTCCGGGTAAATCAGCTGTTTTAAATGATGCATTAAAAATAGCAAAAGGAGAAGCAATTCTTGTTTTTGACGCTGATGCAAGAGTAGAGTCTAACTTTTTATCAAAATTAGTTCCTCATTTAGAACCTGAAGATGTTGGCGCAGTTCAGGCAAGAAAAGTTATTTCTAATAAAGATTTTAATATTTTAACGAGATGTCAAAATAATGAATATACCCTTGATTCAAACTTTCAAATTGGTCGTGATTCGGTTAAAGGTGCTGTTGAATTGCGTGGCAACGGAGAATTAATCAAAAAGAAAGCACTATTGGATATTAATGGTTGGAACAATCATACAATTACCGATGATTTAGATATGTCAACACAATTACATATTAAAGGATGGGATGTTAGATTCTGTCCTGATGCTATTGTATATGAAGAAGGTATTGTTTACCTTGTACCTTTATACAGGCAGCGTAGAAGATGGTTAGAAGGCAGCATAAGAAGATACTTAGAACATTTTGGTGATGCACTTAATTCTAAAGACATGTCACTTAGAGCCAGTCTGGATATGACCGCATATATATCAGAATTTATTATGCCTATATGGCTTATTATGGAAGTCTGTTTTCAAATTTTCAAAGTAATAACAAAAGCTGCTCCAACCAATTGTCTTTCCTCATCACTAATTGTTGGTTTTGCAATTGCCATTTGCTTTACACTTGCAACACGTTATAGCCTGAGAAGATTCGATAATTTATCACAATTTCAGGCAATAAAACAATCAATTGAAACTTCTTTATACATATTTGCTATTTGGTTTCCGGTTGTTATTTATATTTGTTTTAAAATTTTATTCTGTAAAAAAGATATGAATTGGGGTAAAACTACTCACGGTCTTGTTAAGGAAGAGGAAGAACAGCAAAATATACAAGTATTGCAACCAGAAAATTAATTTTAGTAATAAATTTTATTAAATTAGTCTAAAATATTATTAATATAACAGGAGAAAATTAATGTCACAACAACTAGTAGAAGAAGTAAAGGATAAAATTAGAAGTATACCGGATTTTCCTAAACCAGGGATTTTGTTTAGAGATATCACTACAGCATTAAAAGATAGTGATACTTTAAGAAAAATGATTGATTATATATGTCAAAATTACCAAGGTGAAAAAATTGATTATATAATAGGTTTAGAATCAAGAGGATTTATTTTCGGAATGCCAATAGCTTATAACCTAAATGCGGGGTTTATACCAATAAGAAAACCAAATAAATTACCTGCTAAAACACTCAAAGAAACATATGAATTAGAGTATGGTACTGATGCTCTGGAGATGCATGAAGATGCTTTAAAACCAGGTGACAAGGTATTAATAGTTGATGATTTACTTGCTACAGGCGGAACTTGTGCTGCTGCATGTAATTTGGTTACAAGAGCAGGCGCAGAGATTGTAGGTTGTGCTTTTGTAATTGAACTAGTTGCGTTAAAAGGCAGAGATAAATTACCCAAAGTTGCAAATATATTGTCTATGATAGAATATTAATGACAAAAAAGGCGCCTGATGCTATGCATCAGGCGCCTTTTTTGTAAATTATAAGCTTGCTATTTTTGTATAAAAATCATTATTTTGTTCAAATTTATAAGAGGCATTAAACAGTTTTGTTTCATTTAAAACAGGAGCCAAAATTTGAAGTCCTATTGGCATGCCACTGTTATCAAAACCTGCAGGAACACTAATTCCTGGTATTCCTGCTAAATTTGCGCTAATAGTAGCAATATCTGTAAGATACATGGCAAGAGGATCTTCTGTTTTTGAACCGAATTCAAAAGCAGTATTTGGGCAAGTCGGTGAAATTAATAAGTCAACTTTTTCAAAAGCTTTATCAAAATCTTGTTTTATTAATGCTCTTAATTGTTGAGCCTTCTTATAATAAGCATCGTAATATCCAGAGCTTAAAGCATAAGTTCCGAGCATTATTCTACGCTTTACTTCTGGTCCAAAGCCTTCTGCACGTGTTGCTGTGTACATTTCCATAAGGTTTTTGCAATCTTTAGTCCTGTAGCCGTATTTTACACCATCAAAACGTGCCAAATTAGAGCTAGCTTCGGCGGTTGCAATTATATAATAAACACCTATAGAGTGTTTAAGATATGGCAAAGATATTTCAACAATTTCTACTCCAAGATTCTTATAGGTATCTATTGCATGTTGGATAGCCTTAGAAACATCTTCAGATAAGCCTTCCCCAATAAGCTCTTTTATTACACCAATTTTCATTCCTTTTATATCATTATTTAAATTTTTAGAATAATTTTCAACAGGGACGTTTAAAGAAGTAGAATCTTTTGGATCAACTCCTGAAATAACTTCTAAAAGCATAGCAGCATCTTCAACACTGCGTGCAAATGGTCCAATTTGGTCAAGTGAAGATGCAAATGCGATAAGACCATATCTGGAGACTCTACCATAGGTAGGCTTCATCCCAATAATTCCACAGAAGCTGCCTGGAAGACGAATACTTCCACCTGTATCAGAGCCCAATGACAATGTAGCTTCACATGCTGCAACGCTTGCTGCTGAGCCTCCTGATGAACCTCCGGGGACTTTATTCAGATCCCATGGGTTCTTTGTTTTTTTAAAGGCAGAATTTTCTGTTGAACTGCCCATTGCAAATTCGTCCAAGTTTGCTTTTCCAACAATAGGAACTAAGTTATTTAAAAGTTTATTTGTAACAGTTGCATTATATGGTGAAATAAAATTCTCTAAAATTTTACTTGAAGCGGTTGTAGGATATCCTATAAGGTTCATATTATCTTTTAAGACCGTAGGAATACCTGCTAATGGAGGAAGTTGTTCACCTTTTGATATTATACCATCTACTTTTTTAGCGGTTTCTATAGCAATTTCCTTAGTTAGGCAATTAAAAGACTCTACTTTGTTTTCAACTTCTTCAATTCTTTGAAATGTTGCATTAATCAATTCAACTGCTGAAATATTTTTATTTAATAATTCTTTTTGTTGTTCTGCGGCAGTTTTTTTTAAAATCTCATTCATTAATATCTCCTTGATACATTTATAATAATTATAAAACAAACAGATTTAAAATAAAATATACGGGCAAAATCAAATATTCGATTTTGCCCGTATATTTATAAATAACACCTATTTATTAATTTTATTTTTAGATTTTTCTATGCAATTTATTAGTGTGTTAGCAATTATATTTTGTTCTTCTTGTGTTAATTCAGGAAACATAGGAAGTGACAAGACAATTTTTGTATTATCTTCGGTATGAGGTAATGAACCTTCGCCGATACCTAAGTATTCATGAACTTTTTGCAAATGTAGAGGAACAGGATAATAAAGCATAGCGCCAATACCTGCTTCTTGCAATAAATTATGAACTTCATCTCTATTAGGTATTTTTACTGTATATTGGTGATAAACACAATATGATTCATCTAATTCTTTAGGAGTTTGAATATCTGGACAATTTGCAAATAGTTCATTATATCTATATGCATTTTCTCGTCTTTTTTTATTCCATTTGTCAATGTGCTTAAATTTTACACGCAATATAGCAGCTTGTATTTCATCTAACCTGCTGTTAACTCCGATTTCATCATGATAGTACCTAACCGCACCGCCATGATTTCTTAATGCAATAACTCTATCATTAATTAATTTTGAGTTAGTAGTCAATAACCCTCCATCTCCCATTGCACCTAAATTCTTAGTAGGAAAGAAGCTAAAACAACCTATATCGCCTAATGAGCCAACCATTTGTCCTTTATACTTAGCACCTATTGCTTGACAACAATCCTCAATAACAAATAAATCATGTCTTTTTGCTATATCTAAAATCACGTCCATATCACAAGGTTGTCCGTATAAGTGAACGGGGATAATTGCCTTAGTATTTGGAGTAATAGCATTTTCAATTTTTTCTGCATCAATATTAAAAGTATCAGAGTCAATATCAACAAATACAGGTTTTGCTCCAACAATACCGATTGCTTCTGTTGTTGCTACAAAAGTAAATGCTGTAGTAATAACTTCATCACCTTCACCGATATCAAGTGCTCTTAATGCCAAATGAAGTGCATCTGTACCTGAATTTAGTGTAACGGCGTGTTTTACATCAATATATTTTGCTAAGCTTTCTGATAATTCTTTATTATTAGGACCTAATATATAGCATCCTGAACGTAAAACATTTGTAACTTCTTTTTCTATTTCAGCACCAATTTCGTTATATTGGCGTTTTAAATCTAAAATCGGAATCATGACCTCTCCTCTAAAATAAACTAAATAATAACTTATATATTTAGTTTATCACATCTTAAACATGCCTTTATATAAATTTAATAATAAAATTAAGGCTTAAAATCATCAATTTGTCTTGAAAGCAAATTAAAGTCAGGTAATTTATTAAATGCCACTAGATATGCCGTTGGAGAAGCTCCATTTCCAATTTTTGGATTAATATTAGAAGGATCACATTTTATTGACCTGTTACCGGCTAAAATACCACATAATCCATCTGTGGTTCGACTTTTTGAGTAATAGTTAATATCACTTTCAGTATTATATCCCACTGTTAAATGAAATGTATCTTTTCCAATTCTATTTGGCGGTCTTTTCCCATTTACGTCTACAATAATCCAGTACCCGCTATTATCCGTTAATACTGAAAAAACTACTCCGTTAATTAGCATATAAACATCTCGTTTTTCATTCGTTCTAAAATTATATGTACTTCTGTATTTTCCGCTATAGTCAAGAGTTTTGAATGGTAGAAGGGAAATATCTTGTGTTTTTTTATCAATCTTTCCATATAGTTTTAAATATGGTTCCAGTTGCTTAAAATCAGGGTTTACAGAGTTATATTTTTGTTGTAGCTTAATGCACATTCCTGCTTTGTAGGGACAATTTATTTCAGTTTTCCACTGTGTAATTGCACTTTGAAGTGTATCATTAAAATTATTGAAGCCTATTAAGACTTCTCTCTCCATCGCTTTATAATTTAATACAGGTAATGTCAATGAAAAGATAACACTAATGACAGTCAAAGAAATTAATACATCTACAAGATTTATAGCTTTTTTCATACATACACCTAAAAAATATACATAAATAATATATTAATTAAAACAAAAAGTCAAAACAAAAGGAGTTTTACAAAGTAAAACTCTTTTTGTTTTGACGAAAAAATGATTATCTTAACTTAACTTTGATTGAATTTCCGCTTTTCGCAAGTTCAATTTTATCTTCCCTAGCGAGCCATCCTAATCCTAATTCAGCAAAATTACCTTTTAAATCCAAATCTTTTTTAAGCTTGGTAAACGTAGACTGCCCTTCATTTTCGGCTAAATAATTGTAAATTTGTCCTGCGGAAAGACCAATTGATTGTTGCATAGTTTCTTGCATATTTATCTTCTCCTTTGTGTAAAATGTACCTAAGCTGCTGTGTCAACTTTATTTTTGCATTATAAAAAAAACAAAATGCAAATTCAAGAGGTAATTTTTGATTAATCCATAGAAAATTATTAAAGTTTTTTATCTAGTTGCTTAATGCGTTTTTCAATTTTATTAATATTAATATTTGCAGGAACTAAACTAACATAAGCTTTATAACTATTTAATGCATTACAATAGTCTTTATTTTTATCATATTGTTGTGCCAGCAATAAATGAGCATTTGCGAAATTTGGATTTGAAGAAACAGATTTAACTAAATATTCTATAGCAGATGATCTATTATTTTGTTTTATAAAAATAACAGCAGAGTTATAATATATGTTTGCATTATCTTTTTGTTTCTTTATGTAATTCATCCCTGACTTGGCTTGAATATTATCAGGATCATTTTGTAAAATTTTATCTAGTAAAATTTTTGCAGTATCATATTGTTTATTAAATAATAAAATTTCTGACAAATACAAATTATCTTGGTTAGATTCGGATAATTTTATTGCACTTTCAAATGATTTAGCAGCATTTTTATAATCACTTAAAACTAAATATGCCTCTCCCTTAGTTAATAATGATGACATGTCATCATTCGGTGAGTTAATAATTTTATTTAGCTCTATTTGAGTATCTTTCGGAAGACCCAGATATTGAGAAAGACGTAACTTTGCTAAATGTAAGTCCAAGTCATTCGGGTTTATCTTTATTGCCATGTTAATATAATTTATGGCTTCAAATGCACCTTTCTTAGAACCTACTGATTTATTAATATTACTTTTTGCCTGACAAAAGTAAGCACAAGCAAGACCTTTGAGTGCAGAATCTTTATACTCATCAGAATTTATTAAAGTAGAATATATGTCAATAGCATACTGATATTTACCAGAATCGAGCAGTAAATTGGCAAGTTTCATTTTTAATATATTATTATCAGCATCAACAGATAACGCAGTCTTTAACTGTACTATAGCAAATTCGTTATCACCTCTTTGTTCATATATATCAGCTAAATCGATGTAAGACAATGTGAATTCAGGTTTAATTGAAACAGATTTTTTAAATGAATTAATTGCTGCCGAAATATTTCCTTGAGCAGTATATGCACGACCTAAAAGGTTGTATATAGCATAAGAAGAAGGATTAATAGAGAGAGCATTGTTTAAATATGTGATTGCAGAATTATAATCATTTTTTTGCATTGAAATTTGAGCCAAATGATACATTGCCGTTGAATTCTTTGAATTATATTTCAGTGCATCTTTAAATTTACTTTCTGCTTCACTGTATTTAGCGTTGATAAAATCAAGCGTTCCAATATTATCTAATGCTGTGGAATATGATGGGTCAATAGTTATGGCTTTTTTAAAATAATTAGTGGCATCATCATATTTTTCAAGCTTTAATGATATTACTCCTGCCGCATTATAAGCTCTTGCATTATTACTATCAAGCTCAATAGCTTTCTTAAATTCATTCAAAGAATCATTAACCAATTTTTGTGAATTAGTAATATACTCCATATTAGATGACGTAGTACGTTGATAATAAACAATTCCTTGTGCATAATGAATGTTTGAATTTTTAGGGTATTTTTCTATTAGATTATCTATCTTGGATTGTGCAGGGTCTAATTTGTTTTGTTTAGCAAGAGATACTACTAATAGCGAATAAGCATTTATATCTTTAGGATTTATTTTTATTGCATTGTATAAAATAGCATCAGCATCATCATAATAACCATATTCAATCATTTTAGAGACTTTATTGTAATCAACTTTGATAACTGGTTTCTTTTTTAACTTCTTTTTGCGTTTTGAATAAGTACCAGTTTTTTTTGCAGCGGAAACTTTTGAGGTTGACTTTGCATTGTTAGCATTAGGGGTTTTATCTATTTGTTTAGGATAACTCGAAGAAGAATCATCAACAAATCTTGGCTTAATCCTTGGAGCAGCAAGTTCGATAATAGGCTCTGCAAATGCAGATAAAGCTGTAAATGCAAAACATATTATTAATGCATAACAAAAAATCTTCTTTTTAAACATCTTCTTCCCCTTTTCTGTAAAATATTGTATACTATTTTAAGTTAAAAGTAAAATTGTTAAGCAGGAGTAATTTGAATTGGGGTTAGATAATCTTTCAAAAAAATATTTGCAAGATTTTAAATTATATTTAGCAGTAGAAAAAAATTTTTCAAAACATACAACTAAAGCATATTATTCTGATTTACTCAGTTATTTGTTGTGGCTTGATGAACTAAATTGTGCAAATGTTAATTTTTCAAAAATACGTGAATATTTGCATTTTATTCAAAAATTTGAATATAAAAAAACAACAATCGCACGAAAAATAGCTTCGATACGAACATTTTATAAATATTTATACAGAGAAAAAATTATAGATACTAACCCTGCAATAAATATAAATACCCCTAAAAAACCTAAAAGTTTGCCTAAATTTTTAACTTCAAATGAAGTCGAAAAAATATTAAATGGGATTAAAATTGATACTCCCGCAGGTTTTAGAAATCGTGTCATACTTGAATTGCTTTGGGCAACAGGGATGAGAGTATCAGAATTGAGCGGGTTAAATTTTGGAAGCCTAAATCTTGAAAATAATGAGATAACAGTTTTTGGTAAAGGATCAAAAGAAAGAATCGTTCTTATATCTGATAGAGCTAAAATTTATTTAAAAAGGTATATAGAATCTGCACGCTCACTTGTTGCTAAAGGCTTTAGGCTTGAACCCATAACTGAATCAACACCCGTTTTTATAAATAATACAGGATATAGACTACAAGATAAAACTATACGAAATGTGATTAATGAAGTAGTAAATACTATAGAATTGCCTAAAAAAGTAAACCCACACATGTTCAGACACAGTTTTGCAACAAGATTAATAGAAAATGGAGCAGATTTAAGAATTGTTCAAGAATTATTAGGCCATTCCAGTATATCAAACACACAAATTTATACACACGTTTCAACACAGCATTTAAAACAAGTTTATAATGAAACACATCCTAGAGCATAGTTACCATTTAAATTTTCTTTTTGTTAAAATAAATAGGTAATATAAAATTCGGGGTTAATATGTTTGATGTAATAACAATAGGTAGCGCTACGATGGACGTATTTGTAGAATGTGAGGATGCAAATGTTGTTTCTGTAGCTACAAAAAATAATTGTTCAGAATTTATGAGTTACCCTTACGGATCAAAGATGGAGATTTCAGCTTTTGCCTCTAATGTTGGTGGCGGAGGCGTTAACACAGCATTAAATTTTGCAAATTTAGGATTTAAAACAAGTGCAATTTGTAAAATTGGTGATGATATTTATTCAAAAGGAGTTTTGGAAGTCCTTAGAAAAAGTTCCTTGGATCTTACAAATATAATACAAGATAAATCATTTTCCACAGGTTTTTCTATTATATTATTAAGCTTTCAAGGTGATAGAACCGTTTTAGCTCAAAGAGGTGCTAATGCAACATTAAAAAAAAATGAAGTTAATTTTGAAGCCATAAAAAATGCTAAAACACTCTATATAGCACCATTGAGTGGAGAATCAAATAAAGTATTAGCATCAATTGTTGACTTTGCAAATAAAAATAATGTCAAAGTATGCTTTAACGCAGGAACAACAAGTATTAAAAAAGGTTTTGAATACATAAAAAAGATTATTGATACTGCTCAAGTAGTTATTATGAATAAAGAAGAAGCACAACTGTGTACAAAAATTGAAGTTAGACCGGATTCAAGAGAAAACAAATTTTCTAAAGAAATAATTCACCCCGATATAATAAGTATGCTCAATAAATTAAAAATAGGTAAAAAACAAATCATTGTAATTACAGATGGAAAAAATGGAGCATATGCCTATGATGGAAATATTTACTATCAATGCCCGACATTTCCGTCAAATGTGGTATCTACTCTTGGTGCAGGTGATGCTTTTGCTTCTACCTTTTGTGCTGCACTTGATTATACAAATTGTGACATAAGTAAATCATTAATCTTTGCTGCAATAAATTCAGCTTCTGTTGTTTCAAATTTTGGTGCAAGTGAGGGATTTCTTACTTTTAAACAAATTGAAGATAAACTAAATAAAAATAATAGCTACTCCGTTAAATCATTCAAATAAAAAAGCCGTTTTAAAACGGCTAAACCCTATATATAAACCCTATCCTATAATTTTATTATGATAAACCGAATGTTGGAGCTGCTTTCTTAGCTGCATCTGATTCAGCTTTGTCAACTGATGCTAGTTCTTCATTTAATAATTTAAGTTGAGATTCTAATGCAGTTTTCTCCATATCAATACTTTGTGATTGTGAGTTTAATACTGCCATTTGTGCTTTTTCAGAAGCAGCAAATACACTATTAACAACTTGTCCTGCTACTAAGTTTGCACCGATTCCTGCTTGTGTTAGTTTTAATGAATCTTTTGTACTTTCTTCAGCTTCTTTTTGAGCTTTTTCATATTCCATACGTGCAGCATCTAATTGTGCTGCACTTGCTTTACCATTTTTAAAATCATCATAAACTTTATCATACTTATTTGATGCAACATCAAGTCTTGAATTAATTTTATCCATATTTGATTGATTTAAACAAGTTGCAATATTACCAATATTTCCTGAAGTCATATTCCAAGCATCTTGCATTAAGGATTTAGCTTGTTGTAAAAGACCAGAAGTTTCTTGCAATTGTTGTTGACGACTACACAATTGCATCAAGCGAAAATTCTTTTGATTAATTGTTCGCTTTAAGCTAAGTTTTCTAAATGCAAAAATAAGAAAGCCCATTTTTTTTCTTAGTCTCCGTTTTTATCCTCGTAAATATATAAAGTATATATTTTATAAATAATTGCTCTTTTTGATTGATATCTTTAAATTTTTTGTAATATTTCGTTACAATTATTAAAGAGAAAAACAAAAAAAGCTGATTATATCAGCTTTTTCCTAGTATATATTATAAATATAAAATATATATTTACATATTTCTTTTTAAATCTTCCGGGTGTGAAGAACGAGAAATAGCATCCTCTAAAGTTATCAATTTTCTTTGATATAAATCTTTTAGAGCCATTTCTAAAGTCTGCATACCAATTCCTTGATTCATTTGAATTGTTGAATATATTTGAGCTGCCTTAGATTCTCTGATTAGATTAGAAACTGCAGGAGTAACAAGCATTATTTCTTGAGCCATGATACGACCCTTTTTTGTTCCGTCCGGTTGAAGTTTAGGCAGTAAAGTTTGTGCAAAAACAGCTATAAGTGAATTTGATAGCTGTATACGGACCTGTTGCTGCTGACCTTCAGGGAATACATCAATAATACGGTCTATAGTCTGACTTGCTGAAGAAGTATGCAGAGTTCCAAATACTAAGTGACCTGTTTCTGCCGCAGTTAAAGCTAAACCAATAGTTTCTAAATCTCTCATCTCACCAACAAGTATAATGTCAGGATCTTCACGGAGTGCAGATTTTAATGCATTAGCAAATGAGCGTGTATCCTGTCCCAACTCTCTTTGATGAACAACACTTTTTTTAGAGGAATGAACAAATTCGATAGGATCTTCAATAGTTAATATATGTTCAGCACGTGTGTTATTAATATAATCAATCATAGAAGCTAAAGTAGTTGATTTACCACTACCTGTTGGCCCTGTAACTAACACTAGCCCTCTTGGTTTTTCTGCTGTTTTTCTTACAATATCAGGTAAACCCAATGTATCGAATGACGGAACTATAGATTCAATTACACGAAATGCTGCTGCATAATTTCCTTTATCCTTGTAAAAATTAACCCTGAAACGGCTTAAACCTTTTATTCCATAAGAAAAATCCAGTTCCCATTCTTGTTCCAATTTTCTGCGTTGCTCATTTGAAAGCATTGGAAAAAGTAACGTTTCAACGTCATCAGGAGAAAGCGGAGGTGAATCTGATCTATGAAGTGTACCATCGATACGAACTACCGGTGGAAGACCGGATGATATATGTAAGTCACTGCCTTTTTGAGCAACAACACTCTCTAAAATTTCCTCGATTAACATCTGCGTTTACCTTTTATAACTATATATACGCATAGTATAATACAAAGTAATAAACATGACTATATTGTAACAAAGTGTTGCATTTAAATTTATTTTTTACTGTAAAACGATGACATTTTATATTTATATTTTATGATAATTTAGTGGAGGCAATTTTGTTCAAAGAAACTTATAAAGATAAGAAAAAGGTAACACCTGTAATTGTACAAAGTTCATTTTCAAATGAAAATGACACTTTTACTTCGCTATCCACATCTGCATTATTAGCAAAAAATTCTGTACCACCATCGCATAGAAGAGCAGCTGATAACTACATGATTATCAAAAAAATATATAAATTCCAAGTAGTACACAGTCATATCTCAAATCAAGAAATTGCATTATTGAAAAAATATGATTTTAATACTCTTGAATTTTCAACTATTAAACAAATTAACGAAGAACTTGCACATCTAAAGAAATGGGCATATTCTTCAAATGAATTATTATGTAATGATGCAGATGAGATAATTCAAATAAGAGCTAAAGAATTAAAATATATAGTAGCCGGAAGATATTCAGCAATTGATGTTGAAGCCTATGGCGGATATAGAGCATTAGAGAGATACTTTGAAGAAATCTCAAAATTCCATTAATTTGTTGTTAAATTTTGTAAAATTTTGACAGCAAATTAAAAAATATAAGCAATATTTTATATATTTTTTGTTTATATTTTTGTCGTATATCGTTTCAAGGTCATAGTGTATGGAAGTTAAATTTAATTCAAACCTGAATTTTAATTCAAGTCATGCCAAATCTAATATTCCAAATAGCAATAATCAATCCAAACCTTCATTTGATTCAAAGCAGCCAAATGCACCTAAAAAGGTTAAAGCTGGAATTCTACTTACAACTGCACTAGGTGTTGCTGCGGGTGTGGCTCTTGCAATCAAACGCGGGGAATTTATACCTCCTAAAGATAGATTTAAAGGAGCAATTGGAGAATTACCAATTATGAAATTAGATTATACCCCACTTAATGTAATTATGATTTCAACAGGATCAATCATTGGAGGCCTCACAGGTGGTGCCATATTTGATAAAAAAGAAAATTTTAAAGCTAAACTTAGAGAATCTTTAATACAAATGCTTGGAAACATACTTTTGCCAATAGGTTGTATTGCAGGAGGTACTGGATTATTTAGAAAATTTGCAAATGATAAAATTTTACAAAAACTTAATTGGACTAATAAAAATATTTTAAAAGAAATCCCAAATACAGCTGTAACTGCGCTTTGTCTTGGTGCTGCAGTCTTTTTGGGCAACAGATTAAGTAATTTTATTAATGAAGATATTTATCACATAAGAGATGATAGAAAAGTTAAATTTGCAGATATGTCAGGACACGTAGATGATACATGTATGGCTGTTTCACTTGCAAATCCTGGTAATAAAATCAGTGTTGGAGTAAGTAGAATAATACCTCTCGCATTATTAGTTTGCGGTTATTCATCAGGTGTAATGCAAGAGTGGCCAGAAGAAGCAAAAATAAACAGATTTGTTGATCATAAATTGAAAAAATAAGTTTTTTCTTGTATAATCTCGCTTATGTATAGAGAGATTATTCCAAAAGCAAAAAGAATTGTAATTAAATTTGGTACTAATATTTTAACAAATGACGAAGGTGAAATATCATTACCCAGAGTATATTCTTTTATCGAAGATGTTTCAAGGCTCAAAAAATCAGGTAAAGAAATAATATTAGTAACATCAGGTGCTGTTGGTTTAGGTAAGAAAAAACTAAAGGTTGAATCAACCGATGCTGTTGCAATGAAGCAAGCCTGTGCAGCAATTGGACAAAGCCAGCTTATGGCAATATATGAAAATGCATTCGACCAATATAATTTAGTAGTAGCACAAATTTTATTAACTGAAGACGATTTTTCACAAAGGAAAAAATATTTAAGTTTAAGAACAACCTTAAATAAACTTTTAGAATTAAATGTAATACCAATTATAAATCAGAATGACACAGTATCATCTATAGAACTGAATGACTTATTAGAAGATATGCAAGTATGTTTTTCTGATAACGACAAGCTATCTGCTCTTGTGGCAAGCGAACTTGATGCTGATTTATTAGTGGTATTATCAGACATAGACGGACTATTTGACTCAAATCCTAAGACAAATCAAAATGCAAAAATCATTCCAGTAGTTAAAAATTTTACAGAAGAAATTATTGATTATGCGCAAGGTGCGTCTTTTGGGGGACGTGGTGGAATGAAAACAAAACTTGAAGCTGCAAGACTTGTAACTCGTACCGGTGGAACTGTAATAATTGCTAATGGCAAAATTCCCTCAATTATTCAAGAAATATTTAATCAAAAAGAAACAGGTACAATTTTCTTGCCGAGTGAGGAATTATTATCCGGTAAAAAAAGATGGATTGGCTATGCGACTAATGTATTAGGAAAAATTATGATTAATTATGGAGCAAAAAAAGCTATATTAGAAAAAGAAACAAGCCTTTTACCTATAGGGATAGTTTCTATAATTAATGAATTCAAAAAAGGTGAAGTAGTGTCTATAATAGATGAAAATGAGCGTGAACTTGCAAGAGGAATTGTAAATTATAATTCCTCGGAATGCAATCAAATTGCCGGTTTTCACTCAGATGAGATAATTAAAATTCTTGGTTACAAAAACTATGATGAAGTTATAAACAGAGATAATATTACTATTTTAGAATAGGAGTCATACAATGAATTTTATAGAAATAGCAAAACTGGCAAAAGAATCTTCATTAAAACTTGCAAATTTATCTACTGAAATAAAGAATGAAGCATTAAATTCTATCGTTAAAGCTCTTGAAAACAATAAAGAAGAATTATTTTATGCGAATAAACAAGATTTAATACAAGCACAGATATTGGTTGACTCAAAAGAGTTATCCCAATCTGTTTACAACAGATTAAAACTTGATGAAAATAAAATGAATACAATGATATCCGGTGTCAAAGATTTAATTAAGCTTGAAGATCCGATTAATAAATGTTTATTGGCACGTGAATTGGATAATGGATTAAATCTATATAAAATTACTTGTCCTATAGGTGTCTTAGGAATAATTTTTGAAGCAAGACCGGATGTAATTACTCAAATCTCAACTTTAGCAATTAAGTCAGGAAATGCTGTTATATTAAAAGGTGGAAAAGAGGCTATTAATACAAATAAAGCAACCTTTAAAATAATTACGGAAGCGTTAGATAAGGTTTCAGATTTTCCAAAATATGCAATAAATCAAGTATTTTCTAGAGATGATGTTGCTAATATGCTTAATATGAATGAATATATTAATTTAATCATCCCTAGAGGGGGTAATTCCCTTGTAAAATTTGTACAAGAGAACACAAAAATTCCCGTATTAGGTCATGCTGACGGCATTTGCCACATATATATAGATGAGTCAGCAGATTTAAAAATGGCCGCCAAGATAATTATCGATGCTAAAACACAGTACCCAAGTGCTTGTAATTCAGTCGAAACATTACTTATCCATAAAGCCTTCAAATATAGCAGCGAATTACTTGATTCGATTAAAAATAATGATATTGAATTAGTTGATATTCCTGAAAGTTGGGCTTTTGAATATTCGGATAAAATACTGGCATATAAATATGTCGAAGACATTAATGAAGCAATTAAACATATTAATTTATATGGATCAGGACATACCGATGCGATAGTTACCGATAATATTTCAAATGCGGAACAATTCATGAATGAGGTTGATTCGGCAGGAGTTTATCATAATGTTTCAACAAGATTTTCTGATGGGTATAGGTATGGCTTTGGCGCAGAAGTAGGGATTTCAACAAATAAGACGCACGCAAGAGGACCTGTGGGTCTTGAAGGTCTAACTATATATAAATATAAGCTTTATGGAAATGGACAAATTGTTAAAGATTATACTGACGGAATAAAAAAATTCACGCATAAAGATATTTAAAATTGCTTTGCTAATTGAATTACAAAACCCGAAGCCCCAATTTTTGAACTATTTGGAATTTGATAACCAATAAATATTGTTGGGCCCTTAGGTAAAGAATAACTTCCTCCTGCAATAAGATATCCAGCCCAGTGTTCATTACCAGAAAACCAATCAAGTAATAAAGTAGTTTTTTTGTTAATAGGTTGTTCTACACCTGCAATAAAAGAAGTTTTATCAACTCCAAAAACTTGATGAGTGCCGTAACTAACACCGGCTGTTAATCTTGTGTTGACTTTTGGTAAACGACCACTCAAATGCACATAAGTCCAATTACCTACACCATTGCCTTCAAGACCAATAAGTAAACTCGAACCGACAGTAAGTTTAATTTCTCTCTTCGGGCACATTTCTTTAAAAACCGGTAGAGGAATAGATGTTTTAAAACCTGTACCCATCGAAATATTCTGTGTAGCAGGCGAACCAACATTAAATAAATTAACATCAATTTCAGTATTATGACCAATGCCATAGCCACTAAGAGTTGTAAATACATGATAAGAGCCAGGGTTCCAACTTCTAAATTGAGCCTCTTCAAGTAAGAAAATTTTGCCTTTAGGTGTAACATCGGCACTGGGGACATTAAAAATTGTTTGCATCGAATATGCGCTTAAAGCTTGTCCAAAAAATATAATAATAATAATAAATTTTAGAATATATTTCAAAAAATTGCCTTCAAAAATATGATTTGTTCTTAGAATTTACATTTATGCAACGAATTTTACCAGTAACAAATCTATTTGTAAAGGCTCTATCATGTAATCCGCCAATTGACCATAATATACCGACATAACCATTTGGATCAATACCATCCAATGCATATTTATCATTCAAGTATATTGCAATATTTAAGGCATCTTCAGGGGATTTTGACCACTCTAAAATTTTTTTTGCCCAATACATTCTGGCATAACCATGAATACTACCCGTTTTTATTAATTTATACTGTAATTTATTCCATAATTCATCATGGGTTTTATAATTCTCAAATTCACTCTTTGAATAAATATAAGAACGAATATCATTTTTGTGAATCTTAAGTGTCTGTTTTGCCCAATTAGGAATATCATTTAATGAATTAAATTTACTTGAATATAAGCAAAAATTGTCTGACAGTTCCTTTCTAACAATTAACTCTTCTAAAAAAGCTTCTTTATTATCCCTGTTGCAAGACGATTTTATTACTTCAAGAGCTACTCTCTGAGAAGCAATAAAACCAAAATGTAAATATGGAGATAACCCTGAAGTAACTTTTTTTGTTGCATAATTTTTATATTCACTATAAAATTCAAGTTTATTTTTAATAAATTTTGACAATATCTCATTACCAAATAATAATGAATGTTGCTTAAATTCAGGATAATCAGTTAAAAAATATCCGATATTTGAGTATATTTTCCGCCTAAGTGTTGCTGCAGAATATTCTTGTTTCTGCGAAATAAATCTTGCGGGAATTATGTTATGAGAATCTATCTCATAAGCTGCAAAATTAATATTTTTTATATAATCATTTTTAAAATTTATAGGAGAAAAATCAAAAACTACAGCAGCACATTTTTCGGGTAATTTACTCGAGAATATATAATTAATCTTATAAAATTCTAATTGTTTTTTTAAGTAGTTAACTCCTTGATTTAAAAATGATTCTTGTTGTTTTGAATATTCAGGCAAATTAATAATTACATTAAGCTCTAAATTATTTTGATTTGCAAAATTTATAGCAAAAATCATGCTCCAATTGTCAATTACCCTCAAATCTCTGTTCATAATATAAATAACATTGCCTGATTTTATATTATGATTATTTAATTTGTATACACGTTCAATGCTAGTATTACTGGGAGTAATAATCTTATCAGAAATAAAATCTAACATTAATCCACGTTTAACAGTAGGTTTAAGCATGAAAGGATTATACTATAATTGACTGTTAATTAAATTGGCTATATGTTTAGCAACACCCTCACCCATTGAGAAACAACTAGGCTGAATTCTTAATGCTGCCTGAGCCTGAAAATCAGCTGATAAACAGCGCCCTGCGACAAAAAGATTATCATAATCTTGTGATATAAGAGCTTCGATAGGCAAATAATAATCTTGCAGAGTATGCTCTAAAACAGATTCATTGGGCTTATTAGAATGAATATCGATAGGGTAATTCCCAATAACAACAGCATTTTTAAATTTACGTCCTGATTTTAAATCATTTACTGTATAAATATATTTTCCTTTAATTCGCCTGGAAACTCTTACTCCAAGAGTATCCGCAATATTAGAAATATAGCTTTTTTCAAACCCGGGGAAATAAATTTTACAGAACTTGGCAATTCTTATTATGCTCTTCCTTGCTTTTTGCAAAGCTTTCGATTGTTCAGTATTACATAAAGGGTTAATTTCAATAGGGAAATAGACTCTCGGACAGTTAAAAGCCATACATGACTGCCGTCCAGGTATAGTAAATATCTGAAAATATTGTCTATCTTCATCTAGCAAGATATTTTTATCAATTGCATCATCAAAAAGCGGCTTTAGAGACCATTTCCCATTTGATGTATATGCTGTTGATAAGTGGATTTCATCATTAATAATACAAGCTGAAGTAACATTTCTATCTAAATCAAAATTGATAATCCAATCACTGAATTTTTTTATATCAATTCCACTCATTTCAAAACGTAAGGATACTGGTTGAAGTTCATCATTTTTATCTATAAATTTACATCCTGATAGAAAACCGACTTCGCAATTTGCTGTAGCATCAATCACATATCTCGTTGCGATACATTCCGATAACATATTTGACGAAACAATAAGATTATTAATTAAATTATCATAAATATTTACTCCTGTAACACGAGAATCAAAAATAACTTCAACGCCAACTTTTTGCATAAGAGTATCGAGCACAACTTTGCAAATTTCAGGATCAAACCATCCGGGATTATTTTGATAAGTAATTTGAGCATTATATTTTTTCAATTCTGATATTAAATCATAAAAAAAATCAGTATTAATTTGATTATCAGAACTCTGCATAGCCGGCATTACCAAACCTGAAGTAATGGAACCACCCAGATGAATATGTTTTTCTATTAATAAAGTTTTTAAACCTAGTTTGGCCGCATTATAGGCTGCTGAACAACCTGCTGTACCGCCACCTACTACAATTACATCATAACGATTCAACATTACCATTTTTATATCCTTTTAAAATTTTTGAGCTTGTTTCAAGGTCACTGTTTTTAATTAATTCTTCACGATTGGCAATAATAGAACTATTATCTAATGATAGATTTTCGTCGTAAAAACATATTCCCGCTTTAGAATTAATCAAATCAATATCATATTGTTCCAAAGGATACTTAATTAATTCAGATTTTTTTGAGGCAACAGTTCCAATATATTTTTTTAATTTTTCATCATAAATCTTACCAACATAAAATCCGTTTTGTAAAAATGCATTTCTTACGGCAGAAGAAGTAGAGTAAGTAAGAATCATTCCATCATCCGCTAAATGTTCAAATAATAATTTAAAAAATTGAATTGTCCAAAGAGCAGGACATTTCACAGGTGTAAAAGCATCTAAAAAAATGAAATTATATTTATTATTACAATTATAAACAAATTTTCTTGCATCTTGATTATAGAAATTTATAGAAATATTGTGTTGTCTAAGTATATTTTTTGCGTTTTTATAACTTTTAGATATATACTGATAATATATATTATGTAAAAAGCTTGGTTTAATATTACTTTCCTTATCTTTTAACCTAGAATTTATATAAAATTTTCCAAAATTGAGCATATATTTATCAAAAAATGGTAAAAATTTATTGCTTGTTAAGATTGTCTTAGTAATTTTATCTTGTGGTAGATTTTTATTTGGCAAAAAGATTTGATTAAATCTTTGCATAAGCAAAATTATTAAAACTTCTTTTTTAATTTTATACATTTTAGGTAATGGATTAAATTTAGAGTTTTTAATTTTTCTGACCTGAGTATTTTTTCTATTAAATGGGACATCATTTAACTGTTTTTCAAATAAATTTTTATTAAAGAAATTATTATTGATGCCTCTTGTGATAAAAGGAGAAATATTAATTAATATATTGTCAATATCTATAGCATCAATGTAAAACTCTTTTTTTTGATTAGTAGAATTTTTTTCTTGGTTAGAAATATTATCAGTATATATCGTATCGTTATTTAAATTAGGATTACTACAATTATTTGAATTAAAATTTAATTTTTTATTATTTTTAAAATTAGAAATATTATCGGTATGTATCGCGTAGATGCCGTCTTTAACGATTTGCTTTATAAAAACATTTAATGCCGATTTTGTGTTATACCCAATTCCATAACATAAATCAAGAATCTTAACTGTATTATTATTTAAAATATACTCTGCAAGATTACTTGGCAAAATAAATTTTTGCCAACTTTCGCTTAAAGCACCATAAGTTGAATGATAGATATCATCATCTTTTTTACTGAATAGACCTACTGTGCCATCATTAGTAAAGTATGGATACAAGTCATACATTTAAGCATTATAAAACTAATGCATTTATAAGTACAATTATGTAACAATTTATTAATAATATTTTATTATTGACTAAAATCTGATGGGCTATCACCTTTTAAACGCCATCTATACCTAGAATTAGAGTTAAGTAAATCATTCATAACAGCATCAATATAGACTTTACCATATGGGGTATCATACGTTGTTAGACCTGCATTTTTATTCCATTTTGAACTGCTTGAAGTAAATTAATAAATCCGGGTGAATTCATACTCATATACTTTCTCCTGATGACAAAATAAATAATTATTCATTAATATATAACGGTCAAATAGTAAAATAACGTTAGGAAATATATATAAATATTAATCAAAAATGACGCAATTCGGGTTTTAAAAGTGTATTTGCAAGTTTATCTGAACCTTCAAAGTTTCTGTTTAAAAGAATATTACTTGCCGTTATATTATCATAATCAATGAACTTATGTTTTATATCAAAAGCCTTGTCATTAAAATTTACAATAACGTAACATGCTTGAGGGTTATCTGTAAATGGCCTGCCGACACTGCCCGCATTAACAACAGTTTGTTTTTTTGTTGTTTGATAACCGCATGGAATATGCGTATGACCACAAAAAATCAAATCTGCATCAGTATCAAGAATCATTTCTTCTATTTCATTCAGAGGCATTTCGGGTAAAATATTTTCATCATTACGCCTTGGGGATCCATGAACCAAATGTACTTTAACATTTTCTACCATTAATATTTTTTGTTTCGGAAGATTTTTTAAAAAATCTATTAGCTCATCAGAAATACTACTAACATCATTTCCAAGAGCATTTCCCATAACAGGGAATTTTGATTTAACTAAATCACCAAATTCAGTATAATTTGCAATCATATTATCAGTATTACCTTGAATTAACTCCAATTGAGAGTTTTCATACAATTCTTTTATTTTAGCTATTGCCTTTTCTGGCTCTGGCCCAGCCATAGCCAAATCACCAAGACAGAAGATTTTACTGCAATTTTCCGAGTTAATATCAGCTAAAACAGCATTTAATGCTTGCATATTACCGTGTATATCTGAAATAACAGCAATTTTCATAAATTTCTCCTTAGTATTTAATATCAAAAATGAATTTACAACTTAATTAACCGTGTTATAATTATTTTATGATAAAAAGAAGAAAAACAAAACAGATTTCAATTGGAGGGATTAAAATTGGTTCAAATTCACCAATTACTGTTCAATCAATGTGCAATACCGATACAAGGAATATAGAATCAACCTTAAATCAAATTAATGAGTTAACAGAAGCAGGATGTGAATTAATACGCTTGGCTGTTTTGAATAACGATGCAGCAACTGCAATCAAAGAAATTGTTAAAAAATCTGATGTTCCTTTGATTGCAGATATACATTTTGACTATCGCTTGGCAATTAAATGTATAAATAATGGAATTTGTGCCCTTAGACTAAATCCTGGAAATATAGGCAATTTTGAAAACATAAAGAAAGTTGTTAATCTTGCAAAAAATCAAAAAATACCTATTAGAATCGGAATAAATGCCGGTTCATTAGAAAAAGAATTCCAAAATGAAAACACAACACTTGCTGAAAAAATGGTTGGAAGCGCTTTAAAGCATATAAAAATTCTTGAGGATTTGGATTTTAACCTTATAAAGATTTCTCTCAAATCTTCTGATGTTTTAACAACAATAGAAGCATACAAACTTATTGCTGATAAAGTTGACTATCCGCTTCATCTTGGGGTAACTGAAGCCGGAACTTTAAAATCAGGATTAATAAAATCCTCAGTAGGCCTTGGAAGTCTCTTATCTCTTGGGATTGGGGACACAATAAGAGTATCCCTAACAGAAAATCCTGTTGAAGAAGTATTTGCAGGCTTTGAAATACTGAAGTCTCTTGGGCTAAGGCAAAAAGGAGTAAATTTTATTTCTTGCCCCACATGCGGAAGATGTCAAATTGATTTAATAAGTCTTGCAAAAAAAGTAGAGGAACAATTTAAAAACTTTGATAAACCGATAACAATAGCAACAATGGGATGTCCTGTTAATGGCCCCGGGGAGGCGAAACACGCGGATTTCGGCGTAGCAGGAGCTATAAAAGAAGGGTATATTTTTAAAAAAGGTGAAATTGTTGCAAGAGTTCCGGAAGATCAAATTATTCAAAAATTAGAAGAAATTATAAAAAAATCCTATGTCTAGTTTATACCAATTATTAAGAAGATATAATATACTTGATTAGAATCTAAAAATAAAGTAATATTTATTAGAGGTATTTATGAAAAAATTTTTATTAGCAATATTGTGTATTTGTGTGGTTTCTTTACCAAGTTTTGCAATTATTACTCCAGAAGAAGCGAAATCTGATGAATATATAAAAAATCACGGTTATTCAAATGAAATGGCAAGATTAATTGATTTGCAGTATTCTCAAATCAATGGTAAATCAACAACTTATAAAAGTAGGGATCCTGAATTTTATACTAATAATAAAAAAGTTAATTTTATAAGAAGATTATTTATATACTTGGACTGTGGTCTTGATGACGGAAAATTTGGCGGACATCGTAACATAGATTATTCAGTTCGTTGGAGTGATATTTAAATATTATAAGCAACTATTTGACAAAGTTCAATTATTTTTGATGGAAATAAACCAATAACAACCGTTATTATTGCACAACTATACAATACAACTATGGCTGAACTAACTTTATGTGAAACAACTTCACTCAATGTATTTTCTGATTTTTCAAACATAAATTTAACAATTGTTAAATAATAGTACACTGAAATCACTATCGCTAAAAACATAATAATTAAAAACGGAATAAAAACAAGGCCTGATCTTGTAATAGCGGAAAATATATAAATTTTTGATATAAATCCTGCAGTAATAGGGAAACCTGCTAAACCTAATATGCAAGTAGCAAAACATAGCGTAAATACAGGATTAGTATAAGCAAAGTTTTTAAACTCATATAGTTTATTAGAAAACTCTGAACTTTCTAATATAATAATCGCTGCAAATACGCCTATATTCATAAAAATATAAGCGACTAAATAAAACAAAACTGTAGATAAATTAAATACTGAAACTAAAGCAGTTGCAAATAATACATAAGCTGCGTTAGCACTTGAGCTGCACGCAAGGATTCGTTTAATATTATGTTGCCTGATAGCCAGGCAATTTGCCCATATTGAAGTTAACACCGAAATAACAACAATTATAAAAGTTAGCTCAAAACTATAACTAAGCGGAAAAACTAAAAGTCTTGCTAAAATCCCAAACATCGCAACTTTAGGAATTACAGATAAAAATGTAACTACAGAAGTACTGGTATTTTCATAAATATCTAATATCCAATTTGCAAAAGGAACAACTGCTAACTTAAAAGTAAGTCCGCATACTATAAATATAGATGCCATTGAATATAATAAGGTAGGGTCTTTTTCTAAAAAGTATTCATATATAGTAGAAAAATTAATAGAACCTGTAATTCCGTAAAGATATGATACCCCAAAAAGAAATACAGAACTTGCTACTGCATTCATTACTAAATATTTTAATGTTGCCTCCTTAGATTCATAATCTTTTTCGAATGCAATTAAGAAAAAAATAGCAATGCTAAGTGTTTCCATAGAAATAAACAAGGTTAAAAAGTCATTTGCACAAGTCATAGATATAGCACCTAAAATCATAGTCAATATAAGTGCATTAAATTGAAAAGCATTATATCGTCTGGACATTATTGTTTTTTTAGTTAAAAAGATAATCAGAAATGAAGAAATTAATATTATAACTTTAAAGAATAAAGTATAATGATCCGATAAAATTGAATTTTTAAATCCGGTATATACCGGTTCTATTTGAACTTTTGTACATAAAAATGTAGCAATAAAAATACCGAAAACAGATAACCATTTTGACAGTTTATAAAATTTTGTATCCAAAAAAACTGACAAAAATATTTGAAGAAAAATGAAAAATATTAAAGCCACTTCGGGCAACATAGCATTAAATAAATTATATATAAATTCCATTATTCTACCTTTCTATATCTTTAAAAATTCTAATATATTAGCTAAAACAGGCTGAATTATATCTAATAACCCCATAGGAAAAATACCAAAAAAAGCAACTACTAAACATAATGAAAACATAACAATAAATTCATGATTACTGATATCCCTAATTTCATTCCATTTTTCAAACATATTAGCAAAAAACGTATTATGTAATAGTCTTAATATATAAGCAGCACTTAAAATTAATACAAGAAGTGCAATAACACTATAAACTCTAATTGAAATACCAATATTATCACCAAATGTAATAATTTGCGAATTGAATGCTCCTAAAAATACAAGTAATTCAGCAACAAATCCCATCAATAGAGGTATTCCCACAGAAGCCATGGATAAAATTAACCCAAAACCCATCAATCTTGGCATTACATGTCCTAAACCACCCAATTCTGTTAAATCTCTTGTTTTAGTCCTTATATATATAATGCCAACAAGCATGAATAATCCTGCAGAAATAATACCATGTGATACCATTTGAAATATTGCGCCTGAGAATCCAATTAAATTCAAACAAGACAGACCTAATAAAACAATACCCATGTTGGAAATACTTGAATATGCAACAATTTTCTTTAAGTCATTTTGCCCATATGCTACAAATGCAGTGTAAATAATATTAATTAAAGAAAAAATAACTAATACAGGAACAATTAATTTAAAAGCTTCAGGCAATAGCTGCATATTAAACCTGATAATACCATATGCACCCATTTTAAGCAAAATAGCGGCTAAAATCATACTTACCGGAGTTGGTGCGTCAGTATGAGCATCAGGTAACCAAGTATGAAAAGGAACAATTGGCATTTTTACAGCAAAACTTATTAATAATAAAATCGAAATAAAAATTTGCATAAATATTGGAAATTCTTGAGAAGATATAAATATTGAAGAAAAATCCGCAGTTAAATTTCCATATGTAGCAAAATTATAAAAATATAGCAAAAGGATTCCCAATAGCATTGCTAAACTTCCGGCAAAAGTATAAAGAACAAATTTCATAGCTGAAGATTTACAATTACCACTTCCCCATTGTGATATTAAAAAATACATTGGGATTAATTCCAATTCCCAAAACATAAAAAACATAAACATATCTCTTGCGCAAAAAACACCAAGAACAGCTGTTTCTAAAAATAATACCAAAGAATAATAAAATTTGTGTTTTCCTCTTATATTACTTTTACTGGCAATTAATGCAAGTAAAAATATAAATGATGTCAATATAACCATTAATAAGGAAATTCCGTCTATTCCAAAAGCCAACTTAATTCCTAAAGGTTGAATCCAGCTATTATTGAAAAAAGTTATTTCTTTAGTATAAGAAATTCCTTCTTCTAAATTATTAAAGAACACCAAGAATAATGAGGCATATATAAAATGTAGACTTGCAAAACCTTTGCTAAATCTGCGAATTCTTACTTCATTATTTTTAAAAAATGGTAAAAACAGCAAAATTGACATTAGTAATGGAGAAAAAACTAAAACTATCAATGATAAATAATCCATTAGTTCCCTCCCGCAGATAATAAGTTGTAATTAATAATTAAAATATAAGCAAACATAAGTCCTGTAAAAAATACTCCTAGAAAAATAACGGCATAAGATAAATAACTTTGGAAATTACCAGTTTGCATTTTTGAAAAAATCCAAGAAAACATTCTTGTGATTAAAACTGAGAGTTTAACAAAACCATCAATAACATATTTGTCTGTAAATACAGTTAATTTAGAAATAAATCGATATACTTTATCTGACAAAAAACCATATAAATCATCAATATATAATTTATTTTTAGAAAGTTCATACAAAATTGGAATTTTAATAGCTCTAACTTTAGTATTATAAAAAAGAAAAGCAAAAGAAAAACCAATCAATGCAACGCATATTGAAATAAATACCGGATCAATTGTTTTTGCACTCTGAGAAATACTATTTCCAAAATAAATAAATTTCCCTATCCAGTTGTGTGATAAAAATCCCAAACTAATAACCGGAATAACCAAAAATAATATTGAGGCATTTAATATAAAGCTTGAAGCTAAAGGTGGTTTTTCACCTTTATAATTGCCTTCAAAAATAAGAAAATATGTCCTGAACATATAAAAAGCCGTCATTAACCCAACAATTAAAAACCCAATTGAAAAGATATAATGATTATTTTCTAACATAGATTTTAAAATAGATTCTTTTGAATAAAATCCACTAAAAAACAATCCTGAAATTGAAATACAACCTATTAAATAACAAAAAGCAGTAATCGGTAAATATTTTCTAAGTCCACCCATAAATCTTATATCTTTCTGATTTAACAAACTATGTATAACAATTCCTGAACACAAAAACAACATGGATTTGATATATGCATGGATAACAAGATGATAAAGTCCTCCTGTGTAAGCACCGGCACCTAATGCTAAAAACATTAATCCAAGCTGTGAATTAGTAGAATAAGCCAAAATTCTCTTAAAGTCAGTTTGTGTTATAGCAAAATACGCACATATTAAAGCAGTAAATAATCCTATTATTGCTATAAAATACATAATTTCTGTACTTAAACTATAAATAGGATATAATCTTGCAATTAAATATACTCCTGCAGCGACCATAGTTGCCGAGTGAATTAAAGCACTAACCGGTGTAGGTCCTTCCATAGCATCAGCTAACCAGGTATGCAGCGGGAATTGCGCTGATTTAGCAAAAGAACCAAGTAATAGTAAAACACAAATGATAATAAATATTGCATCATTAGTGTATGAGTATAAATAATTTCCAATATCACTAATATTAACAAAAGGCACAGTCGCCAATGAAGTAACACTTGAATATTCATACATAAAATATGAAATTGCAATTGTACCGGATAAAAGCCCAAAATCACCAATTCTATTCATAACAAATGCTTTTTTAGAAGCATAAGATGCAGAAGGTTTTTTATACCAAAATCCTATTAATAAATAACTTGAAAGACCTACCAATTCCCAAAAAATGTAATTTTGGAACAAATTAGGGCTTAGGATTAAACCAAGCATCGAAAAATTGAATAAGTTTAAATATGCAAAAAATCTTGTAAAACTTTTATCCTTAAACATGTAACCGGACGAATAAAATTGGACAGCAAAACTAATAATAGTTACTACAATTAGCATAATTGATGATAAATTATCGACAAGTACACCTAATTTTAAACAATAATCATCTATTTTAATGAAATTATATGAGGCTTCATAAACAAAATCAGGACCCTGATATAAATACAAAAAACACCCTATTGAAAAAATGATTCCATATAATGTAGATAATAAGGTAAGAATAGTAATAACTCTTCTGGATTGGACAACATTAAAGAAACGTCCCAAAATAATTAATAAGAAAATCCAGAGAGGAAATAAAATAATAGTGTAAATATTTTCAATAAAAAAATTCATCTATTTATCTTTCCCTCCCGTATAATCTTCTGTATTTATACTTCTTTTTTCTCTGAACATTAAATATATTATTGCGAGTGCAATTGCAATTTCAACTGCACCTACAGCAATATAAAATAATGAAAAAATTAATCCGTTTAATTTTATATTGTCAAAAAAACTTGCGAAAGCTATAAAATTAATATTTACAGAAGTAAGCATAAATTCAATTGAAATAAGGACTTTTAAAATATTTTTAGAAATAATAGCTCCTAAAAAACCTATTATAAATAAAATTAAAGCCAAGAATAAATAATGGTATAAGCCAACTTTGAAAAATAAATCATTAAATTCAATCATCGATTTTCTCCTTTAACAAATTCAAAGTTGAAATTCCGACAACAATAATTAACAGTAATAATGAAAACAATTCAAAAGC
Organism: uncultured Muribaculaceae bacterium; assembly: GCA_964391675.1. Lineage (GTDB taxonomy): Bacteria > Cyanobacteriota > Vampirovibrionia > Gastranaerophilales > Gastranaerophilaceae > CAYMMX01. The sequence continues at coordinate 216,561 of CAYMMX010000004.1, read as the reverse complement.
ATACACATAATTAACCAAAAAACCGTTTGAAATAGCATAAAACATTTGATATTTATTAATAAACATTGTTTGTTTATCTAATAGCCAAGCCGAATTAGAGCTTAAATTCAATGAAATAAATATTAAATAAAGCAAAGAAAGGAATAAAATACCAAGTCCAAAAAATGAAAAAAATAACCTCGGCTTTATCGTAATATAAGTAGATTTATCTAATTTATCTGAAGTAAACATGATAGCCAAAACGAAAAGAATGGGAATCGCAATGCCATAAATTGCAATTTGTATAACAGCATTATAATCAGCACCTAACAAAAAATATATTCCCGCTGTTGCAAAAAATACTAAAATTGCAGCTAGTAATGAATATAAGATTCTAAAAGAAAATATACTTAAAATAGCAAAGAGTATAATAACTCCTGCAAAACTGTAAAATATAAAACTTTTTAGTATTTCAATCTCCACCGATTACCCTCGCATAATAATTATTTACTATAATAATTATTTTTTAAAGTATTTATGTCTAATTTTAAAGATGATTTTTTTTCATCTGCCAGCTCATATTCTTTTGTCATAATTATCGCATCAAAAGGACAATAATTAACGCAATTACCACAAAAAATGCACTTACCCAAGTCAATAGAATAACTCCTTGGATAAAATTTACCTTCATTATTTTTTTCTTTTATTATTTCAATAGTATCAAATGATGGACAAACTTTTTGACAAGTCCCGCAAGCCGTACATTTTAGATTACCCTCAATATCAGAAACAAGGGCATGTCTTCCTCTGAATTTATCATTTAGTTGATTCTTAACTTCTGGGTATTCCAATGTCACTGCTTTTTTAAAAATATGCTTAAAAACAGTTAAATGTCCTATTATGACTGCATATATACTTTTAAATATATTCACTATGCGACTCCTTTTATTAAACAAACAATGAATAAATTTAGAAAAGACAATGGAAGTAAAAACTTCCAGGCAAAAGAAGTTAACTGGCTTGACTTTAAACGTGGTAAAGTCGCTCTAACCCACATCATACAAAAAATCAAAAAAAATGTTTTTATAAATATCCAAAATACTTGTTCAAAATATACAAAAATATTTGCAATATATTGATTTGTAATTAATTTATCACTAATATAAAACCCGAATGGTGATAGAAAACCACCTAAAAATAAAGCTGCAATAAAAGCACACATAATAAACATCATTGCATATTCAGCCAAGAAGAAAAATGCAAACTTCATTCCGGAATATTCTGTATTGTACCCGCTTACAAGTTCACTTTCCGCTTCAGGCAAATCAAAAGGACAGCGGTTTAATTCTGCAACAGAACATATGAAGAATATAATAAAACCCAAAAATGCGGGGAAGATAAAATAACCGCATATAGGGGTGTAAAAAGCACCATAATTCATTTGCTCAAAAACAATTTGTTTTAAATTTAGTGAAGAAGATAAGACAACGACACTCAATAAAACGAATATAATAGGAAGTTCATAACTTATTGCTTGAGCAACAGAACGCACAGCTCCTATTAAAGAATATTTATTGTTACTTGCATATCCTGCCATTAAAATTCCTAAAATAGGAATTGAAGCAATAGTTACAAATAACAATGCACTAATAGAATATGAAATAAAATCAAATTCAGAACTAAAAGGTATTAATCCCCAAATAACCATAACCGGAACAAATGCAATTAATGGAGCTAAATTAAACATAAATCTTTCAGCATTATTTGGAATAATATTTTCTTTACACAATAATTTAATAGCATCTGCTATCGTCTGAAACATCCCCCAAGGACCAACTCTGTTAGGCCCTTTTCTTTGAGTAAATAATGCTAGAATTTTTCTTTCTAACAAAACAAGAAAAAGAACTACCAGAATTAAAACAATAGCAACAATACAAAACGGCAATATCGGAAAAGTAATCATTCCAATTATTTTGGGCAAATGATATTTTTGCAATAAATCAATATATAAGAAATATAAGTAATCCATTATCTGTCAACCTCCGGCAAAATTACATCAAGTGATCCGAAAATAGTCATAAGATCAGGATACATAGCATCGGTTAATATTGCAGGTAAGATTTGTACTGCATAATATGAGCCTGTACGCCACTTTACTCTATAAGGATTTGAAGAACCGTCAGACTTAACATAACACGAACAAATACCACGTGGAGCTTCAACATAAGAAATATGTTCTCCTTCTGGAATTTTAAGAAACGGTTGTTTAACCTTTGAAATAACTTCACCATTATTTGATTTTAACCAATCAATACACTGTAAAACAATTTGAAGACATTCCTTCATTTCTTCAATACGAACTTTGTATCTTGCAAAAGTATCTCCATTATTGTCTACTTTAGTACTGAAGTCTAAATTATCATAAACCAGATAGGGATGCTGCTTTCTATAATCAATATCTATGCCTGAGGCACGTAGATTTGGTCCGGTCAACGAATATTGCAAAGCTTCGTTTTTAGTAATTTTACCGATATTTTTAGCCCTTGCAACAAATATCGGATTATCTGTAATAATATTTTCATAGTCCTGAATTTTTTGAGGCATTTTATTTATAAATAATTCAACTTTATCTAACCAACAGTTATCAACATCATGACGCAATCCACCAAAGGTGTAGTAGTTATACATCATTCTTTGACCTGTAAGTTCCTCAAAAAATGATAATATTTCTTCTCTATCTCTGAAAGTATAAAATAATGGAGAAGTTGCTCCTAAATCAAGTAAATAAGTACCCAACCAAAGCAAATGAGAAGATAATCTATTTAACTCCATTGTCAATACTCTGATATATTTACAACGTTCAGAAAGTTCTATTTGCCCTAAATATTCAACTGCATTACAAAAAGCATATGAATTAAAGAATCCGCCTAAATAATCAACCCTATCAACTGTAGGAAGATATTGCAAATATGTTCGGTTCTCTGCCATTTTTTCAAGGCCTCTGTGTAAATAGCCTATAACAGGTTCACAGGACTTGATAATCTCACCTTCAAGCTCGAGGACTAACCTTAGAACACCATGTGTTGCAGGGTGCTGGGGACCTATATTTATTTTCATTTTTGTTAATGATTTATTGCTCACTTATCAACGCTCCATGAAAGTCTACTATCATCCTCAACATAATCTTTTTTCAATGGATAACCTATCCATCCTTTTGGCATGAGCAATCTTTTTAAGTTCGGATTATTGTCAAAAATCACACCAAATAAATCAAAAATTTCACACTCATCAAAATATGCACTTTTAAATACATTAACTATGGAACAAATATGAGGCGAATTTCTATCCACTAAAACAGAAATTCGTGCATTTTTACAGTTTTTTGATGAATATAAATCATATATAAGTTCAATATTATTCGCATCTACCCCTAAATCAACTGCAATAATAGAAATAAGTATGTCAAAATCAAATTCTGCATTATTTTTAAGAAAATTCAATAAACTGAGTAAATTATTTGAATCTACTCTAACTTTGATAAAAGAATTTGGAATCATAGGATCAATAATACTTACTGAAAATTTATCAAGAACATTAAAATTCATAAGTTAATCCCTCCTCCAGATTGCCGGATAATCCCCAGGATTGGATTATGATACCGCTATCTTGAACTAAAATTTCATTTTCTTCATCAATTTTCAGACAAGAAACATGACTGGAAACGTATTTTTGTCTGTCTAGAATGGTTTCTTTACGAATTTTTTTCTGCAGTTTAATAATAGAATCCAAAAGAGCTTCTGGTTTTGGTGGACACATTGGCAGATAAATATCAACAGGTATAATTTTATCTATTCCATTTACTACTGAATAACTATCAGTAAACATTCCACCGGCACAAGTGCATGCCCCCATAGCAATAACATATTTTGGTTCAGGCATTTGTTGATACAACTTCAAAAGTGCAGGAGCCATTTTATGAGTAATAGTCCCGGCACAAATCAGCAAGTCTGCCTGTCTTGGGGTCGCCCTAAAAACCTCCGAACCAAACCTTGCAATATCAAAATTAGCAGCAGAAGTTTGCATCATTTCTATTCCGCAACAAGAAGTTGCAAATGTCATTGGCCAAATTGAATTAGAACGAGCCCAATTGTGTATAAAATCAATGCTTGAAATAATTACATTCATTGCCACCTCAATACATCATTTTTAATCGCATATATTAATGCAATTAATAGAATTAATATAAATATTGCTGTTTCAATTAATGAAAAAAGTTGTAATTGATTAAAACTAATAGCAAACGGGAATAAAAAAATTGCTTCAACATCAAATATTAAAAACATAATTGCAAAATTAAAAAATTTAACATCAAATTGGATTCTCGAATCTGAAAAAAGGTTCATGCCACATTCATAAGTTTCTGATTTTTCATCACTTTCAGCTTTAGGAGAGCATATAAAGCTTGCAATAATAGCTGCAAGTGCAAAAGCTGTTGATAATGCAATAAAAACTAATAAAAAAATTAATTCTTTCAAATTTTAATCCCCGTCCTTTTATACTATTTTACACAAAATTTTACTGGTATAATAGTAGATGTTGTGATATATTAAGATGATTTTTTTATGATTAAAAAGCTAATATATATAATAATACTAGTTATAACAATCAGCAATATTACTTATGCTGAGACAGGCGGACACATACAACATAATGAAATTAAATACTCCTTTGTAAAAGGAGAAGACTTAACTTGTTTAAAAAAAGCTGATAATTATATGCTTCTTTATGAAAAAACAAAAAACTTGCAAGAAAAAAATTATTATTTGCAAAATGCAATGCGAAATTATTTTTTAGCAGAACAGGCAAATAAAAAATCAATTGAAGCTCAAATAGGTCTTGGTCGAGTTTATGATGAAATGAACTTAGATAAATATGCACAAAAACATTTCTATAATGCTTATAATATGGATAGTCAACATCCTAAACTTAATTTATACTTTGCTGACTATTATTCAAAAAGAAATGATCTCAGTAAAGCAATGTTATACTACACCATTTCGTATAAAAACGGATTACAAAATAACTATAATTTAAATTATCAAATGGCAGTGATATATGAAAAGCTTGCCGATATTGAAAATGCTATAAAGTTTTACATAAAAGCTTATAATATAAATCCAAAAGCAGTTGAATTGACAAATAAAATACGCTTATTGGATGAATTAAATTATTCACAATCGCAGTATTATTTATTTAGGAAATAATATTTCAGTGAAGAGGTAAATTTGGGATAATGGGTAGGATAGTATCAAAATTAATTATTATTTCATTAATATTTGTACAAATTTTTACTGTAGCTAACGCACAGGATATACAATCTGTAAGCACAAATGAAGTTATATTTTCGCAAAAAATATATCCGATAAGTTCAATAGATCCAACAATACTTACTAATACAACAGCTAGTTTTTATCCTGGACTAAGAGGAGCAAATCAACTAATTATCTACACTCCCGCATACGGATTAAGAACAAATACAAATGAATTCGGAACAGAAGCTATAGTAAACGGAAATATAGTTACATCAATAAGCGGTGCTGATTCAATAATACCAAGAGATGGTCTTGTCATAAGCGGGCACGGTGCGGCTAAAAAATGGATGAATGAAAATATAATTGTTGGTTCAAAAGTTTACGTAAATAAAGAATTAAAAACACTTACAGTATATGTTACATCTGACAGTTTTCTATTTGGAGCAAAAGAAAAAATTAGAGAGGTTCAAGACATTGTAGCCTACTATAAAAATTTATCCTATATGTATAATTACAAGAATCCTTGTATGCATATAGATAAAGCTAAAGAATACCTTAATAAAGCTGAAAAAAATCCTAAAGATGTACAAAAATATGCCGCAATGGCTATAGAATCTGCAAATCAAGCCCTCACAAATTCTATTCCTTATGATAAAAATGAGTTAAAAGGAGTTTGGATAAGACCAATAGAAATAACCCCTGAAGAGATAATAAATACAATTGAAAAAATAAAATCATCAGGTATTGATAATATATTTTTGGAAACTTATTTTCATGGACAAACAATTTTTCCAAGTAAAACAATGGAAAATTATCAATTTAATTCCCAAAATAGTTATTTTGCCGGTATTGATCCGTTAAAAATATGGGTTAAAGAGGCACATAAAAGGAATATGAAAGTTCATATATGGTTTGAAACTTTTTACGTGGGCAATAAAAATCCCAAAGACTATCCAAAGAGCATATTAGCTGTTAAACCGGCTTGGAGTAATAAAACAAAACGTGATTTTGACTCATTATCAGCTGTTCCGTCATTATCAGAGCATGGAGGATATTTTATTGATCCTGCAAATCCAGACGTACAAAAATTTTTAGAAGATTTAATAGTCGAAATTGTTCAAGATTACTCCCCTGATGGTATTAACCTTGATTATATAAGATATCCACAATCAATTGCAGCAAAATTTCCGGGTTATGATCTTTCTAATTGGGGATATACTGAATATGCCAGAAATGAATTTAAAAATTTATACGGGAAAGATCCGATAGAAATTTCTTATTCAGACCCTCTTTGGCCCGCTTGGGACAGATATAGACAAGATAAAATTTCATCATTTGTATATAGAATCAGTAAACTAACCAAACAAAATAAAATAAAATTAACAGCTGTTATTTTCCCTGACAGGCAAAAAGCTATGGAAACGAAACAGCAAGACTGGAGAACATGGTCTGCCTTAGGTTATGTTGATGGATTTACGCCTCTGTTACTTACCTGTGACGCTCAAACTGCAAGAATAATGCTTAATGATGTCATAAAAAATAAGAGCAAATGTACAAATTTATACGCTGGATTATTTATCACGTTCATGAATGGTTCAACCGATGATTTATTAAGACAAATTCATGAAGCAAGAAAATTAGAAACAAATGGTATAATATTATTTGATTATGCTCATTTAAAAGATAAATATACAAATTCATTAATAGAATGCGTATTTGACCCTAGTCAAATAGATGCACAAACTTTACAATGTAATACAGCAGATTCTAAAGATAAAAAAAGGAAGCGCTTTTTGTTTAAAAGAAAATCAAAATGTAAATAATAATTTTTGAGGTTCCTGTGCAAAATAAAAAAGATAATGAAAAATTAAATAATAATTTTCTTGGTATAATGTTTGAATGTTGCAATGTTTATTCCAGAATTTATAAAAATAAGGAAGGAACAGCATATGTGGGTAAATGCCCAAAATGTATGCGAACAGTTAGAATTCCTATAGGTAAAGGTGGTACAAATACGAGGTTTTTCCGTGCTAACTGAAATTAACAAAAATAAATTATTAGAAATATTTACTAATTTAGTACAAATTCCTTCACCTTCTCTACGCGAAGATAAAGTTATAAAGTGGATTGAGCATTTTTGTAGAGAAAATAATTTAGATTTTGAATTAGATGAGTATGAAAACGTATTCATTAGAGTTAAGGCAACAGATAATTCTAAAACACCTATTTTATTATCAGCACATATGGACGTAGTAGGTGACGATTCTCAGATAAAATTAAAGCTTGACGGAGATTTTATTTCAACAGACGGAACAAGGACTTTGGGAGCAGATGACAAAGCAGGAATAGCTTGTGCATTATTTTTAGCCTACGAACTAATACAATCAGATATTAAGCACGGCGGCCTTGAAATAGTATTTACAAGGGATGAAGAACATGGAATGACAGGAATTAAATATGTAGATTTTAATAAGCTTCAATCAAAATATGTATTGGTTTTGGATGCAGATAAACTGGGGCAACTGCTTGTCTCCGGTGCCGGTTATACATTAGCTAAACTTAAAGTAACAACTCCTTTAGGCGGGCATTCAGGTATAGATATTCATGAAAAAGAAAGGTTAAATTCAGCAAAACTTATTGCAGAATTATGTACAAATATTCCTCAAGGTGTTTATTATAAAGATAATACAGGAACAATTACTTCCATTAATTTAGGCACAATCATTGCAGGTGATATTCAAAATATAGCCTCCAAAATTGTTTCTGAGCAAATAAAGCAAAATAAATATTTAGATTATTTTATTGATAATTCGATTACAAATGTTATAAATACGGAAGCACAAGCCAGTTATTCAATAAGAAGTGCAAGTTACGAAAGAGAAGAAGAATTAAAAAAATTAATTCAAAATATTATCAATGAGTTTAATTATAAATACGAAAAATATGCAAAAGCTGAAATAATTTTTCAAACTCATTTACCGGCGTTTGAAAAATCACAAGATTCAAAGATTGAGGAATTATTTAACAAAGTATGTGAAAAAATAAATATAAAATCACTGATTTCTTCATTTCATGCAGGTGCTGAAACACATATTTATGCCCAAAATAGCAACGCTAATGGAGAAAATTTTATACCATTCTTACTCGGTACAGCAGATGTGTATAATATGCATTCAAATTCCGAAAAAATTAATTATAAAACCTTTCTTAAAGGTTATAAATTACTTAAGCATTTATTTATTGATTTTAATCAATAAATTCAGATAAAATTTCATTACTGACTAAAAATCCATTTAAAGTTAGCATCCACCCTTTTTCTGTTTTGGTTAAAAAATTAGAATATTTATCGATAACTTGTTTATATTTATTATTAAAATCGATATTAAACCTATTGTTTATTTCTTCAATATTAATTCCGGCGATTTTTCTGAAACCCAGAAAAATCGTTTCTTCTAAGATATCATTTTCTGTTAATTTATGCTCAAGCATTCTTCTAAGTGGATTATTAATATATAAATCTAATTTTTTTTCATTAGTATAGCGTATATTGTCATTATATCCGCTTGCTGAGCATCCGAAGCCATAATAAGTACTATTATTCCAATAATTTAAATTATGTGCAGATTCAAAATGAGGTAAAGAAAAATTGCTAATTTCATAATGGTTAAAACTATTATTATTAAGTAATTCAACGGCCATTAAGTACATGTCCGTTTGTAAATCTAAGTCGGGCAGATTTTTTGGGTAATTTTTTGCAAAGCTGCAATCTTGATCAATTTTTAATCCATATAAAGAAATATGCTGTATATTTAAATCACAAGCATGTACTAAATCATTTTTAAAATCGTTCAATTTTTGATAAGGTAATCCGTAAATAAAATCTAAACTAATATTTATAAATCCTGAATTTTTAGCATTTTTAACTGCTTCAAAAATTTGAACAGAATTATGTTTGCGTCCGATATAATTTAAAATTTTATCATTAAAAGTCTGGGCTCCTATACTTATTCTATTAAAACCAATACCTCGTAGTTCGCTTAAATAATCAATATCAACACTATCTGGATTAATTTCAATTGTAATTTCTGTTTCATCATCAATATTGAATAAGTTTAAAATATCCGATAATTCTTTTATCGTACATAAAGAGGGTGTTCCTCCACCAATATAGAGAGTATTAAGCTTTTCATGTTTATACTCATTTTTAATTTGATTTAATAAGGCATTAATATATGCTTTTTTTTGAGCAAGTAAATCAAAAGAAACAAATGAACAATAATAACATTTACTTTTGCAAAAGGGGATATGTATATAAACACTCTTAGGCATATTATCTCAACTTAATAATTTGTTCTCTATCTGGTCCTACACTAATCATAGAAACAGGAATACCAAAAAGTTTTTCTAAACGTTTAATATATTTTTTAGCATTTTTAGGCAATTGCCCCCATCTCCTTACTTTTGAAATATCAGTATTCCAGCCTTGATGGACCTCATAAACAGGCTCCAAATATTTATGAACAAACACATTTGTAATATATGAATTATAAATTGCACCGTTTCTTTTATCTCTATAAGCAGTACAGATTTTGATTTCATCAAAATTATCTAAAACATCAAGTTTAGTAATAGCCATTGATGTAAGTCCACCAACTAATATACCGTATTTTGCAACCAGGGCATCAAACCAGCCGCATCTGCGAGGACGTCCGGTTGTAGTGCCAAATTCGTGTCCAATTTTTCTCATTTTTTCACCAAAACGATCAGTTAATTCTGTTGGGAAAGGTCCTTCCCCAACTCTTGTTAAATATGCTTTGGAAACTCCAATAACTTCATCAATCATTTTAGGACCAAAACCACTTCCAACACAAGCTCCTCCTCCTATAGGATTTGAACTTGTCACAAAAGGATAAGTTCCATAATCAATATCAAGCATTATTCCTTGAGCACCCTCAAATAATATTGTTTTTTTATGTTTTTTCGCATTACTAAGAAGTTCCTGCCAATTAAGTGCTACATATGGTTCGAATATTTTTGCATATTTATCGCAAAGTGCAACAATTTCCTCTTTTGTATAAGTATCCAAACCATATACTTCTTTGAGTTGTTTGTTTTTAATTGGAAGTATTATATCAAGCTTTTCACTTAAAGCTTCCTTACAATATAAATCTTCAATTCTAATGCCATATCTTCCGACTTTATCTGAATAAGTAGGGCCAATACCCTTTTTTGTAGTACCAATTTTACCTTTATCAGCGGTTGATTCACTATATCCGTCAATTTCAACATGATAAGGCATTGTAACTGCTGCAAGCGGGCTCACTTTAAGCCCTTTAAGTGAAATTCCTTCTTGAATAAGTTGCAAGGTCTCATCCTCAAATGACTCAGGATGAATAACGGTACCGGCACCAATAAAACAAGTTTTTCCTTTATATAAAAGACCGGAAGGTATAAGATGAAATTTATATGTTTTATTATCTACAACAACAGTATGACCTGCATTACATCCGCCTTGATATCTTACAATTAAATCAGCCTTTGTGGCCAATAAATCTGTAATTTTGGCTTTACCTTCATCACCCCACTGAGCTCCGACAATAACAGTATTTTTCATCTTTTCCTCACTATATATTCGATATTTAACGCTTATATTTTATAACAAAAAAATCAAGCTGATAATTTGACATAAATTGAATTAGATATTCCACTAATTTTTTCGATTTTATCTATTACATTTTGTTCAACAGCACAGTCAGTGTTAATGACCATAAGTGATTTATCGTCAACTTTCTGAACTACATGCATATGATTAATATTAATACCTGCCTCTCCAATAACAGTTGCAACTTTGGCAATCATTGACGGTTTATTTTCATGCGGAACCAATAACATATGTTTTTCAGGTTCAATACTTGTATCATATTGATCAATTTTTACTATTCTTTTAATATTTTCAGCTATTAATGCTCCAGATACTAATGACTCAGCAGAAGTTGATATTAATTTTACAGTAATAAGTCCAATATAATCACCTGAAGTTTCAGATTTAGAAGTAGTTACAGAAATTCCTTTCTGTTTTGCCAATATAGGCGCATTTACATAATTAACATTGTCTGTAAATGAAGAAAAAATGCCTTTTAATATAGCAGTCTCCAAAGGTGAAATATCAAGAGATGCCAATTTTCCTTTTGCACTTATTTCTATAGATTTTAGATTCCCTGTTAAGATTTGCTGAGCTAATTCGCCTATATTTTCTGCTAATTGCATATAATCTTTCACAGGTTCAAGTTTTTCCGGTTTCAATGACGGAATATTAACCGCACTTGTAGCAGAGCCACCATTCAATACTTCTCTTATTTGGTGTGCAACATCTATAGCAACATTTAGCTGTGCTTCAGAAGTACTTGCTCCTAAATGGGGTGTAAGGACAATATTACCTTTTGTATCAAGTAGAGGAGAACTTTTTATATCAGGTTCTGCTTCATAAACATCAATTGCTGCAGCACTAACCTGACCTGAATCTAACGCCTCCTTAAGGGCAAGTTCGTCAATAATCCCACCTCTGGCACAATTTATAATTTTAACTCCTTTTTTCATTCGATTAATAGAATTTTTATTAATCAGATGCATTGTTTCACGAGTTTTTGGTGTATGAACTGAAATAAAATCACATCTTTTCCAAAAATCATCTAAATGAGAAATATATTCAGCTCCAATGGCTTCAACAGCTTCTTGAGTTGTATAAGGATCGCATACAATAACTTTCATTCCTAAAGATATAGCAACTTTTGCAACATGTGAACCAATTTTACCTAAACCAATAATACCTAATGTTTTACCAAAAACTTCGGTTCCTGTAAATTTTGAACGTTCCCAAAGTCCTTGCTTAGTAGAAGCAACAGCAGAAGGAATGTTTCTTGCCATTGAAAGCATAAGTGCAATTGTATGCTCGGCTGCAGCTGTTGTATTTCCGTCAGGAGAATTAACAACAATTACACCATTTTGTGTTGCAGATTCAACATCAACGTTGTCAACACCAACACCGGCACGTCCTATAATTTTTAGGTTCTTACCTGCTTCGATTATTTTTTTTGTAACCTTAGTTTCGCTTCTAATCATTAATGCATCATAATTTGGAATTACCTTACATAGTTCATCCTCGTTCATGGTAGGTAAAATCTCGGCACTTATATCTTTACCCTCAATTAATATATTCTTGGCAACTTCGTTAATTTTATCAGTAATTAAAACTTTCATCCCAACCCTCACATAATGTATTATAACTTTTAAATTATAACAAAAAAATAAATATTCTAAATAAAAAGAGGTAAATAAATATTTACCTCTTTTTATATTAAAACGGTTTTGTTTGATTTAATTTAAGCCGCAAATCTCTAAATCTTGCGATATCTTCTTGTGCTTTTCCTGACTCCTTAAATACTGCTTGTGTAGAAGGATGCACCATCAAAACATAATCCATATGAATTTCTAAAAAATTATATCTTCTAGGGGGTTGAGTTGAATTGCGAGGATAAATTTCTGCATTTGTAACAGCTAAAAAACGTCTATCTTTATCATTTAATAAATCAGTTAATTCTCTATTTGTGCTTGTATATTTAGATACATGCACTGTTCCTTTAATATCATGATCTACTGTCAAAATACTTACTTCAATTGGTATAGTATCGATATGCTTTGCCATTTGTGTTCCTTTATTAAACTCTCATATAATAATATTACAATATTTGATAAATGTCCAGATGTTAAGATTTTTTTCTTTTCTTAAAAATCATATAAAAAATACTAGTTGCCACATTTTTCTTTGCTTTTTTTTCTTTTATTCTAACACCTTCAACTTCGTGAACATTTTCTACTGCTACAAAAGCTGTCGGATCGATTTGTTTAATTAATTCTTTTAATTTAGCCATTTCTAATCTTGATACTACGCAATATATGATATCTTTTTCTATTCCGGTATAACCACCTCGTCCTTTAATATAAGTGACACCTATATCAAGTTTACTTATAATATTATTACCAATCTCTTCTGCTTTACTTGATATTATATTGACAGATTTAGACTCATTAAGTCCTTCTAAAACAATGTCTATAACTTTATATGTAATGAAATAAACTAAAACTGAATACATAGCTTTATCCCAACCATACAAAAAACCTGCGGCTGTATAAATAAATATATTAAAAAACATTATAATTTCGCCAATAGAAAAGCCTGACTTTTTAGCAAGTCTAATCGCAAGAATTTCTGTACCATCCATAGCTGCATTATTTCTTAAAACAATACCTACACCTATACCTAGAACAACACCACCAAAAACTGTTGCTAATAAAATATCATCTGTAGCATGATGATCTCGAAAAACATTAACACTGAAACCTAACATGGTAACCGAATAAAGTGTTTGAATAACAAAAGCTTTTCCTAATTTTTTAAGAGCAAGAAAAATAAAAGGAGCGTTGACTAAAAATAAAATTATCCCCAGATTAAATTTTGTAATTGAACTTAACATCATAGAAATCCCAACAATACCTCCATCAATCATATTGTTTGGAATCAAGAAACCTTCTAAAGCAAAACCGGCAATAAAAGCCCCAAAAGTGAGGAAAATAAACTTAACAATATAGTTTTTCATACTTATATGTTACTAAAATAATACTTCATTGTCCAGAATATTTTTTTTCAAAATTAAAATTAAACTTCTTTATTAACTTTTTGTTTGCTATCATTTTTTTTTATGCTAATTATATTATCTATTCTAAAAAATGATTTTTTATTATCATCAATTACATCGTTATAACCTAAAATATTTTCTAAATCGGATTTTAAACTTGTTATATCTTCGTATTTTTTAAGTGTGCCATCCATAGACATAGAAACGTCTCCTGTTTCTTCTGAAACAACTAAACAAGCTGAATCACTCACTTCTGACATTCCTATAGCGGCTCTGTGCCTTGTCCCATATTTCCAACTTAATTTTGGGTCTTCAGTTAAAGGAAGCAGTACCCCGGCCGAAAGAATTTTGCCATCTTTAATAACCATTGCACCGTCATGTAAAGGAGTATTAGGGTGAAAAATTGTTAATATAAGTTCTGTTGAAACATCTGCATTTATTTTTGTACCTACATCAAAATATGATGATGCACTAATCTCTTTTTGAAAAACTATTAACGCACCTGTTCGTACTTTAGATAAATATTTTACAGCTTCAATAACTTCTTTGACAGTATCAATTTTTACTGAACTCTTATTGTTAGATGAAGACATCAGAGCTTTGCTTATAAACCCCGGTTGACCAAGGTAACCTAAAAATCTCCTAAGTTCAGGCTGGAAGATAACTATTAAACTTAATGCAATTAAAGCTACAAGAGACCGTATAAAAACACCTAATATATTTAATTCCAATATATTAAGAATTTCACTGAATAACCAAGCCAAAACAAGGAAAAATATTCCTCTGACAAGACGCTCAGATTGAGTATTTTTTATAAATTTTTTGTAAAAAGCAAAAACAATCCCTACAATTAGCAATACTTCAAAAGTATTAACCCAATTAAAAGACCAGTTTAAAGATTTAAATTGTGAATTAAAAAATAATAATAAATCATTAAGCATTATCAACCCAATCTTTTAGGAATAACATCATGAGAAATTAAATCATCAAGACTCTCTCTATTTATAATAATATCAGATTGTGAATTATTTACAAGTACCGCTGCAGGTTTTTGAAATCTATTATAATTGCTTGCCATGGAATAATTATAAGCTCCTGTATTAAAAACACAGAGTATATCGCCTTCTTCAAGCTCGGGCAAATTAATATCTTTAATTAAAATGTCTCCGGATTCACAAAATTTTCCTGCAATTGTTACTTTTTGTGAATCTTGTGAATCAGGTTTATTAGCAACCACTGCTTTATACTTTGCCTGATACATACTAGGACGGGGATTATCTGCCATTCCACCATCAACAGCCCAGTATTTTGTGCCATGCGGGACTTGTTTAGAGCTCCCAATAGAGTATAAAGTAACGCCTGATGTAGATATTATACTTCGTCCTGGTTCTAAATATAATATAGGTTCAGGAAATGCATATTTTTTTGCATTTTTATGTATAGCTTTAATTATTAATTTACCAATTTCATGAACAGATGGAGGATATTCACCTTCTATATATTTTACTCCCAGCCCTCCGCCAATATTCATTTCATCAAAAATTATACTGAATTTATCCCTAATCTCAGCCATCTCTTTAATAAGAATTTCAACTTCATCTTCATATATTTTTGTCTCAAATATTTGAGAACCTATATGGGCATGGAAACCTTTTGGATTTAAGTATTTGTATTCATCTTTGATAAGTTCTATTGCTTCTGCAACTTGGGTTAAATCAAAACCAAATTTACAATCCAGATGACCTGTTTGAATATATTCGTGTGTATGACATTCTATACCGGGTGTAATTCTAAGTAAAATGTCAATTTTTTTATTATGGCTTTTTGCAACTTCATTTAATAAGGATAGTTCAAAGAAATTATCAACAGAAATTCTGCCTACACCAACTTTTAGTGCCAAATTAAGCTCTTCATAAGACTTATTATTTCCGTTAAAAAGAACTTTTGACATATCAATTCCTGACTTATAAATAGTATAAATTTCACCGCCTGAAACAGCATCAAATCCGAAATCTTCAGAATCGATAATTTTTGCTATTGCCATTGTCATAAAAGCTTTTGAAGCATACATTAATTTAACTTTATCATAATCTTTAAATGCTTTTTTATATTCTTTGCATATTGTTCTTAGAGTAACTTCATCTATAACATAAAGAGGAGTATCATACTGATTGGCCAATTTTATTAAATCGCAGCCTCCGATTTCTAAATTTCCATCATTATTAATTCTTGTTGTAATTGGTTTAATAGATTGATTTGTGCTTGATGTCATTTTTATCCCCTATATTATCTACAAATCAATAATAACACCAATAAATTAAAAAATAAAGTTATATACCTACACTCAAACCTGCACAAAGATTAATCGATTGACCTGTAACTCCTTTTGCAGAATCAGAAATTAAATACTCAACCATATCAGCTACCTCCTCTGGTTGCACAAATCTTTTTTGAGGAATTGAATCAATAATTTCCTCGACTGTAAAATCACTCTTTTCTACAGATTCAATACCCATTGCTGTATCAACCCAACCGGGATTTATGACATTGACTGTAATATTATATTCTGCCAACTCTAAAGCCAAAGCTCTCGATAAACCAATTAAACCGGATTTTGAAGATGAATATAAACTTGCATAAGCTTCTCCCATAACACCACTTATAGATCCTATATTTATGATTCTACCCCATTTATTTTTTTTCATATTCTCTGAAACTAAAGAGCATAAGTAAACAGGAGTCATCAAATTAACAGAAAAAATTTTATTAATCATATCATAATCAGTGCTATCAATAGGATTATAAACATATTCACCCGCATTATTTATCAAAATGTCTATTGGGTTAATTGCAATAAATTTTTTTATTTTTTCTAAATCTTTTTTAATTGACAAGTCACAAGAGATATAACCTTTTGACATTATTTCCTTAGAAGTTTGGATTAAAAATTGTTCATTCCTTGATGTTAAAAAAACATTATATCCTGATTTTATAAGATTTTCGGCAATTTTTTTTCCAATTCCTCTGGATGCACCGGTTATTAAAACGTTTTTCATTAAATTTTTCTTTCATTACAAAAATACATTAGCAGTGCTGACTCTATAATTTTTTTTACAACTTCATTTTTCATTTCATCTGGAAGATTTTTAATTAATTCAAAGGAAGAAAATAAATCAACATTTTGGTCGTACCATCTTCTGTATTCATAACTATTATTATTAATCTCGTTAATTTTTTTATCTAAATCAGGCTGAAGTTCATCCATTAATATCTGAATGATATCTTTTGCAATTTCATTTTGAACAGGAATATCAAGCCCTTTGATAAATTCAAAAACTGCTTTTAAATTTGAATTTTTATCATACCATCTAATATGTTTCATAAACTAATTTTAGCATAAATTATAATTTTATATTAATACCTGTAAATAAAGATTATTTACCTTTTTTAAGTACTTTTTCGGCATATTTATTTGCAGCTGTAGGTGATGCAAAAGAAGTACCTGAAATAATTGTTTTATCATTATTAAGTACAGAATCAACTAATGAAGGTTTCTTCCCTGTAGTATTTTCAAATTTGACATCCGTTGTACCATCATTATTTATGTCATAGCCATCTTTTGTTTTTTTGACTTCATAATAACCAACTTCATAAGTATCAACATCTGAATTGGAAGAAAAAGATTTTATCTTATCCCCATTTGAATATGATCCACCAACTGAAGTAACCCCATCAGCAGCGGTGTACAAATTATAAACATTGGCATTATTACCTGAAGCAACAAAAACAGGTATATCTTTTTTAGTCAAATCTGTCATTTTTTCCATAGTTTCCTTAACATCAGGACTAGCAGCTTCTTTAGTTATAGAATTTTTATGATTTTTGACATTATCAGGAGTAATTTCCCACTCACCGGTTCTTGAGCATAGTTTTTGGTAAGTAGAAGTTGATGTGCCTATGGAAAAATTAACTGCATCTATTTTTTTACCGTCATTGACGTCATTACTTAATTTATCGAAGGCTTTTTTAGGTGCCATATCACCATTGCAATTATTACGACCAACATCATATTTTTCAATTTTTATATTAGGATTACTTCCTTTTGCATATATTTCAACAGCTTCTCCATGTGATATATCTGCATATTTTCCGCACCAATCGGCATATAATTGATTCTTATAATTTTCTGTCTTTCGATTATATTCTTCTTCCGAACATTTTGAATTGCTCAATTCAGTTTTATAATTTTGTAATGCTTCCGCATTAACAACTCTCGCTTTAGCACCATCACCATCAACATCGATAGTTTTGTTACTAAAATCATCAACAATAGCTATAGTAAATACACTATTATTATCTGAATTATTACTTTCTTTTTTCGGTTTAAACTCTCTATTTGAATTTGTTGATACAATTTTACTATTAATTTTATCTGTCATAAGCACACTCTCTCAAAATAATTCCTTACTTATATAAAGTAAATATTTATATATGAATTTCAATGTTTAAAATGATTGTAACATTTCTTAATTATCTAAATAATTTCTAAAGAAATTAATAAAAATACCGTATAACTCTATACGATAAATTAATCGTAAGTTAAGGAGTGTGGATATGTACGAAAGTTATAATTGGCCAGGTGCATACAGCCTAAAGGATGAATTTAGAATTTTATTAAATAATTTTAAAAAAATATTTGATGGAATATTAAATGAAATAAAAAGTAAACCATAGTATTAAATTTATTTTTTACCAATACAAATATATTCAATACCCAATAAATTAAGTTGTTTTTTATTATATTGGTTTCTTCCATCTATAATTAAAGTATTATTTAGGAGCGATTTAATTTTTTCAAAATCCGGATGCCTAAATTCATTCCATTCAGTTAAAAGAAGAAGAGCATCTGCACCTTTGATTGCATCATAAGCATTTTGAGCAAAAACAATTTTATCATTAAATATTTTTTTTGCATTGCTCATTGCTTTTGGATCGTAAGCAGTGACACTTGCGCCTTCAGATAATAAAGCATTAATTATATCTATAGAAGGAGCATCTCTCATATCATTAGTTTTTGGTTTAAAAGCCAATCCCCAAACAGCAATTTTTTTTCCTGAAATATCATACTTAAATTTTTTAAGGATTTTATCAATAAAAACTTTTCTTTGCATTATATTTATAAAATCAGTTCCTTTTAAAATTTTACATTCACAATCATATTCAGTAGCAGTTTGAATTAATGCTTTAATATCTTTAGGGAAACAACTTCCTCCATACCCTAAACCAGGGAACAAAAACTTTGATCCTATTCTTGAATCTGCACACATTCCTAGCCTAACCATGTCAATATCAGCTCCAACTTTCTCGCAAATATTAGCAATTTCATTAATAAAAGAAATTTTTGTTGCTAAGAATGAATTTGAAGCATATTTAGACATCTCAGCAGATTTTATATCCATAACAATAATAGGATTACCTGTACGTAAAAATGGAGCATATAGTTCATTCATGATATCCAAGGCTTTTTTTGAATCTACACCAAGAATTATTCTATCTGGCTTTAAAAAGTCTTCAACAGCGGCACCCTGCTTTAAAAATTCGGGATTGGAAACAATATCAAATTCAAAATCAGTAATATTTTTAATTATTTTATGAATTTTTTCTCCTGTACCTACAGGTACAGTGGATTTATTTACAATAACCTTATAATTGTTCATATATCTTGCTATATCTTCAGCTACACTAAAAACTGAAGATAAATCAGCAGAACCACTATCACTTAAAGGTGTTCCAACTGCGATAAAACAAATTAATGATTTTTTAACTGCTAATTTTAAGTCGTTGCTAAATATTAATCGACCTTCATTTACATTAGATTGTATTAACTCTTCCAGACCCGGTTCATATATTGGGACTATACCTTTTTGTAATTTTTCTAATTTTGCGTTATCAGAATCAATACAAATAACTTCATTTCCCATTTCTGCTAAACAAGTACCTGCAACTAAACCTACATATCCTGTTCCAATGACACAAATCTTCATTTAAGCACATCCTCAAAATATTTTATAGTTTTCTTAAGCCCTGTTTTAAAATCAATTTCAGGTTTCCAATTTAATTCATTATTTGCAAGTGTCAAGTCAGGTTTCCTTTTTACAGGGTCATCACTCGGCAAATTTTTATAAACAATTTTAGAATTAGAGCCTGTCAATTCAATAATCATTTTTGCAAAGTCAAAAATAGTACACTCACAGTCATTACCTAAATTAACAGGTCCAGTAACTTTTCCATTCATCATTTTGATTAAACCTTCAATTAAATCATCTATATAACAAAACGAACGAGTTTGATTTCCATCACCATACACAGTTAAGTCACTGTCTTTTAATGCTTGAACAATAAAATTTGAAACGACTCTGCCGTCATTAATATCCATATTTGGACCATATGTGTTAAATATTCTAACAATTCTTATATCAACACCGTACTGTCTGTAATAATCCATCATTAAACTTTCAGCGCATCTTTTCCCTTCATCATAACAACTTCTTAAACCTATTGGGTTAACATTACCCCAGTAAGTTTCTGATTGAGGATGACATGTAGGATTACCATAAACCTCACTTGTAGAAGCCTGTAAAATTCTTGCATTACATTTTTTTGCCAACTCCATCATATTAATTATTCCTAAAACGGAAGTTTTCGTAGTTTTAATCGGATCATGCTGATAATGCGGAGGGCTTGCAGGACAAGCAAGGTTATAAATTTGGTCAACATTATCATAAAATTCATATATTATATCGTGTTCAATAAATTTAAAATTAGGATAATCAATCAATTCAATAATGTTGTTTTTAGTCCCTGTAAATAAATTATCCAAGCAAATAACATAATCACCATTACTTAATAATTTTTTGCAAAGATGGCTTCCGATAAAACCGGCTCCACCTGTAACCAATATTTTTTTTAACACTTGAGTCATGACAAATTAATATTATCACAAATTAATAAAAGAATTAATGCTTTTTTTTAAGTATTTTTTTGTATTTAGGACCATAAATTTTTTTATAAACTCTTTCTTTAACACTCTTTTTTTTTAAAATTTTAATTTTTTTAATTGCATACACCGGTTGTGCAAAATTTATAAAGATAAATATAAAACTCAAAATTAATATGATTTGTTTTTTCATTATAACCCTTTAATTAATAACATAATACTATTAATTTTACATATAAATCAAAGTTTATTAAATCTTCATAAAATATAGATTATATAAATTTATTTTATAGCTTTATTTAATTTTTTAACTTTAGCTATATTATTCATTTTATTTACAGCAGTTGTAATTAAACCATAAAATAACGGGTGAGGTTTTTCCGGTCTGGATTTAAACTCGGGGTGGAATTGCGAAGCAACAAACCAATCAAGTTCAGGAAGTTCAACGATTTCTGCCAACATTCCATCAGGAGAAAGTCCTGAAAAAACTAAACCTGCTTTTTTCAATTTATCAATATATTCATTATTAACTTCATATCTATGTCTGTGACGCTCGAATATTTTTGAAACTCCATATGCCATGTTCGCTTTTGAAGCCTTTTTCAGGTGACATTCATACTTACCTAAGCGCATTGTTCCACCATAACCTTGTACATTTTTTTGTTCAAGCATTAAATCTATAACCGGATAAGGTGTATTTTCATCAAACTCTGTGGAATTAGCGTCTTTTAAACCAACAACATTTCTTGCATATTCAATAACAGCGCATTGCATACCAAGACATAAACCTAAAAATGGTAAATTGTTTTCTCTGGCATATTTCACTACATTTAACTTGCCTTCAATTCCTCTAATCCCGAAACCACCGGGGACGACAACAGCATTTATATCTTTAAGCATTTCCTTAGCTTTATCATAACTAATACAATCTTCTGAATTAATCCATTTGATATCAATTGCAACTTCGTTTGAATATCCGGCATGTTTTAATGACTCAACAACAGAAATATAAGCATCTGACAATTTAGTATACTTCCCTGCAATTGCTACTTTAACTACAGCCTTGGGATTTTTAATTTTATCTACCAGTTTTTTCCAAGAAGTTAGGTTAGGTTTTCTATCCTCTACATTTAATCTTTGAAGCACAACAGAAGCCATATTTTGTTCTTCTAACGCAATTGGTACTTCATAAATACTTTTCATATCTTTACATTCAATTACTGCTTCTTTAGGAACGGAGCAAAATAATGCCAATTTTTCTCTTTCAGTTTTTGGGATTGAACGAGTGGTTCTACACACAAGAATCTCCGGTTGAAGCCCGTAACTTCTTAAAACCGTAACACTGTGCTGAGAAGGTTTTGTTTTAAGTTCTCCTGATGTCGGTAAGTATGGCAAAAGAGTACAATGAATAGAAATTGCATTGTTATAGCCAACCTCTGTTTTAAACTGTCTTATAGCTTCGATGAATGGTAAACTTTCAATATCACCTATAGTTCCACCAATTTCAATAATCAAAAAATCTGTTTTAAATTGATTTTTAGCCTTAACGATTCTTGATTTAATCTCATTTGTAATATGTGGTATAGTTTGAACAGTTGCACCTAAATAATCACCCTGACGTTCTTTATTAATAACTGTTTGGTAGACACTTCCGGAAGTAACATTATTAATTTGGCTTAAATCAGTATCGGTAAATCTTTCGTAATGTCCAAGGTCTAAATCTGTTTCGGCACCATCATCTGTTACAAATACTTCTCCATGTTGAAAAGGACTCATTGTACCGGGATCAACATTTATATAAGGATCAAATTTTTGAATAGCAACAGAAAAGCCTCTGGCTTTAAGCAATTTACCTAAAGATGCAGCAATAATACCTTTTCCAAGTGAGCTTACAACTCCACCTGTAACAAAAATATACTTAGTCACCATTTTAAATCCCCTCATTTATTAAAGTATAATTATTTAATATATTAACCAATTTTTGGAACTTTAAAAAATCCGTTTTCTTCATCCGGAGCATTTTTCATTAGTTCCTCTTTTGTTTGCTCATAAACAACTTCGTCTTCGCGCATAACATTAACAAAATCAAAAGCATGTGCCATTGGTACAACTCCTGTTGTATCAACTTCGTTCATTTGTTCTGCATACTTTAGAACATCACCGAGTTGTTTGGTAAATTTTTCTTTTTCAGCTTCAGTAAGATTTAGCCTCGCTAGTTTTGCAACATGCTCTACATCTTTAACAGTAATCATTTTATTGTCCTTATTAACTTTTTTAAATCATATCACAGATAATAATTTCATGCTATAATTGTTAAAAATTATAATATTTTAGGAGGTTATATGGCCAAAGAATGTAGTTTCGATATTGTTTCGGAATTTGATAAACAAGAACTGGTTAATGCAGTTGATCAAGTAAAAAGAGATGTTTCATCAAGATTTGACTTAAAAAATTCAAATTCTGAAATTGAGCTTGACAGTGATAAATCAATTACAATTACCACTAATGACGAAATGAAACTTAGAAATATCTATGATATTTTGCAAACTAAATTGGTAAAAAGAGATTTAAGTGTAAAAATACTGGATTCACAGCCCATCGAAAATGCTCTTGGAGGTAATGTGAGACAGGTTTATAAACTAAGAAAGGGTCTGACTCAAGAACTTGCTAAAAAAATAGTATCCGATATTAAAGATTCAAAAATTAAAGTTCAAGCATCTATTCAGGGTGATCAAGTAAGAGTGTCAGGAAAAGACAAGGATGATCTGCAAAATATAATAAAATTACTAAAAGAAAATACCGACAAATACGATTATCCTCTTCAATTCCAAAATTACAGATAATTCAAATTTTGATTTATATTATAATTTTGTAAATACTATATGTAGAAAAACTTAATTGTGGACTTTTCTTTGCATCAGCACGACAACAACGTTTATATGCAATTAATACTATAAGCGTCAATAGTAAAAATATAACTAAAATTGTTTTAAAGTTTTTAGCTATAAATGTATTATTCATTTTGCATTCATTATAATTAATACAATTATCTTCTGCTGCAGAATATTCACAATAATTTTCGTCTCCATATGATGAGTTTGTAGATAATTTAAATGAATGACAGTCACAATCAACACCGCAACAACAATTTTCTTCTGTTGGCATAAAAGGAGGCTTTTCTTCATCATACTTAACATTACATATCTGTGCAAGTTTTTCTCTGGATGGATAACTTCCTTTGTGCATAATATTATCGCCAATTACAATAATTGGCAGACAACTATTACCTTCTTTTTTAAGCAAATTATTAACAGCTGCGTTTAAAATAAATTCAGAAGGTTCAAAAGATAAACCATGTCTGACAACATTAATACCCTTTATCTTTAGCCATTCTAAGTCAGATGCAAAAATAACTAACTTTGGATCAGCATTATCACTGCAAACTCCTGTTGAGCAACACATTGGCGGATCAAAAACTTCTAATTTTATCATTAATAATTCTCCTCAATAACATTTTTAGCAAAAAAATAATTATTGTGAATTAACCGCATAGACAGAACAATTGACTATATGCACAACAAAAACAGGATATATTTTTTTAAATTAATATACCCTGTTTTATATTTAAAAATAATTTTTTATTTTAAATCTCTATATGAACCTTTAAAATGGTTTTCATAATGAGTATGCAATAATTCATGCGATTTATGTGAACCCGGTTTTTCCAAGAATTCTGTATAAAGTTTTTTAATATCAGGATTTTCGTGTGATTTTCTAACTTTAAGTTCAGAATCTTCTTTATATAAGCCGGCTGCACGCTTAGCTTTGATGGTAGTATCATTATAACTGTATGGTTGCCCCCCACCATTTATACATCCACCAGGGCAAGCCATCACTTCAAGCATTTGGAAATCGGCTTTTCCTGATTCGATTTCCTTAAGAGCTTTTTCAGCTTCAACAATTGTGGAAACGATTCTGACTTTAACTTTTGTACCATTCAAATCCAGTTCCATTTCTTTGCTTCTGCTTGATTTATCAACACCTCTCATTGGTCTAAGGTTTACGTCTTTTAACTCTTTACCCGTTACAAGTTCATAAGCAGTTCTTGCTGCTGCTTCGGCAACCCCACCTGATGCACCAAAAATTGTTCCTGCACCTGTATAGTCACCAAACGGGCTATCCTCAGTTTCAGACTTAAGATTTTTAAAATCAATACCAGCCTCATTAATCATTCTTCCAAGTTCTTTTGTTGTAAGAACATAATTTGTATCAGGAATACCGTTAGTCGAAAGCTCTTGACGCTTATTTTCAAATTTCTTTGCAGTACAAGGCATTATAGAAACAATAACTGTATTTTCACGAGTATATCCTTCGTAATATTTAGGTAATAATTCTTTCAATACAGGTGACATCATTGATTGAGGAGACTTGCAGCTTGAAAGATTTTTTATAAATTCAGGTCTTGATTGTTCAATATATTTTACCCAAGCTGGGCAGCAAGAAGTAAATATAGGAAGGTTTTCACCTTTATTTAATCTTTCGATAAATTCAGTTCCTTCTTCCATAATAGTCAAATCAGCTGCGAAGTTAGTATCAAAAACTAAGTCAAAACCGATTCTTCTTAAAGCCGCTGTTATTTTACCTATGGAATTTTCTCCGGGTTCAAGTCCAAATAACTCACCAAGAGCGACTCTTATAGAAGGTGCAATCTGTGCAACAACTTTTTTATCTTTATTGTGAATATCTCTCCAAACATTATCAACATCAGAAACAACAGTTAAAGCGCCCGTAGGGCAAACGGCCTGACATTGACCGCATAAAATACAATCAGTATCCTTAAAATCACGTCCAGCCATAGGCTGAACAAGAGTTTTTGAACCTCTATTAGCGAATCCTAAGACTGCATGACCCTGAAATTCTGCACAAGCACGGACACATGCTCCGCAAAGAATACATTTGTTAGGATCCCTTACTAAAGAAGGATTTGATGTATCAAGCGGTAGAAAATCTTCTTTTTGTTTGGTTGGGAATTTAATATTTCTAATTCCGTATTCTTCTGAATACTTTTGTAATTCACAATTACCTGATTTATCACAAGTTGTACATTCTCTATCATGATTAGCTAAAAGTAGCTCAAGAACAGTTTTTCTTATTCTTCTTGTTTTTTCTGTATTTAAATGAACATTTAGACCCGGTTCAGGAGGCATTGTGCAAGAAGATTGAATACCTCTTCCATCAATTTCAACAACACACATCCGGCAAGCACCATACTGCGTTAAATCAGGACGATAACAAAATGTTGGAACATTCAAGCCTGCTTTTCTTATAACTTCTAAAAGATTTGGTTCGTCTGTGAATTCAACTTCTCTACCATCTATAAATAATGTTTTTATATTTTCTGCCATTTCTCTATTCCTTTACTATTGCCTTAAACGGACACGCACTTAAACAAGCCTCACACTTAATACATTTTGATTGGTCAATGATATGAGGATTTTTTACTGTGCCTGAAATAGCTCCAACAGGGCAAGTTCTGGCACATTTAGTACAGCCTTTACATAGGTCTTCTTTTATAACGATTGTCTTCATTGCAGTACAAACGCCTGCAGGACATTTTTTATCTTTTATGTGTGCAATATACTCATCCCTAAAATATTTTAATGTAGACAGAATCGGATTAGGAGCAGTTTTACCCAATCCACATAATGAACCGTCTTTAACTGCAATTGCAAGTTCTTCTAATGTATCTATATCTTCCATTTCACCCTTGCCTGCAACAATTTTTTCCAAAATTTTAAGCATTTGTTTAGTTCCTTCACGGCAAGGAACACACTTTCCGCATGATTCATTCTGAGTGAAGTTCATAAAGAACCGAGCAACTTCTACAATACAAGTATCTTCATTCATTACAACCAAACCACCTGAACCTACCATTGCTCCTGCCTTGATTAAATTATCATAATCCATCGCCAAATCTAAATGTTCTTCAGTTAAACACCCACCTGAAGGTCCACCAATCTGAACTGCTTTAAATTTCTTTCCGCCTCTGATACCTCCACCGATATCAAAAACTATTTCTCTTAAAGTAGTACCCATTGGAACTTCAATCAAACCTGTGTTATTAACTTCGCCGGTAAGTGCAAATGTTTTTGTTCCTTTTGATTTTTCAGTACCAAATGAATTGAACCAACTGGCACCTTTTAATATAATTACGGGTACATTAGCCAGAGTCTCAACGTTATTTATTAATGTCGGACGTCCAAATAATCCTTTATTAGCAGGAAATGGCGGTTTTGGTCTTGGCATACCGCGTTCACCTTCAATAGATGCTATTAAAGCTGTTTCTTCACCACAAACAAAGGCTCCTGCACCTTCTTTAATATGAAGCTCAAAACTAAAATCTGTCCCCATAATATTATTACCCAAGAAATTTACTTTCTCAGCATCTGCAATTGCTTTCCTTAAACGCTTAATTGCAAGAGGATATTCAGCTCTTACATAAATATAACCTTCATCAGCACCAATTGCAAAAGCAGCAATTGCCATACCTTCAAGCAGTTTATGTGGGTCACCTTCCATAACACTTCTATCCATGAAAGCACCCGGATCACCTTCGTCTCCATTACAAACAACATAACTTTTCCCGCCTTTATTTGCTGCTGTAAATCTCCACTTACGGCCTGTAGGGAACCCACCGCCTCCACGACCTCTCAAACCTGAATCTTCAATTTCTTTGATAACAGCATCAGGATTATTTTCAGATAAGACTTTTGACAAAGCTTCATAACCTCTTACGGAAACTGCTTCTTCTATAGATTCAGCATTAATATGTCCGCAATTAGCCAATGCTGTTCTTGTCTGTTTAGCATAAAAATTAATCTCTTCATTTTTATGAACATGTTCATTTGTTTTTGGATCAGTATATAAAAGTCTTTCTACCGGAGTATTATTTTTAATATGACTTTCAAAGATTTCTTCTACATCTGTTTCTTTAACCTTAACGTATGTTACATGTTTATCAGGGATAATAACCAATACACCTTGTTCACAAAAACCATGACACCCTGTAGGAACAATCGTCATTTTATCGTAATCGTTTAATGTAGAAACATTTGCGCCTAGTTCTTTAAATTTTGCTATAACACTAAGTGAACCATTAGCTACACAACCGGTTCCGGCACATACCAAAACTCTTAACCCTTGTTCTTTTATATGTTCTTGAGCCTTTTGCTGCTCCTTAATTATATCAATACTCAATTTACTCATTATGCCTCCTCCTGATATATGGTATCAATAACTATTTTTATGGCATCAGAAGTCATTTGAGGATAGACTTTTTCATTTATTACAACTACAGGCGCTAAACCACATGCTCCTAAGCAACTAACCGTTTCTAAAGAAAAAAGACCGTCATCAGTAGTTAATTGACCGTCTTTAATATTTAATCTGGCTTTCAAAGCATTCAATACCGGCATGGAACCACGTACGTGACATGCTGTACCATCACAAACTTTAATCTCATATTTACCTTTTGGCTCTAATGAAAATTGGGCATAAAATGTTGCAACACCATAAACAGTAGCAGGCGACAAACCTTCAATTTTTGTACCAATATATGTCATTGCATCTTCCGGTAAATATCTGAAAGATTCTTGAACTTTTTGCAAAATTCCAATTAAATTAGATTTTTTAGCCCCGCATGATTGAATTATTTCATCAACTTTGGAAAAGTCAATTTTATTCGGACTTTGAGTACTCATCTTTTTCTCCTTTTTGTATTGAATAAAAAATATATATTTTATTCATTAAATTATCCAACTGTAATTAATTGCGAAATTTTGTCCATTTAAAATATATGAATTGAATTAATTCGAATTTTAAAGGATTAAATCACGTAACCGTGATTTTTATCACAATTAAATTATCCTACAAAAACATATAAAATCAAGTATTTTTATAAAAAATACAGTAAATAGAATAATATAACAATAATTAAACAA
The DNA here is from genome assembly GCA_964391675.1 of uncultured Muribaculaceae bacterium. Taxonomy (GTDB): domain Bacteria; phylum Cyanobacteriota; class Vampirovibrionia; order Gastranaerophilales; family Gastranaerophilaceae; genus CAYMMX01. The sequence continues at coordinate 187,580 of CAYMMX010000004.1, read as the reverse complement.
TTAAATGGTTGAAATATTTATATATAATTTTTATGAGCCAAAAAACATTGAAGCTAAAGAAGTTTTTAATGAATTAACTGAACTAAATATAGCACCAATAGTAGGATGTTTATCGATAAATACTTTTTTTTCTAATTTTTTTGCTTTTAATATATACAGTGTAGCCTGTGATTTATATATAGCAGCATTATTTTTAAATTCACTAACTTCTTTGACCATTAATTTTAAACCTTTAGCTAAGGCTCTATACATAATTGCATCACGTTTATCCGAAGAGTCAATATTATTACTTAAGTTTTTAAACATGCTTTGATTAAACTTTTTAACATACCTAGGCACACGTTTTTGTAAATAATGATAAATATCACCTTGCTCTTTAGTAAGGAGGAATCCAAATGAAGGCTTAGTTGCTTTAGGTGTAGAATGTACATTTATTATTGGGTGTGACACTTTATTTGTACGCACTTATACTAACCTCCATTTATATAACCTATAAAACCTATTACTACTATTATAGCAGACAAATTTATTTTTGTCAATAAGTGATAAAAGTACACTTGTTATTTTTTACAATTTCTTAAAATATTTAAGTAACTTAGCCAAAACTACAGCTCTATGTGATATTTTATTTTTTTCACTCTCTGGTAATTCAGCCATGCTTACACCTTTATCATTAACAATAAATATAGGGTCATAACCAAAACCGTTGCTTCCCCTAGGCTTAAATGCTATTTGTCCATGACATTCCCCTCTGTCTAAAAACAAAGTCGTTCCGTCTATATCAACAAGAGCCATGGCACATACAAATTTTGCACTACGACTATCAACAGGTACATTTTTAAGTTCATTTAACAGTTTATCAATTCTGGCTTTAGGTGTATCAGCATAACGTGCAGAGTGTATACCCGGTTTGCCTTCCAGATAGTCAACACATAATCCTGAATCATCCGCCAAGGCGACCATTCCTGTAATTCTAGCAGCTTCTTTAGCCTTTAACAATGCATTCCCTTCAAAACTTTCAGCATTTTCAAGTGGGTCAAATCCGCTAGGAGGCATTATAAATTCTAATTCCAAGCCTTTTACAATAGCATTAATTTCCTCAACTTTATGAGGATTTGAAGATGCTAAAACTATTTTCATTTAACCTCCAAAGCGGCGCTGACGATATTTGAACTCTAAAATGGCATCTGACATAGACTTTTCATTAAACTCAGGCCAATACTGATTGGTTATCAATATCTCAGAATATGCTATTTGCCACAATAAATAATTGGAAATCCGCATTTCACCACTCGTACGTATTAATAAATCCGGATCAGGAATATTACTTGTATATAATTCACTAGATAATAATTCTTCTGAAATATCTTCTACATTAAGCTCGTTATTTAACACTTTTTGCGATATTGCCCTAACAGCACTTAAAATTTCGTCACGTGAGCCGTAATTAATTGCAATTTGTAAGTGAACACCGGTATTATTCTTGGTTTTTTCAACTGCTTTTTTAAATTGATTTTGTAATTTGTCACTTAATTTAGATAAATCTCCAATAAAGTTAATAACAACATTATTTTCATTTAATTCTTTTAGTTCATTTTTAATAGTTAATGCAAAAAGCTCCATTAAATAATCAACTTCTTCTTGCTTTCTATTCCAATTTTCGGTCGAAAAAGCATAAACTGTTAAGTATTTAATCCCGAAGTTATGACATGACTTAACGGCCAATTTTAAAGCATCAACGCCTTTTTTATGCCCCAATGCTGTCGGTAAATTATGCTCTTTTGCCCAACGGCGGTTACCGTCCATAATTATTGCTATATGTTTTAAGTTAGTACTTTTTACAATTTCAGCTATATTTTCTTTTTCTAGTACACTCACCAAAATTTTCCACTCATTTTTGTAACAATAAGATTATATTCTAAACAAGAAATAAGTAAAATGCGCAAAGGAAAAACTTTGCGCATTAATTTTTTTGAAAAAAGACTATTTACTAAATTTTTGTTTTAACTCCATATTAAATTTAATAATATCTTTTTCTTTTGCCATTGGCCTCATAGAAGAAATCTCTTCTATTTTCATATCACAACTTCTAATCTTGCATTTTAAATTATAAATTTTATTATCATATGATCTTGTAGCATCATTGAATGGCCATAAAAATTGAGAAACTCTTCTGGAAACAATTTTGCTTTTTTCTTTCTCATATAATTCTACTTGTTCTTCCATATCAATTTTAATAGTTCTATACTGATTAATAGTTTCTTTATAATTAGATTGGATTGATTCTTGAAACTTAGTCAATTCTTTTTCAATTTCTTTTTTTGAAACTAAGTCACATTTTTCAGTTTCAAGCATCATTTTAACTTGATTAATTTCACTTGGTTCAATAAAAGAAGATCCTTTATATTTGACATTAGCCATATCAGTTATTGCGGAAAGAATTTTGTCAACAACCATATCTAATTGCGGCTCTGAAAGTCCTTCTTTAGCAACGCCTTCGAACGTTAAGGTATCAAAAGAACTTGCAATGTTTAATGCAAGAAGATCATCATGCTGAGAAACAGATTTTTCTTTTGCACCGGCAACAAAAACAACATCCCCAGATTCTCTTTCCACTGAACCATTCAAATTTGATAATTCATTAATTTGGCTTAAATCTAAAATTTCCCCATTTTTTCGTGCGGTTTCCATTTTAATTTTCCCTTCCTGAATCATTTTACTCCTATATATTTATAGGTATCGACATTAATTCAAAAAACATTAGAAAATATTAAACATTTGTTACAATAATTAACAATAAATCATATCTTAAATTAGATACACAAAGAGTATTTATATAAATCATGATATTTGTAATTCTTCAGAAATAAATACTTGGTTTCTACCCCTTGTTTTGGCTTGATATAGAGCATCATCAGCTTTTTGGTACAACATTTGAGGGGAATCACCATCGGCATATTCATACAAACCAACGCTCACTGTAACTTTGACAGTTAAAATAGAACCGTCCTTTTCATTAACAACATCCACTGAATGAGATTCCACAGCTTTTCTAAATCTTTCGGCAACAACATATGCTTCATTAATTTTTGTAAATGGAAGCAACACAACAAATTCCTCACCACCATATCTGGAAGCTATATCAGATTCCCGAATCGATTTTTTTATAACACCTGAAACACCTTTTAATACGCAATCACCGGCAATGTGACCATACGTATCATTAACCTTTTTAAAGAAATCAATATCAAGCATCATTGCACACAACGGCTTTCTTTGACGTTCTGCTGACGCAACTTCTTGTTTTAAACGACTTTCAAACTGACGTCTATTGTTTAAGCCTGTTAAAGCATCAAGCGTAGCATGCTGTAAAACTTCAGCATAAGCATTAGCCCTTTGAATTGTAATAGAGGACTGCTTAGACAACTGTTCCAGATAATCAATTTCTTTTTCACTTAACTTATTTGTATTACTATGAGCAACAATACATCCAAAAAGTTTTTTACCTACAAGAGGGAATATACCGACTTTCCCATCATTTTCATAAAAAGTTTTTGCACCGTCTCCTACTTTTGAAAGATATTGGGTAATATTAGTTTCTCTACAAGCATTTGGCCATATTAATTGGAAACCTGAACCATCTTCATTAGCAATATAAACATATATCAAGTGATTTGATACAAACCTGTCTATCATTTCACCAATAATTGGCAAAATATAGTTTAATTCGTACTGGGTTTCGATTGTTTTAGCGATGTCTTTCATTGCTTTATGGAAATCAATATTCTTCTGCATTTGTTCTGCAAGAATTGTATTCTGAATCTTAAGTGAAATTTGATAAGAAGCAATTGAAAGCATCATAAAGAAATCTGAATCCAAAAGATTTTCAATACTATGTGGAAAAGTTAACTCCAAAATACCGAAAGGAACATTATTCTTTTTAAGCGGGAATAATATAGTATTGCTTTCGTTGTTAATTTTTATGGTTGAAAAATTTATAAGTTCTTCCATTCTATATGGCGCACCATTAACAAAAAAGCTGAATTGACTTAATTGTGTTATTACTAAATATAATTTTTCGCTGTAAGGGTTTTGTTCATTTCTTTCAATTTCAACCCAACTTTTTGAAAAATCACGTAGAGTTTTAGTATTATCATCATAAATATAAATATTTAATTTTTTTAATTCGACAAATTTATTACTTGCACGCCCAAACTTATTTAAATGTCTCTCTAATAATGTGATTATCTCTGTGGGGTCAGAGTTTTCAATCAATGTTTTTAAGACATTACTCAACAAATTTAATTCGTAATTTTCTTTTTGCATTAAAAATCCTTATTATTTTTAAAGTAATTTTCACTTTGGCATGTTTTGAAGTTATTTAATATCGCTCTATCTAAAGAGGCTGTTGATACTATTTTACCATGAACATATGACAATTTGCCACCACCGGATTCATTATCAAGTTTTTCGACTAAATGATTATTTATACCATTAACTATTAGTATTCTTGAAATTTCATTCAGAACGTCAAAAACATAATTGGTTACATTTATATTAGAGGTATTATTTGTAACCAGAATTGTAGCTTTTTCAATTTCATTATAAGCTTCTTTATACATTTTTAAATGTTTTAAAAGCACTGCCAAATTATAATGCGCTTCGTAGTTCATTGGACTAATTTCAATAGCTTTACAGTAATTTAGACCTGCATTTTGAAAATCTCCTGTTAGTTGATACATCAATGCCAAATTATATCTTGAATCGTAATCATCGTTAAGAATGTCAGCTGCCTTTACATAGGATTCGATTGCTTTTTGCATATAAGAAGCTGAATATTCTTTATCCAAATCTTGATATAAAGATTTTTCTCTATAAGCAACTCCCATATTATAATACGCAAGTCCCTTATTGAATTTCTCGCTTTTTTTATTACTAAACACAAAAGGAATAAACCACAAAAAGCCTCGTGAATTAATTATTGACTGATATTGAAAAATTGCACCATCAAAATCTCCAAGTTTTTCAGCAGAAATAATTCCTAAATTCATTCTGGCCAAAGTGAATTTTTTATTGTACTCAATTGCATTGCGATAAGCTTCTGCCGCAGAATAATAGTCTTCATATGAAACATAAATATTACCAAGATTAAACCAAGCATCATAATGTGCGGGGTAATGGTTTAAACCTTCAGTGTAAAAATCTATAGCTTTTTGCAAATCACCTGTTTTATAAGCTTTGTCGCCTCTATATACATCATACATTCCGATACATTTATGATATTGTCTTTCGTAAAAACTCCAGAAAAAGAATAAAGAAGCACCAAATAAACACATGAAAATTATTATTGAAGTTTTTGAAAAGATTTTTTTTAGTATTTTAAATATTTTCTGCATATACACCATTTTAGCTTTTAAACGATAATCATGCAATATCTTTATTTCAAATAAATTTTTGCAAGATTAATATCACTTTGAGTAGTAATTTTTATATTTTTATAATCACCGTTAACAACATGAACATCATAACCTAAAAATTCGAGCATTCCTGCATCATCCGTAAAATCACTATCAATTAATTTTTCATGACAATCCTTGATTAATTTAAATTCAAATGCTTGTGGAGTCTGTGTATTGTATAAAAAATTTCTATCAAGTGTTTTAATGATTTTTAAATCTTTGTCAACTTGCTTAATAGTATCTATAGTCTTTGTAGCAACCGTTACAGCTTTTTTATTTATTACTTCTGATATAGTTTTATTAATAAGTTCAGATGTAATCATAGGACGCGCTCCATCATGAATCAAGACAAAATCACATTCATTAATATAGCTGAGACCATTTAAAACTGATTTTTGGCGTGTATTTCCACCTTCAATAATCTTTACCTTATTATAATTTTCAAAAATTGCACACAATTCGTCGTATATAGTTAAATTTGCACATATTATAATTTCATTAATATCATCTGCTTGATTAAAAACATCAACTGTATAAACAATCATTTCTTTGTCGTTAATTTTTTCTAAAAGCTTATTTTTATTACCATAACGGCTGGAATTTCCACCTGCAGTTATAATAGTTTTAATATTCATACTATCCCTTCAACATACACGTATTACGGTCATCAGTTTTAGCTACTTTATTATATTCATTAATATCATAATAAATTGAATAACTTGATGTAGTCTTGACTTTCAAATCTCTAAGTTTAATATTATGGACTAACCAAAAATTAAATAAGCGTTCGCTCATAAATTTAGAAGACACTATATCTGAATAATTACCATAAGTAGCCTTATTAATATTTTTTTCCACAATCTGCAAAAGATTAAACATCCATTCAAGAAAGTCATTTATTAATTCAGTTTTCATAACAAAATTTCCTAATAAATACATTGAATGAGAAGCCAAAACCTCTTTTACTGCCTCAAAATAATCCGGATAATTCTGCAATATTGCAATAATCGCTAAATCAAAATCTTCTTTCTTGTGATTTAACAGATATTGATCAATTATATTAACCGGATAAGAACTTTTATCAGGTAATATAATATCGTACCCCTCAATACAATTCATGATTTTTTTGCTTGAATAACAGGATAAAATATCTTTGTAAGAATCAATAAATATAGGTGCAAAAACCTGCTTACTCTTTGAATTTATATCAAAATCCAATGCACGACAATTTTGACAAAATCCGATATATTTTTGTTTATACTCAGGCAACAAATTTTTCCATATCCAGAAATATCCGGTTAATTCACCATAATAATCAAATTTATCACTGATATTAATACCAACATTATCCTGTAAAGCATCCGTTGTGAGACCTTTATTAATCTCTCCTATAAAAACGGGATGAAATATTTTACTTGAACGGATACCAAACCTATCACTATAAGGAATAAAAATATTGATATCATCAGAGTATTCATTTATAAAATTAACAGGGAATTCCAAAATATTTTTACCCCATGCAGAAATTTCGATAAACGGTCTTACTTCATCTCCTGCTGTCAAAAAGCGTCTAGCCCATTTATCACTCAATAACCCTTTTGCATTGTCATTATTTATATAAGTTTGACTTTGCTGCCATTTATCCGAGTAAAAGATTTCACCATCAGAATTAACGACAGCCATATTAAATCCATTACTTGTAATATAATTAGAAATCGATTCTTTACAATGTTCCAATCTCCAAGTATCTACTTTCGTTTGAGGAAATTTTTGTTTTGAAGCATATTCAACAAAAAGTTTGTTCTCAATCATAAAGCAACACGTTCTTATATGAGGATTAGGGAAAAGTCCTGATTTTCCTTTTTCATAAGAACCCATAGCGCCCACTAATTTAATTGATTCATCGGATTCGAAAGTATTATACATATATTTAAGCCAATTAGGAGAACTAATTTCTATGTTCGAACCAAGAAAAACAACATACTCACTTGATAATATATTAGAAGCTCTAAAATAAGCTCCTATATCAAACCCGTCGTCAGGCAAGTATATAATTTTTGCATTGTTTTCTTTTGCAATACTGCACAATTTATCAAAATCTTCAGTGACTGACCAATTTTTTGCAATGATTACCAGTTCATGCTCTATACCTGCAGAATTATTTTTATACGTGTTAATGAAATTTTCAACCATATTAATTCCGTAATCAATTTGCGGATTATAATAAGCTAAATATGCAACACATATTTTTTTCTCCTCCGGAGAGTAATTAAGCTTCAAATCATTTATAATTTTAATATTTTTATCAATGAAAGAATCTTCTATGCTCTGGGTTTGTTTTTTATCCTTCTCCAAAGTTTTTTCAATTATTTTTAATAAATTGTTTTCAAAGACATCTAATTTATAATTTTCCAAATAAATTTGTCGGGCATTTTGACCAATTTGAGATAATTGGTCTTGAGAATCAATGATTTTAATTATTTTATTTTTTAAGGCTTCAACATTATCCGTTTCAACTATAAAACCGTTTACACCTTCTGTGATTAAATCCTTTTGTCCGACATTTTCTGAAATAAGACAAGCTTTTGCATTCATCATTGCCTCTGAAACAACAATTGGCTCAGGATCATCTCTTGAAATACAAACAAGAACATCAGTATCTTTGAAGAGCTTGCTTTGGGCAACATTAGGTATAAAATCAAACCAAGATATACAGTTACAATTTGCGGATATTGATTTTAAAGTATTAATGAAATTATCAACGCATTTACCTACAATATTGAAATGACATTTGTTAAAATATTCTTCAGGTAAAGAAATTATAGCCTTTATTAATATATCATGAGCTTTTCTTTGCTCAATAGAACCCAATATTGAAAATATAACTTTATTCTTTTCTTCAGTTTCTTTTAGTTTATCAGGTAATTCATATGTATCTGTTAAACCATATTTAAGAATAGAAATATTTTTATTATATTTAGACATAGAGTTTTTAGCATAATTGCTTACAGTATAAACATTATCTGCAGCGGCTAAAATCGCAGGAATTTCAGGGAATCTTTTAGCAAACAGTTTATCAACATATTCAGCCTCGTGAATCCACCATATAACATTATTCTGAGTTGAAAGAAACTTTAATACAGGATAAGAAACAATTGTGTTTGCCCAAACTATGCCAAAAGGAGAAGCTATATTTTTGAATAAAGATTCATCAATAAAACTTCCCGGACTTATAATTACCGGAATACCTTTATCTTCAAAAGTCTTTAACAAAGGACCACCTGAATATGCAAGAAGAGTAACTTTAAATCCGTTTTTTAGTAAAATGTCTACCACCGGAATTAATATCAATGGAGCTCCGGTCTGTGAAAGGTCATGAGAAACTATCAATATATTTTTATCTTTAGTGTGATAATTTTGTTGAACAATATTACTTGTTGCGATTTTGGTTAAATAATTAATCCTGTTAAATAACAGCTTCTTGAAAAGTGGATAATCTGAGGTATATTCCTGATTAGATTGTACATCCGTTATAAATTTATTGAATAATTCTGTCAACTTAATTAAATCACTTAGAGTGAACTTAGCATTATCATTACAAGCTAACCAAAAACCTTCAATTAAGCTGTCCGAAATTTCATATCCGAATTTTTCGAAAAGATTATTTTTTACAATTTCAAGAAAATACTTTTTTCCCTTATCTTCGTTAGTAATTGATGCATTATTAGAATGTTCACGATATTTTAAAAGGACTTCTTGAATATTATAAAATTTAGCGAATTTAGAAGCTCTTACCCACATGTCGAAATCTTCGGAAGCATTATATTTTTCTGAGTATTTCAAATTATACTTATCTAATGTGCTTTTTCTGAACATAATAGTTGGATGTATCATTGGAACATCAATTAATAACATTGTTTTTATATCAATATCATTTTCAGGCTTACTCCAAACATAAGAATTCCCATTTTCAGTAAATCTCAGGGCAGATGTGCCACAAATATCAATATCTGTATTTTTTGACATGAATTTAATTTGTTTCTCAAAACGGCTTGGCAAAGAAATATCATCAGCATCCATTCTTGCAATATACTCACCCTTTGCAGAATCAATTCCTAAATTTAGTGCAGCAGAAATTCCTTTTTTAGGGCCATAAAGTATTTTTATTCTTTGATTATTATAGCCTTTCAAAATATCTAAAGTTCTATCATCGGAGCCATCGTCAATAATCAAAATTTCAAAATCTTGAAAAGTTTGACTTAAAATACTATCTATAGCCTCTTTTATATACCTTTCGGCATTAAATGTAGGTATTATAATCGAAAGTTGAACCATCATAAACCTTTTATTTTTTGAGCTTCTAACGTCATAGTTTCTAATCTGTTAAAATCAACATTAAAATTATGCTGATCATGTTTTTCGATTGACTTAAGTTCAGCATGCTCACTTGAATTTAACTCAACACGAATAATATTTTCAAATCCGGTTAAAGAAAGCAATTGTGACAATGAATCAAAATCAAAAATTGTTTTGTGTCCCCAATTTCTGAAAAAATCATTTAAAACAAAAGCCTTATTATAAACTCCGCAATTTTTTAACAGAGGAAGCCAATTATCTGTTTGAAACTTACAGTAATCATTATGTAAATCGCTATCATTAAGATAAAAATCAATTAATTTAGCTAAATCAGGAGTAGAAATTCTTAAAATTCCGCCTGGTTTTAAAACTCGTTGACATTCAAGTAAAATATGCATAGCCGACCTAATATCAAAATGTTCAATATTATGTTCGGAAAAGACATAATCAAAAGAATTGTCAGGAAATATAAACTTATCAAGTAAATTGAGATAATAAACATTATTTATAGGCTCAATATCTGTATTAAACCAACCATCAATAACAGATTTGCCTGAACCTATTTGAAGTTTTGGACAGTTTGTAGTAGCAAGGTACTCTACAAATTTAAGTCTTGTTATATCGTTATAATTATTAACTATTGTTTCCATTTTTAACTCCCGTAATATTGAGGTATATTAAACATTTTCCAATACTCTTATACACAAATGATCTAAAATCATATGTAAATCTTCTGATATTTGCATATCATCGACATTAGTATTCACAGAATAATTAGTAATTTGCTTCAATTTTCCTCCATTATAGCCTGTAATACCTATTGTTATTCCATTATTATCATTTGCATATTCAATTGCCTTTAAAACATTTTTTGAATTACCGCTACCTGAAATACCAATAACAACATCACCTTTTTTAAATTGATTTTTCAACTGCTCTACAAAAATATCGTCATAGCTGATATCATTTGCATAAGCCATCATAATAGGAATATTATCATTCAGGCAGATAAAATTAAATTTTTTTTCCTTACCATAACTTGCGCCTTTTGCAAAATCACATACAAAATGACTTGCTGTAGCTGCTGAACCTCCATTCCCCATTATAAAAATTGTTTTGTTTTCATTTTTGGCATTAATTAAAACTTTTAAAAAAGTTTCTATTTCATTTCTATCCATATTATCTATTGTTTTTTTAATTTTTTCAAAATATTCATTAATTAAATCAATCATATTTACCCCTATTTAGTGTAGTAGATTACAGATGTACCTTTATTATCAAATTTAAACGGTAGTTCTTTTAAATCTGAAAGAGCTTTCCGTAATTTATCTTTTCCCTCATCTTTTACATAAAATAACAAGAAACCACCGCCTCCTGCTCCTAATAATTTTCCTCCGGTTGCTCCGTTTTTAATTGCTAAATCATAGTAATAATCAATACTGTTATTAGAAATGCCACTTGCTAATTCTTTTTTATACAGCCAACCGGTATGCAATATTTCACCAATTTTATCTGTATTACCAAGTAAAAGTTCATTCTTTAAATCTTTTGCAAGAGCAACCATTTTATGCAAATTTTCAATTTTTGCACTATCACTTGTGGTATTTTTTTTCTGCTCTGATAAAATATCACCTGCAGAACGAGTTTCTCCTGTGTAAAACATTAAGAGGTTATTTTCCAGTTTATGATAATTTTCAGATGCCAAAAATAATTTTTCCACACTAACTACGCCATCTTTATAAAACTCAATAAAATTAAGCCCACCACATGCACATGCATATTGATCCTGTTTTCCAATAGGTTCGTTTAAGTCGTTAATTTCAATTTGGCATGCTAAATCAGCAATATCTTCTTTTGTCATATATTTTTCTGTATAAGCATTACAAAGGTTTATAAGACCGCATGTAAAAGCAGAGGAAGAAGCCAAACCTGTACCTGCCGGAATATCCGCACTGGAATTAAAATCAACACCTTTTATTGAATAACGCTTAAATATATTTTTAATTATAGGATGCTTAATATCATCAACATTATTAACATCCTCTGTTTTAGAATACTTAAGTAAATAACCGTTTTTAAAAAAATACGGATGAAGCGAAAGATATACATATTTATTTATGGATACACTTAAAACAGCACCACCATATTTTTCATAATAATTTGCAAGATCACTTCCTCCACCTGCAAAACTTATTCTAAACGGCGTTTTAGTTATTATCATATTTGTCCCCTAATATAAAATTAACTGCATCATATAAACTTGGAAAAACATAATCAGCATATTCTGACTCAATAGGTTTATTATGAATCAAAATTGTTTTACAGGCAACAACTTTACCTGCCTTCATATCAGCCTCGCTATCCCCAATCATCCAAGATGTTTCTAAGTCTATGTTAAATTCTTTTTGAGCTTTTAAAAGCATTCCGGGTTTTGGTTTCCTGCAATCGCAATCAATTTTTAACTCAGCAACCTCACCTTCAAAACCTTTTTCAGGATGATGCGGGCAAAAATAAATCCTATTTACATATGCACCGCTATTACCTAACTGTGTTTCAAGCTTTTTATGGGTATTATGAAGCTCATTAAAAGAAATAAAACCTTTTGCAATCATAGGCTGATTTGTTACAATGATTGATAAATATTCACTTTTGTTGATTTTTTTGACAGCTTCTGAAACATTTGACAATAATTCAAAGTCTTTAGTAAAAGGTTGTTTATCCAAATTTTTGTTAATTACGCCATCACGATCTAAGAATATTGCTGAACGCTTATTTTTCTTATTAAGCCTTGCGACTTTACCATTTATAAAATCATCAGCAACTTGTTTAAATCTATCTGCAGTACCCATATCTTTAATGTATTCAGAAGTTGAATAAGCAATTAAGTTTTCACCTTTATTAATAAGTTTAGATAAAATATGCTTACCAAAATCTTGAGAAACATTTGGTTCGATATAATCAAAAATCTTAGGCGAGAAGATATAAACAGCTGCATTAACCAAGTTTTGGTAAAACTTATCTTTAACATGAGGCTTAGGTAAAACATTTATAACTTTATTATCTTCATCAACTTCTAACAAATCGCTATCAAACGGGTGATCATTAGGATGAACAAGTGTAGTACCTATAGAATTGTACGATTTATCAAAGTTGATAAAGGCATTAATATCAAAATCCATTACTACATCACCATAAAAAACAAGAAACCTGTCATTAATTTTTCCTTGTAAAAGCTTTACACATCCTGCTGTTCCTAAAGGACACGGTTCTACAATATGATGGATTTTAACACCCCACTTTTGGCCATCACCAAAATAATTCTCAATAACATGAGACAAATGTCCGGAAAGAATGAAAATTTCCTTTATACCATATCTGATAGCCAAATCAATTTGGTGTTCCAACAATGGTTTATCTCTGATTTTAACCATAGGTTTTGGAATATCTTCCAGCCCTAATCTTGTTCCCTTTCCTCCTGCTATTATTACTAGTTGCATAAACCACTCTCTAAAATATATTTTATTGATTTCCTTACAGCTTCATTTGATGTTATTTGGGCTTTCCAACCTAAAGCATGTATTTTGTCAAGATTATAACTAAATTCTGCTACATCACCAATCCAGCCTTTATTGCCTCCGGAATATATAATTTCTGCTTCTAGCTTCATTTCTTCTATTACCATTTGTGCAATTTCTTTAACTTTTGTTCTGCTTTCAACACCAATATTATAAAAATTAATTCTTTCACAAGAATTTTTATATACAAATAAAATAGCATCGACTAAATCCTTAACATATAAATAAGGTTTTATCTGTTCTCCATTGCCCAAAACCATAAGTTCATTAGAGTTTTGCTTAAGTTTGTTAATGAAATCAAATATAACACCATGGGTTGCTCGCTCACCTACAACATTAGGAAAACGTGTAATCCAAGCCTGAATATCATAATTTTCACAAAAACTTGACACAAAAGCTTCGCTTGCAAGTTTGGATGCACCATAGTGAGATACAGGAAAAAGCGGTCCATAATTCTCAGTAACACACGAATCTGCTTCTCCATATATTGCAGAAGTTGAAGCAAAAACAATTTTTTTAACATTATAATTTTTCATTGCTAAAAGAATCTTATATGTGGTTAAAAAAGTGTTTTCTAAATCTACATTAGGATTAGAGTGACTCACTGCTATATCAGAATTTGCGGCTAAATGAAAAATTAGATCAAATTTTTCAGTATCAAAAAGTTTAAACAATTTTTCCTCTTCTAAAATATCAAATTCAATGAATTTAAAATTAGAATTTTTTAATGCGGAAGAAATATTTTCTATTTTTCCTAAAGAAAGATTATCAAGGGCAACAACACTATTTCCTTCTTTCAATAATTTATCAACAAGATGACTTCCAATAAAACCCGACCCACCGGTAACTAATATTTTAGCTGACAAACAATATCTCCTTATATAATATATATAATATTATAGTTTAAAATATTATATATTTCAGCATCTTAACTTTTTTTCATATAAAGCAACTAGTTATTAAAATGATTAAAAGTTTTTTCTAAATCATTAATTTTTAAATAGTTATTAGCATAGTTCACACAAACTACATAATCAGATTTAACTGTTTCAACATTTCCTATAATAGTATAAGGAGAAGACAATAATTCTAAATCCTCTTTACTAACACAAGCAACCAATTGATAGTCTTCTCCGCCGAACAGAACCCAATCCTTATAGTCGATTTTAGCTAATTTTGCAATTTCGCTAATTTTTGGATCATAAGGGATTTTATTAAAATCGATCACGATTGAAACACCGCTTGCCTGTGCAATTTTATAAAGAGCATCTGCTAAGCCATCTGAAGTATCCATCATTGCATATTCATTTTTAATTTTTATGGCTACTTCATAAGAAAATTTATTATCAATTAATGGTTTCAAATGCAAATTTTTAATATTTTCATATCCGGTAATATCATTTTTTAATAACCATAAACCTGCTGCACTTGAGCCATGAATACCAGTAGTTATAACATAATCACCATCTTTAGCATATGACCTTGAAGCTATATTTCTTCTCTCAGTCAAGCCTATTGCACAAACAGATATAAATATTTTATCGGAACCTGTAATATCACCGCCAACTATTTCAAAATCATATTTAACAGATAAATCTTCACAGGCTCTATAAAATTCTTTAATAAAGCTACAATCAATATTTTGTGGCAAAGAAAGCGATACCGTAAAGTATTTAGCAATAGCTCCCGAAGCAAAAATATCACTTAAATTAACAATAATAGCCTTATATGCCAATAGATAAGGGGTTGAAAATTTCATTGAAAAATGTATATCTTCAACTAAACTGTCTTGAGAAATAACTATTCCTAAATCTTTAAGATAGGCACAATCATCTCCGATACAATTGTTTTTGGATAGCGTGTTTTTTATAATTTCTAAAAATTCAAGTTCTTTCACATATAAATTCTACCAAAAAAATATTATACTTTCTGGCGATTATTATTGAATCGTATAAGTAAATAATAATGTTGGAAGTAAAAATGCTGGAGCACAATACATGGAGAAGGAAAAGATGAAACTCATAGCGTATGCAAAATTACTAAACAGAAAAATTAATTCCGCAAATATGAAAGCTAAAAATCCTTTTTTAGACTACAATAGCATAATAAATCCATTTAAAAAACCGATTTATAATACTTTGGTTTGGGTAGAAACTGAAAAAGAAAAATTCGAAAATCAACAGAATTAATTAAATATTAATCAATAAAATCACTCACTTAGAGTGATTTTATTTTATGTAAACTTTTATGACATACAACATATAAAATAGCAAAAAAATATACTTTCGAACTTATAATAAACATAAAAAGAAACGCCTTAAGGAAAACATAAATGAAAATAGCAGCAATAAATGTAATACCTCCGAATGTGCCTCCTTCAAGAAAAGGTACCGCTGCAAACAACAAAAATTTAATTAAACAGCAAAATGAAAATTTTAACAAGCAGGTGAAATAATACCTGATAAATAGATTTGAGAGGGCGGACTTGGTGACTATGACAAGCCCCCTCTTTTTTTATGTTATAATTCACAAATGGATAATGGTTTTATATTAAAAAATGTTTGCTCAAATATAGAAGATGAACTTGAAAATATCGGGTTTGATAAATCATATCTAAATAATGCGGTAAAAAAATATAAATATAAAAATATTAAAATTTTTGATTTAAACACCCCCCAAGCCAATATACTTAAACAAACGGCGATTTCTGTAGGAGCAGATTGTGCTGTCCACAGAGAAACAATTACATCAAGAATAGAAAAAACAGACTGTATTCTTGGTGGAAGTTTTTCTCAGTTAAGCAAAATTTCACAAAAACTTAAAAAACAACCTTTTAAACTTGCAAAACTTGCCGAAGAAATTGAAAAAATTTTAAACTCTCAAATTAAGCCAATTAAAATAAAAAACACTTTATTCGATTTTTCAAAACCATATATAGTAGGTATTTTAAATTTAACAAAAAATTCTTTTTCTGATGGCGGTGATTTTTTCGAATTTGAAGACGCAAAAAATCAATTACTCAAATTAATTAGTGATGGTGCCGATATTATCGAACTTGGGGCAGAATCTACTAAGCCATTTTCAACACCAGTGAGTGATAAAAATCAATTAGAGAAAATAATACCACTATTAAAATTTATAGAAAAAGAAAAAATGAACATACCTGTAAGCATTGATACAAGAAGTGCAAATGTAGCTGAAAAATGTGTAGAAAACGGAGCAAATATAATTAATGACGTTTCCGGTCTTGAATATGACATTAATATGGCAGAAACTATTGCGAAACTGGATGTTCCAATAATTATTCAACACTCAAAAGACAGACCCGAAATAATGCAGCTTCAAACTGAATACAATAATTTAATGGATGATATATATGTTCATCTTAAAAATAGAACTGATTTTGCAATTACAAAAGGGGTTAATCCTAATAATATTATAGTCGACCCCGGCATAGGATTTGGAAAAACAAAAGAACAAAACCTAGAAATTATTAACAGAATAGAAGAATTAAAATCACTCAATTATCCTGTAATGGTAGGTGTTTCAAGAAAAAGTTTTTTAGATTTAAATGACAGCAGCAACGAAATAAAAGATTCATATTCTCTGGCCTTTAATTCTTTATTGATTGAAAAAGGTGTTAATATATTAAGGGTGCATAATGTAAAAATTCACAAACAGTTACTTAAGATCAAGTCCTTCAATATATAAAACCTGAATCTCCCCCGGAGATAGAGTTGAAGTAATTTTTCCATTATTAATTATAGGAACATTGTTAATCTTGATTGGCATTGATAACAAATTTTTGTTAAGTTTTGGAACACGAATAACTGCATTATTAGTAGTTTTAAAATCAAGATTTCCTATAACAAGAATTGAATTCTTATCATAAGATCTTGCGTATGCAAAAACACTTGAAACAGAAGAATGTAAAGGTACAAAATTACCTTTACTTAGAAGCTCGCCTGAAACTTTTTTTATATGGTTTGCAAGAATAAAATCATTAGTAATATCAAAGTACTTACCTTCCGGTTTTCTTGAAAAGTTAAAGATATCCAATTTGCCTCTGTGAACAAAATAATATTCATCATCAGTGTATGATTTAGAGGCTTTCTTATTTGCCAGATAATATAAATAATCATCACCTGTATAAAAACCGTCAACATAATAAGAATTAACAGGTAACGTTGTACTTAACCAAATAATAAACTTACTAAATTGGGATCCGTTTGCCAATATAGGACTAATTTGGTCATGTGTCGCAAAATTTCCGAGCACACTTTTTTTATCAGAATATTTTTTGGAAATGTTTATATCAGCAAGAACACTAGAATAAAGTTCTTTAGAGCTATTCCAGTTACTTAAATCTGAATATTTACCATGGTATCCGTCAAAACCAGCAATTAGCAATTTATCACAAGGAATAAATAATGTATCGGTTCCTATAATTTTATTGTTTATTAAAGAAGTTTCAGCTATAAATAAGAATTGAGGATTCCTTAATCTGGTTTCTTCTATTAATTTTTTCCAAAAAGATGCCGGTTTAATTGAAGCAACATTTGCTCTTATTCCATCAACATCAAGTTCAATCATCATGTCAACAAAATTTTTATATAAAGCATAAACATCCATGTTAATATTTTGCTCTGAACCCGCATTTAAAAACCTTACATCAGACCAATCAGATGGAATAATAATTTTCTGATCCTTATTCTTCAAAAATAATTCCGGACGCTTCAAATATAAATCATAAGCTCCACAACATGGCAAATCTACAATTACTCTTAATTTTCTTTTATGACATTCATCAACAAATTTTTTCATCTGATCATGTACAGATAATTTGCTTTGAGAGCTTTTTAACTGAGGATTTAATTCATTAAAACTTGATGCTGCATAAAGCGAACCTGCAGTACCAAAAGCTTTCACTTTTCCGACAGGGGTGACAGGTAATAGTAAAACCGTATTAATATTGCATGAAACCAATTCATCCAATCTATCAATAGCATTTAAAAAATTTCCTCTGACTTCGCCTTTTTCTTCATTGATTATTCCGTCACCGTCAATATCTTTAGCATTAAAAGTTCTGATATTTATGGCGTAAATTATAGCATTATTTGCCTGATACAACGATTTCAAGTCATTTATCCAAAAAGTAGAGCTGAAAGCACTAGGTGAATAAAATAAACTTAAAATAAATAATATAAATAAACACTTTAAAATTTTCATACTTATATATTTTATCAAAAAAAAATTAAATTTACTAATTGTTAAGAAGACTATTAAATAAAGAAAAAGTTCGAATTAATTTTTTGTATTTTTAAAAAAATATGTGATGAATTGTAAATAAAAAATTATCTAATAGCAAGTTAATTTATGTTTTATTTTAAAATACATGTATAGACAATAGAATATTATAACAGGAGCATATGATTAACAGTCTTTTTAAAGATTCACATATTACTCAACTTTATCAATTTCAAATCTTAGATAATCGCTCGGGGAGAATTGTACCGTCTAACAAGAAAATAAGCACAACTGTAAGTAATGATACTATAAGCTTAAGCAAGCCCGCTAAAATAAATTTTAGCGGGCTTGCTGGTGCTAAATTAGCTCATAATGGTATAATTGGTGAGCTAATAAATAGCGCAAAAGAATATTTGCCCAAAAAGGCAAAATTAAAAGATGTAAAAGATTTTATTAGCAATACCTTAAATCAAATCATTAATAATTCTGCAGATGATTCAAAAGCAAACAAATTAACAGAAAATATACAAACTTTCCTACAAAATCCAAAAAACATAATTCATAAAGTTATAAATGAAGCAGAAAATTTAATAAAAGAAGATGAAATTCTAAAAATGCAAGAAAAAGCCCAAAAAAAAGGTTTAAATTTTGATATAGAGACAATTGACCAAAGTAAGATTGATATAGATTATGATGATGTTAAAAAAACAATAATAGAGGCAATTGATGGCTATACAGGCTTGCAAGAAATCACAAAAAAAGGTAAAAATAAATATACAAACAAAATGCTTATTGATTTTTTCAAACAAGCTGATGATAAACAACCAATATTCAATGCCATTTTTGCATTAGGTTTAACATGTTTTTTAAGACCTCTTGCAATATTATTTACACCAGGAAGCAAGAAAAATAAGGATGACAAA
The DNA here is from genome assembly GCA_964391675.1 of uncultured Muribaculaceae bacterium. Classification (GTDB taxonomy): domain Bacteria; phylum Cyanobacteriota; class Vampirovibrionia; order Gastranaerophilales; family Gastranaerophilaceae; genus CAYMMX01. The sequence continues at coordinate 168,020 of CAYMMX010000004.1, read as the reverse complement.
AAATATGCTTCTGCACACTCAATAGCTTCAGGAATAATTGGATATGTTGCAACATCAATATTTTTAGAACCAGTGGCAAGAGCAACAAAAATAATTACAAATTCTCCGGGAATGTACTCTAAAAATAAAGAAACAAGTTATTTAATAAGTGATAAAAAAGCTCTGTTTGCAGCAAGTACATTCTTAAAAATGTTCTCAGAAACATTAATTTCTCCTCCTAAAGCTATATTAACCATAGCTTTAATTCCGCTTATATTAGAGAAAGTATTCCATATAACTAAAAATAAAAAAGCAAATACAATTTCTGAAGAAAACAAAATGGATATAAATCAAGTAAAAACAGACTCTATTGAGATTAAACAAAACATCAAAAAGGAGGCTGTATAATGCAAATACAAAAAATAAATACTGCAAACTCCTCTATGAATCACAATAAACACAACTGCAGAAATGTTCAAAAAACTTTTAATGAAGTCACTTTTTGTGGAGGAAATCCAGGTGGAGGAAATTTCTTTAATCCTCTTAAAAAAATATTCAGTTTTATTCCAAAATCTTATAACAATATTATGGATAAATTATCTGTACCTATAGCAAAAGGATTTACTAAATTTTTAGAATTAAAACCAACAAAAAGTTTTGTAAATTTAATTAAAAAATCAAATAACTTGGTATCTCACTTAAATGTTCTAACAAGCATCGTTTTATCCAGTTTTTATATGATTAAGACTTTAAAAAATGATGAATTCGAACCTGAAAGAAAAAAGACTTTAGCTATTAATCAAGCAGGGACATGTATTCTATCTACAATTTTAGCATATAGCTTTGATAAACTTGCTAACAATAAAATTGATGAATTTACAAATAAATTTATGGCAGCTAATTTAAAAAATGAATTAGTTAATAATTTAAGCGATCAAATAAAAGTTAACAAAAATTTATCAAATTATAAAGCCGGAATAAAAGCAGCAAAATCAATTATGATATTCGGAACAGTCTACAGATTTATATCACCTGTCCTTATTACTCCTATTTCTAATACAATTTCAAACAAATTAAACGAAAAACAAAAAAGTAATGTAGCCAAAAATTAAATCAAAAATTATGACTATATATACACTTGAAATAAGCAAATAAATATGTGATAATAATATTGCTTTGCATGGGTGTCTATTTTGTTCCTACATTTATATTGAAAGGGAGAATTGACTCTAATAGCATTGAAGTATACCCACCATAATCTAATTTAATTAGTTATTGCCAGTGGGAAACGGATTAGCTAAGGCGTTCACCCACCTGCTGAGCTTTAGCAGGTAACAAAATCGCGTCTGTGTAAAGTAAAACAAGGGCAAAAATCATAGATTTTTGCCCTTGTTTTATAAATTTAAGTTATACATCTATTTTTTATAACTTTTTTCAATCAGATTCACAAATTCTTTAACCAGATTAGGATTCCATTTCTTACCTGACTCATTCTTAATCTGTTCTAAAGCCTTTGACGTAGAAAGAGCATCTCTGTATGCCCTTGGTTCAGTCATTGCAAAGAAGGCATCTATTATTAGAATTATTTGAGAAGCGAGCGGGATCTCTTCACCCGAAACCTTTCCCGGATATCCTGACCCATCCCAATTTTCATGATGGTACTCAATAATAGGAATAACATCATCTATTTGTGATATAGGTTTTAATATTTCTCTTGCTGCAATAACAGGATGTTGTTTGATTTTATCTTTTTCTTCTTCAGAAAGGGGTTCTGATTTTTGTAAAAGTTCTGGAGGTAACATTAAGTTTCCAACATCATATAATAAAACAGCTATTCTAAGTTTGTTAATTTCTTCTTCAGGGAGTTCAAATAATTTTGCTAATTTAATTGCCATTTGAACTTTAGATTTTGTAACGCCTTTACTGTGTTGCGGATTATAAGTTTGAGCAAGCATATCCGCTATAGAATAAAGATTTTCTTTAGGTAACAATGTATCGTCATTTGATTTTTTGGATAAACGCTCCATAATATCTGTAGAAAGTTCTTCAGAAACATATATTTTATGCTTATTAAGGATTTCGGTAAATGTATCCATAGCAACTTCTTGCCAAGAAATCTCTGAAATAACTTTTGCTAATTGAACTTGATTTCTTCCGTTTCTTTTAGCTTTATACATAGCTTGATCTACAAGCTCTATTAATTCATCTAAATTAGTAGAATGTTCCGGGAATGTGACAACACCTATACTAGCTGTAATTTGTCCTATTTTAACTAATTTACATTCAGATATTGCTGACCTGATTCTTTCTGCAGCTATCAAGCCTCCACAAGAATCTACGCCTGGAAGCAGCAGATTAAATTCTTCTCCACCAATACGTGCAGCAACATCAATCGAACGTGCATTTTTTTTTAAAACATCAGCAACTGTCTTTATTGCTATATCACCAAAAGAATGCCCATGTTTATCGTTTATTTGTTTTAAATAATCTAAATCAAGTGCAATAATTGTAAATGGTTGATGGGTACGTTTTGCACGGATGAACTCTTTATCCAAAGATTCCTCAAAAAATCGTCTGTTATACAAAGTTGTTAAAGGATCAGTCAATGCTTGATTTTTTACAACTTGAAACAAGTCAGCAATAGTAATTGCCAACTCAATTTGCTGTGCAAAAAGTTTAAGAAAATCTAACTCTTCTTCTTCTGCCTTATCTCTTTGTGAAAAAACAACCAACCAGCCGAAATCAGCATTAAGTGCATATAAGGGTATGATAATAATTGATCTGCTTTTTGCACTGTCTAAAATTTTTCTAATCAAATCTTCTGAAAAATATGGGGCAACCATTCTAAGTCCAGCTCTAAAATCAACAGTTTGAACTATATTTTTCTCAGTAATTGACTTTGCAAAAAAACCATTTTCATCATAGTTAAGCCTTAATGTTTCAATAGGTTTTCCAATTAAATTATCAAGTCTATTTAAAATCTCGTCCGTTGACTGAGTAATAATTTGAAGATAATCACCTTCCACATCTTCTTTTTTCTTAATTATACAACTATGTAAATACCCCAAATCTCCTTGAAGCATTTTAACAATAGTATTAAGAACACTAGACAAAGGTCTGGATGAATTCATCATTTCCCATATGTGATGCAAAGTTAACATTCGCTGATTAGCGATGTCCAGATCTTTTTTTCTTTCTATAATTTCTTTTTCTAATTGGATATTACGTTCGTATATTTCTAAAAAATCTTGCTTATTGTTATGTATGTTGTTTTCAAATTCAGATATTTGATTCTGAAATTCTTTAAATTTATCAAAAAAGCCCATTAAACCTCTAATAATTAATTATTTTTTAAATAAGTTTGTTATTTACTACCAGTATACATCATCATTAAAAAAACATAAGATTTATGACAATAAATTGTTTACAATTTTTATAATTTCATTTGGCGCAGGAAAATTAATGCAAACATTTTTTTCATTTTCTAACTGGCATTTTTTCTTGAAACAAGGTTGACAAGGCAAATTTGACTGTAATGAAAAATATTTATTATCGTCTCCATATGGACCGAAACGCTTTGCAGGAGTACAAGTAAAAATAGTAATAACAGCAGGAACAGAAGATGCCCAAGCAAGATGAGCACTACCTGAATCAGGACTTATAACTAGTTTTGAATGTGAAAAAATCTCTACTAATTCTTCTATATTGGTTTTTCCGACTAAATTTGTATACTTACAATATCCTTTAAGATTATTTTCAATGTTTTTAATTAAGGCTAAATCTTTCTCTGTTCCGGTTAAGACAAGATTGTATTTTAAATTAAGTGAATCAATTAATTTTGCCCAATTATTAACTGCCCAATGCTTATTATTCCATGTTGTTGCGGGTGAAATCACAACAATTGGTTTTGATTTATCTATAGATAACAAAAGGTCGTTGACTTTGGATTTGACAGAACTTGAAGTATCAGGTAAAGGGAAGTTTATTCCATTAAAGGGAATGCCAAGATACCTTGCAAAATCAAGATTTCGCTCTACTATATGATAATTATTGTCACGAAATTTAGTTTTTGGCCTTATAAATTCATTTCCGCCTAAAAATGATAACTCTCTGGCATCTCTGTAAGTTATACGTCTTTTAGCACCACAAAACATAAATAAAAAAAGACTCTTAAACATTTGCTGACAATCAATTGCAATGTCATATTTTTCTTTTCTTATTTCATTTATTAATTTTATAAATTCAATTAATGTTTTTATAGAAAAAGGCCTTTTCTTCCACTTATTTAAAGGGACAAAATGCATTTTAAAAATAGCGGGATTATCCTTAATAACACTCAAACCTTTTTCAGCAACTACATAGCCTATATTGTTCCCTTCTAAGGCACTAACCAAAGGTAAAGTAAATATTACATCTCCTAAAGATGTTAATCTTATAATTAAAATCTTTGACAAAATCACTCCCCTATAATGTTATTAACAATATTATCATAAAAAATATTAAATAAACTGACTTTTAAAAAAAAAGTATTAAATATATATCACAATAAGATATCATTCATTTAAATGAGTTTTAGCTAAAAACATGAGCAGAATCAATATTTTGCCGACATTTATAATGAGAAGGTTAAAAAGGGAAAACAATGGCATATAACACAATGACAGTTGTCAGACAAACTCCATACTATATTAACAACAATATGGGTTTAATTAAAAGAAAACCTGAAGATGATAAAGAAACTAATCCTTCTAATCAGGCCAAAACTAATCCTGAACAAAACAGCCAAAACAATTATAATGCCGCACAAGCCCCAAAAAAAGACTTACAGCAACAATTACGTGAATCAAAAGAATCCCATCAAAGAGCAATTGCATCAAGAGATGCGAATTTAAAAAATGCGACAATCAATATAGCTCAAGTATTAAAAGATTTTAAAAATACAACAAAAGCAATAGGCGCAACTCCTGAATTAACAGAAGAAGTTGATACATATTTAAGTCTGATAGAAAAACATACAAAAAAAGAAGTTATTGATCAAAAATTTGTACGTTCAAACTTAAAAATTGCATCAGCACTTTTAGATAACTATATTACAGAAACACTTAAACGACCATCAAAGGTTGTAGAAAACTGGATTGATGCATTATTTCTACAACAAATAAATTATAAATTTAATGAAGAAGAAATAAATAAGCAATTTTTGGTTAAATTTCCGAACCAATCTAAGGAAGAAGGAGAAGAAGAAAATTCTTCTAATGAAGATCAAGAGTCTGGTGACGAAAATTCTCAAAACGAAGCTGAGAAAAAATTGTATGTGCCAACTGATTCTAAATTAAAGACTTTATTTATTAAAGCAAAAAAATATGCCTATGCAAATAATTCAAAAAAAGCTATGGAAACATTTAAAATGGCTTTGGATAGAGCTATTGAAATCGAAGACAAAGAAACCGAATCAAAAATTTTATATGAAATCGGCAAAATTTATGATAAAAATGATTATTTAGCTCAAGCACTAACCAGTTATAATAAATCAATCACCGCAACAGCAGATATAAGCGTAAAAACAAAAGCTCATTATTCCATGGCTCAAATATATGATGATGTTTCTCAATTTGAATCTGCAATAACTCACTATATGAGCTCAATATCATATGCAGGAGAAACTGATAATTTTAACGCACAATCAACATCTTTAGTAAAAATAGGTAACATATATACAGATAAATATAAAAATGAAGCTTTTGAATTCCTTTCTGTAGCTGAGTTATTGGCAGAAGAAAGTAAAAATCCTAATACCAAAGGTTATGTATCTTCTAACATCGCGAACGCTTTTAATAAATTCAATAATCCTAAAAACGCATTGAAGTATTATTCAAGTGCCATAAAAGAATACCATGATGCAAAAGTGCCTGAAAAAATAGCAATAAACTATAAAAGAGCAGCGGAGTTAATGCACGATTACAATAATAAGCCGAAAGCTAAAGTTTTATATAAAAAAGCTCTCAAAAAAGCTCGTTTAACCGATAATGTTCAATTAATGAAAGAGCTTCATGATTCTTTAAATCTTATATAAAATAAAATAGAAGTCGAATATCCGGCTTCTATTTTATTTTTAATTTATTTTATAGTTAAAATTAACCTCTAATACCTAGTTTTTTTATTAACTCTCTATATTCAGAAACACTTTTATTTTTTAAATATGACAGAAGTCTTTTTCTTCTTCCTACTAACATAAGAAGGCCTCTTTTAGTAGAAAAGTCTTTAGCATTAATTTTTAAATGCTCTGTAAGTTCATTAATTTTTTGGCTCATCATTGCTATTTGAACTGAAACAGAACCAGTATCTTTAGCAGTTTCGCCATATTTTTTTATAATATCTTTTTTGTTTTTCAAATTAATACTCATTATTTTTCCTTTAAGCTATTTATACCATGTATATTTATGGTATTACATAAAGAAAAAAAATCAATATATATGTTACAAGCCCTTAAAATTAGCTAAGAATAGAATTTGCGATGGAAGCTGAATTGTTCATCTTTCCCGAATATGAAATTGAATTTTTCAAACTCCATAAAAGAACATCAGTATCAATAGATGCATTAAAACACTGGCTCGATAAAGATTCATAACTACTTTTAGAATCCGATAACATTGAAGAATAATTGCTTTCTTTATTATTCAATTGAGCGGACTTATATTTTTTATAAGCAATAGATTTTTTCTCGGATAATTGATTAAAAATACCTTTTGAAGCTTCATATTCAGCTTTTTTCTCAAGCATTTTATTATATGCTTCATCCGCAGTTTCATTTATTTCACTAACTACTTTTTCTTTAAATAAGTTACTAGCATTATTTTCGTTACTAAATTTTGTTGAATCCTTTACATAAGAGCCAGAATTAAATTCAATTCCCATAATAAAACCTCATTATTATCCCCTGTATTTATATAAAAACAAATTGATTCAAAAAATTGCCTAATTCAAAAAAATTTATGTTAAAATAAACTTATGATTAGCAGATATGCTCTAGAAAATATGAAAAATATATGGGAATTAGAATCAAAGTTTGACTATTATTTAAAGGTTGAACTTGCTGTTTGCGATGCATACGTTGAAATTGGACAATTCCCCAAAAATGATATAGAACAAATAAAAAAAATAGCCAAATTTGAAATAAGCAGAATTGATGAAATTGAAAAAGAAGTCAATCATGATGTAATTGCTTTTCTGACAAATGTAAATGAAAATCTAGGAGAAAATTTAGCCAAATATATGCATGTTGGGCTAACAAGTTCTGATGTAATTGACACTGCAATGTCACTTCAAATAAAAGATGCAGGGAAAATTATATCTGATGATTTAAGTGAGGTAATAAATTCTTTAAAAAAACTGGCAGATAAACACGCAAATACAATTTGTATCGGACGTTCTCACGGTATTCATGCAGAAGTTATGACTTTTAAACTAAAAGTTCTTGCCTGGTTAGACGCATTTGAGAGAGCTAAAAAACAATTCGATTACAAACTTGAAGAAATCAGAGTAGGTCAAATTTCAGGACCTGTGGGAACGTATTCAAATATTACGCCTGAAATCGAAAAAATTACATGTAAACAACTTGGGCTTAAACCCGCCAAAATCTCGACACAAATTATTGCTCGTGATTACCATGCATATTTTATGCAATCCTTAGCTATGACAGCTACAATAATTGAGCAAGTTTCAACAGAATTAAGACATTTGCAAAGAACTGAAGTGCTAGAAGTAGAAGAAGGATTTAAAAAAGGGCAAAAGGGTTCTTCTGCAATGCCACACAAGAAAAACCCAATTTCAGGGGAAAATCTTTGTGGCTTGGCAAGAGTAGTTCGAGCAAATTCACTTGTAGCTATGGAAAATGTTACTCTCTGGCATGAAAGAGATATTTCACACAGCTCTGCTGAAAGAATTATTTTCCCTGATAGCACAATTCTTGTTGATTATATGCTTAACAGATTTAAAAATGTAATTGATAATTTAGTAATTCATGAAAAAAACATGCTAAAAAATGCAAATTTATTTGGAGGCATTGTTTATTCTCAAAAAGTTTTATTAAAACTAATCGAAAAAGGTCTCACAAGAGAAGAAGCCTATAAAATAGTTCAAAGAAATGCCCATAATGCTTTTGAAAACAATGGGAATTTTAAAGAAAATCTAAGCGAAGATTCAGAAGTCAAAAAATATTTAACCTCTTCTGAAATCGAGGTTTGTTTTAATGTTCAAGACTATTTAAAAAACATTGGTGATATTTATAAAAGATTTTAATTTGTTAATTTAAATATATTCTCTCTTGATTATTGAATTTGCTTGTGTTTTTATATAATTGAAATGTATCCTCTTCTACATTTTGAATAAGGATCAAGCGGCGGATTCTTAACGTTAGAAATATAAATAAGTAAGAAGGAAAAAAAATGTTAAAAATCAGACTAAAAAGATTAGGTGCAAAAAAAGCTCCTGCGTATAGAATTATAGTTATTAATTCAACAACAAAACGTGAAGGTAAACCTATTCAAGAACTAGGTCACTACAACCCAAAAACAAAAATAATGAAATTAGACAAGGAAACAGCTCTTGAATGGATTAAAAAAGGCGCACAACCCACTGATACAGTTAAATTTTTAATCAATAACTGTAATAAAGACGGTAGTCTTAACTACAAACCTAAATCAGAAAAGAAACTATCTAAAAAAGCAATTGCTAAGTTAGAAGCTGAAAAAGAAGCAAAAGCTAAAGCAGCAGAAGAAGCAAAGGCTGCTAAAGAAGAAGCAAAAACAGAAAAAGAACAACCTATTGAAGAACCTGCTGAATAAGCAGAAACAACACCAGAAGAAGTTCCAGCTTCTGTTGAAGAATAAATAATAAAACAAAGGCGAAACATCCACCTCGAGGTGGATGTTTCGCCTTTGTTAAACGAATATACTTTAAACTGTCTCAATAAGAGCTGATAACTTTGATTGCATATCAGAATTTTTGTAAACATCTAAAAGTTTTTCGATAAATGAACTGGCTAATGACTTTAAGGAATTAGCCCCGTCCGTCAAATTAGTTTGTTCTTTAGGCATAGCAGACAACATCTCATCCGAAGACAATTGACCATCACTGTCAGTGTCATAGTTTTCAAAATTAGTCATTAAATCTTTAACGAATCCCGTTTGGCCTTCATTATCATCAAAATTAATTGAAGACAATTCACTCATTGAAAGACTACCGTTACTATCAGCATCCGCAGAAGAAGTTAAAGAATTAATTTTATTTTCTGCGGTTGATTCGGATGATTCGTCCCCGTAACTTTCAGCTAAATTGTCAAGTATAGATTCCAATAATTGCTGAATTAAATCACTTGAACTTGAGCTGGTATCTGAATTATCACTGATAGTTAAACCCGGTGGGGGACCCATCGGTTCCGGTGGTCTTGCAGCTGAAATTTCATCCGCCGTAAGTTGTCCATTACCATCTGCGTCAAGAGTATCAAATTGTTCTGACAATGATTTTAAAAATGTCGAAGTACCAACATTACCGGTTGAATCAATAGCCGATAATTCATCTTTCGACAAACCAACTGTACCATCAGTGTCTGCAGCACTAATTTTACCAAGCATTTGCTGCATCATCAATTGAATACTGTCTTGAGCAGTACTACTAATACTAGATATCATAAAACCTCCTTTCCAATTTTAATATTAAACCCGCAGCATGTTTTTTAAATCATCCATAAAACTTAGAAAATATTTATTAATGATTGTAACAATACTTAAAAATAATTAAATTTTGAATAATTAAATTCCGTATAATAAAATAAAAATAGAAGGAGAATTATATGAATATTTATGGAATTACAAATGATCAAAATGAATTTTTATCAAAAGATGAAGTTAATCAATTATTACTTGGATTAGGAGTATCAGAAGAAGTTGTCCTTTCAGGAGATGTAGATGCAATCAAAGAAGATGCAGAGAAAAATAATATTGATTTAAGTAAATTGTCAGAAATAGCAAGAGAACCAAAAGATGAAATTAAAGGATCTAACGATACCGCTAAAGAAGATTATGAACAAGAATTGTTAGCCCGTGGGATTCCAAATAACGTTATAGTACAAGGACAGGCAGCAATCCAAGCATTTGCTGACAAAATGCTAATCAAATTACCTGACTCATCCGGCACAAATTTAAATTTAAAATTTTAGTTAAAATAAAAAAGCGCCCTGTTAATTAACAGGGCGCTTTTTTATTTTAACAATTAACCTGAGTATGAACCATTCCAAGCAGTTAAATCAATATCCATTAAATTTTTTGAAGAAAAAGGATTTGATGAATAGTTAGATGACTGGCTTGAAACATTATTATAACTATATGGGTTTTGAGTGTTAACTTGAGTTTGAGAAGATACATTAGACAAATTTGTTAAACTTGAAAAAGCAACTTTAGCATCTTCAGATTCCCCGCCTTCTTGGCTATATCTTTGAGAAGCAGCTGTCAAAATTTCTTGAGCTACTTGAGGATTTTTAGCAGCATCTGCTGCAAGTTTTTTTGCTTCAGCTTCTTTAGCTAAAACTAACTCGTCCTTTCCAACAACTGTTTCAGCAACTTTTGTAGCTGCCCAAGAACCAACACAACCGCCAACAAAACCGCATAAAGCTCCAACTAGACCACCAATGAGAGTACCTGCTCCAGGTATAACTGAACCTATAGCTGCTCCGACAGCTGCACCTGCAGCCCATCCGCCAACTGAAGCACCAACTTTAACAGTTGATTTAGCAATTTGCTTAATGCCTTTAGCTGTACCTAATTGAACAAAAGTTGGAACAATATTTGTTAACAATTCAATTGTTCCTGAAATAGCAAGAAAAGCACCATTACCTTTTCCGAATTTTAAAACTTTGGCAATTTTTGGATTTTTAACTGCTAATTCTTTTAATCCGCCTGATAATTTTGAAAAACCAGTTATTTTTCCTAAAAATTGAGTAAATTTACCGAATTTAGTAGTAGGTTTAATAACACCATGAGCTGCTTTATTAGCCAAAGCTAAAGCTTCATCTGCTTTATCCAATATTTGTGCAGATTGCGCCGGGTTTTTCATAGCTTTTTTAGCTAAGTTACCTGCTCTTTTATATAATTTAACTGTCTCTTCATTTAATTGTGCTAATTTTTCGCTACTTGGAATAGATTTTTGAACAACACTAGCACTATAATTATTCCAAATTCCTTTATATGTATCGATATTTTTCCAGTTACCTTGACTAAATATTGCTTTTTTTGCTGCTAAATCTGCTGAAAAAATAGCTTTTTCATTCGCAATAGCTTTATTAAAACCACCATTTCCTTTTGCATCTTTTGCCCATTTTATAATTTTTGGTGTTTCTGTTAATGTAGTAACACCAACCATAAGCCCCATTCCTTCAAAAGGACCAACATCAGATTTAACAATAGTTGTACCTAATGCATATTTAGCAGCATTTTCCAAATCTTTTGAATATTGGCTTACATTATAATTACCATTGAAACTAACGTTACTAACCATATAACCCCTAAAATAATAAATAACCACAACCCTTATATGTATAAAGAATTATTTAATAAAATAATTTACAAAATTAAGGAAAAATATTAAGTAATGTTAAGACTAACATAATTTATAAATCAAAAAATAATTACCAACATAGCAAATTAACAAAAGGAAATCCCTTCTCACCTGTAATGAGAAGGAACCTTAGTCCATATAATAAATATAAATAAAATTTAAACAGTAAGTCAGTAACATTTTAAACCAAACCCGCATTAAGAAAAATCTTGTCGCAACCCCGAAAAAAGTGCTTGGATGTAACTAACTTACTTATATATAATAACTTTTTTTCCATGCCTTTTCACCACCCTTAAGAACGAGTTTCTACTTATATAATAGTAATTAAGAATTAATACCTAAGGATAATTTTCAATAAAAAAAAATTAAACATTAAGTTGAAAAATAAATTTGTTTATAATAGTATTAAATTACAAAAAATAGCTCGGTAGCAAAGAATATAAAGATTAATAATTCAAGAATAACTCTGTTAACCGTGTATAATTGAAAATATAATAAAACAAATTGCGGAAGTAGCTCAGTTGGTAGAGCATCTGCCTTCCAAGCAGAATGTCGCGAGTTCGAGTCTCGTCTTCCGCTTTTTTTATTAATAAAAGGGAATCTTTATGTTACCTGATTATACTTATGGAATAATTGAATTAATAATAATTTCGGCATCAGTATTTATATTGTTTAAGTTAATTGATATTTTTAACAAAAACTTTAAGAACAAAATTCTTTTAAAACAGGAAGATACAACTATTCTTGGATTTATGCCGCTTATTGATAAACTTTTGAAAATTACTATTGTCTTTCTTGCATTAGCAACAATTTTACAAAGTCATGGTTATTCAGTAACTTCTCTAATTGCAGGTTTCGGAATAACCGGATTAGCCATAGGTTTTGGAGCTCAATCCACTATTTCAAATTTATTTGGTTCTTTTTCATTATTAGCTGATAAAGCATATAAGGTGGGAGACTATATAATTATAAATCAGTCCATCAAAGATAAAGCAGCTGAAGGGATAGTTGAAGATATAAACCTTCGCTCAACAAAAATAAGATGTTCAGACGGAGGATTATTAATTATACCAAATAATATTATTGCAAACGGAGTTGTTAAAAATACTACAATTAAAGAAAAAACATATGAAAATTAAAATTGTAGCACTTGGAAAGATTAAAGAAAAATTTTTAACCGAAGGAATTAACGAATTTTTAAAACGTATTACTCCATATTCTACAATTGAAATATGTGAATTAAGCCCTATTAAAATTAATGATACAAACTTAATTGAAAAAACACTTCAGTTGGAAAGTGAAAAAATATTAGCTCAAATTAAACCAAATTCTTTTGTAATTACCTTGGAAGTTAGTGGAGCGAATTTTTCTTCAGAAAAATTCGCTCAAAAATTAGAAGATATAAGCAAACAGGGTTACAATGAATTAATTTTTATAATTGGATCATCACACGGGTTATCTACAATTGTATCAAAAAGAGCCGATATAAAATTAAGCTTATCCAAAATGACATTTTTACATCAATTTACAAGACTAATTTTGCTGGAACAGATTTATAGAGCATTTAAAATATTAAATAGGGAAATCTATCACAAATAAAATTAAGCTATACCTGTAAGTCTATCTTCAGGATCAGTGATACTTGTAATTCTCAAACCAAAATTATCTTCAATTACTACAACTTCACCATGTGCAACTAATTTTCCGTTTGCATATAATTCAACAGGTTCTCCTGCGATTTTTTCTAGTTCAATAATAGAACCCCTGGTTAATTCAAGTACTTTCTTAATAGGAAGTTCTGTACGACCTAATTCAACAGTTAGTTGCAGTTTTATATCCATTAAGATGTCTAAGTTTTTATTAATTTCACCTTGAGTTTGACTTAAATCTTCAAAAGAACCAAATTGAACAGGTTTTACAGTAATCGGTTTATCTGATTCGTCTTCATCCACTTGCAATACTGTATCATCGGTTTTTGCAATATCTAATGATTCATCTGTAACATCAGAATCATTAGAAACAGCAGTTTCTTCAACTTCTACTTCTTCTTCTAATTTAACTTCAGAATCTAGTTCTGTAGCATTTTGGACTTCTTCGCTAATTTTTTCATCTTTCTTAGCCATCAAAAAACCTTTCTTTTCGGTTATTATTAAATATAACCTCGTAATGAATCAATAACAGAATCATACCTATCAGTTATTTTAACACAGATATTATTTTTTAACGTTCCGGGTCTTGCAAAAAATTTCTTTTCTTCATTAATTTTTACAACTAAATCCTCATCCGTTCTATTATCGAGTTTCAAAATATCACCCTCTTTGATGTCTAAAAATTCGGAAAGTGAAATATCACAAGAACCAAATAATACACTTAGATCAACTTTAGAAGTATTCAATTTTTGAATCATTTTTTGGCGTTCTTCAGTTGTTGCAACTATACCTTTAGTCTGAAAAATATGTTGCGTACTTAAATGCCCTAAAACATTTTCTAAAACAGGATAAGGAAAACATAAGCTTATAAGCCCAAAATATCTTCCAGCTATTTGCACTTCAAAAGTAATAAGAGCTACAATTTCACCTGATGTTGCAACTTGAATCATTTGATAACTGTTATCCAAACCTACGACCTCGGCTTGCACAGGGACAATATTACTCCAAGCACTTTCTAATGTTTTAACAGTTCTTTCAATAACTTTTTTTGCTAAAGCTTCTTCTATATCTGTTAATTCTCTCTGGCGATTTTCACTTAAACCAACTCCACCAAGCATTCTGTCAACAATACAAGAAAGAACCTCAAAACTTACTCCCAAAAGAATCTGTCCCGGCAAAGGATTTAGCTCAAAAATACCAATAGTAATCGGAGAAGGCATTGAACGCATAAATTCATCATAAGTAAGTTGATCAGTGGATACTACATCAATTTCGATATGCATCCTCAAATATGCGGTAAGAACAAGAGAAATCTGTCTTGAAAATTCCCTATGTACATCTTGAAGAGCACGTAAGTGCTCTTTTGAAAATTTATCCGGACGTCTAAAATTATATAATTTATAACCTTTTTTATAATCCTCATCAGAATTATCATCAGAATATGGATTATAGACACCTTCAGAAGACAAATTTGATTCATCTAACTGTTCATTTATATTATTTAATTCTTCATCTATCTGGGACTCTGTCATTTTTCCTCAATTATTGGATTATAAAATCACCAAAGCTGACTCTAATAACTTCTCTTTGACCTGCTAAAATACCATTAACAGCTTCTGTGATTTGTTCTTTTGCTAACTCTTTTCCTGCAACAGTAGCAAGTTCTGATGATGTTTTACTAGACAAAGTAGTAATTACTGCATCTCTAATTGCCGGTTTATATTGAGCCATTTCAGCGACAACAGGGTTTTCTGCGGGAGCAGATTCACCATGACCGCCATGACCACCCGAAGGTTTGGCTTCAACCTGTGTATCTTCAGGTTTTGATGAAATCTCAATTGCTACATTAGCTTTCAAATATTTCCTCGGGGAAACATCTGTCAAGTTTAAGATAAAATCACCTAAATCAACAATTATACCTTTTTGGATTTCTGAATCTTCTTCTGCTGAAGCTTCTTCATCCATAGCTTCACCATCTTCTGTTACTTTTGGCTGACTAGCTAATTTTGAATTTAAAAGACTGGCTTGTAAAACATAATTAACACTAAGAAATAATACACAAATCAAAACTGTAGTTACTAAATTAATTATAATAACCTTCATGTTATCATCCATAGGTTTAGATACTTTTGGTGAACTCTCACCTTCAGTTTTAGGTTTTATATCTTTTGGTTGTTCAGGCTTTCCCATTGTTCCTTCCTTCTCACTTAAGCAATTGAT
Source organism: uncultured Muribaculaceae bacterium (assembly GCA_964391675.1). Taxonomy (GTDB): domain Bacteria; phylum Cyanobacteriota; class Vampirovibrionia; order Gastranaerophilales; family Gastranaerophilaceae; genus CAYMMX01. Next base: position 152,562 of record CAYMMX010000004.1, on the reverse strand, counting down.
TTAATTATCAATTAGCTTTTATACTTCCATAATTTTTTTCTAATACTATTATATCCACTCTTCTATTTAAGATTCTACCACTAATTGAAGTATTATTTGAAATAGGCATGTATTCACCATAACCAACTGCACTTAACCTTTTGGGCGAAATTTGTCCATGCGTAACAATATAAGATATAATATTTGTTGCTCTTGCAGTAGATAACTCCCAATTTGAAGGGTATTTAATATTTTTAATAGGAATTGAATCCGTATGCCCCTCTATTATAACAGGATTATCAATTTTTGTTAATACCTTTATAATATCATTTAAAGTTTTTTGAGCATCCGTTTTAATTACAGCAGCCCCTTCATCAAATAAGATTTTGCTGTTTATACGAATAATTATACCTTTTTCACTATGGATTAAATTTATTGAATCAGAAGAAGAAAGATTTTCCTTAATAATTTTTTCTAAATCATTAACATTTTGGTTAGCTTGATATTTCGTAACATTGTCAACACCGCTAAATTTTTGCTGCATATTTTTTTGTAACTCATATAATCTTTGATTATCTGCGCGCATAATTGCAGTTAAAAGCATAAATAAAGCCAAAAGCATTGTTACAAAATCAGCGTATGAAACCACCCATCTGTTTATATAATCTTTTGAATTAATATAGTAATCATTTCTCATTTATAATGCTCTGCCTTTTTTATGATGAAATTTTAAATAAGCAACCAGTTTTTCTTCAATTACAGCTGGATTCTCCTGCATAACAATAGATAAAATTCCTTGCAAAATAACTTCTTTAAGTAATATTTTTTCTCGTGTTTTTTGCTTTAAATTACCAGCAATAGGTAACAATATTAAATTTGCAAATCCTACACCATATAAAGTTGAAACAAAAGCTGTAGCAATACCTGAACCAAGTACTTGCAGGTTTTGAATATGAGACATTACCTGAATTAACCCCATAACAGCTCCGACTACGCCAAATGTCGGGGCATATCCTCCTAATGCCTCAAACACTCTGGAATTTATTAATTCTTCTTCTTCTTCATAAGCAATTTCTGCAGAAAGAACATCGTATAATAATTGAGGGTTATTCAGATCAATGGCCAACTGAATTCCTCTGGAAAGAAAACCGTCTCTGACTCCGCTTAGAACATTTTGTAAAGCAAAAAGACCGTTTTTCCTTGCATAATAAGAAAGCTGAATTATATCATCAATTACAGATATCGCTTTATGTTCTTCTTTATAAAAAATTCCTTTTGTATTTTTAAAAGCTGTAATTATTACATCAAAATTAAAATTTAGCACCGCAGCACAAAAAGTGCCTCCGATAACTATTAAAAAAGCGGTGGGCTGAAATAACACTGATATAGAACCACCTTCAAAAATCTGTATCAAAAAAACAATAACTAATCCAAAAATAAGTGCAAATATAGCATTAAAGTTCAATTTCTTCTCCCGATAATAAATATTCAATCCCTTAGTATAGTAAAATTTTGCCACAATAAATTAATATTGACTATCCTCTATTAATAGGAGTTTTATACTAAAAAATAATTTTGAATAAATTTCATTAACTTTTTAAATGTACTATAAAAAGTTAATCAATTATCTTGGCGATGGGATCTAAAATGTAATTTTTAAGAACAATTTTTTTATTACTAAAATATTTATCAACGAGAATAGTTGAAAAATATTTACATTTATTTGCGTTTGATTTTTTTCTGCAATATAAAAGAACTTTACACATAATATATCAACATAAAATATTAAGATTAAAAATACTTTAGACAAAATAATTATCAAACTGAATATTTTTTGATATAATAAAATTTGATTTGAGTTAAAAATTATGATATCAAAACAAAAGATATTTTTTATAATAATTACTGCATTGTTTTTAGTTTCGCTGGGAGTCAATATAATAAAGCTTGTTCCTGAAACAAATAATTACAACAATTATATAGAGGGGTTAAGAAGCTATAATAACAATGAGTATTCAATGGCATACCATTATTTCGGGAAAGTGTCCCGCTTTTCCCGTATAAAATCTGCTGCTGTTTACAGGCAAGCTTTATGCGCCAATAGACTATCAGACACAAAAACAGAAATTAAAAAATATAAAGAAGTAATCAGGCATTATCCTAATTCTGAATTGGCAACAAGATCAAAATATTTAAAAGCACAGCAATTCTACAATATAGGTGAGTATAAAAAATCAGAAAAAGATTTTAAAAAAATATTAAGCAAATATCCTAATACCGATTATGCAATAGCTGCATACTACTACCTTGGTTCTATACAACTGGAAAAGTCAAAAAAAATTAAAAATCCAAATCAGATTAAAAAGGCAAATCAAAAATCTGTAAAATTTTTTAAAACCTATCTTAAAAAATCACCCGAAGGCAAATATGCAATTAATTGTATTCAAAAATGGATTTCTATTGAAACTAATTTAAATAATGAAGACAATCTTCTTGTAGCACAAATTTATCAATTAAATAATGATTATAAAAATTCAGATAAATACTTAAAGAATGCAAGTTTTAATATAGCTTGGCCATATATGGTAAAAAGTGCATATAATTCAAAAAAATACCTTAATGTAAAATATATTACCGAGGAAGGCTTAAAAAACAAAAATTCAGATAAAGTTGTTATAAATGAAAATATTGACGATAAAACAGAAAACGCAACCATTTACCAAGCAATAGATTTATATCTTAAAGTTAGTGACTCTCCCAAAAATTCTATATCGTATTTAATGAGTATAGCAAAAACAACAAAAGGCGCGGATTACTTACTATATAAGTGGTGTAAAAACCAACCCGAATACCGTCAAGAAGCTTGCTATAACACGTTATATTATAAATTTCCTAATGGTCAGTTTGCAGCAGATTCATTATCAAATATCATATATAATAAAATTAAAAAACAAGATTATTATAATGCTCAAAAATTAGGAAAAATTCATTTAAGTAAATTTAAGGACACAAATTCAGCTCCAAGAGTTTTGTTCTGGTTGGCAAAAACAGCCGAAAGAAATAAAAATTATGAAAAATCCAGAAATTACTACAGAAACCTGATAAAAAGATATCCTGATGATTACTATGCCTATCAGTCTTTTATAAATCTAAACAGATTCAGGCATATTAGAAGTATAAATTTAAATATTAAACCTGTTGAATTCCCTTATAATAATTCCAGTTACGGACTTATAAATGAACTTATAAAGGTTAAAGACTATGGTTTAATAAATCAATTATTTAAAAAAGATAATTTTATACAAAGTTGGCTTCTATACCAACAAGGAGATTATGCATCCTCGGCAAGGATTGCAAGAGATGCAATGGATAAATTGCAAATAAAACCTTCCAGATTTGACTTAAGATGGAGATTAGTTTATCCGATTCATTATTACGAAGAAATTATTCAAAATTCAAAAGAATGGAAAAATGATTCGGCATTAATTCTTTCTATTATAAGAGAAGAAAGCTATTTTAATGAATCTGCCCAAAGTCATGCCGGGGCAAGGGGTTTAATGCAGCTAATGCCTTTAACGGCAAAAGAAGCCGCAAATAAAACAGGATATAGTCTACCAAACATAAAATTATTGGATGATCCATACATAAATATTAAACTTGGGAATATATATTTTGCAGAATTAAAAAGGAAACTGCTTAATAAAGATTTTTTAGCTGTATTATCCTACAATGGTGGAATCGGCTCAGTTTCAAAATGGAAAAATAATTTAAACTACTATGATTTTGATGAATTTATAGAACAAATACCTTATCCTGAAACACAAAACTATTTTAAAAAAGTCTATAGAAGTTACTGGAATTACGTAAGAATTTACGATGGAATAAAATTTTAATATAGTAATTTTATACAAATAGACCTCTTTTAAGTTTAGTTAAGAATTAGTCTTAACTAAAAAGTTCTGATAATATTTATATTAGATATCTTGAGGAGGAATGACTAACAATGAATAATAAAATTATAAGAAATGTGTTATTTAGCATTGTAGCAATGATAGTATTCGTGCCTATGGCTCATTGTGCAATGACATTTCCAAACATAAATATAGGAATGAAAACAGCTGCTACCCCGCAAGAATTTTCACAAGGAATTCAAATTATAATTTGGCTTACAATTTTAACGCTTGCTCCAAGTATTTTTATTATGACAACGGCATTTATAAGAATAATTATTGTTCTTGGTATTACCAGACAAGCAATAGGTGTTGCGACTTTACCTCCTAGTCAAGTTTTAACAGGACTTGCGCTGATTTTAACTTTCTTTATAATGTCACCAACAATAAATAAAATTAATACAACTGCACTTCAACCATATATGAAAAATCAAATAACACAACAAGTCGCTCTCGATAAGGCACTTATACCAGCAAGAGACTTTATGTTTAAGCAAACAGATGAAAAAAATCTTGCATTATTTGTAAAAATAGCAAAAGTTGATCGGCCGAAAACAAAAGAAGATGTCCCAACTTACATATTAATACCTTCATTTATTTTAAGTGAGCTAAATACCGCTTTTAAAATAGGTTTTGTTATATTCTTACCATTTTTAATAATTGATATTGTAGTATCAAGTATTCTGGTATCAATGGGGATGCTATTTTTACCTCCAACAATGATTGCTCTGCCTTTTAAATTAATACTTTTTGTAATGGTAGACGGGTGGTACTTAATTGTAAAATCACTCATTGAAGGTTTTGTAACATAGAAGAGAAAAAAGAGGATAAAATGAACCAAGAAATTATAATAGATATGGTACAAAATGCTTTTGTATTGATTTTAATACTGTCATCTCCTGTTTTAATTGTAAGCGTTGTAATAGGTTTAATTGTTAGTATTTTCCAAACAATCACACAAATTCAAGAATCAACACTGACTTTTGTACCTAAAATTATTGCAGGAGTGGTTACATTAATAATTTTAATGCCTTGGATGATGAATCTTTTTGTAACAAGCGTTCAACAACTATTTAATAATATTCCAAAAATGCTTTAAGGGATAAATATGCCAACAGATTTATTTGCACTAATGTCACCTAAAAATATAATGTTATTTATAATTGTGTTTACAAGATTAAGCGGAATGATGGTAACAGCACCACTAATTTCTACATATCCTATACCAGTACAAATTAAGGTTTGGTTTATGGCAATAATTGCATTTATAATGTTTCCAATAGTACTTGTTAAAACCGGTTTCCAAATTCCAACAACAATCCCTGCTTTGTTTGTAATCCTGCTTAAAGAATTTTTTATTGGATATATTATAGGCTTTGTAGCTAACGTAGTTTTCATAGGGGCTGAAATAGCTGCGGAATTAATCTCTATGCAAATGGGATTGACTGCAGCACAAGCAATGAATCCTGTTACAGGAAGTAATTCTGCAGTTTTAACACAAGCATATACAATAATAGCATCGCTTATATTTATTGGTCTTAATGGTTACCAGTGGATATTTTCAGCATTATTCAAAACGTTTCAGATAATGCCGCCCGGTTATGGCTTTTTAATAGATGGAAATATAGCTCATAATGTAATAATGCTTACAAGTCAAATGTTCATTATAGGCTTGGGAATTGCATTACCAATATTTTCTGTCTTAATAATTACAGATGTACTTTTAGGATTTATTGCTAAAATGATGCCTAAGATGAATATATTTATGGTGTCACTGCCTGTAAAAATATATCTGGGTTTAACATTATTTGTAATGTTAATTTCACCTACATTCACGTATATCTATAACTTACTTGTTAAATATTTATCAAATTTAATAACAATACTAGGAGGTCAATAATTGGGTAATCCTGCTCAAGATGAAAAAACTGAAGAACCCACCCAGCGAAGAAGGCGCAAAGAGAGAGAGAAAGGGAATATATCTAAGAGTCAGGATTTAAACTCGGCTCTCATGCTTACTCTTGGGGTTGGTTTGATTGGTGTATTGTCAAAAGGAATTTTGTCTAACCTTGAGTCGATGCTATACAATACATTTACTCACCTTAATCCAAAAGATATAAATACAAATGATATCTTAGCGTTATTAATGCCATACATAATTTTAGCAACTAAAATACTTTTACCGTTTTCACTTTCATTAATGGTTATTGGAGTTATAATTGTAAGGATGCAAGTAGGGCCTGTATTTGCTCCAGAGAAAATTAAATTTAATCCTGGGAATATAGCTCCCTCAAAAGTTCTGGAAAATGCAAAAAAAATGATAAATCCTGCGGAGATCAGAAATTTAGTTGAATTTATAAAATCACTTATAAAAATTTTGATTGTATTCATGTGCGGTTATGCGACAGTAAATGGAAGAAAAGATGAATTATACAGCCTTTTGGGGCTTAATATAAACAGTTCATTTGCAATTATTGGTTCAATACTAACACAAATGACAATAAATATGTGTTTAGCAATGATACTGCTAGGTTTTTTAGATAAAAAATTTCAAGACAAACAATATGAAAAATCAATAAAAATGACCAAACATGAAATAAAAGATGAATTAAAAGACACAGAGGGAGACCCAAAAATAAAAGCAAGAATACGTTCAATACAAATGAAAATGGCACGTCAAAGAATGTTATCCAAAGTTGCAAAAGCGGATGTAATAGTAACAAATCCAACACATTATGCTGTTGCCCTTGAGTATAATAAATTAACAAGTCCTGCACCAAAAGTTGTGGCAAAAGGTGTTGATTTTGTAGCATTTAAAATTAGAGAAATCGCACAAGAAAATAATGTTCCGATTGTAGAAAATCCACCACTTGCACGAGCTTTATACAAATTAGTACCAATTGATGGTATAATACCATCAGATATGTTTGTTGCAGTTGCTGAAGTTCTGGCATATGTATACAACCAAAATAACAGAGGAGGTAAATAAAGGAAAGTGGATTTTGGTAGATTTATAAATTTACTGAAAAATAATGATATCATACTTGCAATAGGTCTTGTAACTATTATTGCAATGATGGTGTTACCTATTCCTCCAAATCTGCTAGATATTCTTTTAACATTAAATATATCTTTTTCTATAATTATATTATTAGTTTGTCTTTACACTAAAGAACCTCTTGACTATTCAACTTTCCCTACAATTTTATTAATTGCGACATTATTTAGATTAGGGTTAAATGTAAGTTCTACAAGACTTATATTATTATATGGACAAGCAGGAAGTGTTATTGATTCATTTGGACAATTTGTTGTCGGCGGAAATTATGTTGTTGGCTTTGTTATTTTCGTCATACTTGTAATAATAAACTTTATGGTTATTACTGGCGGAGCCTCTCGTGTAGCTGAAGTTTCTGCCAGATTTACATTAGATAGTTTACCTGGCAAACAAATGAGTATCGATGCTGATTTAAATTCCGGTTTAATAGATGAAGAAGGAGCTAAAAGTAGAAGAAGAAAGCTTGAAAGAGAAACAAATTTCTACGGAACAATGGATGGTGCTTCAAAGTTTGTTAAAGGTGACGCTACAGCAGGGATAGTTATAACTGTTATAAATATAGTAGGTGGATTTATAATAGGTATGTGGCAGTTAAAAATGGATATATTAACATCTTTATCAACATATACTATTTTAACCGTTGGTGACGGACTTGTTTCACAGATTCCTGCACTATTAATATCCACCGCAACTGGTCTTATTATTTCTCGTGCAACCGGACAAGAAAACTCATTAAGTGATGATATAAATAGAGAAATGTTTTCTGATCCGAGAGTTCTTGGTGTTGTCTCCGGCTTACTTTGTTTTATGGGTATAGTCCCAGGCATGCCAACAATCCCATTTGTAACAATTGGGATGATAACCGCAACCATAGCATATTATCATTACAAAGAGAAAAAGAAAAAAATTGAAACCGATCAAAAGATTAAAGAAGAAACGGCTAAAAGTGAGAAAATGGGTAAGCGTAAGAAAAAAGCAACAAGAGAAAGCGTTTTAGAACTTTTATCAGTTGAAACAATAGAGATAGAAGTGGGTTATAGGCTTGTCCCACTTCTTAACATAGAACAAGGTGGGGATTTGCTTGAAAGAATAGCTCAAATCAGACGTCAAACAGCTTTAGATTTAGGTATAGTTTTGCCTTCAATAAGAGTCAGGGATAATTTACAGTTATCTCCTAATACTTATCAAATAAAATTAAAAGGAATAGCTATAGAATCAGGCATTGTATACCCAAATAAAAGCTTAGCAATGACCTCATCAGGAAATAACGAAAATTCAAAATTAGAAGGAATAAGTGCCATTGAACCGGCATTTGGCTTACCTGCACTGTGGATTGAAGAAAAAGATAAAGATTATGCCGAAACATATGGCTACACAGTAGTTAGTCCTTCTGCAGTTATATCTACACATTTGACAGAAATAATAAAGAAAAACGCATCAGAAATACTTTCAAGAGCCGATGTTCAGCAACTTATCGACAACTTAAAGAAAGAAGTATCGGAAGATTATGTTTCTGATTTAATGAAAGAACTTACAGTTGCAGACGTTCAACAAGTTATGCAAAATCTTTTAAAAGAAAGAGTTCCTGTGAGAGATTTAAAAACTATTTTAGAAACGTTAAGTTTACAAATAAAAATTAATAAAAACCCTGATTATTTAACAGAACAAACAAGAAGATCGCTTGCCAGAACCATTTGCAAGCACAACTTAGCGGATACAGGTGAGCTTCTTGCTATAACACTCTCTCCTGATGTTGAAAATATTATAGCGCAAGGTGTTAGCCCTGACGGTCAAAATTTAACTCTTGAGCCCGATTTCACCAGAAGATTATTAGATAATATAAATATGGAACTTGAAAAATCAATTTCATCAACAGGTAACCAACCCGTAATTTTATGTTCTTCTCCTATAAGAATTGCGTTTAGAAAGCTTATAGAAAGAACTTATCCACAAATTACAGTTATGTCATATAATGAAATCAGTGCTAATACAAAGGCAAGATCTGTAGGTGTTATAAAAATAACACCGGCAAATGTGAGTTAAATTATCGAAAGGACATCAATATGAACGAATTATTAAAAACAGGACAAATTATTAGTGTTGTTCCACAAGATTTCAAAAATTCAAATAAAGGAGAAATTGTTCAAATTTTAGATAAATTTTTCACCTTAAAAATGCTTTATGAGCCAGAGGGAATATTACCTAAAAAAATTATGGAATTTTATTCTACAACAAAAAATGGAACACTTTACTTTAGCTCTCCGATAATAAAAATTGATGAAGGACTTGTTGTTGTCTCAATGCCCAAAAAACATCGATATCTGCAAAGAAGAGCATTCACAAGGGTTAAATATAAACAAGAAACCCAGCTTACTCTAAATAAAATCAATTATAATGCAACATCAATTGACCTATCAGCTGGAGGGATAAAGATAATATCAGATAAAAAAATGGATCTCGATGAAGAATATAATTTAAATTTAAATATTTTAAATAATAATATACAATGTAAATATCAACCTATTAAAATCGAAAAAAGTGATGATAAACATTATACATTAGCAGGACGATTCAAAAATTTAAGTAGGACTGATAAAATGAAATTGATACAATTTTGCATTCGTAAAGACATAGAGAATAAGAATAGATAATATGGGTAAAAAAGTTATATTACAACGAAAAAGATTGGCAGCAATATTTGCAAGTTTTTCTGTACTGATAATTGGCACAGCCTCTTTATTTGAAAGTATGACAATAGATTATTATTCAGTTATTAATACTATAGAAAAAATTATTCCTGCCTGCATTTCATTAGGTGGGATCGGTTGGTTAATGGGAATGATTCTTGATAAACCAAAGAGAAGAACAAGAGTAAGCAGCGAGTATAAGAATTTGTTTTTAAATAAATCTATAAAAAATGAAGTAGAATCTAAAATATATCAAGATGAAAATCTTTCTCTGGATAAGGAAATAACAAGTTGAAGATTAAAATTGAAAAGTCACTAAAAATTAGTACAGCTATTGGTCTGACAACAAGTATAATGGTTGCAACATCAACATTAGGGATAGCTATATACACTTTATATTTTTTAAATAAGATGAGCAGTCTTCAAGTCAACATATATGAACAACTGGCAATGCTTCAAAATAGCTTGCAAAGTCTTGTTATTATTTTTCTGGCTGTTGGATTGATAGGCTCATATTTTTTAACTAAAGTCATCATAAATCCGTTAATCGAACTTGTAAAAGGAACTAAAGAATTATCCGAAGGAAATCTCGGATACAGGTTTAACCAAACAAAATATTTAGAAGTAAATAAATTAATTGATACATATAATAATATGGCAGAAAGTTTAGAAAATTTATATAAAGAATTAGATAATAAAGTTAAAGAAAGAACTACAGAATTAGAATTAGCGAATAAAGAATTAAAAAACACTCAGGCAATGATGGTACATAGTGAAAAAATGAGGTCTCTAGGTCAATTGGTAGCTGGTATAACACACGAAATAAACAATCCGGTTAATTTTATTTATGGAAACATGATTCATTTAAAAAACTACACCAATGCTTTACTTGAAATTATAAATCTATACGAATCACACGAAGAATCTCTATCTCCTGAACAAAAACAAAAACTTAAAGAGATAAAAGAAAAAATCGAATTGGATTTTATAAAAGAAGATTTGCCAATGCTTATAAAAAGTTGTCAAGAAGGTACAGAAAGAACAAAAAATATAATTTTAGACTTAAAAAACTTCTCCCGACTCGATGAAATGGTAGTAAATAATATTAATTTGGTTAAGGAAATTGATACAACATTAAATATTCTTTACAATAAAATTAAAGGAAAAATTGAAATAATAAAAGAATATGAAGACAATTTACCTTTAGTTGAAGGATTTGGCGGGCAGCTTAATCAAGTATTCATGAATATTTTGGATAATTCTTGTTATGCAATAAAAGATAAAGGAACTATATCTATCCGTTTACAAAAAGCAGAAAATAATGTTATAATAGAGTTCGAAGATAGTGGTTGCGGAATGACAAAAGAGCAAATTTCTAAAATGTTTGATCCGTTTTACACAACAAAACCGGTTGGTGAAGGTACCGGATTAGGAATGTCTATAAGCTATAAGGTTATCCAAAGACACAATGGAACTATAACTGTAGACAGTGAAGTAGATAAAGGAACAAAATTTACCATAAAACTGCCTATAACAATGAAAGAGAAAATAAATTGAATGACAATAATCCAATAGATAATAAGTTTAAAGTACTACTGGTAGATGATGAAGAAGATAATTTATCTCTTCTTCACAGAACCTTAAGACAAAAATTTTATATATTAAAAACTACTTCTCCACTTGAAGCACTCGATATTTTAAAAGAAAATAAAGTAGATATTATAATTTCTGACCATAAAATGGAAGAAATGGACGGGGTGGAATTTTTAAAAAGAAGTTATGAAATATCTCCTAAATGTGTAAGATTACTTGTAACAGCTTATTCTGATTCTCAAATTTTAATAGATGCAATTAATTACGGAAAAATTTTCAGGTACATAAAAAAGCCTTGGGAACCTTCTGAATTACTTATGATTATTGACGCAGCAACTGAATATTATCAACTAAGGAAAGAAAATGATAAATTAATTGATGACCTCAAAGATTTATTCTCCGGGACAATTAATGCTATCGTAGAAGCACTTGACGCAAAAGATTCTTTCACAATGGGTAGAAGTCGTAGAGTTACATTTTTATCTATTAAAATGGCAAAATATTTTAATCTAAAAACAGAAGAATTTGGTAAATTAGAGTTAGCAGGATTACTTCATGATATAGGAATGATAGGAATTCCTGAAGATATCTTAAATAAAACTCAAAATCTTACTATAGAAGAATATGAACTAGTTAAAAAACATGTAGAGCACAGTGTAAAAATTCTGGAAGATATTAAACAACTTAAAGATGTTGTTGAAATAATTAAATATCACCACGAAAGATATGATGGAAACGGATATCCTTATGGATTAAAGGGAGATGAAATACCTTTAAATGCAAGAATAATTTCTATTGCTGATGCTTACGACAGCCTAGTATCTAACAGAATTTATCGGGAAGGCTTACCACATAATGAAGCAATAAATAAAATTAAAGAACAATCAGGACAACAATTTGATCCTATGGTTGTTGAAGCTTTTGAAGCTACTATTAATGAAGCAATAGAAGACCTAAAAGAGTTTGAAGCAAAAACAGCAGAAATGTAATGAGTTTAATAAAAATTTATAGAAAAAAAATAAATATTAATCTGTTTACTACACCGTCGCATTCACAAAAATTGTTTATATTTTCAAAATTTAAACAATTTTATAAACATGATATTTCTGAAAATGAAGCATATGAGCCACAAAATGCACTTATAAAAGCACAAGTCAATGCTAGTAAAATTTATGGAACAAAATCGACATTTTTTCTAACTAACGGTTCCACAAGCGGTATTATGGCTGCTGTTTTAACTTGCACTAAACCGGGAGAAAAGATTTTAATTTGGGATAAAGCACATAAAAGCCATAATAATGCAGCAAAATTAGCTGGGTTAGAACCGGTTTATTATGAAGCGGATAAAATAAATGAATGGGGCATTTACTCTTTTATTTCTATTGAAAAAATTGAGCAAGCTCTCATTAAAGAAAAAATTAGTGCAGTAATTATAACTTCGCCAACATATGAAGGAATAGTTTCAGATATAAGATCATTAAAACAAATTTGTACTAAATATGGCACATATTTAATAGTTGATGAAGCACATGGAGCATTATATCCTTTTTGTGATAAACTTCCGGAATCAGCTATTTATCAAGGAGCAGATTTTATAATTCAATCTCTGCATAAAACAGCAGGTGGGCTAAATCCAACAGCATTACTCCATTCAAATACAAATTTAGACGTACAAAAATCATTAAATTTAATAACTACAACAAGCCCATCTTACCCTCTATTAACAAGCATAGAAAAAAATATTAATTATTTAAACAGTAAAAAAGGACAACAAAATATATCAGAGCTTATAAAAAAGATTGAGGATTTAAAAACTAATTTAACTAATTTAGAATTTTACAATGGTGATTTAACCAAAATCTTGGTTAAATCACCTAAAATTACTGGGTTTGAGTTATCAGATTTTCTTTACAAGCACAAAATAGAAGATGAAAAAACAAACGAAAAATCTACAATGCTTTTATGCGGAGTAGGAACAACTACTAAAAAACTTAAAAGACTTGAAAAGATATTAAAGAAGCTTTAGTTAATTATTCATTAAATTTAGAGCATTAAAAACAGCTTTCACATTAGCTATAGCAGTAGACTGATCGAAAGCTCTTGCAATTAGAGTTTTTCCATCATGATTAAAATGTAAAATACTCATAGCAATAGCTTTTTCTTTAGTATTTTCTAAATCTTCGATTGCTTGCTGTTCATAATGAATTAAATCAAGAGGAAAACCTGCATTTTTAAGAGCATTAATACAAGCATCTAAAGGTCCTGAACCCTTTTCAATTAAGTCAAAATTCTGTCCTTTATATTCAAAGCTTAAATTAAACTTGCCTGTGTTATCGATTTTAATAAAATCTCCGTATTTAAAATCACCTTTAACATCACAGACTTTTTCAAGATAAAGTTTAATAAGTTTCTTAATTGAAAGTTCGCCGATCTTTTCAGCTTCAGTTTTTGCAAAAGGAGCAAGGTAAACAGCTTCTTGCATAGAAATCTTATATGGAGTTGAATTAATTAATTCAAATATTGCTGTTTTACCTGACTGACTTGTAAATGAAATTTTCTCGGCATCTTCTCTACCTATTAACTCAGGATTAAATGCTCTATACGCACCTTTTGATAAATGTTTAGTTTTAACAACTCCGTCTTGATGGATACCGCTTCTATGTGCAAGAGCATCATATCCTATAATAGGAGCTTTTTCCCAAATAGCAACCCCAGACATTTCCGATGTCAAAAGGGCAGTTTCATAAATATTATGCATATTTAGGGGAATATCAACATCAGAATTATTCAAAGCCACAGCAACTTCGTAAATATTAGTATTGCCTGCTCTTTCTCCCAGCCCGTTTAAACTGCATTCAAGCTGTACAGCACCTGCAAAATAACTCTCTACAGTAGTTGCAGATGCCATCCCTAAGTCATTATGGCAATGAACTGCAATAATAACATTTTGCGGCAAAGCAAGTCTTACTTTTTTAACCATATTAATAAATTCCATTGGGCGAAATCTTTCAACGGTATTAGGTAAATTTATAACATTAGCTCCTGCTTTAACAATATCCTGCAATGCTTCAATAACTTCATCAATATTCTCTCTGCAATCGCCAAAGTGCTCGACTGAAAATTGGACTTCACCATTTTTAGGTAAAACACTTTTTGCATAACTAACTGCATCAACAGCAATTTTTTTTACTTCATTTAAAGGTTTTTTCAATACATATTCTAAACCAAGTGGATTCATTGCAATAAAAGTATGAATTCTTTGTTTTGGAGCATTTTTAATTGCATGAGCAACTTTATCAATATCAAATTTTACAGCTCTTGCTAAACCCGAAATTACAACGTTATCAGGAGCAATATCAGCAAGGTACTTACACGCTTCAAAATCCATATCTGAAGCCCCAGAAAAACCAACTTCAATACCTTGAACCCCAAGTTCGAGTAATTTATTAAAAATAATCTCTTTCTCCTGAGTATTCCAAGGTTTTTTCAATGCTTGGTTACCATCTCTTAAAGTTACATCATAAAAAAACGGTTGTTTCATTCCTAATTCTCCAAAATTTTCTCAGCTATTAAATCACCCATTTTATTTGTACCAATGAGCATTTCATCACTATTTTTATAAATATCTTCTGTCCTATAACCTTGTTTTAAAATATCACTGATAGCATTTTCAATACTTGTTGATTCTTCAACCATATTAAAGCCATATTTAAGCATCATTGCCGCAGATAAAATTGTTGCAATCGGATTAAGCTTATCTAAACCTTTAAAGTCAGGAGCCGAGCCATGACAAGGTTCAAACATGCCCAAACCCGTTTCCGACAAACTGGCACTTGGCAATAAGCCTAGTGAACCAGACAAAACAGAAGCCTCATCGGATAAAATATCTCCGAATAAATTACTAGTCAGAATAACATCAAATTGTTTAGGATTGACTATCAATTGCATTGCTGCATTATCTACATATTGATGAGAAAGTTCAACTTCAGGATAATCTTTTGAAATTTCAATTACAATTTCACGCCAGAATCTTGAAACATCTAAAACATTTGCTTTATCAACAGAACAAACTTTCTTATTCCTCTTCATTGCAATGTCAAAAGCAACTTTTGCAATTCTTCTTATTTCGCTGTCTTTATAAACCATTGTATTAAAAGAAGCTTTTTCCCCCTCTATAAAATCATCTCCCCTTGGAATACCAAAATAAATTCCTCCTGTAAGTTCTCTTACAATCATTATATCTGAATCTTTCACAATATTCTCCTTTAAGGGTGAAGAAGAAATTAATTCATCAAAAATTTTAACAGGTCGCAAGTTGGCAAAAAGCCCCAGTTCTTTTCTTATCGCAAGTAGACCTTTCTCAGGGCGTATAGCAGGATCAAGTTTATCATATTTCCAATCACCAACAGCACCGAGAAGAATCGCATCAGATTTTCTTGCAAAATTTAAAGTTTCATCAGGCAGAGGAACACCGAATTTATCAATGGCGATACCTCCAATTAAAGAGTCAATATATTCAAATTTATGGTCAAATTTTTGACTTATAGAATCTAGAACTTTCAAAGCCTGTTCTACAACTTCAGGACCTATACCGTCCCCTTTTAATACAGTAATTTTTTTTTCCATAATACCTCTATAAATTTTCAGGAGAAGCAATTTTACCTAATATTGCACTGGCAGCGGCTATAGCAGGAGATGAAAGATATATTTCACTTTCAGTATGTCCCATTCTACCAACAAAATTTCTATTTGTAGTTGAAATAGCACGTTCACCTTTAGCTAAAATCCCCATGTGCCCGCCAAGACATGGGCCGCAAGTCGGAGTAGAAACAATTCCACCGGCTTTAATAATTGTTTGAACATATCCATACTCTATTGCTTTCAAGTAAATATCTTGGGTTCCAGGTATAACAATAAGCCTTACATCATCATGGATTTTTCTGTCTTTGAGAATATTTGCAGTAACTTCTAAATCCGATAAACGACCGTTTGTACAACTTCCAATAACAGCCTGATCTATTTTTATATTACCTACTTGTGAAATAGGTTTAGTATTTTCAGGCAGATGCGGAAATGCAATCTGAGGTTCAATGTCAGATACATTATATTTTAAAACGTTTGAATACTGTGCATCTTTATCACTTTTATAAAATTTGTATGGTCGTTGACATCTATCTTTAACAAAAGTTTCTGTAATCGAATCAGGAATAATTATTCCATTTTTTGCACCGGCTTCAATAGCCATATTACAAATAGTAAAACGCCCATCCATAGGCATATTTTCTATTGTTGTTCCACCGATTTCAAGTGCTTGGTATAATGCACCATCTACACCAATTTGTCCAATTAAAAATAAAATTAAATCCTTTGCGCTAACCCATTTCCTAAGAATACCGTTAAACTCTACCTTTATTGTCTCAGGAACCATAAACCAGGTTTCGCCAGATGCCATTGCACATGCTAAATCAGTTGATCCAACTCCTGTAGAAAAAGCCCCTAATGCACCATATGTGCAAGTATGACTATCAGCACCTATAATTAAATCTCCTGGACAAACAATGCCCTTATCAGGAAGTAGTGTATGTTCTATTCCCATCCTTCCGACTTCAAAATAATTTTTTAAATTCTGTTCTTT
The DNA here is from genome assembly GCA_964391675.1 of uncultured Muribaculaceae bacterium. Lineage (GTDB taxonomy): Bacteria > Cyanobacteriota > Vampirovibrionia > Gastranaerophilales > Gastranaerophilaceae > CAYMMX01. The sequence continues at coordinate 135,660 of CAYMMX010000004.1, read as the reverse complement.
TGAAAATTCTCTTATAATTTTTGCTTGCTCAGCTGATTTAATATCTTTGTTTGGAACAAAATGGTCAGGAACAAGAACTACCCTGTCTTTATTAAAGACCTTCTCGGCAGATGTTTTTATAAATTCTTTTATAGCTACAGGTCCGGTAATATCGTTTGCCAAAGTAATATCAACTTTAGCAGTAATTAAATCTCCCGGTTTAACTGAATCTAAACCAGCATGCTCTGCCAAAATCTTTTCAGTAATTGTCATTGCTCTTGTCATTATTGCCACCTTTATAACAATATTAACACAAAAAGCTTTATGTGATAATATAAAAAGATATTAAAATAATAATGAAAGGATTTTATGAATAATCAACCTACACAGAGTACACCAAAAGGGATGCGTATTCATATTGGGATTTTTGGTAAAAGAAACGTTGGAAAATCAAGCATTTTAAATGCACTAACAAACCAAGATATCTCAATAGTATCCGATACAGCCGGAACAACAACAGACCCTGTTGAAAAATCAATGGAACTTTTACCTTTAGGACCTGTATTATTCGTAGATACGGCAGGAATTGATGATGAAGGAGCTCTTGGGATTCAAAGAGTAGAAAAAACAAAGAAGATAATAGACAGGACTGATTTAGCAATACTTGTATGCGATAAAAGCGGTTTTAATGAATTTGAATCGTTATTAATTGAAGAATTCAAATCTAGAAAAATATCCTTTATAATTGCAATTAATAAAACAGATGAGGGTGAAATCTCATCCGTTAAACTAAACGACTTAAAAAAGTTTGAAGTTCAACTTATTAAAACTTCTGCTTTAAATAAGATTGGTATAGATGAGCTAAAACAAGCAATAATCAAAAATGTGCCTGAGGAGTTCTTTACTGACAATTCTATATGCTCTGATTTAATCTCTCCTGGTGAAACTGCAATTCTTGTTGTACCAATTGATTTAGAAGCACCAAAAGGACGTTTAATTTTACCCCAAGTTCAAACCATTAGAGATTTACTTGACAATGATTCAATTGCAATAGTAACAAAAGAACGTGAATTAAAGAAAACTCTTGATAATTTAAAAACACCACCTGCTCTTGTAATTACAGATTCACAAGCTTTTTTAAAAGTAGCTGCAGATGTACCTAAAAATATAAAATTAACTTCATTTTCAATTTTATTTGCCCGCCTAAAAGGAGAGCTAAATGAATTTGTAAAAGGTACTCTTGCAATAGAGAAATTAAAATCAGGTGATAAAATATTAATCTGTGAGTCCTGCACTCACCACCCAATTGGTGACGATATAGGAAGAGTAAAAATTCCAAGATGGCTTACTCAGTACACAGGTAAAAAACTTGAATTTGTACACTATACCGGACATGATTTTCCTGAAAATATAAAAGATTACGCCCTTATAATTCACTGTGGCGCTTGTATGACAAATAAAAGAGAAATTTTGTCAAGAATTCTTAAAGTACGTGAAGCCGGGGTTGCTATAACAAATTACGGACTTACAATTGCATATTCACTCGGAATATTTGAACGAGCACTAGAGCCTTTTCACAGTGCGAAAATAATTTATGATGAAATCAAAAACCAACTCTAGCGAGCTTGGTTCTTAAAAATTTGCCAAATTCTGTTAATAGATTCTCCAAGCTTATCATTAGGTTCACCAGGGAAATCTTTAACTAAGATTTTATCCGGTACATTTTTTAATTGACGTTTCCACCAATTTATATACCCTGGATCTTTATCTGGATCTTTACCGTTAAGCTGAAGCCACTTGAGTTTTAATTTAATATTATCATTATTGTAATTATCTTTAATAGTTGCTAAAAAAGGATATTTCTTCATTAAATGTTTAACACATCCGTCTAAAGCTGCAGGGATTTCATCACAACTTACAGACTTAACTCCTTTTTTACCCGTCATTTTTTCAATGACAACATGCCATCCTAAAGGAGCAAATGGATCTTTTTTAATAGCCGAAGGTGCATGTCTTTCAAGAACTGCTTCCATTACATGAACCATATCAACTGCATAATCATTATGCTTTTCTACAAATTTATCAAATTTTGCAAAATTAATACCAAATGATTGAGTAGATGTTTTATCTACGTTAATATTATTTACTGGCTTAGAATATAATTTAGGACCGACAGTTAAATTCATAAAAATTATCCTTTCAAAATATTATTATCCGCAGTTGTATAAAACTTGTAAATATTTTTTTTGATAGCTATGTTATAAAGATATTAAATTTTAAAGTAAATTTCTAGCCGGGAAAGCGTTTCCGGCTAGAAATTTATAGTTTACAATTCTTAATGTTTAATTAACTTTTTATCAATCGGTTTTGGGAAATCCACCTTGGTCTCTGCAACTGAATTTATAGCATTGGTAAAGAAATTAATTGTAACAATAGCTACTATTTCAAGCAGTTCACCATCGCTAAATCCTGCATTTTTTGCCCGCTGAAACTCCTCATCAGACAATTTTCCTGCATTTTTCATAACAGAAGTAGCAAAATCAAGTGCTGCTTGAGCTTTAACATCAGAAGATTTTCCGTCTTGTGCCAGTAAAAGTTCTTCTTCCGGTAAAATCTTTGAACCTGAATATGAATGCGCTGCAAGACAATATTCGCAACCATTCATAACAGCTAATAAAATTGAAATTCTTTCTTCAATTTCGTCACTAATTGTTTTTTCTTTTAATGCATCTTTTATGTTAAAAAAAGTTTTAATAACAGCGGGTGAATTAGCCATTACTTTAAAAATATTTATTATTCTATTTCCATTAGAACTAAGCTTTTCTAAAATTTTATTTGCTTCAGGGGAAGCTTCTCCTGTTGTGAGTAACTTTATTCTTTCCATAATTAAATCTCCTTATAAATATATCAATTCTTAATTATATTTTATAAATAAGAAAAGCTATATAAATTAACTAAATATTAATATTTGAATTTTAATACTGGAAAAAATGGTCAAAATCTACATCATCAAAGCTACATAATAGCTTAAACACATCATCATCTTCATCCATTCTTTGAAAATTATATTCATTAAAAAGCCAGTATTTCGGGTTAATTCCTTTGACCTGAACTATATCTTTATCTTTTAATATATTCAGCTTTTTTTTGACAATATCAATTGGTAATTCGACAAGTTTAGCCAACTCAACAGCAGTTATTCCATAACTTGAAGAACATTTATCTTGAGTCAAAAACATCAACTCTAAACCAACACGCTTTAATTCCTTATCTTCAATCTGTAATTCAAATTCATACATACAGTATATTTTAAACCTAAATAATATTTATTTTATCATATTAACGGATTAAAATTATTTAACCAAGTTTGATATAATTTGTATTTTTCCAACGCAAGTCAATATATTTTATTGTTTTATCCAACATTTTTACCTGCGGTAAGATTGATGGAAGTCTGTTAATTCTTTCAAATACAGCGTCATCAAGCTCCCCTAGTCTAATATTTACGGTTTTGATTTTAACATAAACATCTTTAGGATTTCTTACATCAATATATTCTATTTGTTCATGAGAATTTGCTTTTACAAGCTTAGCAACATTTTCTATTAATTTTACACGTTCCACATTCCAACTTCTATAATCATCACCTCTTGCTCCATATGATAAGACCAAAACAGTATTAAAAGACTTATCTAAAGGCAAATAATCTCTTCCAATTAAGGTTCCACCTGAAGTAAAAAACGCTATAGGAGCGACATCCGGAGTAGGTGAAATTGTTAATATAGGAACTCTTTCTTCAATTATAATCTGCAATCTGGCGGGAAACCAAAATCGTCTTACATAAACATTCTCAACAGGATCCAGTTGAAGTATATTATCTTTAATTTGATCTGTATTAAGTTTATATATAGGGACCTTTGGCAATTCAGTACGTCTTAAAGCAGCTAATATTTTACCGGATGGGACAATTTTATTATTAACTATTTCCAAACAATTATTATTAACAGTGCTAAAAATATTTTTATCTAAATACCATTGGGGTAAGTCTAAAAGTTTATATCCTAAAACAATTAATAAAATTAAAATTATAAATCTGACTAAAACTCTAAAACGGTTTAACCACATCTGAGTTTGCCTGATTTTACGCTCCATGCGATTTTTTTGCAGTCTTCTACTTGTATAATAAGCGCTGATTACTTGCTCATCATCACTAACATAATCAAAATTATCAGAATGTTCACTTTCATAATAATTTCTATCAAAAGTCATTATTTATTTAATCCTACACTGTTTAAAATTAGTAACACCAAAGTATCATAATCTATTCCCATACAAGCAGCTTGAGCCGGTAAATCACTAGTATCGGTCATTCCTGGACTTGTATTAATCTCTAATACATAAGGGACGTCATTAACAATATGAAAATCAACCCTTGATACACCTGAACAATTTGCCAACATATGTGCCTTTATAGCAAGCTCTTTAATATGCTTGGTTAAATCTGAAGAAATTTGTGCGGGCAAAATAAATTCTGTCATACCTTTTGTATATTTTGCTTCGTAATCATACCATTCATTTTTTGGTCGAAGTTCTAAAATTTCTGTTGCAAAAATTTCATCATCATTCTCCAAAACACCAACTGTAGTACATATTCCGACCAAATATTCTTCTATTAACACATCAGGATTATATTTTTGTGCCTCTTTAACAGCAGAAATTAATTCATTCTCATTTTCTACCTTACTCATTCCAAAACTCGAACCTTCAGAAACAGGTTTAACCATCATTGGAAATTTTAAATTGCTTACAGCACTTAATATATTCTCGCCTTTTCTTATAAATACTGAATTAATCAAAGGAATATCTTTATTTGTCGAAAGAATTTTTTTTGTGTATTCTTTATTCATACATATTGCACTAGACATAACTCCGCATCCAGAATAGGGTATTTTAAGTATTTCTAAGAGGCCTTGTATACAACCGTCTTCACCATATTTGCCATGAAGAGCATTATAAACATAATCTATATTTTTTGTTTTTAAATCTTGAATAATATTTTCATTAACATCAATCATAATAGTGTTAAAAAAACCTAGCCTGATAAGAGCTTCGAAACAATTTTTACCGGAGCGAAGTGAAACTTCACGTTCTGAGGATAAACCACCACATAAAACAGCTATTTTTGATTTTTTATCTATTTTGGATTGTACATTATATTGCATAAATTTTCCTCTCTTTGATCTTTTTCGCCAAAAAATCTTACCTCAGGCTCTAGTGTAATTCCTTCCTTTTCCTTAACAGCCATAAGCATCATAAACATTAATTCTAAAACGTCACTTGAAGTCGCATCTCCTGTGTTAATAATAAAATTAGCATGCTTATGCCAAACTTGGGCTCCCCCTACTTTAAATTTTTTTGCATTACATTTATCAAGAAGCTTGCCTGCTGACATATCCTCAGGATTTTTAAAAATACTACCCGCATTTGGCGTTGATAAATTGGGCTGATATGCTTTCCGAAAAGATAATATTTTACTTATAAAAGAATCTATTTTAATTTTATCTTGGTCTAATAATTTAAATTCTGCAGATAAAAGAATATAAGGCTTTCTTTGTAAAATTGAACTTCTATATGCAAAATCCAAGACATTTCTTTCTATTGAAAACACTTCTTTTTTTACTAAATCGAAAACATTTACTTTAAGCAAAAAATCACTAATTGATTGATTATGAGCAGAAGCATTCATATAAATATTTCCGCCTATAGATCCGGGGAATCCAGACATAAACTCAAATCCACTTAAACCGTTTTCGGATGCAATTTTTGAAATCTTTGGTCCTTTAACACCTGCTTCTGCAATAATTTTATTTCCTTCCACAGAAACTTTATCAAGCTTTGAAGTACAAATGACACTTCCTCTAATTCCTTTCGATGATATTAAAACATTTGACCAATTACCTATGATTATTGGATTATAGACTTTTTTCAAAAGATAAACAAATTCCTGTTGATTGCAAGGATAATATAACTTATCAACAACACCTCCTATTTTAAAAGAAGTTAAGTTTTTAACATCATATTTTTCTTTTACATCAATGTACATATTAAACCTTAAACTTTTATCCCTTCCTTCGCCTTTAGAAGTTCATTACCTAAAACTGTTATAGTTCCTGCGCCTAGACCTATAACTATATCATTTTCTTTTAAATTAGGCAGTAATTTAAACGCTACATCTTCAATACTACCGCTCAAATGAAAACACGAAACTTTAGATGAAAGTTGTTCAGCAAATTTACCGGGATCAGCATCTTCAATTACATTTTCAGAAGCAGAATAAACATCAGTAATATAAACTTTATCCGCATCATTAAATGCTTCTAAAAAATCATTCCATAACCCTTGAAATCTACTATAGCGATGGGGTTGAAATACTGCAATAATACTATTTTCTGGATTTAAAGCCTTAATTGTTTTAGCTGCAGAAAGTGTTGATTTAATTTCAGTAGGATGATGTGCATAATCATCATAAACACTCACGTCATTAAACTTTGCTGTAAGCTGAAAACGCCTTCCCATCCCTGTAAAAGTAAAAAAATGTTCTTTTAACAATGAAAGATCCACTCCAACTTCATTTAAACTTGCCAATACTGCAAGAGTATTATATACATTATGTTCTCCTAACATTTGTGTTGTAATATTGATTAAAAATTGATTTTTATAATAAACATCAAAATTCGTTTCAAGAGCGAAAATAATATTTTTTACAACATAATCGGAATTATTCAAACCGAAAGTGATAAAATTGATATTTTTATTTTGTTCAATTAAATTTAAATTACCTTCATTATCATTGTTTATTATTACTTTAGAATTTTCACTAAGATTATTTAAGTAAACTTTAAAAGTGGCCAATATTTCATTCAACCCGCCTTTATAAAAATCAATGTGGTCGACCTCTAAGTTATTTATTATACTGATTTCCGGCTGATATTTAACAATAGTGCCGTCACTCTCATCAAGTTCTGCAATTAAAAAATCACCCGAACCTGCATTAGAATTAATTCCGAATTCCGGAACTATTCCACCCACAATAAAAGAAGGATTTAGTCCTGCTTTTTGGAGGACATATGAACATAAACCACTTGTTGTTGTTTTGCCATGAGTGCCTGAATAACCTACAAAATACTTCTTTTTATCATTGCATAATCCTTTTGAAATTTTTGAAAGTAAATCCGATCTGTGTAAAATTTCTAAGCCCAGTTTTTTTGCCTTAATCAACTCGGGATTATCTTCCTTAATAGCCGTACTGGCAACTACTATACAGTTTTCAGGCAAATTATTTTCATTATGACCAATAAAAATTTTTGCACCTAATTTCTCTAATTCAATTATATTTCTATTTTGTTTAATATCAGATCCTAAAACATTAAATCCATCCTCTAATAGATATTTAGCTAAACCGCTCATTCCTATTCCGCCTATAGCAATAAAAAAATATGTGTCTTTCATGGGAATCCTTTAAAATGTACTTACTATAATATTTTAGTATAAAAAAACATTTATTAAAACAATGTTACAATAGTAAAAAAAGATATAGAAAATATATTATATTGATGTACAATGTAAATGTAAATATTAGGGAGGTAATTATGGCAAGAATTTTAGTCTCTATGCCCGATGAATTTTTAGATAGAGTAGATGTTTTAGCAAATGAAGAACAAAGAACAAGAAGTGAATTGGTGAGAGAAGCCCTAAGAAATTATTTAAAACGTTCTAAAATTTCAAATCCGCAAAAAGCTATTGATAATGCAACTTTTTTAGACAAACTTTTAGATTAAATTTACCTCTCTTATAAAAATTTTTATCCAATTCATTAAAGAAATTAATTCATACGGTTTTGGTAAATATAAATCTGCACCAGAATCTAAAACCAGTTCTTTATTATGAACAATTGAAGTGATAATAATTTTGGAATTACTAAATCTCGAATCATTTTTTAAACTTTTACATATGCTCAATCCAAGCATATTTTCTATATTTCCGGCATCTATTATAATAACGGCCGGAGGAGTAGAGAACGAAATATCAGAAGATGCTAATGTTCCGATAGTTTGAGTATTACTTAACGTTTCTACCTCATATCCTTGTAAATTGATTGTTGTTGAAAGCAAAAAGGATAAAGCTTCATCTTCTTCTAAAATCCACACTTTATTATTAAATTTTTTTTCAACAACAGAGTCAACAGCTTCAATTCGTGGTCTTTCAATTGCATAACTTGATATTGAAGGTTTTTTAGCCAAATTGTGAACTTGTATTAAAGAATTTATAACTTCTTTTGGGGTTGAATAATTTTTAAATTCGTTTGAAACAACCCCTATCGTTGAAAATACAAATTCTGCGCGTCGTCCAGCCTTATCATCGCCTTGCAAAATAGTATATCCTCTATTAGCATCCTCGGAAGAATAAAATTTATGTGATATCGCATCAAATGAAAAAGTCAAAAAAGATGCAATTTTTTCACATCTTAAAGGACTTGTTATAATTAAAAATTCACTATCTGAAAGATGTCCCAGATAATCAGATTTATCTAACGCCGAATTTATTATTGCACAATATGTTTGTATAAGCTTATCTGAAGCTAATTCAGTATAAATATCCTTATAACTGTCAAAATTTTGAATACTTATAAGTAAACAAGCCCAAGAAGTTTTTTTTACAAGAAGCCTCTTTAGTGCTTTCATTGAATAATCTCTGTTTGGAAGCCTTGTTTTTACGTTAATGTTAGTATCATGCTCTCTTCTTAAGTGAGCAAAAATTCGCATTTTAAATTCATCCGAATTTATAGGTTCACTTAAAAAATCATCTGCACCGTTTTCTAATACTTGGATTTTATCCTCGATTTCGGAAGATTTAGATACAGCAACAATAACCGGCCTTGTATTAAAAGTTAATATTCTAAGTTTTTTACTAAAGTCTGAAAGTTTTTCATCAATACTATCCGAAACAATAATTAAATCCGGCTCATTATCTTGAATAAATTTTATAGCAGAATTAAGACTATGGCAAATTACAACATGATTGTCAGAACTTTCAATCAGTTTTTTATATTTAGTTGAAAGTTCTCTGCGTTTATCAATTATTAAAGTATATTTGCTCATTAATTGCACCCTTTAAATGGTTTAGCTGCTTGATTTTCAACATTTTCAACCGGTAAAAAAAGTTCAAAAGTTGTACCGCTATCACTACTTTTAACAGTAATTTTTCCATTCATTTTTTCGACAAGAGTTTTTGTAATATATAGTCCTAAACCGCTGCCTTGAGCCTTTCTTGTTAAAGGATTATCAAGGCGGGCAAACTTATTAAAAATTTTTTCATAGTCTTTTTCGGCAATTCCTATACCTTCATCAGTTACTTTTATTGAGATATAATCTGTGCAGCAAGAAAAATCTGTCTGAATAATAATATGCGTATTATCATTAGAATACTTAGCTGCATTTTCTATTAAATTAGTCATGATTTGTTGAAATTTATCAATATCAACAAAAATATTTGGTATTTTAGGATTTAACTTCAATTCAAAAATATGATTACTATATTGATGCTTAATAATTGAAACTACAGGTTCTATTAACAAATTAGCATTAGCACTTTTATATATTAATTTATCTTTAAAATATTGCAGCTTATTAATTGATAACATATTTTCGACTAAATTAATTAAGCGATTTGACTGCTGTTCAATAATTTGAATAAATTTTTTCTTATTTTCATCATCGAGTTTATCCCAAGAATTAAGCATTGTTTGCGCAAACCCCCTAATGCTGGTAAGAGGTGTTCTAAGCTCGTGCGAAACCGTAGAGATAAAATCTTCTTGTTGTTTATTCTCATTAACCATATTTTAATTATAACCGACATCAAAAAAATAAGTTATATATTAAGATTTTTTTTATTTTTTAACAGTAATCGCAGGAGGCTGAATATATAAAGGATGCAGATTATTCCAACTATAATCGCCGCCAAAATTAATTTTTTTTAAAGCGATTTCAATTAAATAATTACCTAAATTTTTATTTAAATCCACATAAGAAACACCATTAAGCAACTCTTTTAACTTGTTATCCGTAACAATAAAATAATCATTTTTTAATATAAGTTCTTTTAATTCGGAAATTAAAATTACTCTTGGAGCAACTATTTCACTTCCTTTATCATAAACGGCAATATAAGCCATTTCTTTTCTTGCATCTAAAGCCACCAAAGTTTTTTTATTTGTCTCATTAACCATTGATAAAATTTCTAATGAAGAAATACCTACTGTTTTAACCTCTTTGTCTAAACTCTGAGAAAAAACTCTTGCAACAGTTGTACAAGCTCTAATACCCGTAAAACTACCCGGACCAATATTTGTGGCTATAACATCGATATTATCGGCAGTAAAATTATTATCTATAAGAATATTTCTGACAGTTGATATTAAAAAAGCTGAATGATAGTTCTTTTCTGTATTTTCCACTATTTTAGAATCAATAATATTATCATTATCTGATAATGAAACATACATTTTATCTAAACAAGTATCAAATGCTAAAATAATCACGATTTTAATCCTTTTATAATATCAATATTATCTTGTCCGAAAGCTTTGAAAGTATATTTTCTGGCGTCATTATCTTCATAAGTAACATTAATTTGAATATGGTTAAAAGGTATTTCATCTTGTGAAAACTCTGCCCACTCGACAAAAGTAAGTATTTTACCATCAGAATACTCTCTTAATTCATCAAGAATAGTCTTAACGCCCTCATTTTCCAATCGGTATAAATCAAAGTGATAAATCGGTAACTTAGCACTATGATATTCATTCAATATTACAAAACTCGGACTCGTAACCCTTTCTTTTACACCTAAAGCATCTGCGACTAATTTTACAAATGCTGTTTTGCCGGCTCCTATTTCTCCAAACAAACTAACAAAAGCTCCTTTTTGCAAAACCGATAATGCAAATTCTTCGGCTAATAATTTTGTATCTTCTAATGTATTACAAATTTTTTCAAAACTCACCATAATCATAATAATAACACAAAAAAGGCGGGATTTTATTTAAAATCCCGCCTTTTAAAAATACATTATATAAGATTAATCCATTCTAAAATCAGCTGTTTGATTTTTAGGATAGATTTTATCATAATTTGAAGAAGATTCAGAACGAAGCTTTTCCATATATATTTGTCCGTTTTTAACAGTTTGCTGTAGTTGAGTCAAGTTGCCTTCTAAGTTAACTAAGACTTGTTCTGCATAAACTTCTGCGCCTTCTCTAATTCTAATAGCTTCATCAGCCGCTTGCAGTCTTAGATTTTCGGCATCATCAAGAGCTTTTCTCTTAATTTCTTCGCAATCTGCAATAACTTGTTCTTTAATTTTTTCAGCTTCTTTTTGTACAGCTCTAAGCACATCTGATTCACTCAATAACCTTGATGCTTCGTTTTGTGCATCAACAATGATTTTTTCTGCTTTTTGCTGAGCCTCAATTTGTAATTCTTCCCGTCTTCTTAAAAAAGCTCTTGCTTCTTGAACTTCACTTGGCAGAGAAGCATATATTCTGTCAATAAGCGATTCAATTTCTTTGACTTTGACAGCCACTAAATAATTTGGCAAAATAGGAAAACTTTTTTCTAATACTATTTCTAAAAGCTTTAAAAGTTCATATATACCGCTTTGTTGCATATTCATATAATATTTTACCTTTCTGATATTTGATAATAACATTCTATAACAATAAATTTTATTTGGCAACCTTCTTTTTATACAGAAAAATAAGGGGAAAAACACATTTTATATATTATTTTTATAAAAATAATATCATACAAATTAAAACACAAGTTAAAGCTTTGGGATTAAAGGCATCAAAAAAATTAAAACTACCTTATTTTCTTTTTTAAATATTTATCGACAGGCTCCGGAACAAATTTTGAAACATCTCCGCCTAATAAAGCAACGTCTCTAACTGTACTGGATGAAATAAAGTTAAATTTTGGTCTTGTAGTTAAAAAAATAGTTTTAATATTTTCAACTAAAGCGGAATTTGTTTGAGACAGCTGCATTTCATACTCAAAGTCAGAAACAGCTCTTAATCCTCTTAGGAGAATATTTGCGCCTTTTTGCTTGGCATATTCGACAGTAAGCCCGGAGAAAGCATCTACTTCTACATTCGGAATATGTTCGACACATTCTTTGATAAGCGAAACTCTGTCTTCGACACTCAAGAAACTTTTTTTGCCATTATCAAAGGAAACTGCAATAATAACTTTGTCGAAAATCTCGGCACCTGTTTTAAGAACGTCCAAATGACCTTTTGTAATAGGGTCAAAACTACCGGGGTATATAGCAATTTTCATTTTTATACCTTTTTGCTGCTTATAACAAAGAACATTATATACCCAGAAAAATAAAATGCCTATACAATAGCTAAACCCAATAACAAAATGTAACAATTTAGCTTTTTAGGGTAGAAAAAAATGTCATAATCGTAAATAATGCAATAATAGTTTTAAGTGTAATTTAGGAATTATTAAAATAACAACCACAAGAATTAGGAATTAGAGCCAATAATTAGTAAAAACAATTGGAGGCTTATGTTTGGTGAAGAATTTAACGGTATGAATAAAAATACCAAAAATACAATTGAGATTTCACTGCCTGCAGTGTTAATAATAGTTGTACTGTTTTCAGTATTCATGTTCAATGACGGAATACAAGAGTTTACTGATTCTGTATTAACAGCTAAAAACAATAGCGAATTAACCGATGATATAAAAAACAAATGTATAAACACATACACTACCCAAGCACAAAAAATAATAAACAAATATAAAAAGACTGTGCCTCAAACCGAATTACAAAAGGAAGAGCTTGCCAAAGCGGCAACCATAGCAAAAATTGCCGGAAAATTAAGCGAATCCGATGAAAATTTTGTATACCTTACATATCAGATTAATGTAAACACATTAACACATACAACTGATATAGGCGATAAAAAGAGGCTTTCTTATAACAAAAAAGAACTGTACCTAAAAACGGATGAAAACAAACTGGCAGCAATAAAAGAAATTGTTGCAAAAAGGTTCAGTTAAAATAAGTTACTAATTTAACAGTAGGAGAAAAACAAATAAATTTAAACCATTAGAATGAGGAAAATAGAGCCAATAATTAGATAATAGAATTAAATATTAATAATCAGATTGGAGGCTAAAATGCTTATTAGAAGAAAAACCGGTAAAAAAATTGCCGGAATTACAATTGAAGTTACATTATCAGTAGCATTATCGATATTGGTACTGTTTTTGGCGTTAGGGTTGTTTAGTGACAACTTGGCAACTATGGCGGCGAATTCGGGTATACAAAATTTATTTAACAGAAATAATGAAATTGCAAAAACCAAACAAGACACTTGGGGTATTCATCCTACAAAGACTCAAGTCAACGTACAAGTTGTTGCCGATCAGGGACTAAGCTGGTATTTAACCCAAGCACAGGAAAAAATTGCATATTATAACCAAAATCCGCCTACTACTCAAGCTCAGGTTGAAGATTTGGCTAAGCAATTAACTATTGCAAAAATAGGTGCCTTAACTACTGATTCTACCGGAGCTACTATTGACTTCGCTTCTTATTATAAAACATATGAAATAAAAGTTGTTATCAACTATGAAACTGGGACTTATGAAACAAAAGTTGGTAGTTTAAAAATTACCGGGGATTATGAATATAGTGACAACAGTTACAAACTTAAAACGACTAAGTCAATAATAAATAATAACTTTAGTTAACTATATATAAAAATGAAGGTGTTAAATTTAACACCTTCATTTTTATATATAGTTAACTACTGAATATTTACATTAAAATTAGTAATATAACCAGTACCATAAGTTTCTAATCCATCGGGAGTTGTTACATATAGTTCCCCTGGATTTGGAGTTGGAGTTTTTTTAGCAAATTTTACATCAGTATTGTCTTTATTAACTCTGTACGTATCAAGATATGATCCCATATTGACATCCTTAATAATCAAATCATTAGGATTACCCATATTATCTACATCATCATTGTACATGGTTTCATCTGGATTATTAGAAACATAGTATGTCCTTGTCATATTAATAGTATCACCATAAGTATCGTCGTGTTTTGTTCCTTTGTAAACGAGAACATCAGCATTTTCCGATAAACTATCTTCATCTAATGTTAGATTATAAGTAAATCCATCAGGACTTGTATAACTAATTTTATCAATTTTACCTGATACAATCTCACTGGAAGCACTTCTTGCTGTAGAATTAGTTTGAATAATAGCATTTGAAGCTATGGCGTTATTTAACAAATTATCCATTATAGCTTGTTGGGATTCTGTCAAAACGATTCCCGCAGGGTCGGTTGGATCCGTTGGATCAGTTGGATTTGAAGGATCAGTCGGGGTCGGATCTGCCGGTTCTTCTATTGTCTCGTCCGGAACAGGGCCATTTCCTGTATCACAGCTTGTTAAGGCTGCTGCTCCTGCCAATACCATTGCCGCTAACGCTAATGGTAATCCCACTTTGCCCATTACACCTTTGTGCAACGGCTTGGATTGCTGGACTGCTGATGCTCCTGCATCTACTGCGCTTTTTATTACATTCTTTTTTGAGCCGAATGATTGCGCACTGCTTGTTGTTAAAGGATTGATTCTTACTATCATACGATATCTCCTATATTAATTAACTCATTTTCTGTTACATCTATAATAATTCAACATAAAAATAATTGCCTGATTTTAAAAAATTTTTACAAAACTACACGAATAAAATAAAAATAAATAGGGGAATGAACTAGCCTAAAAGGACTAATTTTTCTTTGTTTCAGATTATAACTCTAAAAATTAATTTTTGTATCGTTCTGTTGGATTATTTTTTACTAAATCGGTATTTACCCCAAGCACAGGAAAAAATTGCATATTATAACCAAAATCCGCCTACTACTCAAGCTCAGGTTGAAGATTTGGCTAAGCAATTAACTATTGCAAAAATAGGTGCCTTAACTACTGATTCTACCGGAGCTACTATTGACTTCGCTTCTTATTATAAAAGTTATGGTATTAAAGTAACATATAATATATATACTAACCCTATGACTTATGAAACCACAGTTAACTGTGGTGAACTAAATAGTACAAAAATTAGCGGTAACGTTGACTCAAAGGAAAGTGATTATAAACTAAACACTATAAAGACATTAATAAATAAAACCTTTGGTTAATAGATATTAAAGTAATAAAAAAAGATTCGGCTAATATTAGCCGAATCTTTTTTTATTACTTATTACTTATAACAGGTTTTATTCAACTACAATAGTATAACCTTTAATAAGGCCTGTTCCTATAATTTCACCATAAGGATTTGTATAAGTCATCTCACCAGGGTTAGCTGTTGGTGTCTTTATAGCAGTTAAAGTATCTTCATTATCTCTGAATTCTTCAATATGATCACTATTTTGAATTTCTGTAAACAGACAACTATCACTATCACGATATTGTACGGTATTTAAATTTGATAAATTAAAATATGTTCTTGTTATTTCTGTTGTTTCATCATAGATATCATCACGCCTTGTTCCTGAATAAGTTACAACCTCTGCATCAGAGCTAAGCTGTTCTTCATCTAATGTTAGATTATAAATATATCCAGTAGGATCTGTGTAAGAAATATTTTTAGGTATTCCCGATACAGCCTCACGAGAGACACTTCTTGCTGTAGAATTAGTTTGAATAATGGCATTTGAAGCTACTGCATTACTTAAGATACTATCCATAATAGCTTGTTGGGATTCTGTCAAAACTATTCCCGCAGGGTCGGTTGGATCCGTTGGATCAGTTGGATTTGAAGGATCAGTCGGGGTCGGATCTGCCGGTTCTTCTATTGTCTCGTCCGGAACAGGGCCATTTCCTGTATCACAGCTTGTTAAGGCTGCTGCTCCTGCCAATACCATTGCCGCTAACGCTAATGGTAATCCCACTTTGCCCATTACACCTTTGTGCAACGGCTTGGATTGCTGGACTGCTGATGCTCCTGCATCTACTGCGCTTTTTATTACATTCTTTTTTGAGCCGAATGATTGCGCACTGCTTGTTGTTAAAGGATTGATTCTTACTATCATACGATATCTCCTGTTGTTAGTTAACTATTTTGTTCAAATATATAATAATCCAACATGAAAAATTTTACCCCTTATTTTAAAATTTTTACAAAACTTCATCAATTACTTAATTATTGTTCGCCATTATTAATCTACTATCAAAATAAAATTTATGATATTATAAAAAAATGATTGAACTACTTATATTATATGTATTATCTGAAAAAGAGTTAACAATGTACGGGGTGCAAAAAAATATATTAGATAACTTTTCCCCTTTTACTCAGCCAAGTTTTGGGGCAATAAAACCCGCCCTAACAAGACTGGAATCATCCGGATTTATTCGTTCCAGAAAAGCAATGTCAGATGGCGGCAAGCTTTCAGGTTTTTATTCTATCACTAGCGAAGGCAGGGCTGAGCTTAAAAATTTAATACTGGAAAAACCTTCTGACAATCCTTTGCAATTTCCGTCTAACTGCGCAGTAAAATTATCTTGCGCATCATATCTGGCTAAAGATGAAAGATTTGAATTGTTTAAACAACTTAAAAATAAAACCCAAGAACATAAATTCACTGCCGAAAATACTTTAAATAATACTAAATCACTTACTTTCTACCAAAGAATAATTATTGATAATACCATTGTAGAATACAAAAATTTGATAACCCTTATTGAAAATCTGGAAAAAGATTTGGCGAGAACGTAAATGGGCGCAATTGTCAGCAGTGTTAAAAAAAATTCGATAGCAGAAGAACTGGAAATTTCATCAAATGACGAAATTTTATCAATTGACGGCAAAAAACTGCAAGATTTAATCGACTATAATTTCATGTGCAAAAGTGAGTTCTTAGTGCTGGAAATTAAAAAGAAAAATGGCCAAATTGAAGAAATTGAACTTGAAAAAGATTTTGATGAAGATTTAGGCATTATATTCGAAAGCGCAGTATTTGACAAAATTAAACCCTGTATGAATAAATGTATCTTTTGCTTTGTCGACCAGCAACCAAAAGGTTTAAGAAATACATTATATATAAAAGATGATGATTATCGGCTTTCGTACCTGCAAGGGACTTACATAACGCTTACAAATTTAACAACCAAAGACAAAGAAAGAATTGAAAAATTAGGCATAGGCCCTTTTTATATTTCCGTTCATACAACAAATCCCGAACTTAGGATTAAAATGCTTAAAAATCCAAAAGCAGGAAATATTATAGAAAATCTAAAATGGCTGGAAAAAATTAATATTCCGGTACATTTACAAATAGTGCTTTGCCCTAAATACAATGATGGAAAAGAATTTAAAAAAACATTATCAGATCTTAAAAAAATTAAAAATATTTTATCAATCGCAGTCGTTCCTGTAGGTATAACAAAATTCAGAAAAAATAATAACGAAAATAAATTACATCCGGTAACAAAAAAAATTGCTCTTGAAACAATTGATTTAGTCGATGAATTTAACGCGTCAACAAAAAAACATATAGCATGCTGTTCGGATGAATTCTTCGCTCTGGCTGAAAAACCAATACCTCCCAAAAAATACTATGGTAATTTTTCACAATTGGAAGACGGTGTGGGTGCGCTTAGGCTCTTACTTGATGATTTTAATATGCAAAAAAAACGGTTGAAAAAGAGCCTAAGCGCACCTCAAAATATAATTTTTGCAACATCGCAACTGGCAAAACCCGCAATAATAGAAATTTCGGAATATTTAAATAAAATTAAAGGCTTAAAAACAAAGGTTATAGCTGTAAAATCCAATTACTGGGGCGAAAATATATCTGTAGCAGGCTTGATTACCTCATGTGATTTAATCAAATCACTAAAGCCGTATATTATTGATAAAGATGTTCCTACGGTTATAATACCTTCTGTAATGCTGAGGCAATTCACGCAGGATTTTATTGACGGAGATAATTTAGAACAAGTTAAGCAAAAACTAAATGTAAATTTTGAAGTAATAAATAACTGTTATTCAACTAAAGAAATAGTTGATTTTGTAAATAGGATTTAAATACTTATTTATTTGTCAAAGGAATTTCCACAATGAAGCTTGCGCCTTTTCCCAATTCACTAAATACCCTGATTTTACCGTTATGCATTTCGACAAGCTCTTTCGTTATAGTTAACCCGAGACCTGTTGAACTTTGGGTTTTTGTGTAAGCATTTTCTAATTGAACAAATTTTTCGAATATTTTTTCATGATGCTTAATATCAATACCAATACCATTATCCTTGACTTCGAGAATAAATTTCTTTTTGTAGAATTTGGAATTAACCTCAATTTTACTATTTTTTGGAGAAAATTTGATTGAATTACTTAATAAATTATATAAAATTTGCTTAAGTTTTTGAAAATCCGCAAAAATAACTTTATCTTCACTAATATTAATGTTAATTTTAATAGATTTTTTAGATATAAGCGGCATGATAACATTAACTACCTCGTTTATAACTTGAGAAACCATAAAATCACTACAACTTAAAGTCATAGCTTTTGCCTCAATCTTTGATATATCGAGAATTTCATTAATCATTCCTAATAAATGAATCCCTGAAATATAAATATCATTAACATATTCAGCTTGTTTATCATTCAACTTCCCAAAAAGTTGGGTAGAGAGCATTTCAGAAAATCCGATAATGGCATTCAGAGGAGTTCTGAGTTCATGAGAAATATTAGCCAAAAATTCGTTTTTAATTTTATCGGATTCCATTATTTTAATATTTTGATCTTTTATAGTTTTGTATGCAGATTTTGTTTGGACTAATCCTTCTTGCAATGCTTTAAGTTGAGCTTTAAAAATATCTCCGAGCTCAATATCTTTAATTTTATATGCGATAACAGAAGCAAAAACTGAAGCAATTTTGGCATGCTCATTACCATAATAAGAAAATTCATCTTTAGCAAAAATTAAAAACCCAAAAACCGTATCTCTGATTAATAATTTCACTATTAAAAATGATTTATAATCAAGTTTTAATAATTTAATTACTTCGTTATTTGAGTCACAAATAATTTTTTCTTTAGAGAATAACAGATTTTTAGTCGATTCATCTATATAAAACACATCTCCTGCTGAAAATTCATTATTAGTTAAATAACTATACTTTAATGAAATACTGTCAGGATTCAAAAAGAAAATATGAGCATCATCAAAATTAATTATATCCCGTAATGGACTAAAAATACCTTCTCTAAAAGAATCAGACTGTATTTGAGCATTAAGAAAATTTGGAATATATTCTATGGCAAGCTCGTAAATATCAATAGTCATATTAAAATTATATTTATAATAAACAATTTTTGCAAATAAAACATATAATTAAAATAAACATTGATTTACTTATTGGTTTAAAATAATATAATAAAAAATATAAAGGATAACTGGGAGAAAATTATGAAAATTAAATTATTAATATCAACACTGATAACAATGCTTATTTTAAATTCAATGGTAATAGCTGCACCATTTACCGCAGATGCAAAAACGAAAAGAATCCCTGCCGGAACAAAACTTAAATTACGTTTAATAGATCCTGTTAATACCGTATCAGGCTACGAAGGCGCCTCTTTTAATGCCATGCTGCTAAATGACCAAACATCAGGAACCAGTATTATACTACCTGCAGGATCAATCGTAAGAGGCTATATAAAAAGAATTAAACCGACAAGACTTTTATCAAGAGGTGCTATTATTTATCTGGATTTTGACCATGTAGTAACACCTAATGGTAGGCAACTACCACTTTCAATGTCAGTTTTTAATCGCAATGATTTAACTATGGATGGCGGAATCTATGGCTCAAAAGGGTACGCTGATGCATTGAAAAAAAACTGGGAAATAACAGTTGAAATTACTAAGAATTCAGCAGAATTTGGAAGTGAAATAGGAGATCAAGCATTTACAGGCGCAAACTATATAACAACACCAATATGTGCACTTGGAGGGGCTTTTGGAGGAGGATTATATTTTCTGAGTGATAGTATAATTGACTTATTCAGAAAAGGTGACGATGTAATGCTAAATCAAGGAACAACTCTTGATGTTATGCTATCATATCCGATTGACGTACCAATAAATTAAAAATTATAAAAAAAGCTTAATGTAAACATTAAGCTTTTTTTATTAATCTAAACTATCTATCCTTTTATCAGTTCCAATGCGATTTGTGGAGCTGAATTTGCTTGTACTAACAATGATGCTGATGCACTTTGTAATATTTGTTGTTGTACATATGATGCAGATTCTTCTGCTACGTCAGCATCTTTGATTGTTGATAGTGCAGATGATAAGTTTGTCTGTTGCACTTCAAGAGATTCAGCAACTGCATCTAATCTGTTACTAGCAGCACCTATAGCTGTTATTCTGTTTGTTACTGTGTTGATAGCACTATCTAATGTTGCCAAGTAAGCTGATATTTCTGATACATCACCACCAGTAATTACACCGGATAATCCTGATATACTAAGTGAAGATGTAGATACTCTAGCAAATATATCTCCGCTTAATTGAAGTGTATCTGTTGATTGTGTACCAACTTGCAATGTTATACCTGTTGATGAAGAACCATCTAACAATTTTTTACCGTTAAATGATGCTGATGTAGATAAGCTGTCAATTTGACTCATACGTGCTGATACTTCTGCAGCGATACCTGATAAATCATCGGTTGAATATGTTCCGTTTGATGCTTGTTCAACTAATTCACGAATACGTGATAAGTTTGATTGGATAACGTCTAAAGAACCTTCTGCAGATGCTAGTAAATCTTGTCCCATTTGAGTATTATCTGATGCTACTTTTGAACATGAAATTCTTGCTGTTAATTTTGTAGAAACCGCATAGCCGGCTGCGTCATCAGATGCTTTGTTAATTCTTGAACCAGATGACATTCTTTCCATTGCAATATTCATTTTATTTGTTGCTGTTGTTAAATTAGCCTGAATACGCAATGCTTGCATGTTTGTGTTTACCGTAATAGACATAGTTGATCTCCTTTCAAGTGATCTTTACTTCCGTGTAACTCTCTTTATCCATAGAAAAATAAAACCGAACTAGGCAACATTTCTCTTATTATTTACATATACTATTTCGTTAATATTTCTTAATAATTTATACAAATTTAGTATAATATTTCTCATACTTTAGTATAGGATTTTAACAAAATGTTAAAAAAAAGGACTTAGGTTTACCTAAGTCCTTTTGGATAAAATCCAATAATATTTAAACTAATCCACTTAATTATTAACCTTTGATAAGTGTTAATGCGATTTGTGGAGCTGAATTTGCTTGTACTAACAATGATGCTGATGCACTTTGTAATATTTGTTGTTGTACATATGATGCAGATTCTTCTGCTACGTCAGCATCTTTGATTGTTGATAGTGCAGATGATAAGTTTGTCTGTTGCACTTCAAGAGATTCAGCAACTGCATCTAATCTGTTACTAGCAGCACCTATAGCTGTTATTCTGTTTGTTACTGTGTTGATAGCACTATCTAATGTTGCCAAGTAAGCTGATATTTCTGATACATCACCACCAGTAATTACACCGGATAATCCTGATATACTAAGTGAAGATGTAGATACTCTAGCAAATATATCTCCGCTTAATTGAAGTGTATCTGTTGATTGTGTACCAACTTGCAATGTTATACCTGTTGATGAAGAACCATCTAACAATTTTTTACCGTTAAATGATGCTGATGTAGATAAGCTGTCAATTTGACTCATACGTGCTGATACTTCTGCAGCGATACCTGATAAATCATCGGTTGAATATGTTCCGTTTGATGCTTGTTCAACTAATTCACGAATACGTGATAAGTTTGATTGGATAACGTCTAAAGAACCTTCTGCAGATGACAATAAGTCTTGACCCATTGCTGTATTATCTGATGCTACTTTTGAGCTGGAAATTGTAGCTGATAATTTGGTTGAAACCGCATACCCAGCTGCGTCATCAGATGCTTTGTTAATTCTTGAACCAGACGACATTCTTTCCATCGCTGTGTTCATTTTGTCAGTTGCACTAGCCAAGTTAGCTTGAATACGCAACGCTTGCATGTTTGTGTTTACCGTAATAGACATAGTTGATCTCCTTTCAAGTGACCCATTTACTTCCGTGTTTTTTCTCTACTTCTGCAAAGCAAAAATAAGTTCGCTACCGAACGAGGCTACTCAACATAATTCTCACTTTACATTTACATATTACGACTTTTATACTAAACTGATAATTCCAATTTAGTATAGTATATCTGATACTTTAGTATAAAACTTTTTAATGTGTTTTAAAAGTGTTATATTAAAAATAAAACAAATCTTAACGAAAACATTAAGCTATAATAAAACATAAATTATACTATCACTGGATTTTAGACATAAAATATAAATTAACAAATGTAATATATTGTTAATTTTTGTTAAATAATGTTTATAAATATAATTAATTGGGTAGTCGTAACTGTTAATAAAGATTCATTGATATAATTTTTTCTGCAATCCTAACAGTATTTAAAGCAGCACCAATCAGAAGGTTATCTGCGACACACCAAAGACTTATACCATGTTCAAAAGCTATATCTTTTCTGATTCTTCCGACATATACAGGGTTATTATTTGCAGCATCGGCTGTTGTTGGATATTCAAAATTATCAGGATTATCTATAACCTCAACACCAAAAGAAGAAGAAAGAATTTCTCTTACTTTTTCAGGTAAAATTTCATCTTCAAATTCAATAGTTACTGCTTCCGAATGGCCTCTATAAACCGGAACTCTTGCCGCAGTACAAGAAATAGGAAATTTATCGGCTAAATGTAATATTTTTCTTGTTTCATTCGTTACTTTCATTTCTTCTTTTGTGTAAGCATTCTCACAAAAAGCATCAATTTGAGGAATGACATTAAATGCAATTGGTTTTTTGAATACAACATTATTAAAATGTTTTTCCGATAAAGCTGCTTTAGTATTTTCTGTTAGCTCATTAATAGCATTAATACCTGCTCCACTCACAGATTGATATGTAGATACGATAAGTCTTTTCATTTTAACATAATTGTCTAAAGGTTTTAAAATCAACATTAATTGAGATGTCGAACAATTAGGATTTGCTACAATACCTTTATGCAATTTTAAATCATCATCATTTACTCCGACAATTACAAGCGGAACATTACTGTCCATTCTAAATGCACTCGAGTTATCTATAAAAACACAACCTCTTTTTGCAGCTTCAGGAGCAAGGATTTTACTTGTAGATGCTCCTGCTGAAGCTAAAACTATATTAACTCTGTCAAAAGAATCGGGTTTCGCTTCTTCTACTATATATTCTTTTCCTTTAAAAGGAACTTTTGTACCTGCACTTCTTGGGCTAGATAGCAATTTAAGATTTTCAAAAGGGAGGTTTATCTCTTCAATAACTTTTAAAATTTCTCTTCCCACAACACCGGTAGCACCAAGTACAGCTATATTTGGTTTTAACATTATTGACTCCTTTATAAAATATTTTCTAATCCGTAAATAAAATCATTGTTAGACATAATATATTTAATTGCCATGACGACACCTTTCATATAGCAGGTTCTATCCATGGAATCGTGTCTGATTTTAAAAACTTGTCCAGGTGCACCAAATATAACTTCTTGTGATGCTATATATCCCGGCATCCTTACCGAATGAATGCGAATATCATTATAAGAAATTCCGCCACGAGAACCAGGAACTGATTCTACTTCTTCACAGTTACCTAAAGCGAAGGACTTATTTACTAATTCACCGCCCATTAGTTGAGCTGTTTTTATAGCCGTACCCGAAGGAGCATCCTTCTTCTGATTATGATGAAGCTCGATTATTTCTGCATTATCAAAATATTTAGCAGCTTCTTTTGCAAACATCATCATTAAAACGGCACCTGTTGTAAAATTAGGAGCAATTAATGCCGGTACATCTTTTTCCATTGATATTTTTTTTAATTCTGCTATTTGTTCATCAGATAGACCGGTTGTTCCTATTACAGGCCTGATCCCTAATCTTAGGCATATCTTAGCATTCTCAAAAATTGAACTTGGTTGAGTAAAATCAACAAGTATATCGATTTTAACTTTATTTTGAGCTTCTTCAATAGAAGTATAAATATTATCACCGCCGCAAATATCAATTTGAGCTACAAGTTCAAGCTCGTTATCATTGTTAACTGCTCTTACAACTTCTTTTCCCATTTTCCCACATGCACCGCATACAGCTACTTTTATCATTTTTTTTAACCTCATGTATTATCACGTATATATAATATTTAATAATAATATAATAAAAATTAGTCATGATAAAATAAAAATTATGAATATATTTTCAGAAAAAATATCTTTAAACAAACAAGAAGAAATTAAAAATTTTATTATAGCGAATTTTGATGTAACTTTAAATTCAAAACAATACGCATTTTGGGAAATTAAAAATAAAGATTTTACAGCTACATTTTATAATTCAGGGAAATTTGTAATTCAAGGTAAAAACATAGAGACACTTTTTGACAAATTAACTGCTAATTTTATGGAAATCCAAGAGAAAGGTAAATTTAAAAGCGAAAAAGAATCGAAATCTGATATGCCTGTTTTGACTATGCCTTATATCGGTACTGATGAGTCAGGAAAAGGAGATTTCTTCGGCCCTCTTGTTATTGCAGGGGTAATGCTTGATGAGAAAAACTTAAAATTATTTGAAAAAGCGGGGATAAAAGATTCGAAAAAGCTTAAAGATAATGATATTCTTAAGATGTCTCAGTTAATTCAAAAAAGCTCAATATTTTCAATAGTTGCAATTTCAAATGCAAAATACAATGAATTATATATTAAATTCAGGAATTTAAATAAATTACTAGCCTGGGGACATGCAAGAGTAATAGAAAATATATTAGAAAAAAAACATTGCGATTATGCCTTATCAGATAAATTTGGTGATGAAAAACTAATCCAAAATGCTCTGATGAAAAATGGGCAAACAATAAAATTAGAACAAAGAATAAAAGCGGAAAGCGATATAGCCGTTGCAGCAGCATCAATACTGGCAAGAGCAACATTTGTCCAAAGAATGGATGATATGGAAAGTTTTTACGGGTGTAAGTTCCCAAAAGGGTGTAATGATAATGTAAAAAAGTATGCCAAAGAATTTATTCATCAGTTTGGGAAAAATCGCTTACATGAGGTCTGCAAAGCACATTTTAAAACTTACCATGAATTATGCATAAAATAACTCTTATTTATTATTGTAAATAACTAAGTATTATTTTCTTTACAAATTAATGTTTTTATTATATTATATTTAATGTACAAAAAAGAACTTTCACGCAAAGCGTATTTATATTTGTTCTTTTTTGCACAAAACAAGTAGTTTCAAAGTATGAAACTACAAATTATATTTACAATTAAGAAAAGGAAAGCCTTGAAAGAACAAATAAACAGACATGAAATTCTGACAAAAATAACACCGCTTATCAAAAATACGGCGATGAGATTTAATTTAATCCCAATAGAAATTGATTTTGAAAAAGAAAATCATCGTTGGTTCTTAAGAATATTTCTCTTTGCACACGACAGAGGGGTAACGTTGGATGATTGTGAAAATGTAACCCGTAGTCTGAATGATTTTCTTGATGAACTTATACCTTGTAAATACTATTTAGAAGTTTCTTCTCCAGGGTTAGACAGGAAATTTAAATCAGATAAAGAATATTTATTTTTTAGAGGCAAAAATATCAGTATTAAATTAAAAGAACCACTTGATGAAGAAAATGACAATATATTTAAAGCAAAACTCATTGACTATGATGAAGCTAAAAGAAATATTTATGTAAAAAGATTATCTGATGAAAAAGAATTAATTTTAAATTTAAATGATATTAAAAATACAAGATTATATATAGAGCAATAACAATAAAAGACAAGGAGAATAAAATGATTAAAATAGGTACAGCGCTTTTTGAAGCATGCGAACAACTGGAAAGAGAAAGAGGAATATCTAAAGATGTATTAATTGAGTCTCTGTGTGACGCAATGGTAGCAGCTTATAAAAAACATATGCACATCAAAGAAGCAACTAATATAGAAGCTATTTTAGATGAACAATCCGGTGAGATAGGTGTTTTCAGAACAAAACTTGTCGTTGATACAGTTGAAGACGAAAATGAACAAATATCATTAAAAGATGCAAAAGATATTGATGAAGATGTTGAATTAGAAGATGAAGTTAAAATTGAAGTAACTCCTGATCAATTTGGTAGAATAGCAGCTCAGTCCGCAAAACAGGTAATAACTCAAAGAATCAGGGAAGCAGAAAGAAACCTAGTTTTAGCAGAATTTATGGATAAAAAAGGAACTCTTACAACTGGAATTATTCAAAGAGTTGAAAACAGAAATGTTATAGTAAATATTGGCAAAACGGATGCGATTATGCCTCAAAAAGAACAAATTCCAGGAGAATATTATAAGCCAGGCAACAGAATAAGAGTTTTTGTGTTAAATGTTAAAGAAACAACAAAATTACCTCAAGTAATTGTTTCTCACGCCCACGCAGAAATAGTTAGAGAATTATTTGAACTGGAAGTTCCTGAAATTGAAGACGGAATTGTTGAAATTAAATCAATCTCCAGAGAGGCCGGATTCAGGACAAAAATTGCAGTATGGTCAAATGATCCCGAAGTGGATTCAGTAGGTGCCTGCATAGGTCCTCGTGGCAGCAGAATACAAACAATAGTTGGTGAATTAAAAAATGAAAAAATTGATATTGTAAGATATTCAGAAGATCCTGTAGAATACATTGTAAATGCACTCTCCCCAGCCAGAATTGTTTCAGTTGATATTTTAGCAGATGATGAATATTCAAAAGAAGCATTGGTAGTTGTTCCGGATGATCAATTAAGTTTAGCAATAGGACGCGAAGGACAAAATGTAAGACTCGCTCATAAATTAACAGGTTGGAAAATTGACATAAAAAATGTTTCACAAATGGAAGCAGCAGAAGCAAACCAAATAGTCAATTATGCTAACGATGAAGTTTCAGAAGATTCAGATATTGAAATTGAAGACGAACTTAAAGAAGAAATTGAAGAAGAATTAAATGAACAAGTGTATGAAACAGAAGATGAAGAAACACTTGAAGAGATAGTTGAAGAAACAGATTCTGAAGAAACTGAAGAATAAGTAACATCAAATAGCAAAACTATGCCTAATCTATAATACTTTCTTATTGACAAAGAAAATTGAGCATATAGAATAAGGTATGTAACATAAAATTACAAAAAGTAATAGGTAGTATAATTAAAAAAGGAGATTAATCTCATGGCACGCGAAAAGTTTGAACGTAACAAACCGCATGTTAACGTAGGAACAGTAGGTCACGTTGACCACGGTAAAACTACATTAACAGCAGCAATCACAGGTACAATGGCAGCAGCCGGTAAAGCACAAGCAAAGAAATTTGATGAAATTGATGCGGCTCCTGAAGAAAAGGCAAGAGGTATAACCATCTCTACAGCTCACGTTGAGTATGAAACAGATGCAAGACACTATGCACACGTTGACTGTCCAGGTCACGCAGATTATGTAAAAAATATGATTACAGGTGCAGCACAAATGGATGGAGCTATTCTGGTAGTAGCAGCAACTGATGGTGCAATGCCTCAAACTCGTGAACACATTTTACTTGCAAGACAAGTTGGTGTTCCTAAATTGGTAGTATTCTTAAACAAATGTGACATGGTAGATGATCCTGAGTTATTAGAACTTGTTGAAATGGAAGTTAGGGAATTATTAACTTCTTATGAATTCGATGGTGACAATACTCCATTTATTCACGGTTCTGCTTTAAAAGCTTTAGAAGCTGTTATTGCTAATCCTAAAGTTCAAAAAGGCGAAGACAAATGGGTTGATAAAATTTGGGAATTAATGGATGCTATTGATGATTATATCCCAACTCCTGAACGTGACTTAGATAAACCATTCTTAATGCCTGTAGAAGACGTTTTCTCAATTACAGGTCGTGGTACAGTTGCTACAGGTAGAATCGAAAGAGGAAAAGTTAAAGTTCAAAGCGAAGTTGAATTAGTAGGTTTTGGTGATACAAGAAAAACAACCGTTACAGGTGTTGAAATGTTCAGAAAACTTCTTGATGAAGGCTTAGCTGGTGATAACGTTGGTTTATTACTACGTGGTGTTGATAAAACCGAGATACAAAGAGGACAAGTATTAGCAGCTATCGGTTCAATTAAACCGCACACAAAATTCACTGCTAACGTTTATGTATTAACAAAAGACGAGGGTGGACGTCATACTCCGTTCTTCCCTGGATATAGACCTCAATTTTATATCAGAACAACAGACGTTACCGGTTCAATTAAATTTGAAGGCGAAATGATTATGCCTGGTGATAACGTAACTATGGAAGTTGAATTAATCGCTCCTGTAGCTATCGAAGCTGGTATGAGATTTGCAATCAGAGAAGGTGGTAGAACCGTTGGATCTGGTGTTGTAGATAAAATTCTTGCTTAATAATTTTAAGAACAGGAATATAAGCAAAAGAGTCGCTATTTGCGACTCTTTTGCTTATATATTTAAACACAAAATGAGCATATATGGTACACAGATTGATATATGCTCATTTATGCCGCATGACTATGAAATGCGATTTATAAAAATAGCCGTTTTCACGGCTGAAAATTTTAATTAGATAAAGGAGTGGAGGAGAAAATAAAGAAAAAGAGATTGGTTATATAAAGAATATACCCCAATATAATATATAAGTAACATATAATCTGTATATATTTACATAATTTAACTAATTATAAAATATTCAATTAATAACATTGTTACAATATATTAATAATAAATCATAAATTAGCAATAATTTTTCTTTAGAGTTATTAAATAATCAAATAAAAAATATATTGAAAGGGGAAAAGGATGACTAAAATTCAACCAATACAGAAACCACCATACCAAATTACATCACAGCCAAGCTATAATGCTGTAAAAATAGATATACATAACCCTCAGGTAAATACTTGTTGCCCTAGCAATAGTACTAATCAAGGCACAAAAGAAGATCCTGTTTATTCATATCCTAATGCACCAATATATGAAGTACCTAAAAAATCTGTATATGAACCTAAAAAACCGGATGAAGTAAATGTAGTAACTGCAACACCTCAACCTGTGCCAGTAGTTCCTCCACCTGTAATTGTTCAACCAATATCGATAAAAGAAGCAGAAATTAAAACAGAACCAAATACTGCAACAAATCCTACACCTTCATCAGTTATAGACCCAAATTCATCCGTTATAGATTCTAAACAGCCTGAAGAAAAAGCTGAACCAAAAACTATAACTATAGAACCATCTAAGCCTGATGAATTAAATGAGGCTAAAGTAGATATAAATGAATTCATTACAAAATTAACAAGTTCTGATTTTGAAGCTCAAGTAAATGCTATGGAAGCTATTGCTGAAATAGTACAAACAGAACCTAAAAAGGCAACAGAATTATTAGATACAAAAGTAATTGATACATTACTTGGAATAATGAGTAAAGATACAAGCACATTAGAAGGTCCTACACCTCAACAGTTAGAAATTCGCGAAAGAATAATAACAGGTAAACCAGTAACGGATTCTGAAAAAGCAGAAGCAAATAAAATAAGTGCAATGGAACTCGCAGAAAGAAATAAACAATATGCAATTTACACCGTTGCAATTATGCAAAAACTATACAGTTCTGAAATAGAAAAAATTAATAATACAGTAGTAGCAATGACAGAGCTTCCAGGTGCAGCCGGTATTGTAGAACAAATTAAAAACAACCCAAATCCAATGGTAAGAGCAGCTGGAATAGATGCCCTAAGCTATATGCAAAGACCTGAATATGTAAAAGAACTAGTTACAATATTTGCAATAGCACAACAAGACCAAAGTCCAATTGTACAAAAAACAGCAATAAAAGCTTTAGAAAGATTGGCAAAAATGGTTTCAACTCAAAACCCAAATAATATAGCAGCAACAACTAATACATCTTCGACTGCAGCAACTCCTAATTCAGCTCAAACAGTAACCGTAGCTGCAGAAGCAACAAAGAAAGCTTAACTTTAGTAATAAATTTCCTTTCATAACATGTAAAATATCGGTAATTTTTTAAATTACCGATATTTTATTATAGATTTAATTTTTATTTTTTCCTGTTAGAATTATAATTAGGGATAATTTATGAAAAAAGAATGGATAATTAATAATAAAAACAGTTCAAAACCGCTTATAGAAAGGTTGTTGGAAACTCGGGGAATCAAAAATAAAAAAGAAATAAAAGAGTTTTTAAATCCCCTTGAAATTAAAGTATCTCACCCAAACTGTTTTTTAAATATGTCAAAAGCTGTTGAAAGACTAGCAAAAGCCGTTAATCAAAAAGAAAAGATTTTAATATACGGGGATTTTGATGCAGACGGAATAACCTCAACTGCCCTTTTATTAAGAACGCTTAAACATCTAGATGCTGATGTAGATTATTATATACCTGATAGAGAAAAAGATGGGCATGGTTTAAACTCAAAAACAATCGTAAAATTGATGACAACAAAAAAACCTAAAGTGATTTTGACATGCGATTGCGCAACAAGCGACATAGAGCAGGTAAATTTTATAAATAGTTTTAAAATTGATGTAATAATAACAGACCACCATGAACCCCCGGAGGAGCTGCCTTTGGCCTTTGCTATTATAAATCCAAAAGCACAAAACGCCTTAGACGAAAAATTATCCGCTAAAGAAATTGAACATTTAAGCTATCTTGCCGGCGTTGGAGTTGCATTTAAATTAGCACAGGCAATTCTTGAATATTTTAATAAACTTGAATTCATACACGAAATTTTACCTTATGTAGCTGTTGGAACTGTATCTGATGTAGTTCCTTTGATTGGAGAAAATCGTTATTTTGTAGCTAAAGGATTACAATTAATCTCATCAGGCAAACATTATGGGCTTAAAAAACTTTTAGAATCTGCCGGATATACGCTTGAACACGCAGTAACATCTGAGCAAATCGCATTTGGAATAGCTCCAAGAATAAACGCATCGGGGAGATTGGATACAACCGAAGATGCACTAAAAGTTTTGATTTCCGATAATAAACAAGAAATTGAAATGGCGATTATTTCTCTAAATAATTTCAATAAAATAAGACAGGAATTTTGCGAAAATATATTCATAGAAGCTGAAGATATGTTTTTAAAAGAAGATCCTAATGCTAATTCGATAATCCTATTTAATCCAAAATGGCATATTGGAATAATAGGAATTGTTGCATCAAAACTTGTTGAAAAATATTACAAACCAACATTTTTAATGACCTACAGTGAAGAAACAAAGCAAATAAGAGCTTCAGTCCGAAGTATTGAAGGTGTTAATATCTATGATATTTTATCTGCAAATGCAGAAATGTTTGATGGCTTTGGCGGGCATGCCATGGCTGGAGGATTTTCTTTTGATGCCGATAAAACAACTTTTGAAGAAGTTAAAAAAGCACTTAACATCACTATAAATGAAGTTATTGGTTCAAAAAAACTTTCACCTGTATTAAAAATAGATTTACAAGTTAGTTCAAGTGAAGTTGATGGTAACCTAATTTCTGATATAGAAAGACTACAACCTTTTGGAGCCTTAAATCCGAATCCGATATTTTCAATGAATAATTTGACATTAGTCCAAAAAAAATTAATGGGCTCTAATAAAAATCACCTGAAGTTAATAGTAGAAGACTCACAACATAATACATTTGACTGTATATGGTGGTCAAAGGGTGATATTTCTCTTAAAAGTGGAGATGTACTTGATATTGCATTCTCTCCTCAATCCAATACTTATAACGGTTCGACAACAATTCAGCTTATACTGCAAGATATACATGCCGATAACCTTGTAGAAGAAGAAATTGAGGTTTTTTCCAACTCAAAGAATGAAATCAAAGTATATGATCATAGAGCAAAGTCAGATATTTATTCAAGCGTAGAAGACTATGTTAAAACATCTAAATTAGTTATATCGGTCTTTGCTGAAGATAAAGAAATTATCGAAAAATTAAAACCTTATAATGCTTTAACAGAAAGAATTTTTAACCGTCAATCTTTAAAAAAATCTGACGCAGTAATATTTTTTGATTATCCTGCTTCTAAAAAAATCCTTAACGACATTATAAGTTTAACGTCCCCACGATATATACATTTCATGAACTACGAAATTAAAAATATTAATGAAAAAGAATTGTTAAAAACATTTTTTGGAATGATTAAGTTTGCTTATAATAATAAAAACGGAAGTTTTGATTTACACAGAAGTGCAACTTTTTTGAGTCAAACATCTGAGATAATGCAAGAATTAATACTAATGTTCGAAAATGCTGAAATAATTAATGGCGAATTTGATAACAGCTGTTATCAAATTCGCCAGATACTTAATAGTGATATTTCAAAAATATTGCATACTGACAATTATACAAACTTTATAAATTTAATAACTGAGGTTCAAGAATACAAAAATTCAATACAAGAAATTGAATTAAGCGAAGTTATTTAATATCAACACTAGTTTATTAAAACTAAAAACGATTTCAGCAATCTTCCACTTGCATCTTGGGTTGAAACTATATCTATGGATTTTTTATAATTAAGCGAAGTTGAACTTCCGCCATCAAAAGCCATGGCTTTGTATAATCCCTTATCCCTGCATAAATCTCTCAACTCATAAATAGTTTTAGGGTTATCATTTGTGACAATTAAAATATGAATATCATCCACATTTCCATTTTTTTTAAGTCCTATAGCAGTTCTTGCTGTTTTTTCCAAAACTGAAGCAGATTCTCTGATTATATTTCCGTTTTTCTTAACAAGAAAAAATTCTTCTTCTAATCTTAGATCCGGGATAAGCAATGGCCCACCTTGAGCTGATGTTTCAATTGAGCATGTGAAATCAACAGGTGCATTATGAGAGACAATGTCATAATAATATTTTCCATCACAATTAATAACACGAAATTCGCTCCTGTTAACAATTTTTTCAATATTTTGTCTTAATATAGGATTAGAAAGTAAGTTTTCATTGAACAAAGGGTCTGCTACAGTAACACTATCAGAAACAATATATGAAATTGTTTTTTGGTTTTTAGGGTCAAAGAATCCTGTATTAACTGTCAATAAAGCTCCCAATTTAACGTGAATATCTTTATTTGTAATTAGCTTATCACTGGCAATAAATTTTATTTTTTTTGCTACTTTATCTCCCTTTAAAATAATATGATAAATCCCGTTATTAAGTTCTATTTTAACAGTTTCACAAGTACTCCAACCCGAAAAGAAAACCGAAGAAAAAATTAAACAAATAATAATAAAAATTTTTTTCATAAACACCCTTAATATAAGTAATTAATTATAAATCCTTGGATTTGTAAAAAATCCAAATAGCGACCATAAAGGCCAATACAGGCAAAACTGCAGTTATAAGGGGCGGTAAAACTCCTTTTTCTGCCAATAAATCAAAAAACGGCAATGTAATATAATAAATAAAAATTGTTCCGATTGCTATAGTAAATCCAATTAATCTTTGTTCTCTAGGTTTACTAAAACCCAACAAACAGCCCATTATTGCCAATAGTATACAAACAAAAGGTTGCGTATATCTTTGATAATATTTATTTAGCATAAACCTGTATTCTTCTTGTAACTGTTCTTTTTTTAGTAATTTTATATAGGAATACAAATCTTTATTATCAATTTCTCTGTCTCTTTTTAAAGAATAAATCATAAGTTTATAAGCACTCTTTGCTGCATCTCCCTGTAAAATATCCATAGATTCAACATTATCAATTTGTTCAAAAATTCCGTTATCAGAAATATGATATTTAATAACATCATGTAATACCCATTTATTGCTGTAATTAACAGCATTTTTAGCAACATATATACGAGAAAGTGCATGTAAATCTGAATAATTCTTATCGGAAAAATCTAACACAACAACGTTTGATATGTTACTATAATTAAATCTGGACACAACAACAGCCGTTGTAGGCATATTATTTTCATCTTTCTGAGTATAAATATATTGCGAAGGACTGTACTCTTTCTTAATATTTACTAACTTATCAGAAGAAAACGGAATTAATTTATCATATGTAAAAAAGCAAATCCAAGTAACAATAACGCTTAAAACTAAAACCGGAGCTAATATCCTCCAAAATGAAATTCCGGCTGTTCTAAAAATAGTAAGTTCGAAATCTTTACTTAATTTATCAAAAGTAAATAAAGATCCAAGTAATAAACCTACAGGTAAAGCTTTGCCTAAAATATTAGGAAGTTCATAAAAAATAACCAAAATTGCTGTCTTTAGAGAATAACCGCCTTCTAATACTTTTCTAATAGTATTTAAAAGCATTTCAGGAGCAATCCAAATTACTGTAAAAAGAAGAATTACAACAAAAGTAGCCGCAAAAACCTGTTCGAAAATATATTTATCATAGAGTTTAATTCTTGAAGTAATTTCAGAAAGTATTTTCATTAAAGTTCAAAATCCTTTCCTAGGTAAAATTCTTTAGCAACAGCATCTTTTGCAACTTCTTCACTTTTACCCTGAATTTTAATTTTACCGTCAAAAATAACATATGCCCTGTCTGTAATTGAAAGAGTTGCTTTTGGGTTATGATCAGTAATAAGAACACCCAGACCTTTATCTTCTGACAATTTACGTATATTCTCTTTAATTTCACCTATAGCAATAGGGTCAATGCCGGTAAAAGGTTCATCTAGCAAAATAAAATCAGGACTCGCCGCTAAAGCTCTTGCTAATTCTACTCTTCTTCTTTCACCCCCTGAAAGAGACACTGCAGATTCACCTCTCAATTTAAGAATACCAAATTCCGTCAATAATTCTTCCAATTTCTTTTTCTTTTCATCAACACTAAGTTTATCATTCATTTCAAGAACGAGTTTAATATTATCTTGAACGCTAAGTTTCCTAAAAATTGAAGCTTCCTGTGGAAGATAACCAATACCGGCTTTTGCTCTGACATTCATAGGCCATTTTGAAATATCTTCACCATCTAAGAAAATTTTCCCGCCATCAGGTCTGACCAAGCCTACAACCATATAAAATGTAGTTGTTTTACCTGCACCATTTGGACCCAAAAGACAAACTACTTCACCTTTATGAACCTCAAACGATACGTCATTTACAACACTTCTATCTCCATAAATTTTAATAAGATTTTTTGCTTCAATTTTTTTCATTAACTACACCATTAACCTAACTTCTGTTTAACTTATAAAGCCTAACTCATATAAAAATATATTAATATGAGTATTTATATATTCAATTTTATTTAAAAAACAAATATATTACAAGAAACTTAATCATTTTGTAAATAACTAATTTATGATAAAATTATCTGACATGAGGAGATAAATGAAGACTGTTAAGGTTTTACTTATTAGTATATTCACAATATTAGCTACGCTGTACTTAGCGTTTATTTTTGTATTCCCAAAATTTATAACATTAGATCGATATACAGATAAAATAACCCAAGAAATTCAAAAAAATACAAAATTACAAATAAAACTCAAAAACATAAAAATAAAAACAGGGTGGGATTTTTCGGTAAAAACTCTAGTAAATAAAACTGAAATAATGTATCCCACAGGTGAAAAATTTGCACAAATAAATAATTTAGAAATTAAATTATCACTTATACCTATTTTATTTAAAAAAATACAAATTGATAAAATATACGCAGATAAAGTAATGCTAAATTTAGACGTAGATAAAAATGGCAACTTAATACTAAAAGAATACTTTGGACTAAAAAAGCCTGTATCTGGCATTAATTTTTCAAATAAACAACCGGATATTTTTATTAACAAATATAGAATATCTGTTTTGGAAAAAAACAATCCGAACAAATATACAATTAAAGGTTCCGATTTAAAAATTACAGATTTTATTTTTTATGAGAAAGTAAAAATAAGCACAACAGGGCATTTAGAAATAAATGAGAAAAAACAAATTTTATATGATATAAAAATATTTTCAAAAACATTTCCGCAGGAAAATAAAAATAATATCCTTACTCTTTTTAAAGAAATACAAAAATATAATTTAAAAGTAAAACTGAATACAAATATAATTATTACAAAAGAAGAAACTACTGGAGAGCTTATTTTAGATAAAATATCCTTTATCTTTGGGGAAAAACTCTACCCAGCAAGCAGTTTAAAAATAAATTTCAAGGAAGAAAAAGCATTAATAAATGCCAGCTTACACACATCAGATTCTTCAAAAGCATTAGTGACAGGATTATTTAAATTCGGAAAAAATAAATTTATAGACTTGCATGTTATAAGTGACAAAGTGGAAATTAAAGATATATTGTTAATAACTAAAGCTATGTCTAAACCATTTGGACTTAATAAATTAAAAAATATAGATGCGGATGGAATTATACAAGCTAATTTTAATATAAAAAGTGATTTTAAAAAGCTTATTTCCAGTGGATATCTTAAAGTAAAAAATGCAACAATAATTGATAAAATTAATAAAATTTCAGTAAATTCGATAAATTCTAATATAGATTTCTCAAAGGATTCAATAATTCTGAATAATACTAATGCTATGTTAAATAATCAATTATTGGAAATAAAAGGAAGAATAAATAAATATGCAATTGCAGATATAAATATTACAGGAAAAAACTTGCCCTTAAAAGGAGTTTTATTAGCAACGGGTCAAAATAAAATACTAAATGAAAATAACATTTCAGGGATAGTTAACTTAAATATATATATTAATGGTAAATTAAATAAAATATCTCCGAAAACATTTGTATCAGTAAAAAATCTTGATATATTCAATAAGTTAACAAAAGCTCAAACTAAAGCAACACAAGCTAATATTGAAGTAACAACTAACAAAGAAACTGACGGAATTATAACAATTACAGGATTAAAAACTAATTTAAATAATTCACTAAACATAACAATACCAAAGTTAAATTTAATACTATCGAAAAATGAATTAAATATACAAAAAACATACTTATATGTAGAAGATATAAGAACCTGGCTATCCGGAAAAATAAGTAACATACATAAAAATCCGGTAATAGAATTTATAAATATTTCTATCCCTAGTCAAATCTCAATACCTGTTAAAGGTTATAAAAATTCAAATGCACTGGTTAAAGGCGATATAAATATTACAGGAACAATTAATAATCCAAAAATACACGGAGATATAAGTATTCCAGTAATTAATATCCCACAAGAATCTATATTTATAAAAAATATTACTCTCAAAATCAGTGATAAAATTT
This sequence comes from uncultured Muribaculaceae bacterium, assembly GCA_964391675.1. Classification (GTDB taxonomy): domain Bacteria; phylum Cyanobacteriota; class Vampirovibrionia; order Gastranaerophilales; family Gastranaerophilaceae; genus CAYMMX01. The sequence goes on along the minus strand of CAYMMX010000004.1, from coordinate 98,114 downwards.
TGCTTAATTGCCCTCACATACAAGTCGCAAATTCTACTACCCAAATGAATGGAGAAATCGACAAAAATTTCTCAAGCGGAATAACTTTAAAAAACACTAACTTTACTACTGATAATATAAATTTAAATCAACTTTTACCTATATTAAAAAATTTACCAAAAAACCCAAATTCAGATATTACAATAACATCTGCAAAAAGTTATGTGACAAATTTCAAAGTTGGAAATATAGTTTCAAGTGAGATTATATCGGATATAAAATTTAAAAATAATATTTTATACATAAATAATTTATCTGCAAATGCATACTCAGGTAAAATTGCAGGTAATATTAACTATAATATAAATAAAAATCAAACAAGTATAGATATACAAGGTAGGAATTTAAGCGCAAACCCAGCGATAAGTGCAATCAGCGGAAGAAATGACGACATTCTGGGAAAACTGAGTTTTGACAGCAATATTTCATTTGTGGGACAAGAAAAAAGACTTATTCAAAAAAGCTTAACCGGAAATATACTCTTTGAAATAACAAACGGTAAAATGGGTATTTTAGGAAAACTGGAACATTTGTTATATGCACAAAATATTATATCAAATAACATATTTAAAGCCAATTTAAATACTACAACAAAAGCTATAACTGCAAAAAATACGGGAGTATATAAATATATGCGCGGAAAAATAGACTTATCCAAGGGATGGGCAAACATAAATTGGATTAAAACATCCGGTCCATCAATGAGTTTATATATGAAAGGCCGTTACTATATACCTGATAATACAGCAAATTTAACTATTCTTGGCCGTATATCCGATGATGTTGTAAAAGTTTTAGGGCCTGTTGGTGAATTTTCTATGAACAAAATTTTCTCCAATATACCGAAAATTGGAGAAATAACAGCACAAATCGCTAATCAATTCACAACTAATCCTAATTACGAAAATACATCACAAATCCCATCATTGACACCGAAAACTAATTTAGCAACCAAAGAATTTAAAGTTGTAATTGACGGCGATATACAAAAACAAAACTCAGTTAAATCATTTAAATGGTTATCTACACCTAAAATAATAAAAACTGTACCTTCGCTAAATACAGAAAAACAAAATCAAGAAATACCACAATTTGTAAAGAATTTACCAAATTTTAATTAAACAGGATTGAAGTATTATGTAAAAAGAGTTAAAATTATAAGGTTCTGGGTATAAGTATAAATATAAGAAAAAGCAAAAGGATGTGCTTTATGACAACTATATATAATGTCAGTCCGAGTTATCTAATAGCTTATGAAACTTACCATGGAAAAGCAAAATTAGATGATGAAGAAATTTTCAAACGCCTCTCTTTGGAAATGGGAGGTGACGGCAAAAGTATAACAAAAGATCAATTAGACACTTATATTAACAAAGCTGGCTCAGGTGAAATTGAAGTCGGTAAATCAAAATTAGAATCATTAAAAAAGATTCAAAAAAATTGGGATAAAATAGCCGGTGACGACGATATTATAACATTTGAAGAAATGGAAAAATACAGAAGTCTCCTATTAGCAACTATAATAGGTAATTTCACAAAAACAGAAATTCCTGATTCAGAAGAATCTGCTCAAGATGCAATATATGACTACTTAACAGATTATTTAGGCTTATCAGACAAGAGCCAAATTCAAAAAAAAGATTTAACTAATTATTTAAATGAAATAATGTCAACATCAATCGTAGAAGATGATTCCAATAACGATTTAGTAGCAACCGTTACGAACATGATAGCCTCCTTCTCATCAGATACAACCTTAGAAACAGAAGCATAATGAACAGGCTTGAATTTTATTATAAAAAGAGTTAAAATTATAAAATAAATAAAAAAAGGAATTAACATGACAAGCATTACCGATTCAACTTTCAATGTCTTTTCAAACTATTATAGTTCAGCTAAAACAGAAACTTCTTCATCTGAATCTTCTGCTAAAAAATCAGAAGAGCAATTATCAAATGAAAATAATATCTCAAACAGTTATACTAATAAAACTTCTCTTGGGAGATATGTTAATTCAACATCATCTAATGATATCAGCTCAAGAAAAATATTTGAAAAAATTTCTATAGATTTAGGAGGAGATGGGAAAAAAATAACTGAATCTCAGCTTAATTCATATATTAAAAAAGCTGAAGAAGGTAATATAAGTATTCCCGATGAAGAATTAACTGCATTAAAAGATTTGCAAGAAAACTGGAGTGAAATATCTAACAATTCAGATAAAATTTCCTATAGTAATATTGTTGCTTCAGGTAAAAAAGATACCCTTTTGTCAGTAATTCCTGAAAAAGAAGATGAAATAGATTATAAATCAATTGCAGATGATGCAACAATAGATGCATATAGTAAAGTAGTAAATGCTGCACTGAATTTTTCTACAAAAAAAGATTCTTCAACTCTATCCTCTACTTTAAAACAATTGCTTAGTGGAACAACTGATGAAAATGATGATGTAAATGCAAACTCAATTGCAACAATTATAAACTTGATGGAAGAATATAAAAAAGCTTCAACTATTGAATTAGAAGCTTAATTCCGTAATTTTTTGTTTATGATATAATTTTAATTATGGAATTATTACATAGTTTTGTACAATCTAATAGTGTCTTATTTTCTTCATTAATACTATTATCAGTTTATATAATGATAATTTTTGAGAAAATATCAAAAGTTACAATTGTGCTATTAGGTGCAACATTAACTATACTCTTGGGGTTAGTTTCTCAGGAAAAGGGATTCCATGGTAATTATACCCCTGATTATTACATTAATTTTATTGATTTTAATGTAATATTTTTACTTGTATCAATGATGATAATAGTAAACATTTCTGCAAAAAGCGGGATGTATAATTGGATAGCAAATGAATTGCTAAAATTTACAAAAGGTAACCCAAAGTGGGTTTTAGTTACTCTTGGTATTTTTACAGCTGTAGCTTCTGCTTTTTTAGATAATGTTACTACAGTTATTTTAATAATGCCTGTTACTTTTATAATAGCAAAAGAACTTAATATTGATACTGTTCCATTATTAATAACTGAAATAATAACTTCAAATATTGGTGGAACAGCAACATTGATAGGAGATCCTCCAAATATAATAATAGGAAGCGCAGCAGGTTTTTCGTTTTTAGACTTTTTAATAGAATTAACAGATATTGTATTGTTAATATTATTCATTTCTATTGGTATTTTAACTTTTTTATTTAGAAAAAAATTAAAAACAACACCTGAAAGAATGCAACACGTATCAAATATGGATAACTCAAAAACAATAACAAATCATAAGTTAATGATTCGTTCATCAATTACTTTGGGATTGGTAATCTTGGGCTTTGTTTTGCATGACTACATACACATACAGTCTTGTATAGTCGCAATGGCTGGTGCCAGCTTTTTATTAATCTTTGAAAAGCCTAAAAAGATTCTTGAAACAATTGAATGGAATACTATATTATTTTTCATAGGTTTATTTATAATTATTGGAGGGTTGGAAGCATCAGGTGCAATAGAATTGATGGCGAAATGGCTTTTGGATATAACCCAAGGATCGCAATATGCAACTTCAATGATAATACTATGGGCATCAGGAATATTATCAGGAATTATAGATAATATTCCTTATACCGTAACAATGGCACCAATGTTGGTACAAATTCAAAGCACAATGGGTGCTGAATATACGTATCCTCTATGGTGGTGTTTATCATTAGGTGCTTGTTTAGGTGGGAACATGACAATAATAGGAGCAGCAGCAAATGTTATTGTTAGTGAAACTGCTTCTGCATCCGGTCATAAAATATCATTTCTTAAATTTATGAAATACGGCTTTTTAATAACATTAGTATCACTCTTTATAAGCTCTATATACATTTATTTTAAATTCTTAATAAATTAATCTTTTAGCATTGATTTAATTTTATTAAGCTCAATAATACCAATAAGTTTTTTATTCCAAGGGCTAAATAAAACCGGTAAATAATCTATTCTGATATCTGCCATTATTTTAGCTATTTCTCTTGCATTATTCTGAGGATAAACAATAATACTTGAATATTTATTAGTGATTTTTTGTTCACTGAAATTACGTGACATAAACTCACAAACTCTCTGACTATTCATATTATAGCTCCATATCTCTTGGGGAAGTGAAGTGCTGATTGATAAATTTGATGCTAATACTTTATAAGATAAATAAATTAAATACTAGTAGCCATGTGAGTTATTTATTTTTTTAATTATTTATATTGCATAAATAATTAAAAAAGAGTATTATTTTATTAAGTATATTTGAGAGATAAGAATGGCACGAATAAGAAAAGTAAATTATTTTGATAAATTTAAGCTAAAAAAAATGATTTCATTTTTAAGTACTGATGTAATAAATTATTACACAAAAGGACTTATGTATTCACCATTAAGCTCACTTCATGAATTTTTACCACTACATATGAAATTTTTACCTGAAACTTTTGTTATTGAAGAAAATAAAACTATACTTGGTATGGTTACAGTTACTCCAACAGCAGGAAATCCTTATAAGTTGGTAATTAACAGATTATTTTTAGAGCAAGATTACTTTAATGCAGGTAAGCAGTTGATAGACTTTGTTATTGCAAAATATGGTGCCAAAGGAGCAAATGTACTTGTTGCAACTATTGATGATTCATATGAAGAATTATTATGTTTATTTGCTGATGGCTGTGGGTTCAGACAATGTTCATCCGAACAGTTATGGAAAATAGAAAATTTTAATTTTTCAAAAACAAATAATACCTTCTTTAGACCTTTCAAAAATTCAGATGCCCAATCTACAGCAATGCTTTTTAACGATACAGTAATAACACACTTTAAATATTCTGTTTCCAGAACTAAAAATGAGTATTACGAACCATTATTTAAAGGCTTAAAAGATACATATAAATTTAAATTCATAATAGAAGATGAAAATTTAAAAACTATTAAAGCTTACTTTTCTCTAACTACAGAAGATAATTGCAACTATATATTAGATATAACCTCATCTTCTTGGTTTGAATGCTGTTTTGATGATATATTAAGTTTCATTATCAACCAAATATCAAAAAGACAAAAAAAATTCTATCTTTTTGTTAAAGTTAAAAAATATACTACAAATGCTGAAATACTTGAAAACTACTTAAAAGAAAAAAGTGCTAAATGTATTCAAAACCAATTGATTTTAGTTAAAGATTTTTATAAAATTTTAAAAGAACCACACCTGGCACAAAAAATTATATTATTTAACGGAGTAGACGGTAAACCTGTATTTAAAACCTAAATTAAAATGATTAACTATAATAAATATATGAAAAAATGTATACAACTCGCAAAAAAAGGTGAAGGGAAAACTGCCCCTAATCCACTTGTAGGTTGCATTGTTTTAGACAAAAACGGTAAAGAAATTTCAACTGGTTATCATAGTGGCTATGGAAAACCTCATGCAGAAGTTGAAGCCTTAAGCAAAATAAATAATAATGAAGCCTTCGGTGGGACTTTAATTGTAAATCTTGAACCATGCTCACATTGGGGAAAGACTCCGCCTTGTGCAGATTTGATAATAGAAAAAGGAATAAAAACATTAGTAATAGGAATGAAAGATCCTAACCCTCTTGTAGCAGGAAAAGGAATTGAAAAATGCAAAAATGCAGGGATAACAGTAATTGAAAATATACTAAATGACGAAGTTGAAAAATTAAACAGCATATTTATTAAAAATATGCTGGAGAATGAATGCTATGTATCCATAAAAACAGCAACAACAATAGATGGAAAAATAGCAACAAAAACCGGATCATCAAAATGGATAACATCAGACAAAGCCCGAAAAAAGGTACAAGAATTAAGAAATAAATACGATGCAATTATCACGACAAGTTCGACAATTATAAACGATAATCCATCCATGAACTGTAGGTTAAAAAATGGAAAAAATCCTATTAAAATAATTCTGGATAGAGAGCTAAAAACGAATTATGACTCAAAAATATATCAATCAAACGGTGAAAAGATATATATAGTAATAGATAAAGAATTTAAACATTCTAAAACAGCCATGCTTCCTACAAGTGTAGCACTTATTAAGTGTGAATGCTACAATAAAAAAATTCACTTACCATCTCTATTTAAAATATTATATAAAAAAGGCATAAGGAGTGTTCTTGTAGAATCCGGAGGAAAGCTTAATGGAGAAATAATATCGCAGAATTTAGCAGATAAAATATATCATTTTATAGCCCCTAAAATTCTTGGTGATAAAAATGGTATAAATGCTTTTTACGGAAGAAATATTCAAAAAATCAGCAATACCATAAATTATAAAATTATTGATATTGCTGATTTTAGTCCTGATTTATTATTAACTTACATTAAAGATTAAAACAAAAATACTCTCTGAGCTATGTAATCACTCAATTCATTACCACTCATAGTGTTACTGCTTTTTTGTTTAGAATCTAATATTTTTGATACTTTAGAGAACAATTTATTTAAACTGGATTGTTCAATCTCTACCGATTTAAGAGCATGCTTAAACTGAGGGATATCAGGATTAGTCACTGGTAATACTTTCTCATTATTTTTAAAAGAGATTTGAGAAGCATTCAGCTTGTTATACGGGATATTCGGGGGGATATAATTTATTTTAACTATTTTCATAATTGCACCTCCTTGAGGTCTTGAATCTAATAAGTGTTTTTCATACACTTCATCTTACATTTTCATTATGCATCATAAAGTTAAATTTGTCAACCCCTAAGTATTAATTTTTGTAAATAGGCGATAATCTGCCTTAATACTGAATAACACCAATAAGTGCCAAGAATACACTTATTATTCAGCTTCATACACTTTTGAATATTAACTGACTAGTTATAGTGGGTAACACGAACCTTATTTAATATAGCTCAACTGATTAATTGTAAAAATGCTATGTATTTCGTTAAATATAATTAAATCTTTTTCATACTTCCAGCTATTCTTAATTCCAACGGGGCCCTAAGGCCCTTTTCTTTTGCCATTATATAAAGTAGGGCTGGAACTATAATTATTAAAACAGGATCTCATCCATTGTAAAACTTATATTCTAAATGCCTTCAAGAAATTTAGAATTCAATTCCTTTCCTTGCACTAACACCCAAATCCCAATAATGCTTTACAGGTTTAATCTCCGACACCAGATGAGCAATATCAATAATTTTTTTATTAGCATTTCTGCCTGTCAAAACAATTTCCATTCTCTTGGGTTTATTATTTAGAACTTTAATTACTTCATTGACGTCTAAAATTTTTAAATCTATAACAATATTAATTTCGTCAAGAATAATTAAATCGTATTCATCATTTAATATAGCTTTTTTAGCGATATTCCAACCATAAATAATTTCTTTTTCGTCATCCTCAGATTTATTATATGAATAAATAATTCTGTCTAAACCAGCTTGCTCAATAGTTAAATTATTTTTAATATTTGGAGATAAATCTCTAAAAGAAACTAATTCTCCATAATTATCTCCACCTTTGGTAAACAATATAATCAAAACCTTCCACTTTCTGCCAAGGGCACGCATAGCAAGTCCTAATGACGCGGTAGTTTTACCTTTTCCATTACCTGTATAAACTTGAATATACCCATGCTGTTCCCAGTTTGGATTAATTAAATCTGCATTTTTCAATTCTTTATTTAACTTCAATTTATATACCTTTATATCTCTTAATGTTTTGTTTTATCAATAAAATAATTATATAATAAAAAGATGTTATCAAAGATTGAATTGCGAAAAAAAGCTAAAGGAATAAGAAATTCGCTTAACATAGAAGCTATAAGCGAAAAAATTATATTAAATATTCGTAAACTCGATATATATAAAGAATCAAAAAACGTAATGATATTTTATCCTTTGAAAAAAGAGGTAAACTTATTACCTTTGCTTGAGGACAGTAAAAATTTTTACCTACCCAGATTAAAAGATGAAAACCTAGAAGTCTGTTTATATAAAAAGGGGGATAAACTAAAAACCTCAGAGTTCAATACTCAAGAACCACTAACTCAATCTATTACTGCCGATTTTTTAGATCTAATCTTTATTCCGGCTTTAATGGTAAGCAAAGACTTCTACAGATTGGGATATGGCAAAGGTTACTACGATAAATTTTTAGCTGATAATGCTAAACAAGCATTTAGAATTGTTCCGATACCCAGTTCATTACTTGTTGACAGCCTACCTTTTGATGAATTTGATGTACAGGTTGACGCAATTATAGACGAAATCTAAAATTAAGCGTTAAATAGTCCATAAAGCCTGTCTTTAATATCATTTTCGTCAAGCTCATCTGTTAATTTATTTAAATCCAAAGCCATTTGATAATACTCAGCAGCCACACTAAACTCACCGATAATCTGAGCTGCACGACCTGCATTAAAATAAGCTAAAGTATAATTAGGATTTATATTAATAGCCAATTTAAAATAAGATAAAGCCTCATCAGCAGTACCAATACCATCAAGATAAATAACGCCTAAATTATTATGTGCGATATCGTACTCGGGATTTAAATCAATTGCTCTATGATAAGCAACGATAGCTTCTTCTATATAATCTTTTTCCCAAAGTGCAATACCTAATTTAGAATATGCCCTGTAATCTTGTGAATTAATATTAATTGATTCACAATAGGTTCTAATTGCATTATCTAAGTCATTTTCAGACATATAAACATCTCCTAATGATAAATAAATTTCACTGTTCTCAGGATCTAAAATGGCTCCAGCCTGAAAAGAGGCAATTGCAGCTTCGTGATTTTCTTTAATTTGAAAATAAATTGAGCCCAAAGCTTGACAAACAATAGAAGTCCATTCTTTATCAGGGTTTAATTTTACTGCTTTTTGGTAATATTCAATTGCTTCATCATATAATTCTGCCTGAACATAAGCATATGCAAGAGAATTATTATAAAAAGGATTATCGCAATCTTTTTCCAAAGCTAATTTAAAAGCTACTATAGCATGGATTTTATCTGATTTTTTTAGGTATAAATGACCTAATTCGTAATATATTTTAGAAGTATCTTCTTCTAATTCTAAAAGTTTATTATAATAATCAATGGCTTCATCTACATTTTCCGGGAAAAATGTTTGAGTAACCGTAGCTAATTTAATTAGAAGCTCTTTATTATTAGGATTTGAATCTAATGCTTTTTTATAACAATCTAAAGCGGTTTCGTTATTATTTGCTTTTATGCAAATATCTGCCAGTTTATGATAAAAAAATTCGCCTCTTTGAGTTTTATTAATAGCTTTTTTATAAACACAAATTGCTTTATTATACTTATTAAAGTACTCAAAGAACTCTCCACTGGATTTGTAACACATGACAGAAAATGCTTCAGAAAAATTTTTATACAGCATCTTTAAGAAAGCAAAATCCCAAGCAAAAATCAATCCTCCGGTAAATAAATAATATAGACACTTCGCAAATTCTTTTACTGTAATTTTTTCAACATTCATTTTATGCAATATTGATAAAGAAAGCATCAATCTTGGTCTTGCGGAATTAATTCCGCCAAGCTTAATTGCATCCTTAAATTCCTTCTCGGCAGCTTTAAAATCATTAGCTAACTTCATAAAATAACCGGCATATATGTGTGCATTAATATTTTTAGGAGCCAAAGATATAGCGGTTTTGCATTGTTCAATCGCTGTCTGAATCCCTATCTGACCATTTTCCCACATTAAACTTGCAAGCCTGTAATAACTTTCCGGCATGCTTGGGTCATACTTAATTGCACTAATATAATTTTCAATTGCATCTTGCAAATCTTGGTCTTGCAATTTTAACAAATATCTTTCGTGTGCATCACGAGCTTTTTCTAATGAATGTTTTGCTTTTTCCAAATTAAGTGTCAAATTTGAACATATAACTGACTGTTCGAGCATGAATAACTCCTACTGGTATAGTGTCTACATTCAAATATTCGTCACATATATTGCTTACCTTAATACCACAACCAAGAAATACTCTGTTTAATGTAGACATCTTTGTATTGTTACACACAGACTATATTGTTAACTTTATTAAATAAAGCAAACTAAACTAGCAAATTTTTATCTTCATATGTTTTGTAACAAATTAATCACGTAGGTATGGAATAGAGTTAAAATTAATGAAAATTTATAGTATTCAGCCCAAGAGTGTTAATTTCCAAAAAAATAACAACACAATAAAAACAGGTAAAACTACACCTGAAACCAAGAAAATCGGCTCAAAAAATTCAACGAAATATATTGCGACCGCACTTATCGCCGGAACAACCGCATCTGCAATTACTGCAGCTTTACTTATTAGAAAAAATAAAGCAAAAGTATTAAAAGATTCAATAAGCTTAGGTAAAACCATAAGCGATAATTTAACTGACACAATAGATTTAAAAAAAACACTTGATACAATTTTAACTACAGATAATAAATCATTGCAATTATACTCTGCAATAAATGACCCTGTTTCGACAAAAAGTTTAATGGCACTTGGGCCTAACTATGAAATATTAAAGAAAAATGAGCAACTAGATATATCAAGTTTTAAATTGGATTATGATCCTATGAATCCTCCCAGAAATATAATAACCGAATACCCCAAATATCATTATATACTGGAGCCAAACTATATCCCTAAAAAAATTAATACAAATTCAAAAACCTTTATAGTTCCAGAATTTACTGAAAATGGAAAAGTAGAATTTAGATTACCAATGACAGACGCAGTAATAGTTAAAAAGGAAAAACTAAGCAAATATATAAATGCATACAATGTTGAAACAAATATATCAGAAGGTTATGCGGATTCTGTGAACTGGAGTTACGAAAAAATAGCCAGAGACATATTACAAAATTTCTACGATGGTCATGGACATACTTTGGACGGCGTTAAATTTGAAATTGAACCACAAAAGAATATATTCAATAAAAATAAATATAGGATTAAAATTTCAGGAGAAAGTGAATACACCGCAGATAAGGCCCTATTATTAGGTGAAACTCAAAAGAAAAATGATTCAACTGCCGCAGGAAACTATGGTGAAGGATTAAAAATGTCTATTTTAAAAATCCTAAAAGACACCGATGCAGATTGCATAAATATAGGTTCAGCAAATTGGTCAATAAAGTATAACCTGAGAAAATCTTCACTAAATGCCAAAAAAGTATTAAGTTATTCACTTGAAAATATCCCAAAAATAGAGGGTAACTACTTAGAGTTTGAAACAAGTGATACAAAATTAATTGATTCATTCAGTGCAGCAATAAATTACTTCTATCACTCAGGCAACAAAGATTTTCACAATATTGATTTTGAAAATGAGTTTTTGGGTATTAAAAAACTAAATGAAAAGGAATTTGGAAGTTTATATATTGCAGGACAAAAGTTCGAATTCAAAAACAACTGGCAAGGTTTGGAAGGGTTTAACATATTTTTCAAAGAAAAACCGCCAAGAGAAATTTTAGATATATCAAGAGACAGGCTGTCTCTAACGGAAGGGGATTTACCAATTTTATTTAAATATTTTACAAGTAAAAGCAATAATGAAGATAAAATAGAAATATTAAATACAATGAGAGAATATTGGGATAAAGGAGGTATTTCAAAAAATATTTTGGATGGAATAGCCAGAGGAATACAAAGTTCCTTCATTAAAATAAAATTCCCTGAAAAATATATTAGTCTGGGCTTTAGCATGCCTAATTCAAATTTAATAGCAGATTTAAACAGTAAAGGCTATAAAGTTTGTAATTCTAACTTTAGCTTTATCGGAATGGAAAATATCCTTAATTTCTTAAAAAAAGTAAGGAATCATACTCCTCTTAACCCGACAGAAATTGAAATTAAAAAAATTGCAATAATGAAAAAAGCACTTGCACAATTTCAAAATTTACATCAAGCAGGTAAATTTACACCAACAGAAATGAATCCTAAAATATATTTATTTAATCCTGAATCAGCAAGTGAAAGTGATTTATCCAGAAATTATTTAGCTGAAGCAATTATAGATTATAAAAATGCTACTACTATAGGTTTTTGGATAGACAGGAATTATATAAATAAAAGTTCATTCTCTGATGTTCTGGCAACTACTTTACATGAGTTAACTCATAAATACGGTGGTGACGGTACTGATAAATTTTCATATGCCTTAACAGATGTCCTTAAGTTTACAATACAGTCTATGGTTTCTAATCCAAAATCATTAAATGAACTAAGAAAATTAAGTCTTGATTGGCAATTAATTAATAATTAATACCATCGATTCAATAAGTGTCAATGAGAAGAATAATTTTTTTGTATCTTCTCGTTTGAATAATGTATTTTAAATAATAAACTAGCAAAAAATATTCTTCACGAGTTTTAAACAGCATGATAGTACAAATGTTGCGAAATGTAATACGAATTGTATATTTCTTGACAAAACCCATAAATTGCTAATATCATGTATTATAAGAGAGAAGGAATGGTGAGATTATGAAAAGTTCTACCTTAAGACGATCAAATTTATCAAAGGAAAGAATGCTTGTTCTTGAAGAACTCTCAAGAAATAAAAAGCAACCTTATGATGCGTCTCCCGGGATTTATGTAAGAGCTAATAAAGAAAAAGAACTTGATGTTTTATGGCAAAATTTTAGAGTAAATCAAAAAGAAGATAAATCTCCAGGAATTTATCTTGCTACAGGTTTTATTGCCGGAGCAATTGCAATGCTTATTATGACAACTTTGCTTAGTTTTTCTGTGCATGGAAACAATTCAGCTGACGTTGTGGAACCGGTAAAACCAACAAAAGAAAAAGCTAGATTAACTTTTATTCCTGCAGATAAAACAAGTGTTACTGAAACTGCAACTGTACCAAAAGGTTCAGAGACTTATACTGTAAAAAGCGGTGATACACTTGCTGGAATAATAATAAGATTTTATGGCAGTTATGACCTTTCTAAAATTGATAAAATAAAACAATCAAACAATATGTCAAATCCAAACAATTTACAAATAGGACAAACATTAATTATTCCAATGGATTAAATAAAAATAAACACTAAAAATACAAAAAGAGGACTGATAACTTTAATCGGTTCTCTTTTTTATATAAAACAATATTTAGAAATATTGCAAATAAAATACAATAAATATATCTCCAATTTTTATGTTTATCTTATAATTAGAATTAAGAAACAAAGTATTAAATATTATTAGATTTTAAGGGGGGTATTAATGGAGTTAGATATAATAAAGCAAGTTGATCCACAAATCGCAGAATATATTGAAAAAGAACTTAAGCGACAACAAAACACAATCGAGCTTATTGCAAGCGAAAATTTTACCTCTCCTGCAATTATGGCTGCCTGTGGGAGTGTTTTAACAAATAAATATGCTGAAGGCAAGCCTCATAAAAGATTTTATAACGGATGTGAGAACGTTGATTTCATTGAAGAACTAGCACAAGAACGTGCCAAAAAATTATTCAAAGTTGACCATGCAAATGTCCAGCCTCACAGTGGTGCTCAAGCAAACATGGCGGTTTTTCTTTATGCGCTAAAACAAGGTGATACTGTTTTGGGTATGGATTTATCGAATGGAGGACATTTATCACATGGTTCACCCGTTAACTTTTCAGGAATGTACTTTAACATTGTAAGCTACGGAGTTGATGAAAACGGATGTATAAATTATGAAGAAGTAGAAAAATTAGCTCAAGAACATAATCCTAAAATGATTATATGCGGTGCAAGTAATTATTCTAAAATAATAGATTTTAAAAGATTTAGAGAAATTGCCGATAGCGTAGGTGCTTATTTAATGGCAGATATTGCCCATATAGCCGGACTTGTTGCGGCAGGTGTTCATCCTTCACCATCAGGATATGCTCATTTTATAACAACAACAACTCATAAATCCTTAAGAGGACCTAGGGGCGGAATTATTATGTGTACCGAAGAACACTCAGCAGGAATAGATAAAGCAGTGTTTCCCGGAATTCAAGGTGGCCCTTTAGAACATATTATTGCCGGTAAAGCAATCGCATTAATGGAAGCCTCGAAACCTGAATTTATTGAGTATGCTAAACAAATAGTCAAAAATGCAAAAACACTTGCTTTAAGTTTAATGGATGAAGCTATGGATATAGTAGGTGGTTGCACAGAAAATCACTTAATGACTTTAGACTTGAGAAAATATAATAAAACAGGTAAAGATATAGCAAATGTTTTAGAAGTTGTTGGAATAACTGCTAATAAAAATACTGTTCCTAATGATCCACAAAGCCCATTTATTACAAGCGGAGTAAGATTAGGTACACCTGCTGTTACAACCAGAGGATTTATTGAAGATGATATGACAGAAGTTGCAAAAATTATTGCATCTGCAGTATTTTCATCCGATAATGAACAAGGTTTAAAAAACTTAAGAGAAAGATCAACAAAACTTTGCCTAAAATATCCTCTGTATTAAGGAAAAATCATGATAATTAAATTACAAGAAGCACATATAATTGGAGCAATAATATCCTATCTTTTAGGGGTATTTATTGTACCACTTGTAATTTCTTATTCAAAAAAACAAGGGTTAATAGATGTTCCAAATGAAAGAAAAATTCATACCAAACCTATTTCCAGACTAGGCGGAATTGCAATTTGGTCAAGCACGATGCTTACTTTTTTATTCCTGGTCTTTTTAAGTTATTATCCTTATGGAAGCCTGCTATCAGGAATACTTTTGGGAAGCACCATGATGTTTTTACTGGGTCTGGTAGATGATATTTACACCTTAAATGCTAAATTTAAATTATTTATACAAATAGCAATAGCAACACTAGTATATCTATTAGGTGTAAGAATTGATTCTATGATAAACCCTTTTGGCGGAGAGATTCACCTTAACTATTATTTATCATATATTATTACAATTTTATGGATAGTCGGAATAAGCAACGCTGTAAATTTTATTGATGGAGTCGATGGATTAGCCGGATCAGTAATAACTGTCAACTCAATAGCATTAGGAATTATTGCAGTATCTATGGTTCCACCAAATCCGATTAGCGCATTAATAGGGTTTATATTGGCAGGATCTATGCTTGCCTTTTTGACCTATAACTTCAATCCAGCAAAAATATTTATGGGGGATTCAGGAGCATTATTTTCAGGTTTTTTACTTGCAACCTTATCTATAACGGGAGTGATGAAAGCCGCCGCTCTTGCTATAATAATTCCTTTTGTTGTTTTAGCTGTACCGATTATTGATATTACATATGCTTCTCTTAGAAGAATTTCCAAAGGCAAATCACCCTTTGCCCCTGACTCAGAGCATATTCATCATAAGTTGCTCAAAGCCGGTTTTACCCAAAACATGACAGTTGCAATTCTAACCTCAGTTGCAATTGCTGCTGGAGCAATTGCTTCTTATTTTGTAGGCTCAATTAAGCATTATATTATATATATAATTACACTAATCGCCATTATGTTTATAATTAATCTATTTAACCTATTGACAAAGAAAAAATAAAATGATAAACTGCATACAATTTAAATAAGCACTAGCATATTTTTATTCAGTAAATAAAGGCTTACTAACTATGTCAGTAAATGCGGTTAAAAAAGATAGAACTTCCCCGAATTACACCTGCGCAATTGCACAAGGTGCAGTTGCGGGTTATTCTTTAAAATGGTTATTACCTGTTACACCACAAGAAAAAGATGACTTATACGTTTTAGAAACAAAAAAAATATACAAGAAGGCAGCTCAAAAAGTAAAACAAGAAATAGAAATAATAAAAAATACCACCCCGAAAGTTGATGGTTATGATCAATTTATAAAAATCTGTAATGAAAAGAATTTGAAAGATAAAATTAAAAAACCTTATCCGATTGAAGTTTTAACATTACTTGAAAAACTTAGGGATATTGCCTCTGAAACCAAAAGTATAGAATTTTCTAAATTAAATAACTATACAAAAAGTCTTAGGCCAACTTTTACATTTATAGCACTTGGCGGGTTTGCAGGATGTGTTATAAATTTTATCAAAAACAATCTTTCTTCAACTAATAAGTAAAAATTTAAGTTATTGTATAAACCTTTTTGTAATATAGAAAAGAACCAATAATAAATAAAACAATATTAGCCATCCAAGCAGCTAAAAACGGAGGTAATGTTCCTGCTTCTCCAAAAGAAATGGATAAAGCTCTGATTAAATAGTATGCAAAAATAATTAAAATACTAAACAAAAAACCTCTATTATAACGAACTCTAGGTGGAGTGATAGCAAGAGGAACACCTACGATAACCAAGACTATTGTAGTTATTGGTAATGCAATTTTATCAAATAATTGCACAAAGTACATATCAAGCTGCTCTGATATTTGATTTCTGTGAGTATAAATATAATTAACCAACGAGGTAAAATTATGTTCTTTAGCAACGTTTTGCCGCAATTCCTTTGATAAATCAATACCAAACTGTGCTACAGAGTTTTCAAAAAAAGTTGTATTTAAAATTTTACCCTCTTTTGCTACTGTATAAATTGCTCCTCTATTGAACTCCCAACCGCTTGGAGAAGTAGAACCGTCTTGAGCTTGTAATACCTGAATTGTATCATCTTTAGATAAGTCTAAAACTGTAATATTGTGAAGAATTTTATCTTTACAATATCCTACATAAAAAAGTCTTCTTAAATTACCGTTATCTTTAAGCTCTTTAAAAATAAAATTCTGCTTACCTTCAGGAATATTTTTTTGTCCTAATGCCCAAAGAGCTAAATCTTTTGACTGCTTAGTGGCAATAGGAACAATTGTCTCATTTATAATAAAGCTCATAAGACACATAATTGCTGAAAAAATAAAAATAGATTTTGCTATTCTGTTAATTCCAATCCCGCATGAACGCATAACGGTAATCTCTGAAGCCAAGCTTAATTTATTCAGTGTCATAACTGTTGCAAGCAATACTCCCATTGGAATCGTCATAACAAAAACAGATGGTAAATTTAAAATTATAATCATTAATGCGATTTTAAAAGGAATCCCGTAAAGGGAAATCTGTTTGATTAATGTGATAAAAGTATCAGAAGCAAAAATGATTGACGTAAAAATAAAAATTCCTGCAATAAAGACTTCAATTACCTGTTTTAAGATATATCTGTCTAATATTGTCATTTTAGAAAAAATTTTAATACTCATACATTCAATTCTATATTAAAAGCAACCAAAAAGAAAGAATATGTTTAATAAAATAACAAAATTAAATGCACATTATCATTAAAAATTTTAATTAAAATTTAATTAAAATTTTTAAAGTTGATTTCTCTTTGTTTTTTTCAAATGCCTCTATCGCATCATCAATTCCATAAACACTCGATATTAAAGGAGAAAAGTCAATTTTTTCAGATTCCAGCAAGCGTAATGCTGGAGCAAATTGTCCACAACGAGAGCCTTGAACACGAATTTCATCAATTACAATAGGTGCTAAATTAAATTCTTTTGATGCCGCAACAGTACTTTTCAAAACCAGTGTTCCACGAGGTTTAGTCAAAGCCAAAGCAGATTCAAAACCTGAAATAGAGCCTGTTGCCTCTACAACAAAATCCCATTCTTTTTTTATAATCAAATCTGATAATAATTTGGTTTTAACACCTTGATTTTTAGCAATGTCCAATTTATTTTGATGCTTACCTACAAGAAGAACATCTATATTACTTGCGTTCAAAGCCAAAGCCGTAGTTAAGCCTAATTTACCATCACCTAAAATGACAACTTTTTGAGCCGGCTGAATGTGCAATTGTTCAAGAATTTCAAGCCCTGCAGCTAATGGTTCAACAAAAACAGCTTGTTCATCAGAAACATTATCAGGAACTTTTAATAAATTTTTAATCGGCCATGTTAAATATTGGGCAAAACATCCGTCCTTCTGCCATATACCCAAAGTTTGTCTGTTAAAGCAGTGCCTCTCCAATCCTTGATGACATAATTCGCAAATGCCACATCCGTTGTTAATTTCTCCAACAACTCTTTTACCTAACAAAGATTTATCTTCATCATTTATATCTTCGACCACTCCAACAAACTCGTGTCCTAAAATTCCTTTATATCCCATATAACCTTTAGTTATCTCATAATCTGTGTTACAAACTCCCACTAAAGAAACTTTAATTAAAGCTTCACCTTTATTAGGAATCGGTTTTTCGTAATCGTTTACCAATTTCAATGTTTCATCAAATACAACAGCTTTCATTTATAATCCTTTCTTATATTTCATCAAGTATTTCAATAGTATAATCATTCAATATTTCTTCTTTTGCAATTACTCTGATATTGGGAACAAATTGTGACAAAATCATGTATAACATATGTCTTATATCAATTGGAGTCAATATAACGATATTATTATAATCGATTGAATATTCATCAACTTTTTTAATAATTAATTTTGCGATTTTTTCTACCTTATTTCCGTCAATTCGGATAATATTATCATCTGAATCTACTTGCTGAAATAATTTTTTGTATGTTTTATCCGATAAATCAAGAGCACGAATAATTCCATTTTCATCCGATACCTTTTTACTTATGAATCTGGACATAGAAAGTCTTATCTTATCAAGCAATTCTTCTCTTGTAGATTCATCGGCATAATCATTGATTTTTTCAAAAATATAAACAATATCTTTAATTGAAATTTCTTCTCTTATCAGGCTTGATAGAATGTATCGAAGCTCAGCAACTGAAACAAAATCTGGAATAATATTTTCTATTAAAAACATATTTTTCTCGCTAATAATATCAATATATTGACTTACATCAGAATAATCAAATATTTCATCAATATTTTTAATAATGGTCCATTCTAAAACTCTTGCAACAAATTCTGAAGGCTTTATACCATTTTGCCAAAAACCTTTTGTCTTATTTTCTTCAATCCAAATAATTTTTTTACCGCTAATTTCATCAGTTGAATAAATTGCATCCTTTTGTTTCTTAGTCAATTTTAAATCATCTTCAAAAAAAGCAAGGTGATTTGGATAAACAAATGAATTCAAAACTTCAATACCTCTGATACAAATACTAAATTCATACGGATTAAGTTCAACATTGTCTTCAAATATTATCTTAGGAATAACATATCCAAGTTTATCTGCAATTTTTTGCCTTATCTTTACAGTTTCTGATATTAAAGCACCACCCATATCAGGATTTACTAAATCAAGAGCCTCTTCACTTAACTGAATAGATAATTTTTCTTGTCTAATTTGTGAATAAAAGGATTCAGGAGAAATAGTTTTAATTAAATTTTGCCTTAACTCATCAAGATTTTTTAATCCTTTTGATATTTCATCGTTCAAATGCTGTCTGTTTTTTGACACCGGTGCTTCAGATTGCGCCTCCAATTGCGTTTTAATTTTTACAATCTTCTTCCTTTGCTCTTTAATTTTTTCTTGAATCTCTTTACAACTTTCATAAGGTGAAAGACTCGATGAAAGCATTTTTTCCATTTGGCTCTTGAATGTATTAATATTTACAATATCATCGTCTTCTTCATTGTTTAAAAGCTGATTTTCTGTAGCGAAAATACAGTTATATTGATATCCGTCATCAGTCTCAACTTCGTGCATACTATACAAATCCCAACCATTTTGAGACATTTCATTTAACAAATCTTCTAAAGCTTTCGTATTATCACTTGGTACAGATTTTATAACATATTGCATTTTAATTCCTTTGTACATTGTTTTGTCCTTATTTTATAATATCAAATATCAGTTTTGTTTTTTCCGGTTTAGTCAAAATAAACTCAAATGCGTCGTCACATAAGTCTTGAGCCAATTTTGTTTTTTCTTCATCATTTGAATAAATAGTATAAAGAACCTCACCCTTTTTACAAAAATCGCCATGTTTTTTGTTTAAGTAAATTCCAACACTGTAATCGATATTATCAGTTTTGCATTCGCGACCTGCACCTAAAAGTTTACAAGAGTAAGCAATTTTATATGCATCAATTTTTTTAATAAAACCCTCTTCTTTTGAACTAATTTCAACTATAAATTTAGTTTGAGAGAATATGGAATAATCATCAATTACATTTGAATCTCCTCCCTGCGCTTTAATTAATTCTCTAAATTTTTCTAATGCAGCTCCTGAGCTGACAACATCTTTTAAATATTCTTTTGCATTATTAATATCGTCAAATTTTTTAACCTGAATTAATGCAATAGCAGCAAACTCGTAGGTTAATTCTTCTAAATCTTTACCACAATTTCCACCTTTTAAAAACTCAATTGATTCAATAACCTCTAAAGAATTACCAACAGCTTTTCCCAGCGGTTCTTCCATTGAAGTTACAACAGCGATAATTGATTTATTTAACTTTTTTCCTATATTAACCATTAAATGAGAAAGCTTGACTGCATCTTCAGGAGTTTTCATAAAAGCACCCGAGCCATATTTAACATCCAAAATAATGTTATCTGCACCTGAAGCTATTTTTTTAGAAACAACAGATGACGCAATTAATGGCATACTATCAATTGTTGCACTAACATCTCGAAGAGCATACAATTTTCCATCAGCCGGAGTCAATTTTTGGGTCTGGGAAGCAATAGCAACATCAATACTATTAACTTGCTCAATCATTTCAGCAATTGATAACTGTGTATGAAATCCCGGTATTGATTCTAACTTATCAATAGTTCCACCAGTATGCCCGAGACCTTTGCCTGAAAGCTTTGCAACAGGGATACCACAAGCGGCAAGAAGTGGGATTAAGGTTAAAGTAACTTTATCACCAACTCCACCTGTAGAATGTTTATCAACAACTGATTTGGATAATTTACCCAGATTTATTACTTCACCAGAATTAATCATAGCCTCGGTTAACCAAGCTGTTTCATCCTCAGTCATTCCGTTAAAATAAACGGCCATAAGCCAAGCCGTAATTTGGTAATCTTGTGCATAGCCATCCATAAAAGATTTAATTAAAAAATTTATTTCTTCTTTTGAATGAATGCCGTTTTTTTTCTTTTTATCTATTAAATCAACAATTCTCATTACAGTCCATAAAGTCAAAGTAATTATTTATATTATAATTACTTAATGCTAAGTTTTTTTATAACTAGGTCAGTAACATCAATACCACCTACAAAAATAATTCTAAAGTCAACAATAGCATCAAGTTTTTGTTCTATAAGAACTTGCTTTGCAGCTTCTTGAATTCTTGAATATACATCATCTTCTTTATCAGATTTTAATTTTAAATAAGCGTCTTGTTTTACTTTAAACTCTTTTGCAGTTTTTTCTTCGAAATTTTTCTTTTTAACAGGTGTGTCAAGTGCCTTAAATTCTTTTTCTTTGTCAACCAAATACTGTTGTAACTCAAGAGCTTTTGCATCAACAACTTTGATAGACTCTTTTGCGTAGGAATAATTGTCTTGAATTTTCTTGTAATTGACAAATCCAATACCTTCTGCCTGAGCAGCATTGGATAAAGCTACCAATCCCATAACCAAAACCGTTAAAAATGTCATTTTTAATTTAAACATAATGCCTCCTTTTTAATTTACGTTTATAAACCTGATTATTAATACATCATATCACCAACACCAAATGTAAAATATCCTTTAGAACCTGTATCACCCGGATTTGTTAGAGGAATACCGTAATCAACTGATAACGGGCCCATGCCAGGGATATAAATCTTTAATCCCACACCTGCAGCAATAGCCTGCATTGGTCTGTCATAAATTATATCTGTTGCATTTGGATTAAATATTTTACCTGCATCTACGAAAAATGTCATTCGTACATTGTCTAAGAATTGAACTTTAAGTTTATCTATAAAAGGAATAGGCGTTGCAAGTTCTGCTGAACCCATTACAAAAGCATCTCCTGTTCCAACACCACTCATACGAAAACCTCTTATAGAATAAGGTCCACCAAGCCTGTATGCCATAACTTCAGGCATATCACCCCAAGTTTTTCCACCTGCTCTGGCTAAGAATGACAAGGAAGATTTTTTACCCACTGGTACATATTTTTTAACTGAACCCGTTAACTTACCATAACTATTTTCAAAACCTGCTAAATTAAGTGCTTCATCAAATCTTACTGTGGCTAAAACACCATTCCTTGGGTTTAAAGCGGAATCTCTTGTATCATAAGTTAAACCAGGACTTAATGATAAGAATGTTCCACCTTCTAATTGTTTTGCACGTTGTGAAATATTTAAATTATGTTGAGCATATAAAGAAGCTATTGTATCATAATCTCCCTCATCAACACTAACTCTTTCCAATCCCAAAGATAAAGTTCCTGTTAAGTTTTTGTTAGATTTAATTTTATGGGCTATAGTTGCTTCAGCACCAATTCTTTTTTCTATTGCCAAAGGTATCTGATAGCTGCCAAAGTCTCTATAGAATATCTTATTCATTAATGAGTTATCTGAATTTAAGAAATATGGTTCAAAAAAACTCAATTCTGCCTGAAAATTTAAATGATTAATTATTGAAGAATCATTTAATATAATGCCCGAACCTGCTAAAACATTTAGACCCACTCGTTGGTTAAGGCCTCTAAAATTATTATCTGCAATCCCTGCGGAGCCAAAAATTCCCGTGGCAGAATCAAGTCCACCACCGATAGAAACAGACGCCGTTCTTTGTTCTTCAACTTGTATTGTTACATCGTATTTGCTAGGATCATCTTCAGATGGTTCAATATCTCTTTTAACATCCTTAAATGCTTGTGTAGCATATAATCTTACTAAATCTTCTCTTATTAAATTTTCATTGTATATTGTTCCTGCTTCTGTTAAAACATTTCTGGCAATTATATAATTTTTAGTTTTTTCGTTACCGGAAATAAGTATCTTATTAATTTCACCTTCATTTATGCTAATATTTATTGTACCATCCGGATCATCGTAAAGAGAATCTACTCTTGCCAAAATATAACCTTTTGAACCATAATATTCTTGGATTTTTTGAATTGCAGAATTTATTTCTTCAATATTTTGGGGTTCTCCT
Organism: uncultured Muribaculaceae bacterium; assembly: GCA_964391675.1. GTDB lineage: Bacteria > Cyanobacteriota > Vampirovibrionia > Gastranaerophilales > Gastranaerophilaceae > CAYMMX01. The sequence continues at coordinate 75,015 of CAYMMX010000004.1, read as the reverse complement.
CTTAAAGGTTCTAAGAAGATCAGTATTTCCTCGTTAGAAATAACAGAATTACCTTCTACTGTAAAGTCAGTTATTGGAGAATTTTCTTCAAGAACAATTCTGATTGTAATTGAGCCATCAGGGTTTTGTACAGGAACAGCCTTCATTTTCTCAGAAAAGAAGCCCATTTTATAAATATTTTTTAAATCATTTTGAATTAAATCGCGATTGTATTCATCACCTCTTTGCATCATTATACGGTTCAAAATATATTCCGGCTTAACTACATTGGTTCCTTCAATCTGAATATCTTTAATATAAATAGCTTCTTTAACTGATTCTTGCCTATTCTTTTTTTTATCAGAGACAACTTGGATTTGTACATCTGACCTAAAAGAATCATCTGTTGGAGTTACTGGCTCTGCAATAGCAGTTGAGCAAGTAGAATACACAACATATAATAAAAATAATACTTTAGCTATTTTATGAATTGAGCTATTAACTCTCATTATCCCCCTAGAAACAAGCAATAATATAACTTATAAAGTTACTTCCAATTTCTGCTCATTCTCCCAAGCTTCAAATACTTACTACAAATATTATAACTCAAAATTCTATCAATGGAAATTTATATGTAAATATTAATAGAATATTTACATATAAATAAAACTCTATGTTAAAATTATTTTTATGAAAAAAATACGATTATTTTTGGGGTACTTAACATTAATATTTATAGCCATTAGTATGCTTGTTCCCTTTTTTGCTATGGTTATATTATCATTAATTCCGAATGATGAAATATTATCAACATCCAACAATATTTTATCCCTAAATAATTTCAATAAATTAACGATTGATAATTACATAAATGTATTTTCTTCAATACCAGTTGCAAAATATTTTTTTAATAGTCTATTAGTAGCAATAATAACAACTATAGGACAAGTTATATTCTCATCAACTTCTGGATATGCATTTGCCAGATTAAAATTTAGAGGAAGTGATTTTCTATTTTTCATCATACTTATAACAATGATGATACCGCCACAAGTTAATATAATTCCGCTTTTTTTCATAATGCGAGAATTACACTTGATTGACACCTATCAAGCACTTATCATACCAGGGCTATTTGGGGGCTTTGGAGTTTTTATGTTCAGACAATTTTTTTTAAGTTTTCCAAAAGAAATTGAAGAATCATCACGCATAGATGGGTGTAACATACCAATGACATTCCTAAAAATTGTATTACCACTATCTGTTCCAACTATTGCAACTTTATCAATTTTTACATTTGTTTCTAGTTGGAATAGTTTTATGTGGCCTCTTATAGTTACAAATTCAGATTCAATGAGAACACTGCCGTTAGGTTTAGCTGTGTTTAAAAGTAGTTTTAGAGAAGTAATAATGTGGGGAGATTTACTTGCTTGTGCGGTTATTTGTGCAATTCCAACTATTATAATATTTCTAATAGGGAAAAAATATTTTATAAATGATTTAATGAAGGGTAGCCTGAAAGAGTAACCTTTATAGCCTAGGTGACTAATATCAAAGATTACCCAAATATATTATCATGTTATAATTACACTAAGTCTCTTTTAGGATTAAACTTGATGTCCGAAATACTAAAGAAGAAAAAAGGCGAAGAATTTTTTCTTACCGATTGGAGTAAAAAATTCTTATTCATAGAAAAATTTAAAAAACCTTTCAAGCTAGATGGGACTATTGAGCTTTGCATTTTAGAAACAAATTTTTCAAAACCTGATGTAAAATTTATAAAAACAATAAAAAAAATAAATCCTCATATAGAATTCTGGATAAGTACAAATTTTCTTTCAAGAGAAAATATTTTATTAGCTAATAAACTTGGAATTAATAACGTTATTTCTTCCCCATATGATAAAGGTATGGTGGAAGAATTTTTTAATAATAAAAATAACTCTTATATCAACAAAAAAAACATGAACGAAAAATATGATTATTCAAGCATTAAAAACTCAAAAATTATGATAGTAGATGATAATATGATGAATATAGAACTGCTAAAAGAAATTTTATCGGCTTTCAATGTGGAAATACAAACATTCTTAAAACCAAAAGAAGCGCTTAAGGTAATGCAAAAAGAAAAATTTGACTTGATTTTATTAGATATAATGATGCCTGAAATGTCCGGTTTTGAATTAGCTAATAAAATAAAAAAAATTAAATATAATAAAAATACAGGGATAATATTTATTAGTGCTCTATCTGATTCTCATAATAAAATAACAGGTTATAATCTAGGATCTTTAGCCTATATAGAAAAACCTTTTGATATAAATATTGTTAAATCTCAAATTTATAACTATTTGAAAACAAAAAAAACAGAAGAAGTTCTAATTAATTCCAAAGAATCATTTTGGGCATCCGTAGCACACGATTTAAAAACACCAATTAATGCAGAAATTAATGCATTAAACCTGCTTCTTGATAAAACTTTTGGGGAATTAAGAAGTATGCAATCAGAAATAATTGAAGATGTGCTAAATTCTACAAAATTTATGAAGGATATCGTAGAAAATGTATTATGTAAAAATAAAATAGAAAATAATAAAATTGTATTATCAAAAGAAGTTCATTCTATAAATGAAGTCATATATCATTGTATAGAAGCAAGCAAACATTTACTTAAACCTAAAAATCAAAAAATCCAGTTTGAGTTTAATAATGAAAATATACTATTACCTTTAGATTTTATCGAAATAAAACGTGCAATTTTAAATATAATTGCCAATGCGAATGAATATTCCACAACAAATAGTAAAATAATAATTAAAATAACAAAAACCGAATCAAAAGTAAATTTAATAATACAAGATTTTGGTAAAGGTATAGATATTGAAAAACAAGAAGATATTTTTTCTCAATACATAACATATGCAAAAAAATATAAAAAAGTTGGAACCGGATTAGGGCTTTACATAGCTAAAGAAATAATTGAAGCCCATAACGGAAAAATATCCTTAGAAAGTAAACCTAATAAAGGAACGACTGTAACAATTTCATTACCTATATATGATAAAGAATAATTACAATATTTTTTTTTAAACTGCTAAATAAGCAATTATAATGAAGCAATTGTTTTTATTATATTATAGGAGTTGGTATGTTTAATTTTTTTCAAGATATTGTTAATATTATTTTGAATTTACAAGAAAAACTTTTAAGTAAAAAACTTAAAGGAAATTTAAAGTCATCCTTTACTATCTCTTCTTCTAAAAGAATCTTTTCTCAAGCTGCATCATTGGAACTAAATTCAAAAACACAAAAAAACAAAATCAAGTTAGAAACTGACCTAAAAACGATTTTGGCTAAATACAACAACAACCCGCAAAAACTTCTCGGATTTATTAGAAGAAGCGGAACAAGTGTTTATGTAATTACTTTTGCAGATAAATTTTTAAAGTTAATTAACTGTGAAGAAGGATTAATCAGCAGTAAAAAAGGTATTAAAGGATTGTATTTAAATGTACTAATTTCATTGTTTTGCAATAAAAAATTAAACTTATCTTTAAATACAGAATCTATGTTAATTATAAAAACTCCAAAACCTGATCAACATTTTATGATACAACAATTTCACAAGTGGTATGCAATGAAACTAAATCTACCTGGATTCGATTCTGAATCTCAAAATAATTTGGAAAAATTTTTATCCCCTAAAAATGATACTAAAATTAAAGATTTAAGTATAGATGAGATACTTGGACTAAAAGAAGCAATAATTAGAGATGTGGAATCAATAAATTTTGTTATTGATTTGGCAAAATCAACAACGGGTTCTAAAAATGCACTTAAAAAAATTACCACAGGCGGAGCTTCTGTTTAAACATAATTGATTTTTAAAATCTTTCACTTTATTTTTTATTTTTTTTTGCTATAATTACCAATGTAACTTTTGTTGCAACAGGTAAATTATAAAATAAGGAGAAATTAAGATGAATGTAAAAGTTGAAGATTCTTGTATTGCTTGCGGAGCTTGTGAATCAATTTGTGACGCTGTATTTTCAATAGAAGACATCGCTGTAGTTAATCAAAGTGCAGTCCCTGATAATATTGATTGTGTTAAAGAAGCTGCTGATGCTTGCCCTGTTGGCGCAATAATAATTGAATAAGTAGTTATATTTAAAAGATTAAAGCGGATTTTGGTTGTACCAAAATCCGCTTTAATCTTTTAAAATCAATATTTTGGTACAATTTCACTAATATAGCTTCTAACTGCACTTGTTATCAACAAGTCAGGTTCACTCATACAAAACTCATCTAATTTAATTATTCCACGCCTTACATCTCCGTTTGCGATATATAAAAGCCCGAGAACAATCATACTTAAAGGTTCTTTATTCGCTTTAATACTATAATATTTAATTTTAGAAGCTACAATATTTTGTGCTTTAAAAGTTTTTACAAGATTTTGGTAATACGAAAAGTTAAGTCCATATTGGGCAATTGAATATTCAAAGCACTTTTGAGCTTCTTTGTAATATCCGATTTTCATATATGTTTCACCTAAATTATTATAGTACACAGCAGTTGCTTGAGTTCCGGGGTTAAGAGAAATTGCAAGACAAAATTCCTGAACTGCACCATAATAATTACCGTCACTAACATACTTTAATCCATTATTATTATGCATAACTGCATTTTTCTGAGCATCTATTTTATATACATCGGGTTTTGTATATGCACAAACAAATATCGAAAAAAATAATACTAAAAATAAAAAAAATATTTTTTTTATCATAATATAATTTCTAAGCCCTCATATGCAACAAATACATTATTACTTATATTTTTATAATATTCAGAAATTTCATCTAATTTTTCATCATTATAAGAAGGGTCAAAATGATAAAATGCTAATTTTTTAGCTCCCGACTGTTTTTGAGCATCCAATGCCATATCAAATGTTGAATGTCCAAATCCTTGTTTTGGGGAATACGAATTTAAATAATCATCAGTTGTATACTGTGAGTCATGAATCAGTAAATCACAATTTCTTGCAAATAGAGAAAGTTTCTTATCTCCGCCGATATAACTCTCTTTATCGGAAGCATATACAAGGAATTTATCTTTATAGGCTATTTTATAAATAGTAACACCTGCTTGCGGATGTGCATACGATTTATAACAAGAAATAATAACTTCATTATCTTTTGGTACTAGATCAGTAGTATCCTCAACCTTTTTGACTACAGTTTCGCCTGAATTCAAAACAATACACTCAGTTTCACATATATCAACCATATTTAAATCAGCAGCAATATCACCTAAGTCTAAAGGAAAAGATTTTGTAAAAAGTAAGTCTGCAAGCTCATCTGCCAATGTCTCGTTGTACTCAGTTGCAGCATAAACATTTAACCTTGTTGTAGACACATGAGATGGCCTAAAAAAAGTAAAACCCTGTATATGATCTTGATGAATATGACTTAAAAGCAAATTAACTGTTACAGGCTTTCTTTCATATAAAGATATACCTGAAGCAACATGTTCTTTCATTAAATCATCACCTAGGCTAATTAATCCTGTCCCTGCATCTATAACAATAAGGTGACCTCCTACGTTTATTTCGACACAAGAAGTATTACCCCCATATTTTAAATAATCCTTGTTTGCGATAGGATAACTGCCTCTGACACCTCTAAATTTTACCTTGAATTCATCGTTTTCATTTTTCATCTTCAATATCCTTATTTTTTATCAATAACATATGTTGCATTTCTATCTCTATCGGAACCATAATAAGTACTTGCTCCAAAGGCCATCATTTTTGCTCTTTTTTGAACATCTTTAAATCTTGTTTCTTTAAAATAAAAATCAAGAATAACTCTATTTTTTTGTGTACATATTTTTATAATTCTAAAAGCATTTGGGTACGAAACAAGTGAAGGGGTACTAATATGTAAAACATTTCCTGATTGTGTAATTTTTGTTGTGTGATAATGACCTGAAAAAACAGCTATTGGATTACTATATTTATTTATAATTGAAAGGACTTCATCAGAATTTAATAATCTATGACTTTCACTGTGAAGAGGTTCAATTATAGGTACATGCAAAAAAATTAATACTGTGCTTTTTTTTGATTTTAACAACTCCTTATTTAACCACTTAAGCTGTTCTTCGTCAATACGACCGTTTGCAGTTATTTTATCATCAATAATAGAGTCCAAAACAATAACTTTATATCCTTTTTGTGGAGTAAACGAATAATAAGTCTTTTGGAAATTAAAATTTTTATTATGAGAGCTTAACATATTCCAATAAACTTTTTTTGATAAGAATCCTCCTACGCATATATCATGATTCCCAAGAGTTGCATACCATGGAACTTTAAGTTCATTAGCGTAAGAAATAAATTTAATAAGCTCTTTTTGATATGGTGTATTAATCATATCACCAGTATACATAACAAAATCTACATCTGGAGTTTGATTTACCTGATTAATTGCATCTTCTAATAATTCACCTGATTCTGCTGTCAATCTATATGACGTGTTCGTCTTTGCTGAAGAATAATGTGCATCACTAATTTGGGCAAATATTAAATTATTATCGGAAGCCGAATAAACTTTTAAACCCCAAAGCATTAATGCCGAAAGCATCAATATAGATAGCATATTTAGTATCTTACTTACTAAATTATTTTTTGATTTTTTCTTTACTTTTTTCATATCTATTAAATCTCATATCTATTTCATTCTTAGTTTCATTATAATTCAAGTTGTCAGAAAGTGCTTCAAAAATTTTTAATTTAGCTAAATACAAAGATTTTACACTTGGATATCTTGATATAGCATTATTTAAAGTATTAATTGCATAACCGGGGTTTTTATTATCGTAAAATATGTAACTTAAGTCAATAAAATCCTGATAATTAATGGGATTTATTTTAGTTGCTGTATTAACATATTTTACATAATTTTTTTTATCGCCCAAAGATTTATAACATTGTGCCAAATTATAATAATATATTGGTCTTAAACCATCAAGTTCGATAGCTTTATTTAAATTAGCAATAGCAATGTCAATATTCTTTAGTTTATAATTGCAAAGCCCGACATAATTAAAATACTCAGCACTTTCACTCACTTTTAGTAAATTCTGAAAAATCTCCAAACAAGAACTATAGTCCTCCAAATAATAATAAATCTTTGCTAATTCGAATTGGTATTCGTTATTATTTTTAAGCCTAATAGCCTTTAAAATATATTCTTTTGCATCATTATAACGACATAAAGCCAAATTCGCACGAGCCATTAAATAAAAAGCAAAATCCGAATCAGGATAAAACTCTCTATATTGCCCAAGAGAAAGAATTGTATAATTAAATTCTTCTGTTTCAAAGAAACACATTGCCAAACTTAGATATACTTGAGGGAATTTCGGATTAATTTTAATAACTTCTTTGTAATTAACAATAGCACTAGGATAATCAGATAAGTTTCTGTAATAATCGCCTAGCCAATAATACGCCAAATAATCATTTTTGTTAATTGAAATAGCTTTTTTTAAGTATTTTAATTGTTTTTTGGAATCTCCTAATTGTCTGTAAACATTAGCTAAATTAACTAATGGCTGAGTATAATACCTATTTATAAAATTTGCTTTTTTGAAATATTTTATGGCAAAAGCCGAATTCCCTTTACACCAATAAGCCATAGCCAAATTATTGTATGCTTGAACATTTTTTCCGTTTAGCATTATTGCCTTATAAAAATATTCAACAGCCATATCAAAATCTTTTTTATTATAAAACTCTTGACCTTTTTTACAATAATAATCAGAATCATAAACAATATTTTCAATATTTTCGTGCGGTGCATCAACAATTACCAAATCTTGTGGATTTTGTAAAGATGTCAAAATCTTGGAGGTTTCCTCGGAGTCAGATGAGGTATCAATTTCCGGAGGCAAAATTTTGTCCCTTAATGTTTTTGCTTTCAAGTTATCCGACTCAATATTTAAAATCAAATCAAGATATTCCAAAGATTTTTCAAAATTGTTAGAGTTAAAATAATTTGTAGCTATATCAAAGTAATCATCAGTTAATTCACTTGCACTGACAATACTTATACTTAATAAAGCGGCAACAACCAACAATAAATGTAATATCCCTTTTTTCATATAAAAATTATACCATAAATAAATATTTAACTATATAATTTCACCCATATTAATTTTCTCTATACTGCCATCAGGTAAAGTTAATAATAAACTCCCTGAATCATCTATATCACTTAATAAACCTGATTTTAAAATATTAAAAACTGCAATTTTAACATCTTGTTTAAAAAATAGTAATCTTGAAATATAATCATCTTTTATTAAACCGAAACCTGCATCTAAAAATTTATCATAATTAAGAAAAAAACTGTTCACTAATTTATTAATAAAAATTTCTTTATCAATTTTTTCTTGTAATTCAAGATTCATAGCTGTTGCAGGTCTATCAATTTGATTAATATAATTTAATGATGCATTTAAATTTATTCCGATTCCCAAAACTATTCCTTTTAATGTATTAGCACAAAAAACTGTTTCTGCTAAAATACCGCAAATCTTCTTATTGTTAACCAAAACATCATTAGGCCATTTTATTTGGGGAATTAAGCCGTATTCTTCAAGCAAGTTGCAAAGACATACCGACAAATATTGAGTCAAATTAGAATAAACTTCTGAAAAAATATTGGAAGGTTTAAGTACAAAACTCATATAAATATTATCCGAACCTAAATCAACCCATTTACGATTAAATCGTCCATAACCCTTTGTTTGTACATCAGCAGAAATGATTGTTTTATCTCGAATAAAATCAATATTTTCTTTTGCATATTTATTTGTAGAATCAAGTTTGTTAAATTTTATAATATTCATATTATTTTACAGGGGTCGGACTTTCACTGCCGAATATTTTTTTTGTACATATAGTAAGAATTTCTTTTGTATCATCAATGTCTTTTTGAAATTCAGGATACTTTATCTTTTCAAAAATATCTTTTTTAATATTTTTTGATAACTCATCTTTAACTTTGTTAACAGGCTTTATATCACCTTGACCAACAGCATTTTTAAAGGCTGTTTCAAAATTCACAAAATTAGAATTAGTAATTGGCTTATTTGTTTTAATTTCAAAAAGAAGTTTTTTTAATTCTGCACTATCGCTAACCAGATTAGATAAATCAAATTTCCATTCTCTTACAATTTTGGTCAATTCAGGTCTTTGAGACGCTTGATTTAAGGCTTTCCTAAGATGCTTTCCTCTATCAATTGTGTAACCTAAGAATACACCACCAATACCAAGCCATTGTAAAGCACGGCCATCCTTGTTATCTAAGCCTATAAATTGACTTACTGCATTTACAATTCCTCCCAGTGCAAATGAAATACCTGAAGACTTGTTCCCTGTTGTGAGTCTGTCAAGTCCGTATTTTGTTATTCCAAGATTATCAAAAAGGAATCCGCCCTCTTCAATTTTTAAAGAAGCTTTTTGAGCTTTATTAGCCTTAAGCAAAGATGAAATAATTATTCCAATTCCACCCAGAGCAAGTGTAAATGATGCAGTATGCATTAAATAATTTTTATTATGCCTGAGAGCTCTGGTTAAAACAGCCTGTCCATTTTTATTTATAGATTCACTAAATACAATGGTTTTAGGAGTTATTTGCAAAATATCGTTTTTCCAAAAATTTGGTTTATAAGAATTTTTAATAACATGAAAAACCGAGCTTCCTATTTCTTTTGCAGTATTTTTCATATTAGTTACAACAAGTTTTGCTTTATTAATAAATCCTTTTTTAGCCATAAGTTCAAATTCATCAAGCTTTAACTCAGGGGTATTATCAAGAGCCAAACCTGCAAAAATTGAAGCTATACCTATACCAAATAAACCTGTACCTATAGGCGTTTCGATTATTGGAGCAGCACCTAAATTTGACGCCTCACCCAATGCCATTAAAGGAAGACCTTCTCCCATTCCGCAAGCTATATTAGCAACAGCTGCAGCGGTTATACCTACTTTTGTGCAATTAATTCCGGCTTTACCAATTTTTGTAGATGCAACTACTGTTTTAACACCTTCGCTTTCATTATTATTTTCGGCAGTTTTATTTTTTTTGTCATGATGTAAATCATAGAATAAACCACCGGCTCCAAGAAAATAACCCAGAGTACTTACTAAAGATGCCGAAAAAGCAATTACTGGCAAAAACCTTTTAATTAAATTCTTATCTGTAACTTTATAACAGGGAGGGGCTTTAGAAGTAAAAGAAATATTATTATTCACAAGCATATTCTTTCTTGTGATTTTTGGCAGATTATTAGGAGCTATTCCTTGAATAATCAATTCAAACCTCTTTCCCAATTTCATTTAATTTTAAATCAGTTAAGTAAATAATGCAAAAAAAATACACTTAATAATTAAGAATTATTAAATGATTTAAACTAATTGCCAAAAAAAAATTAGATGCTACAATGATGTTTATTAAACGAGGGTAAAAATGAGTGAAGCTGGACACTGGATTGCACAAATAGGTAATTATAATTTTAACATGGACACTCTTTCCACTATGTGGGCAGCCATGGTATTTCTTATAGTTTTTTCATTCATAGCTACACGAAAATTAGCCATAATCCCATCAAAAGTTCAAGCTTTTTGTGAAAACATTCTGGGTTTTTTCTGGGATTTAACTGACTCAATGATAGGTAAAGAAGGAAGAAAACATATTCCTATTATTGCATCACTATTTTTATTTATTGTAACTGCAAATTTAATGGGGCAATTACCTTTAAAATTAATTCATCTTAAAACCGGTGAAATAGCAAGCCCGACTAATGATATAAATTTAACTGCAGCTATGGCTGTAATAGTATTAATTTACTATGTATGTGCCGGCTTTGCGAAGAAAAAATTTAAATTTTTATTGCACGAATTTAGTTTTGTAGGAATAATTCTTTTCCTTGTAGAAATATTAGAGATGATTACCAGACCGCTTACATTGGCACTGCGGCTTTTTGGTAACATCCTAGCAGGCGAAATTTTAATTTCAGCATTATTAGGAATGTTTGCATATTTATTACCACTTCCGATAATGTTCTTTGAATTACTTGTAGCATGTGTTCAGGCACTTGTATTTACAATGTTAACAACTGTATATATTTCTTCAGCAGTATCTGAAGAACATTAAAATACTAAAAAAAGTACCAATATTAAAAAGGAGAAAAAACATGGTAGCAGAAGAAGTAAAAACAATTTCGGATTTAGCACAACTAGGTGCGGGGATTGCAATAGGATTTGGAGCAATAGGTGCCGGAGCCGGTATTGGTGTTGCAACAAAAGGATTAATGGATGCGATATCAAGACAACCGGAAATAGCAGGTAAAGCAGTCGGTTTCTTTTTAGTTGGTGCGGCATTAGCAGAAGCTTGTGCAATTTATGCTTTGATTATAGCTCTTAAATTATCAGGTATGATAGGTTAATAGGAATTAATTCAACCAAAGGAATATTATGGAATTTAATGCAACTTTTATAGTTTCGGCAATAAGTTTTATTGTCTTCACATTAATTATGAATGCGATTTTTTATAAACCGCTGAGTAAAATTGTTGCGCAAAGACAAACTTTTATAGATGAAACATTAGAAGAAGCAAAATCACATACGCAAAAATCAGAAGCTATTCTAAAAGATAAAGAACAAAAAGTTGAAAACACAAAACACGATGCAAAGAGAATTATTTCAGATAAAATAAATGAAATAAAAACACAAAAAACCGCTTTAACTTCTGATGCTCAACAAAAAGCTGTAAAGCAAATTTCGGAAGCAAAAAATGAACTTTTACAATCTCAAGAAGAAGCACAAAATGTTTTACAAGAAGAAGCAAAAAAACTTGCCTCAGATATTTCATCAAAAATATTAGGGCAGATGTAGAAAATGGGTAGATATGACTAATCCTGAGCAAATAACTAACATATGGAACACAATAGTACAATCAAATACATTTAATTTTATAATTTTTGTGCTGATTTTAGTTTGGATTGCAAAAAAAATAAATATTTCAAGCTTAATAACCTCGCTTCAAGAAAGAATCATTAAAATAATAAAAGATGCTGAAAAAGAAAAAGAAATCGCCACCAGTAAATTGATTCAGGCTCAAAAAGCAGTCGAAAATTTAGGTGATGAATTAAATACTATAATCTCTGATGCAGAAAAAAGTGCTGTAACAATAAGTGAAAAACTTTTAAAAGAAGCCGAAAAACAAATCGAAACAATTGAACAAAATGCAAAAAAAGTTATAGAAGCTGAAGAAAAAATGATTATTTCAAACTTGACAAAAAGTACATCGAAAATTTCTATTGAATCAGCAAAAACACATATAAAAAATACATTATCACAAACACCATCACTACATGAAAAATATATTGATGAAAGTATAAATGAATTAGATAGGTTAAATTTTTAGATGACAAATACAAAACAAACGTTAATAGCTGACAGATATTCAAATGCCCTTATTGATATTGCCAAAGAAGGAAAACTTACTTACGAAAAAATTGATAAGGATTTAAAATTAATACAATCAACACTTGTACAATCAAAAGATTTAAAGGAATTTTTGAACAATCCTGTAATTTCAGTTGAAGATAAAAAAGAAGTCGTCACTAAGATTTTTAAAGCAGAACTGGATGTTTTAATATTAAATTTCTTAAAACTATTAATTGATAAAAATAGATTTGAAGTCTTTGATTCAGTACTAAACTCATTTTTAGAATCCATGGATAATATAAATAACATAAGCAGAGTTAAAGTAACTTCTGCTGTAGATATGAATGAATATTCAAAGAAAAAACTAATAGAAAAGTTAGAATCAAAACTAAATAAAAAAGTTATACTTGATTTAGAAATAAATCAAGACATTATAGCAGGATTAGTAATAAGAATTGGAGATAATGTTATAGATACAAGCTTAAAAAATAAGCTTGAAGATCTAAGTAAAAATATAACAAAATAAGTTAGTAATACTATTTTAATAGAAAGGGCGAGACAGAAGTTTCGTATAATGGTTGAAAATGGCAGTAATAAAACCCGATGAAATAAGTTCAATTATCAAGAGTAAAATTGAAAACTATGAAGCACAAACAGAAATTTCAAATATCGGTTCTGTCCTTGAAGTTGGTGACGGTATCGCCAGAATTTACGGACTGAGAAACGTTATGTCAAACGAACTTGTTGAATTTCAGGATGGAAAAGGAACATTAGGAATCACTTTAAACCTTGAAGAAGACAATGTCGGAGTTGTAATACTGGGAGAATACCAACAAATAAAAGAAGGAATGATGGTAAAAACAACCGGACGCATAGCATCGGTTCCTGTAGGAAATGGATTAATAGGAAGAATAGTCAGCCCAACAGGTCAAGCAATAGATGGTAAAGGTGATATTCAATTTGAAAAAACAAGACCAATAGAAAAAGTAGCACCCGGTATTATCAAAAGAAAATCAGTACATGAGCCCCTTCAAACAGGTTTAACAGCAATTGATGCATTAACTCCTATTGGCAGAGGTCAGAGAGAATTAATTATCGGGGACAGACAAACTGGTAAAACAGCTATAGCTATAGATACCATAATTAATCAAAAAGGTCAAAATGTAATTTGTATTTATGTTGCAATTGGTCAAAAAGCTTCGACTGTCGCTCAATTGGCAAAAACATTGGAAGCCCATGGTGCAATGGATTATTCCATCATTGTTTCAGCTACAGCTAATGAATCAGCTCCGCTACAATATATTGCACCGTTTGCTGGATGTTCAATGGCTGAAGAATTTCTTGAACAAGGCAAACATGTTTTAATCATATATGACGATTTAACAAAACAAGCACAAGCATATCGTGCTATGAGCTTGCTATTAAGAAGACCGCCCGGGCGTGAAGCTTACCCTGGAGATGTATTTTATCTACACTCAAGACTACTGGAACGTGCAGTAAAATTATCTGATGAAATGGGTGGAGGAAGTATTACTGCATTACCAATTATCGAAACTCAGGCAGGGGATGTTTCCGCATACATCCCGACAAATGTTATTTCTATAACAGATGGCCAAATATTTCTTGAATCTTCATTGTTCAATTCTGGTATAAGACCGGCAATAAATGCCGGTATATCGGTATCAAGAGTTGGAGGAGCAGCCCAAACTAAAGGTATTAAACAAGTTGCTGGTAAATTAAGACTTGATTTAGCTCAATTTAGAGAATTGGAAGCATTTGCACAATTTGCTTCAGATCTTGACAAAGCTACTAAACAACAACTTTTAAGAGGTCAAAAGCTTACAGAAGTCTTAAAACAACCACAATACCAACCACTAAGTGTTGCACAACAAGTAAGTATATTATTTGCAGCAAATGAAGGAATTTTAGATAACGTTGACAATAAAGATATCCAAATATTTAAAAAAGATTGGTTTGACTATTTTAACGCTAATCTCGCGTCATTAGCCGAAAAATTAAACGATGGAGCTGCACTAAGTGATGAAGATATAGAAGCATTAAAAAATGCATTATTAAAATTCAAAGGGTAAATAATAAAAAATGCCAAATTTAAAAGATATTAAAAATAGAATACAAAGCGTAGAGAATACGAAAAAAATTACTCGTGCAATGAAAATGGTTGCAGCAGCAAAAGTTAAAAAAGCAGAACTGTCTGTTAAATCTGCAAGACCTTTTTCTGATGAATTAATACTAACATTTAAAAAACTTTTAAAAAGTATTGATGGAGCATCAAACGAAGTAATAAAAACAAATTGCCCGATCGAAAATTATCCGGAGCTACTAAAAGAAAAACCTGTGAATACTATAGGAATGCTTGTAATAACTTCTAATAAAGGTTTAGCCGGTGCGTATAATGCTAATATAGTAAGAAATGTTATAAAACAAATTGAAGAAAACAATTCCAAAGGCATTAAATCAGTATTATACATAGTTGGACAAAAAGGAATTTCATCCTTAAAGAAAAGATCTGAGTCCTTGAATGTAAAAATTGCAAAGACCTATACTCAGGTTGCAAACGAAATAACAGCTGTTGGAGCTGAAAATATAGCACAAGATTTAGCCGAAGATTATGTGGAAGGCAACATTGACAAAATTGAAGTATTCACTACAAAATTTAAGAATATGATGTCTTACTCCGCTCAAAAATGGGATTTGCTTCCTTTGAATCTAGAAAATTCGGATAAACAAACAGAACAGCATGTTGAAATTGATCCTGTAATGATATTTGAACCAAATATATCAAGTATTTTAAGAAAAATAGTACCTTTATATATAACAAATACAATTTATCAGGCACTTCTTGAAGCTCAAGCAAGCGAATTAGCATCCAGAATGACAGCAATGTCTTCTGCGTCTAATAATGCCGAAGAAATGATTAGAATTTTAACCATTGACTATAATAAAGCTCGTCAATGGGCAATTACTCAAGAAATTTTAGAAGTTGTATCAGGGGCTGACGCTCTAAAAGGTTAATTTATTTTAATGAATTAATAATTCCATAAAGTTCTTTTTGCCAGTCATCTATTTTTTCAACATAAAATTCAGCACCTTTCATTTTACAAAGTTGCTTATGTTCTTTTTTACCTGAAGCAGACATAACTCCTATTTTTGTTGGTTTCTGCTTGCTCATAGAAATCTTTTTTAGCTCTTCTAATAAAATAAATCCTTCTCTTTCTGTCGGAATAAATAAATCCATAATAACTAAATCAAAACTTTGTTTTTTAAACTTATCAATAGCGTCATAAATTTCTTTTGAAGTAATAACATCATAATTGTATTGCTTAAATAAAACACCTAACTGATATGTAATTACACCCAAATCATCTATAATTAAAATTGTTTTTTTGGGCAGATTAAAACCATCATCATCTGTAAAAGTACCTCCAAAAGCAGGTGAAGGAGGGGGTGGAGTTTTTTGAACAGGAGCAGAAGCACTTGCTTTTTCCTTTGCTTCTTGTTTTAACTCAATAATAGCATCTGATATTTCATCCAATTGCTTCCTGAGCATAGCTGGCGTAATTTCCTGACCTTCAGGGATAACTCTATCAGTTAAACCAAAGAATTTTTTTAAAAAAGCTCCATCTAGTTCTGTATTCAATTTATCAACCATAAAAACTCCAACTTATAATTATATGAAAATATTTTAATATATTATTAACAAAAAAACAGGTATATTTGCAGTATTTTTTATTAAAATAAAAATAACGTTACAAAAAATAACTTATCACTTGGAAAAAAATAATGTTTGCATTACTATAAACATAGTAAAGGAAATATACAATGAAAATCGGAATACCCAGAGCAATGTCTTTTTACGAAAATTACCCTTTCTTTTACGGTTTTTTTACCGATTTAGGCATTGAAATTATTTTATCAGATAAAACCACAAAAAAAACCCTATCTAATGGCGCATCGCTGGTTGTAACAGAAACATGCCTTCCTGTAAAAGTTTTTGTAGGTCATGTTCTTAATTTATTAGATAAAGGTGTAGAAAAAATTTTTATACCTTCGTTTCAATCAATTGCACCCAAAATATATAATTGTTCAAAAATAAGGGGTTTACCCGATTTAATAAGAAACGTTATTAAGAAGGATTTTACTATTGTAGAAGCGACATTAGATAAATCTGAAAAGAATCAAGGTTTTTATGAATTCTTAAATGAGATTGCAGCATATTACGGCATTACTGATTCAAACAGAATTAAACAAGCTTCCAAAACAGGATGGAAAGTTTATAACAATTTTAAAGTTATGACTTCATCCGGAATGGATTATAAACAGGCAATGAATTATGCCCTTCAAGGAAAAGTATTCATATCAAAAGATGATAAAGAATACCCTATATCAATAGCCCTTGTTTCTCATTCTTATAATATTTATGATGAAAAAACATCTATGAAAATCTTTGATAAATTAAAAGATATGGATGTTAAAGTATATTCATCACTATTATTGACAAACGAACAACTTGATGAAGGAATGAATGCCCTTAATCAGCAAATATATTGGGCCAATGAAAGAGAAATGACAGGATGTGCGGGTCATTATTTAAAAGATAATAAAATAGACGGCATTATAACACTAACAGCATTCGGATGCGGTCCTGACTCATTAATGATTGAAAGAATTACCAGAAAATCAAAACAATTCAACAAACCTCTTTTAAACTTAACAATAGACGAACATACGGGCGAAGCCGGATTTATAACCAGATTAGAAGCTTTTGTTGATATGCTTTACCGTAAAAAAAGAGCAAAAATTATAAATAAAATTAGCTTGACAGAAACAGAATATATTCCTAATACAAATTTTATTCAAGTTCAAGATGAAGTACAGAATAAAAATTAATAAATTAAATCTTTATTCTTTTCTTTAAACTCTTTTTCGTATAATTTTGCCCATTGAATAAATTTATAATACGCTTGCATTTTTGCAAAAATTAAACCATGTATACCATCAAAAACACCACCCTTTAGGATATAAAATTTAAAAAATTCATAAAAAGGCCTGCTAATAAGCTTAAATAAAGAAAATTTCTTCCCTTTTTCAATAAATCTTTTTATTTCAAAATCGGTATATCTATCAATTTTTTCATTAAAGGAACTAATAGAAGGCATATGATAATGTATAATATATAGATTTTTACCTTTTATCCAATAATCATTTCCTTCTTGAGTTATCGGCATTTGATGTATAGCATCGGTGTAAGTACAAATCCCCTTTTTCCAAAAACGTTTACAACCTTCCTGATACCATGATCTTAATATTTTTCCATCCATAGCTGTTTCCCTTGGGATATTACAAGCATAATAATTTTCTTTCGGATTATTTGCATAAGATTTTAAATATTGCCAAAGTTCCGGAGTAACAATTTCATCAGCATCTAAAATCAATATCCAATCTCCTGACGCCTGTTCCATTGCCCAGTTCCTGGCAGGTTCAACTATACCAGTACGTTGATGGTAAACTATTTTACAGCCGAATTTTTCTGCAATTTCAATTGTTTTATCTTCAGAGTACATATCGCAAATTATAATTTCATCAGCATTTTTAACGCTATCAAGGCACTTATCTAAAAGTCTGTCAGCATTTAATGTATTTATAACTACCGAAATTGTTGCCATAAAAGGTTCCTTAATTATCCAATTGTATCCACTCTGCAGGAATTATATCAGTTTGCACAATATTATCATCCTTAAACCACTTTTTAGGTGCAATTACAATTTTATTAGGATTAGAATTTAACCATGCACCCCACCAAGAAAATGTGCTGTTTGCTATAATATTATGTGTACAAGAACTCATTAACCTTAAATCTTCATATGAATTTTTTCCTTTATTGTGGCCAACAAAAACACATTTACAAGGTAATTTAAAATTATTTCTAACCCAATTAATGTCATCAGAAAATACAAATACTGTAAATTCAGGGAATTTTTTTTCAAAATATTTAATTGCTCTCATATAATAATCAGTCGAACACTCTGCATAAACATCTTTATATCTTTTCTTATCAACATAATCACCTCGTCTAATATGAAGAGATATTGATACGCCTGAACTAATCATATTTAGAACTTTTCTATTATTTTCATCCGGTAAGCTTGCAAATTTAAAATCATCTCTTAGTGCATTTTCTATACATTTAAAATATAATTCGCTCTGAAAGAAACCTTCTATAAAGGTATTTGGTCTAATTCTGTGGATATTCCTATCGAAATTAAATTGTTTTTCTGAAAATACTATAAACCCAAAAACTTTTTCCCAACGCAAAAAAGCTCTAAATTTCCATATAATAGCTAATTTAATTTTTGTCCAAGTATCTTCTACAAACTTAGGATCAAAATTAAAAATATTGAGCTGGTAATCTCTCGCATATGGTTTATCAAAATAAGACATATCCAAATAAACATCCATATCCGTAGTCGTTTGAATCATACGAGCTAAAGCCCATTGAAACATTTGATTACCAAGTCCACCATTTAATTTAACAATAACACTGTCTTTTTTCATTTTATATACTCCGAATATTCATCTGATTCTTTTTTCCAATTAGACTCAGAAATTTTAAATGCGTGATTCCAAAATTTTTCGATTGCGTATGTTTCTCTTTCTTCTCTATGTAATATATGAACAATTACGTCACCATAATCTAACAGATTCCATCGATTCTTCAAGTCACTTTCTTGTCCTGAAGGTTGCCTTTCAAATAAGTCTTTGATTCTTTCTTTAACATATGAAGTAAGAGCCCGCACCTGTGTTGAAGTATCAGCTGAGCAAATTACAAAATAATCCGCTAAAACTGAAACATTGCTAATGTTTAAAATAGAAATATCACTTCCTAACTTATCATCCAAAATTCGGGCTATAACACTTGATAATTTGTCAGATGTTACTTCAATCATCAACCCTCACAATTTTTTATTTTATCTACTCTAATTTTATGTCTTCCATTTTGAAATTCAGAATTTAACCAAACATCTAGGATATCAAGAGCCAATCCTTCTCCAACAACTCGCTGTCCTATACATAAAACATTTGAATCATTATGTTCTCTGGACATTCTGGCTGAAAAAGTATCTGAACACAAAGCGGCTCTGATTCCTTTAACTTTGTTAGCTACAATAGACATACCAATGCCGGTACCACATAACAAAATACCTTTATTAAATTTTCCATCAGTAACAGCTGACGCAACTTTTTTTGCTATATCGGGATAATCACAGGATTCTTCATCAAAAGTTCCAAAATCTTCAAATTGAATATCTTTGCCTCTTAAGAACTCAATAATTTTTTGCTTTAGCTTAAATCCGCCATGATCAGAACCAACCACAATAGTATAATTTTTCATACACAACATTATACTATTAAATAACGTACATATGCATATAACTCAATACTTTGTAACAATAATTGTTTATGATATAATTTTATATATGAAATACAGGGAAAATGTACGAAATTTTTGTATAATAGCACATATAGACCACGGAAAATCAACACTGGCAGATCGTTTACTCGAATTCACAGATACTATAGCTGAAAGAGATATGCAAGAGCAACTGCTTGACAGCATGGATATCGAAAGAGAACGGGGCATAACAATAAAACTGAATGCTGCAAGAATGAATTATAAAGCAAAAAGCGGCAAAGATTACATACTAAATTTAATAGATACTCCAGGGCATGTTGACTTTTCTTATGAAGTATCTCGTTCACTTGCTGCATGTGAAGGGGCACTATTGATTGTAGATGCGACTCAAGGAGTAGAAGCCCAAACTCTGGCAAATGTTTATCTCGCAATAGAACAAAATTTAGACATTATTCCTGTAATAAACAAAATTGATTTACCTTCTGCTGATGTAGAAAAAGTAAAAACTGAAATTGAAGAAATTTTGGGAATTGATGCGAGTATGGCAATTCCTGTCAGTGCTAAAACCGGATTAGGAATCGAAAATGTATTAGAAGCTGTTGTTGATATGATTTCACCACCTGTTGACACTACAGAAAAACCACTACGTGCATTAGTTTTTGATAGTTCATATGACCAGTATTTAGGCACATTATGTTTCTTTAAAGTTATTGATGGAAAAATCAAATTGGGTGATAATGTTAAATTCATGGCTTCAGGGAAAAAATATGAAGTAGTTGAATTAGGTTATCTAAAACCAAATAGGGTTCAAGTAGAAGAACTGGTCTGCGGTGACGTTGGTTATTTTGCCGGTTCTATCAAAGAAATTACAAGATTTGTAGGTGACACAATAACCTTAGTTGATACTCCTGCAAATGAACCTCTTGCGGGATATAAAGAAGCTTTGCCTATGGTTTTTTCAGGTCTTTATCCTGTTGATAATGAAGACTATCAAGATTTAAAGGAAGCACTGGAAAAACTTAAACTCAGTGACAGCAGTATAACTTTTGAACCAGAAACGTCCAGCGCATTAGGATTTGGTTTTAGATGCGGTTTTTTAGGAATGCTTCACATGGAAATTGCTCAGGAACGATTGGAAAGAGAATATAATTTATCATTGGTTACAACTGCTCCATCAGTAATTTATAAAGTATACAAAACCAATGGAGAAGTTGTAGAAATTGATAACCCTGCAAACTTACCGGGTCCACAATACAGAGAATATATAGAAGAACCTTATGTAAAAGTACAGATTATTACCCCCAATGAATATGTGGGTACTCTTATGGATTTAGCACAATCTAAAAGGGGAATATTTATCAATATGAAATATTTAGACAAAATTAGAGCTGACTTGGAATATCATATCCCTCTAAGCGAAGTTATAACTGATTTTTATGATCAATTGAAATCAAGAACTAAAGGATATGCAAGCATGGACTATGAATTTTATGACTACAAACGCTCAGATTTAGTCAAACTAGATATATTACTTGCAAATGAAATTGTAGATGCACTTTCTGTTATTTGTCACAAAGATAGTGCTTTTTTTATCGGACAAAAATTAGCAACAAAATTAAAGGATATAATACCCAGACAACTTTTTGAAGTTCCTATTCAAGCTGCAGTGGGAGGAAGAATTATTGCCAGAACAACTATAAAGGCGATGAGAAAAAATGTTTTAGATAAATGCTATGGCGGAGATATTTCAAGAAAAAGGAAATTGCTTGAAAAACAAAAAAAAGGGAAAAAACGCATGAAATCAATAGGAAAAGTTGATGTTCCTCAAGAAGCATTTATGGCAGTATTAAGCTTAAATGAAGACTAAAAACCGCTTTGAATTATCAAAGCGGTTTTTTAATTATATTAAATCAAAATATGCTTAATTATATAAAGCATATTTTGATTTAGAATCGTGAGGTAGAACTTGTTGATTATAAAAATCAAGTACAAACTGATCCTTTAGGTTAGATTTTGTTGTTTCATTTGTAGCTGTAGATAATTGATTAGGTTTTTTACGACCGTTAACATCAACAACCATCATACAGTTTGTAGCACCAGCTGCGGCACAAGAAGCAGCACCGGTTGGGAAAGAAACAGCCATACCATCATTAAAGAACAATGTATAATTACCGGTTCCTGCCATTGATCCAAATGCGTCACCAGCATTGCTTGATTCTATAACATTCATTCTTTGAGATAACATATAAAAAGTTGACTGCGTATGAGTCATATCTGTACCCGATAAATTACTGAAATCCTCTGAATTCAATGCAACGTTCATTGTAACTGCCTGATTTAAAGTTGAAACCAATTTTTTAAATCCTGACTTAAATTCAGCACCACTTGTCTGATTCATCAATGTTGGAATTGTCATAGAAGCAACTACACCGATTATACCCAGAGTAATTAATACTTCTGCTAAAGTGAATCCATATCTTTTTTTCATAATCTCTCTACCTTTCATTTATATGCTTAAAACTTTATTTTAAAATTCTGTGTTTATCCTAACACACTTTACATGATTAGTCAAGAAATATTGAATGTCATTATGGTAAAAATAAATTAACTTGAAAAATAAGTTATATTAGGTTAAATTAATAAATATTTATATACAAATTTTTATCAGTTTTATTAGAAAAACTATTGGGGGTTTAATGAAAAATAAAGCATTAATTATTGTTATAATTTTTATAATATTCACTGTTTCGGGCTGCAGTAAAAACCAGCAAAAATCAGATTTATTAGATCAAATACTAAAAAGACAAAAAATAATAGTAGGAGTAAAATACGACACAAAACCTTTCAGTTATATGAATGAAAATAAAGAACTTATTGGTTATGATATTGATATAGCAAAAAACATAGCCAAAAATATTCTTGGAGACGAAAACAAAATAGAATTTGTAGAGGTAACTCCTGCCAACAGAATTTCTGCGCTCAATTCAGATAAAGTTGATATGGTTATTGCAACAATGACAGCAACAAAAGAAAGAAGGAAAATCCTTAATTTTTCAAGACCTTATTATGTTGCAGGACAAGCTATCCTAATACCAAATGATAGCAATATTAAATCTATGTCAGATTTAAACGGAAAGAGAGTGATAATAATTTTTGGAACAACTTCAGAAAAAAACATAAGATTGATTGCACCCGATTCAAATATCATAGGGTTTAAAACATATTCAGGTGCTTTCGCTGCTCTAAAACAAGGATATGCTGATGCTTTGACCTCTGATGACACAATACTACTGGGCTTTGCATTATCTGACAATACTGTAAAATTATTACCCAAAAGATATACAAAAGAACCATATGCAGTTGGTTTTAAAAAAAACGACCGTACAAAGAGACTGGAAAGAAGAGTTGATTCTATTATCGAAGATATGGAAAAACAGGGCGATTTAAACAGATTAAAAAACAAATGGGTAAATTATTAAAACCTATTTAAAAAAAACATTCTTTGTGTTAAACTTGTTTTGCCGTGCTCCACGGGGACTTTGCGGATCTCTTGACTCGAACGCTTATGCGAGGTGCAGAGCCTGCTGTGAGGCCTTTGTGAGTTTGGCAAAAGGATATGTTATTGTTGACATTTTAAATTATAATGGCATAAGCTGCCGAACCGTGTCAGGATGGGAACATAGCAGCACTAAGGCATAACTTATGGGTATTATTTATTTAAAAGATAGGTAACATTTTCCCGATGTCTTATTTACATTTGTCGATAGGCAGTGGCACGGCTTTTTATTATATTTTGTAAATTTTTTCTACACATGTAGCAAAAATTTACCTTGAGTGGTTATAATTATAACTATGAAAGTTAGTTTAGTGAGTCTAAGCAACTCGAATCGTGTAACTTCAAGTACAAAAGTGCATCAGAAAAATGACTCTGCTGCAAGTAGTTTAACGTCTTGTCCTTATCAAAACGATAAAACACAAGTTCCGTATAATTACATTATATCTTCTTTACCTAATTTTAAAGGATATTATAAAATTAATTTGCATTCTTTAAAATTTCAAGACATGCCATGCCCATGCTGCGGTTCAACCATGATTCCTGCAAAAGAATTCATGAGAATTTTTATTGAAAATAAAGGTAATATACCTATAAAAGCGAAAGAAGTAGTAGAGTTTTTAGAACCATATAAAGATAAACTTCATAAAATAGAACGGGCATGTTTTAACATTATTGAAAATGTCTCAAAAAAGAATCCCGATAAAAATGTTCAACAAATACTCAACGAACTACAAAAAGATAGTCTGCAAAAATTGAATATAAGCCAATTCACTGTATTTAACAGAATTGAAAACCTATGTAAAGGTTTACCGAAAAATGAAATTAATGATTTAAAAAAATATTTAAAAGAAGCCCGAATTACAGTTACAAACAAAAATGGAAAAGTAACTACATCATTTAAAAGAAAAGATTTCATAAAAAATATTCAAAAATATTCAGAAAAGATTTCTTACGCAAGGATAAGAGAAGAAATAAATGAAGCATCATTGGACTTAAGTTCATCAAGAAATGATTTAAATGCATTTATAGTTAAATACTCAAAAAGAGAACCTCAAGAAACAATAACCAGACTTGTTTCAAGTGCTTCATCAACAATAGAACATATAATTCCAAAATCTCCAATAGAAGGAGAAAATGGAACAGATAGCATGAAAAATTTAATATTGGAATGCAAAGACTGTAATAACGAAAAAGGAAATATTCCCTTAAACGAATGGATTAAAGAACATCCTGAAATGATAGTAAATGTTCAAAACTATTTCAATTATTTAATTGAAATAGTCAATAAAGGGGGATTGGAAGACTATAGTATAGAAATACCAAAAGTAGCTAAAACTTTGGAAGAAGAGTCCAATGGAAAAATCAAAATAGATTTATCTAGATTAAAAATCCCGGTTTTAGTTTGATACTGAGTTAAATATATAATCAGTCTTATTTTCAAGATTATCTAAAATTTGATTGTAATCAATAGATACTGGCGTGGGTTTAGACTTTTGAATAGCATCTAAAAATGCCTTATTATTAAAAGAATTATGATTAGATTGCATAAAAATGCCTTTTGCAACATCTTTCCTTGCCGGAACAATTAATCCACTCTTGCACAATTTTTCAATAGATTCCTTTGATGATAAAAATTCAACCAACTTAACAGCTTCAGAAATGTTTTTTGAATTTTTAGAAATTGCCCAACCCGAAGCATCCAATGGAACAACACTGCCTGCCTCACCGGAGGGGAATGTAATTACACCCCAGTCAAAGCTTGCATCCGATTTATATTTAGGTACAAGCCAACGCCCTGAAAGATGCATTGCAAGTTTTTCCTGCAAAAATAATTGAGCCATTGTTTCACTTGCACTTTCAGCTTTTGTAGGAGCTACATGATATTTATTTCTTAAATTAGAATAAAATTTGAGTCCTTTTTGACTTTTATCGCTATTAAAAATTAATGTTTTTGAATCATCAGATAAAATTCCACCGCCTTCACTCATTAAATACGGCAAATAAAATAATGCAGGTGTATCTTCAAAGCTAATACCCCAAATATCCGTTTTTCCATCACCATTTGTATCTATAGTGAGTTTTTTAGATATATTTAATAAATCACTAAAAGTCCAGTACTTATTTGGTAATTTAACATTATATTTATTAAATAAATCCTTATTATAATAAATAACTAAATTAGAAACATCTCTTGGAACTGCATAGATTTCATCATTAAAAGAGAGAGCCTGAACTGATTTCTCAAAAAAATCAGAAAAATTTATATCAGATTTAAGATTTATATTAAAAGGTTTCAGTAATCCTGCGTTGGCATACACCGGCAAATACAAATTATTTATAAAAATAACATCCGGAGCTAAGTTTGATGCAAACAGTAAATGTATTTTCTGAAAATAATTTTGAGGTATATGGATAAATTCTATTTTAATATCAGGATTTTTCTTTTCAAATTCATTTAATATAGGTTTTATAATCTCTACTTCAGACTGAGACCCCCAACTTGAGAATTGTATGGTTTTAATGCTATTATCTAAATTATTTTTATTTTGGAAAAAATTAACATAAAAAATTAACAGAATGAAAATAATTAAAAAAAAGATTATTTTTGAGTTTTTTATTATCATAATTCAATCAATAAGTTCATATTTTGTGGAGTAACTTCGACAAGGGCTTTGTAATTACCTACCTTAGTCATATAACTTGAAGAATTTCCTTTTTTTTCGTTTAATCTTGCTTGGAGTCTTTCGTCAATTTTTTTGTCAAACCGTTTTAGTATAAATATTTCATCTTTAATTTGTCCAACTAAAACCGTATTATCTTCAAAATCAACTAAATAAAAACCTTTTCCGTCACCAATGATAAATTCTGATTTTACAACCTCATCTTCAGGATTTTTTTGCTCCATACTTGTTTCTAAATCTGATATATCAGATTTATCCTTAACTAGATTGTCTAAATCGTATTCATTAACATCATAAACCGGGAATTGAACATCCTCTCTGATTTGGTTCATTGGGTACATATCAGTTCTTACATCTTGTTTGATATCTTCTTCCAAAAAAGGTTTTTGTGAATCTTCATCGTCTCCAAAAATTTCATCTATTGAAATATCTTCCTCACTGAAAGAATTAAACGACTCTGATCCCATTATTTCATCAAAGGATGAATTTTCATCTTGTTCAATATTAGTTTGATCAACTAAATTTAAATCTGTAGAATCTAATGATTCTATATTGGCTTGAGAAACACTTTTGGGACTAATATCCGGTTCTTGTTCTTCAATATTAATATCTGATTTATTATCCTGACTAAATAATTCATCTAATTGTTCATTCTTCTGTATAGGTTTAATTTCTATACTATTATCAACATTAGCTTGAGCTTGTATTTCAGAATCAGAATCCATTTGTAATTTTTCTTTCCAATTTGTATCATCCGGTTTTTCTTCACTAAAACCTTCCGCACCAGTTATGCTTAAATCAGCACTTTTAGAAAATTTTTTGCGCTTGTTTTTTATAGCAATAAACATTTTTCTTGCAATTAAAAGCAAAATTATAAAACTGATTGCACCAATAGCAAGAATATAATAAAAATTATCTTTAAATATAATTTTTGCATTATGTAATCTTGACTCTGTTAAAAAAGGAACATAAGCAATTAATAAATTTTTTATATATACTCTTTTTCTGACATTAGTTTTTACTGCTTGTTCTGTTACAATATTTTCAGTTGGCTTTTCAATTTGTGCCTCAGAAGTACTTATATTATCTTGCTGTGATTGTGTGTTTTCTGGAGAAGCTTGGTTATTAACATTTTCAGCTAATTTATGTTCACTGTTAATTCTTTCATCTGTAATTGTCTTTTCTTTAATTTTACTTTCTGCTTGTGGCTCTTGCTTATAATCTTTTTCAAGTTTTTTTGAACTGTTTTTAATATTTTTTGAATAACTGAGTGATTTTGAAGAAATTTCTTGCTTAATTCTTGAATTCCTTGCAACTTTAGATTTTTGCGATAATTTTGAATTAACTAAAGCCGTTCTACCTAGTTCCTTACTATCTCTATTAATTATTTTTTTTGGATAAATTGTCTTACTAACATCATTTTTTGTTAATGTTTTTGACTGCTTTTTCAATTTTTGAGAAAGAAGTTCGCTATAATCACTTTCGCTAATTACAGAAGAATTTAGAGTTTGAACTTGTGGGACTATTTCAATAGGTTTTGTTGTCGAAATAGTAATTTTTGTATATCCTTTAATATTGTTGGCATATTGCTGTGTTTTAACATCAATATTTTTAATAACATCAGAAGCAGGAGTTACAACAGGTTTAGCAGTTAAAGAATTTGCTGTTTCCGGCATATATATAACATATTCGTAATCATTTTTTTTATTAGCATAAACTGAATCTTTATAAGGTTTACTGGTATATAATGTTACCTTAACACCACCAATTGAATTCTTACTAATATCTGTTTTTAATAAATTATTTTGAAAAGCATCATTTGAAAAAACAGATTGCGAACACACTGATAAAATCAAAATAATAACTAAATAAAAATATTTTCGACTAATGATACTAATCACTATAGAACCTCAATATTATCCCTAATAGACATTTTAGCATCAAAGAATACAAAATTAACTATATTGTAAATAAATTTTACCTTAACAAATAAAAATGGATTAAATAAGCATAAAAAACACTCAGTGCGGCACCTGCAAAAACCTCAACAGGAGTATGTCCCAAAAGTTCTTTTAATTTTCCGCCAACTGATTGAACATCATGTTTATAAAAATCGTCCATAATTCTATTTAGACAAGCTGCCATTTTACCCGAAGCTCGTCTTAAACCAGCAGCATCATACATAACAACAAGAGCATATCCCATTGCAATTGCAAATTCAACAGAACTAAAGCCGGTAATTATACCAACAGAAGTAGCAATGCCTACAACACCTGCCGAATGAGAACTTGGCATGCCTCCGGTCGTTGTAAAAAGTTTAAAATCAACTTTTTTCTTGACAATCAAATGTAAAACAAACTTTAACACTTGAGCTATAAAGGCCCCGGATATACCTATAAATAAGACTTCGTAACCGGTATTTAAAATATCTGATTTTACTAACACTTAGGAAAACGCCCTTTCTTTTATTCCACTAATAATTTCACTGAAAATATTAGAATTTATTTTTTGTTCAGTCATTATATCACAGGCATCATCTAAAAGGCAAATCACTTCCTGTCTTGCTTTTTCTATACCAAAGC
This sequence comes from uncultured Muribaculaceae bacterium, assembly GCA_964391675.1. Taxonomy (GTDB): domain Bacteria; phylum Cyanobacteriota; class Vampirovibrionia; order Gastranaerophilales; family Gastranaerophilaceae; genus CAYMMX01. The sequence goes on along the minus strand of CAYMMX010000004.1, from coordinate 46,262 downwards.
TGGCAGTAAAAGTTTGTTTACCCGACTTTTTATCCTTACCTAATGTTTTACCCAATTTCTCAAAAGATGAGGTTTCATCTAAAATATCATCACAAATCTGAAAAGCAAAACCTAGCTTTTGTCCTAATCTATTCATTGCCGAAATTTGATAATCATCCGCACCTGCAATAATTGCACCTGATTTTAAAGAGAGCTTAAATAAATCGGCAGTTTTATGAGTATGAATAAATTCTAAAGTTTCAGGCGAAATTTTTTTCCCTTCAGATTCAATATCAACAATCTGTCCTGCAATAAGACCATAGGAACCAGCAGCAACACAATATTCTTCTATAAGTTTTAATTTCTTTTTGCTCGAAAGATTTTTTGATTTTTGAATTATTAGTTGAGGAGCAAAACTTATAAGGGCATCACCTGCCAATACAGCAACAGCTTCACCAAAAACTTTATGATTTGTAGGTTTACCTCTTCGGTAATCATCATTATCCATACAAGGCAAATCATCGTGAATTAGACTTTGGGCATGCAACATCTCTATAGCACAAGCCGTTGGAATAGCTTCTTCAATTTTTCCACCATAAACGTTACAAGCCTCAAGGCATAAAATCGGACGAAGTCTTTTCCCTCCTGACAAAACACTATACCTCATCGATTCAAATATTGCTTCCGGGTAATTTACTTCTAAAAAATTATCTAAATTTTTGTCAATAAGATTTATGTAATCTTGCATTGAATTATTCGACATAATCTAAATCCTTATATATTACCTGTTTTAACTTTTTTCTTGATAATTCTCGTTTTTTTGCGCTAATTTTTACAACTTTTTTATTTAATGTTTCTTTGTTTGTAGTTTCAGTTTTTGTCCCCTGATATTTAATTTTTTCCTTATATTCTTTTGCCTCTTGGACAAAAGAAATATAACTCTGATATCTTGATAAATCAATTTTTTCAATATTAGCAAGGACGTTACAGTCTTCTTCTTGAATATGAAGACAATCCTTAAATTTACATCCTGATTTAAATTTTTTAATTTCATCAAATAATTCATCAACTTTATGAGGAAGAATAAAGTCAAATTTAAGGTTACTAAACCCTGGAGTATCAATTATCTTAATGTTCTTTTTAGCATTCTTGATTTCAATAATTTCGCAGTGCCTTGTTGTATGAGTGCCTCTGCTTGTTTTTTCACTAACTTGTTTTGTTTTAATATTTAAATTAGGAGCTATTGAATTAATTAAACTGGATTTTCCTACGCCTGAATTCCCACAAAAAACAGTTAATTTTGAGCCTAATAATTCAGTAAAATCTTCAATTCCTAATTTTTCTAAAGCTGATGTAAAAACAATATCAAACCCCAGGGGTTCATATATTTCAAATATTTTTTCAATTATACTGTCATCTTCTGATAAATCATTCTTGTTAAAACATAACTTAGTCTTAATATTATAATATTTTGCAAAACAAATATATCTGTTTAATTGTTCAAAGTCTAAATCCGGTTCTTTTATGGAGGAAATAATAACAGCCTGTTCTACATTTGCAACACTTGGTCTTGCCAGAAAATTTTTCCTTGGCACTATCTTCTCAATAACTCCATGCTTTTTGGTATTACTTATAATATCAAAATCGACTAAGTCTCCAACAAATATTTTTTCCCTCTGTTTTTTTAAAACTTCTCTAACTTTACACTCATAAATTTCTTTATTGAAATTTACGTAATAAAAGTCCGAATGTATTTTAAATATCTGCCCTCTCACGTATTTAATAATACTTCAATCAATCTATATAAGCAAGTTTTGTAAACGAAATTTGAAAATAAGATTTTTCATGGTAATATCAAAAAAACAGAGTAAGATAACAGGAGTAAAAAATGATATCAGTTAATGATTTAAAAACAGGTTTAACTTTAGAATTAGATCACGGTCTTTGGTCAGTAATAGAGTTTTTACATGTAAAACCAGGTAAGGGTGCAGCTTTTGTTAGAACCAAGCTTAAAAACGTTGGAACAGGTCAAGTGGTTGAAAGAACATTTAGAGCCGGTGAAAAAGTAGCCAAAGCAATGTTAGACAGAAGAGACATGCAATATTTGTATAAAGAAGGAGCCGATTTTGTTATGATGGATAGTGAAAGCTATGAGCAAATTTCACTATCAGAAGCTCAAATAGGTGATGGTTTAAAATATTTAAAAGAAAATATGAATCTTTCAATACTGCTTCACGATGGCAAAGTTATTGGAGTTGATATGCCTTTTCAAGTAGAACTTGAAGTAGTTGACACACCACCGTCTGAAAAGGGAAATACAGCTCAAGGTGGAACCAAACGAGCTACTCTAGAAACAGGAGCTGTTGTTAATGTACCTTTCTTTATATCCAATGGTGATAAAATAAGGGTTGATACAAGAACAAATGAATATCTTGATCGTTGTTAATAGAAAAAATTATTGAGGATAAAAAAATGTTTGAAAAAAGTTATATACAAGAATTAGCGAATTTGCTAAATGAAAATGAATTAACCGAAATATCATTAAAAAATGGTGAAAAAGAAATAGTTCTAAAAAAAGAAAAAGAAGTTATTGCCGCCACAGGAACAGCTCAAAACGTAGTATCAGCAACAATACCATCACCTGGTAGCGCAGATGCTTTTGTTTGTACTCCAATAGAGAAAAAGGGTAAACCTATTACTTCTCCAATGGTTGGTACTTTTTACAAAGCACCTTCACCTGATGCTAAACCTTTTGTAGAAGTAGGAGTTACTGTTACTCCCGGTCAGGTTGTTTGTATTATCGAAGCTATGAAACTAATGAACGAAATAGAATCGGATATCAGTGGAAAGGTTGTAGAAATTTGTGTTGAAGACGGACAACCGGTTGAATTCGGGCAAGTCTTAATGTATGTAGAATAAAATATTGAAATAGAGTCTAAAAAACAAAATGAAATTATTGAAACTTTTTTAGTTTGCATTTTGTTTATTCAAAACAAAGGATAATTTATGTTTAAAAAAGTACTAATTGCAAATAGAGGCGAAATAGCTGTAAGAATAATAAGAGCATGCAGAGAATTGGGAATCCCTACTGTAGCAGTACATTCACAAGCTGATGCGCATTCTCTTCATGTCAGTTTGGCAACAGAAGCATATTGTATAGGTCCGGCTCAGAGTAAAAATAGCTACTTAAGTATACCGGCAATAATTTCAGCAGCATTAATGTGCGGTGCAGATGCAATTCATCCGGGGTATGGTTTTATGGCAGAAAGAGCTGATTTTGTTGACATATGTACACAGCACGGAATAAAATTTATAGGTCCTTCTGCAGATGCAATGAGAAAAATGGGCGATAAAGCAACAGCAAGACAAACAATGACTGCAAACAATGTTCCGGTAACACCAGGAACAGGTCTTGTAAAAGATGTCAAGGAAGTAAGAGAATTTGCACAAAAAGTAGGTTACCCTATTATTATCAAGGCAACTGCCGGAGGTGGCGGAAAAGGAATGAGAATTGTCAGAAAAGATGATGAACTTGATTCTCTTATGAGCATGTGCCAACAGGAAGCCCAAAACGGATTCGGGAATCCTGATGTCTATGTGGAAAAATATTTAGAAAATCCTCGTCATATCGAAGTACAAATATTAGGTGATAGTTACGGAAATGTCGTTCACTTAGGAGAAAGAGACTGCTCTATTCAACGTCGTCACCAAAAATTAATAGAAGAAGCTCCGTCTCCGGCAATTGATGAAAAAACAAGAAAAGAAATGGGAGAAGCTGCTGTTAGAGCAGCAAAAGCAATTAATTACGAAGGTGCAGGTACTATTGAATTTTTATTGGATAGCGATGGCAAGTGGTATTTTATGGAAATGAATACCAGAGTTCAAGTTGAGCATTGTGTTACCGAAATGATTTCAAATATCGATATTGTCAGAGAACAAATACTTGTTGCCTCAGGTGAAAAATTAGATTTTAAGCAAGAAGATATCCTCTTAAGAGGACACGCTATTGAATGCAGAATTAATGCAGAAAACCCGGAAAAAGATTTTATGCCTAATCCCGGAACTATAGATGGATACGTTGCTCCAGGTGGTTTTGGAGTAAGGGTTGATTCTCACGTATATCCGGGGTACTCAATCCCCCCATTTTATGACTCGATGATTGGAAAACTGATTTGCTGGGGCAGAAATAGAAATGAAGCCAGAAGAAGAATGTATAGAGCCTTAAAAGAATATGTAATAACCGGTATTGAAACAACAATCCCTTTTCATCAGGATATAATTGAAGATGAAGTTTTTATGTCCGGTAATTTTAATACAAAGTTTATTGAAGAATATTACGAAAGAAAAGGTAAAGTCTAATAAAAGCAAAAAAGAAGGTTGGTTTTTAAACCAACCTATAACACATTCACTATTATATACACTACATTTAAACTAACAACCCACTTTATTAATTATTTTACTGCTTTTGCTGCTTCACCTACAACTTTTGCAGTTTCGCTTACTACTTTTGTTGTTTCACTAATTGCTTTTGGCGGAACTTTTTTAAATAATTTCAACCAAGACTCGGCAACTAAATGTCCGCCTTTAGCTAAACCTGCTTTACCACCTCTTAGCAAGAATGGAAGAGCAACTAATGTTACTGCACCACTAATTATTCTACCTGCCCAAAGACCAACTTTACTTGAAGTGCTAACTTGTTCGCCTGTTATATTTGCTATATTTTCTGCTCTGCTTGTTTTGCCATTTAGCAATACACCTAAACCAAAAAATCCATCTTTTAAGCCTTTCACAAAGGAACAATCACCATTATTCTTTATGTCATTTGTTAATTTTACACCTGTTGCTTCATAATATACTCTTTCAGCATAAGTTTTAACCTTATCTTCAGAAATATTTGTATATCCGGCATCATTAAATTTTTGTTTAATGGCACTAACTAATGTACTGTAACTTTCCGCAACTTTATCTTGTTGATTATCTCTTATATTTTCTTGTAAAAGACCAACTTGTCTTGTGATCAAATCTTCAGATGAATTATTTTCAAAGTTAAAATATTCCATTTTTTGTTTTTGACGAAGTTGCCTTTCAAGTTGATAATTTTCTACTTTTTCTTGATATGCCAAACGTTCTTCAAGTGACATATTCTGATATTCCGGACCATAAAGATCATATCCTGAATATCCGCTATATCCAACATTATATCCAAATCCACCCATAATACTACTATTTAAACTACCTAAATCTGAATCTAATGCTCCTAAACCACTAGATAATCCTACATAATTTTCATAGTTTCGAGTTAACACATTTTTGTTGCTTAAATAGCCCGAATTTAAACTAAGTGCCTCACCAGCCATAACCAAACCTCCAATATTAAAATAACCTTTATAAACCACCTACATTTTAATAAAAACATTTGATAAAAATTAATTGCCTTTTAATTAAATAAAATGTAACAAAACCTTAACAAAGTTATAAAATAACAACATAGTTGTTATATAAAAGTTTTTTCTTAAAATTTCATACATCATTATAATTAATAAATATTAAAATCCCAATAAGAAAAAGCTTGGTTTTTTTACAATAATTTCACATAAATGAACAGAACAAATACTTGTATAAATAGAGTTAGAACAAGCAACCCCATCATAATTTCCATATTTATCGCAAACTGCCTTATAATATGTTACATCCTCATCTGCCCAACTATATCCGCTATTATAATATCTTATCGATGCTGCTAAATATTCTTTATTTGTAGCAATAGAAGATGTTGGGCTAGGCAACATTGTACCATTAATATTTATGATAAATTCCAAAATATCTTCATTTAAAACAGAATCTCTTTGATTACCGTCAATATCAACATAAACAGTATATTTATTACTAATCGGATTTACATGAAAATTATAAAATTTCATACCATTTGAAGATATAAAATTAGGGGTATACGTTACAAAATTAGAAGTAGAGCCACTAATTTCAGTAGGATTACAGATAACCGGCCCAATTGTATTAAATAAATCTGCCATCCTGTTACAGAATCCTCTTTCTCCTGCATAGTATGCTACTTGCGGAAGATTATTTATTTCACTTGTGCATACACCATTAGTAACATCAGCAGAAGTACAACCCTCATGTAAAATTATATCAGTACTTTTAACTAAATTGTCTAGAGAAGAATATGAAAAAAAGTTATTGTAGTATTTTTCTTTTTTAAGTTGAACATCTTTTATCCACAATAAACATATAATAGATAAAATAACTAAGGTGATCATAACCTCTGCTACAGTAAACGCTTTATTTTTTCTATTATTTATACTCATACAAAATTAAATCCCAAATATCAAAGACACAAAACTATTCATTCTTAGTTGGTGAAGATAAAATATCAATAGCATTTTGATCTGTAATTGTAGTAGAGCCAATTATAGATGTACCAACTTGAATTTTTCCGTCAAATCTAACACCAAATATAAATTGATCAGCTTTTTGTGAATCTTTACAATAAGTTAAAGGTTCCCCGGTGTAAGAGACTGTATCCACATCTGCATATGTTGAATCAGCTACTTTATCAAATGTACAATTTGCACCTTTATCAGGTCCATCCACATCAACCACTATCTTTGTCGTGTAATAAGAATAATTTACCGGAAACTGCGAAGAAGTAGTATTTGTAGGTGTATTAGCACTATCTGAAACAGGAATATAAACTTTCCACAATAGACCATCCGTTGTTGTAAATTTACACCTACGATCCGTTTGTGTTTGACTTCTAGTTGCCAAAGTTTTAGTCCCAACAGTGTTTAGTGTATCTGATAAGAAATAACAAAACTTGTTATGAGTATTTGTGGTCTGGTTCGTATTATTAAATCCTCTTAAATAAGTTACACCCCCAAGAGTAACCGTATTAGTCGGATAATTCTCGTCATCATTAATTAGAAAAGTAATTGTACGTTCAAGAGTGTAATATGCTTTTTTAAACATAATTTTATTATTATCAGGAGCTGCATTAATAATTACAGGTATTAAGATTGCAGCTAAAAGACCAATTATACCAAGAGTTACCATAGTTTCTGCAAGAGTAAATCCTTTTTTTATCATACAATACTACCTCAATTAATATTATTCTTTATAGATTTATTATTCCACTTATTGAATAATAAATCTATAACTAAATACATTTTAACATAAAATTTAACCCGTTATAAAATTTTTCTATTTTATCTCCGAATCAGCGCTATTTTTAACACTTAATGCAATTCTTTTATCTGCCGGATTAAATTTCAATATAGTAGTATTAATTTTATCACCAATTTTTAAAATACAATTATTTATATTTTGGTATTCTAAAACTTCACTATGCGGTAATAAAGCTTCTACGCCAGGGAATACTTCTACAAAAGCACCGAAATGTTTTATTCTTGTAATAATACCCTCTCTTTGAGAACCTTCTATTACTTGTTTTTCAGCTTCAATCCAAGGATCACTTTCAAGATTTTTCAAACTGAGACTAACTCTATGTTTATCCTGATCTACTCCTATAACTTCAACATCGATTTTATCACCTACTTTTAATATATCAGCCGGATGATCAACCCAACGCCAAGATATTTGAGAAAGTGGAAGCAGACCATCAACTCCACCAATATCTATAAAAGCTCCGAAGTCTGCAATTCTCACAACATCACCTTTTAAAATTTGACCGACTTCAATTTGAGAAAATACCATCTTTTTAGCAGCTTCAACATTTTCAGAAAATACTTTCTTATTAGATAAAATAAAGTTATTTTGTTGACTATCTAATGTTAAAATTTTCAATTCGATTTTGTCACCAACTTTAATATCAGCTTCTCTAATACGTAAATGACTTGAAGGCACAAAACCTCTTATTCCTAATATATCAACAAGAACGCCACCTTTAACACAAGAGGCAACCGTTCCCAATATTACTTCATCTGCTTCTTTAATTTTTTCTAATTCTTTCCAATTATAAGCCAAATCTACTTTCTTTCTTGATAGGACAAACCTACCATCTTCGTCTTCTTCTTTAATTATTAAAAATTCGTATTCTTTGCCTTTTTCTAAAATCTTTTCTATGGGTTCTGAAGAATCTACATTTGCTTCTCTTGCTGGAACAATAGCAGAAGTCTTTGCTCCTATATCAACAATAACTCCCTCTGAATCATATGACCACACAGTACCTTTTACCAGGTCTCCTTTCTTAAAATTATAGTCATATTTATCTAATAATGATTCAAACTCACTATTAGTAACTTTATTTTTAACAGTCATTGCATCTCTCCGTAAAGTTTTATTAATTATAATTCTTGCCCAATTATAGCAAAATTAAACACTTTTAGACTAAAATTAAATAAAATATTCACATATGTTAATATTTATAGCCCAATCGGGGGATATAGATTAAAAAATAAATTATATAAAATAACCTAATTTATATCAATAACACTTACACCGTTACCGCCTTCTTGAGGCTCACCAAATCTATATTTTGCCACGTAAGGAGACGAAGATAAAAAGTCTTGAACAGCGGTTCTTAAAGCACCTGTACCATGGCCGTGTATTATATACACAGGGGTTAAATTTGCTAAACTTGCTTTATCCAGAAAAAATTCCATACTATCTAATGCCTCTTCTATCCTGCAACCTCTCAAGTCAAGAGTATTTGAAATATCTTGCTTTTGATACTCAAAAGAATATTTTGGTCTAAGTTTAAGTTTTGGGTTTAAAACTAATTTTTCATCATAAATTGCCAATTTATCTTTATTAATCTTAGTTTTAATTAAACCCATTTGTACAAATACATTATCATTTTTATCCGGAAAAGATAATATAGTAACTGCCTGATGCAAATCCTTTAATAATACTTGTCCGCCCAACTCAATATTATCCCAGTTTAATTCTTCATATTTTTCATCTTCATCAAACTCGAACAATTCTCCTCTAAATTGCTTTTCTAAAGCAGCAAGCCTTGAGTAGGACCGTCTTGCTATTTTTTCTGATTTCTCATTTCTGAAATCATTTAATATTTGTTTAATTTCATCTTTTGCATTTTCAAGTTCATCTTCAAATTTGTTTTTAATATTTTTTATTGTTTTCTTTTTATCTTTTTTTAATTCCGAAAGTTTATTGTCATAATCCTCTTTTAAAAATAAAGCTTCTTGTTTTGCTGTTTCAGATTGTTCTAAATTTTGAGAAAGACTTTGCTGCATTTGTTGCAATTTCTCGACCACTACAATAGATGGATCCTTCTGAGAAGTTAAAATTTCTTTCGCTTTTTGCACTAATTGCTCATTCATCCCTAAATTAGCAGAAATTGAAATAGCATTGCTTAGTCCGGGAATTCCTAATATTAATTTATAAGTAGGTCTTAGAGAAATTGTATCAAATTCTACACAAGCATTTTTGAAATAATCGTTAGAAAATTCTAAAGCTTTTAATTCACCATAATGTGTTGTAACACAACTAAAAGTATCTTTTTGTGCTAAATTTTCTAAAACAACTTGTGCAAGTACAGACCCTTCAACAGGGTCTGTACCGGCGCATATTTCATCAATAATTACAAATGAATTTTCATCACTTATATTTAAAATATCTATGATATTAGTCATATGAGATGAGAATGTTGATAAACTTTGAGCTATACTTTGCTCATCTCCAATATCAGCTAAAATTTTGTCAAAAGGAAAAATTTTAGCTTCACTACATGGCAAAAATAAACCGGCTTTTGCCATTAATATAAATAATCCGATTGTTTTTATAGCAACCGTCTTCCCTCCGGTATTTGAACCTGTTATAATTACTGATTTATATTCATTACCTATTTCGAAATCATTTTCTATAACATTGTCAACATAATCAATTAATAACGGGTGTCTCATTTTTTCAAACTTAATATATTTACTTTTTAATATTTCGGGTTCAATTGCTTTTGTTTTAATTGCATATCTTGCTTTTGCAAAATGAAAATCTATATGGGTTAGTATTTCCTCCGAATAACATATTTCATCAACATTTTTCTTTATTAACTTAGTTAATTCAGATAATATATTAATTATCTCAATCTTAATAGCAGATTTTATTTCTCTGATTTTATTATTTAAAGAAATAAGTTGCTTTGGTTCTATATAAAATGATTGATTACTTGCAGAAACATCATGCACAATACCTTCTACTTTGCTTTTAGCCGAAGCCCTGACTTGGAAAACGACCCTTTCATCACGTGTAGTATAAATTTGTTCCTGTAAATATTTTGAAAAATTAGGATTGGTTAAAAGTTCGTTAACTCTGGATTTTAAATTTGTTTCTGTATCTCTAAGCGAATTATGTAAAGATTTTAATTCAACAGAAGCATCCTGCTTTACATTCAAATTTGCATCAAATGTATCAAATATTCTATCTTCAATATATTTATCAGAAAATAAATTAGAAGCAAGAGAATTTAAAAGTCCTTCCCCTGATGAATTTTCTTTCAAAAAATTCTTAACAAGTCTTGAGCTTTTTAATGTCCTTGCAACATTAAATAAGTCTTCTTCATTTAAATACGAACTGGCAAAAGAACTAACTATTTCACTCATTTGCACAACATATTCCAAAGGCAACTCCATAGGAATATCTAAAATACTTTTAGCTTCTCTGGTAAAACTAAGTTGCTGAATTATATAGTCATTATCTGATGATATATTACAATTTAAACAAAGATTTTTACTCTGTTTTAAACGTGCATTTTGAGAAAGTTTCTCTAAAACTTTGTCAAATTCTAACGTCCTTAAACTCTTTTGTATGATTTCCATAGCAGTATTATATATATAAAAGTAACCCCAAATGCAAGTAATATAAGAATTTTTAATCCAATTGTAACGAATTGTTAAAAAAAACAGAAAGTTTGAATTTCGAACATTTTTATATACTTTATATATATGTAAGATATATAAAATAAGGAGAGACGATTATGACATTTTTATCATTAGCGATTGAAAAAAGCTGTTTAACACAACAAAAAGACCTTCTTGAATTTGAAGAAATGATTTTAGTTAACAATTACAACAATGTTACATCACAACTTTCAACTTATCTTTCTGAAGATGGTGCTTCTTCAAGTGACAATACTGCTTGTCAACTTGAAGCACAACAAGAATATTACGATTCTAAAAAGACAGCAATCGAAGCACAATTAGAAACAATAAATGCTGAAATAGACAGCTATGAAAAAGCTGTTACAAATAATATTAAAAGTGAATGTAAACTAAGCCTCTCTGTTTAGTTTAGATAACTTGAAAGTGTTTTCCATTAATGATGCAATGGTCATTGGACCAACACCACCCGGAACTGGAGTTATATATGAAGCAGATTCAAAAACACTTTCATAATCAACGTCACCTTTAGTTTTTCCGTCAATTTTAGATGTTCCGACATCTATAATGACACAACCAGGTTTTATCATGTCACGTCTTATTATTTTATACTTACCAACTGCCGATACTAAAATATCGGCAGTTTTTGTTATATTAGAAAGATTTTTTGTATGACTATGACAAATTGTAATAGTAGCATTTTTATTCAGAAGCATTTGAGCCAGAGGTTTTCCGACAATGTTTGAACGTCCTACTATTACAATTTGCTTTCCTTTAACTTCAATATTATATTCGTCCAATATTCTTATTATACCGTACGGAGTACAAGGATAAGCAAAAGGTTCCATTCCTAAAGAAATTTTACCGATATTTTGAGGAGTAATTCCATCAGCATCTTTTCTCGGTAAAATTGATTGAATAATATTGTTTGAATCAATATGTCCAGGTAAAGGTAGCTGAACTAAAATTGCATCAACATCTTTGTCGTTATTTAAATCATAAATTTTATTTAATAGAACCTCTTCATCAATATTTGCATTATATCTAATAACAGTCGATTTCATTCCTAATTTGTTTGCCATTTTTTCTTTCATTCCAACATAAAGCTGGCTTGCAGGATCTTCTCCCACTAAAATAACAACTAAATGAGGCTTATCATTTTGTTTAGACAAAGTAAGTTGCAATTCATCCAAGATTCTTGTTGATAATTTTTTCCCGTCTAAAATAATTGTCATTTTACCTCCTATACAAAGAATTTAAAAAATATAGCCATTACTGCGCCAACTATAACACAATAATAAGCAAAAAATGCTAAAGAAAATTTTTGCAAAAATTTTAAAAAATATTTAATACATAAATAACCAACAATTGCAGAAACTATTGTTCCTGAAATAATAGAAATCCAATTATAATTTATAATTTCATTGATATTAATTTCTAAAATAGGGTAAACTATTGAGGTACCAATAATAATAGGGGCACTTAATAAAAAAGAATATTTAGCACAAGTAACTCTGTCTACCCCTAAAAATAGACCTGTTCCAATTGTCCAACCGGATCTGGAAAAACCGGGGAAAGCTGCTAATCCTTGAGCAATACCTATTAAGATTGAAGATTTTAAAGTTATTTTATCTGTTTTAATCGGAGTTTTTTTAGACACATATTCAGATAAAAACAACATAATTCCTGTTAATACTAATAAAAAACCTACAATAGCAGGAGAATGTACTAATTTCTCACAAAAATCTTTTAACGGAAATGCAACTATTATGGTCAAGAAAGTTCCAAAAATTATATATAAACCTATTTTTGCATCCTTATTTGAAAAATCTTTACTTTTGATTCCTGTTATAAAAGCTTTAACAATTGAAAAAATTTCTTCTCTAAAATAAATTAAAACAGCGACTAATGTCCCTAAATGCAACATAATATCAAAAAATACTTCTTCATTAGAACTAGACACATTTATAATACCGGTAAAATATTTATAAAGATTTGAAGTGAAAACTAAATGAGCAGAACTTGATACAGGTAAAAATTCACTCAATCCCTGAACTATTCCCATTAATATCGCTTGTAAAAAATGCATCTTTCCTTCCTTCTATTAAATAACTTAAACACTTATTCAAAATAACTTGCACAAGATGTTGGAGTTTCCCAGACAGAAACCTTACTTATCAAAACGATTTTTTCTTTCATTTTGTTATAAATAAATTTTGCAATCATTTCACTACTCGGGCTCATTCCTTGAAATTCGGTTAATTCATTAAGATCCTGATGATCTAAATAATCTAAAACCTGCTTTAATTCTTTTTTAATAATTTTATAATCAACCAATATATTACTTTTATCTAAACTATCACCAACAACATAAGCTTCTACTAACCAATTATGTCCGTGTTGATTTTCACAAGCTCCATCATAATTTAATAAATGGTGCGCTGCCGAAAAATACATCTGTGCCTTTAATTCATACATTTTGATTTACTCCCTGACTTTATATTATCACAAATATAATACCAAAATAATTAATGACTCATTTGCAATTTATATATAAAAATATAAAATATGTTAACAATTTGCAAAATTCATTAAGATAATGACAATTTATAATTTGTTTAAACTTAAATCTTATATGAATAATATTTCTATCCAAAATAATAAAATTACGCCTGCTTCCCGGCTAAATATCGGGTTAAGTAGTAATAATGCAACAGAAAAAAAGAAATTCGTGAAAAACAAAGTGAATGCCATATTAAAAGGGGATACATTAATTAAAAGCGAAGATAAATACTCAAATGAAGTTGCAGAAAAACTATTCAAAAAGCTTAGAATCAAATTTAAATATAGATTTGAAGGTAATCCAACCATTCAACAAAAAATAGATATTCTTTCAGGATTATTTATTTCAAAAAAAGCCGGGTTAAAATTACCAAAAATTATTCAACTAGATACTACTAATAACAGCCACTTTGAAGCTGTTCATCCGAAAACAATAAGGCTGGGGCTTGGTCAAAAGAATTTATCTAACGTTATAGTTCATGAAACGATTCATAAAAATCATTTATCATTATTCAATTTTCTATTTAGATTCCGCGAAAGATTCTTTAATGAAGACTCTCAACTTATATCTCAAAGCAAATCTAAAATTGGAAATGAGTTAAGAGCACACGCTTATGATGATTTTACGGAATTTGTTGCCTGTACGGGCGAAAAATTACTTTGCGAAAATAAAAAATGGGATGACTTAAATCCTATAATAAAAGAAGTATATAAATATTTTAAAGGTCCTAAATTAAGATTATAATTTTTAAGTTCCACATTTAACTTTAGCAGGTGTTTCTAAAAGTGCTCTTAAATTATCATACCCCTGTGATTTTAAAATAAATTCACAAAGCTCTCTTACTGCCCCTTCCCCACCTTTTTTTGTTGAAATAAAATTACATATATTTTTAACTTCTTCGACTGCATCTGAAGGGCAACAAGCTAAGCCAACATTCTCTAAAACACAAAGGTCAGGCAAATCATCTCCCATAAATGCTATTTCTTCTCGTCTAAATTCATGTTTTTCCATTATTTCATTAAGGGATTCATATTTATTTTTAACTCCCATATGAAACTCTGTTATACCTAAAACCTTTGCTCTATATGAAACTGTTCCGTTATTTCTTTTTGAAATAATAGCCGGAATTATTCCAGCTTTATGCAAAAGCTCAATACCTTGTCCATCTTTACCGTTAAACATTTTATATTCTATACCGTTTTCATCAAAAATCAACGAATTATTTGTCATAACACCATCAACATCAAAACCTACAAGTTTAATTTTTTTAGCTTTTAATTTTAATTCCAAATCATTCTTCATTATGCAACTCCCGCTTTCAATAAATCATGTATATGTAAAATCCCGACAGGTTTTTTATCTTCATTTGTAATAGTTAAAGCCGTAATTGAATATTTTTCCATTAAATGAAGCGCTTTTGCAGCTAAGTCATTAGGTAAAACCGTTTTAGGATTTAAGGTCATAACTTCCTTGGCTTTTAAACCTTGAACCTGATGGTATTTAATTAACGTTCTTCTGATATCACCGTCAGTTAAAACACCTGTCATAGTACCATTTTTGTCTGTTAAAACAGCAACACCTATTTTTTTTTCGGATATTAGCTCAATGACTTTAGTAAATAATTCATCCTCACTAGCTATAGGTAAACTATCGCCCGTAATCATCAGTTCTTCAACTTTATACAAGAATCCTTTTCCCAGAGCACCACCCGGATGAAAAATAAGAAAATCTTCTTCGCTAAATCCTCTTTTTTCAAGTAAGCAAACAGCTAAAGCATCTCCCATTGCAAGAGTTGCAGTTGTACTTGCAGTTGGGGCCTTATTAAGCGGACAAGCTTCCTTTTCAACTGAAATATCTAATGTCACATCACTTGTTTTAGCCAGAGTAGAATTTAAACCTCCTGTTAGAGCTATCATTGAAACGCCAAATCTTTTAATAAGTGGGATTAAGTTTAAAAGTTCCTGAGTCTCACCGCTATTTGAAATTGCAATTATTACATCATCTTTTGTAATAATTCCCGAGTCTCCATGGGTACTTTCAGCAGGATGCAAAAAGTAAGACGGGGTTCCCGTTGATGATAAAGTCGCGGCAATTTTTTTACCTATCAGCCCTGATTTTCCCATGCCGGTAACAATCACTCTGCCTTTACAAGCATACAAAATTCTTATAGCTTCTTCGAAATTTTCATTAATACTATTCTTAAGTTTGAGTATTGAATGAGCTTCAATATCTAAAACTTCTTTTGCTAAATCATTTATACTTTTTATCTGCATATATTAATCCTCACAATTAAATTATACGATAAACACAAGATAAAATAAACTTTTTAATAATCATTAAACTATTACGACTATCCTATAAAAGTATTACTTTTTAAAATACCTGCTTAAAAAATAAATTTTACTGACGATATATAAATTGTAAAGACATAAATAAGTATCTACAAACATGACTCAAGAAATACTAAACAGATTAAATAAGGAATTTTCTGTCCCCAAAAACAAAGATGCTGTCAATATAGTGGCATCTATAAAAAATTATATAGAAAAACATGACTGTCCTTATTTATCTATGGATATCTCGAATTTAAATATAATAGATGCAAGTAAAGTAACAATCTTGTGTTCAACTTATCACTGGGCAAAATATCCCGAAGGGAAAATCAGTTGGAAAATAGCATCTAAGGAAGTAAAAGAGTTAATAAATCCATTAAATTTAGGAAATATTAGTTTAATCAGTCAGTAATAAAAACATTATAAATTTTACTATCCGGTTCAATATAAATTTCTGCTCCACGAATTAATGATGTTAAGCAAAAAGAAATAATTTCTTTTACATCGCTGTTAATTAATTGGCTCTTTAAAACTAATGGGTAATTAAATTCTATTTTATTTTTATTAACATCATATGTAAAAAATTTAACTATTTTAATTTCAGCTGCATCGGATAACCATCCGTTTTCATGAACATAATCAACAATTCCTATTACAGTAGTTCCTCTTTTTATAAATAAATTGTCTTCTTTATATACATCGTTTACCACTTCGAAATTAATCCAATCCCCAACTTCAACTTCATTCATATGTGTAGAAATCACTTGAATTGGAGCAATTTTAACTGGAAGTTTTTGAGCATTACAAGGTAAAATCATTGTAAAAAAAATTATAAAGCTTATTAAAAATTTCTTTTTCATATTAAAAAACCTCAGCATAAATTATAAATTGATCTTTATTAGGTCTTATTTTTACCTCGCCACCCCTTATAAAAAACATTAGAATCTCTGTAATTGGGGTTAAAAAGGTAGGGATTATGTCATGCCTTGTGCCGCTTTTATAAATGTTCCCCGAAAACTTGATTTTATACTCAGGCTTTGATTTATTGTGGAAATTATCTATGTATATATGGGCTTCCTGCGCTAAAAAATTATTTTCTTCCCTGCTTGTCAATACTCCATAAATTTTATCATTTTTATTAATAATTACTTTACCCTTATAATTAACATCCTCAACAACATAAAACTCTATATAATCACCTTCGTTAAGTTGATTATTTGCTGTTTTTATTAACTTACAAGGAGAAATTTTTACGGGTAATTCTACCGCCAAAACCTTAATTGACAAAAAGAGAAAACAAATAAATACCAATACAACTTTCTTATGCATTTATAAATCACTCACTCTTTTTTCAACTCTTTCTTTATACTTGTGCTGAAAAGAATTAATTTGTTTTTCAGAAGCATATGTAAAATTTTGATAATTTACATTATTAACCATATCAGTTTTTAATGCCCAAGGATACTTAACATAAATATATTTATACATAGCTATCAATCTTTTTGATGTAACCGGATGGGTAGTAACTAAATCAAAAGGACCTTCACCCATCCATTTATTTGCGCAAGTAATAGCTGCAATCGGATTGTATCCTGCATTTACCATTAAATCAATACCTACTAAGTCAGCTTTATATTCATAAGATCTTAAGTTTGTTAAAATAATAAACCATTTAAAAAGCCCTCCTTGTGCATCAATTGAATGGGCCATTTCATGGCCTAAAATGTAAGCTAACTCGTCATCATTATCAATATATGGCAATAATCCTGATGAAACTCTTACTGTTTTATCCCAAAGCGATGCAGATGCATTTATAACATTTGGAGTCCTGTCCATTTTTATAGCAACACGTTTTTTAAGCTGATTTTTATTAATGATTTTAGTTCCGACTTCCATAATTTTTTGTACATCTTTACCGTTTTTTTCCCAAAAATTAGCCATTGTAACATTAGGTTCCATTATAAAAAAGTCAGCTTTACACATACTGCCTACTAACAACAATACAAAAATAATAAAAACTTTTTTCATAAAAAATTTCTCCATTCTTAATAATATAAAATAGTATTTTATAACAAATATCCTGTCAATAAATTCTGTTAATTAATATTAACTGTTTTAAATATTAAGTAAATTTTTTTCTAAAAAAGTTTTTAATATCTTTATATGGAAGTGAAAAATTGTGGTAATAATTTAAATATAATGCCAATAAAGTTCGGGTACAATCAATATGCCAGTATCCCGAGAACAATGTCTTATGGCTTATCACAAGATGTTTTTGAAAAAAGTAATGTTAAGAAAGAAGTAAGTTTTAAAGCCTGGCCTAAAATACTCTCTGAATTAAACGGCGTTACTACTGAAAATTATGCAAAATTATCCGATATTGAGCTAAAACACTTGCTGGATGTAGCAAAAGCAAAAATTGATTCAAAACTGGCAGAAGATACAACAAAATTTACTGATATATTAAAAGATAATTTAGACAAGCTATATAAAAATAAAAATTATGTTTTCGTATCTATTGGACAGTCTCCTGCTGTTTTAGCCGAAGCACTTAACATAAAGGGAGTTGAAACAGCAATTTGTCCTATATCAAAACTGGGCAAATTGGATAATGTTAATAATATTTTAAAAAATCCTGAACTTAAAAAATATTTTGACTATTTAAAAAAATTAGGATTGGGGACTGATAAAATTAAAAGCTCTAAAAAACACTATGTATTTGTTGATTATACTGTTACGGGCAAAAGTCTTAAGAGATTTGAAGAACTTTTAAGAAGTAAAAAGGGCGGTTATAATTTACCAAATGTCGAATTTATTTCTTTGCAAAAAATATTAAATTCATCTCCACAAAATGAAAAAGAAAAACAATTTATTGAAAATTTTATAAAAACAGCTATTCATGATAGAAAATTAAAAGATTATTCACCTATTTTCAAACTTCCGGTTGAAGATATACATAAAGTTCAAGAATACAGAAATAATACTCCGGTAAATGAAAATTTCAATATGCTGAAGTTTATTATTATGAATAAAAATATTAATCATAATAAATCATGTACATAATGTCTTTATAAAAATTTAATTTGACAAAAAAATATTAATGATAGAATAGATAATTATCATAATATATTATAAGTTTATAAGAGGATATTAATTATGTGCGGAATAGTTGGTTATATAGGCGAAAAATCAGTTGTCGAAATTTTGACTGAAGGCTTAAGAAAACTTGAATACAGAGGGTATGACTCTTCAGGTATTGCAATAAATACAGGCAAAGAAATAAAAATATACAAAGCCGAAGGGAAATTGCAAAATCTTATAAATGTACTTGAGGAATGTCAAGAAGAAACAAAAGATGCAAAAGTAGGAATAGGACATATTCGTTGGGCAACACATGGAGCCCCGACTGAAATCAATGCCCACCCGCATACTTGTTCATGCGGCAAACTTGTTATAGTCCATAATGGAATCATAGAAAACTTTAAAGAATTGCGTGAAGAACTAATAAAAAACGGTTGTATATTTCGCTCACAAACAGATACAGAAACAGTTGCACACTTGATAGCACAAGAATATTCAAAGACCAATGACTTAGCACAAGCTGTAAGACAAGCAACCCAAAAAATACATGGAGCGTATGCTCTTGGAATTATGCATCAAGATTTGCCTGATGTTCTAGTTGCAACAAAAAGAAATGCCCCTTTACTTGTAGGGATTGGTGAAAATGAATTTTTCATTGCCTCTGACGTACCTGCAATTATTGAACACACTAAAAAAGCTCTTTACCTAAACGATGATGAAGTTATCACCCTAACAAAAGATAAAATGGTATTAACAAATATCGAAGGAAAACAATTAGAACAAAAGATAGAAGTTCTTCCTTGGGAGCCTGTTGCTCTTAGTAAAATGGGGTTTAAACATTTTATGTTAAAAGAAATCCACGAACAACCGGATGTAATAAGAAATGTTTTAAGCGGTAAATTATACAATATAGATGAACCTATTTCATTAAAAGAAGTTAAATTAACAAAAGAATCATTAAAAAAATTAAATCGCATACAAATAATAGCATGCGGAACTTCTTTGCATGCAGCAATGATTGGAAAATATTTAATAGAAGATTTTTGCGGAATTGCAGTAGACGTAGAAGCATCCAGCGAATACATTTACAGAAAAACAGTAACTGATGACAAAACATTGGTAATAGGTGTTTCTCAATCAGGTGAAACTGCCGATACTATCACAGCAATTAAACAATCTAAAGAAAGAGGATCTCATATCCTTATAATAACAAATCGGCCTGATTCTACCATGGCAAGAGAAGCAGACAGTTTAGTTCCTGTTAATGCGGGTATTGAGGTTTCTGTTGCAGCAACAAAATCTTATACTGCACAATTAATTTCTTTCTACCTTCTTGCAATTTATATGGCTGAAGTTAAAGAAAGTGCAAGAACTGATTTTCTTAAAGAATTAAAAAGAGAATTAGTTATATTACCTCAAAAACTGGAAAGAGTTTTATCAAATAAAGAAGAAATTCAAAAATGTGCTAAAATGTACGCTAATCACAAAGATTTTATATATATAGCAAGAGGAATAAATTTTCCTACAGCTTTGGAAGGTGCTCTAAAACTCAAGGAAATAAGCTATATTAATGCTACAGGATATCCGGCAGGAGAACTAAAACACGGTCCGATTGCTATGTTAGATGAATCCATGCCTGTTTTATCAATACTTATGCATGGAAAAGTTTATGAAAAAATTCTTTCAAATGCTGAAGAAGCAAAAGCAAGAAATGCTAAATTAATTGCCTTAACAAACTCCGAAGACGAAAAGTTAAAAGAATTATTTGATTTTATAATAAAGGTACCGGAAGTAAATGAAATATTATCTCCTGTTGTTGCAATGATTCCTTTACAATTGTTTGCATATTATATTGCAGAATTTCTGGGTAAAGACGTTGATCAACCAAGAAATCTTGCAAAATCTGTTACAGTGGAGTAAACTAATATTAAAAATATAATATTTAGGAGCATGGAATGGTTAACGAAAATTTAGTAATTGGAGTACACGGAGACACTAATCTTATAGGCGGTCAATATAATGTACTCTCAAGTTTTACTGCAGGATTATTGAAAGGATTTCAAAATAATGGAGCAAAAGCATTTACAACACAAGAATGCAAAAATAAAGGGTTAACTCCAGGTGTAACAATAGGTTTCAATGTAACAGGTTATTCATCATGGCCTGAGTATATGAGTAAAAATATACCAAATATAATGTGGAGTGTTGATTCAACTTTTTGTAATAATTTCGAAATAATTAACGAATTTGCAAATAACCCTTACTTTATTCTTTTTAATGTTACTCCCGGTGACAGCATCGCTTTAAATAAATTTTTTCCAAACCTAAAACACACAAATTTTTCCCACGCAGTAGATTTGGATTTATGGAAAAAGCAAGATTGTAAAAAAGAACATGACATAGTCTTTTTATCTTCAATTTTTGATTACGAATCTAAAATTGAAGAATTAAGAATGACAACAGAACCACAATCATTTGATTTTATGATGGATTTATTTAATATATGGTCAAAATCATCAAATGCTTCTTTCTTCCAAATATCAGAACTTCTTAAAGAAAAAAACAATATAGATTTACCGGTTGATGAATATTACTTTGTATTCTCAAATTTAGCCGGTTTAATCTCAAGTAGAAAAAGAATAGAAATGATTCAATCATTAAAAGATTTCAATGTAAAAGTTTTTGGTAACGGACCATGGGAAAAATATATTCAGGGCAAAGTACAATATATGGGGTCATGTGATCTAATTGAAAGCATAGATGTTATGAATAAAGCAAAAATTGTGTTACATAACCACCCTCAACAAATTTCTCTTGGCCTACACGAAAGAATTCTAAACGCCTCTGCTGTAGAAACCTTTGTTTTATCAACTCAAAATCCTGCAATAATTTCAGAATTCGGAAACAGTATGGATTATTTTGAAGTTGATTATAGAAATTCTGCTCAGTTAATGAGCCTTTATTTAAATAATAAAGATGAAAGAATTTCTAAGGCAAAAGAAGCACACAAAATAGTTAAAGAAAGACATACTTGGGATGTCAGAGCTAAGCAAATTCTAGAAATAATAGATTAATAGAGATTCTTTGAAAGTATCTCTATTGAACGTTTTGCTAAAAGTTCATTTTTAATTTTTTTATTTTTGCGATCTTTTTTAGGTAACTCAATTGGAGCAACAATTCCCCAATTAGAGTTAATCGGTTGGAATTTTGTATGTGCAGAATCTGAAATATAATTACAAAGGGCTCCAAGCATTGTTTCTTGGGGAAGTTCCAATAACTGATTACTATTTATATAATTTACAGCATTAATTCCTGCAAGAAGTCCTGTTGCAATAGATTCAGTATATCCTTCGGTGCCCGTTATCTGCCCTGCAAAGAATAAATCCTCTCGAAGTTTTGTCTGCAACGTGTTTTTTAAAACAATAGGGCTATTTATAAATGTGTTTCTGTGCATTACTCCATATCGAACTATATTTACCTGCTCAAGCCCGGGAATAGACTGCAAAAGTTCTTTTTGAGCTTTCCACTTTAAATTTGTTTGAAAACCGACAAGATTATAAAGAGTTTGAGCTGAATTATCTTGCCTTAATTGAACAACAGCATAATTTTCTTGATTTGTCCTTTTATCAATTAAACCAACGGGTTTCATAGGACCAAATCTTAGTGTATCTTTTCCTCTAGATGCTATAACTTCAATTGGAAGACAAGATTCAAAGAATTTAGCATCTTTTTCAAATTCTTTAAGTTCAATTTTAGGAGAATTAATCAATATATTATAAAAATTATCATACTGCTCTTGGTTCATTGGACAATTAATATAAGTTGCGTCTCCTTTATCATACCTGTTTGCATAAAAAGCAATATCAAAATTTATACTATCTTTTTCAACTATAGGTGCAATAGCATCGAAAAAATGTAAATGTTCATTTTTAGTAAATTCTTTGATAGAAGAAGCTAAACCATCACTGGTTAAAGGACCTGAAGCAATTACTGTAGGAGCATCCGGAATTAAAGTTAATTCTTGCCTTATTATATTAATATTACTATTTTGTTCAATAAGCTCAGTTATTTTTTTAGAAAAAAGTTCTCTATCAATTGCAAGTGCTCCGCCGGCAGGAACTTGGCATTCATAAGCGATTTTTATTAATTCTCCGCCCAATAGCTCCATTTCTTTTTTTAAAAGTCCGGACGCATTAGTTATATCATACGAACCAAGGCTATTAGAACATACAAATTCGGCAAATTTTTCACTGGTATGAGCTCCTGTCTTTTTTTCCGGACGCATTTCATACAAATTAACCTTAATTCCTCTTTTAGCAATTTGCAAGGCACATTCACAACCCGCAAGACCTGCACCTATAACATTTATTTCCATTTAATCAGTGTAAAGTAAAGATTTTTAAATTGCAAATACAATTATGTTTGCAATTTAAAAATCTTTATTATAAAATAATAACTGTCAGAAAGAAAAATACATTTTCGAATAGCTATAAGTATGAAATTAACTCATACTTGCTTTATTTCGAAGTATTTTTTATAATTTAAAAAAGTAACACTAAGCAGAAAGGTAAAATAACAGTGGCGAAAGAAGAAAAAATTGAAACTTTAATAGAAGAATCAACAGTTGATTCTACAGAAAGTGAAGATTCTATTAAAGAAGAAGGAAAAGGAGCAACTGAAGAAGTTGCGGAAGTTAAAACAGAAACAAAAAGAAGAAGCAACCGTAAGAAAAAGGTAGAAACTCAAGAAGAAAAACCCCAATCTGAATGGACTGAGAGAGTTGTTCAAATACGCAGAGTTACGAAAGTTGTAAAAGGTGGAAAAAAATTAAGCTTTAGGGCCATAGTAATTGTAGGTAATCAAAAAGGTCAAGTCG
This sequence comes from uncultured Muribaculaceae bacterium, assembly GCA_964391675.1. Classification (GTDB taxonomy): domain Bacteria; phylum Cyanobacteriota; class Vampirovibrionia; order Gastranaerophilales; family Gastranaerophilaceae; genus CAYMMX01. Next base: position 22,556 of record CAYMMX010000004.1, on the reverse strand, counting down.
GAGTAGGATGTGCAAAAGCAGCTGAAGTTATTATTGCTATTCAAAAAGCAATAGCTGACGGCAGAAAAAATCTTATTAATGTTCCGATTTTTAAAACAACAATTCCTCATCCTATCGTTGGACGTTCAGGCGCAGGCAGCGTAATGTTAAGACCCGCTTCTCAAGGTACAGGAATTATAGCTGGCGGAGCAGTTCGTCAAGTATTAGAGCTTGCAGGCATTGAAAATATTTTATGTAAATCACTTGGCTCTAAATCACCTTTAAATTCTACAAACGCTGCTTTAGATGCTTTGAAAAACTTAACACCATTTAAGGATATAGCTAAAAAACGCGGTAAAACAATAGCAGAAATATTAAATTAAGATTAAAAAAGGATGTAAAAATGGCAAAAACAGCATTAAAAAAAATTAATATAAAACTTAAAAAAAGTTTAATCGGTGCATCGGATGCACAAAAAAGAGTTGCTAAGTCATTAGGCTTAAGCAAAATTAACCAAGTAGTTGAACACTTTAACAGTCCAACAATATTAGGTATGGTAAATAAAATACCTCACTTGGTTGAAATTATATAATAATAGAAAGGAATATAAAATGACTATAACACTAGAAGATTTAAGACCTGCCGAAGGTGCGACGAAAAAATCAAAAAGAGTTGGTCGCGGTCGTTCTTCAGGACATGGAAAAACAAGTTGTCGCGGACATAATGGAGAAGGTCAACGTTCAGGAAACTCTTCAAAAAGAGGTTTTGAAGGCGGACAAATGCCGGCTTACAGAAGATTACCGAAATTAAAAGGCTTTAAGGTTATAAACCAGTTAAAATACGCTGAATTAAATGTAAGCACCTTAGATAAACTTGATTTAAAGGAAATTTCATTAGAAATTTTAAAAGAAAACAAAAAAGCTCACCCTTCTTGTGATGGATTAAGAATCCTTGGTAGTGGTGAATTATCAAAAAAAGTAACGGTAAAAGCAAATTATGTTACGCCTCAAGCAAAAGAAAAAATAGAAAAAGCAGGCGGAAAGGTTGAACTGGTATAATGCAGCAAAAAGTTAAAATGCCAACAACATCTGACTTAATGTCAATGTGGCAAGCATCAGGATTAAAAGAAAAATTAATTTTCACCTTTCTGATGATAGCAGTATTTAGATTTGGTGTACAAATGCCTATATTCGGAATAAATAATGAAATTTTTTCGAATATGGCCGCTCAAAATAATATAATAGGATTCCTTGATTTATTTTCAGGCGGAGCTTTAGGGAAAGTTTCAATATTCGCTCTGGGAATAGGGCCATACATAACATCATCAATTATTGTTCAACTTGTCTCGGTTGTTATACCTTCTTTAGAAAAACTTCAAAAAGAAGAAGGAGAAGCAGGCAGAAGAAAACTTGCACAATATACCAGAGTTTTTACTGTATTTTTAGCAATATTTCAATCTTTTATATTTATGATTTTTATGTCTAAATTACCTGGGGCCATTATACCCGGAGTAAACCATGGACTATTTTTCATAAGCTCAGTTGCAGTATTAACAGCGGGATCAATGCTTGTTATGTGGATTTCAGAACTTATAACAGAAAAAGGTATTGGTAATGGTGGATCTTTAATAATCTTTGTAGGTATATTATCAGGAATACCACTTTACTCATCCAGAACTGCTCAATTAGTTGCAAGGGACTCAAGCCTACAACTCGGATTATTGCTATTACTGGCTATATTTTTTGCGACTATGGTTTTAATAGTAATAATGCAAGAAGCAACAAGAAAAGTTGTTATTGTAAATCCTAAAAGACAAGTTGGAAACAAAGTTTATGGTGGAGTTAATACTCATATTCCATTTAAACTTAATCCCGGTGGAGTTATGCCTATAATATTTGCTATTGCTATTTTACTTTTCCCGACAACTGTTTTAAGTGTCATAGGACAAGCTAATATAAACAATTTGGCAGTAAAAAACTTTATTATGCAATTATCTCAATTACTAAGTCCTTCAGGATTATTTTATTATGTAATATATTTTTTAATGATAGTTCTACTAACTTTCTTTTATGCATCAATTATGCCTAACATGCAACCGAAAGAAATTGCGAATAATTTAAAAAAATACGGTTCATCTATTCCTGGTATTAAACCCGGTAAACCTACAGCCGAAGCTCTTGATAAAATTCTTAGTAAAACAACATTTATAGGAGCACTTGGATTAGGTATTATTGCTTTAGTACCATCTTTTGGAAGTTACGTTACAAATATTAAAACCTTACAAGGTATTGGGGCAACTTCTTTAATAATTATGGTTGGTGTAGCTCTTGATTTAATTAATCAAGTCAGAACTCACCTTCTTGCAAGAAATTACGAAAGCTTCTTAAAAGAATAACCGATTATTAAAAAATCAAATTAAAAACAGAGCCGATAAAAACTAAACTAATTCATCGGCTCTGTTTATAAAAATTATAAATGCTTTTCAATATTAGATATGATTGAAGATTTAGGCATTAAGCCAACCAGTCTTTCAACTGCTTGACCATTCTTAAAGACAAGTAAACTGGGTAAACCAATTATAGAATATTCCTTGGCGGTTTTTAAATTTTCATCCGTATTAACTTTAACAACTTTAATTTTATCTTTAAGTTCTTCTGCAACTTCATCTAATACAGGACCCAATTTTCTGCATGGTCCACACCATGGTGCCCAAAAATCTACAATAACAGGAACACTTGAAGATAAAACTTCTTCTTCAAAATTGGCATCTGTTATATCTAATGCATTTGACATAAACTTCTCCTATGAAACTAAATAACAATTTTTTATAGACTCACCTTAGCATAAAAAAATATATATAGCAATAATCATATAACTACCACTAAAGGTTAATTATCCAAATCAATTTGTATAGAAATAATACTTATAATTTGGTTACATATTTATATAGTTTATGATATATTAATTTTAAGGGGGATGAATGAGAAAAAAAGTTATTGAAATTGTATTAGATACAGAAACAACGGGCTTAGACTACACAAGAGAAAGAATTATTGAATTTGCAGCAGTAAGGCTAGAAAATGGAAAAATTAAAGACGAGTTTCAAACACTCATAAACCCCGAGCAACATATAAGAAAATCAAGTATGGCAATTCATGGAATTAGCGAAGACATGGTTAAGGATGCCCCCACTGAAGCAGAAATTTTACCAAAAATTCTTGAATTTATGGGAGATTACCCGATGGTAGCGCATAATGCTATTTTCGATTATTCATTTTTAAATGAAGCAAGTTTAAGAGTTACAGGCAAGGAGCTTACTAATACTAAAATTGATTCTCAACAAATGTTTAAAGAAGTTTACCCGGATTTAGAATCTCATGGCCTTGAAGCTTTAACAAAAAAGTTTAATGTTGAATTCACAAAACATCATAGAGCAATGGCTGACACAATGGGCTTAGCTTTATCATATCCGAATTTAAAAAAACTTTATCTTGAAAGATATGACTGGCAACAAAAACAATTAGAAAATATTGATTATTTATTTGAAAGATATTTAAGGATTCAACAAAGTGTTTTGGTAATGCAATCAGAATTGCAGGATTTACGCTCAATATTTAAAATGCATTTCGATTTAGGAGGTAACCCCATTACTTCTCAATCAGGAGAAACTCTAATTTATCAGTCAAGACAATCTTTTGGTTATAATTTCAGCGAAATTAAAGATATACTTGAAGAAATAGGAGCACTGGAAAAAGCAATAAAATTAAATACAGGTTTTGTAGACAGACTTGTCGGAGGCTTAAGTCTTGATGAAGAAAAAAGAAATAAAATTAAAAACGCTCGTCAAGAACTTTCTGAAACAAAAAATATTCAAATAATAAAACCGGACAAAAAATAGGATAGTAAAGAAAGGTAAGGTATAAGGAAAAATGTTTAGTTCAATTGGGAAATTTTTTAAAGAACCGCCAATTAAAGAAGTAACCGGAAGTGAAGAAAATATAAAACATTCTTATACTCATTGGCGTATAAGAATGTTTTATTCTTGTTTTATCGGCTATGTTGTTTTTTATCTTTGTAAGAAAAATATAGCAGTAGCATTACCCGGCCTAAGTAATGACTTTGGATATACAAATACAGAACTCGGATTATTAGGCAGTTCTCTTTATTTAACATACGGTATAGGGAAATTTATAAATGGAGTATTAGCCGATGGTTCAGATGTTAGAAAGTTTTTACCGACAGCACTAATTTTAAGTGCTGCATCAAATTTGTGTTTCTTAATCAGCGCATTTTTAATAACACCCGGCCAAGTATCATTTTTTGGATTACCTTCTGCTACAATACTTTTATGGTTATTTGCTTTCTTTTGGGGAGCAAACGGATGGTTTCAATCTGCCGGATTCCCTGCCGTAGCTAAAACTTTAACTTATTGGTATTCAAATTCTGAAAGAGGAACAAAATGGTCTTTATGGTCTTGTTCTCACCAAGTAGGAACTTTTTTAAGCGTAATAGTCTCAGGTTTTTTAGTTGCGCATTACGGCTGGAAAATGGCATTTTTAGTTCCTTCAATTTTAGCAATATTAGTTGCTTTATGGCTAATTAACAGGTTAAGAGATAAACCTCAATCACTAGGACTTCCTTGCGTGGAGAGATACAGAAATGAACCTATAAAGGAAACAGGAGAAGAAACAGATAACAGAAGTTACGGACAGATTTTTAAAGAAAATATATTATTTAATAAAACAATATGGTTATTGGCAATAGCCTATATATTTGTCTACGTTATAAGGTTCGGTGCAGAAGATTGGATGGTTAAATACTTAACCGAAGCTAAACAAAATACAATGGAATTAGCCGCAATGAAATTAAGTGCATTACCATTATTTGGTATAGCAGGAACAATTTTGGCCGGTATAATTTCAGATAAAATATTTAAAGGTCAAAGAGCCCCTGTTAATTTAATTTATCTTGTAGGTGTAGCAGTTTGTTTAGTATTGCTTAAATATAACACTATTAGCAATTTTGATTTTGTACTAATTGCATTAGTCGGAGCCTTTACTTATGGACCTCAAATGATGATTGGCGGACTTTGTGCGGTAGAAAGCAGTTCAAAAAAAGTAGCTTCGGCAGCAACAGGATTTACAGGAAGTTTTGGTTATTTGGGAGCTGTTCTCTCAGCAACCGGAACAGGTATGGCCGTTGATAGTAAATTCGGTTGGGATGGTGCAATTTGGTACTGGGTTGCATCCGCTTTAATTTGCATTGTTATCTGTACAATTTTGTTCTTGGATGAAAGAAAAAGTTGTAGAAAAACATTATGCGAAGAAAATAATGAATAAAATAAATTTTCTAATTAATTGCAAAAATGAGCTTTTTTGAGCTCATTTTTGCAATTAATTCCTTCCTTTATTCAATGGTAAATAAAACCAAAAACGACTACCTTTTTTTATTTGAGAATCAAAAAATATTTCACCGCGATGAGCAAGGACTATTTTTTTACATAAAGCTAGACCTACTCCTGAACCTAATTGTCTTTTTAGTTGACTTCTATTAACTTGTGAAAAAAAGTCAAAAATCTTCTCTTGATTTCTTTTACTTATACCATCACCCGTATCTGTTACTTCAAAAAAGAATTTATTATCTTTTAAATAGGTTAAGATGAAAATATTACCTTTTTTCTTATTAAACTTAATAGCATTAGATACAAGATTATATATTAATTGACGAAATCTTTTAACATCTGCGGATATTTGAATATCACAAAAAGTATAATTAACTTTTATTTCTTTTTCTTGAATCATTTGCTCTAATACTGACAGGATTTGTGTCACTTCTTCTCTTGGTGTAAACTTAGAGTAATTTAGCTCAAGTAATTTGTATTGGGATTTTGAAACATCAATAATATCTTCTAATAGGGAAAGTAAATGCTTTGAGCTTTTTAATATGTTATTTATGTATTTAGAATATTCTACATTATTTATCTTATTTTCTCCCAAATTAAAAGAAAGCAAATCTTTTATTTTCATTTTTAGGATTTCAGAAAATCCTATTATTGAATTTAAAGGAGTCTTAAATTCATGAGAAATCCCCGCTAAAAATTCTACCTTTCTCTTGTTTTGTTTTTCAGATTCCTGATATAATGAAATATTTTCTAAAATCAAGGCTATGTGTTCGGGAAAAATATTCATAAAATTAATATTTTCATTATAAAAGTTAGTATCTGAATTTTTCAGTAACATATACCCCAAAAAACAACTTGAATATATAATCGGCAAGATAATATATTCTTTACCTGAAATAGAAATAAAATAATCCATTATGCTATCTGAATTACTATCATTTTTTATAAGTGTCAAACATTTATCATTAATTTTATCAAGAAATTTTGATATATTAATTTTTTTACTATAAGCTATTTTTGTAAATTCTATAGCCGTATTATCTTGGTTAAATAAACAGAAAAAGCATACTTCTGAATTAGTTAATTTCAAGAATCCATCGCAAATTGTTTGACAAAGTTCACCTTTTTGTCTTATTGAATTAAGTTTTTTTAAGAGTAAATTAGTAAAAGTCCATTTTTCTTCAACTTCCAAAAATTTATTAACATATTTAAATGTTTCTAATCTGGAATTGTTCAATGCCTCAATTAATTCTTCTCTTGACAAGCTTTCAAAATTATTTATATCAATAAGTTCAGAAGTCTTGTTCATATAAATATCTCCGTATTAATTTAACAAATTGCTTAGTATATATTTTATAACGTAAACATAAAAATAAGGCTAGCTAAAACTAAGGCTGGACCAAATGGCAAATAAGTCAGATTTTCTTTATCTTTTATTCCTAACAGAATACGCCTGCAAAAATAATATCCTGAAATGAATAATAATAAACTTAGAATAACAAAAATTATTAAAATATTTGAATAATTTAAATAATCTAACCATTTAATAATAAATATTAAGAAAAAGAAAATCAAAAAGGCACTAAATGTTTTAAGGTCTCTATTTAAATATATCTTTTTAATAAAAACCGGTATAGTTAATACTATTTGTATTAAAAATGAATAAAATAATATTACAATAAAATATTTCCAGCCAAAAATAGAACCCAACGCTGCCGCGATATAAGTATCACCCTCACCAAAAGCTCTCACTCCTGCTAAAACATACCCGAATCTGGCAAAAATTTCCATTATAACTATTCCGGCAACAATCCCTAAAATAGAAGCAATAAATGAATTATTTATCGCAAAAGAAAAATTAGCAATCTGAATAATTTTATCACCAAAGTATAAATGACCGATATTAAAAAAGTTATATATTAAACCAGCAAAAATTAAAATATAAGTGTGAACATCAAAGATTACTCTTTCTTTTATATCGGTAGCTGCAATTACAATAAACATGGAAACAAAAAATAAAATAAATATTAGATTTAAGTCAGGTTCGAATCTAAAAAAAACAGCTACATAAAGTAATCCTGTTACAAGCTCTACAATAGGGTACTGAAAACTAATTGTTTCTCTACAAAAAGCGCATTTTCCTTTTAATAACAAGTAAGAAATAATCGGGATATTATGATACCATTTTAATGAAGTTTTGCAAGAAGGGCATTTTGAACCTGGAAAAACAATTGATTCATTACTGAAAGCCCTGAGAATAACGACATTAAGAAAACTTCCTATACAAGCACCTAAGACAAAAACAAATAAAATTACAATGACAAGTAACGTTAATAAAGTCACTTTGTCACCTTACTCTCTTTTGTTATTATTTTATACATATCGTTTAATGCTTGTTTTAATCTTCTTGAAACCTGCATTTGAGAAATATTTAATCTTTCTGAAATTTCCCTTTGGTTTAAATCTTTGTAGTAACTAAGCTCAATAACTTCTCTCATCTTTGGTTTTAATTGAGAAATTGCTTTTGTAAGCATAATTTTTTCTTCATAAGAATTTAAAAACTCTTGATAATCTCCTGATGGAATTTTATCAGCTAAAGACATTGAGTCATCATCATCAAAACTATAAGTTTGGTCTAATGAAATTGTGCTTTTTCGTCGATCCACTTCAATAACATCATTAATCTTTGTTACAGGAAGAGATAAAACTTGTGCAATTTCTTCCAGAGTCGGTTCCAATCCGTCATCGCTTAATTTTTTAATAACAGCATTTATTCTAAACGCCAATTCCTGAATTTCTCTTGGAGCTTTAATCATAGAGGCCTTATCTCTTAAATAATGTCTTATTTCCCCGGTAATAAGATAGGTTGCATAGGTTTTAAATTTAGTCCCGACTTCCGGTCTGTATAAATCAATTGCCTTTATAAGTCCGACTGAACCAACTTGTATTAAATCATCAACAGGGTCCGTAGCACGTCTTGCTAATCCACATGCAATTTTTTTTACAAAAGGCATTGCTGCAATTACTATCAAATTTTGTAATTGCTTTTTAATTTTTTTATCATCGGTTTTTTTATACGTAAGCAACCAATTATTAATTTGTAGGAAATTTTCCTCTTGATTAACCAAAATGATTCTCCAAAAACTCTTCTAATTATATTTATTATATCATTAATTAATTCAAAAAAAAAGAGTAAAATAGGTTTATTTAACAATATTTCCAAGCGAAGTTAAATATTCTTTATTATTATTTATAGTATTTTTTGTAGCTACAATTGAAATTGTAGGATTAGTCTTAAATATATAATTTGCAGCTGCTCTGATATCATCAACTGTTATTGTATCGACCAAATCTAATGTCATGTTATCCTGAGATACTCCGTAATAAGATTTTAAGCCTAACAAAATAGAACGATTCTCATCAGAAGTTAACTCTGAATAATTAAGAATTTTATTCTTTAAATTGAGCTTCGCACTCTCAAGTTCTTCAGAAGAAACATTTTCATTCATTAATTTATTTATGTGTTTATTAAAACCATTAATCGATTTTTGAACATTATCATAACTGGTTATTTTTGTTAAAGGCTCATCAGTTGTTGTTTTTATAAACAAAGATATGACACCTGAATTATCATAGTTGTTTAGTCTTGAATTAACTTGATATGCAAGTTTTTGTTGTTCCCTAAGGTCTGAGAATAATCTTGAAGAAGGTGTTGCTCCCAATATAGTATTTAATAAATCAAAAATTATGGCGTCTTTAATATTGTTATTTGTTTTAAATTTATAACCCATTTGAATTTCAGCCTGAGATTTATTATGTTCTTGAACAACAATATTTTTATTCTCAATAGGCAAATAACTTTTAAATACTTTTGCAGATGCGGGTTTTAAGGTTTTGAAATCTGTACTTAATTGACTGAATACTTTATTTTTAAATTCGGAATTATTCTTGAATGGTCCTGAAATAACAATCTGTCCTTGAGCATTATTAATAATATACTGATAAAGTCCTTTTACATCATCTAAATTAATTGTAGCAATATTTTTTAAGATATCTTCATTTGTAATACCATAAAGCTGCCCTTTAAACATTTCTTCTAAAAGCCCTTCTTTAGAGTTTTTAGGTTCGCTTTCTAGTGTTTCTTTTAACAAATTTTTTGCATATTTTAAATCCTCTTCAGTAAATCTGGGATTAAGAAGAACTTCTTTTGCACTTCTAATAGCATTTTCAGAATCTGACGGTAAAAACATTGAACTAACATACAATTCTCTTTCACTTGCATCAAATGCTGTTTGAATACCTTGTTTTTCCAAGTCCATAAAGAATTTTTTTTCATCCTTTGAACCTGAACCACGATTTAAGATAATAGATAAAATTTGGCTTACTCCAGGTTTAATGTTAGCAGGTGCAAAAGCTGAAAGACTTAAGTCAAATGTTGCTAAATCTTTATTAACATCATTGGTAACAACTGAAAAATTGTTTGCTAAAACATATTGGTTAATCCTTGATGTATCAATTGCAGTTTTATGATTTATATCTTCTGAATTACCGGTAAAAGAAGGGTGATGCACTCTTTGATAATTCTGATTTATAGACTTTAAAGTTGCATTATCCGGATGAACAACAGTAATTGCAACTTTGTTTAAATTAAAATATTTTTTTGCAAAATTAACAATATCTGTTGCTGAAAGGTTATCAATAATCTTTTCAAATTCCATAACGCTCTTTAAATCATCATCCAACATTGCTGTACCCACAACTGAATTAATAATCGAAGAACTCTCAAAAACTTGAGCTAAATTAAGTTTAAGCTTCTTTTTAACTATACTAAGTTCTTGGTCCGTCGGAGGATTTTTTTCTAAATCAGCTACTTCATTAAATACTTTTTTAATTGCATTTTCTACATTTCCTTCTGACGTTTGGGTTGAAAATAAAATAACAACGTTACCATCAGGTTTGGAATTAATTCTATCAGAAGCTATAAAAGCATTTGTTTGAATTTCTTGCAAAGATTTGTTTAACCTTGCTACACTTGAACCTACCAAGAAAAATTGAAAAGCATCGAGCAATATTTTATCTTTTGTATCATTATTTTTAGGTCCGTTAAATCCCATACTTAATATAGCTGAGTTTGTCTTATCCGAAATAAAGTCATTTCTTACGGTTTTTTCGATAGGTACTAAGTTTTCATAATTTCTTGGTTTAGGATTTATATTATTAGAACGAAAATATTTGGATACTAATGACATAGTTTTATCAGGATCTACTTCACCTGTTATAACTGTTGTCATATTTGCAGGATAATAATTTCTTTTATAATAATCAACAACATCGTCTCTTGTTATTTTTTGAATATTCTCTACACTTCCTCCAATAATATCTTTTGAAGTAGTATTTATATTATAAAGTAGTTTTAAGGTATTGTTTATAGCTATGTTCTCAGGATCATCTAAAATCATATTAATTTCAGATGTTACAGGTCCTTTCTCTTTTTCTAACATTTCATTTGCAAATTTAGGAGTTTCTAACATTGATGCATGAATTTTAATTTTATTTTCTAAATCAGTCTTCTTTAACAAGTTAGATTCAATGTAATAATCTGTTGCCGCAAAACTGGTTGAAGCATTTGTACTTGCTCCCATTTTATTAACTTTTTCAAAAAACTCTCCTGCCTCAAGACCATCTGAGCCGTTAAATAAATTATGCTCGATAAAATGACTTATTCCTCTGACTCTATCAGGTTCATTCATTGAACCGACATTAACATAAGTTTTAACTATTGTCGGACCTTCTTTGGGAATAATAACAACACGCTGACCATTTTCAAGTTTATACAAGTGGGCTTTTATTGAGCAAGGTAAATCCTGAACCTCTTGACTAGTATATTTCAAAGGAACTTTTACATTATAATCAGGTACAATATTATTATCTAATTTTTTTTTATCTTCAATATTTATTGGGTTTGTTGCAGCATAACTAAGGGGAGACACTTTATTTTCCGCCAAATTAGACTTAAAACTTAATAAAATAGGATTTATCTTCACACTGAAACCTTGTACACTACCTTATTATTATTAAAACCTCAAAATAAAAAAAAATTGATACTTTATTAAAGCTAACTTAATATTTTTATACAATATATTTTTTTTGTTTATAGATTTTTGTCATATAATTAATTGTATGGACAGTATAAATTTAGACAAGATAAGCGAACTTATATCTATAAAAAAATTTCAGGAAGCAAAAGAAATATTAGAAGCATTTATAAAAACTGATTCTAATAATATTGAAGCTTTGAAATTACTTGGTTTAAGCAATGTTAATCTTGGGAATTTTGAAGATGGCAAAAAGAATTTCGAAACTGTCGTAAAATATAAAAATGATGATGCAACAAGTTGGTTTTATCTTGCAAACTGCTATGACAATCTGGATGACATTCTTCATGCTAAAACAGCTTATCACAGGGTTTTAGAACTAAGAGAAAATTATGTAGAAGCTTATAAAAATTTAGGAGTTTTATATTTAAAAAGTGAAAATCCACAAAAAGCTTTTGAAATAGCAAAAAAAGCATTAACAATTATTCAAGATGATTATATATTTTATTTTTTAGCGGGAACTGCTCTTTTAGCAGCAAAAGACTTTGAAAATTGTATAATTTATCTTGAAAAAGCAATTGAATTTAATCCCCAACATGCGCAGCTTTATAATAATCTTGGAACTGCCTATTTAACTTTGGGACAATATGAAAAAGCCTTCAATGTATATTTAAAAGCAAGTGAAATAGATCCAAGAAATTCAATGACAATCTATAATATAGCCTCTATTTTACAAATTCAAAATAAACATAAAGAAGCCTGCGAATACTTTCAAAAGGCATATGATACAGAACCTCTTGAACATTATTTGGTTTCTCTGGCTTTATCTGAATTTAAAGCAGGATTATATGAAGATGCAATTAAACATTATAAAATACTGGCTGCACAACATCCGGAAAAACACAATTTTCAATATAACTTGGCTTGTTGTTATGAAAAAACAGAAGAGTATCCATACGCTATCAAAATTATGGAACAACTTGTACTGCTAAATCCTAAATCTAAAGAAATAGCCCAAAAACTTGCAGATTTATATTTGCAAGTCGAACAACCATTTAAGGCCAAAGAAATTTACGAAAAAATTATATCAATTGGAATTGTTTCAGAAGAAATATATCATAAATATGCATTAATATGCGTAAAAACTGACAATTTAGATATGGCAGAAAACATTTTCAAGAAAGTTATAGAAATAAACCCAAAAGCTTCTTATGCAAGAAAAGATTTAGGTGTTATATACTTAAATAAAAGACTCTTTGACTATGCGAAAGATGAATTTGAAAAAGCTTATGAAACATCTCCTGAAAATATATCTATAATTTTCGAATACGCAAATTATTTTTATTCAACATCAAATTATAAAAAAGCTAAAGAATTTTATGAAAAAGTTTTTGACAAAAACCCTAAATATCCAAATTTGCTTGCTTGCATGGCAATGACATTAATATCTCTAAATGAACTAAAAGAATCATTAAAATATTTACAAGCAGCTTTAAAGGAATCCCCATTAAACCCATTCTTGCTGTTTAATACAGGGCGAGTTTACTATTTATTAAAAGATTATGAAAAAGCAAAATTCCTTATGATAAAATCAATAGAACAAATGCCGACTGTAGAAAACGAAAATCTTTTAGCTTTAATCTATTATGAATTGCAAGAGTGGGAAAATGCTAATAATATTTTCCTTAAACTTACAGATGAAAATCCTATGAATTATAACTTGCTTTTAAATTCGGCAAAATGTTATAAAAATTTATCTGATAACAAGAATGCTAAAATTCAATTAGAAAAATCTCTTGAAATTTTTCCGGAGTTAGAAGAAGCACAAGATCTTTTAAAAACAATTTAAACTTATGGAGGTTTAATTGAAAACCAACTTTAAAAATTATTTAAAAATTAAAAAAGCACAACAAGAAATAGATAAAATCGCAAAGGAATATGAAGGTAAAAATATTATTATTTTTGGTATAGATTTACTAACCGGGGATTTGTTTAGAAATTATGACTTGTCGCAACTAAATATAATGGCTATTTCAGACATTTCTTATGAAACAGAAACTAAAGGTGAATTTTACGGATATAAAAAAATTAAACCATCTGAAATTATTGAACAAGATTTTTCGCTGCTTTTAATAACCACATTTGATGATATAGATAATAAATTATTCTTAAAAAGAAACTTATTCAAGAATAAAAAAATTAACTTTAAAATTAAAACATTAATTAAAATGAATTTATTTGAATATATAAAAGCACTTATAAATGGTGATATTTAAAAACTATTTCCTTGAATTTATAATTTTTTCAAACTGTTTAAAAGACTCATTTCCAACAAGCTGCTCCAGTGAAGCCCTTTTAGAATAAAAATCTGAACGAGCTTTCATTTGACAATCAAGAGATTCTCTATAATAAGCATCCGTTATTAAAATAAGTTCTTTAGAGCCTTTTTGGGCAAGTTGATAATTTTGGTATCTTTGTTGTGACATTTTTATTGTCATTTCAAGTATACTTCTTGACGTCATATAATCATAATAACGATTAACAACTTTTTGCTGAAGGTCATCTACTTTTCTAACCAAAATAATCATATCAGCGTCATTAACTTTTGTATATTTATAATTAATGGCCTTGTCGTCTTGAGACATTATACCTAAAATATTACCACCTATAAAGGACGTGCTGGATAAAAGAGGGTTTCCCATACCGGCACCTAAAAGAGTAGACATATTTGCTATGGATTGCAAAACTTTTTTAACAGATTTATCATCAGGTTTATCTTTATCAGGGTTTGACAATTTATATAAAGCAAATTTTATAATATCACTCTTAGTTGCAGCCCCCTGCCAAAGGATAGCTAAATCCTGCATCATCGAGTCATAATCGAGATTTAAGTCTTGAGAAATTTCTTTTGATATTTTTTTTATGCTTAAATCAGCATAAGTCAATTTTTCTATTGATTCGAAAGGATCAATTTCTTTAGTTGTCTTAGTATCAACTGATTCTTTGACAAAATCTATTTTTTGTTCAATATCCTCTGATGTCCCAACTCTATATGCGGGGCTTTTGATTGAATTTAAATCTTCATATTGCATACTAAAAACAGGATTTATAAAAATAAACAGGAGAGATAATACAATTAATCTATTAATCATAATTTAGCTCCTTTTTTATTCTTAAATAAAGCCGAATTAAAATTGTATTGGTATAGATTCAGCTTATCTACTGTTTTCTTCCCAGCAAGTCGTTGTAATTCAAGATGATACTTTTTTGCATTCTGTACATGATAATACTCTTGTAAAACGATGTTATCATATAGTGACGAAGATATTGATATATCTAAAATATCTCCGATATCCAAAGCGTTTGAGTAATTCTTATGGTAAAGTAATAATTTTTGGCGAGTTTCTTTAATTTGGCCTAATTCACCCTTATAATTATAATATGCATCAATAATCTTATCTTGTAAATCTTCTACCAAACCGGATAATTCAATTAATTCTGTATCCGTCAAGGGAATTTCCTGAGGTGTTGTTTTACGGTTTAATAAAGATTGGGCAAGTCTTCCGGCAGCAAATGAACCGGTTTGTACAGCCGGATTTGCTCCCATAAAACTTGGGACAAAAGAACTTCCGCTAATTACTGCATTAAGTGTTTTTGCCATTAGGGACGAGTGGATTCTTCTTTGACTTTCAGGAGTAGAAAGCTTTTTAAGCGCAAATCCTATTACTTTATTATTTTCAACAGTACCCTTCCATAAATTTTCTATATCTTCCAGATCTTTTTTCTTTTGCAACTCGATTAATTCATTTAACATTTGATCATCGGAAATTAATAAAGAGCCTTTTAATGTTTTAGGAGATTTATCCACCTCAATTTTGGGTTTATCAACATTGTTAAGCATAATTTCATCAGCAGACAAAACTGGTGATGAAAATAAAATTAATACCCCTAAAATCCCTAAGAACTTTTTCATAATTACGTTATAGCACAGATAAATGATTATGTCCAAAAAGATTAAAGCATTATTATTCCCTTATACTGATAAAATTACTTTAAAATATTAAATTATATTAATTTTTTTGTATTTTACATAAAGTTATATCAAAAATTTCCGATGAATAAAATAGTGTGAAATAAAAGAAAAAGAGAATACATGGGCTATAACGATTTTGTTAACAAGCTAAATTCATTAGGCAACGGTCCTGTTCCTATTTATTTGAATAAACCTGAAAAAACTGATGGTAATTCGAGTATTTGGGATAATAATATGGTAATTAATCATTCTCCCACATTACCATTTCCTTTTCCGTATCATCCTGATAGACCTCTAAACCCGGAAGAAGAGGAAGAAAAACCAATTCCTGAATCTTTTTACGATATCGAATTTTATTATAATAAAGGACATACAGCACAAGAGACATATGATTACTTAAAAACTGGTATTAATAATATCAAAGAAGATCCTCAGCAACTTCAAACATTTGTTGATGATATTTTACAAAATTTACACGATGATTATGATTCTAAAAAACCTTATAAAAAAATTGCAGACACAAATCCTGAAATATTAGAAGCTTTTATTAAAAATGATTGCGTTGATGGTGCCATATGTACAACTATTCATGGTTTTATGATGGATACGCTTCATGAATGTGATATTCCGGCCGTTATAACTTTTGGAAAGAGTAAAACTTCAGGACATGCAACACTTCTTTATCAAGTAGAAAAAGGTTCATATATTTGCAATAATTACGGAAAAAGAACAGAGATTAAAGCTGATAACATTGTTAGTGCAATAAAAAAAGCACACAAACAAGACTCTGGATATTCAAGTAAAGGCTATGTAATAATTAAAGGTTATAAAAACGAATTTTATCAAGAATTTCAATTTAAAGACGAAGCAGCTTTCGGTAAAGAAATAGATAAAAGCAGTTCTGACATAAAATCAGCTTTTAGCAGAACTAAAATAAATTCTTCAAACTCATTTTCTAATATAAATGAGTTTGATAAAACATCCTCAACAAATAATTTTCAAGCTACAATCGTAGACAGCAGTAAAGAAAATCAATTAAAACTAGAATTGGAATTGAAAAATTCAAAAGAAACGGATTCATTCAATAAATCACAAAGTTTTGGCATGAAAGCATTATATACAAATGAAAATAATTTTAAAAACGGTAACTTGGTAACAGAATCAGGAATAACTTTTACTACAATAAATGGAAAAGTTAATTATAATATTACGGATACAAATTTAAATTACAATATTATAAGAGGTGATTTAAGCAGTTCTTATAAACACAATTTATATACAGGGAATAATACTAATATATCCGGAATAATAAAAGGTTCGCAAATGTATTCATTTAATTGCGATTTCACTAAAAAACATGCTTCTGACGCAAGAACATCTTTAGAAGGCGGTTTAAGCATTGAAAATAATCTAAAAAACATCACATTTAATAATGAAATCAGTGCCGGAAAAATAATGGATTCATCATATACTGATTATAACACTCAATCCTGGGGGGTTAGTTTTGGCAATAAGTATAATGTAAAAACAGCAATAACTTATTCCCCAAGGAATACTATTAAAACTTCAGCAACAATGGACGGATTTTATACAACAACACAAAATACTGAACACTATGGACTAACAGCAGGTGCGAAAATCAGCTACAAACCCGATAGTAAAACTGAATTTTATGGTGGTACTTCAGTGTCTTTTGATAAAAAACATTTAGAAATAGGCTTATTTGATGAAAATATAAACAATGAAAAAATATTAACCGGATATGGCGGGGTAAAAATAAATAATAATCTAGATATATTTGGCAGTTATTCCCAAGATCTGGAAAAAAGAAATAAATCTGCTTCTATCGGAATTAACTATAATTATTAGTTAATTTAACTCAATCTATAAAAGCTAATTATAATCCAATGGACTATACGAATTTAAACCCTTTGGTTGTTACCTGACATAGTAAAAAACAATACAATGTTAGAGTATAAGAGGGGTTGGAGTAACGTATTGTCAATTATAGTAACACAATCTGATAAAAATTTATCAAAAGTTTTAGTAAGACCTGATTTAGACGAACCATCTATGGCTTATAAATTATTTGTAAAAGCAGATGCCCTAAGGCTTGCAAATTTACACAAAGAGGCTGTTGCACGTTATTTAAATTCTATTTTAATTGACAGAAAAAATGCGGATTCGTATTATGGTTTAGGTATTTGTTATAAAAATTTAAACAAACTTGATAAAGCTATTGAAGCTTTTGGAAATGCTAAAAAACTTAGAGAGATGGATGCAAATGTATATTACGAATTAGGTGTTTGCTATATTTTAAAAGGTGAAGTATGCAACGCAATGAAAAATCTTGTAAAATCATTGAAACTTAACCCGTCAAACGTAAATGCTCAAATTCAACTTGCGATAGCACATGAAATTGTCGAAGAAAATGATTTAGCACTAATGCTTTATCAGAAAATAATAGAAACCTCCCCAAGTTACATTAAAGCTTATAACCATAAATCAGCACTGCTTATGAGCATGGAAAATTATGCAGAAGCAAGTGTGGTTTTTAATAAAATTATTAAAATAAATCCCAAATACCATAGAGCATACTTGGGTATAGGAATATGTTTTGATAAATTAGGTAAAAACAACGATGCAATAAGATACTATAAAAAATTTTTAGAATACAAGCCATATTCACATCATGCTGTATATGTTAAATCAAGATTGGAAAAATTAAAGCCTAATAATAAAAATAAAATACTAACCTTAGTAAAATAATTTTGGGCTTTGCTGCAAGGGGGCAAATGGAAGCTGGTTTAAAAGAAAAAACGGAAAAAGCATTTCATTTACATAAAAATAAAAATTTTATTGAAGCAGAAAAATTATATAATGAAATACTTAATGACTCCCCAAATAATCCTAATATATTAAATTTAATGGGCTTACTTAATCTACAATTAAATAAGCCTCAAGAAGCTATTTTATTTTTAAAAAAAGCTTCTGAAATTCTTCCTTCTGCTTATATTCTCGGGAATTTAGGCAGAGCATATTTTGAAAATGACAATATTAATGAAGCAATAACATCTTATGAACAATCAATTAAATATGATGAAAATGTTTTTGATACATGGTTTAATCTGGCTTTAGCCTACAAAAAAAGTAAGAAATTGGATGATGCAATAATTGCATATGAAAAATCTCTTTCTATAAATCCTGATAATTCTTCTGCATATTTTAATCTTGCAAATTTATACGAGGATAAAAATGAAACATTAAAAGCAATAGAATGCTACGAAAAAGCATTAAAATATTCACCTGACAAAGAAGATGCGGATATCCATTATTTCTTAAGTACTTGTTATCTTAAAGCAAAAGATTTTGAAAAAGGATTATTTCATCACGAATATAGACCCAGTAAACCTTTTGCAATTTTAAGCCATAGTCAATTATATAAAAATATTGAAACTAAACCGCTATGGGATGGTTCGGAAATGAAAGACAAAACAATATTTGTATATTACGAATCAGCGCTTGGTGATACCCTTTTATATGTAAGATACTTACATTTACTAAAAGATAAATTTAAAAAAATATTATTTAAGCCTCAACTTTGTTTTTTAGAACTCTTTAAAGAAAACAATTTTGGAACTACAATTATTGACAATAATACAATGCCTACAGATGTAGAATTTGATGTACATATACCTCTTATGAGTTTGCCATTTTTGTTAAAACAATATGATGAAAAAATTATTTTAGCTGAGGGTTATTTAAAACCTGATGCAGATAAATCAAAACAATATAAAAATAAATACTTTAACACCAATAAATTTAACATTGGCATAAAATGGATGGGTAACACAGCTAATGATCAAACAAGGATAATAAATATTGAATCTTTTTTAAATATATTTGATTTACCAAATACTCAATTTTATTCTCTACAAAAAGGAGAAGGAATTGAAGAAGTTAATAAAATTCCAAAAACTTTTAATGTTTTAGACCTAGGTAAAACTTTTAATAATTTCTCAGATACTGCAGCAGTTATAGATAATCTTGATTTAGTAATTTGTAATGATACATCTATTGCCCACTTGGCAGGGGCGATGGGAAAACCTTGTTGGATATTATTACCTTTTGTTCAAAATTGGAGATGGCATACAGATATAAGTAACTGCAGCTGGTACAAAAGTGTAAAATTATTTAAGCAAGAAATCCCAGGAAATTGGGACAATGTATTTGAAAAAGTAAGAGAGAATCTAAAAACCATTCTTAATGTATAAACATACAATCACCATAACTATAAAATCTATAGTTATTATCAATTGCATTTTTGTATGAGTTCATAATAAAATCTCTTCCGGCAAAAGCACTTACCAACATCAAAAGTGTAGATTTTGGTAAGTGAAAGTTAGTTAAAAGTTTGTCTATAACATGAAATTTATAAGGAGGATAAATAAATAATTGGGAACTATCTTTACAAGGTATAATTTTACCATGCTTTTGAAAGCAAGTTTCTAAAGTCCTCACAGAGGTTGTTCCTACAGCAACTATATTTTTCCCATCATTTTTTGCATCATTAATTATTTTGGCTGTTTTTTTTGAAATTTCAAAAGTTTCTGAATCCATTTTATGCTCTAATATGTTTTCACATTTAACTGGCCTAAACGTACCCAAACCAACATCTAAGGTTACATAACAAATTTTTACACCTTTTGATTTAAGTTTTTTAAGAATGTCTTTTGTAAAATGTAATCCTGCAGTAGGTGCAGCAACAGAACCTGCAGTTTTTGCAAAAACTGTTTGATATCTTTTATAATCAAGCTTATTAATTTTTTCGTCAGTAAGCTTCCGTTCTATATAAGGAGGAAGCGGAATACGCCCGACTTTGTTTAGAATATCATAAATATCACCTTCGTACAAAAGTTCTACAAGCCATTTACCACCATCCATTCTTAAGAGTGTTTTAACAGACAATTCTTCTGAAATTTTTATTATATTGCCGTCATTAACTCTTTTTGAAGGTTTAACAAGTGCTTCCCATTGATTATTTTTTAACTGTTTTAACAAAAAAATTTCAACATTAGCTCCTGTTGTTTTTTGTCCTAACAATCTGGCGGGGATAACCTTTGTGTTATTTAAAACTAATACATCATTTTCATTCAGATAATCAACTATATCAAAAAATTGTTTATGCTCTATCGTTTTAGAAGTTTTATCTAAAACCATCATTTTAGATTGAGTTCTCTTGCCTATTGGCTTTTGTGCTATATATTCCTCAGGTAAATAATATTCAAATTCTGATA
Source organism: uncultured Muribaculaceae bacterium (assembly GCA_964391675.1). GTDB lineage: Bacteria > Cyanobacteriota > Vampirovibrionia > Gastranaerophilales > Gastranaerophilaceae > CAYMMX01. Next base: position 1,751 of record CAYMMX010000004.1, on the reverse strand, counting down.
CTAACATTTATTAATCCTACTTTGCCATGTTGAAGTTTTATTTAAATTATCTTATTTCATAACTTTATATTTTAAACCTCAAATGACTTTTTGCTTAATTAATCTCTTTATGCTCAACCTTCTTTGCTGTTTTAACTGCATCATCATCAATTTTTTGTTTTTTCTGAGCCACTTCGATATCCAATTGTTTATTTATAACAACCGTTTGGACAATTTGGATGACATTACTCGTTACTAAATATAAAAGAACACCCGCCGGAATTGGAATAAATACAAAGGTAAGCATAATCATAATAGGCATAAAAGTTGCCATTGACTTTTGCATAGCTTGCTGAGTCGGATCCATTTGCTGTGCATTGGAAGTAGACATCATTACTTTTTGTGTTGCGACCATTGTTAATCCGAACAATACTATAAGCATCAAGACATCAATATGAAATGCATTTTTAACTGCTTTTGTCGGCATAGAAGCAGCCAAAATTCCACCTTTTCTTATAAATTCAATTTTTTCACTTTCACGATTTTGAGCATTGTTAACAACAAACTCGGCCTTTTGGATTTGGTCTAATTGACTAAATTTTAAATCTAAACTATCTAAACTTATTTTTAAGTCTATTGGATCACCAGGATTAATGTCACCTTTAACCTCCAGAGCATTATTAGGCTTTTCAACTTTAACATTTTCAATTGTCTCTTTTGTTAAGTAGACAGTAGCGGTTTTACCAAGTGTAAAATTATCATATTTAGAAACATTCATTACACCATCATAAGAAATTCCCGCTGTTGTTCTTAATGTTGCATCCAAACGTTTTATAAATAAAAATTGAGTTGTACCTGCGGTTTGGATGAATTGTGGACTCATAAGTGCCGAATACAACAATATAAATATTGGCATTTGAATGAGTAAAGGAAAACATCCGGACATTGGGTTAAATTTATGTTCCTTATAAAACTCCATCATTTTTCTTTGCATGGTTTGTGGATCATTTTTATACCTGTCTTGTATAGCTTTCAATTTAGGCTGAAGCGTTTGCATCATTTTCATAGAACGCTGTTGGGAAACTCCCAACGGCCACATTGCTAATCTTATAACTATAGTTAATAAGATAATTCCCCAACCGTAGTTACCGACTAAATGCGATAAAGCTTTTAAAGCATCTATAGTTATTGTAGTAAAATCCATTTTTATCCTCGTTATTAATAATTTTTCTAACTCGCATTAAAAAGGTACTAATTTATTTTCAGCTTCCTCTCCAATTTTATAATGGTATCACAAATAAAAGCTCAAATCAAAGTTACAAAGTGTAAAGATTAAAAAATAAATCAATTTTTTAATCTTGTATTAATTTATAATAATTCATGAAATTAAAGCTTGGGAGGAAGTGTAAAATGATTCAAAGAATTTCTTGTGCAAATTTATGCAACAATAATTGTGTACAAAAAAAACCTTCATTTAGTGGGGCATTAAGTAAACAAGTAACATCTATCGGAGAAAATATTATAGATAAATTTGTTGGAAGTGAGTTATCTGAAAGTGGAAGATTCCTTGCTTCATTAAATCTTGAAAAAAATCTATTACCGTTACTTGAAAAGAATTCAAATATTTCTTGTGGTGAATTAGCAAAAAGCTTAAAAGTAGCAATTACGAAATTCAAGAATTAAATAAATATTAAAAAACAATATTTACAAATATAGGTTATTAATTGTTATTAAAGACTCTTCAAATTTATTTTGAGAAATTGAAAAATCAA